>NZ_JBUXKW010000003.1:0-709340 GCF_055271655.1 Haloarcula sp. HT12
GCCACCATTCATACCTTACCTAGCTCACTCAGGAGAGGCATCTCTCCCGAGTGGGCTTTGTGTATTTATGCAGCGTGACATAGTAGGACAGTTGTTTGATAGTAGCAACGCTGTTCGCACCCCTCGATATGAATTCTTAATACCACAATGCCCGTGAGTTAATACATGGGCGTAGTCAGCATTTCGATGCCGGACGAACTGGAGGAGCGAATCGACACGTTCGCGGACGAACACGGGTACACCGGCCGCAGCGAGGTCGTACGTGAAGCAGTCCGGAACCTGATGGGTGAGTTCGAGGACAAGCGACTGGAGGACCGCGAACTGATGGCGGTCGTCACGGTGTTGTTCGACTACGAGACGACAACTGTCGAGGAAAAGATGATGCATCTCCGCCACGATCACGAGTCAATCGTCGCGTCGAACTTCCACAGCCACGTCGGCGACCGGTACTGCATGGAACTGTTCGTGTTGGAGGGCCAACTCGACGACATCTCCGCGTTTGTCGGCAAAGTCCGGGCCACGAAGGATACGCTGTCAGTCGATTACTCGGTACTGCCGGTCGACGACATCAACATGTTCAGGTGAGAGGGTGTCGATGACGGAAAGCCCTGCCGCGTGTCGGGAGTGCGCGAACCGTTTGAGACCTTCAGTAGGCGTTTAAGTCGGGGCCGCGTAGCCGGCGGCGATGAAAGACTCTATTCTCGATACGATCGGGTCCCCGCTGGTCTCGGTTCGTGCGCCGGAGGGGGCGACGGTCGCAGCGAAAGTCGAGTCGTTCAATCCCGGCGGCTCCGCCAAGGACCGGCCGGCGAAGTACATGATCGACGACGCCGAGCGACAGGGGTCGCTCGAACCGGGCGATACGCTCGTCGAACCGACGAGTGGCAACACCGGCATCGGCATGGCGATGGTCGGAGCGACGAAGGGGTACGACGTGGTGTTGGTGATGCCGTCCTCGAAGTCCCCCGAGCGCCGCCAGATAATGAAGGCCTACGGCGCGGAGATCGAACTGGTCGAGGGCGACATCTCGGACGCGAAAGAGCGCGCGGACGAACTCTGCGAGCGCGACGACTACGTCCAGTTGCGGCAGTTCGACAACCCGGCGAACCCGAAGGCACACTACGAGACAACGGGCGCGGAGATCATCGAGCAGGTCGGCGACCGGACAGTCGATGCGTTAGTGGCGGGCGTCGGAACCGGTGGCACGATCACCGGTACCGGCCGTCGACTGCGCGAGGCGTTTCCCGAGATGGATATCGTTGCCGTCGAACCGGCCGACAACGCCGTCCTCTCCGGGATGGAACCGGGCACGGGTGAGGACAGCTTCCAGGGGATGGGGCCGGGCTTCATCAGTAACAACTTGGATACTGAGCTGTTGGACGACGTGGTGACGGTCGAACTCGCGGACGCGGAAGACGAATGCCGGCGGCTCGCCCACGAGGAGGGCATCCTCGTCGGCCAGTCCTCGGGCGCGTCGAACCTGGCTGCGAGGGAGGTAGCCGAGCAACTCGCCGCGGACGGCGTTGAGGACCCACTCGTCGTCACAGTTTACTGGGACAGCGGCGAGCGGTACATGTCGACCGGAATGTTCGACTGAGAACGATCTGTTCTGCGCGCGCGGCGCAATCGAATCAGGCGCCGAACTCCGATTCGGTCACCCTGACGATGAGCGTGTCGTCCACGTCCCGGAGGTCGTACTCGGGAATCGTGTCCCCGGTCCGTGTCAGGAGCATCGGTTCGACGAGTTCCGGTGGGCGCTCGGTCTCCATCGCCTGTGTGTCAGACGCAGGCTCCGATTCGCCTTCCGACGCGGCTTCGTCATCGGTGTCGCCGCCCCCGTCCGGCTCGACAATGCCGTACACGTTGAGGAAACGTCCGGTGGCTTCGGGGGCGATATCGTCGTCCCGGATCGCCGCGGCGAGGTCCCGAGAGAGCCACTCGGTCTCGCTGATCGACGGGTCACGGACGAACGCGGCGTCGGCGAAGCGGACCAGATACCAGTTCAGGTCGTTCAGGAGCGCCACCGCCGCGCCGAGGCTCACGGTGTCGACGGCGACGGTATTGGCGAACGGTTCCTGCAGGTCGTAGGTGGCGAGCGCGTTCCGTGCGGTCTCGCGCGAGAGGAGTTCGTACCGGAGGTTCACGCCCTCGCTCCCGACGAGACAGACCTGCGTCATGGCTCAACCCTGGCCCGCCCCGGAAATTTAGCTTTCGATGGGGACGACGGCGCGGTCCCGGGCACAGGACTCGGCGCGCTCGAACAAGTCGTCGGGCTCGGCCGATCGAACCGCTTCGAGCGAGGCATTGGTTTCAGGATGTGATGGCGCGACGCGGTTGCAGCCGGTGTCTATCGTTGAGCCCTCGAAAGTCCCGATGGCCCGTGCGTGGTTGGTTATCTCGGATTTGTCGACGGTGAGGTTCGGTCGGTGCACCGGGAGCGTTGTCGCGGCGTCCGTGACGGCAATGTTCGCGCTCGTCTGGCTGGATTTCTGTCCGATAGCCTCGCCGGTGACGATGCCGACGGCGTCTCGCTCGTGCGCGATAGCCTCGGCGACTGCGAGCATGAACCGGCGGAGCACGAGCATCCGGAGCGCGCCGAGGTCCTGTGACAGGTCGGCGACGACATCGCCGGCATCGACGACGTTGACGGATAGGTCGTGGCCGGGTGCGTACGACGCGAGTTCGGAGACGGTCGAAACGGCTCGCGCCCGGTGGTCGGGACCGCCGTAGTCACCGAGGTCGACGTAGACGGGAATCACCGGCGCGCCGCGTTTCATGAGCTTCCAGGCGGCGACGGGCGAGTCGATGCCGCCGCTGACGAGGGCAACGACGGGTCGCTGGGTTCCCAGCGGGAGGCCGCCCGGACCGGCGCGTTTCTCACAGAAGACGTACGCCTCGTCGGCGCGACACTCGACGAACAGTTCGAAATCAGGGTTGTCGAGGTCGACGGCGGGTTCCGTCCCGAGTGCTTCGATGGCCTCCCAGACCGCGGTGCCGCCGTCGGATTCGATGTCTGTACTGGAAAACGGATGGGCTGCCGCTGGACCTGCCCGGCGGGCGTCGACGGCGAAGGTACCGCCGTCGTACTGTTCTCGCGCGGTCGCGGCCAGTGCGTCCTCAATAGCCGACAGCGTCGGGTCGACAGTGGTGACGGCCGACGCGGAGGTGACGCCGAACGTGTCGGCCGCGGCCGCGGTCACGCCCGCTGGCTGGTCGGTGTGGACGAACAGCCGGTTCCGGCGTTGCTCGAAGTCCCCAGACAGGCCGCGCGCATCGAGCATCGCACGGAGGTTGTCCGCCAACTGGTCCTCCATCTTCCGGCGGACCTGTTCGCTCTTGACGCCGAGTTCGCCGTGGCGGACGAGCACGCTGTCGGCGTCTGGCGGGTGCATGCCCGCGAGTTAACTACCGGCGAGTAAAGGGGTGTCGCCTCGCCCCCTCAGAACGTCGAGAGGTTGCCGTCGATGACCTGCCGCGTGATGTCGGTCACGTCGGCCAGTTCGTCGTCGATCACGGCCTGGATGTCCGATTGGACATCGCCGACCGCGACGCCGTCCTCGGTGATGACCGTCGCGTCGGCGACGTGGGGCTCGTCGATCGGCGAGCCGATCTGTGAGAGCAGTCGCATCTGGACCTGCCGGATGCCGTCGACTTCGCTCGCAACGGACTGTGCGATCTCGGTCGAGAGGAGGTTGTATATCTTCCCGATGTGGTTGACGGGGTTTTTCCCGGATGTCGCTTCCATGCTCATCGGGCGGTTCGGCGTGATGAGGCCGTTCGCGCGGTTCCCCCGGCCGACGGAGCCGTCGTCGCCCTGCTCGGCGCTGGTGCCGGTGGTCGTGAGGTAGATCGACTCGGCGTCGTAGTCGTCGGCCGTGTTGACGTGGACCGTCACGTCCCGGTCGGTGTACTCCTCGGCGAGATCGGTGACGAAGGCTTCCACGTCCGAGACAGCAGTCTTGTACGTATCGAGGTCCGGAACGTGTTCGTCGACCATCGCGACGGCCACCGTCACGTCGATGTGGTCGCCCTCGCGCTTGCCCATCACTTTCACGTCCTGACCGACGACCGGGTTGGACTCGGCGTACTCGCCGGTCAGTCGCTGCTCGGTATTGCGGACGATCTGTTCGGTTTCTGTCAGGGGTGCGTGCCCGACGCCGTAGCTGGTGTCGTTTGCCATCGGTACTGTCGCTTCCTCCCCGAACACGGTCTGGAGGTCGCCCGATCCCTCGCCGAACTGCACGTCGACGATGACGTCGGAGCCGAGGTCGAGATGCGGGAACTGCTCGTCGAGGTAGTCGCGGGCGGCCCGGAGGGCGATGCTCTCTGCCGGGATGCGCTCGCCGTCGTACTCCTTGGTCGCGCGGCCGACGACCAGTATATAAATCGGTTCCAGCACTTCACCGCCACCGTACGCGGGCGCGGCGGTTCCGGCGACGAGCTGCGTCTCGTCGGTGTTGTAATGCAGGACTGTGCCGAACCGGTCGATGTACGTCTGGGCCAGTGCCCGCGACACCGTCTCCGCGATACCGTCACAGATCGAGTCCGGATGGCCGATGCCCTTGCGCTCTACGACTTCGATATCCTGGTCTTCGACGGCGAGCCCGCTCGCAGGTTGGACGTGGATGTTCCGCTCGGTCATTACCCCGACTTCGGTTGGCCGGGTTCTATAACTTACGGGAACAGATGAGGATGAAATGATTACTCGCTCGCATCAGCGAGCAGCATACCGAGGTAGGAGGTCCGCCGTTGGTCGTTCGGGTCGAGGTCGAGGTCTCGGAGGACTTCGTAGGCTCCTTCCCGAACCGGTTCGATGTCGCCGTCGGTTTCCCGCTCCACTTCGACGAACTCGCCGACGTCGTCGACAGCGTCGAGTGTGACGTGGTACTCTCGGAGTTCGTACACCCGGCGGTTCTTCCGGACCGTCGCCGCCGGCTCGAAGCCGAGGTGGCGGACGATAGCGTCGATATCCTCGCCGTCCTCGACCCCAGTTTCGAACTCCTCGCGGCTCTTCGACTCCGCTTCGAGCAGTGGGCCTTTGTAGGTGACTTTCGCCGTCGTCTCTCCCTTCCTGGTCTCGCGACGAACTCGGAACGCTTCGTCTGTCTCGGCGAAATCCCGGTGGGGCGCGTCGTAGTACGTGTCGGCCTGTATCACCGTATCGATCTGCTCGGCCCCCAGTTCGTCGAGTCGCTCCGCGACGGCCTCGATGTCCGCTGGCACTTTCACCTCGACTTCGTACATACTCCGTGGCTGGGTCGGCCCGCTGAAAAACGCTCCCGTCGACCGCGCCATTTACTGTGCCCGCTCTCCCGGGTAGTAGTATGGCCGGTCGCTACGAGCCGATCGATTCCCCGGACGAGACGACCCTCTTTCCGTACCACGACCTGACGCCGCCGACAGTTGCAGCGGTCGCTCGCGCCCGGCAACGCATCCGCCAGTACCTCCCCGAGACGCCGCTGGTCCGTAGCGAATCACTTTCCGACGCGCTTGACGCGACTGTCCTGCTCAAGCGTGAGGATACGCTCCCGACCGGCGCGTTCAAAATCCGCGGCGGCGTGAACCTCGTCGCGTCCCTAGACGAGGAGTTCCGCGACGCCGGGCTGCTAGCCGCGAGCACGGGGAACCACGGCCAGTCCATCGCCTGGGCCGGCCGCGAGTTCGACGTGCCTGTCACTATCGGCGTCCCGGAAGAAGCGAACGCCGGAAAGGTCGACGCGCTGGAGCAACTCGGCGCGGAAGTCATTCCCTACGGCGAGGACTACGACGAGGCCCGCGAACACATCGAGGAACTGGCGACCCAGCGCGAGGCGCGCTACGTCCACTCGGGCAACGAACCCAAGTTGCTCGCTGGCGTCGGCACGGCGGGCCTCGAAATCCTCGACGAGCGGCCCGACGTCGACCGCGTGTTCTGTCCCGTTGGCGGTGGCACCGCCGCAGCCGGGTACTGCATCACGCTCGGGGCGATGACCGACGCCGCTGTCGTCGGTGTACAGGCCGCGGGCGCGCCCGCGGTGTACCGCGCCTGGCAGGAGGAGACGCTGGAGACCCTCGACAGCGTCGACACTATCGCCGAGGGCGTCGCGACACGGGTGCCGTTCGCGCTCCCGACCGAAATACTGCAGGCGGGCCTCGCTGATTTCCGTCTGGTGTCCGAAGACGCCATCGCTGACGCCGTGGCGCGCCTGTTCGAGACGGACCGCATCGTCATGGAAGGGGCCTGCGCGACGGCTGTCGCCGCGGCGCTCCAGGCCGGCGACGAACTCCGCGGCGAGACGGTTGTCCTCCCTATTTCCGGCCGGAACATCGACCGCGAGAAGTTCGACCGGTTGCTGGCTGCAAGCGAGTACTAGCCGGCCAGGTCCGAAGTTGCTTGACCGCTACTGACCGGGAAACGTTGTCCTTAAGAGTGCCACGACTGACGAACAGGGTATGAGCAACGAGTCTGAGACTGAAGTCGATGAGGAAACCGAAGCCGAAGAAGAGCAAGCGGAGGGGCTACAGAAAGGCGATGTCGTCAAGCTCGCCTACACCGCCCGAACCGTCGATGGCGGCCAGCTTGTCGACACGACTGACGAGGAAGTCGCCGAGGACGACGGTATCGACACCGAACAGCAGGAGTTCGGCCCGCGCACCATCGTGCTGGGCGAGAACCACATCTTCCCGGACGTCGAGCAGGACATCTACGGGAAGGAAGTCGGTGACGAGGGGACCGTAACCGTCGCCGCCGCCGACGCCTTCGGCGAGTACGACGAGGAAGAGGTCCGGACGGTCTCGAAGGACAAGATCCCAGAGGACGACCGCTACCCCGGCGCACACGTCGACATCGAGGGCGAGCACGGCCACGTCGAGACCATCATCGGCGGCCGCGCGCGAGTGGACTTCAACCACCCGCTGGCCGGTGAAGACGTCGAGTACGACTACGAAATCCTCGAAGAGGTCACGGACCGCGAGGAGAAGGCACAGGGCATCATCCGGATGATGCTCGACATGGAGCTCGACGTGTGGTTCGAGACCGACACCGTCGAAGAGGAACAGCTCGTCGAGAGCGAAGACGACGATGAAGACGAAGACGAGGAGTCCGAACCCGAGTACGAGACCGTCGAGGTCGAGAAGGACACCCTGTACATCGAGGCGACGCCGCAGCTGACGATGAACCAGCAGTGGATGATGGGCAAACAGCAGATCGCCCAGCAGCTCACCCAGCTGCTCGACATCGACCGTATCATCGTGCAGGAGGAGATCGGTGGCGGCGGCATGGGCATGCCCGGCATGATGGGCGGCATGGGCGGTGCCGGCGGCGCTGACATCGAGGACGCGCTGGAAGACGCCGACGTTGACGCCGAGGAGATCGTCGAAGAGATCGAAGGCGCCGAAGAGTAACTGCACAGCGAGTCCGCCGGACGGATCTGCGGTGCCGGTCGATAGCAGCTGCTATTTTCTGAGGGCTGACACGGGAGAACGATTATACGCACGACACGTCATCACTACCCATGCGCGTGTCGTTGGTGTATCCGCTGTTGCTCGCGCTCCCACCGGCCATCGCGTTCGGCGTCGGCACGCTCGTGCTGACCGGAAGCACCGCGCTCGGGCTGACGGCGGGTGTCGGCGTTGGTCTCGGGTTGTTCCTGTTGATACTCGTCGGCACGGAGTTCGGATCGACGGACAGAGAGCTACAGCCCGGCCGCGAATAGAATCAGGCGATGTCGCGGCTGGTGTCGATACTGACCTCTTCGACGAGATTGAGTTTGATGATGTCGTTCGGCGCACGCCCGCCGCGGAACTTCGGGATCGCGAGGCGGTTCTCCACTTCGTCACCGTTCGTCGTGGTATCGAGCTGGAACACCACGTCGGCGAAGTGCTCGGTCGTGTCCCGAAGTGGTGGCACGTCGCGGCCGTCCAGGCAGTGGACGATAGCGAGGCTGCCGGTGTTGACGATGTGGTTCTGGAGGTCGTTCATGAACGCCCGAAAGCGCGAGTGTGGCTCCTGCGCTTCCAGCACGTCGAGGGGGTCGACGATGAGGTTCGAGGTCTCCGGCAGCGCCGAGACGAGTTTGCCGGCGTTGTCGAGCGGTGCCTCGCCGGAGATGTGTCGCACTGTCGGGTCGCCGGTGTTTGCCGGTGTCTGCTCGATGCTCGCGATGACCGACTCGGCGGTCCGGTCGAGCGACAGCCACAGGGTCCCGCGCGTGGCGGTGAGTTCGTAGAGGAACAGCTCCGCCTGGCTGGCCGGCTGGGCAGAGAGCACGACGATACTCCCGGCGGGGATGCCACCGTCGAGCTTTCTGTCGAGGACATCGATGCCCGTTCGCAACCGGTTGGCCATACCACTGAAACGTTATTTAGCCACGAGATTAAGTATTCCGCTTGGTGAGAACGTTCGCTATCTCGACGTATTGTGCCGTCGCCCGGTCCGATTCCAGCGGCTTCGACACCGACGGGACGTGGACCGTTCCCGAACAGGACAGCAACTCCGACGGGTCCACCGAACCGTCACTGCCGACCAGTACCGCGAGGGCGGGCGGCGCGTCGAGCGCCCTGGCCATCGCCGCAGTTTTGGCTGTGTCGGTGAGGCTCTGGCGGGTCGGCTCACTCACGATGACTGTCCGCTCAGCCGCCCGCAGCGGCCGGGCGGCGTCCGGGCCAGCGCCGGCAGGACAGTCGAGTACCACGGGGCGATCACACCGGGTGAGACCGGCGATAGCATTGCCGACAGCGGCACCGGAGGCGGTCTGACATGGGAGTACGTCGACGTTCTTGACAGTCGTGGCGCGCTGGGCGACCGAAGCCGGCTCAGTCGCGGCCGTGATATCGGCGATTCCGGGCGTCGGATCGACGCCAGCACGGCGATGGAGATTGGGCATATCGCGGTCGGTATCGATGACCAGCGACCGTCCGGTCGGCGTCCCAAGCGCCTGTCCGACCCCGAGAGCGACCGTCGTTTTCCCGCAGCCACCCTTGCCGCCAGCGATTGCGAGCATACTGTGGGTGGACCGGTTATGGTTTTTGAACCCTTGTGCTGAGGGTCGTGAGGCATTGCCCATCAGATCCTGATTAGACGGATCGCCTTCTCGCGGTTGGCTGTTGGCTACCTTTTATGCGGTAGCTACCGCTGTGTTCCGCTATCGGTAGCGGGTCTATACCTCCGTCGGCGAACGTCCCGACGGGCGAATCGTTCGATTACAGTCGGACTATGATTCGATAGCATGTGTGTAACGAAAATAGTCACAACACTACTATCAGGCATGGGTAGTGGACCGAACACGGCCCTCCAGTTATACAGTATCCGAACCCTGCCCGAGTCGCTCCCTGAAATCGTTCGACGTGTTGGAACTGCCGGCTACGATGGCGTCGAATTCGCCCATCGGTTCCACGAGGAACCGCCCGAAGATATCGCAGCAGCACTCGATGACGCCAATCTCGAACCGGTCGCCGTCCACGCAGCCCTCTCCGAGATTGAGGCTGCCCTGAACGGCGAATCAGACCTGCTCGTCCGGTGTCAAACAGTGGGGTGTGACACTGTCGTCGTCCCGCATCTCCCGTCGTCCGAGCTCCGAACCCGGAGTGACATCCGCTCGCTCTCCCATCGGTTCCGTGACACAGCGGCCAGCCTCGAAGACTGGGACATGCGGCTTGGCTTCCATACTGGCCGACTGGCCTTCCGGCCCTTCCTTCCGGACGGGGCAGGCACGGTCATCGAGGAAACGCCGGTACCCACGGCTGTCGGGCGGTACGCACACCGGCTGCTGAGCGGACTTTGGCCGACCGAGCCGACGACGATTCCGAGCGAGACCCCGATGTGGAACCTCATCGCTCGGACCGCGCCGGCAGAAGTCACGTTCGAACCGGAGGTCGCGGAGATCCGCGAAGCCGGCTACAACCCGATTGCCCTCTTCTCGCTCTGCAGCGACCGCATCGAGATGGTCCACCTCCGTGATGTGGGCTCTGCGGGGCCGCTCCGGGGATACGAGAACGTCCCCCACGGCGAGGGCCTCGTAGATATGAATGCGGTCGTCGACGCCGCGGCCGACGCCGGCGCCGACTGGCTGATCTACGAGAACGAACTCGACAGCGACCCGGGGGCGAAGATTACTCACGGGGCGGCCACGCTGGATCGCCTCCACGATGGGCGCGAACCGTCCCGGCGCCCCACACGGATTCCGGCCACGAGTTCGTGACCGCTGTCGGCGTGTTAGCCCGACTATAACAATACCGATACACCCGAACGGCTGGGACATGAATCTACACCACGAGCGCATCGAAGCCTCGCCGCCGGCGAGTACGATGAGCTTCTGTCTCACGACCGACCTCACGGGGAACGGTCGGCCGGACGTCATCGTCGGCGCGCTCGGCGACGAGCACGAGGTCCAGCTCCCGCTCGTCGACAAGTCGGTCGACCTGCTCTCCGTGTTCGGCATGGGGCCGGTTGCCCGCTGGCTCCAGACGAACGTGTTCTGGTACGAGAACCCCGGCTGGGAGCGCCACGACGTAGCCAGCGCACCGGAGCTTTCCGTCGGGGGCTCGCTCGGCGATATAACGGGGAACGGCCGCCCAGACATGGTCGCCGGCCAGAACATCCACCAGCACAAGCTGTGGTGGTTCGAGATCCCGGACGATCCGCGACAGCAGTGGACGCGCCGGCTCATCACCGACGACTTCGAGAAGTACCACGACACCGCCGTAGCGGACGTCGACGGCGACGGACAGAACGAAGTCGTCGGGCTGTCCCAGGAATCCCGAACCGTGTTCTACTACGACATTCCCGACGACCCGACCCGGGAGCCGTGGCCGGTTGCGAACCGCCACATCGTCGCCGAGGACCTCGACGTCGAGGGTGTCGCTGTCGAGGACGTCGACGGCGACGGGGAGGTTGAGATCGTCGCCGGCCCCAACGTCTTCCACCGGACCGCCGACGGCTGGGACAGAGAGTCTATCGCCGAGGACTGGCAGTGTACCCGCGTCGCTATCGAGGACGTCGACGGCGATGGGGACTTGGAGATAATTCTGGTCGAAGGTGACGAGCCGTATCTCGACGACCGCCCGGCCAGGCTGGGCGTGTTCGACCCGCCCGACTGGGACCTGACACTACTGCACGACGACCTCTCGAACCCGCACAGCCTCGACGTGGCGGACTTCGACGGCGACGGCAACCCCGACATCTTCGTCGCGGAAATGGGGCTGGAGGACGGACACGAACCCCGGCAGTTCGTGTTCCACAACGACGGGGCGGGGAACTTCGAGCGGAAAGAACTGGGCACCGGCATCCCCACCCACGAGGCGAAGGTCGTCGACCTCGACGGTGACGGCATGCCCGACATCGTCGGCAAGGCCTACACCGAGCCGCGCGTCGACGTCTGGCAGAGCAATCCCTGACGGGTCGTCCTGCCCCGTCGCTGTTTCCGCCGCTGTGCTCTTCCGTGACGCTGGCTTCGTCCCTCTGTGCCGGTCTTCTCCGAACCGAACGTGACGCTGAGGATGACAGTCCTGTTCCCGTGTCGGGGGATTCAAGACCGTCCGGAGCGCGGTATCGAGTGAAATGCGGCACGACCACATCATCAGCGCGAAACAACTCTCGCGGGGCGACATCGAGACGGTGCTCGACCGCGCGGCCGACATCGCGGCTGACCCGGGGGCGTTCGCGGACCGGCACAGCGACACGCTGCTTGGCCTCCTCTTTTTCGAGCCGAGCACCCGGACGAAAATGAGCTTCACCACGGCGATGAAACGCCTCGGGGGCGACATCGTCGACATGGGCTCTGTCGAGTCCTCAAGCGTGAAGAAAGGCGAGTCGCTGGCCGACACCGTCCGTGTCGTCGAAGGCTACACCGACGCGCTCGTCCTCCGGCACCCCATGGAGGGGTCCGCGAAGATGGCGAGCGAGTTCGTCGACGTGCCGCTCGTCAACGCCGGCGACGGGGCCGGCCAGCACCCGACGCAGACGCTGCTTGACCTGTACACGATCCGGGAGAACGCGGGCTTCGACGACCTGACTATCGGCATTATGGGCGATCTGAAGTACGGCCGGACGGTCCACTCGCTGGCCCACGCGCTCACGACCGTCGACGCCAGACAGCACTTCATCAGCCCCGAATCGCTTCAGCTCCCGCGGTCGGTCCGCTACGACCTCCACGAGGCCGGCGCGGGCATCCGCGAGCACACCGAACTCGACGAGATCCTGCCGGAACTGGACGTGCTCTACGTGACGCGCATCCAGGCCGAGCGGTTCCCCGACGAGAGCGAGTACCGCGAGGTCGCGGGCCAGTACCAGATCGACGCCGCCACGCTTGAGGCGGCCAAGGACGACCTGACCGTGATGCACCCGCTCCCGCGCGTCGACGAGATCGCCCACGACGTCGACGAGACCACCCACGCGCAGTACTTCCAGCAGGCCCATAACGGCGTCCCAGTGCGGATGGCTCTGCTCGACCTGATGCTCGGAGGTGACCAATGAGCGACAACGACCAGCAACTCCGCGTCTCGAAGATCCAGAACGGCACCGTTATCGACCACATCGCGGGCGGCCAGGCGCTGAACGTCCTGGCGATTCTGGGCATCGACGGCACCAGCGGCGACTCCGTCTCCGTCGCGATGAACATGCCCTCGGACCGCCTGGGCCACAAGGACGTGGTCAAAGTCGAGGGTCGGGAACTCTCTCAGAACGAGGTCGACGTGCTCTCGCTTATCGCCCCTGCGGCGACGATCAACATCATCCGCGACTACGAGGTCGTGGAAAAAGGACGCGTCGAGCGCCCGTCGGTCGTCGAGGGCGTCCTCGAATGCCCGAACCACAACTGCATCACCACCGAAGACGAGCCCGTCGACTCGCGCTTTGCCGTCGGCGATGACGGCGTCCGCTGTGAGTACTGCGACACGATCATCCGCGACGACCTGCCGGCACACATTCTCGCAGAGTAGCGGCTGTGGCCCGATCTGCCGGTGGCTCGCGTAAACGCTCCATTATCACGCTGTCATACGGTGATAGAGGGCACGGCCGCCGGTGGCAATGATGCTGAGCCAGACGGCTAACAGGCACACTACCCCGATAGCGAGTCCCGAAACTGCCCCAGTCATTTCGACGTAGGGGCTGAGCAGGCTGGCGACCGCAACAACTGCCCCGCCGCCGACAGCGCCGGTGAGCAGGCTGGTGTCGGCAGCCCTCGCTGCGAGGAGTCCGATGAACCCGGCGAGCGGGAGTAGTGTCAGCCACGACAGGACAGACCGGATCGGAAACGCGAACAGCCCGCCATGGCCGGTCCAACCTGTCCGGAGGAGGTATCGGTCCGAGCCATCCTCGATGAACACGAACGCTTCATCGTAGTCCAGTTCGGTCCCGTAGGTAAACTCCTCGGGGAGCTCGTCCTCGTGATACGTGTCACAGACGAGCATGAAACCCCGGCACACCTCCGGGATGTATCGACGGTTGCCGTTGTACTGTTCGCGGGGCTCAGCGGCTCGGGTTCGGTCGAACAGCTCCCGAGCGACCGGTGACAGCTCCGCGTACTGGTAGACCTCGTGGTCGTACCCCGCTGTGTACTCCTCGTACAACGGTGAGGACTCCGGCACAATCGTATGTGCGTACTTCGGGCTGTCGCTGGCGGTCACGTACGGATCGCCGAAGGAACCGGGGTAGGCGGCGAGTGCGAGCAACAGCGCCGCGACGACGAACCCGGCGACTTTGAGCTGACGGTGGGAGGGCAGAGACATACCGTATGCCGCTGACAGTTCCGGAGTTAGCAGTAAATTCTTTGGGTCTGCGTGGCTGCCCTCGGGCTACTGCAGCCAGATACTCGCGAACGAGTCGAAGTAGTCCTCGCCGGTATCGATCAGGACGTGGTCCGCGCCGAGTGCCGTAACGCGATTGGAGACGGAATCGATGTGAGCGTCGAGCCGCGACTGGTACGTCTCGGCCAGCGAGCCGCTGAAGTACGACCGGCGTTTCTCGTCGCTCTCGGGGTCGGCAAACAGTACGTCGCCGACGACGCCGGGGTCTCGCTCCGCCGGGGCGACCACGCGGACCAGCAACACGTCGACATCGTTGCGTGCGAGCGCGGCGACGCCCGACTCGAGTTCCTCCGGGTCGGTCAGACAGTCGCTGAACACGACGACGAGCGAGCGCGAGCGGATGCGCTTGGCGTAGGCTTCGAGCGACGACTCGAAGTCCGCCTTCCCCGCCGGTGTCACCTCGTTCAACTGGTCGATAAGCGAGAGGAGCTCGCCCCGATTCGACTGGCCCGTATCGATACGCTCCGCCCGGTCGCGGAACGTACAGAACTGGAAATCGTTGTTCTCCTCGGCGGTGAGATAGGCGAAGCCGAGCCCGAGCTTGGCGGCGTACTCGAACTTGTGGCTCCCCGCGTCGCCGTAGTCCATCGACGCGCTCGTGTCGACGAGCAGGTGGACGGTCAGGCTCCGCTCTTCCTCGTACTGCTTGATGAAGTACTCCTCCGTGCGGGCGAACAGCTTCCAGTCGATACGCCGCGTGTCATCGCCCGGCGAGTACCGCCGGTAGTCGCTGAACGTAAGCCCCTCCCCGACCCGCGGGGACTGCTGGTCGCCCTGCCGGATCGAGGTCGTCTGGCGGTTCAAGGCGGCGGTGAACCGGCCGAGTTCGTCCAGGAAGTCCGGCTCGATAGTCACGGCTGTCCCTCCCACGGAGTCGCCCGCCGATCCGCGGTCACTGGCTGACTCATTCCAGCAGCGCGGCGATGAGGTCGTCCGCCGTCCGTCCCTCCCGTTCGGCCCGGAAGTCAACGATGATCCGGTGCCGCAGCACGGGGGCGGCCAGCGCCTCGATGTCGTCGCCCGTGACGTGCGAGCGCCCCTGGAGGAACGCCCGCGCCTTCGCCGTCTGGACGAGCGCCATGCTCGCCCGCGGGCTGGCCCCGAACTCGATGTCGTCGGCCTCCCGGGTCCGACGCACGAGCTGGACCGCCCGGTCCCGCAGGTCGTCGGCGATGGGCATCTCGCGGACGAGCTGCTGTATCTCCTGTATCTCCGAGCGGGTCAGTGACCGCTTGACTGGAACCTGTTTCTTCCCGGCGGTGTACATGTCGACGATGGTCCGCTCCTCCTCGTAATCGGGGTAGTCGACCAGCAGCTTCAGCATGAAGCGGTCGGTCTGGGCCTCCGGGAGCGCGTAGGTCCCCGACTGGTCGATGGGGTTCTGGGTGGCCAGGATGAAGAAGGGACGGGGCAGTTCGTAGGTCTCACCGGCGGCGGTCACTTGTTTCTCCTGCATCGCTTCCAGCAGGGCGGCCTGTGTCTTCGGCGTCGCCCGGTTGATCTCGTCGGCCAGCACGACGTTGGCGAACACCGGCCCCTTTTCGAAGACGAACTCCCGGCCACTGTCGGTCTCGCGGATGATCTCGGTTCCCGTGATGTCTGAAGGCATCAGGTCGGGCGTGTTCTGAATCCGGGAGAACTGGAGGTCGGTCACCTCCGCGACCGTCCGGACCATCGTCGTCTTCCCCAGTCCGGGGTTCGATTCAAGCAAGGCGTTCCCGTCGGCCAGGATACAGACGAGCAGTTGCTCCAGTACCTCTTTCTGGCCGACGATCCGCGTGCTGATCTGTTCACGTGCGTTCGCGATCTTCTGCTGTAGTGCGTCGATGTCTTGCTCTGGACTCATGGGTCGGTGTCCTCGTCGTCCGTGTCCTGGTCTCGGATCCTGAGGTTGTACTCGCGGATGAGGTCCGCGTCCTCGACTTCCTCCTGGCCAGCGAACCCGGCCTGCTGGCTGTCGACTGTGCCGTCGCCGCTCCCTGGCCCCCCGGAGTCCGACGGCGGGAACTCCTGGCTCCGGTCGATTTCCTCGTCGCCGCCCGTCGAATCGATCTGGGCGGTGAGGTTCTCGTCGCCGGCCTGCACGTCCTCGCTGTCGCCGAGTATCGCGTCGCCGTCTTCGAGGCCCTCGTATCTGCTGGGCCGCTCGTTCGGCGACTCCGACTCGACCGGGTCCCGGTCGAGGAGGCCGATATCGACGACGGCTACCTGTACCGTCGCCAGGCTCAGCAGGACGATGACGACGAGGGTCCCGACAAGTCGCCGACTGTCGACGAGTGCGACGCTCGAACTCTGTTTCAGTCCGTCGAGGACATCCTCGTAGAGCCGGGCCGCCATCCGCGTCTCGGCCCCGTCCTCGACCGCGTCCCGCGCTGTTCGGAGCGCATCGGTGACGTTCGCGTTCGCCGCCTCGAACTGCTCGACGAGCGGCTGGCGGACCCGGTACAGGTACTCGCCGAGGAACCAGGCCAGTCCGACGGCGATCCCGACGACTGCGCCCGTAGGGACAGATAGCGCCGATAGCGAGCGGCCGACAGCCGCGCCGACCGGATCTGTCACCGTCGCGGGGACCGACAGTTGTGTCGGGAGCTCGGTCGGCGCGAGGACCGTCAGGGCGATGTTCACCAGGAGAAAGAGGAGCATCGCGTCGACGACGGCGTAGACGAACGCCGCCTTCTTTCCCTCGCGTCTGACCTCGGCGATGGCGGCAGCCATGCGCTCGCGTGCCTCTGCCCGTTCACTCGCAGGCGCGTCCTTGCCGTCAGTTTCCTCGTTGTCTGTGTCTGGTCCGTCCATCAGTAGTCCTCGCAGGTCGGGTCCGGTGTCTCCATATTGTTACAGATGCTCTCAATATCGTCTCTCAGCTCTTGGTTCTCGTCTTCCAGGTCCTCGATATCGCTTTCGAGGGAGCTGATCTGTGACTCTAGGCTGTCGATATCGTCTTGCAGCTCCGACACCTGATCTTCCAGCTCGTCGCGCTCGTCTGCTAACTCCTCGTTTTCGGTTTCCAGGTCGTCTATCGTCGACTCGAGGTCGTCGACCTCGTTCTGGAGACTGTTGCGCTCGTCCCGGAGGTCATCGACTGTCCCTTCCAGTTCCTCGACTCTGTTCTGGCTCTGGCGAAGCGACTGTCGGGTCTCTGCCAACTGGCTCTCCGTGGCGTTCAGCTGCTCTTCCGTCTGGTTCAGGTTGGTCGCGACCTGGTCGACGTCTTCCGACCTGGTCTCTAATCGTTCTTCGAGTTCATCGGCGCGCGCTTGCGTGGATTCGAGGTCACTCCTGGTCTCGTCGAGATCCTGGCGGAGCTCGGCGTTTTGCTGGCGGAGCTCCTGGTTCTGTGAGCGGAGCTCGCTCGCCGAGTCCTGGTACAGCACCGTCGTTCCGCCGGTGCCGATCATCGAGAGGACGACGAACACCACGAGTCCGAGGTTGATACGGCGGCCGATTTCGCTCACGGGAGACCACTCTCCAGGGAGGTGCGACCGCGGTACACTTGAACGCGCCGGGCAACCACCTCGCCGGTGAACACCAGGAGCGCGCCGAGCAGAGCGAGCCAGTCCCAGGTGTCCCGAACGGTGCGGACCCGGGTGGACTTCTGGCGGGCCTCTCTGGCAATCTGTTCGCCCTGGCTCGGGCTGAAGGTCTGTCCTCCAGTCGTCTCGACGAGCGCATCGAGGCTGTCACTCGGACCGAAGGCACCGTACTCGACGGGGTAGTTCGCCGCGTACTCGGTGTCAAGCGCCGTCTGATACCCCGCTTCCCGGGGCGTGAACTCGCCGCGATACCGGCCGTCCCCGACCTGTCGGAAGGAGATGTCCGCCGCCTCCGGGCGGCTATCGCCCTGGTAGGTCAGCGTCGTCGGACTCCCTACGCGGGCATCGTCGACCGCGGTAACGCCGGTCTGGGTCCGCATCGGGTCGCCCACCGCGTAGTTCACTGACTTCGTGACGACCAGCGAGTCCGGCCGTTCGAGCAGGCCGCCCATCGTGTTGTCCGAGTCGTAGGCGGTGAGAGAGACCACGCGGCCCAGCCCGAATCGCCAGGAAGCGATGGCCGGCTTTCCGTCCGCGGTGGCGACTTGGTAGTCGGCCCCGGGCTTGACCTGAACGTTATTGGCCTGGCCGGGATTAGCCGTCAGTTCCACACCCGAGGTGATGAACGTGTCCTCGGTGACGATGGTGAGGTTCTCTCCTTGGTAGCGCCGCGAGGAGCCGCCAAAGAGGAGCCGCAGCCGCTCGGTCTCGTCGGCGGCGAAGTACGAGCCGCCGGACTCGCTGGCGATCTGGCGCATCGTCGCGACGCCGACGCGCTTGCCGACGCCGACCGAGACGATTCGCGTCCCTTCGCGGCCCAGTTGGTTGGCGACAGCCGCCGGCGGGCCGAGCCGGTCTTGGCCGTCGCTGAGCAGGATTATCGTCCCTTCGCGGTCACCCAGGAGTTCGTCGGCCCCCTGGAGCCCGACGGCGATGTCCGTCGCGCCGCCGCTGCTGAGCCGTCGGATCTTGTCTTCGGTTTCCGCCCGATTCTGGCCGAGTGCCTGCATCTCCGAGACGCGGTACGCGTTGTGGTTGAACGCGACGACGCCGACCTGGTTCTCGTCGCCGAGCTGGTCGAGCACGTCCAGCGCGACGGCTTTCTGTATCGAGAGGCCGCTCTCGGCGCTGCCGGAGACGTCGACGAGGATGACGATGTTCGACTCGCCGCCGGTGGCGTTCCCGACGCGGACCGGGAGCATCGAGGCCACCGACGACGTCTCGTAGCCGCCGTTCTCGTAGGCGTTGTCACCGCCCGCGACGACCAGCCCGCCGCCGTTGATGACGAAGTCCTGCAGCGCGGTGGCGTTCCCGATGTTACCCGATGGCGTGTCCTGCATGACGACAGCCGAGTAGTCGTCGAGGTCCGCCGGGACCGACGAGGCCGTCGAGACGTTGTACAGCGAGTCGAGGTAGTTCCGCAGGGGGTACTGTCCCTGTGAGACGTACAGCACGTCGGGCTGTTCGACGACGCGGACGCTCTTGTAGAACACGTCGTTTCGGGCGTACTCGTCGTCGCCGGACAGCGTCGCAGTCACGCGGTGTGACCCGATTTCCTCGAACGTGTGGTCGACGGTGAGCGTGCCGTCCGGCCGGAGCTCACCTTCGGTGACCGTTTCACCGTCGATGGTCACTTCCACGGGCACGGGTTCGAGGACGCTCACGCCTTGCATCGAGACGGTGTACTGGGACTGGATGCCGCGGCTCACCGTCGACGGCCCCGCTATCGCCACGGCTCGCTCGGTGCGTGGGGACTGCGGCGTGACGCTGTGGACGGTCGCGTTGAGCGCGGCGGCGTCCTCGGCAGCCATCGACAGGCTCCGGCCCTCCGTGACGCGACCGTCGGAGACCACGACGACCGTCCCGTTCTCCTGGAGGTTCGCCGCCACGCCGTCGCCGATCCGCGAGTTCGATCCGCTGCCGATGGTCGCCCGCGTCACCGGGACGCCCTCCCCTTCGATGTCCTGTACCAGTTCGTCGGTCGTGTTCGGATAGATACCCATGCTCGCGGATTCGTCTGTGAGGAGTGTCACCCCCGGTTCGCCCGGCGTCTCGCGTGTCTGGACGGTGTACGGTTCCATCGCGCCCAGCACGAGCAGGCAGACGATGAGCACGCGGCTGGCAAGCAGGAGCCGGCGGCTCCGGTTCGAGGCCGACCGCGGTCCGCCGTCGCCACGCCGGATGAGATACGCGAGGACGACGACGGCGACCGGTAAGACTAGCAGCGGCCAGAGGTGCTCGACGCCGACGGTCAGCCCCTCCGTGAGTGTGTAGGAAACCGCCATCAGAGGTCACCCCGCCGGCGCAGATAGCCGATTTCGGCCAGTGCGAGCACCAGCCCGCCCAGCGCGAAGTATTCCGTCAACGGCTGCGGGACCGACCGCTGTTCGGTCCGGGTCAGGTTCCCGGCCGTTCCCGAGCGCTGGTCGAGCGCGTCGACGTTGGTGTTTGACTCGCCCTCGTCCAGCAGCGAAGCGCTCACCTGCCGGCTCTCGCTCCGGTAGAAACCGGCCCGCTGGAGCGGGACCGAGTTCCCGGAGACGGAGCCGGCCGGCCCCTCGACGGTACTGTTGCCGAACCGCACGGTCTCGCCGGTCTCGTGGTTCAGCGCCGGGAGCTGTTCCCTGTCCGCGAGGTAGTACACCGCCCGCTTCCAGAACACGGGATACTGGTAGTTGAACTTGAAGCTGGAGCGGTCCTCGATGTAGCCGTAGTACATAACCCGTCCGCCGTCTCGATCTTCGGTCGCGATGAGGGGCGTCCCGTCTCCCAGTTGCACCTGGGCCGATCCGGAGCGAAGCGAGCCCGAGATGTACTCGTCCGGGGGTTGGAAGTCGATGCCGCGGGTGAGCTGTGTCTGTGCGGTCTGGCCCACCGTCGCACCCGTGCGGATCTCGCCGGGCTCGATGAGCAGGAGGTCCTGGTACCGCTGGGGGAGGTTGTCCTGTGCGAGTACCGCGACCCCGCCGTCGTCCTCGACCAGTTCGCGCCCGGTTTCGACGTTGCCGGGGAGCAGCGAACTCTGGTCGACGTTGCTGTAGAGGATGACGTCGTAGTCGCCCTGTATCGTCGTCGGCGGCTGTCTGACCGTCACGTTCACCCGGTCGACGACCGACAGCGCCGTTGTCAGGTATCGGTTCCGGTCGTTTGTCAGCACCAGTACGTCGACAGCGGTGTCCTCAGGCGCGGCGACGTAGACGCTGTCGTCGGTGGCGAAACTGTCACCGGGGCTGAGCCGGGCTTCGCTGCCGCCGGCCGGGACCGGCAACGTCACCGAACCCACGTCGTCGGGGCCGAGTTGCAGCTCTCGCTGGGTGTTACCGAGCCGAACCGTCCGGGTGACGGTCGAATCGCCGTAGTTTTTCACCGACAGCGTCACCGCCGAACCGGAGAACCGGCGGTCGATGAAGCCGACGTTCCCGTCGCCGCCGCCGCTGAACTGCCGGAGGTCGACGGAGAGCCCGCGGCCCCGCGCCGTCGTGACTGCGGTGGTCCACTCCTCGCCCGCGAAGTCGCTCAACACGACGACTCTGGCGTTCTCGCCGGCGAGCGACGCCGCCTGTGAGATAGCGCCGCTGAGTTCCCCCGGCGCGTCTGTCGGGCTGAGTCCGTCCAGCGTCCCCTGGGCCGCTGTCGGCGTGCCGCGCTGGAGCACCACCTCGCCGCCGTTGGCTGTCGTGACGATGGAGGTCGTTCCCGTCACTTCCTCCCGGGCGGCTGTGACGGCCCGCTGGAACCGCGTCTGGCCGTCGGCGTCGGTCTGCATTGACGCACTGGTGTCGACGACGATGACCGTCTCCTCGACCGTCGCGCGCTCGGAGACGGTGACGTACGGCGTCGCCAGCCCGACCGCGAGCACTAGCACGACCAGTACTTGCAACAGCAGGAGGAGGCTGCGGGAGATCCGTTCGAGAAACGGCGTCGCTGACTGCTGGCGTTCGCCGGCGACGAGAAACTGGAACGTCGGCAGCGTGAGTTCCTGTGGGTCCGGTCGGATGAGATACAGCACCACTATCGGCACAGCCAGGAGGAGGGCTGCCAGTCCCAGGGGGGCGAGCAAAACGTCCGAGAGGACCATTGTCTGTGTATCAGGCGGGGGTGGCATTTATCTTGTGAATCCGGTGACACCACTGGACGGGCAGCCGCCGACGCCGTCTATTTGCGTCCCGCCGTCGAACGGCCCGTATGCGTTACAGCCGCGCCCGCACGGAGGAGGTCCTGCGGGCTCTCGTTCACGAAATCAGGGCGGAACGGCTCACGTTCATGGCGGGCTCGATAGCCTACCACGCGTTCCTGTCGATCCTGCCGCTGTTGTTGCTGGTGTTGACGTTCGTCCAGCGGACGGAGAACGTCGCGCTCAGTACTTCTATCGTCGGCATTATGGAAGCCGTCCTGACCGCACAGGCCAGCGGCATCATCCAGCAGGGACTGACCGAAGCCGACGCGTCCGTGTCGGCCCTCGGCGTGGGTTTTCTCCTCTGGGGCTCGCTGCGTATCTTCCGCGGGCTGGACACCGCCTTCTCTGACATCTACGAGACGGGCGCGTCGAACACCTTCCTCGACCAGCTCGGCGACGGGCTGCTCCTGCTGGTGACTGTCGCCGTGGCGATACTCAGCGCCAGCGCACTGGGCAGCGTCCTGCCGGATGCAGGGAGCGGACTGCTGTGGGCAGTCCTTGGTGGGCTGGTCCGAGCCGCCGGCCTGTTCGTCGTCTTCTATCCGATGTACTACGTCTTCCCGGACACCGATGTCTCGCCGCTTGAGGTCGTCCCGGGTGTCGCGTTCGCCGCCGTCGGCCTCACGATTGCGCAGGTTCTCTTTACCGCGTTCAAATCCGGCTCGACGGGCGGGAACATCATCGCCAGTATCCTCGTCCTGCTGAGCTGGCTGTACGTCATCGGCCTGGTGATACTGCTGGGTGCGGCTATCAACGCCGTGCTCTCGAACCGCTCGGAAGATGTCGACATCGACCCTCTCGTCGGCGGCGTCGCCCAGCAAAACACCGACCGAGAGACGACGATCTCCCGCGCGGCGCTGCTTGCGGAACTCGATGTCCTCGCAGAACGCCTTCAGGAGGGAAGCGGTGACCTCACCGTGGAGATAGACGACGAACGGACAACCGTCGATTGCCCGGAAACCGCCGTCGTCGACCGCTCGTCGGACGTGTTCGGACTGGACCAGTCGGTCGCGCTCACGCTCAGATGGTGGCCGGACGAGAAGTAGCGCCGCCCTACTGCGCGTCGCGTCGCTCCCACGCCTGCACCGTCGGGAGCGACCACCCGCGGCCGAGGCCCAGCCCTCGGGCCAGCAGCACCGCGAGCGCGCACCCGGCCGACGCCGCGCTGAGCGCCACGCCCATCTGTGCCAGCGCCCAGAAGGCGAGGCCGCCGATAACGGCACAGGACGCGTAGAAATCCTGGCGGAGGATGAACGGCGTCCGCCCCAACAGCAGGTCCGATATCGCGCCGCCGCCGGCCGCGTTGACCGTCGCCAGCGCGACGACGGCGAACACCGGGAGACCGGCCTGGTGACCAAGCAGTGCTCCGGTGGTAGTGAACGCCGCCAGCCCGATGGCGTCGGCCGTCAGGACGACCGGATGCTGGTGGCCGTCGTCGAGGAAATGCACGAGTAACACGGCGGCAGCGACACCGAGGAGCGACAGCGCGACTTCGCCGGGCGACTGCAGGGAGTTCGGAACCCTGTTCAACAGCAGGTCCCGCGTCGTCCCACCACCCAGCGCCGTCATCACGCCGACGACCGTGACGCCGAAGACGTCGTAGCGCTCTTCGATGGCCTTCGCCGCGCCGACGAACGCGAACCCGACCAGTCCGATAGCGTTCATCACCGCAAACGGGTCGGTCACGCTGCCCCTCCGGCCCGCCAGGAGATGGTACCTGAGGGACCGCGAGCGAGTCGACCCGCTGTCACGAGTGAAGCGGTCATTATGGTACTCCTACGGACCGCGATAATTATGCCTTTACTACGGCCTCCGCCCAGCGGTGTGCTACCGCCCAACAGTCTTGGTTTCGGAGCCCGTGCCTACGGCTTGACCGTCTCTAACACCCAGTCGGCAGGCGTCGCCCGGCGGACTTCGAACGGGTCGAAGGCCTCCCGCGGCGCCTCCGCGAGGCGGCCCAGGAACTGCCCGACCGGCGTCGGGTCGCGGTCGCTGACGAGGACGAACGACTCGCCGCTGTCCAGCGCGGTGAACTGTTCTCGAACCAGATCCTTGCGTTCCTGCGGCGGCAAGTCCCGGATATCGGCGGTCGGGTCGACGCCAACCTCGCCGGCGGTGTCGAGTGCCGACTCGACGGCGTCGCCCAACTCACTGACCGCGTCGGGCACACTGCCGGGCACTGGCGTCCCCTGCAGATCCTGCGAAAAGGGGAGTTCCGCCAGCACTTCGGCATCGAGGTCTCCCAGCGCGTCCCCGGTGAACAGGTCGTTCGGTTCGCCACAGCAGTCACAGACGTATTCGGCCATGTTGACGACGGTCCCCAGCACCGGCACGTCGTTGTCCCGGAACAGCTCCACCGTCCGGCTGGTGTCGCTGACGCTGGCGTGAAACGGCGTCGTCACGACCACGACGCCGTCGACCGGAACCTCTTGGAGCGTCGTCAGCACCACGTCGCCGGTCCCCGGCGGCAGATCGAGCACCAGCACGTCGTCGTTGCGCCAGGCGGTGTTCTCGAAGAGATCATCGAGGGCGTCGTGGGCCATCGCGCCGCGCCAGGCCAGCGGCGCGCCGCTCTCCATCAGGCCGACGCTCATCACGTCCATGTCACCGGCGCGGACCGGAAGCGGGTCGCCCTCCTCGCTGGAGTGGACCGGACCACTCACGTCCAGCAGTTCGGGGACGTTCGGCCCGTGGATGTCGGCGTCGAACAGCGCCGCGTCGCTGTCGGCGGCCAGCGCACAGGCCAGGTGCGTGGCGACCGTCGACTTGCCGACGCCGCCTTTCGCGCTGGCGACGGCGACGACGTGGTCGAAGGACTCGACGCCGGCGGTGCCCTCGCTCGTGGGCATCGTCCGCTCGACGTGGACGCTGTCGACGCCGTCCACGTCGTCGACCGCGTGGAGCATCGCCTGGACGACCTGCGTGCTCGTCTGGCCGTCCAGTGCGGTCAGGTCGGCCTCGATCGTCACGTCGCCGTCTGCCGCGTCGATGTTCTCGACGAAGCCCGCGTCGAACACGGAGAGGTCGGCGTTTGGGTCGCGCACGTCTCGCAGTGCGGCTTCGATACGGTCGGTCAGGGTGGTGGGCGTTCCGTCAGTCATCGTCAGAGGTCGGGCATCCGATTCAGTCTGTCTTCGCCGGGCAGCAGTCGGGCGTCGTTTTCCAGCGCACCGCCGAACTGTCGGCGGAACCGTCCGGGGTCCGCTTCGAGGGACCGCTCGGCGGTCTGGCGGACGACGGTGGCCGGGTCGTCAGTGAGTTCCCGCAGTCGCTCGCGGGCGCGGTCCTCGTCGACGCCGCCGAGCATGTGGGCGGCCCACTCGCGGACCCGCTCGCTGTCGTCGCGGCTCTGCTCCAGCAGCAGGTCGGCCATCGCCTCGCCGCGGAGCTTGAACAGCGAGATGGCCGCGTTGCGCCGGACCGCGTGGTGGTCGTCGTGGACCGCGTCTTCGATATCGGCCTCGTGGGCCTCTCGGTCGACGTTGTCGAGCGTGACGACGGCCTCCGCCCGGACCCACGGGTCGGGGTCGGCGAGCAGTTCCACCGCCACCGCTGCGGCCCGCTCGCCGCCGTGGGCCGTCAGCGCTTCGACGGCGAACTGGCGCACGTCGCTGTCGTCGTCGGTCGTCGCGGCGCGGGCCAGGCCCGCCACGATTTCGTCGGTGGTCGCACGGTCTTTCAGTTCGAGGGCGGCGCGTCGACGGTCGGTTTTCGGGCCGTGCTCGATGTCGGACAGCAGCGACGCCACCGCGTCGTCCTCGACGGGTTCGGTGTCGCTGGCGGCCAGCTCCTCGGGCGTGGCCTCGCCGATGGTCACGTCCTCGCGGG
The DNA here is from genome assembly GCF_055271655.1 of Haloarcula sp. HT12. NCBI lineage: Archaea > Methanobacteriati > Methanobacteriota > Halobacteria > Halobacteriales > Haloarculaceae > Haloarcula > Haloarcula sp. HT12. The sequence continues at coordinate 25,321 of NZ_JBUXKW010000003.1, forward strand.
ACACCTCGATGTCTTCCAGCGCCTCGATATCGCTGTGCAGGCCCGGACTGCGCTCCGGGTCCAGTTGCGGGTCGGGGTCCTCTTCGAGGTGTTTCTCGAACTCGTCGTCGTCGTGACAGCCGGTCATCGTCGCCCCTCCTGTACGAGCGCGGCGATGCCGAGCGCGAACGGGAGCGCTCGCGGGAGCGACGCCGGCACGCCGGCGAACGCGACCAGTGCGACGCCGGCCAGCAGCCCCCAGCGACGGGTTCGGCTGGCCGCGCTGGCCGTTGTCACCGCGCCGGCGACGGCCAGTGCCACGACCGGCAGGCTCGTCCCGACGACGCCCGTTCCGGTGAGCGTGACCGCACCGGTGACGAACGGGACGGCGCGACCGACGGCGAACACGACGGCGAAGGCGGCGAGTCCGCCGAGTATCGCGCCCCAGTCAGCCGTCGATAGCGAGCGCCAGTCCGTCGCGGCAACGGCCGGCGTCGACGCGATCCCCAGCAGCCCAACGGTCGAGGCCACCGGCCGGAGCCCCGTCCAGCCGCCGACGCCGCTCGCCAGGCCGACGCTCAGTGCCGCGACGAGCAGGGTGACTGCGGCGGCCGACATAACGTCCAGCCGCCGACCCGAGACAGCCGCGACGGTGGCTGTCCCGAGAACGATTGCGACGGCCGCCGGGAGCGCCGCTGCGCTGCTGACAAGCGACAGCAGGCCGAACACGCCGACGAACAGGAGCCCGATGCCGGCCAGCGGGTCGGCGTCGGTGACGGCCACGGCGATCGCCGCGGCGGCGACGACGGCCGTGGACACCGTTGTCGCGAGGCCGGGTGCGACCGGAACGGCCGCCTGTCCCGGCGCGTTGACGAACAGAACGGCGAGGTAGCGAGCGGCGACCGCGACGGCCGCAGCGCCGACCGCGACGTTCGCGAGCGAGTGCTGTCCGCCGGAAAGCAACGGCCTGACCCGCTGTTGCAGCGCCGCTGTCATCGCCTCCCCTCCAGCCGCTCCGCGAGGTCGTTGCGGTCGGCCCGGACGAATGCCTCAAGCAGTTCGCCGAAGCCGCCGTAGATATCGGTCCCCGGTTCGTCGGCGAGTCGGTCCGCGACGCCCGCGGCCGCGTGGCCGAGGTGGCGGTCGTGGAAGTCCAGCCGAGCGATTGCGGCGTCCTCGCCGACGGCGGCTTCCCGGCGGGCCAGGTAGCCCGCGAACTCCAGTTCGTAGGTCAGCGCGTCGTGGTTGTCCCGCTGGTCCTGGTCGATTTCGAGGCCGTAGTGGCTGTAGGCCCGCGAGAGGTCGAGGTTCACGTCGTTCCAGGAGTGGTCCGGCCGATACTTCGATTCGTACAGCGGGACCGGCGGCCCCTCCGCTTCGAGCGAGCCGTCGGTGCGGTCCGTGTACTCACTATAGCCGAGTTCGAAGATGTCGTTGTAACGGGCCGCGAGCGTCTCGTAGTCGTCGTCGGTGGTCAGCGACGGGACGGACACGTCCAGACCGGTCCGGTCGAGACAGGCATTGAGATCGCTCTCCAGCGTCCCGTCGGCCGCCGCGCTGTGGAGCGACTCCTCGGGGTACTCGAACGCCTTGGCCAGCGTCGCGTACACCGCGCCACGGGCGGCCGCGTCCTCGTCGAGGTCGTCCATGGGGTCAGTGGGCGTCGTCGCCATCACTCGACCCCCCGCGTTCGGTAGATGCCGAAGCTGGTGACGCCGATCACGGCGACGATAGCGATACCGGCGACGGTCCACAGCAGCGTCTCGTACGGTGGGCCCTGCGGACCGCCGCTGAACGGGTAGTAGTGCCACTCGCTGACCGCTTTCTGGCCGGAGCGTTCCCCGTTGGAGCCGTTCCAGACGGCGAAGGCCACGTCGAGGTCGCCGTCGGTCCGCAGGTCGGTGCGGTTTTCGCTTGATGCTTCGAGCGAGCGCGAGTAGACCACCGTCCAGGTGGCGTTACCGCCAGTGTCCTGATGAGTCGCGTTCGCCTGTACGGTCGGGTTCTGGAACGGCGTGGTCGAGCCGACACCGCCGGCGAGCAGTTCCTGGGTCCCGGTCGCCCCGCTCCAGTACCAGACGTTGACCCGGTTGTCCGGGCCGCCCATCGCTATCGGCGGCCGGGAACTGGTGTTGACGGGGAACTGGACCGCGACGGCGTCGGCGAACTCCCGCGTGGCACTGGCGTCCATGTCCCGGGTCGCGTCGTGCCACTCCAGGCGGATGTACAGCCGTTCGTCGGTGCGGGCCGCCTGCACGTCGACCGTCTCGATGCTCGTGTCGTCGGCGTGTGGCACGCTACTCGGGGCGCTCGCAAGCGGCACATCCGAGGCTGGGATTTCCTCCCAGCCGTCGGCGTCTGGCTCGGCGAGGTCGGCGTCCGATACCTCCGAGACCGGGATCTCGTGTGCCGGCCGGGCGCTCGCCATCGGCGCGGCCACCGTCGAGACGAGGACGAGCGCCGAGAGCACCGCCGTGAGTGCGAGCGTGCGTCGGTAGTCAGCCATCGTTGACCACCCCCTGAGCACGCTCCGGCGCGGCCAACTGGGGCCGCTCGCGGGCATCGCCCGCTCGCGTTTCCGAGCCGCGTAGCGGCTCGCTACTCATCGTCGAACTCCGCTGGCGTATTCGCCAGCCTATTCGACGTTCGCGGTGCTCACTCATCGTCGAACACCTCCAGTCGGTACTGTTTGGCCGGGTTCTTGTCCTGGAGCAGTTCCATCAGCTCGCTGTCACCACCCTGGCGAACGCGCTGTCGGTGCGCTTCGATGGTGTCCAGCGCCTCGTCGACGCCGTCGCCGAACAGGTTCCGGAGGTACTGGCGGGGAATCCGGTCGATATCGACTGTCTCCCCGTCCTCCGTGTGCTGTCCGGGCGCGAAGGGCGGGATGTAGTAGACGTTTGGCTGCGTGCGGAACTCCGGATGGAGCGGCAGGGCGACCTCGTACTCCTCGACGAGCTTGTGGATCGGCCCCTCCTCGTCGTCGAGGAAGCCGACCAGCCGGAGCTGTGGCGGACACTCCTCGGCACAGGCCGGGGCGAACGTCTCCCCCTCGGGGCCTTCGCCCTCGATCCGGGGGTAACAGAAGATGCACTTCTCGGATTTCTTCGAGACGGTGTTGTAATACACCTTCTTGTAGGGGCACCCCTCGACGCAGTAGCGGTAGCCTCGACAGCGGTCCTGGTCGACGAGGACGATGCCGTCCTCCTGGCGCTTGTACAGCGCCGAGCGCGGACAGGCCTCGACACAGGAGGGGTGGGTGCAGTGGTTGCAGATGCGCGGGAGGTAGAAGTAGTAGCTGTTGGGGTACTCGCCGGCCCCCTGGTCCTCGTCCCAGTTGGGCCCCCACTCCGCGCCGTCGCGGGGCCGTAGCGGCTCGTCGCTGCCCTCGTACATGATCTCCTCGTGGTTGAACTCCCAGGCGCGGCCGTAGTCCTCCTCGTCAGGAATCTCGCCGGGCGAGCGGTCCGAATGCTCCTCGGACTCCCAGCCGCCGCCGGAGTCCTCCCAGCCGCGGGGGTAGCCCTCGCCGGGCTTGGTCTCGACGTTGTTCCAGTACATGTACTCGCTGCCGCCGTCCTCCGTCCAGAGGTTCTTGCAGGCGATCGTACACGTCTGACAGCCGATACACTTGTTCAGGTCCATCACCATCGCGACCTGGTGGTCGACGCCGTCGGCGACGTTGACCAGCGTGTCCTCTCCTTGGTCGTCCTGTTGATCGGTACTCATTCGCTGTCACCTCCGGTGGGCCGCACGTCCACGCGCACGTCGCTGTTGACCCCGGTCGGTCCCCAGTAGTTCGGGAAGAAGTGCAGGTGCTCCCCGGTGTCTTCCGGGTACTGCACTAGCTGCGTCGGCTTCATGTACATCGGGACGAGCGTGTTGAAGTTGTCCCGGTCGGGGTACTGGAACTTCTCCCAGGAGAAGAAGTGCCGGACGGTCCCCGGCTCACTGGAGGGGTAGATCTTCGCCTGGACCTCCACCGCACCGAGGTCGTTGTACACCTCCACAGTGTCGCCGTCCTCGATGCCCCGCTCCGCGGCATCCTCGGGGTTCAGATACACCACTGGCTCACCGCGCTGGAGCCTGAGCATCTTGGTGTCGTCGCGCCACGTCGAGTGGATGGACCACCGACCGTGGGGCGTGTTGTATGACAGCGGGTAGTCACCGCCGGTGTCTTCGGGCCCCTCCTTGTGGGTCGGAAGCTCCTCGCCGAGTTCGAGATACCAGTCGTGGTCGATGTAGTACTGCTGGCGGCCGGTGAAGGTCGGCCAGGGGTTCTTGTCGTGGACGTAATCCTGCCACGGGACGTACGCCTCGCCGTCTTTGATATCTGAACTCCAGTGGTCGCCAGCTTCGAGGAACCGCTGTGGCTGCTCGTCGATGTCGTCGAAGGTTATCTGCTCGTCGCTGCCCTCGGGGTTGGTCTCCTCGGAGTGTTCGAGGATGAACTCCGCGGCGGCCTTGTCTTCGACGAGCCCCTCTTCCTCACCGGTTTCCCAGTCGCGGACGTAGTCGTCGTAGATAGTCGTGAGGTCGATGGTCCGGTCGAACTTCCGGTCCTCGATCGGCTCGACATCGCGTTCCTGGGCGCGCTCCTGAATCTTTTCGGCGAGCAGGCGGAATATCTCCCAGTCGGTCTTGGCCTCGCCGAGCGGTTCGACGGCCGGCGTGAACGGATGCACGTAGGTGTGCATGTCCGTCTCCGAGAGGTCGTACTTCTCGTAGTGGCTGGCCGCCGGCAGCACGATGTCCGAGTACATCGCCGTCGAGTCCATCCGGAAGTTGATGTCGACGACGAGGTCGAGCTTGGGCCAGAGCTGTTCTTCGAGGGCGACGTTGCCCTTGGCCTGGTTGAAGTAGTTGCCGCGCCAGATGAACATCGTGGACGGGTCCGGTCGGCTCCCGTCGTCGCGTTCCTCGGGGTAGACCGGCATCCACCCCTTGTCGATGGACTCGCGTATCTTTTCGGCGGTGTCCGGGTCGGTGTTGTCGAGGATGCCCGCGTGGAAGTACGTCCACAGCGTCGTGGGCACCCCGCGGACGTTCCCGGTCGGGAACGAGAGCACTTGCCAGCCGTGGAACGACCAGATCTTCTCCTGGCCGACGTAGTGGTCCAGCCCGGTGCCTGGATCGCCCAGATTCCCCGTCAGCGTCACGAGCAACTGGATGGCGCGGTTGCCCAGGTCGTTGTGATACCAGTCGTTGACGCCTTTCCCGTGGATGATCTTGGCGGCGTCGGCCTCGGCGAACTCGCGGGCGACCCGCTGGTAGGTGTTCTCGCCGACGCCGGTCTCCTCGTGGACGACCGCCGGCGTGTACTGGGCGAGTTCGTCGGTGAGGTTCTCCCAGACCGACCGGACTTCGACGCTCCCCTCGTCGGTGTCGACGCTGCGCTCGACACTCAACTGCGGGTCGAAGTCGAGTTCGATGCTCACCGAGTGGTCGTGCTGGCCGTCCCGCTCGCCGAGCGAGCCGGGGGCACGACGGAGATTGCCGTCGGCGTCGACCATAACGAAGACCTTCTCGGGGTCGTCGGCGTCCTCGGCGAGGCCGACCTCGCTGGCCCGGAGGAACTTCCCGGTGTCTTCCCGGACGAGCAGCGGCATGTCCGTCTGCTCCTTGAGGTGTTCCTCGTCGTGCAGCCCTTCGTCGACGATGGTCTGGGCCATGCCCAGCGCGAGTGCGGTGTCGCTGCCGCCATGGGGCGAGAGCCACTCGTCGGTGTGGATGGCCGTCTGGGAGTAGTCGGTGAAAATACCGACTCGCTTTGCGCCCTCGTAGCCGGCGTCGAGGAAGTACTTCGCGTCGGGGATGCGCGTGACGTTGATGTTCGATCCCCAGGCGATGATGTAGTCCGAGTTGTGCCAGTCGGCGGATTCGGCGTTGTCCGTCTGGGTGCCCCACGTAATCGGCTGTCCCGGTGGTAGGTCCGAATACCAGTCGTAGAAGCTGTGCGAGACGCCGCCGAGCAGATTGACCAGTCGGCTGCCGCTGGCGAAGGACACCGGGGACATCGCTGGGATCGGTGTGAATCCCGAGATGGCGTCGTACCGGCCCGCCTGCACCTCGTCGATGACGTGATCGGCGATCTCGGTCAGCGCCTCGTCCCAGCTGATCCGCTCCCACTGGCCCTCGCCGCGCTCGCCCGTGCGGCGGAGCGGGTGGAGCACGCGCTGGTCGGCGTTGACGTAGTCGGTGTAGCAGGCCCCCTTCTGACAGCCGCGCGGGTTCGGGTCGGGGAGACTCTCGTCGAACGTCGGGTAGTCGCCGGCCTGTTCCTCGCGCCAGACCTGCCCGTCCTTGACGTAGACGTTCCACGAGCAGGAGCCGGTGCAGTTGACGCTGTGGGTCGAGCGGGCGACGGAGTCCCAGTCCCACTCGTCGCGGTAGAGGTCCTCCCAGTCCCGGTACGGATAGTTGCCGATGGGGTCGTCGACCGCTTGCAGGCCGTCCATACCGTCGTCGGCAAACGACAGCCCCGTCGCGCCAAGCAGCGATGCCGCTCCGAGGCCGCGCACGAAGTCGCGGCGGCTGATTCCCGCACTGTCCGCCTCGTCGTCGGTCAGGTCGTTTCTACTCATTGGTGATGAACACTGTCGCGGTCGCGCAGGCAGCGCCGGCCACGGCTAAGGCGATGCCGGCGAGCGTGCTGCCGCCGACTTCGAGGCCGGCGGCGACCAGCCCGAGGCCGACCAGCTTGCTCGTCGTATCCAGCAGGCGATACTGCCGCTCAGTCAGTTCGACGCTCGCAGTCATCCGTCTCCCTCCGAGTCAGTGCTACCCGTTTCGTCGTCGACGGAGCCGCCGTCGGCGGCCACGTCACCCTCCCGGGACGGCGTCGGCTCGCCGTCGCGCAACAGCAGGTACGTAATCCCCCCGAAGACGGGCGGGACGATGAGCAACGCCGCCGTTAGGATGGGATTGACGACGTTCGTCGTCGTGCCCAGTACCTGGTCCGCGAGGATGTTGTTCATCCCCGCTATCGAGGCGATCATGATGAACGCGACGGCGGCCACGCCGACGGCGGTCTGCCAGGCCCGGTCCAGCGGGTCCGCGGTGAAGTGAGTCGGCTCCGTCCGGTCGATAAAGGGCCAGACGGCGACCGCGGCAAACACCAGGCCCGGGAGGACGATGCCGCCGATGAACTCCCCGTTGATGTGGGCCGGGCCGACGTTGAAGCTGATCTGTGGCAGGAGCTTCAGGAAGCCGTACACCCACATCAGGAACCAGTCCGGCATGATGAGCTCCGGCGTGGCCGCGGGGTCGTTCGGACCGTACTCCGCGACGTTGTGGACCGGCAGCAGGCCCGAAAGCGCCGACAATGTGGCCGCGGTGACGAAGAACACCACCGCAGAGACGGCGGCCTGGTTCGGGAACGCCGGCAGGCCGATGATGATGTCGTCGTCGTCCTCGTCGACGGGCTGGCGGCCACCGGTCACGTCCCCGTCCCGCGGTGCCTCGGTGTGTTTCTGCCGGATGAGGATGGCCATGTGGACAGCCAGCCCAACGGCGATTGCCGCCGGTATCACGAGGACGTGCAGGAAGTACAGCCGCGGGATGGTGGCGCTCGAGGGGAACTCACCCCCGAACACCACCTGGCCGAGGAAATCACCTAACAGGGGTATCGACACCGTGAGGTTGTAGCCGATGCTCGTGGCCGTGGCAGCGAACTCGTCGAAGGGCAAAGCGTAGCCGGTGTAGGCCGCCCCCATCGCGAGCGCCGCCAGTCCCGTGCCGACGATCCAGTTCGGCTCCCGCGGGTTGCGGTACGCGCCGGTGAAAAACACCCGTAACATGTGCAACCCGATGGAGGCGACAAAGAGGTGGGCCGCCCAGTGGTGGAGCCGGCGGATGAACATCCCGAAGGGCACGTCGTAGGTGATGTGCAACACCGAGACGAACGCTTCGGGCATCTCCTCGCCCTGGAACTTCTGGACGCTGCCGTCGTACTCCACGTCGGAGGTCGAGGGCTCGAAGAAGAACCCGAGGAAGACCCCTGACAGTATCAGGAGGAGGAAACAGAACAGCGCCACCTCGCCCAGCAGGAACGAGTCCTCGGCCGGGAACGCTTTGCCGAGGAACTTCTGACCGTTCTCCAGGTCGAGGCGGGTGTCGAACCAGTCGTAGACGGCTTTGGCGCGGGACATCACTCGCCTCCCGGGCCGACTGGCCCTTCGAAGTCACCGGTGGCGACGAGGAAGCCGTCGCTGGTCACCGTAATCGGGAGCTGTGGGAGCGCCCGTCCCGGTGGCCCGCCGCTGACCGCTGCTCCCTCCAAAACGTTGAATTTCCCGAAGTGACAGGGACAGACGACCAGGTCCTCCTCCCGGTCCGAGACCATACAGCCGGCGTGGGTACACACCTTCGAGAAGGCGGCGTAGCCGCTGATCGTAAACCCCTCGGAGATGTCGCTGCCGTAGTCGGATTCGGCGTAGCGCACCAGCAGCGTCGGCGCGTCCTCGATGCCGGGGCGGGGCTCCGGGAAGACGGTCATGTGTTCGCCTTCGGAGAGCCGCCCCTCCGTGATGCGCTCGCCCTCGCTGTCGACGAGGTGGATGCCGTCGGAGTACACCGGCCCGTTGTATCCCCGCTCGAACACCTGCGTGGTGCTGGCGAGCGGCGCGGTGAGGCTGGCGACGGCGGTCAGGCCGCCGACGGTCGCGAGGAACTTCGCGAAATCGCGGCGGCGGAGTTCCGCACGCGCGTCTCCGTACAGCGTCGGGGACGTACCGGCCCCGTCACACGAGCAGTCGTCGCCCTGTTCCTCGTCGTCGTCATCGGGTTTCGGATACTCGATCATTCGTGCCCCCTGATCTCGGCGACTTCGACGTGTGGCATGAACCAGGCGTAGTACGCGACCGTCGAGAGCGCGAGCGAGAGGAACATCCCGGTCGCGTACAGCCCGAAGTACTGGGTTCGGGCGAGCGTGAGGTACTCGCCGGTGAACAGCGCCGCGAAGACGATAGACAGGACCGTCAGCCCGCTCATGGCGACGAGCCCCTCTATGGCGTCCGAGGCGTCGTGGTACTCGACGATCCAACGGTGCTCAGTGTTGAGCCACGGCAGCGAGACGGTCCCGCCGTCGGTGACCGGTTCGGCCTCGTCGGGCGGCCGAACCGCTCTGTTCATGAACTGATGGGCGGCCGTCAGTACGCCCACGAGAACGAACAGAGCGACCCAGACGACGACACCGACCTGGCTCGGTGACAGCTTGTTCGGCGTCTCTATCGGGCTATCGAGCGGCCGGATGTCGCTGACGCTTTCGTCGATAGCGATCTCTTCCGACGGTGGCTCGCCGTGCAAGGCGACGTACCACATCGGCAGCAACACCGCTGTTATCAACAGTCCGATGAGTATCGTGTTGCGTCTCATAATCTTGTGTTATCTCGGTTCGCCAGCGATTCGAACGCCTGCGCTGTGTCGCTGTGTTCGGGGTTTGTCCCAGGACCCGGATGAACTGCCAGCCCGACATCTTAGGCCCATTATATGGCGGCTTTTTATGCGAACATGTTCGCACACCCTTTCTTATGTGTGCCGAGCCACCCTCCGCACATGTCGGGCCGAATACTCGCCGAGGTCGAAGTGTTCGGTCCTCGGTCCTGTCAAGTACAGCCACACGCTGACGACGAGTGGTCGGTGTCGACGGTTTCCCGGAGCGCAACGAGCGGCGGTGCCGACCGTGTCGTCGAAGAGTTCACCCTCAAAGGTGGTGACGGATCCCCGGAAGCGATGCAGAGGGAGGATTCGAACGTCGATCACGTGTTCGCTTACGACAGCCGACACATCTTCCAACTATCGCGAGCGGCCGGTCAGGGCTGCGTCTGTGAACGCATCGAGGCGGCCGGCTGCGTGGTCCAGGAGTTCACGGCGGACACCGAGTCCCTCGTCGTCACGTTCATCGTCGACGACGTTCCCACCCTGCGAGAGATCGTCGACGACCTCAAATCGGAGGGGGATACGGTCAAACTCCGGCGGCTGCTCGATGATACGTCCTCGGAGACGGACCGGCCGGTCGTTTTCGACCGTGCGAAACTGACCAGTCGCCAGCGCGAGGTTCTGGGTCGAGCCCACGAGATGGGGTACTTCGAACACCCGCGCGAGGCGACCGCCGGCGACGTGGCCGAAGCGCTGGATATCTCCACCTCGACGTTCACCGAGCACCTCGCCGCTGCCCAGCGGAAACTCCTCGACGACCTGCTTGACACCCGCTGAGACGGACCCATTTACGACCGATACCGGGTCGATGACCGCCGGGCGTCTCGTCCGCCAGTCACAGAACCCTTTACCCGCGCCCCGGTGACACATTACCCATGACCGAGTTCGACGCCGAGAAGTTCGAGGAGAAATACGTCCACTACTTCGATGAACTCGAAACGGCGTACTCGAACGCGTACCAGGAGCTGCACGGGCAGTACGACTCCGAGGTGCTTCGCGGTATCGACCGGCAGATTCTCAGCGAGAGCGAGCCGGTGTACGAGGGCGACGGGAGGTTCACCATTCGACTCCCCGACGACACCGCGGCGTGTGCGCAGTCTCTGCCGGGCGACGAAGAGACGTTCGACACGGTTCTGTCGGCGTTCACTGAGGCCATCGAACGCGAACTCCGTCGGCTGTTTGGGTTCGAGTAACGACCGCTCCCCGCTGCGGTTGGCACGGCGGATTGAAAACACCAGAATCAATGCAGTTCCGGTGCTAGCCAAACCAATTATACTAATGACGACCGATTCAGCTCTCCACTGTCTCTTTACCGGACTTGTTGAGGAGCAGGACGACTCGTACGTGATCGAGATTCCGAAACAAGAGGTCGAACTTGGAACGTTGGCCCCCGAGACGCTGTACCGGATCGCACTGTTCCAGTCGGCGGCCGAGGCACCCACGCAACAGTCACAGTCCCGATCCACATCCGACTCTCAGCCCAGGTCCCGATCCGAGCCGCAGTCCGATTCCCGGTCCGACGAGCCGAGCAGGGAACCGGAGTTCGCACCGTCGTCTCCGCCCGTCGTCGAAGGCGAGACGCGCGTGGTCGAAATCGACAACATCGGCGACAAGGGCGACGGCGTCGCGCGTATCGACGGCGGGTACGTGGTCATCGTGTCCGATGCGGACGTCGGCGAGCGCCTCCGCGTCGAGATGGACCAGGTCCGCGAAAACGTCGCCTTCGCGGAGGTCGTCGAACGCCTCCCGTACTACGAGTGAGGCACTGGGTCCGCTGACCCGGACGGTTTTCGCGCTCTGTCGGCGCTGGCCCACCGGTCGCCGGCCACACAGCCGAGGGTATATTTTGCCGCCGACTGTCATCCCCGGTATGGGACACGATCACGACGAGGCAGCCAGTGACAGCGAGTCGCGTCACAGCCACGGGGAGCATGGACACGACAGTGACCACGGTCACGGCGGAGACGACCACAGTCACGAGGCCCAGGCTCACGACGACCACCACGCTCACGACGCCGAAGGGATCGCCATCGGCGTTCTCACGGTCTCGTCCTCACGAACGCTGGACGACGATCCGGCCGGCGATATCATCGCCGCGGCCTGCGAAGACGCGGGACACAGCATCGCCGAGCGCCGTCTCGTCGCCGACGAGATGGACGCTATCGAGGACGCCGCCGCCGCGCTGCTCGATGACGGCGTCGACGTGGTCCTGACGACCGGCGGGACTGGCCTCACGCCCGACGACGTGACCGTCGACGCCATCGAACCGCTGTTCGACCGGCCGATACCCGGCTTCGGCGAACTGTTCCGCTGGCTCTCCTACGAGGAGGTCGGGCCGATGGCGATGGCCTCGCGCGCGACCGCCGGTGTCGTCGACGACCGCCTGGTGTTCTGTCTGCCCGGGAGCGAGAACGCCGCCCGGACAGGCGCGGAGAAACTCGTCGCGCCAGCCGTGGGTCACCTGCTGGGGCTCGTCCGCCGGTAACTCGGACCCGCACGGTTTTGGGCCGGCGTCGGTTACGGGTAGGCATGCCCGAGGAGTTCACGCACGTCGACGAGGAGGGGGACGCACAGATGGTCGATGTCGGTGACAAGGCCGAGAGCCAGCGCCGCGCGGTCGCGCGCGGACAGATTCGACTCACCGAGTCCACACTCGCCGCCATCGACGCCGACGAGGTGGAGAAAGGCGACGTGCTGACGACAGCTCGTATCGGGGCGATACAGGCGGTCAAACACACCTGGGAGACAGTGCCGATGTGCCACCAGATCCCTATCACGAACGTCGAGGTCGAGTTCATCGTCGGCGACGAGGCCGTCGAGATCACGGTCGCCGTCGAGACAGTCGGCAAGACCGGCTGCGAGATGGAGGCGCTTGAGGGCGTAACGACTGGCCTCAACGTCGTCTGGGACATGGTGAAGGCAAACGAAAAAGACGAGGACGGCGAGTACCCCGCGACGGCCATCGAAGATATCCGCGTGGTCGAGAAGACCGTCGACCGCTGAGGGCGGCCACCGACTGCAGATGCGCCGCTGGCATGAAAAAGGTCTATCTACGTCGCCCTGTTACTGGTGTGCATGCAAGTCCTCGGTGTCGTCGGACACTCCGAGACGGGAAAGACCACGCTGGTCGAACGTTTGACACAGCGGCTTTCCGGATCCGGACGTGTCGCGACGGTCAAACACTGCACGCACGCGCCGGATATCGACACGGACGGGAAGGACACGGCTCGCCACCGCGACGCCGGCGCGGCCGAGACGGTCGCGCTCACCGATGACGGCGAGTGGTACGCGACGGGGCAGTCGCGGACGCTCGATGAGACGCTCGACGCCCTCGCGCCCGACTACGACTACGCGCTCGTCGAGGGGTTTTCGGACGCAACCATTCCGAAGGTCGTCCTCGGCGACCGCGAGGTCGCAGACCCCGTCGTCCACCGCGCGCCCCACGGCGCGGACGCCGACCTCGACAAAATCGTCTCGGCGCTGGAGGAACGGGACCCCTACATCACGCTGGAGACGCTCGTCGCAGATATCAAGCGGGACCCGGATGAAGTCTACTCCGGCGCGATTGCGACCTTCACCGGACGGGTCCGCGCACAAGAGGGGCCGGAAGACCCGCCGACCGAGCTGCTGGAGTTCGAGCGCTACGACGAGGTCGCCGCCGAGAAGATGGCCGCGCTCCGGCGGGACCTCGAAGCACGGGACGGCGTCTACGCGGTCCGACTGCACCACAAGACCGGCGTGGTCGAGGCCGGCGAAGACATCGTCTTCGTCGTCATTCTGGCCGGTCACCGGACCGAGGCGTTCCGCGCCGTCGAAGACGGTATCAACCGTCTGAAAGGGGAGGTGCCGCTGTTCAAGAAGGAGGTCACCGTCGACGAGGAGTTCTGGGCGCACGAGCGGTCCTAGTTTTCCGACACCGACCGCTACCGCCACGGCGTCGCCCGGAGGGCGTGGACTATCAGTAGCGTCCCGAGCGCGACACCGAGCAGGACCACCGCCACGGGCAGCGCCGCGTCCAGCCCGTCCGAGATGAACGAGGCCCAGATCTGGACGGGGAGTGTCCGCGGGTAGTACGCCAGCATCATCGTCGCCCCGAACTCGCCCATCGCACGCGCGAACGTCAGCACAAGGCCGGCGAGCAGGCCGGGCTTCGCGAGCGGGACCGTCACCGAGCGCATCGTCCCGACCCAGTCGCGCCCGAGCGACCGGGAGGCCTCTTCGAGGTGGTCGTCGATGCCGTCGAAGGCGGCCTTGGCGGTGACGACGAAAAACGGCGACGCGACGAACGTCTGGGCGGCGACGACGCCCAGCAGCGACCGCGTCAGCGCCAGATCGGTGAGGCCGCCGAGGCCGTTCGGGCCGACGACGGTCAACAGCAACATCCCGCTGACGACCGGCGGGAGGACGAGCGGGAGAACGACGGCCCCCATCGCGGCGGTCGCCAGCGCGCCGGTGTTCTTCGAGAGCCAGTAGGCAAGCGGCAGGCCGAACACGACGGCGATAGTGGTACTGCCGAGCGCGGCGACGAGGGAGGTGATCGCGGCGTTGATGACGTACGTTTCCGTCAGGCTCGAAAGCAGCGCCGCCGGGGAGTACGTGAGCACGAGCACCATCACCGGGACGACGAAATACAGGAGCAGCACCGCTCCCAGGACGGGAACGAGTTCGCGCACGCCGACCGCGTGGCCGGCCCCGGTCTCACCGCGTGACAGTACTCGGGACATCTCCCACTAGTCGAGGATACGCCTGACGGACGGTAAATCCGTGTGGTGCGAGCCAGTCACCGGACAGGACGGTCTCGAAGGCTGTACGCGTCGTCCCGTGGTCGTCACGCCGGACGGCACCGTACTCGATGGGGCTGCCGGTGATCGTCGTCCCGTCCGACAGTTCGTAGCTGGCGGTCCGATACGCCTCCGCGTGAGCAGGGTCGCCAAGGTGTATCTCCGGCGGGAACTCCCGGAAGGGGTAGTCCCGCTCGATAGCCATGCTCCGGTAGACGAACGCGGCGTCGACGGCCCCCGTTTCGAACTGCGCGAGCAGTTGCGTCTCGGGGTAGGTCTGGTCCGGCGAGAGCACTGCGTCAGGGAGTTCCGATTCGTCGTAGTAGTCGGCAGCAAGGTCGAGCACGAACAGCGTCCGGTAGCCAAGCGGGTCGAGCGTCGGGTCGGTCCGACCCAGCGAAACGCTGCCCCCTCGGAGCGGGTCGTACCACGGGTCCGCGTCCGCAATGCGCGTCCCGCCGTCCGTCTCCGGGTTGTATGCCAGCACCATCTCGTTGCTGGCGACCACGGCATGCCAGTCGGTGTCCATGACCCGGTCGAACAGGGCCGGGTCCGCAAGCGCGACGATGTCGGGGTCGCGCTTCCCGTCGGCGACTAAACGTGCGGCCTGCACCGACCCCCGGGCCTCGACGGCGAGGTCGACATCTGTTTGCGATTGGAGCGTCTCGCTGGCCGCGCTCTGCAGGCTCCCCGCGAGCAGTACTTCTATCCGCTCCCGACCGAACGCCCCACAGCCCGCCGTCGCGGCGATACCACTCCCAAGCGCCGCGAGCACCGCACGACGGGTCCGTCGGGCCATTGGTCGCTTATTTCTCGTTCGCGTACATCGGTGTTGGGGTCAGTCCCAGTATTGACGGGGTCTCTTTGAGGCGACTGCCCACCACAGGTTTATAACTAAGTAGTATAACCTAGTGATCATGACGCGGCTAGCAGCGGCCCGGAACGGAATCGTCACCGAGGAGATGGCGCGAGTCGCCGAGCGCGAGGGCGTCGAGCCCGAGTTCGTCCGCCAGCAGGTCGCCGACGGACAGGCGGTGATTCCCGCAAACGTCGGCCACGACTCGCTTGACCCGATGATTATCGGCCGGGAGTTCGCGACGAAAGTCAACGCCAACATCGGCAACAGCGAGGAGACGAGCGACATCGAGGGCGAACTGGAGAAGCTTCACACTGCCGTCCACTACGGGGCAGATACCGTGATGGACCTCTCGACGGGGAGCGATCTCGACGAGATTCGGTCGGCAAACGTCGAACATTCGCCGGTTCCAATCGGGACAGTCCCCATCTACGAAGCGGTCAAACGCGCCGGCGAGCCGAGCGAGATCACCCACAAACTGCTGCTTGATGTCATCGAGAAGCAGGCGAAGCAGGGCGTCGACTACATGACTATCCACGCCGGCGTCCGGATGGAACACTTGCCCCTGACCGACGGCCGCAAAACGGGTATCGTCTCCCGCGGCGGCTCCATTCTCGCACAATGGATGGAGGAAAACGGGATGGAGAACCCGCTGTACGCGAACTTCGCGGACATCTGCGATATATTCCGCGAGTACGATGTGACCTTCAGCCTCGGCGACGGCCTCCGGCCGGGCTGTCTCGCCGACGCCGGCGACGACGCGCAGTTCGCCGAACTGGACACGCTCGGGGAGCTCACCCGGACTGCCTGGGCCCACGACGTGCAGGTGATGGTCGAGGGACCGGGCCACGTCCCGATGGACCAGGTCGCAGCGCAGGTCGAACGGCAGCAACGGGTGTGTGACGGCGCGCCGTTCTACGTGCTCGGCCCGCTCGTGACCGACGTTGCACCGGGCTACGACCACATCACGAGCGCCATCGGCGCGACGGAGGCGGGCCGTGCCGGCGCGGCGATGCTCTGTTACGTGACCCCCAAGGAGCATCTCGGCCTCCCGGAGCAATCTGACGTGCGGGACGGGCTCGCGGCTTACCGGATCGCCGCCCACGCCGCCGACGTGGCAAACGGGCGTGAGGGCGCGCGGGACTGGGACGACGCGCTCTCGGAAGCCCGCTACGCCTTCGACTGGCGCGAGCAGTTCGACCTGGCGCTCGACCCCGACCGCGCCCGCGAGTACCACGACCAGACGCTCCCCGGAGACAACTACAAGGAGGCGCGCTTTTGCTCGATGTGCGGCGCGGAGTTCTGCTCGATGCGCATCGACCAGGACGCCCGGAAAGACGGTGAGATGGACGCAATCGAGGCCGACGCCGACGACCGGACTGACCTCGCCGACTCCCCTGCAGCCGAGGTGAACCGGCCGCCAGTCGGCACGCATGAGGCGGCGGATATCGCCGGCCCGGACGCCGATCCGTGCACCGATACTGAAGGGCGTGCCGACGATTAGCACGGCGATAGTTCTTTATAATCGGTGTTCGTTTATTGAAATGATGCAAAAGAAAGTCATCGCCCTCGCCGCGGTCATGGCGCTTGCCCTCGCGTACTACGTCAAGCGATAAGACCGACTCCCTGAGCTGTACCGTTCCCTGAACCGTGCTGTCGGCCGCCCTGCCCACTGGTCCTCAGCGGTCTCGTGTGGGGTGCCACTTCTTCGCCGGCCGACAGTATTCCGACGGACCCACTCCTGTCAGCGGCAGCGCCCGTGTTTTTCCGAACCCTTACCCGGCGAACGGCCGTACCAGCGTGTATGTACGGCGTCGTCACCCGTAACGAGGAGGAGACGGAGTGGTCCGAGTTCGACCGGGCGTTCTACGAGGTCAAGGACGTGACCGGCCGCGCTGTCGAACCAATCGAAGGCGCGGTGAACATGGTGTCCTGTTTCGGCGACAACGCCGTCGAGAGCGAGGAGGAGTTGCTCGCGTTCGACGACGAGGGGACGCCGGCGACCCGGAATCAGCCGTACTTCGACTGGACCTACGTCTGCCCGACCCACGACCGCTACCGCGAGGGCCTGCTCGACATCATCGAGGAGGCGGCAGCCGTCAACGAGGATGTCCGCCTCGACGACGTGGGCTTCCCCCGGGACGAGTACTGCCACTGTGACCGCTGCGAGCAACGTTTCGCCGACAGCGAATTCGAGGACTGGTCGACCTGGCGCAGTAACGTCATCACGGAGTTCGTCGCCGAGGCCCGCGAGCGCGTGCCCGGCGAGATGTATCTCACACTGTATCCGGACCCCTACCCCGGCCACCTCGAAGCCCGCTCGGGCGTTGCCGTCGACGATATCGCCGAGTACGTCGACGAGTTCGTCGTCCCCATCTACGACATGGCCTACTCGACGACCTACTGGCTTGAGATTCTGGCAAAAGGGTGGCAGGACCGCCTCTCGACGCCCTTTAGCATCGAACTGTACGCCGTCGACGTGGACGTGGACGATCTCTCGAAGGCCGTCGAAGTTGCTGAGGAGTATGCCGAAACTGTGTTGTTTGGCTACGACGCCAGCAACGCCCGCGCGACCATCCGGCGGATGAACGCCGACGCTCGCGAGGGGCAGTCCTTCGGGCCAGAATAGATACCCGAAACGAATATAGTAGTGTATACTTGACATATACGTATGAGCACGACGATCCGGGTTTCCGAGGATACCAAGGCCCTTCTCGAACGGCTGAAGCGAGAGGGAGAATCGTACGACGAGCTTCTGGCACGGTTGGCTCGTGATGGCGATTCGATGGAACCCGGAGTGTGGAGTTCGGAAAAAGCCGATGCCGCACGCGAACGGCTCAAAGAGTCAAAAGATAGCTTCGGGCGGGATAGATGACGTTTCTGGACACGTCGGTTATTATCGATTATCTCGAAGGCGTCGACTCGGTCGTGACCTTCGTCGACGACCAAGACACTCTTTTCACCGCCTCGATCTGTGTCTACGAGGTTTTAGAGGGAGAAGTATTCGGACCCGGGAAAACGGACGTATTTCAGACCCGGCAGGCCTTTGGGCGCGTTCAAGCACTCGATTTCACCGAATCGATAGCAATTGAGGCAGCGAATCTCCAGGCGAACCTCCTGGACGCAGGAACGCCAGTGTCGCCCAGAGATACGATGATAGCCGCGACTGCGCAGTCGACAGGCGACATACTTGTGACTGCTGACGATGATTTCGAGGCTTTCAGCGATATGATGGATGTTGTCACGCTTTCCTGACGAACGACTACGCCCCGTCCCCGAACCGCTGTTCGCGCCACTCCAGGATTTCCTCGCGGTCGCGCGTATCGGCCGGTAGTTCGTCGAACCACCGGGCCTCGCTGATTTCGTGGTCGGGGTCGTCGACGGCGATGTCGGTCGTCTCCGCCCGCGCCTCGTACACCGGCAGGACGCCCCAGGCCATGTTGCCGTCGCAGTAGAACTCGATGCGCCCGAGCATCGCCATCCCCTCAATGGTCGCTTCGATGCCGCTTTCCTCGCCTAATTCGCGCAGTGCGGCCTCCTGCATGGACTCGTCGCCGTCGAGTTCGCCGCCGGGGAGGACCCACATGTCGACGCCCTCGTGGCGGACGAGGAGGAGTTCGCCGGTGGCCCTGTAGGCGAGTGTGTGTGCGCCGTAGGGCGCGCCGTGGTCCCGGGCGGCCGCAGCCACGTCCCGGAACCGCCGCCGCGGGACGTTGCGGTGGCGCGTGAACTCGACGTAGCCGCCGTACTGCTCCCGGAGCTTGTGATACGTCTGCTCGGCGGTCTGACACGCGCCGTCGGCGAGAAACCACAGGTCGTCGACGCTCGTCATCTGTCCGAATGCTTTGGAAGCGCCAGCCGTGGCGGCGAGTATCCGGGGACCCCTGCCGTGCTGCTCATGGCAAGCAGTTGGCGCGAGGTGCCTATAAGCCTTCGACACTGAATCAGTCCCTTTTTGACGAGCCACCGAGTACCGCCGGGTATGGCATTCGAAGAGGACGACTCCGTTATTCTCCACGACGAGCACAGCGACTACGACGGTCAGGAAGGTACCATCACGCAGGTCGTCGAGACCATGTTCGGCGACGCTAACTACACGGTCTCCTTCGAGGACGGCCAGGAACAGGGCGTCCCCGAGGACAACCTCGAAGCCGCCGAGGACGAGTAGGGCCTCGATGTCGTCGGTTCCGTTCCACTACGTCGACCTCCGGACGTTCTGCTACGCGACAGAGGACGACAAGCGCGTCGAGGGGGCGCTCCGAACGTTCCTGCCAGAGGACTACCCTATCGAGCGCGCCAAAAGCGAGGGGCACTACGGCGACCGCATTATCGTCCTCTCGGCCCGCGTCGAGAACGCGGACGACATCCGCCACGTGCTCACGCAGGTCGCGTCAGCGCCGGATATCGACGCGGTGCGTGCGGAACTCGACGACCGGGTCGACGACAACTGTTCGTTCTTTCTCACCTTCGACAAACAGGCCGCGTTCGGGGGGAGCGTCGAACGCGGCGACGGCATCACGCTCCGGGCGAAAGTCGAGGCCTACCCCGCAAAGCGGGAGAAGGCCGTCGAAAACGCCCGCGAACTGTTAGAGGAGTTGTGATGTACGAGGCCGTCTATGCCCATCCCGACGGCGACAGCACCGTCGCCCGACACGCGCTGACGGCCGCCGAATCGGACTATGACGGCATCGTCGTCAGGAACTACGGCGACGCGCAAGCGGACTACGACGCCGACGAAATCAGCGACGCGTACGACATCGATGTCGCGGTCGGCGTCGAGGTTCGGGCCGAAGACCCCTCACGAGCTAGCGGCTTCGTCGGGAACTACCGCAGTGACCGCACGGTCGTCGTCGTCCACGGCGGCGACCGCCGCATCAACCGGTTCGCGGTGGAGCAACCGACCGTCGACGTACTCGCCCATCCGATGCGCGAGGACGGAGATTTCAACCACGTGCTGGCGAACGCAGCGGCCGACAACGGCGTCCGCGTCGAGTTCGACTTCGGCCCGGTGCTTCGCGAGTCCGGCGGCAGTCGCGTCCGGGCTATCAAGGAACTCCGGAAACTGCGGGAACTGGTCGAGGACGCGGGCGCGCCGTTTGTCATCTCGGCGTCGCCGAGCAATCACCTGCAAATTCGGGCACCGCGGGACATCATTGCCGTCGGCGAGACCATCGGCTTCGACGCCGACACCGTCCGCGAGGGGCTGGCAGAGTGGGGCCGCGTCGTGGAGCGCAACCGTGAACGCCAGAGTGACGCCGTCATCGAGCCGGGTGTTCGTTTGGAAGACGACGACGCGGACGCTGAATAGCGAGACACTGGCGCTGGTGTGATCCACTGACAATAGCATGTGCCCTTGATAGAGAGTGTGCAATAATCCAAATTGTTCCGTGCGCTCTGTGGTGAGCTGTCTGGTCGATAAATTTGCGGACTCAACAACAATAAAACAGATATATTCAGAGATTGACGGCTAATTGCATGAATCTTCGTCCGTTTCTCACGGTACTCCTTATTATCATTACTGCTGTCGTCGCTTCATTAATCCTGTTTCCCACCCTCTCTACCCTCAGTGGCCCTCCCGACGTAATGACAACTGACACACCAACGATTGATCCATCCGTTCCAGAGCCGTACCAAGGAACGAAAGTTGAACCCACTATCGTCATCCAAGTCGGTGACGGTCGGGAGGGGTTACCAATCCAGGTCTGGAATAATAGCCCGACGAACCGAACCGTGTCTGTAGAATTAATACATAATAACACCGATTCGTCACTCATAACCCGTACAGAAACACTTCAACCGAATGGGACGCTTCGACTGGAAATTCGGTCCCCGGATGGTTATCTCCTTCGAGTTACTGATGAATCAACACAGACGACAGGCACGTACCCAGTAACGACTGAGCAGTTCGACTGTAATTCCCGGTTTGCAGAAGTCCGTATTGATGACAACGGCAACATCGATTCTCGGACTGTTTCTACAAGTATGGGCTGTGGACTGTAGTAACCGGTACACCGTTTCCTGTCCTTATCAATAGTACCAGAAACTGCCAGTAGCCACACCGCACCGCTCATTGTCCTTCGCGCCAACGACCACGCATGAAACACCTCCCGAAACATCTCCGGCCCCGGTGGCGCTATCTCGCCGTCGGCATCGAGACGTGGCCGACGGCGTCGCTTGACCGCCGGGCGTTCCAGCGGGCGGTGTGGTACGCCGCACAGAACCTGCTGGGCGACACCGGCAGCGCCGAGACGGACATGACAGTCCTCCAGTTCCACGACTACGACGGCACGGCCGAGGCTATCGTCCGGACCAGACGCGGCCAGACCGACCCGGCCCGCGCCGCGCTGGCCTGTGTGAACAGCATCGACGACGACGAGGTTCGTGTCCGTGTCCGGGGGATTAGCGGCACCGTGCGCGCCTGTGAAGAAAAGTATATACGCGGGCCGCCGGAACCCACTGAACAGAGACACGTCGTGTTCGAGAACGCAGATCGGGGGGCTACGGTTCGGCCGCCGCGCTACGATGTCGAAGCGGCCCCCGACGGCGCGTTCGTCGGCGCGACAGCACTCGATTTCCGATAACTATGCAGGGACAAAACCAACAGCAGGCCTACGACCGCGGGATCACTATCTTCTCCCCGGACGGACGCCTCTACCAGGTCGAGTACGCCCGCGAAGCGGTCAAACGCGGCACAGCAAGCATCGGCGTCAGAACGAGCGACGGCGTCGTTCTCGCCGTGGACAAGCGCATCCGGTCGCCGCTGATGGAGCGCTCCTCGGTCGAGAAGATCCACAAGGCCGACGACCACATCGGCATCGCGTCGGCCGGCCACGTCGCCGACGCCCGACAGCTCATCGACTTCGCCCGCCGACAGGCGCAGGTGAACCAGCTGCGCTACGGCGAGCCGGTCGGCGTCGAGACACTCACCAAGGAAATCACCGACTACATCCAGCAGTACACCCAGGTCGGCGGCGCGCGCCCGTTCGGCGTTGCGCTCATCATCGGCGGCATCGTCAACGGCGAGCCGCGCCTGTTCGAGACCGACCCCTCCGGGACGCCCTACGAGTGGAAGGCCCTCGCTGTCGGGGCCGACCGCGGCGACATCCGGGACTACCTCGAAGAGCACTACGACGAGGAGATGGACCTCGACGACGGCGTCGACCTCGCGCTGGCCGCCCTCGCGTCGGTCAACGAGGACGAGGTCACGCCGGAGGGCATCGGCGTCGCCACGGTCGACGTCGAAACGGAGACCTTCGGCCAGTTGACCGACGAGGAGAAGGAGGCCCACCTCGCGGAGGCCGACCTGCTTCCAACTGACGAAGACGCGGACGACGAAGACACCGAGGAAGAGTAACGCTTCCGACGGCCCTCGCGGGCGACTGGACTCTTTTCTGTCCGACGACGCAGTAAGGCCTTTAACTGGCCCACTGCTACCGACGGGTATGATATCGCTTGACGAGGCGGTGACGGCGCGCCTCGAATCCCACGGCCAGCGGTTCGAGGTACTGGTGGATCCGGACGCTGCGCTGGCGATAAAACGCGATGACTTCGACGGCGACCTCGAAGACGTTATCGCGGCAGAGGACGTCTTCGAGGACGCCTCGCGGGGGGACCGACCGCCCGAGAACATGCTCGAAGAGGTGTTCGACACGACCGACCCGATGGCCATCATCCCCGAAGTCATCAAGCGGGGGGAAATTCAGATCACGGCCGATCAGCGTCGCGAGATGCAGGAGCAAAAGCACAAACAGCTCGTCCAGCGGATCACGCGCAACGCGGTCAATCCCCAGATGGACGACGCGCCACATCCGCCGGAGCGCATCGAGTCCGCGCTGGAAGAGACGGACTTCAGGGTCGACCCGATGGAACCTGTCGAGACGCAGGTTGACGACGCCCTCGATGCGCTCCGGCCGGTCATCCCGATCCGGTTCGACGAGGTCACCGTCGCCGTGCAGGTCCCCGCGGACTACGCCGGGAGCGCCCAGGCACAGATCCGGCAGTTCGGCGACCTCGAACGCGAGGAGTGGCAGTCGGACGGCTCGTGGGTCGGCGTCCTGACGTTCCCGGCTGGCCTGCAAAACGACTTCTATGACGTAGTGAACGAACACACCAGTGGCGAGGCGGAAACCCGCATCATCAAGGACGAAGACGACATCAGTACGCGCGGTTGACGCCGCGGCGTCGCGTTACCCTTTCTTGAACCCGACTAGGAAGCCGGCAGTAAAACCGGCGCTGACGGGCAGCGCAGAGAGCAGCGACATGATCCACGACGGCGGTTGCGTCGCCGCCGCATCTCCCGCAGTGCCGGTCGCGTTCTGTGCGGCCCCGCCGATTGCGTCCCAGTTCACTTCGAGGATGCCGCGCGTCTCCAAGAACTTGAACAGCGCTAGCTCGATGCCGATGATGACGGCGATGAGTTTGGCGACTTTCTTCGCGGCGAACCCGATGAGCCCGCCGATAAGGCCGCCGCCGCCGAACTCGAGGCCCATTTGCTGGAGGCCAAGCCCCTCTAGTTGCAGTACGAACTCACCCATACCGCGTACCTGACTGTCTGTTTTTAAATCCTTTGTGCTCCCCTGAAGCTCTCTTTTTATACTCAGATACGAGCCAGCGGGCAACGTATCACTGCTAATCAACAGCCGCCTGCAGAACCCGGGGAAATATTTCCTACACTGTACCATTTCTTTACTCATATCCAAAGATTTGTATGCGACGACCGAATCCTTCTTACTGTTCAGAGATGGCTGACGAAACATCCACTGACGATATGGACGACGGGGAGGCGGGGACGATTACTGGAGACGCGGAGGAGATTAAGTCGCGGACCAATCACAATTGGTGGCCGAACAAGCTGGATTTAGATATTCTTGACGACAACGCCAGCGACATCGGCCCGTACGGCGAGGACTTCGATTACGCCGAGGAGTTCCAGAAGCTCGACCTCGAAGAGGTGAAGGCGGACCTCAAAGACCTGATGACGTCCTCCCAGGACTGGTGGCCGGCTGATTATGGTCACTACGGGCCGCTGTTCATCCGGATGGCCTGGCACAGCGCCGGCACGTACCGCACCACTGACGGTCGCGGCGGCGCGTCCGGCGGGACACAGCGGTTTGCGCCGCTCAACAGCTGGCCCGACAACGGGAACCTCGACAAGGCGCGCCGGCTGCTCGAACCGATCAAGCAGAAGTACGGCCGCAAGCTCTCCTGGGCCGACCTGATTATCCTCGCCGGGAACACCGCCCTCGAATCGATGGGCATGCAGACGCTCGGCTGGGCCGGCGGCCGCGAGGACGCCTTCAAGCCCGACGAGGCCATCTACTGGGGGCCCGAAGACGAGTGGGAAGCCCCACAGGAACACCGTATCGACGAGAACGACGAACTCGAGGAGCCGTTGGGCGCGACCGTCATGGGGCTCATCTACGTCGACCCCGAGGGACCGGACGGCAATCCTGAGCCGCTCCGGTCGGCAAAGCGGATCCGGCAGGCCTTTGGCCGCATGGCGATGAACGACGAGGAAACGGCCGCCCTCATCGCCGGCGGGCACACCTTCGGCAAATCCCACGGTGCCACCGACGACGACATGGGTCCCGAGCCTGAGGCAGCCCCCATCGAGGAGATGGGCCTTGGCTGGCCGAACTCCGGCAAGGGGTCGGAGACCACCACAAGCGGTATCGAAGGCGCGTGGAACCAGTGGCCGACGATGTGGGACACCTCCTATCTCGACAACCTGCTCGATTACGAGTGGCAACTCACGGAGAGTCCCGCCGGCGCGAAGCAGTGGGAACCGGTCGACGAGGAGGCATACGACACCGTCCCGGACGCCCACGACCCGTCCGAGAAGCACGCGCCGATGATGATGACGACGGACATCGCTCTCAAGCGGGATGAGGAGTTCCGAGAGATCATCGAGAACTTCCGCGATAACCCGCCCGAGTTCCTCGACGCCTTCGCACGAGCGTGGTACAAGCTCATCCACCGCGACATGGGGCCGCCCGAGCGCTTCCTCGGCCCGGACGTCCCGGACGAGACGTTCATCTGGCAGGACCCGCTCCCGGATGCTGACTACGACATCATCGACGACGAGCAGGCCGAGGAACTCAAAGCCGAGATCCTCGATACGGACCTGTCCGTCTCGCAGCTTGTCAAGACCGCCTGGGCGTCGGCGTCGACGTACCGCGACAGCGACAAGCGTGGCGGCGCAAACGGCGCGCGGATTCGGCTCGAACCCCAGAAGAGCTGGGAAGTGAACGAGCCGGCGGAGCTTGAGACGGTGCTGTCGACCCTGGAAGACGTCCAGGATGAGTTCAACAGCTCCCAGCCGGACGAGACGAGAGTCTCGCTGGCCGACCTCATCGTGCTGGGCGGCAACGCGGCCGTCGAGCAGGCAGCGGCCGACGCCGGGTACGACGTGACGGTTCCGTTCGAGCCCGGACGCACGGACGCCACGCAGGAACAGACTGACGTCGAGTCCTTCGAGGCGCTGAAGCCGGACGTGGACGCGTTCCGCAACTACTTCGGCGGCGAGTACAGCGCGCCGGTCGAAGAACTGCTCGTGGACAAGGCCGACCTGCTGGACCTGTCGGCCGCCGAGATGACCGTGCTGGTCGGCGGACTGCGGACGCTGGGCGCGACCTACCAGGGGTCGGACCTGGGTGTCTTCACCGACGAGCCGGAAACGCTGAACAACGACTTCTTCGTGAACCTGCTCGACATGGACACGACGTGGGAGCCGGTCTCGGATGAGCGAAACGTCTACGAGGGCCGCGACCGCGAGACGGGCGAAGTCAAGTGGAAGGGAACCCGCGCGGACCTCATCTTCGGCTCGAACTCCCGTCTACGCACGATTGCGGATGTCTACGGCAGTGAGGACGAGGAAGAGACGTTCGTCCAGGACTTCGTGGACGCCTGGAGCAAGGTCATGAAGCTCGACCGCTACGACCTGGAGTAATCCCAACAGCGACCCACTGACTCGGGGCTGTCTGCTCCGCTGCCGGAGCAAACCGGGTCACCGCTCCGCCGTATCATTTCTGGCATGTGTTTTGAACTACCCGACGGGGCCACCCCGGGGGTTAAATAATCGGACGCCGTAGTTTTCTACCGAGTGACGGCGACACACACACCCGAACGGGCGGTCATCGCGAAGCGTGTCGACAGTGGCACCGCCGACACCGAAGAGATCCGGGATCTCGCTCGGGCGGCCGGCTACGAGGTCGTCGACGAGATCACACAGACCAGGACGGAGGACCCGGCGTACCACCTCGGCGAAGGGAAGGTAACGCGATTGAGCAACGCGGTCGCCCGCGAAGGGGCCGCTGTCGTCATCTTCGACAACCAGCTCGGCCCGTACCAGACGTACAACATCGGTAACGAACTCCCCGAGCGGGTGCGTGTCATCGACCGCTTCCGGCTCATCCTCGAAATCTTCGGCCAGCGGGCCCAGACGCGGAAAGCCCAGCTCCAGGTCGAACTCGCGGAGTTGCGCTACGAACTCCCGCGTGCGGAGGCCAAGGCGAGCCTGGCCAAGCGCGACGAGCGGCCGGGGTTCATGGGTCTGGGCGAGTACGACGAGTCCCGCGAAGAGGACATCAAAAAGCAGATCGCCAACATCCGGGACGAACTGGAATCTATCGAGGAGACCGAACGCCACCGCCGGGAGCAGCGCCGCGAGTCCGGGTTCGATCTCGTCGCGCTGGCCGGCTACACCAACGCCGGGAAATCAACGCTCCTGCGTCGCCTCGCCGACGACCTCGACGTCGACGAGAACGACGACCTGCATCCCGACCTTGACACCACGGCCGAGAGCGAGGACCGGCTGTTCACGACGCTCGGGACGACCACGCGACGCGCCGAGGTCGGCAAGCGCGAGGTGCTGGTCACCGACACTGTCGGCTTCATTCAGGACCTCCCCCACTGGCTCGTCGAGTCGTTCAAGTCCACGCTCGGGTCGGTGTACCACGCCGACCTCGTGTTGCTCGTCGTCGACATCTCCGAGTCCGTCGAGGAGATCCGGGAGAAACTGGTGACGAGCCACGACACGCTGTACGAACGCAACGAGGCGCCCATCGTCACGGTCCTCAACAAGACCGACCTGGTCGACGATGAGGAGATACGCCGGAAGAAAGACGCCCTCTCCTCACTGGCCCCGAACCCGGTCGCGGTCAGCGGCAAGCAGGGACTCAACATCGACGAGCTGGCCGAGCGCATCGACCGCGAACTCCCGGACTACGAACGCGAACGGCTCGTCCTCCCGATGACCGACGACACGATGAGTCTCGTCTCGTGGATCCACGACCACGCCAGCGTCGACACGGTCGATTACGGCGACCAGGTGGTCATCGAGTTCGAGGCGCGGCCGGCCATCATCGAGCAGTCCCGGGCGAAAGCCGGGGACCTGGTCGGTGCGTCGGCCTGACCCCGGCCGCTACGGTTGTCCTTCTCGCTGCCACAGGACGCTCGGTATCTCGTCTAACAGATCCGTTGCGACCAGTCCGTAGCCGCGCTCGTCGACGACGCGGTCGCCGACGCTGCCGACAGTGTAGGCGGCGATGGCGGCCGCGTCGAGCGGGTCCTGAACGCAGGCGAGCGCGCCAGTCACCCCCGCGAGCACGTCGCCGGTTCCGCCGACCGTCATCCCCGGGTTGCCAGTCCGGCCGACTCGGGTCCGTTCGCCGTCGGAGACGATGTCGTAGGGGCCTTTGACCAGCAGCGTCTGACCGATCTCCGACGCGAACGATTCCACGAGGCCCATCCGCTCCCGCCAGTCCGCGGATGTCTCACCACCCATACCGAGAAGTTCGCCCTGATGGGGTGTGCAGACGAGTTCGGCGTCAGTTTCGATGTCCGGCACCACCGACAGCGCGTCGGCGTCGACGACGGCCGCCCCCTCGAATCCGGACAGCAAGTCCCCGACCGCGTCAAGCGTCGCGTCTGCGTCGCCCAGTCCCGGTCCGAGGACGAGCGTGTCGTGTTCCGCCGCTAGTTCGGCCAGGTGATCGACGTGGGGCGGTGCGAGGTGATCGCCGTCGAAGGGTCTGAGGATGAGGTTCTCGCTGTAGGACTGGATCTCCCGTGCCACGACGGCCGGACAGGCGACCCGGACGAGGTCGGCCCCGCCTCTGAGGGCGGCCTGTGACGTGAGCGCTGGCGCGCCGGTGTACGGGCCGCCGCCGACGACCAGCACCTCGCCGTTGTCGCCCTTGTGGCTCGCGGGGTCCCGTTCGAGGCGGGTGAGGTCGCCCCGCTCGACGAACAACTCGGCCGCGTCGGGGATGCCGATGTCGGCGACAGTGACGGGCACGTCGAGGTCCGGCAGGCCGGGCTTGGTGTCGTGAAACGTGACGACGTGGTCGGCGTCGACGGCGTTGTCGGCCAGCCGTCCCGTCTCCGCGTCAAGCCCGGACGGGACATCCACCGAGAGGACGGTCCCGTCGCTCTCGTTCATCGCCGCGGCGGCCGTCGCCTCTGGTTCCCTGAGATCGCCGGCGATTCCTGTCCCAAGCATCGCGTCAATGACCACGTCGGGACTCCCGAGGTCGAACGATGTGGAGTCTGTGACCGTTTCCGTCGGGTACTCGGCGTGCTGGAGGGCATCCCAGTTCTCCCGGGCAATCGTCGTCGAGATGGCGTCCGGGCGGCCCAGCAAGAGCACGCGGAGGTCGTAGTCATCGAGAAAGCGGACGGTGACGAGCGCGTCCCCGCCGTTGTTTCCCCGCCCGGCGACGATGGTGACCTGATCGCCGGGGGCAGCGATGGTACGGACCGCCCGTGCGACCGCGTGACCGGAGGACTCCATCAACTGCTTGCGCGGGACGCCGAGGGCGGCGGCGTTCTCGTCGACCACTCCCATTTCGGAGCCGGTGAGCATACCCGCGGGTTCGCCCGCCAGTGAAGTAACTCTACGGGACGGCGGCCTACCAGCGGACCTCGAAGCCGTCGATACCCTCGGGGTCCTCGTACTCGACTTCCACGTCGGTCACGTCCGCCCGTTCGCTCCCGTCGTGGCAGAAATCGATCATCGCGTCCACGTCGGCTTCCGGGCCTTCGAACACCGCCTCGACGCGGCCGTCGTCGAGGTTGCGGACCCATCCGTCGACACCCTGGTCCTGTGCGCGCTCCCGCGTGGTCGCTCTGTAGTAGACGCCCTGAACGCGGCCGGAGACGAATACGTGTGCTCGCGTGCGAGCCATATCCGGTGGTTTACCGTCATGCTCCGTTATACTGTCGGCTGCCGCCACGCCGCCTCAGTTCTCGTCGCTGCCGGTTCGGAGGTAATGGAACAGGTACGTCTGTGCGTAGCCGGCGTACTCCCCGCCGAGCGCGGCCCGGATGGCCCGTGACGTATCGGTGTAGTTGCCCCGCTCACAGTCCGGGTAGTACTCTTCGATGGTCGAGCGGATCCAGGTGTCTAGCGGGACCGCTTCGAGATAGCCAAGCGAGAACAGTAACACACAGTCCGCGACCTTGTCCCCGACGCCGACGAAGCGAGTGAGCGACTCCCTGGCGTCCTCGTAGTCGAGGCCGACGGCGTCCTCCGGGTCGGCCTCGCCGGTGGCGATCATCTCCGCCGTGCGCTGGACGTACGGCGCGCGATACCCCAACCCGAGCTCCCGGAGCCGTTGTTCGGTCGTGTCGGCCAGCGCCGACGGCGTCGGATAGGCGTTGTACGTTCGGCCGTCGAACTCGATTTCCTCGCCGAACGCACTACGGAGCGCCTGTTGCATACTGTGGATCCGGGCGACGCGCATCTGTGCCGAACAGATGAACGAAATGAGGGACCCGAACGGCGGGTCCTGAACCAGTCGCATCCCCCAGAACGCGTCGTAGGCCGACTGGACCACGTCGTCGTCCGGGGCCGTCTCCCGAATCACGGAGAGATCGTCCGCAAGTCGGAGGAGACGTTTGAGGTCCGCTTCGGCGTCGATGGAGGACTCCCATTCGAGGACGCCGTCCTGCTGGCGGACGCGGATGACCGCTGGCGACTCGCTGTGGCGGATCGTGGTCCAGTACCACGCGTCGCTACCGGTCGCCCCGTCACGCTGGTACATCTCGCCGTCCGCTCGGTCCCAGAGGTAGGACTGCCCGCTCTCGACAGTTGCCTGCAAGTCGATACCGCCGGCCAGCGACTCGACATCAATGACGCCCCGTTCCATTGTCCTGTACGTACGGGTTCGGAGGTAATGGCGTTACGAGTTCCGTCCGCGTCGCCCCGGCGGACCAGTCCACTTAGCCGGTCCCACCTGTCACTGTTTTTTGTCGTCGTGACGTTTTGCGGCGCTTGCCCGCGTCCCGCTGGATAGTGTTTTCCACCGCCCTAAACCCCGTTATATGGGGATTTACATACACACTGTTTCAGGGCTAACCTTCATTATATTGGAAAACGAACATTCTAGCATGAATTGCCGAGTTGTCGTCGAGGCCGCAGTCCCAGTGTACGACGTGGCGTCTGCGGATGAGGCAGTTCGCATCGCCATCTCGAAGACGGGAGAGATGCTGAATCCCGACCTCAACTACGTCGAGATCAACATGGGGGACCGGCACTGCCCACACTGCGGTGAGACACTGGAACCTGCGTTTCTCGCTGCCGATGAGAGTCTCGTCGCACTCGAACTGGAAATGACCGTGTTCAACGTCGAACGGGACGAACACGCCGCCCGAATCGCTCGCAAGGAGATCGGGCAGCGGCTTGAGAACATCCCGCTTGACGTGCTCGAAATCGAAGAGATTCCGGAGGAATCCGACGAGACAACTGAAGACGAGTCTTCATCTACGGAATCCACAGCCGAGGCCGACGATCCGCCGTCGGGCGGGTCCGAAGACGAATCTGACGACGTGTTACCCGAGTTCGAGGAATTAATCGACGAGTAACTACCCTCACCGAGCGGCCGACCGGAACCATTCTCTCCCCTGACGTATGGCGATTCTGACACCAATCCGACAGTCGTTATACAGCCCCTAATGGCATCGCTGTACGGGACGACTGCAGAGATACTACGGACAACCGTTAGTCCGCGGCGGCAGAAACAGGCTCTTTGGCTTCGTCAGACATTTCGGACGCAATACCGTCAGCAATCGCAAAGACAGCCGCCTTGTGGTCTGTTTTCGATTTGTGGATCGATGTCGGCTTGACACCGAGTTCCTCGTATTCGTCGTGGTCCACTTCCGTCCCGGATTCGGCTTCGTAGTGGTTCTGTACCTGTGCAAGCAGGCCGTGAAGGTGAATGAGCTCCTGCTTTTTCATAGTCAACCCAAGGTAACAACTGGAAGGTTATAGTACTACTCTGATGAAGGTTAACACACGACCCTGCCTTTACTACGTAATAGTTTATGATTATTTCACGCAGTGAAATACATTGTATATATTTTAAACTATATTTTACCATGCCTCCGGAGGGGGTCCCGCAAGCCAACTTGGAGTTACGCCACGCTGATAGACCGGCCGGGGCGACAGACTGCCGATTCGATCTCATTGCTGACGACGGCGGCTGACAACCACGATTATGGGGTGGCTACGCCTACCATCAGTATGGCCCAAGCGACTCTCCCATCGGAAACTGAGATCGGTCGGGTAGCCCTGACTGTCGATGACCTACCACCGGTTGTCGATTTCTACCGTGATATTGTCGGGCTGGACGTCCTGGACTCGGACGCGGACCGGACACTACTCGGTGCGGGTGGACAGGAGCTTCTCGTCCTGATCCAGCAGTCGGATGCACCGGCCAGAGGTCCTGCGGGGACTGGGCTGTATCACGTCGCGTTTCGCGTTCCGTCGCGGGCGGCGCTGGGCGATGTACTCCGCCGTATCGACTCCGAATGGACACTCGCCGGCGCGTCAGACCACGGCGTCAGCGAGGCACTGTACCTGTCGGACCCGGCCGGTAACGGCGTTGAGATCTACCGGGACTTTCCGCGGGCGTCGTGGAAGGAGACACCGTCAGGTCACGTCGAAATGGTGACGGAGCCCCTCGATACTCAGGCGGTTGCGGCCGCCGGGGCTGGCGAACAGTCGATGCCCGCTGAGTCCGATATTGGACACATCCATCTGGAGGTCTCGTCGGTGGAGACAGCCCAGTCGTTCTACGCTGATGCGCTCGGACTGCGGGTCAGGGCGATGTACGACGGCGCGGTGTTTCTGGCGGCCGGAGAATACCACCATCACATCGGTGCCAACGTCTGGCAGGGGCGATCCGAACCACACCACGGCCAGGGATTGGCGTGGTTCGAGATTCGGCTCCCCGACGAGGCGACCCTCGATGCAACGCGAAAGCGCCTCAATCGGACCGACTACACCGTCTCCGAAACCCCTACTGGTCTCACGGTGCGCGACGGCGACGACATCGAACTCCGACTGCGAACCTGACCACGGGACGTTTCGATCCACTGACTGATGTGTCCAGTCAAGTGTCTCCGTGCGCTACCTGTGGTATGCACACGACACGTCGGCTGGCTTCCGAAGCCGGACGAACGCGAACTGGGACCGACCGAGCGGGCTTGACCGGACAGGGCCGACAGCCGGAGGGGACGCGATGAGCGGTCCCCATCAGGACCAACAGCTCGTGACCGCGGGAACTTCGCTGTCGGAAGCGAGCGCGGCAGCGGTGCTGGTCCACGGGCGGGGTGCGACTGCCAGGAGTATCATCCAGATGGGGGCGGAGTTCCAGGCGGACGGGCTGGCACTGCTCGCTCCGCAGGCCGCGCGCAACACCTGGTACCCCAACTCCTTCCTCTCACCGGTCGACCAGAACGAACCCGGCCGGACATCGGGGCTGCAGGCTATCGCGGACGCCATCACCGAGGCCGAGGAAGCCGGGATTCCGACCGACCACGTGCTCGTTCTGGGCTTCTCTCAGGGAGCCTGCCTCGCGAGCGAGTTCGTCGCCCGCAATCCGCAGCGCTACGGCGGCCTCGTAGCCCTCAGCGGTGGCCTCATCGGGGAAACCATCGACGAAAGCGAGTACGAGGGCGACGTCGAGGAGACGCCGGTGTTCCTGGGCTGTAGCGACGTCGACCCGCACATCCCGCAGGAGCGCGTCGACGTTACCGCCTCGGTCTTCGAGCAACTGAACGGGGACGTGGAGAAACGCCTCTACGAGGGGATGGGCCACGGCGTGAACGAGGACGAACTGGAGTACGTCTCGTCACTGGTCGCTGACCTCGTCAGCTAAGGGGTCCGGCCAGGTAGCTCGGCTACGGGCGTGTCCTGCTGAGCGGCCGCTCAGGGAGTTACCGCCCCCTCACCGCGAGGTTTAGTGGTTGGGAAACTCACACATGTTATGGACCTCTCCCGCCGGCACCTTCTCGCGACGCTCGGAGCCGGTGTCACTCTCGGCAGCGCGGGCTGTGTGGGAGACGACGGTTCGAATTCCGGTGCCGGTTCGACATCCGGTACGGGAACCGGCACGGCATCGACGGTGACCGACCGGAACGACGGGCCAGAACCGCCGATATCCGACAGCCGGCCGTATCTGGCTTACGAGACCGAGACGCTCGAAGACAACATTGTGAGCGGCGGCGTTTCCAAAGACGGGATTCCGGCCATCGACGAGCCGACGTTCGCCGACACGCCGCCTGAGACGCTCGACCCGGACGACCCGGTGTTCGGTGTGGTCCGCGACGGGGAAGCGAAAGCGTATCCGCAGTACATCCTCGTCCACCACGAGATCGTCAACGACACCGTCGCCGGCGACCCCGTCGCCGTCACGTACTGCCCGCTGACGGGCACTGCTCAGGGGTTCGAACGTGGCCCGGTGGAGTTTGGCGTCTCCGGTCGACTGGTGAACTCAAATCTGACGATGTACGACCGGGGCACCGATAGCTGGTGGCCACAGATGCTGGCTACGGCGATTAAAGGCCCACTAACTGGCGAGTCGTTACAGGAGTTCCGGGTCATCTGGACTACGTGGGACCGCTGGTCCAGGGCCTATCCGGAGACGACAGTTTTGACCGAAGACACCGGTTTCTCGCGGCGCTACGGCGTCGACCCGTACGGCCAGTACAACGAGAAACGCGGCTATTATTCGAGTAGCCGGACGCTGTTCGAGCCGCTGCAAGGTGACAGCCGCGCTCACCCGAAGGCCGTCGTTATCGGGACCCGGTCCGAGACGGGGGCGATAGCGTTCGACAAGGAGACGCTGCTCAGTCAGCGCGTGCTAACCGGTTGCATTGACGACACGCAGTACGTCGCCGTCGCCGACAGCGACCTCGCAACGGGCTATGTGTACCTGAATCCGGAGTCGGTGACGGTTGAGGCGACGGATGACGGCTATACGGTCGACGGGGAGAGATACGCTGCCGATTCCCTTCCGCTCGACCGCTCGCTGGCCTTCGACGCGATGTGGTTCGCCTGGGCCGGCTTCTATCCGGGGAGTGGGTATGTCGACTGACAGTCCAACGGACGAGGTCGGCCCGGCTGCAAGAGCCGAAGGCCTGCTCCGGAACACGAGCATCGCAGTTCGTGGTGCACTTACTCGCCGCGATGGACGGGTGACGCTGGGTGGGACGGGACTGGTCTACTTCCTGTTGTATCTCGTCGGCCTCAGACATCTCGGCCTCGGCCGGCCGGGGTTTACGATGTCAGTGGTCAAGGATCCGCTCACCCGCGCGTTTCGGCAGGTCGGCCCGTTCCAGTGGGAACCGGTCGCGCTGATCGTCGCCGGCCCCGTGGAACTGCTTGTCGCGCCGCTGAACATGCTTCTCGGAGGCCTCCTGGCCGTACTGGTCGGACTCAATCTCGCCGTCTCCGTCGTCGTGTGGCGCGGTCCGTCGGCCTGCCGCCTCAGTCCGGGCGCGGGGACCGTGGCGGGCTTGCCGGGACTGCTCTCCGGATTCGCCTGCTGTGGTCCCACTATCCTGCTCGTCGTCGGGGTCCAGGCGAGTGCTGGGATCCTCTCGGTGTTCCAGTGGCTGCTTCCCATCACTGTCGTGGCACTGCTCGGCGCGCTTCTGTGGGTCGGCAGCCGGGTCGAGCCAGCGTGATCGGGGAAGTAGCCAGTTCCTACTGCTGAGATCGGAGCGTAGCTGCGAGCTACCGGACGATTCTGGGACTGGTACTTTTTTCCCTCGATTCGGGGGAAACATATAATTACTTCCTACGACCCATCTACCAGTATGACCGCTACTGTCGTGAGCGAGGTCAACCGACCCTACGTGCCGACGGGCGGGGCGAAACTGACCGCTGAGATCGACGTCGAGCCCGGCCGGTTGGAGGAACAACCCACGCGACAGATCGCCCTCTGTATCGACGCCAGCGGGTCGATGGCCGGTGACGACATCGAGCAGGCACGCGCGGGCGCGGAGTGGGTGTTCGGACTGCTCGACGAGGACGACTACATCTCGATCATCGCCTTCGACAACGAGGTCACGACGGTGCTTCCGCCGACGCGCTGGGGGGCTATTTCGCGCGAAACGGCGGTAGAGGCGGTTGCTGACATCTCCGCCGGTGGGGGCACGGATATGTACAGCGGCCTGCTGGAGGCGAAGGCATCGCTGCAGGGCTTGCCGAGCGACGACAGCACGGCTCGACGGGTCCTGCTCCTCTCTGACGGGAAAGACAACTCTCACGACCCCGAAGCGTTCGGCGCGCTGGCACGCGAAATCGACAGTGAGGGCATCCGAATCAAGGCGGCTGGCATCGGGAGCGACTACCGCGAAGAGACCATTCGGACGCTCGGTACCGTCGCCCGCGGCGAGTGGACCCATCTGGCGGCCGCGGGTGACATCGAGTCGTTCTTCGGCGACGCGGTCGAGGAGGCCGGCACGGTCGTCGCTCCCGACGCCCGCCTCGAACTCGACGTGGCCGACGGCGTCGAGGTCAGCGAGGTGTACCGCTCGCTCCCACAGACCCAGTCCGTGACTCCCGACTGGGAGGACAACACGGCCGTTGTGCCGCTGCCCGACCTGCTCGACCGGGAGACCCAGCGAGTCGTGCTGAAGATCCACGCACCGGCCAACGACCCCCAGGACTCAGTGTCCCTGGCCGATGTCACGTTGAACGCCGCCGGTGAGACGACTCGGGAATCAATCACTGTCGACTACACCGACGACGAGGCGAAACTGGCCGAACACAACGAACAGGTCGATGTGGACCACCGCCAGACGGTCATCAAAACGGAACTCGGGAAGGGCAACGTCGCCGAGGCACAGACCCAACTGGAACGGATGACGCGGATCCACGGCGAGGACACCGAGGCCGTCCGGACCGCGGAGCGGGAGACGCAGATCGTGATGGAAGGCGGGCGCGAGGAGCAGAACAAGGCGACGAAGATCGTCACTGACGAGGGTATCCAGAAGTGACTGCAACGGCCCGCAATGTCGGTGGGGTCCTCACAGGCTGGAGCAACGACTGACGCATGGCCTGGGAACCTGAGAGCGGTGACGTCATCGCCGGCCGGTACGAACTCGAAGAGTTCCTCGGCAAAGGCGGGTTCGCGAAGGCGTTTCGTGCGCGAGACACCGAGTCGGGCGAGGCGGTCGCAGTCAAATACCCCAACTACACCGAGTCCCAGAACGACCCCGACATCATCGAGGAGTACTTCAAAAAGGAAGTCGGCTCGCTCGAGCGCATCCGCCGGGCCGGCGGCCACGAGAACGTGATGGACTACTACGACCAGGTCACGGAGCGCGACGTCCCGTTCCTGGTGGTCCAGCTGATCGTCGACGGGATCGAACTCGACGAGGTCATCGGCCAACATGGGCCAATCGACGATACTGAGCAGGTCCGCCAGATCGGCATCGACCTCTGTGACGCGATGGGGTTTCTCCACGAGAACGAGATCGTCTACCGGGACCTGAAACCGGAGAACGTGATGCTCACGCCCGATATCACGCCCACGCTCATCGATTTCAACACGGCGACGGGGTTCGACACCAGCGGTGACCCCGCCTCCGGGAACACGGGAACGACGATTCTCGGGCCGTTCAAGCCCCGCGAAGTCGCCGAGGCTAGCCGGACCGATGTACGTCAGGGCCCCTGGTCGGACGTGTACTCCATCGGGAAGATACTCCTGTTCCTGCTCAAGGGCAGCGTCCCGAAGAAAGACGGCGTGAACCCCCAGGCGTTCGGGGCCGACTGTGACGACTATCTGGCGGAAATCGTCGAACGAGCCACGCAGACACATTACCGCGACCGGTACCGGAACGCGACGGTCCTCAAGGAGGTCCTCGAACGGCGAGACCCCACGCCGCCCGCGACGGCGTCGGTGACGTATATCCAGGCGGATAGGCAGTTCACCGTCGAACCGGGCGACACTATCGGGCGACAGGGTGCGAGCGGTCCCCCGGCGTCGATAACAATCGAGGACCCACAGGGGGAGTACATCTCCTCAGTGCAGGTGCAGTTCGACATCGAGGGCGGCGACTGGTCCCTCCACGACCGGAGTCTCAACGGCACCTTCGTCCAGAAAGGGGCCGGCTGGCAGCGGGTCCTCTCCGCGCCCGGACGCGACCGCCTGCGATCCGAAGGCGAGGACCCGACAGACAGGCACGGAAACGTCCCGCCGGAGTCGGTGAAACTCACGGACGGCGATCTGGTGTCGCTGGTCCATCCGACCTACGGGGTCACGTTCGAGTTCCATCCGGAGGAGTCATGAGATACAGCACGAACTACGACATCGGCGACAGGAAGCGAGGACAGGGCATCAACGAGGACAGCGTCTCGATGACGGTGTTCGAGGAGGGGCATCGCGATGGCTACCGGGGACAGAACAGGCCGCAGTCGCCGCATCCAGACACGGCAGGCGATGACGAAACAGCGGACGGGAGTTCCGATACTGCGGGGGCCGCGGACACCGATGACGGTACGGACGCGTCCGACACCGGCGACGCGGACACGTCCGACATCGGTGGCAACAGCCGACCGATGAACCGCTCGGCCGGCGTGTTCGTGGTCGCCGATGGTGCCGGCGGACACGACGCCGGCGACATCGCGTCGTACATCGCGACGACCACCGTGGCCGAACACCTCGCGCCCGTGGCGATCCGAACGGCCCGGAGCTATCCCGGTGGCTTCGATGTCGATGTGGCCCGTGACGTGCTGTCCGACCCGCCCGGCGAGCGAGAACTCGAAGCCGCCGTTGCCGAGGCGATTACGGCGGCCCATCGCGAGATCATCCGGTACGCCGACGAGGCCGGGACCCAATCGTACACGACGGTCGTTGCGGGGATTTACGCCGACGGGAAGCTGCATTATGGTTGGGTCGGCGATAGCCGGGCCTACGTCGTCAACAGTGCTCGTGAGACGGTTTCGCCGCTGACAAAGGACCACGCTGTGGTTCAGGAGTGGGTCGACAGCGACGAAATCGATCCTGTCGAGGCACACGTCCATCCGAACGGGAACGAAATCACGCGCGCCCTGGGCGGGTCCGGCTACGAGGGCCCCGACGAGGCGACCGTCGAGGTTGACACACGGACGGTCAGACTGTACGCGGAAGATACGGTGCTGGTGACCAGTGACGGACTCATCGATGCACAGACCGACGCGCCGGACCTGTACGAGGAGTACGTCGACGCGGACCGCGCCGACGCGGTGGCCGACCGCATCCGCGAGGCGGTCGTCACCGACGACGAGATCCGGGACGTGGTCCTCGATGCGCCGTCGCTTGATGCGGCGAGTCGGGAGTTCGTGTCGCTGGCAAACGACCGCGGTGGGAAGGACAACATCTCCGTCCTCCTGTTCGCTGACAGCGCGCTCCCGAAAACACCGGAGAGCGGCGGAATGCCGGTTCGGGATATCGACCCAGATCTCGATATTTCCGAGCGTGACACGGTTATTATGACAGACGAGTAGAGAGAAAGTTTCGTGGGACAAGTATTTTATTTCTCGGCTCTGTAGTATCTAACGAAATCCATGCCTGAATCCGACCGCACGGTAAAATGCCCCATATGCGACGAGGACTTCGATCCGACAGTCGCCGGCGGGTGGTGCACAAACCCGGACTGTGGTGAGTGGCAACACACTGACGACACCGCCGCTGATTCCGACACCGACGACGGGGTGCCGGAGGACGCTGACCTGATTGCGGAAGGCACGAACGAGGCGACCCGGTCGGTGGGGGCTGGCGACGATGCCGACACTGTGGCTGGACACAACGTCGACGATAGTGGTGGCGACGAAACAGCAGAGAACGGGGCTTCGGGCACTGGGGCAGCCGAGACCGGAGACGTGGATTCGGAGACGGCTACGGGTCGGGACACCGAAGACGACACTGAGGACGACAACCAGGCCGGGCCGAACGCAGGAGGGGCCGACGGAGCCGACGATAAACCGGATCAATCCGGAGACTCCGATCCGCTCGCTGAAGCGTCCGACGAAAGCCCGGAAACGGACGACGAAGCGACGATTATCTGTCCGGACTGTGACCGGGAACTCGACGCCGACGCGAATTTCTGCGTCGACTGCGGTGCCGACGTACAGGACATTACGCCGGGGGCCGACGGGTCGCTCGAGGCGTGCCCGTCCTGTGACACCGCTGTCGATGACGACGCCAGCTTCTGTGTCAACTGCGGGGAGAACTTAGACGCCCACCGCGGTGATACTGCCACGACGACCACCGATTCGACAGCCGACACGTCGCCCACTGACACGGCGTCCGATACGTCGGCAGTGGACGAGACAGCGGCCGCGGACAACGCTGTCGATACGCTCGCGTCACAGTCTTCCGACGACGCGACGGTACCGGACAAACTCGTTCTATCGGTCGAGGGGCGTGATATCACCGTCGAAGACGGGGACCGCATCGGTCGGGAGATCCGGGCGGCGCTCCTGGACGCCGGGCGACCGGAAGACGAAGCGGTTCGGATCCACCGCGAACACGTCAGGTTCGACCGAAAACCGGAGGGGTACTATCTGGTCGACCTCGGGGACAACCCGACGCGGCTGAACGAGACGCCGCTGCAGAAAGGCGACCGGAAACCGATCCAACCGGGCGATGAACTCGAACTGTCGGGCGTCGCCACGATGACGATCCGGGCGGCGTAACCACCCATAATTAAGCGGTCGGTCGGGAAACATCAGGCCAATGGAGCGTGGTCGACTGGGGGCGGAATTCCGCGAGTCCGCCGCACTACTGCGAGCCGAAACCTGGCTGTTCGCCGGCACGTGTCTGGCATGGGTCGCCTACGGCGGCTGGGTGCTCGCAACT
Source organism: Haloarcula sp. HT12 (assembly GCF_055271655.1). Classification (NCBI taxonomy): domain Archaea; kingdom Methanobacteriati; phylum Methanobacteriota; class Halobacteria; order Halobacteriales; family Haloarculaceae; genus Haloarcula; species Haloarcula sp. HT12. The sequence continues at coordinate 65,508 of NZ_JBUXKW010000003.1, forward strand.
GGATTGCTGTTGGAAACGCTCACAGGGCTCGAACGTACTGTTTTCACGACACCCGGTGTGGGTGCTGTCTCCCTGCACACTGTTCTCGCCGCCGTTGTCTGGCTCGCCGTTCCGTCGCTGGCTACCGTGGTCCTCCTCAACCGACGGCTTCGGAACAGCTACGGCAACCTCACCGATGCGTATCGATTGGATCACCCGAGCCTGCTGCTGGTCGTTCCTGGTAGTGTGCTCCTCGGCTGTCTATTTCTCAGTATCACATTCGGACAGCGGCGTCCGCTCACCGTGGTAGCACTGTTCGGGACAGTCCATCTGGTCGCCCGGACCGTCGCCTACGGACACCGCGTGTACACGTTTTCGTTGCCGCCGCTCCTGTCGCTGCTGGTGTTCGTGAGCGCATTCTCGCTGGGTGCCGGCTGGCTCGTGCAGGCAGCCACAGCGCCCGGTGCGCTGGCGGCGCTGTCCCCGTGGCTGACCCGGGCTGGCGTCGGTCCCGTTGTCGAGGCGGCACTGCAACTGACGGGCGTACAGCCGTCCCAGGCGACGCCCCTCTTCATCGCCATTCCCGGCGTGCTGGCAAGCGTGTACCTCTCCCTCCAACTGCTCGCCGGGGCCGTCGTCAGGAGCCGCGCGCCGCTTGCGAACCCACAGCGCCGCCCGGACCAGCGGTTCCCGATCATGCCACCGGTCGGCGGGCCGCGAAACGGAGACGAGACTCCAGCCCCTGACCGCAATGTGGATGCTGAATCGGATTCCCCGGAACAGACTACGGGCGAGACCGACACCGTGGCTGATGACAGCGACGCGGAGCCATCGGGACACACCGGGACGCGAGTGTTCTCGCCCGACGAGATGCCACAGGCGCAACCACCTGCCCGCGAATCGGCGCAGGACAACGAACGGCCATCTGACGAGGATGCCGGATCAGCGACGGCGGCCAGAGACAGCGGTACAGAACCGGAGATTGCCGGGACGGACGATACCCCTTCGGCGACCGAGGAGGCATGGATGGACGACACGGCCGTCTTCACACCGGATAGCCGCGATGCCGGCCAGTCGTACTGTAGCGAGTGTGGCGAGTCGCTCCCGCCCGACGCTGACACCTGCCCGTCCTGTGGTGTCCCCGTCGACGGGTGAGGTGGCTAGCGGTTCGAAACGGGGATGTCACCGATCTCAACGGTGTATTGTGTCGACTGTGCTGACTCCCCGTCCGGATACTGGAACACCGTTACAGAGACGGTGTCCGGTCGTTCGCCCGGGGGAAGCAGCCACGACTTGGTCACGTCAGCAGACTGGTCGGCGGTCAGCTTTCCGGTGCTCCCTGCCCCCTCGACCGTCTCTCCGTTGCGGGTGGTGACGCTGTCGAGACGAACTGCCGCGGGGTCTGACCCGGTATTCGTCACATTCACCGTGAGGGAGAACCGCCACCCCTCGTCCGCGGTGACGACAGACGCTGCCTCGATACGGGCTGAGACCGCCGCGGATTCGAGAATCGGATCGCCGACGCCGGCACCGGCCTGCTCCGCGGTCGGCGTTTCAGGGACAGCCTCTCCCCTGGTGTCTCCGATCAAGTGATGCCCCATCATACTCCCGAAGGTGACGACTTCGATGAGAATCGGCAAGCCGATCCCGACGATGATGAGGAGTCGTAGCAGCGTTTTCTGCTCCGGACCGTCGACGTCGTCCAACATGATGAGAGAGTAGTGAAGTGATGTTAGACCGGAATCGGCGGACTACCGGGCGCGAGCAGTCCGTCGGCGACCATACTGGCCAGTGGCGGTCCGTAGGCGATGACGATGAGCAGCAGGGCGATCGCCGTCCAGAGCTTGTAGTTGTCAAGGACGCGTGGGCTGTGTTCCGCGCCGGACAGGGGCTCCGGAATCGTCCCGTTGACCGACAGCGTTCCGCCGCGCCGAGAGAGCAGGGTGTCGGCCATGACGATGAGGAACATCGCCGCGCCGACAAAGAGCAGGAACCCACCGATCGCGATCTGGAGGCGCATCTCGCCGACCGTTCCGGCGACGCCCTCGAACGCGAACTCGTCGTACGTTGGTTCGGCGGTCCGCCGCGGAATGCCGGCGAGGCCGGCGCGGTGCATGGCGTTCGACATCACTGCCATGCCCACGAACCAGACGTACGGCTGGAGCACAGCGAGGGTGCGCTGTTGCAGTTTCTTCCCCGTGATCTGCGGGACCAGCCAGTAGCTGATGGCCATCGCTGTCAGCGCGAACGCGGTCCCGACGGTGAGGTGGAAGTGGCCGGGCACCCAGATGGTGTTGTGGATGAGGTAGTTGATGTTCATCCCGGCGTTGATCATGCCGGAGAAGCCTCCCGCTGCGAACATCAGGCCGGCGAGCATACAGCCGGCGAAGGCCGGTTTGCCCCAGGGCAGCTCCCGGAGCCAGGAGAGGTAGCCTTTTGCACCCCGCTGGCGAGCGCCGTGTTCAACCGAGGCGACAACGGTGAACGCGGTCAACAGCGAGGGCAACAGCAGGAACATCGTGTTCGTCATCGCAATGAACTTGTAGCCCGAGGGGATGCCGGGGTCAGTGTACTGGTGGTGGAACCCGACCGGGGTCGAAAGCAGCAGGAAGGCGACGAAGACCACGCGAGCAAGCGGGTCACTGAACAGCCGCCCACCGGCCAGCTTCGGCAGAATCGTGTACCAGACGAGATACGCCGGCATGAGCCAGAAGTACACGACCGGGTGGCCGAAGTACCAGAACAGCGTCCGCGTCAGCAGCGGGTCGACGTTCTGGATGAGGCCCAGCGACCACGGAATGAGGAAGGCGACGACCTCGACGGCGACGCCGATAGTGGAGACGTACCACATCAGCATCGTCGTCAGGACCATGAACGTCTGCAGGGGAATGCGCTCACCGGGGTTCTCCGAGCGCCAGTCCCACAGGGACTTGAAGTACGCGAGGCCGGCGACCCACGAGCCGACGATGATGAGCGCAGCGCCGATGTAGAACGCCGGATGCGCCTTCATCGGGGCATAGAAGGTAAACAGCACGTCCGCTTCGAGATCGTGGCCCAGTATCGACGGCGAACCGACGATACCGCCGATGATGGACACGGCTGCAAGCACTGTCCCCGTGAGCATTATCCAGAAGGCCGACCAGGCGATGCGCTGTGGCAGCTCGCGTTCGAGACTGTTAGCGACAGCCCACGTGAACAGTCCCGCGATGAAGAACGTGGTAAACACGAGCGCCAGCAGGACGCCGTGGCCCGTCAGAATCGTGTAGTAATCGGCCGAGCTGACGAAGCCCCGGAACACGCCGGTCCGATGAAGCGCCTGAATGACGCCGAACAACGCACCGATTCCGAGGGCGATAAACGAGACGAGGAACTCGCTACGGATCAGCTTCGACGTTTTCGGGTAGGAGTCGACGAACACCATCAGTTATCCGCCTCCTGTTGTGCCTGTGCGTCATCTTCGGGTTGCTCGATGTTCTCTTGCTGCATATCGTACTCCTCCGGCGGGACGACTTCCACGGAACCGCCCATCGTGTGATGGGCCGCACCGCAGTACTCGTGACAGACGAGTCCGTAGCTGCCGGGCTCGTTGAACCGGGCCGAGACTTCGGAGACCTGGCCCGGAATGACCATCGTGTTGATGTTGGTCTCGACCACGGAGAACCCGTGCGTCACGTCCGCACTGGTTACTTTGAACGTGATGTTCGCCCCTGCGGGCACACGGATCGGCGTGTCCCCGGTCCCGGGCACGAACTGGAACTGTCGGGCGACGACGTACACGACGTACTGGTCGTCGCTCTCCTTGACGACACCGGGATCGTCGAACTGAGTCCCGGTGTTGCCGTTCTGTACCGCTTCTGCGCTTATCTGTCCGCCCGCATCGTCAACCATCCCGACGCCAACGCCGACCGAGCCGTAGGCGATGGTCGCGATGAAACCGACGATGAGTAGTATCGCTGCACCGAGCCAGACTTTTTCGAATCTATGAACCTGCATGGTATCACCCGATTATCGAGACACGGCCGAGGAACTCGACGAAGTACATGAACACCCACAGCAGGCCGATCAGTACGAAGTAGAACGCGACCAGCGCCGCCGTCCCCTTCGGATCGTACTCGTCGTGACCCAGTTCGACAGCCGGTTCCGTTTCAGCCGCCTCTTCGACCGGTTCCGGTCCGGTCGCTCGCTGTAGCTCGCCACCTCCGCTCGTCTGTGGCGGCCGCCCGTTCTGGCGGCGTCGCATCGCGACCGCGAACAACAGCGGCGAGAAGAACGCCAGCAGGACCGAGCCCGAAAGGAGCCACTGCGGGCCGGAGAGTTCGATACCGCCGCCCTCCTGTCCGTTTCCGCCACTGCCGCCACCGCTGCCATCAAGCGGGCCGCCGACGACGACGGCACCCTTCATGCCGAGCGACTCGTGGGGCGTACAGACGTATTTGTACACGCCCATCTCTTCGAAAGTATGGCTGTAGGTGGTTCCAGCTTCGCTGACCGGGTCGCCCGAGTCGAGCGGGCCATCGCCGTCCGAGACGACGTTGTGGCCCCCGCCTTCGCCGGTCCAGGACCACGTCACTTCAGTCCCTGGTGTCACCCGGACAGCCGGCGGATCGAAGGCGAACGCGCCGTTGTTCCCCTGAGCGCCGACCGTTATCTCGACACTATCGGCGTCGGTTCTGTCGACCGTCGTCCCGTCGTAGTTCGAGACGTCGTCGAACCAGCCGCCGTAATCCGGGTTTTCCGGCGGGCCTTGCTGCTGTTGGCCGCCGGAGCCACCGTCACCGGAGCTACCGCCGCCGGATCGGACGACGACCGCGCCTTTCATCCCGAGCGATTCGTGGGGTGTACAGACGTACTTGAACATCCCCTCCGACTCGAAGGTGTAGCTGTAGGTCGTTCCGGCCTCGCTGACCGGGTCACCGGAGTCGAGCGGGCCGTCACCATCAGAAACGACGTTGTGGCCGCCGCCCTCACCGTTCCATTCCCAGACAACCTCCGTTCCCGGACTGACCATCACCGCCGGCGGGTCGAAGGCGAACGCGCCGTTGTTGCCCTGTGCGCCGACGGTGATCGTAACGGTGTCCTGTCCCCGCTGGTCGACGGTCCCGTCGTAGTTCGAGACGTCGTCGAACCAGCCGCCGTAGTCCGGTTCCTCCTGTGCTGTCGCCGTACCGGTCGCGGCCAACGCCGCTGTCCCGGCTGCGGCACCGACGAACTGTCGCCGACTCAGCGCCATCGCCGCACCCCCATCGAGACGTGCGAACCTGGCAGCTGACTGCATCTAGCTTCGTGCCGTACCATATCTGGGAGGATAACAGATTACCTAAAAAACCCCTGATGGTGTTTTCAGCCGGCAGGAACGACCCAGCTATTTTTATAACCCCTCTAACGTACGGTCGGATATGTCTGCGTCAAGTCCGCGGCTCGTAACGTTGCTGGTGCTGCTTGGGCTCGCGCCGGTCGCGTACTACATGCAGGGAACCGGACGCTCCATCGTCGCGCTCTCGCTGATCAGCGTCGTCATCATCGCCGGCAGCCTGTTCTGGATGACAAAACCGACCGAGTCGAGCACTGTCTGATATGCAGTTCGGGACGGCGGGGCTGAGTTCCGGTGAGACGGCCGGCCTCGCGGCGTTCGTCGGGCTGGGACTCGTCGGCAGCGTCCACTGCCTCGGGATGTGCGGACCGTTAGTCACCACCTACGCCGACAGACTCGACGACGGTGGGCCGGTGTCCGGCCACGAGATACGCCAACACGCGTTGTTCAACGCCGGCCGAACGCTGAGTTATGCGCTCGTGGGAACGGTGCTGGGCGCTGTCGGCGGCGTTCTGTACGACGTCGCCGGACTGGCACGCCTCGGGACTGCCGTCCGGGGAACCGTAGGGGTTTTCGTCGGCATCGCGATCATCGCTGTCGGCCTGGGGTATCTCTCGCGTGGGCAGGCCGTCGATGTGGCCCGGTCGCTCCCGCTTGTGGGGACCCTGTTCCAGCGCCTCTCCGCGTCGCTGGTCGAGCGGGTCGACCGCTGGGTCGATGGGCCGGGAATGGTCGCGCTGGGCGCGATGCACGGGCTGCTCCCCTGCCCGCTGCTCTACCCGGCGTTCCTGTACGCGTTCGCGACCGGTTCCGCGCTCACCGGCGGGCTCTCGCTGGCCGCGCTCGGCCTCGGGACGTTTCCGCTGGTGTTCGCCTACGGGACCGCCTTCGGCACGCTATCGCCGGGCCACCGCGCGACGCTGCACCGGGCACTCGGTGTGGTTTTCATCGCGCTCGCGCTCGTCCCGCTGTCGAACGGGCTGGCGGCGTTCGGCATCGCCATCCCGAAACCACCCCTGCCGATGCCCTGGACATGACCCACTGCACGCTCTGTGACCTGCCGGTCGACACGCCCGTCACTGACGACGCCGTCGAGGGGACGTTCTGCTGTCGGGGCTGTCTGGAAGTCGCCCGAACGCTCGACGACCCGGCGACGGAGACCCGCGACGCGGCCGACACCGGACCCGACCCGGACGACGCCGGGGGCGAGACGGCGTTCCTCTCCGTCGAGGGAATGCACTGTGCGACCTGCGAGACGTTTCTGGAAGCGCGGGCCACGAACCACGACGGCGTCGCTGCCGCGGCCGCCAGTTACCCGACGGGGACGATGAAACTCACCTACGATGCCGACACCCTCTCCGAGTCGGACCTCAGTGATGCGGTGGCCGGCACCGGCTACGACGCCAGTTTGCAGGCCACGGAGACCGACGACGAGTACGAACTGGAGGGGCGTCTCATCGTCGGTGGCTTCTTCGGGATGATGACGATGCTGTGGTACGTGCTCTTTCTCTACCCCGCCTACCTCGGCGTCGACCCGTCGCTGTTGCTGTTTGACCCGAGCGGGCAAGCGGGGGACTATTTGCTGTGGAACATGGCCGTGATGACCGGCGTCGTGGTCGGCTACACCGGGTGGCCGCTGCTTCGCGGGGCCTACGTCAGCCTCCGGGCCGGCCGGCCGAACATGGATCTGCTGGTGGCGATGGCCGCCGGGACCGCCTTCTTATACAGCGTCGTCGCCGTCATCTTGGGACACACGGAGGTGTACTTCGACGTGGCGACGGTCATCGTCATGGCCGTCTCGGTCGGCGACTACTACCAGGACCGGGTCCGGCGGGCCGCGCTGGACCGGCTCACGGAGTTCACGACACAGCGAGCCGATAGCGCCCGGCGACGCACCGACGGTGGTCACGAGGACGTCGACGTGGGGGCGCTATCGGCCGGTGACGAAGTCGTCGTCCGCTCCGGCGAGCGAGTTCCCGTCGACGGGACCGTCGTCGAGGGGACCGCCGCCGTCGACGAGTCGCTCGTCACCGGCGAATCGCTGGCCGTTCGGAAGACGGACGGCGACGAGGTCATCGGGGGGTCGCTGGTCACGCAGGGCGGCGTCGTCGTGCGCGTCGGGCCGGACGCCGAGAGCACCGTCGACCGGCTCACGAACCTGCTGTGGGAGGTCCAGAGCACGCGCGGCGGCGTCCAGCGGCTGGTCGACCGCATCGCCGCCGTCTTCGTCCCGCTGGTGGTCGTTCTGGCCGTGATCGCCACCGGCGCGCACCTCGCCGCCGGCGCGACGCCGACGGACGCGATGCTGACCGGGCTAGCGGTACTTGTGGTCTCCTGTCCCTGTGCGCTGGGACTGGCGACGCCACTGGCGACGGCGGCGGGCATCCGTCGGGCGCTGGACGGCGGGACCGTCGTCACCGGCGACGCGGTGTTCGAGACGGCCACCGACGTGGACGTGGTGGCCTTCGACAAGACGGGCACGCTGACGACCGGCGAGATGGAACTGCTGGAGCGGGCCGACGACCGGGCGATGGCCCGGGCGGCCGCGGTCGAACAGTTCGCGGACCACCCCGTCGCCGAGGCAGTGACGGACGCCGTGTCGGTCCCCGACGCGGCCGTCTCGGGATTCGAGCAACACCCGGGCCAGGGCGTCAGCGCGACAGTCGACGGTGACCACGTTGCTGTCGGGACGCAAGCCCTGTTCGACGAGCTTGGGTTCGACGTGCCCGCCGACCTCCGGACCCGGTGTGAGCGTGCCACCGCGAACGGGCGCATCCCGACACTCGTCGGCTGGGAGGGTGAAGCACGGGACCTGCTGATCACGGGAGACAGGCTTCGCTCGGGCTGGGAGTCGGTCGTCTCGACGCTCGCCCGTGACCGCGAGGTCGTCGTCATCACCGGCGACCGCCCCGAAGCCGCCACGCCGTTCGAGCGCCATGAGGGTGTCGACGAGGTGTTCGCTGGGGTTCCGCCCGAAGCGAAAGCAGAGGTCGTCGAACGACTCCAGTCCCGCGGGACCGTCGCGATGGTCGGCGACGGGAGCAACGACGCCCCGGCGCTCGCGGCTGCTGACGTGGGGATCGCCATGGCGTCGGGCACGTCACTGGCCGCCGACGCGGCCGATGCGGTCGTGACGACGGACGACCTGCGCGCCGTCCCGGACGTGTTCGCGGTGACGGCCGCGACCCGCACCCGAGTCCGCCAGAACCTCGCGTGGGCCTTCTGTTACAACGCCGTGGCGCTCCCGCTGGCGCTGCTCGGCGTTCTGAACCCGCTGTTTGCGGCCCTGGCGATGACGGCCAGCAGCCTGCTCGTCGTGGGGAACTCCACGCGGACGCTGGCGGGCACCGCGTCACACAGTGAGACAGACACCGGGAACCCAACCACGCCACAGCAACCAGCAGCGGCCGACTGATAGTGATTATTGCGAGTCGGTACCACATCGACCGCACGATAGCGTGCGGTCGGAGCGGCAAACAGTCGCAACAATCACTATGAGGCCGTGGTGTCGATTGCTACGGCCCTGTCGACCGCCGCACCTGTCTGTCATTTGGTATCATGTCTGAAACAGATTTAATATATCACCGGTTCAGGGTTCAGATACGTCGCATTCACCGACGTGGTGACCCATGACCTACGCAATCCCCGTTCCCGCGCCGACGTCGTTCGCTCGCTGGCTGTACAGCGGGCGGTCGGCTATCGAACGTAGCTTCGACGCTACGGTCGAGTACGCACCCCTTATCCGGGAACGGGCCGCCGCGGACACCCGCTCGGTGACGATTCCGTTCGTGGCACCGTAGACCGGTTCGCCGCCGTGGGACCGGCGTCCCACTCACGGACGCTGCACTGCGGCGGCGATTCGACCCGTCTCACCGTCGAGCGGTGGGACTCTGTCCAACTCGGCCGCTCCCGTCTGACAGGTCCACACCGTCCAGTGTGGCCTGTCGGCATGTCGCCGCTCACCCCCCTACTGTGTCGAGTAGCCATTCCACCGCTCAGCCGTCGGGTTCCCCATCGATTCGGTGTGGGAATCCTGTACCGGCCCCCCGGGCCGGACGTACGCGCCCGCCACCCGCGCAGTCCCCGACCGACGCGACTCGACCGGCGAGTGCCCTCCGGGCCCGGTTCGACCCCGGCCGTCGGCGTTATGTCGCTACAGGCGACTCCCCCGACCGAGGTATCGGCCGACGTATCACTGCGCGTCCCGCGTGGCGGATCCGAGACCCTCGAGGCCGGTGTCGCCGGCGTCCTCGCGGCCGTCGACGGCGTCGAAGACGTGGCTGTCGACCGCGTGACGAGCGTCCGGCCGACCTGGACCGACATCCGGGTCGACGCCGACGTGTCGCTGACGCTGCGGGTCGAAGACGACCGGAACACCGCCGACGGCCGCACCGAACTCCTGCAAGCGGGGTTCGGCGTGATGGCGGTCAACCGCGTCGACGTGACCGGTGACGCGTAAGCGCAGCCCTTCAACTCGGCCCTGCCTTTCCGAAAATAACAGCCGGAACCGGGTCCCCGCCCGGCGCAGGTTCGACTCCTGCCGGGAAGTCACACCTATGCACAGGATTTACCTCGCCGCTGTCATCGACAGACGGCGACGCGACTCAAAGAATCGAGCACAGTCACGCCGCACCCGGCGGCTGTAGTCGCCGGCACCGGTCGCAGTGGCTCCCGATCCCGGACTGGCCTGCTGTCACTGTGTGGCCGAGCCTGTAAGGGATTGGAGCGCGAAGCAGTCCGCATGACGGTACACACGTCCGACGACCGCTGGCTCGAAGCCCCCGTCGAGACGGTGTTCGCGTTCATGGACGAACCGTCGAACCAGGCGGCCGTCACGCCGAGTCTGACCCGCGCCGAGCGCATCGAGCGGCTACCAAACGGCGGGAACCGTGCCGCCTACGAGTACACGATGTTCGGGGTCACGTTCACCGGCGAGGTCCGCGCATCGACGTACGAGCCCCCCGACCGTATCGTGTACGAAATGAGCGGTGACCTAGCCGGCCGGATCGCCTGGCGGTTCGAGCCGGAGGACGATGGGACGCGGCTCACCTACGCGGCCGACTACGAGGTCCCGGGGCCGCTCCCGGAGTTCCTTCTCGCGCCGCTCATCAGGTGGTACAATCGGCGGGAGGTCCGACAGTTGCTTGACAACGTCGCCGAGGCGGTCGAAGGCAACGTGCAGGCCACCGCCGGCACGGCGTAACGCTACTCGTCGGTCCAGAGCGCATCCGAGAGCGTCCGCTGGACCGCTTCCTCCCCGACGGCCGTGGCGAGCGTCTCGAAGCCGTTGCGCTCGACGGGGTCGCTCGCGTTGGCGACGAGGCGGGAGACGATGAACTCCGGGGTGGACTTGCCGACGGTGCCAAACCGGGGCTGGTAGTCGACCTGCAGGTCGAGGTCCTGGTTCAGTCCCTCGGCGAAGATGCCGTCGACACGGGCTTCGGTGGGCAGCGGTTCGAGGTCGTCCGCGAGGTGGGTGACGAACACGCCCAGGGCGTCACGGTCGACGGTCAGCGTCACCAGCCCGTGCAGCAGGTCGGCGGCGGAGCCGGGTTCGGTGATGGCCTCGAACTCGTCGACGAGCATCAGCGTCCGATCGCTCTCGGTCAGCGGCGGCACGACCGAGCGCAGCGTCGATTCGAGGACGCCGGCGTTGAAGGAGGCGTGCCGGCGGTGGAACACGACGGTGTCGACGATGCCCACTTCGGCGGCCTTGGCGGGGACCGGCAGCCCCATCTGGGCCAGCAGTTGCACCTGACACAGCGTCTCCAGCAGGGTCGTCTTCCCGCCGGAGTTCGCGCCGGTCAGGACGGCCACCCGGTCGCCAGTCGGTGGCTGGTTCGCCCGATCCAACTCCAGCGTGTGGTCGCCGATAGCGTAGGTGATCGGCTGGACGCTCTCCACATCTGCGATTGTGAGGTTCCGGGCTCGCTTGACCGCGATGGTCTTGCGGTCCTCGACGAACGTCGGCCGCGTCAGGTCGAACGCGATGGCGAAGCGGGCAAGCGACACCGAAAACGCGATGTCGTCCACCGCCGCGACAGCGGTGTCGATGTCCTCGCGTGCGTCCGCGAGGTCGTCTTCTAGCCGGTCGGCGACGGCTCCCTCGCGCTCCTGGACGTCGCTACGGAGCCCGCTCCGGAGTTCCCGGAGCGCCACGTCAACGAAGTCCCGCGCGTCGGTCGCCTCGCGGGGCATCGCGTCGCGGACGCGGGCGGCGTCGATGCCCGTCTCGCCCGTAACGTGCCGAACCAGCGCGTCCTGGAACTCGTCGGGTCGGCGCGCGCCTTCCTGAACAGCCTCGACGACCTCCATCGAGGTGGCGGCGAGGTCCTCGATCTGTCCCAGTTGGTCGCGCAGGCGGTCGAGTTCCTCGTCGGCTCCCTCGCCGACCGATTCCCCGTCGCCAGCGAGGCCGGCGAGTGCCGCCCGGCCGGCGGACAGCGACTCGCCGTCGAGGGCCGCTAACGGTTCGAACACGCCGCGTTCGATGCCGGTGTCACGAAGCGCGAGCGCCACGTCGACCGCGGCCAGCTCGCCTCCGTCGGCGTCGTAGGCGTCGAACGCATCGAGGACGGCCCGCTGATCGTCTTCGGCGAGGTCGGCCCAGGTGTCCCGCGCTTCGAGCACGTCGTCCAGCCGCTCGTCCATCGCCTCGCGGGTCGGCAGCGGCGTCAGCACCCGGATGCTGTCGGCCGCGTCCTCGGTGACCGCGTACTCCTCGGCGAGGTCGAGCAGTTCCTTGTACACGTCGCGGGTGTCCCTGGTGGCGAGCAGATCCATCGACTCGGCCCCGGTCGCCCGCCGGAGGATGCGCGTCGCGCGCCCCCGGGAGAGGCCGGCCGTAGTTAGCGCACGCGTATCCGCCGACTCGATGGCCTCGATGGCCCGCTCGACGCCCAGCTCCTCGGTGAGCAGTTCGGACGTCTTCGGGCCGATGCCCCAGTACTCCTCCAGTCGCATGGACGGGTGGAGGCGGGCGGCCCGCTTAGGCGTTTTCAGTTACCGGGCTCGTCGTCGTCGATATCGAACCGCTCGTGTAACGACCCCGGCTCCCCGCGGGCTTGCCGGTCAGCCCGGCGGGCCGCCCGCCGTGCGATAAGCACTCCGAGGACGGCCGGAATTGCGAGGACGAGCGACACGAGCGCCGTCTGCTCGGAGACGACGGACGGCCCGTCCGACAGGAGTACCTCGTACCCCACAGCGAGAACGACGACAGCGACGCCGGCCACGACGAGGTATAGCCCGCGGGCCAGCACCTCGCTAGGGTTGCGCAGCCGCGAGAGATACGCCGCCGGGCCGAGCCACCCGGAAAGCAGGATGCCGACGGCCACGCCGAGTGAGAGGTCCCCAACGACGATGACGACGGCATACAGCACGAGGGGCGCGATAGCGACGCCGAGCGAGAGCCCAGTCAGGGCCACGGCCCACGTCGGCGCGCCCCGGTCCATCGACTCCAGCGTGTCGGTGAGGCGCTCGTCCAGCATCTCGGCCTGTTCGTCAGTGAGCAGGGACGCCTCGCAGTGGGGGCAGGCCATCGCTGTCGGCTCCAGCGGCTCGCCACACTCCGGACAAACGGGATCCGACGCCTCGCGCCACTCGGTCATATCTCCCGTTGCGTGTGAAGGGGCTTGAGTTACCCGGCAATCGGATATTATTTCGACTCCCTCTCCCCGAAGCTTATACCACATGACGGGCGAATTTCACAACAGCGATGAAAGAGGTGCTCTCCAGAATCGGTATCGGGTCGGCCACGGTAGACACGATCCTCCCCAGAGACACCGTTAGAGCCGGCGAATCGATACAGGCTGAGGTCCGCGTCAAGGGAGGGACGACCGAGCAGGAGGTCGATGCGGTATACTTCGCTCTGGAGACTGAGTACAAGTCCGACGAGGGGTACAAGGACGCCATCATCGACCAGTGGCAACTCACCGAACCGTTCACCATCGCGGCCGACGAGGAGCGTCGCTTCGAGACCACAATCGAGGTTCCCCGGGAGACGCCGGTGACCACGCGCTCGACGGCCGTGGAAATCGAGACCGGCCTCGACATCTCGCTGGCAGTCGATCCCGGCGACGAGGATTACATCGAGGTCGAACCGACACATCGCACGCAGGCGGTGTTCGACGCGCTGGAATCGCTGGGCTTTGCGCTGCATTCGTCGGCCTGCCAGGCGACGGCCGGGAGCCTGTTCACGATCTCGGCTGATTTCGCTCAGGAGTTCGAGTTCCGGCCCCAGCGCGGCGAGTTCTTCGGCACGGTCGACGAAATCGAAATCGTCCCGGTGTTCGACGACGACCGGCTCACACTGTATCTGGAGGTCGACCGCAGCACCGGACTGCTCTCCGCGGTGACCGATGCCGACGAACGACACACGAAACTCACCGTCGAAGCGCCGGAGCCCAACTCCGGGGCTATCGAACCACGACTCGCGGCGGCGATTCGGGACCTGAGTTAGGGCGCTGTCGCGTGCCTGCTGCCCACCCGCCAGCCCTCAGCCCCAGAACGACTGCGTGCGCGCGTACTCCCGCTCTTGCCGGAGGATATCCCGGTAGAACTCGTCTTCGTCCTCGCGCAAGCGATTGATGATGCGGGCGGCGTTGTGCGGCCCGACGCCGCGGGCGGCCAGCGCGACCACCGCCCGCTTTCCGTGGCTCTGGACCAGCGACCCCGAGCGGTAGGCGCGCTCGGTCATCTTCTCCTGCTCCTCGTCCTTGTCGTCGGTTCGGACGGCCGAGACGACTTCCTCGGCCCAGGGGTTGAGCGCGGCGATGCGGGTGGAGCCACACTGCGGACACGACGGCTGGTCGCGTACGCGCTCGACCTGCTGTTTCCGGTCCCACTCCTGGCAGTGCAGACACATGAGGATGACGCGGTCGCTCTGGATGCGCTCCTTGACGGTTTTGATGACGCTCGCGTCGGCGTTCTCCGGCGAGAGGAGTTCACGCCCGGAGGAGCTTCCGCCGGTTCCAATCGGCGTGTGCTCGCCCACCGTTTCCAGCGCCACGTCGCCGCGCTGGATGTCTCGGAGGAGGTCGGCCGTCGCATCGATGGCGAGGTCCTCGTGACGCACCTCTCGCAGCGCTTCGTCGTACATCGGCGTGTCTTCCAGGGCTGCCAGCAGTCGGTCGCGGCCGAAATCCGTCGACCCGCGGCCGCGCCAGCGCTTGAGCGAGCCGAACTTCGTCGCGACCTGTGCGAGTTTGAACTTCAGCGCGTCAGCGTTCTTGAGGCTGAGTTCGATCAGGGCCGGGAGGTGGTCGGGGTCGGTGTCCTCGATGACTTCGATGACATCGCCGGCGGTGATACGTCGGGGAACTTCCAGCGTAATCCGGTAGGGGTCGACGTCCATCGCCACGGACTCGCCGGCTCGCTGGCCAAGTAGGGCCGATAAGACCCGTCCAAGCGTCTCGTTGATCTTGTGGCCGTAGCAGGCGTTGACGATGACCTCCCGGCCGTGGAACTCCACCACGACGGTCGTGTCGTCGGGGATCGGTCCCTCGTGTTTCTCGACCTGTGAAAGGCCGTCGGCGACGGTCTCCGGGCCGGCGGCGTAGCGGGTCGCGATGTCTCTGGCGACGGCATCCGTTTCAGCGCCGTCCTGCAACTGCCGACCAGCCACGCGGCGCAGTTCGCCGACTTCCGCGGCGACGGCTCTTGGGACCGGAATTTCCTGGCCGACCCACGAGGGAACTTCGCCGGCAGGATCCTCGATGGGCGAAACGGTCACGACTTCCTCCTCCTCGTCGATGTTCGTGATGCGCCACATCTCACCGCGCTGGACGAACACCTCGCCGGGCGTGGCGAAGTTGACGACGAACTTCTCGTCTAAGGTCCCGACCTGCTGGCCTGAGGCCACGTCCTCCACGTCGTAGGTGGCCTCGTCGGGAATCATGGAGAGGTTCTGATAGAAGTACTGCCAGGTCCCGCGGCGTTTTTCGAGGGTGTCTCGGTCCTCGTCGAGCCAGATGACGTTGTTCGCCGCGAGCTCCTCGACGACCTGCTTGAACTGGGCCTCTTCGAGGTCCCGGAACGGGTACGCCCGGGTCAGTATCTCGAAGGCCCGCATCGCCCGGATTTCACCGGTGTCCATCACCAGCCCGGCGATCTGATTGGCGACGGTGTCGAGGCTTCCGTCGTGGATCTCCGCCGGTTCGACGTCGCCGGCTTCGGCCTGTCTCGCTATCGCCAGCGCCTCCAGCGTGTCGTCGGTGTCCGTCGTCACGACCGTGCCCGAAGAGACGAGATCTCGCCGGTGGCCGGCGCGGCCGACCCGCTGGACGAGGCGGGACACCTGCCGGGGGCTGCCGTACTGGACGACGTGGTCGACGTGGCCCACGTCGATGCCCAGCTCCATCGAGGAGGTACACAGCAGGGCGTCGAGGTCGCCGGCCTTGAATCGGTCCTCCACGTCGATTCGCGCTTCCTTCGACAGCGAACCGTGGTGGACGCCCAGGTCGGTCCCCAGTTCCTTGAACCGCGATCCCAGCGCCTCCGCGGTCTGGCGGGTGTTGACGAACAGCAGGACCGATTCGTGGTCGTCGATGAGATCCGCGATGTAACGGACATGGCTGGCCGTGCCGGCGTCGGTGACGAGCGTGCTCGACAGTTCCTCGTCGCGGTCGGTAATCTGGGGCCGAACAACCTCGATGTCCAGCCGGCTTCCGATGTCCACCTCCACGATGGCACACGACCGCCCGCCGGTGAGAAACCGGCCGACCTCGTGGGGATCGCCGACGGTCGCCGAGAGCCCGATGCGCTGGAACTGCCCGGACAGTTCACGGAGCCGTTCGAGCCCGACCGTTAGCTGTGCGCCCCGCTTGGCCGCGGCGAGCTCGTGGACCTCGTCGATGACGATATGTTCGACATCCTCCAGCGCCGTCCGGAGCTTCGACCCGGTGAGCATCGCCTGCAGCGTCTCCGGCGTGGTCACGAGCACGTCCGGCGGGTCGTTGGCCTGCTTCTGGCGCTGGTAGTCCGTCGTATCGCCGTGGCGGACGTCCACTTCGAGGCCGAGCGTCTCCCCCCACCAGTCCAGCCGCTGGCGCATGTCGCGGTTGAGCGCTCGGAGCGGCGTGATGTACAGCGCGCCGATGCCAAAGCGGTCCTCAGATTCGGCCAGCGCGTCGAAGACCGGTAACATCGCCGTCTCCGTCTTCCCGGTTCCGGTGGGGGCGACCACCAGCGCGTCCCGCCCGGCGGCGAGGGTCGGGATCGCCTTCCGCTGGGGGTCGGTCGGCGTCGTGAAGCCACGCTCGGAGAGCGCACTACGGACGGCCGGTCCGAGCGCAGTGAAGGCATCATCGCCGCGAGCGACCCCGTCAGTCATCGCGCCTCTCTAGCGACTACATCGGGTTAAACACGTTGTGTCAGCGCCTCTCGTACGCCGTCGGTACCCAGGGGACTGTGCGCGTTGCAGGGGTGCGACGGGTACAGCCTTATGTTGTTGCCCAGAGATATGTCGAACCATGATTGACGTCTGTGTAACTTCGATCGGTGATGGCCCGTGAACACGCTCGATGAGATCGAACGGGCGGTGAAAGATACGGCGCATTACGTCAGCGGCAACCTGGCGAACTACGCCAACAGATCGGCCGGCGAGAACCCGAGCGGGGAACAACAGGTCGGCGGCGACGTGTGGGCGGATGACCTGTTTTTCGACGCGCTGGCGTACATCGACGGTATCGGCGCGTACGCGAGCGAGGAGCGCAGCGAGGTGATCGACTGCGGCGAGGGGTACAGCATCGCCATCGATCCGCTCGATGGCTCCTCGAACCTCGCCTCGAACAACTCCGTGGGGACGATCATCGGCATCTACGACGCCGAACTGCCCGCTCCGGGTCGGAAGATGGTCGCATCGCTGATGGTCCTGTACGGCCCCTACACGACGCTGACCATCGCCCGCTCCGACCGCGACGTCGTCCAGGAGCACCTCCTCCGGGACGGCCACAGCGAGCGCTGGGGCCAGTTCGAACTGCCAGCGGAGGCGACAGTGGTCGGCCTGGCGGGCAAGACCGGCGAGCGAAGTGACGCGTTCAACGCCATCGCCCAATCGTTCGAGCAGGACCTGAAGCTCCGCTACGGCGGCGCGACCGTCGCCGACCTGGCACAGGTGCTCGAATACGGCGGGCTGTTCGGCTATCCCGCGACGACGGCGTATCCTGACGGCAAACTCCGCGTTCACTTCGAATCAGCGCCGCTCGCGTACCTCGTGGAGGCAGCCGGCGGGGCCTCCAGCGACGGCTCGCAGTCCTTACTCGATGTCGAACCGGACGGCATCCACGACCGAACACAGACGTTCCTCGGCAACACCGAACTGGTCGACGAACTCGAAGCGGAACTTTCAGAACCGTAAACAGGTCCAGATACCCCGATCAGACCTGCTGGTAGGCTCCCAACCGCGTCCCATCGAGCAGGAACGCCTCAACATCGGCCATTCCCTCAGGCAGGAACGGGGCCAGGAACTCCTGACCGTCGACGTTGACCCAGGTGCCACCGGATCGGTCGTTAAACGCCGGGAAGACGACGATATCGGGCGCGTTCTCGACTGGCTGGTCGAACTGTTCCGAGAAGGGGGTAGTCACCAGCGAGCCGCGGAGCCAGGCCCGCTCCTTCTGTGTCCCGCCGACGCTGTCCTCAAGCCGGACCACTGGGTGTTCGTGGCCGACACAGAGAACGTCGCCCCCGAGCACGTCCGGCGCTGGCCAGGTGTGGCCGTGGGCGAACCCGACCGAACCGATGCGGGTCCCGTGTCCCGGCGTCACCTCGACCTGGGCGTCGAGTTCCGAGAGAACCGGCTCCAGGCCGCCGTCGTGGTTCCCTTTCACCAACGTCACGGGCACATCCACTGCCTCGAACAGTGCGTGGAGTTCTGCCCGCTCGTCTTCGAAGGGGTCGCCGATGGCGTGGCCCAGGTCGCCGACGACCACCAGCCGGTCGGCACGGGCGCGGCGCAGACACGCCAGCAGTCGCTCTCGACGATCCGCCGCGGCCGACTGCAGCTCGACGCCCTCGTATCTGAGCCCCGCTTCGATGCCGGCGTGGTAGTCGGCCACCGCCAGCAGTCGCTCCCCGTCAGTATCGACTGTGGCCGCTGGCACGCCGGGGAGCGGTTCGACACGCATCGCTGTACCGTTGGCCGTCGGGCGAGAAAAGCGCCGCGGTGACGGTGCGGCTCTGGTACCGCCGTCCTATATCGGCGTGAGCTTGCCGTCGTCGGGCTCGTAACACCGACCGCCCATCAGGGCGTCCTGAATCGCGTCGTCGACCGCATCGGCGTCGGCCCCGTAACGGTCGACGACCGCCGCCTGCAGCTCCTCGCGGTCGGCCCCGCTGCCGTCGTCGAGTTCCTCCATGACCTCCATGACGGCGTCTTCGAGGTCCACGTCCTCGGCTGGCTCCGCGTCGGCGTCGTCCGCCCCGTCGCTTTCGGCCGCCGGCTCTGCGGTCGCTTCCGCCGCGTCCTCCGACGTGTCTCCATCAGCCGACGGCGCTGTTTCGGTCGCTTCGTCGGATTCCGGCTCCGGCTCCGGCTCTGACTCGGGCTCGGAGGCGGATTCGGACTCCGGCTCGCTGTCGACCGATGTGCTCGCGTCCGCCTCGGCGGCCAGTTCTTCGTCGGGATCCGGCGTCTCGATGCCGGCCTCGCCGGGTTCGTCGACTTCCGTGCCCGTCTGGAAGTCGGTGCCGTACTCCTGTTCGATCTCCTCGCGCTCGTCCTCGTCTAGTTCGAACTCCGGATCGAACTCGCCGAGGTCGTCGTCCGCGTCCGTCGCCGTGTCGCTGTCCGTGGCCGTCGACGTAGTTGGCTCTGGCTCGGTGGTGTCGGCCGCGGTGTCGCCCGCTCCCGGCGTCTCGCTACTCACATCATCACCGAGGTCGGACGACGGCTCCGGTTCGGTCGTCGTCGGGGATTCCGTCTCGGCGTCGACCGTCGTGGACTCCGCATCCGACGGCGACTCTGACACGGCCGCCGTCTCGTCGGTGGCAGTGTTCTCGGTCGCCGGCTCTGCCCCCGGTTCGTCTGTGGCCGCGTCGCTCCCTGTCGGCTCGGCCACCGGCTCGTCAGCCGCTGTCTCCGTCGACGGCTCGCCGACTTCCGACTCCGTTGCCGGCTCCCCAGCCGGCGTGTCCCCGCCTGCCTCGTCCGTCGTCGTCTCAGGCGTGGACACGTCAGTGTCGAGGTCGAGGGAGGCGAGTAGCGGAATCGGGTCGTCGGTCCCGTCGCCCGGTGACAGCGACAGCCCCTCCGCTTCGTCGGTGTCGCCGGCGACGACGCGGGCGGCGTCTAGCGCCGTCGTTCGGAGCGCATCGAGGTAGTCGCCGGTCGTGCCGTAGTGGTCCAGCGCGAGCGTGATGCCGGCCGCGGCGCTCTCGTCGATACCCTGATCGAGCAGCGCGAGCCTGAGTTCGTCGCCGGCCAGGCCGGCCTGTTTCGCGCTGGCCATGCGGCCGATGCGCGAGACGGTCTGCTCGGCGGCCTGAACGACCCAGCGGTCTCGCGTGTCCGCGTCGACCTCGCTGATACTCTCGGGCCGGACCGAAGTGAACACCCGGTCGCTGTCGTCGGGCTGGAACGTGCGGGCCTTGCCCGTGACGGCGACGAACATCGGCGGGTCGGCGGCTTCGAGGAAGGCCAGCTCGTCGGGCTGGTACTGGCCGGCGTAGATGACGAACGGGCCGGTCGGGTCCACGACCCGGGCGCGCAACACGTCGTCGTTAACCTGTTCGAGTTCGGTGAGGACGCCGACGAGGAACAGGCGGTTGACCCGCGCGCCGGTCGGCGTGACGACGTAGTTCGGCGCTCGCTCCTCGTCGGACTCGGAATAGGAGAAGTCGGCGTCGTCGAACTCCGCGGCGAACAGCCGATGGGCGACCTCCCGGCGGCCGGGGCCGCTGTCTCCGGATTCGCTCATATGTCTGCCTCCTGTAGCAGGGCCTGCGCACGCGCCGCCGGGTCGTCGTCGGCCTCGACGAAGGTCGAGGTGGTGAGGTTCGCACCGTACTCATCAACCGACAGCGACCCGCGGACGACGTACTCGCGGCCGACGATGCGGTCGCTGATGCGCTCTGCGACCACTTCTTTGTCCATCGCGTCGCGGGCGTGCTCGCGGGCGTCGTCGAGGTCGCCGCCGTACACCCTGGCAGTGAGTTCGTCGTCGAGCACCGCGGTGACGGTGTCGGTGCCGTCGTCGAGGATGGCCTTCGTCCGCAGGTCGTCCTCGCCCTCGACAGCGCCGTGGGAGCGGCACTGGCCGTTCTGGATGACGCGGCCACACTCCGGACAGCGCTCGATGAGGCCGGAGCCGTCCCGGACTTCGATGACGTTGCCGGCCAGTTCCACGTCGAACAGGCCGCCGCTCTCGACGGCCTCGCGGATCGACAGCCGGGGCGCGTCTTCGGCCACCTCGACCGTACGGTCCAGCGCGGTCACCGCTGAGAACTCGGAGACGTTCACCGAGGGTGCGCCGCGGAACTCGCGGACGAACGTCTCTTCGAGGCGCACGGACGCGCCCTCCTCGATTTCCTCGTGCGGCTCCCAGTCGGTGAAGGGGAGCCGGCCGCTCTCGTCGCCGAGGACGCCGCTGAGAATCGTCGTCTCGCCGTCGCGGCCGTCGATGACCTTCTGTTCGCACTCCATTACTCGCACCTCGACGGTGATGCCGCGGTCGCCCGGCGCGAGGTCCTGCAGCGTGGCGCGGCCACCGACATCGTAGTCGATGTCGAGCGTTTCGTCGACGACCTCGGGGTCGGTGCTGTCGCCCAGATTGAGCTCCGGTTTACCGTCCCACTCGCGGACGCCGGCGTTGCCCAACCGGACCGTCTGGCCGGGCTGGAGGTCGCCCGAGAAGCCGTCCCAGGCCGTGTAGGATATCTTCCCCGTCTCGTCGGCGAGTTCGCCCTCGCGGATGACGTGCTGTTCCCCGTTGTACTGGATGGACCGACGGCCGGACGTGAGTACCACGGCGGTGACTGTCACGTTCGAGTCGTCGGTCGAGACCTCGCTGATGGCCTTGCTCGACGGCGTGCCGTCGCCGCCCGAGCCGCCATCGCCGTACTTCCGCCTGAGGCTCTGCTTGGCCTCGTCCATCGGGACGGAGTAGTTCACGAGGTTTTCCAGGTCGCGTGTGACCTCCTCTTTGTCAACACCGAGGTCGGAGGCGAGCTCCTCGGCATGGTCTTCGAGAGACATCGACCGAGGGTTCGGTGGGAGCACTCAAAAGCGTTTTCGGCCAGCCGTGTAACACGACCGGCCACACCCTGACAGGATCGCCCACAATTCTTATTTATGATACTGTAGTCCCTCAGAATATGGGCGCTGACACCGTCGGAACGTCTCAAACCGAAATAACGTCTGTTTCTGACCTCGGTCGGCTACCCAGGGACGGTAGTATCGAATATAATAATACAGGTGGTCTACCGGTGATCTGACTATGGGCAGTATGTTCGGATCGAAGCCCTCGGAGGCCCACGTCATCTGGCGGAGCGGTCGGAACAACGACGGCACGAAGAAGTTCGATTTCGAGTACCTGGAGCTGTGGGCCGCCCATTTCGGCGTCGACTTCGAGCAGTGGACCCGCGTCGATCACGACCGCGGCGACGAACCCCGCGAGCAGTTCGCCTGCGTGTTCCGCTGGGCGAAAAGCGGCGGGCAGGAACTCTCCGTGGGCGACGAGGAGTGGACGATGGGCTCTCAGCGCAAGCCCCGCACGTTCCTCGAAATCGACGAGGAAGGCATGGTCCGGCTTCGGGGCTGGACCACCGAAACAACGCTCGACGTCGACGAACTGGTGCTGAAAAAGACGGTACTGAAGCTGAAAACCGCTGACGGCACCGTGAAGAAACTCGACGTCCGCAAGCTCTCGAAGCGCCCCGAGACGAACCCTTCCTGACCGTAACCCAAAAGCCGTTTGACCGGTCACCGGTACGAATGAGTATGCACGTCGTCGTCAACGCCGCGATGAGTGTCGACGGGAAGCTCTCCTCCCGCCGCCGCGAACAGATCGCTATCTCCGGGCCGGACGACTTCGACCGCGTCGACCAGCTCCGAGCCGACAGCGACGCCGTGATGGTCGGCGTCGGCACGATCCTCGCCGACGACCCCTCGCTGACCGTCGACGACGCTGACCGCCGCGCCGCCCGGGTCGACCGCGGCGACCCGGAAAACCCCGCCCGCGTCGTCGCCGATTCTCGCATCCGGACGCCGCCGGACGCCACCGTGTTGGACGGCCGCGCCCAGACCTATCTGCTGGTCAGCGAAGCCGCGCCACCGGACTTCATCGAGGAGATGGAAGACGCCGGCGCGTACGTCATCGCCGCCGGGCAGGACAAGGTCGATCTGACGACGACCCTGGCGAAGCTGGAAGGCGACGGTATCGACCAACTGATGGTCGAGGGCGGCGGCGAACTCATCTTCGGCCTGCTAGAGGAGGCGCTGGTCGACGAGCTGTTCATCTACATCGGCCCGAAGGTCATCGGCGGCCGGGACGCGCCGACGCTGGCCGACGGCGACGGCTTCGTCGAGGACTTCCCGGAGCCGGAGCTGGCCGACGTCGAACGGGTCGACGACGGCGTCGTACTCCACTGGCAGTTCTAGAAACTGAGTCAGCCGGAAATTAGTGGTCGTGGCCCGTTAGCTCGGCGAAGGACTGGCCGAAGCGCTCCTCGAACAGCTTGCTCGTCTCTTCTTCGAGCGCGACGATCTGTTCGTCCGGTTCGCCCTGGGCGTGGTGGACGGCGCTGTGAATCCGCTGGGTCATGCCGAACATCGCGATGTCTCCGACGACCTGCGGGTCCGTCTCGTCCGGTGACTCTCGGAGGATGTCGACGAGTTCGCTCGGGACTGTGAGTTCGTCGGTCTCCTCGCCGTCGTCGATAGTCAGCGTGACAGTGTCAGTTGCCATGCTATCGACTCCGGGGGCTATCCTAAAGGGTCTGTGGATGTGGGGCCGACAGTGGGATTCAGTACCCCAAGTAAATCGCGAGCCCCTTCAAAACGCCATAGATTACAGCGACCGTCGCACCGAGGTAAAGGGCGACCGTTTTGAGCAGTCTCCACGGAACCAGACCGCCGCTTTCGCCGACGGTGAGCGTTCCAGCCGTGGTGAAACCGACTGTAAGGGTGAACTCGCCGGTCTGGTTCGGACGGTACAGAAACTCGATCTGTTCTGTGGCACCACTCTGCAGCGTGATGTTCTGCTCCTGAACCGGGGTTCCGTCGACTGAGAGCGCTACTAGTCGGCTCACAGTGTTATTCCCGTCGTTTCTGACGGTTGCGTTGACGGCTACGGTCCCTCCGGGCGGTGCCTCTGTCCTGTTCAGTTCGGCGTCCGTGACGCGAAAGCGGTCGCCCTGGCTACGCCCACCAGTGGCTGTCACGGTTGTGGACTCCGTATCCGTGCTCGACGTTGCTTGGGTGCCTGCTGATTCGGTAGCGTCAGCGGACGAATCCGCTGTTAGCGCTGGATCGGATGCTGTCGTCTCTCCAGTGGCGTCGGTCTGTGTTGGAGCCGCTGTCTGTGTCTCGACAGCGGTTTCCGTCGGGGTATCAGTGGCCGTTTCTGTC
Organism: Haloarcula sp. HT12; assembly: GCF_055271655.1. Taxonomy (NCBI): domain Archaea; kingdom Methanobacteriati; phylum Methanobacteriota; class Halobacteria; order Halobacteriales; family Haloarculaceae; genus Haloarcula; species Haloarcula sp. HT12. The sequence goes on from NZ_JBUXKW010000003.1 coordinate 89,363, forward strand.
GACGTAGCGGTTTCAGTTGCTGTGGCAGTTGCGGTCGCCGTCTCGGTTGGCGTTTCCGTCTCTGTCGGTGTCGGCGTCGGTGTGGCCCCGCCGAACGTCCCACCCGGGAACGTAAGGTCCAGTTGCTCGACCTCACCCTCCGGATCGGGATCGGTCTCCGCGGCCTCTGGACCGTCCGCGCTGTCGACGTGGAACGTGACTGTTGAATCAATATCGCTACTGACCCGTAATTTGTCCGCAGTAGGCTCTGAACCGCCGTACTCGCCAGCAGTCTCGACTGTTATCGAGTCCTGTACTTCGCCGTTCGCGACAGCCACGATGGTCGTTCCCTCCGGCGCTTGCGTTCCGGTGTTAGATTCCACGGTCCCGTAGTACGCGTTTGGCGCGGCTGTCTGAGCGAACGAGAGTCCGACACTGGCTCCGGTAGCAACTGCGAACCCCACGAAAAGGGCGATGGCGGCCCCTCGTCGTGGGTCGAACCGTCCCCACCCGAGCGTCATAGCGAAGTCCACCAGCAACTGGCCAGCGACGAGAGCATTGCGTTCGTTTGCATTTCTGGCTGCTTAGCTCCCTTCGCTCGGGTCGTACCCGGCTTCCTCGACCGTTCGGATCTCTGCTCCGGACTCCACGTAGACGAAGTATCCCTCGTACTCGCTGACATCCTTCGTGCCATCCGTGACTTCGGTAAACGCCGATGTGTCAGCGTCACCGGATGGGTCCGTGAGGTCCACACTCTCATCGCGGACGTACACCGTGACGTCGCTGCCGACACTGACGCCGTCGCCGAGGTCATCAGTCACGTCGACCGCTGACTCCGTGTTCATGTCTGGCGTTGCGGCGACGAGGTTGTACCCTTCGTGTAGGTATCCTGAGCGTAACTGGCCGGTCTGGCTGTACGTGTAGCCCACGCGTGCACTCGACGACTCACCGTAGACGTAGTACCCCTCGCCTGCCTGCTTCTCTGCCGGCGAGACCCACTTCGAGTTGTCAGCGGTGGGATCGTACGTGGTCACATCACTGACGTCCTGGAAGACGACGTCCTCCGCGTCCATCGGGGTGCCTTCGACCTGATATCCTTCGTCCAGCCCGTTGGCTTCGTGAACCAGCGTCAGCGTATCCGTGTCCGAACTGCTGTCGGCCTGGACTACCTCGACGGTGGTTTCGCCAGTCGACGCGTCGTCCGCGATTTTCGTCGGATCAATCCGGCCGTCGATAGCGCCGTCGTCTACATCGACTGTGTACGTCGTATCGGCGATTTTGATGTCAGCGTTCTCGGTGTTCGCATCGCCACTGGCGATGAGGTTCCCCTGTGCGTCACGGACGCCCGATGCCGTCACCCGTACCGACGTGTTCGTGTCCTCGACTACGCCGACGAAGTCCTGCTGAACGGTGAGAGTGTCGACAGACGCGATTTCGGTTTCCAGTGTCACCGAGTCGGTTGCGGTCGCCGTCGTGCCGAAGCCATCAGTCGCGGTCAGAGTCAGCGAAACGTCGCCGTCGCTCTCTGGGGGGTCCGAGACCGTGAAGGAGTCGTAGTAGGTGTCACCGGATGCGTGCGACAGCGTCAGCGATTCGTCGCCACCAAGGGGTGAAGCGTCGACGGTCACCGTCTCGACGCCGGCCTCGTTATCAGTTACGTCAGCCGATACTTCGACGGTATCTCCGACTTTGACAGTATCGTCGCCGTTTTTCTCAGTCACGACGACGTTGGACACGTCCGGCTCCGTCGTGTCAACCGTGTAATCAACCTGCAGCGTGTTCCCGTTCGGCGTCGGTGGGCCCGCAGAGTACGACCGGGTCTGTCCCGCTGCGTCCGTCACACGAACCGTCGCGGTGTAGGAGTCGTCCTCGCTGATGCCGTTATCAGTCGTATCATAACTCCAGTCAGCCGTTCCGGAGACGCTGACCCACTGTTCTGACTCCTGCCAGTCGGAGCCGTCGTAGTACTCGCCATCGTCGTTCTTAATCGATATCTCCACGCTCTCGATGCTGTTGTCGTCGCTAGCGCTTCCTGTAATCGTCTCGGCACTGGTCAGGTTCGCTCCATCGGAGGGCGAGTCGATGTTGGCCGTGGGATACTCGTTGTCGACGGTGAACGTAGTGGATGCCTCGGCGGATGTGAAGCCGGATCCCTTGTCAGCGGAGATCGTCGCCTCCCCGGCGTCGAGTCCGTCGCCGAAGTCCATCGTACTCAGATCGAGAGTGACCGAGAAATCTTCTGATACCGACTTCGTCACCGTGGCGATATCGTCGTCTGCCGGGTCCTGGATGAGGAACGTGACATCGCCTGTGGAGTCGACGTTCCCTTCCACCGTAATCTCGCCGTCCGGTGTCACCGGGTCGTCAGTGACTTCGAACGTCGAACTGTTGACCGCCGCGCTGACGGTCGCGGAGAACGTGACGGTCGTCGCAAACACTGCGACCAGTAACAGTACTGATAATCCAATCGCCCGTGTTCGTGTGCGTGCCGTGGAACCAGTCATATTTATTACATTCGCCAGTTCTGAATGGTGGGCGTTTCACCTGTGGGAAGGTGTTGCGGCTACTGGACCGCGTGTGCGCAGTCAATACAACTAAACCCTCAGTTTTCTCGGCTTACAGCACCGGGACCCTCGATGAGATTTTCGTCACCGCACACCGCCCCTTCCGGATTGCTGGCTTGTCTAAGTGCACTTTCTGAGGTATGTGACTAATACCTTGGGCTGATATTATCATTCTAAATAACCAAAACGACTTTTTGCCTCTACAGCCGAGTCGGTGATTCGACAGTTCGAACCCCGCTGCTTGGCAGTGGTACTGAACAGTCGTCGTTGCGGTGGCTCCCGAGCGTGTCTCCAAAAGGTGACTCCTCAGTGGCGGGTGTTTCGGTGTGTCCGGTGGCCGTCAGTCGTCGGCTTCCGCAGCGGCCTCGGACTCCGCCTCTGCGGCGGCCTCGGCCTCGGATTCGAGGTACTCGTCGGCGTCGATGGCGGCTTTACAGCCCATCCCGGCGGCGGTTACGGCCTGCTGGTAATGGTAGTCGACCACGTCGCCCGCCCCGAAGATGCCGTCGACGTCGGTGGCGGTCTGCCCGCCGCCTTTGCCCCCCTTCGCGACGATGTAGCCGGTGTCGTCGAGTTCGACACCGGTGTCTTCGAGGTAGCCGGTGTTGGGCGTGTGGCCGATGGCCATGAAGACGGCGCCCACGTCGAAGTCGAACGTCTCGGTGTCGGGGTCGTCGAGGTTCTCGCTGGGATAGCCCTCCTCGTTCCGTGCGAGCGTGACGTGGTCGACGCCCTCTTCGGGGGAGCCGTGGATCTCCAGCAACTCGGTGTTTCGCATGATCTCGATCTCGCCCGCCTCGACCTTCTTCTGGACGCGGTCGATCCAGTAATCCTCCGCGCGGAACTCCTCGCGGCGGTGTGCGATGTAGACGGTGTCGGCGAACTTCGTGAGGAAGTGGGCCTCCTCCATGGCCGCGTCGCCGCCGCCGACGACGAGCATGTCCTCGTCGCGGAAGAACGCGCCGTCGCAGGTCGCACACGTCGAGACGCCGTAGCCCATCAGGTCGTCCTCGCCGGGCACGCCCAGCGTCCGGGCGCTGGCCCCGGAGGCGGCGATGAAGGCGTCGCAGGTGTAGACGTCGCCGTTTGACAGTTCCACGCGGAACGGCCGCTCGCTGTCGTCGATTTCGGCGACGATACCGTGTTCGATTTCCGTCCCGAACCGTTCGGCCTGCTCTTTCATGTTGTTGATGAGGTCCGGTCCGGAGAGCCCCTCCGGGAAGCCGGGGAAGTTCTCGACCTCGCTGGTCAGCGTGAGCTGCCCGCCCGGTTCGTCGCCTTCCAGAACGAGTGGGTCGTTGTTGCTTCTGGCAGCGTAGATGGCCGCTGTCAGTCCCGCTGCGCCCGTGCCAGCGACGATGAGTCGTCGGTGTTCGACGGATTCGGTCATTGGTCAAATTAGACTATCGGCCCGTATTTAGCTTGTGTTGTCGTGCGCCGAACTCGCACCGGGACGACACGCTTAGGCCGCTGCCGGCGCTGGCTGGGGGTATGGCCGCCGACCTCGAAGAGAAGACAGATCGCTACGAGGGACTGCTCGCGGAGGCGCTCGACGCGGCAACGATCGCACCGCCAGACGGGACGCCGATGCACGACGCCGCCCTGGAATGTGAGGAGATGGCGGCGTCGTACTTGGAGGACGGGCGTCACTTCAGGGCCGACGACGATCCGGTCAACGCCCTGGCGTCGTTCTCCTACGGGCACGCGTGGCTGGACGCGGGCGCACGCATCGGCCTCTTCGACGTGCCGACCGAGGGGCACCTGTTCACTGTCTGAAACTATGGCCTAATTTGGGTCTCAGTTCGGCAATCGGTTAAGTGTCAACAGTCCTCCGAATCTGCTGGGTTTCCATGAAAGAGACCAGACGCAGTGTCCTGCGGAGTATCGGTGCCGGAACAGCAGTCGCGGTCGGTGGCGTCGGTGCCGCGAGTGCCAAGCCGCCGAGTAAGGGCGACACGATTGTCGACGTCGCCATCGACGCCGATGGATTCGACGTGCTGGTGGCCGCAGTGCAGGAAGCGGGGCTTGTCGATACGCTGAGCGGGAACCGACAGTTGACGGTGTTTGCGCCGACTGATGATGCGTTCAACGCTGCAGGAATCACTGTCGACAACGTCGACGAGGTCGACGACGAGTTCCTCCTCAACGTCCTCACGTATCACGTGATACCGGGTCGTCGCGACGCGGAATCAATCACTACCTCGGCAGAGCTCCCGACACTCAACGGGGCGAAAATCGACGTAGCCGGGACCGACCTCAACGGCGATCAGGCCGACATCGTCACCACGGATATCGAGGCCTCCAACGGCTTCGTCCACGCCATCGACGGCGTGTTGCTGCCCTAACCCGGCGCACACCACACCCTGCGTTCGTGCGTGACGGCCGGCCAGAACTGCCGCCCTCCGAAGAGTACCTTGTCCGACCGCGGCCGGGTCGACTCGGGTCCCCAATGCTCTCCGCTGACGGATAGCTACCGCAGTTGCGTTCGTAGGCAGTTATCATGCTATCGGCCAGTGGATATACGTACGCCCGGAGAGTCTGAGGGATTGATGGAGGGTGTCCTCTGGTACGTTCTCTCCGGGACCCGCGGGGGGCCGAACAGAGCCCGTATCCTCACGGCCCTCAAGCAGCGGCCCCGGAACGCCAACCAACTGGCGGAGGACCTCGACCTCGACTACAAGACGGTTCGCCATCACCTCGACGTGCTGATGGACAACGGTGTGATCGACAACACCGGCGGCGACTACGGCTCCGTCTACACGCTGACGGACAGGACCGAACAGTACTGGGACACCATCGAGGAAATCATCGCGGAGATAGAGTGACAATGGCTGAAAACGGCAACGGAATCTTACAACGGGCCGGCATAGGGGGGCACAGATGGCAGTCTGGATGACCGCGGCGAGTGTGGCCTCTGCGCTCAACGTCGTCGTGTTGCTCGTGCTGCTGTCGGTCTGGGCCCGGAACTACCTGGCGGTGCGTTCGAAACACGCGCTCGGACTGACTGTCTTCGGGCTCCTGTTGCTCGCGGAGAACTGTCTGTCCGTCTACTACTACGTGCTCGACCCGCAGGTCGCCGTGTTGTTGCGAAGCGCCGCCCCTGTTGCCGGCCGCGCGATGACGCTCGTCGCCGTACTGGAACTCGGCGGGCTGGTATTTTTGGCGTGGATTTCACTCGATTGAGCGGTCACCGCGATACCCCTCGAACAGGAGCTGTCATCGCGCCGATGTACGTATCTGGTAGGTAATTGAAGGCAAATTGTCTCGACTGGTAACATCGTTTTTTATATCTCATCACTCCCCCACGATGTGCGGAACCATACGGTGACTCCCGCTGACCCGGTAACTCCGGGACACACTCGACGTTCCCGGCCGCTCCAGAGCGGTCGTATCGAGGCGAGGGCTGGTCGTTCGTCGGCGCATCAACGGAGTCACACGGCGCTGCAATCCCCCATATATGCGTTGCGCACGAAGGGTGGCGACGACCACCAAGGTTATATAGCGGAACTTCGAGGCATGCCATCTCTTATCACAGCGCTGTCTGGCGATTCCAGTGGAAAATCGGCGAAAGATTTATATACTTTACGGACTAACTATAGGGTAAGACAGTTTCCCCAAACGGTCTTAAAATTTCTGCACCCGGCAGAACGGAACTCCCAATCATGAGTGAATCAACAACGCGAACGAGCACGCGAGAACGAGACGAGCAGATAACCGAACAGTCGAGCGAACAAGAGGCTGTAGAGACCTGTCCGGAATGTAGCGGTAACGTCGTTACGGACACCGAACACGGCGAAACCGTCTGTGAGGACTGTGGTCTGGTCGTCGAAGAGGACGAGATCGACCACGGGCCGGAATGGCGGGCGTTCAACTCCGCCGAGAAGGACCGCAAGTCCCGCGTCGGCGCGCCGACGACGAACATGATGCACGACAAGGGCCTCTCGACGAACATCGGGTGGCAGAACAAGGACGCCTACGGGCGCTCGCTCTCCAGCGAGCAGCGCCAGAAGATGCAGCGGCTCCGGACCTGGAACGAGCGGTTCCGCACCCGCGACTCCAAGGAGCGCAATCTCAAGCAGGCGCTGGGCGAAATCGACCGGATGGCCTCCGCACTGGGGCTTCCCCAGAACGTCCGCGAGACGGCCAGCGTCATCTACCGCCGCGCGCTCGGTGACGACCTGCTCCCGGGCCGGTCCATCGAGGGCGTCGCGACCTCCGCGCTGTACGCGGCCGCTCGCATGGCCGGGAACCCCCGGTCGCTCGACGAGATGGCCCGCGTCTCCCGCGTCGAGAAGATGGAGCTCACACGGACCTACCGGTACATCGTCCGGGAGCTCAGCCTCGAAGTCCAGCCGGCGGACCCGGAACACTACCTCCCGCGGTTCATCTCCGACCTCGATCTCAGCGAGGAAACGCAGCGACAGGCCCGTGACCTCGTCGAGGGCGCACGCCAGTCGGGCATGCTCTCCGGCAAGTCGCCGGTCGGCATCGCCGCCGCGGCCGTCTACGCCGCCGCGTTGCTGACAAACGAGAAGGTCACCCAGAGCCAGGTCAGCGACGTGGCTGACATCTCCGAAGTGACGATCCGAAACCGGTACAAAGAACTCCTCGAAGCCGACGACCTTCCGGCCTGACGTCCGGATGCAGGCAGACCGATGGGGAGACGCCAAGGCTTTTTATCATTGGCCATGTGTGTGAGTAACATACATGGAGGAAGCGTACGTGCGATTGCTCTGTCCTGAGTGTAAGAAAGACTGGGAGTCGACGCCGACAGACTTGCCGCGACACGACACCACGTTTCACTGTCCGAACTGTCACGCGAGCCACCGGCTCGCCGTTTTCACCCGCACGGAAAACGACCTGCAGACGCTGAAAGGGCTGCAGTAACTACTCGCTCGTCGCCGAGCGTGCGCCACACGCCTCACAGCGGAGCAGCAGCGCCCCCTGTTCCCGTTCTAGCTGCGTGTCCGGCAGGCCACACTCCGAGCAGAGCACGAACTCCTCGACGTAGTCGTCGATAGACGCCTCGATACGGCCGGCGTCGAACTCGCCGGTCAGGCGCGCCCGCCCGCTCTCGTCGATGTGACCGCTCGTCCCGAGGTCGTTCTGGAGGAACTTCATCACGTGGTCGTCCTCGCGTCCGAGCCGGGAACACGTCGACTGGAAGTTCTCGTAGACGGTGACGTTACCCTCCTGTCGCACGTCCGGATCCGGCACCTCGAAGCGTTCGCTTGTGCCGTCGATCTCGGGTGTCTCTTCCATCGCTCGGTCAAGCATGTCGTCGTATTCCATACTCCTACGTCACGGAGCAGTCGACAAAAACTTTTCATACGGATCGTCGGGGCGATTTGCCGGTCCGTATCGACCCCAGGGTCGGCACTACCCGGAAATAATCTATGACAATCCGTATCAGCCGGCGGTCGTCCGCTACCGCCAGGCGGTAAGTGTACAGGTCTCGTCCGCTACCATCGAGATCCAGGTGTCGTCGTGGGCAATATCGGCGACGACGAACCGCTGCTGGCCGTCGACGTCGTCGACAGCACACATCACATCAGACGCAGTTCCCGACCGACGGGTGGGACGTTCAACCTCGTAAGACACGATTGTTCATTTAGGATGTGCTGTAATGAATGTGTCGTACTCGTTTCGTCTTTTGATATTTCGGTAGCGGTTGTGTACCTGACGAAACGACGCCTGTCTTGTTATTTCCGTTGTGAGTATCAGTGCCGATTCAACAACCATCGGGGCGAACGGCCAGAGACGGCCATTCCGAACCGCTGCGAGACGTGGCGGATGTGTCAGGGTGCGAGCCGGTTCTTGCGTCCCTTCATCTCGCGCTCGTAGTAATCGAAGGTCTTGGGACACCAGTCCGCGGCCAGGTCGAGCATCTCCTCGGTCATCTCCCGGATCTCCCACTGTGCGTCCGCCGCGGCTCGCATGTCCGCGACGTGCATCAGCATCCGTGCGTTCATCGACATCACGATGTTCACTTTGGTACCGATTGGGAGTACGAACCGAGCGTCCTCCGGCGGCATTCCGAGCTCAAGCAGTTCCTGGTAGGACTCGACGGCCTGCTCGATAGTGTCTTTGAATATCTCCGTTCGCTTCTCGAACTCCGCCTCGGAGACGCTCGCTTTCTGCTGGTTCCGCCCGACCCAGTCCGGGTCCGTCGCCGACGGCGGTGTCACGACTAGCTCACCCTCGCGGACGGCTTCGGGGTCGATGTCGTCGAATGAGACGTACCGCATCGACTGCACGTCGAAGGAGACGTGGCGGTGACGGGTGATCTGGGCCATACAGGAGCGGGAGACGCCTTCGACCGCGAAGGTCGCCTGCGCGTGTTCGAAGGGGCCGAAGTGGCCGTGGTCGAGCAGATGCCCGATGAGTGTCTCCTTCTTATCGTCAATGGTGTCCCCCTCGACTTCAGCCATCGTCGCTTCGAACGACTGGCTGCCGACGGAGGTGTCGCTGTAGTCGTTGCGTGCTGCCTTGCAGATGAGATCCTCGGGGTCGTCTGTCGCTTCGAGCAGCTTTACGTCCATATCGGGTGGGTGGCCCGGAGCGGCAAAATACTTCCTTCCCGAGCCGGCACAGCGTTCGGACTACTTGTGGCTGCGTGATCAGATGTCCTGCCAGTCGGTCGGCTCGCCGGCCAGCCCAAGCACGCGGGCCTCGCGGCCGCCGCCCTCGGCGTCGCGCACGTCGATCATTCCGTCGAAGGCCTGCTTGATGACCTGCAGCGTCTGGTTGTCGTGGGCTCCCGAATCGATAGTGAACACGCCGATGTAGCCCGCCGAGTCCAGCCGTGAGGACAGCACGTGGCAGAACTTGAATACGGTCTTTTTGTCCGTGTAGGTCAGCATCGTCGACAGCGACACGAGGGCCAGACGGCCCTGTTCGTTGCCGGCGTTGTGCAGTCCCTCCAGTGCTTTCGTGATGCCGATCCCGATGCCCGTGAGGTCCCCGGGCGAGGAGACGTGATGGGCGTGAGCGTTGCCGATTACGTCCTCGTCTGTACCACCCTCGCCACGACAGTCGATGACACCGAGCTGCGTGTCGTCGAGGTCGGGAACGAGCGACCGGAACTCCTCGACGACACTGCCCGCGCCGTCGCCGGTCGTCACGACCACCGCGCCGTCCCCCTTGCGAAGGCCGTCGGCGAGCACGTCGTATGCGAGCCGTTCCTTCCCGCTCATTGCTGGCCCGGAGATCAGGATGCTGGACCCTGGCCGGACCTCACTGAGCGCATCGAACTCTAGTACTGAGGTGAGATCATACATTGTTTGTCGCTCAGTTGTCTTCATCGTCGCTCAGTCCGCGAAGTGTTGCGATGAAATCGGAGTCGTCTTCGATGCCACCGAGTGTCTCCGAGAGGTCGTCTCGCATCTCCGCGATGTTCTGGCTCAGTTCGTCATATTGGTCGCTTTCCGCCAGTTCCGCGCTCGATTTCGTCGCTTCGAGCGTCGCCTGCTTCTCGACGAGCGCGTAGTACTCCTGTAGCAGCGAGTCGTACTCCGAGCGGTCGAGCAGATTGTCGACCGTCTCGTGGAGCTGTTCGCTCCGGATGGGCTTCGAGAGGTAGGCGTCAAAGCCCATCTCCAGGATATCGAAGTCCGGCTCGACCGCGGTGACCATCGCCACCCGACAGCCCAGGTCCCGCTCACGGATGCGCTCCAGTACTTCGTCGCCGGACAGCCCCGGCATCATCCGGTCGAGCAGCACCACGTCGACGTCCGCGTCCAGTTGCTCCAGGCCCTCGTCGCCGTTCTGTGCCATGCGGACCTCGTACTCCTGTTGCAGCCACAGTTTGTACGTCTCGGCAACATCTGGTTCGTCTTCGACGATAAGCACCACAGGTAGGTCCGAATCTGACATAATGTTCTACTATCCCTCGTTTGCATATCCATATACATAGCCCTGTGGGTGCGCGATTGCGGCCGTGACAGAACGATACCCACATCCGGGACGACGGCCAATGGGCGGGTAATGATCCGAAATCTCGCCCGTGGGCAACAGGCCTTCACGAGTAACGTGTTCCTCGTCACCGGGGACCGAACCGTGCTGGTCGATGTCGGCAACGAGTTCGACGTGGTGTCGGCCGTCGAAGAACACGTCGACGATATCGACGCTGTCGCCGTCACCCACACGCACTACGACCACGTCGAGAACCTCGACAGCGTCGTCGACGCTTTCGACGTGCCGGTGTACGGCTACGACACCGATCAGGACGGCGTCGAGCACGCTATCGCCGACGACGAGACGATACAGTTGGGCGATCACGATTACCGGGCGCTGCACACGCCGGGCCACAAGAACGACCATCTCTGCTTCTACTCGGAGGCCGCGGGCGTCCTGTTCGCCGGTGATCTCGTTTTCGCTAACGGGAGTTTCGGGCGGACTGACCTCGAAGAAGGCGACCGCGACCTGCTCGTCGACAGCATCGGCCACGTCTTGGATGTCGTCGACGAGGATCTAGAAGAGATGCACACCGGCCACGGGCCGAGTGTCACCGACGCACCGTACCAGGACATCGAACTGGCCCTGCAGGCCGCGAAGTTCTGAGGGCGCGGCCAAGCGCACAGTTTTCAGTCGAACGCACAGGCCAGTAAGGCGTCGTAGGCGTGGTCGTACGCATCGGCCACAGCCGCCGGGTCACTGCGCTGCTCGCTGTCGAGAGCGGGCAGGCGCACTGCGGCGGCCTGCTCGATGAGATCGACGACGTTCGGCACCCGTTCCTCCAGTTGCCCGTCACCGGGACCGCCGGTGGCGATCTGACAGGCCTTGCTGTATCGATCGCCGTCGTAGATGCGCGCTCGGCCCGGTTCGACGACGGCCACGGCGTCCGGTTCGATACCCGACAGCGGCCGGGCCACGTCGCCGTAGGACTCGACGACCGCCCGGTCCGTCGACTCGATGTCAGCGGCGAGCGAGTCGAGTGCTTCGACGTGCATCACCCGCATCAGGTCGTTGAAATCCGGGATCGACGTGACCCGGGGCGCGTCGGAAACCGGGAGCCGCTCGGCGACAGTGTCGGGCAGATCGACGGTCCCGTTGACGACGTACTCGACGCCGGTTTCGGAACTCGGGCGGCCGACCCGGTCGACGACGAACTGCTGATTCTCCTTCCCGAGCAGTCCCGCCTCGGCCCCCGGCGAGGGGTGCCACAGCCGATGGATGGGATTGATCTCTTCCGGAGCCACGTCGCCCGGAGCCGCAGCGGCGAGGCGCTTTGCGTCCTTGCCGTACAGCCGCCCCTCGCTGGTCGCCCGCCCGTAGTCGTCGTGGTCGAACCAGTAGTTGTTGCCCGCTCTGGGTTTGAATCCCTGGGCGCTGGTCCGCTCGAGCAGGCCGACACTGAACGTGGTCTTGCCAGCGTCGACGCGGTCGCTGCCGGCGACGAGCAGTTTCATGACTCAGCGAGACCGTACAGCCCGACGACGTCGTCGTCCTGCGGGTCGGCTATCACCAGATCGTCCTGGTTGAAGATCATCCACGGGATGGCCCAGTCGATGAACACCGACTCGTTGGCCTCGCTGAGTTCGGCGTCCGCCGGGAGGCCCTGCAGGAGGCGAGCGATTTCCGGGATGGTGTACAGTTTGTCGGGGTCGAGGATGTCACCGGGTTCGTGGAGTTCGAACGACAGGATCTCGTCGAACTCGCTTCTGTCGACAGGCATACCCGGCGGTATGCCGAGCGAGGGGGTAAATCCCTCGAACTGGTCGGAACCCATTTACTCGCCGGGCCGGATTATACGGCAATGGCCACGCTGCTCGTCGGGTACGCCTTTCTCCTGCTTGTCGTGGCCGTCGTCATCGGGGCGCTGTCGGCGTACGCGTGGGGTCGGCGCGACTACACTGGCGGGACCGCGCTCTCTGTTCTGCTCGCCGGCCTCGTGATCTGGACCACCTCTGTCGCGGTCGGCATCCTCGCCCGAGGCAGTGAGCTAGCTCTCGTCTGGGCCCACACCGTCTTCGTTGGCGTGGTTCTCTCCGTGGGCGGCCTGTTCGTGTTCGCGCTTGCCTACACTGGTAAGGAGCGGTTCCTCGGGGCCCGGACGTACGCGCTCCTGACTATCGAGCCTGTAGTGTTCTTTACCGTGCTCCTCGCTGGCCCCGATGGCCTGATATACCGCGTCTCCGGTCCCGCGGATGTGGGCATGTACGGCTGGCATCTCGATCTCGGACCGGTTTTCTGGGGCCATCTGGTTTACTCGTACGCGCTCATTGCGGTTTCGAGCGTCATCATTATCCACTACGCGCTTGTCTCCGGGAGCCTGTACAAGAAGCAGGTGTACGCCGTCTTGCTCTCCGTCTTCCTCCCGTGGTTCGGCAGCGTCGTAAGTACGTTCGCGGACACCGAAATCGCGCTCACTCCCTTGCTGGTCGGCGGGACCGGTATCGTCCTCTCGTGGGCATTTTTCAAAGAGCGGCTGCTGGACATCTCCCCGGTCGCCTACCGGGAAGTCGTCGAATCGCTCAACAGCGCCGTCTTCGTCGTCGATACGAACGATACGATAATCGAGGCCAACGACGCCGGCCGCCGACTGCTCGGGGACGAAATCATCGTCGGGCAGTCCGTCGACGACGCGCTCGAAACGTCGCCTGGCCTCCTCGAAAAGTACCGCGGCCTGAACGACGACACCGAAGAAACGCAGGCTGTCATCGAGCAGCGCGACCGGTTTTTCGATGTCCAACTCACCCCGCTGTATGACTCCCGCGACGCGCTGGTCGGACGCGTGTTTCTCGTCCACGAGATAACCGAACAGAAAGAGCGCGAGCGGGAACTGGAACGCCGGAACCAACAGCTCGACCAGTTCGCCGCCGTCCTCTCGCATGACTTGCGGAACCCGCTGAACGTGGCCTCGGGCCGACTGGCGCTGGCACGGGAACGGAACGACCCGGAAGAATTCGACCGTGTCGAGGAAGCTCACGACCGGATGAGTAGCCTTATCGACGAGGTGCTCGCCTTCGCCCGCGACGAGAAGACGACCGACCGGGTCGAGCTACAGCTTTCGACGCTGGCGCAGGCGGCCTGGGGCCATGTCGACACCGGTGCGGCGACGCTGCAGATCGACGGCGACCGCGAGCTTCTGGGCGACCGCGACCAACTCCTCCAGCTGTTCGAGAACGTGTTTCGGAACGCCGTGGAGCACGGCTCCACGGGCAGTCGGCAGGGGGCCGACGACAGCGCGGAGCGTGGCGGCTCAGGCGTGACGATACGCGTCGATGCCACCCCGGACGGATTCACGGTCAGCGACGACGGCCCCGGCGTGGCACCCGAGAAACGGGAGGAGATATTCACGCACGGCGTTACCAGCTCGGACTCGGGGACCGGCCTCGGACTGGCCATCGTCCAGCACGTCGTCGAGTCCCACGGCTGGGGCGTCGAGATGACGGAAAGCCACTCGGGCGGCGCGAAGCTCGTTATTTCCGGGCTCGAAACGCAGTCGGCGAGGCCGTCCGAGACAGCGTCCTGATCAGTCGACAGTCTAAGGCCCGCCCGACCGTGAACTTCGGTATGGCTGACGACGACCACATTGGAGCGTTGCTCGCCCGGCTGTCCCGCACACAGAAACTTGCGCTCGTTCGTGGCGCAGCTGACCCGAAGGGCACAGCGACGGGATACATCTCTGGCGTCGAGGAGGCCGGGATTCCGCCGTTTCGTCTCGTCGACGGGCCGCTGGGAATCCGCGCCGAGGGGCGGCGTGCGACCGCGTTTCCGGCGTCGATTGCGACCGCGGCGACGTTCGACCCTGACCTGGCACGGCGGCAGGGGGCGGCGATGGGACGCGAGGCGACGGCGCTCGGACAGGACGCGCTGCTCGCGCCCGGTGTGAACATCATCAGAGTCCCGCAGTGTGGCCGCAACTTCGAGTACCTCTCCGAGGACCCCGTTCACGCCGGCGCTGTCGGTGCCGGCCTCATCGACGGTATCCAGTCCGCGGACGTCGTCGCGACGGCGAAACACTTCGTCGCCAACAACCAGGAGACACACCGCACGACCGTCAGCGCCGAAGTGGACGAGCGGACGCTCCGGGAGCTGTATCTCCCGCCGTTCCGCGCGGCCGTCGACGCCGGCGTCGGATCGGTGATGACGGCGTACAACCGGGTCAACGGCACGCACATGAGCGACCACGAGCGCCTCGTCGGCGACGTGCTCAAGGGCGAGTGGGGGTTCGACGGCTACGTCGTCTCGGACTGGTACGGGCTGGAGAGCACCGTCGGCGCGGCGAACGCGGGGCTGGATATGGAGATGCCCGGGGTGGCGGCCCCCGGAGCCGAGGACGCCGCTGCCGACGATTCCGGCGATGGCGATTCCTTCGAGTGGCCCGACGGCATCCCGGACGCGACGCGTGCGGGCCTGTTCGGCGAACCGCTGGCCGAGGCCATCGACAGCGGCGAGGTTCCGGCCGAGCGACTGGACGACATGGTCCGTCGGATTCTCGGCCAGATGGACCGCTTCGGGCAGCTGGACGGCGACGAGGCGACCGCGGAAAACGGGGGTGAGCACGGCGACGCGGGCGAACTCGACAGCCAGCGACACCGGGACATCGCCGCGGATGTTGCGGCCCGCGGAACGGTGCTGCTCGACAACGACGGCGTCCTCCCGCTGGACGACGAGGCGGACGTGGCCGTCATCGGGCCGAACGTCGACGAGCCGAAACTGGGCGGCGGCGGCTCTTCGGAAACGACGCCGATTCACTCGGTCACCCCGGTCGAAGGAGTAGAAGCCCGCGCCGAGGGAACGGTCACGACGGCCTTTGGTATCCCACGGGTCGAATCCGTCTCGCTGTTCGACCTCCTGCCGTTCGTCGACAGGGACGACGAAACCGAGGACGGGGCTGGGGACGCCGCCGACCGGGACCCGTCGCTGGACGCCGCCGTCGCGACCGCCGAGTCCGCCGATGTCGCCGTCGTGTTCGTCCGCGACGCGACGACAGAGGCGCGCGACCGCGATTCACTGGCGCTGCCGGGCCAGCAGGACGAACTCGTCTCGGCGGTCGCCGCGGCCAACGAGAACACCGTGGTCGTCGTCCGGTCGGGCGGCCCTGTGGAACTCCCGTGGCGCGAGGACGTGGCCGCGGTCCTCGAACAGTGGTACCCCGGGCAGGCCGACGGCGACGCGGCGGCCGCCGTCCTCTACGGCGACCGCGATCCGAGCGGCCGGCTCCCGGTGACGTTCGCGCCCGAGAGCGAGTACCCGGCCGCGGAGGCCGAACGCCGCTACCCCGGCGTCGACGACCGGGTCCACTACGACGAGGGCGTGTTCGTCGGCTACCGGCACTTTGACGACGCCGAGACGGACCCGACATATCCGTTCGGCCACGGTGGCTCGTACGCCACCTTCGAGTACGGTTCCGCGGAGACCACAGGCGAGCAGACTGTCGCAGTCACCGTCGAAAACGTCGCTGACAGGCCGGGCCGGGAGGTCGTTCAGGCCTACGTCCGACCGCCGTCCGTCGAAGGGGTCGACCGCCCGGAGCGCGAACTCGCCGGGTTCGCGGCCATGCAGTTCGACGCCGGCGAGCGCCGGACGGTTGAACTGACACTCGATGACCTCGCGTTCTCGCGGTACGACCGAGATTCCGGCTGGACGGTCGACACCGGGACCTACACCGTGGAAATCGGGCGGTCATCGCGGGACATCCGGACGACCGTGGCGGTCGACCGATAGTCTGTCGACCGGTTATATCGACTGAAACGCCGATTTATCGGCCGAAACGCGTCTGCATCGGAAAATTCGCGGCCGGGGATTTCAAGCCCCCCGAATACATATAGCCAGGTATGAGTCAGACGCTCGAAACAATGGAGCCGAATCCGGTGTGGGTCGAAGACGCCTACTCCGACACTGTCGACGTTCTCACACGCTACGCTGACGAGTTCGAGTACAAGATCTGGGGCGGTGACTGGTGCAAGGACTGCCGGGCCCAACTCCCCGACTTCGGTGCGGCCCTGAAAGCCGCCGGCGTGCCGGACGCCCAGGTACACCACTTCCCCGTCGAGAAGGAAGACGACGGTTCGAAGACCGGGCCACAGGTCGAGGAGTACGACATCGAACTCATCCCGACCGTCGTCGTCGAACACGACGGCGAAGAGATCGCCCGCTTTGTCGAAGAAGAGCCGGTCCCCATCGCTGTGTATCTGGCCGACCGGATCGAAGACGCGATGGCGTGAGCTTACGCCGATCCGTCTGTCGCTGTGCCCCAGTCTAACGCCGCCCCGAGGTCGTGTTTCGGTGGCGAACAAGCGAAGTTCCGGCAGGCGTACACCGTCGGCTCGTCGTCGACCTGGCCGCGGCCGGCCCAGATCGGCGGCGACTCGTCCAGTCCCAGCGCGCCGAGCCACTTCTCGAACTCGGTGTCGTCTGCCGGCCGATGGGCTAGCAGGCGCCGTGGGACGTAGCGTCCGGCGAGGGTCTCAGTCCACTCGCTCGGGTACTCGGACTGGTCGCCGACCAGCGTCAGTTCCAGCGCGCCCTGCTCGTAGGTGTCCGTCGCCAGCGTGAGCGAGGCGTGCTGGAGCGGGTTCGAGGCGACGCGGTCGGCGTGGGTCCGGATGACTCCCTCGGCGACCGTCTCGAAGCGGTCGTCGGCGCTGAAATGGGACAGCGACAGGAGGAGATCGACCGCGACGCCGGTGCTGGAGGGGGTCGACTGGTCAGTGAGTTCCTGGGGCCGCGCGACCAGTGACTCACCGCCGGTCGGCGTGAAAAAGAGCGTCCCAGCCTCGTCGTCCCAGAACGCCTCCGTGATGGCCTGTCCGAGGTCCATCGCGAACGCGAGGTGCTCGACGGCGCCGGTCGCCTCGAACAGCGTTAGCGCACCACGGCCGAGGAACGCATAGTCCTCCAGATACCCGTCGATGGCCACGTCGCCGTCCTTGTACCGGCGGCTGAGCCGCTTCGATTCGTCGTCCCACAGGTGCTTCCGGACGAACGAGAGGGCGTCGGCGGCCACGTCGGCGTAGGCGTCGTCCAGCA
The DNA here is from genome assembly GCF_055271655.1 of Haloarcula sp. HT12. Taxonomy (NCBI): domain Archaea; kingdom Methanobacteriati; phylum Methanobacteriota; class Halobacteria; order Halobacteriales; family Haloarculaceae; genus Haloarcula; species Haloarcula sp. HT12. Next base: position 106,885 of record NZ_JBUXKW010000003.1, read on the forward strand.
CGATAGCGCCCTCGGCCAGCGCCCGGATCATCAGGCCGTTCCAGCCGGCCAGAATCTTCTCGTCGCGGGCCGGTCGCGGACGCCCTTCGCGGGCCTCGAACGTCTCGTTCAGGGCGCGCTGGAGGCTCGCCGTGATTTCGTCCTCGCTTTGCTCGTACTCCTCGGCCAGCACTGACACCGGCTTCCGGACGGCGAGCACCGTCCCCCCCTCGAAGTTGCCTTGCTCCGTGACGCCGAAGTAGTCACAGAAAACCCCCGCGTCGGTCTTGTCGTCGACGGCCTCGTGGACCTGCTCGGGCGTCCAGACATAGAACAGTCCTTCCTCCGTCTCGCCGTTGGGGTCGTTAGGAGGGGCACTCTCGGCGTCCAGCGTGCTGAAAAAGCCGCCGTCGGGGTGCTGGAGTTCGCGCTGGACGAACTCGAAGGTCTCCCTGACGACGGAGGCGTAGCGCTCCGAGCCGATGGCCTGATAACCGGCGAGGAAGGCTCGCGGGATCTCCGCGTTGTCGTAGAGCATCTTCTCGAAGTGCGGGACGGCCCATTGCTGGTCCGTCGCGTAACGGTGGAAGCCGCCGCCGACGTGGTCGTACAATCCCCGGTCTGCCATCACGTCCAGCGTCTCCTCGACGACGTTCAGGTAGTCTTCCTGGCCGCCATCAGCATTGGCTCGCAACAGCGCGTGCAGCCGTCCGTTCTGGGGGAACTTCGGTCCGCCGGAGCCCCAGCCACCGTCCTGCCGGTCCGCGCCGCGGTGGGCGATAGTTCCGGCGGTCTGAATGATGTCCTCGGCGGGGTCTTCGGGATCGGCCGGCGTCGCTTCGAGGTCGCTCTCGATGGCCTCGGTCCACTGCCGGGCGCGGTTCTCCATCTCCTCGCGCTGTTCGGGGTCCGACCAGGAGTCAGCGAGCCGCTGGAGCAGGTCGCCAAAGCCCGGCTGGCCGCGCTTCTCCTCGGGCGGGAAGTACGTCCCGACGTAGAACGGCTCGCCCTCCGGCGTGAGCCAGGCCGACAGCGGCCAGCCACCGCCGCCGGTCACCTGCTGGCAGATGCTCATGTACACCGAATCGAGATCCGGGCGCTCCTCGCGGTCGACCTTTATCGGGACGAAGTGCTCGTTGAGCTGCTCGGCGATGGCCTCGTTCTCGAAGCTCTCCTCTTCCATGACGTGACACCAGTGACACGCCGCGTAGCCGATCGAGAGGAAGATCGGCACCTCCCGTTCCTTGGCGGCTTCCAGGGCCGTCTCGTCCCAGGGCTGCCAGTTGACGGGGTTGTCCGCGTGCTGGCGGAGATACGGGCTCTCCGCCTCGTCGAGTCGGTTGCGAGATGTCGGGTCCGTGGCGTCGCTCATACCCGTGGCTGGGAGCGCCGCGGTGAAAAGGGGCCCGACGGGACTTACTCGCTCGACAGTTGGATACCGTGAGCGACGACATACAGCAGGACGATTCCGGCTCCCACCGCGAGGATGAAATCGCCGATGAGGGCCAGCAACGCACCCAGTACGGAGCTTTCCGAACCGAAGAACACGATAGTGTAGGGGACGAGGCTCCCGGCGACGAACACGCCGATGAGCTTCGCAAGCGGAACGGCTTCGGAGAGAATCATGGCCGTGTTTAGTTCTCCTGTCGCGGGGTCGATGAACGGGCGGGTAGAGGGCATGCAACCGTATGTCCTGGGGTGGGGAAAAGTAGCTCTCGGTATCCCTCCAGCGGCCCGCCACGAGTGACTTCCCGGCACGGAGACGACCGTTGCAGTCAGTGAAAACCGGCGAAAAGACAATACTTAGGTGAGAGCCAATCCGGCCTTCGAGTATGACAGAGACAGTGCTGCTCGTGGGTGGCGGCGGCCGGGAACACGCGATTGCGCGCTCGCTCGCGGACTCGCCTGGGGAGCTGTACGCCTGTGCGGGGAACCGGAACCCGGGCATCGTCGCCCTCGCCGACGGCTTCGAGGCACTCGACACGACGAACCCGAAGGCCGTGACGACGTACGCTCGGGAGGTCGACGCCACGCTGGCCGTCATCGGTCCCGAGGCGGCCCTCGCTGCTGGGGTCGCCGACGCCCTGGACGACGCCGGCGTCTACACGTTCGGGCCACAGGAGCAGGAGGCCCGCATCGAGACGGACAAGGCGTTCCAGCGGCGGTTCATGCGGGAACACGACATCCCCGGCTGCCCCGACTTCGAGACGTTCGAGGATATGGACGCCGCCTGCGAGTACATCGACGCGTACGACGGCGACCTCGCGGTGAAGCCCGCCGGGCTCACCGGCGGCAAGGGCGTTCGAGTCATCGGCGACCAGTGCACCGCCGAGGAGGCCAAGGAGTACCTCCGGAACTCCGAGTACGACCGCGTCGTCCTCGAAGAGCGCCTCGTCGGCGAGGAGTTCACCGTCCAGGCGTTCGTCGCCAACGGCCAACTGCGCGTCACGCCGGCGGTGCAGGATCACAAGCGCGCATACGAGGGCGACGAAGGGCCGAACACCGGCGGGATGGGGAGCTACTCCGATTCCAGCCTCCACCTGCCGTTCATGGACGAGGACGACTACATGGACGCCGTCGACGTGCTCCGTGCGACGGTCGATGCGCTCGACGGGTACAAGGGCGTGCTGTACGGCCAGTTCATGCTCACCGAGACCGGCCCCCGGGTCGTCGAGTTCAACGCTCGCTTCGGCGACCCCGAGGCCATGAACACGCTGCCGGTGCTCAACACGGACTTCCTCGACGTGTTGACCGCCGCCCGCGACGAGGAGCCCCTGCCACAGCTCTCCTTCCGCCCGATGGCGACCGTCTGCAAGTACGCCGTCCCGGACGGCTACCCGACCGACCCCGACGCCGGGGCGAAGGTGACCATCGACGACGATGTCATCGCGGAAGTCGTTCAGAATCATCGCGAGCAGTCCAGCGACGAGTCGGAGACAGCCCCCGAGGCCCTGCTGTTCTACGCCAGCGTCGACGACCGCGAGGACGGCATCTACACGACCACCTCCCGGTCCTACGCCGTCGTGGGTCTGGCCGAGACGATTGCCGACGCGGAGGCCATCGCCGAAGCCTCGCTCCAGCGGGCCGGTACGGAGGGACTGCGCGTCCGCCACGACATCGGCAAAACCGACCTCGTCCAGCAGCGTATCGACCACATGAACGACATCCGCGGCGGCGCTGACTGAGCGCGTGGTTGCAGCGTCAGCGGCTACGCGGCGGCGAACCCCCGGCGGTGAGCCCCGGTGGCACTGACTACCGTCGACGTGCGGTCGTCGCTAAGCGTTCTCGGCGCAATCTTGCAATGGCTGGCCGTCCCGCTGTTGATTCCCACCGTCGTCGCCGTCATTTATCGTGAGTCGCCGCTCCCGTATCTGGTCACGATAGCGATTACACTCGGTGTCGGCACGGCGCTCACCCGACTGGAACGTGGCCGTATCGCCGACCGCGAGGCGTTCCTGACGGTGTCGTTGGCCTGGCTCACAATCGCTGTCGTCGGCGCGATACCGCTGTACATCGAGGGAACTGGCGTGTTCGTTAGCCCGGTCAACGCCTTATTCGAGGGGATGAGCGGCATCACGACGACGGGTGCGACTGTCATCCGTGATTTCGACGTCCACTCGCAGGCGCTGTTGATGTGGCGGCAGGTCCTCCAGTGGCTCGGCGGGCTGGGGGTGCTCCTGCTCGCGACGGCGGTGCTCTCGCGGCTTTCGGTCGCTGGCGCACAGCTCATGGAGACGGAGACGCGAACGGAGAACGTCACGAAGCTCACTCCCGGTATCGAGGACACGGCGCGCATCCTCGGCTCGCTGTATCTGGCGCTGACGGTGGGAGCAGCGTTGATTCTCGTCGGTCTGGGTGTCGGCGGTCTCGCGCCCGAAATGACGCTGTTCGACGCAATCGCGCACGCCTTCACCGCTATTGCGACGGCGGGCTTTTCCCCGCGGGCCGAGAGCGTCGGCGCGTTCTCGCCGGCTGTCCAGTGGGCGGTAACGCTGTTCATGATCGTCGGAGCGACGAACTTCGTCCTGCTGTACGCCCTCGTTCGGGGTGACACTGACCGGCTCCGGGATAGTGAGGAGTTCCACTTCTATCTGGGGATCCTCGGCGTCGGCTCCCTGCTGGTCGGTACCTTGCTCTTCCTCGATCAAGGGGTAACCGGCGGTGTCGGGGAGACGATTCGTCACGCCGTCTTCCAGACCGCCGCCATCGTCACGACGACCGGCTACGCCTCGACGGATTTCAACACCTGGTCGGCCGGCGCGAAGAACCTCCTCTTCGTGATGATGTTCATCGGCGGGATGGCCGGGAGCACGACCTGCTCGGTCAAGACGCTGCGCTGGCTCATCGTCACCAAGTCGTTCTGGCGGGACCTGAACGTCTCGGCCCACCGCCAGAGCGTCAGGCCGGTCCGCCTGGGACGCGACATCGTTGACGAAGACACCGTCCGGGACGTGTACGCCTACACGCTAGTCGCGCTGGTGTTCTTCATCGCCGGCACGCTCTTGCTCGTCGTGGACGGCGAACTGTCCGGGACGCCGATAACTGAGTTCGAAGCGCTCAGCGCCGCCGCATCGATGTTTTTCAACATCGGGCCGGCCTTCGGTCGGGCCGGCCCCTACGGGACCTACGAGGGCTTTGCCCGGTCGAGCAAGGTGATGATGGTCTTGCTGATGTGGATCGGCCGCATCGAGATCGTCCCCGTGATGGTGTTGTTGACGCCGACGTTCTGGAAACGCTGAGAGCCTGACGAACGGCTGTCGGCTCCGGCGGTGCTGGTACCCGCGACCGCCGCCGGAGCCGACGGGTTTGATTATCGCGGCCCCGTACACGACGGACGTGAGTGGTCCACGACACGACCGGTTGACCCAGCATCCGACGCCCGGGCCGTACAACTCGCTGTTCCCGTGGCCGGACGGCAAACACCCGCTCCGGGTGATGGTCAACTACGTCGTCATCCTCGTCTGTCGCATCTCGCCGAGCCTCCGCCTCAAAAACTGGCTGCTGTCCCGCCTGGGAGTCACCGTCGGCGACGGCGTCGCCTGGGGCCTTGAGTCGACGCCGGACGTGTTCTGGCCGGAACTCATCACCGTCGGGGACCACGCCATCATCGGTTACGACGCGACGCTGCTGTGTCACGAGTTCTTGCAAGAGGAGTACCGCACCGGCGAGGTCGTCGTCGGGGAACGGGCGATGATCGGTGCGGGCGCGATTGTCCTGCCCGGCGTCGAGATCGGCGCGGGCGCACAGGTCGCCGCGAACTCCCTTGTCGCCGACGACGTACCGCCGGAGACGACGGTCGCCGGCGTCCCGGCCGAACCGCTGGGTTCGGATGACGCATCGACCGAGCGGAGCTGACCCCCTAGCTCCGGATGCGGACAATACCCGCGTTGAACACGCGTTTGTTCGGGATGATGTACTCCTCGCCGTCGCTCTCGATGCGTGTCACGAGGATGTCCACTTCCTGAACGATACCGCTCTGGTCGCCGATAACGATCTCGTCGCCGATGCTGTAGGGCTCTGTCAGCAGGAGGTAGATACCGGCCGCCCCGGCCTGCAAAATGTCTTTCAGCGCCAGCCCGCAGACGAACACCAGGCCGAACGCGTACGCCCCGAGGAGAATGAGCAGGGCGAGGGTCTCGACGCCCAGTTGGCCGAGCGCGATGAGCACTGCCAGATAGAAGATGCTGTACTTGACGAGTTCGGGGATGACCGTCGCCTCGGGCATCTTGACGCTGCGCAGTCGCTCGGAGACGACGAGTTTGGCCTTATCGCCCGCGATGAGGCCGATGATGACGGCAAAGAGGGCGATAAACAGGTCGGGCAGGAACGACGTGAAGCGGGCCCAGTACAGTTCCGGGTCGGTCAACTGGGCGATGTTGAGGACGGCGGTGACCGTCGTGATGTAAATGAACAGCGCCGCCAGGTTCGAGACGATGCCGACGGTCGACGTGCCAAGCCCCCTCGCCGTCCGCTCGAAGGGAGTCCCTTCGACTGCTTCCGGCACGCCGAGTTCGCGCATGAACCGCCGCGAGGAGCGCCAGACCAGATAGCCGAGCACGATGCCCACAGCCAGTACCACGAGCGAAAAGACGAACGTCCCCTGGGGCGAGAACACCCGCCGGATGACCGTCGCCCAGTCGAAGCCGAACTGCATCCTCAGTACTCCTCGGGGTCGATTTCGAGGACCAGCTCCCCGCCTTTGAACGCCCGTACCAGCCCGTCGCTCTCTGAGAGCACGATAGCCGTCGCCGTGGTGTCACGGGTGATCGCGCCGGCGGCCATGTGGCGAGCGCCGAGCCCCTTGGGGATGTCCACCCCTTCCGCGGAGGGTTCGAGATACCGGTACGCGGAGACGATCTTGCCGGCGTCGGAGATGACGAACGCACCGTCGAGCCGCGAGAACTCCTTGAGCATCACGTTGACGATGGGGTCGCCGACGTGGACGTGGGACTTCTCGAAGGGGTTGTACGACAGCGGCCGGGACTTGTTCATCACCTTCCCGGCGTCGCCGACGACGAACAGCGCGCCGACGGGCTTGCCCTTCTGGCCTTTCTTCCCCAGTTCGATGGCGACCTCGAACACGTCGCGGACGACGCTCGCGTCCGCCCTGGAGTTGACGAACATGTCGTACACGCCGGAGGGTGAGAAGTCGTTGGTCTGGACCCGCACGAGCGTGTTCTCGGCACCGTCGAACATCTGGGTCACACAGAGTACCTCGTCGCCTTCGTCGACGATGCTTTGCTCCAATGCACCTTCGATCCCGAAGCGAAGACGCCCTTCGAGGTCGGTGAAATCGATCGGGAGTTCGACGAACGGCTCCGCATTGAGGGTGTTCTCCGGACCGACGACGACGACCTTCTCGTCGACGTCGTCGAACTCCTCGAAAAACGACGCGTTCGGGGAAAACAGGAACACGGCGTCGACGTCTGCGACCAGGTCTCCGAGCAGGTCGCGCAACTCGTTCATTATCAGAACGACGCTGTCTGCCGAAAAAAAGGTTGCGGGCGGTCAGCCACGCGTCCGACGGTCGGCCGCCGCGTCAGATTCCTTCGAAGGCAGCTCCAGCAGCTGGTTGAAGGCGCCGCTCGCCCCGTGGCAGTGACAGTACGTGCCGACGGTGTTGTACTCGGTCAGTCCGTCGTGCTCGCCGTCGATCCCGTCCCCACGTACCATATCGAAGGCGAACGATGCGTCACCGGCGACGTCGGCGGCCGAGTAGTGGAACTCGTGGCCCCGGAGGTGGGTGCCGGACGTGGCCGTAATGGTGTCCGACCGCGCGCTGAGTTCCACGTGATCGAGCGCCTGATACCGGTCCTGCATCTCGATGGCTGCCGGGAGGACGCCCGCCATCTCGTAGGTGTCGCCGTCAGTCGTCGTTAGCGACTCCGACAGCGCCATCAGGCCGCCACACTCGCCGTAGATGGGGATCCCGTCGGCCCCGCGGCTGGCTATCTCGTCGAGTGTGCCACCGCGTTCGAGGGCCTCGCCGTGGAGTTCCGGATAGCCGCCGGGTAGATAGATCGCGTCGGCGTCGGGCACCGGATCGCCGGCGACCGGCGAGAACGGTTCGACAGTCGCCTCGGATCGGAGCCGTTCGAGTGTCGAGGGGTAGATGAAACAGAACGCGCTGTCCTGTGCGACGGCGACCCGCCGGTCGGCCGTCGAGCCGTCGCTGACCGTCTCATCGGGTACGGCCTCCGGCGGTGCTCGTGCCACGTCGACCAGCCCCTCCACGTCGATGGTCTCCGCCGCCGTCGCCAACGCGTCCCGGTCGAGCCCGGCTTCAGAGCCCATGTGCAGCCCGAGATGGCGGTCGGGGATCTCAAGGTCCGACATCGGCGGAATCCGGCCGAAGTAGGTGAGTTCGTCCGGGAGTGCCTCTCTGATACCGTCGACGTGTCGACCGCCGTGGGCGCGCTGGGCGATGATCCCGGCCACGTCGATGTCGACGCCGACGCGGTCGGCGTAGGTGGCGAACCCGAGCGCCGTCGCGGCGACGCTCTCCATGCCGGCTTTCGCATCCACGACCAGGACGACCGGGAGGTCCAGGCTCTCGGCGACCGCTGCCGTCGACGTCTTGCTCCCGTCGTAGAGCCCCATCACGCCCTCAACGACGCAGATGTCGCCCGCGCCGCGCCAGTAGGTGCGGCACATCCCGTCCTCGCCCGCGAGCCAGGGGTCGAGCGTCCGCGAGGGCGTGTCGACAAGCGCCTCGTGGTGGCTCGGATCGATGAAATCCGGGCCGGCCTTGGCTGGCTGTGGTTGGTAGCCGGCGTCTTCGAGCGCTGTCAGGGTCGCCAGCGTCGCGACGGTCTTGCCGACGCCGGAGCTCGTCCCGGCGAGGACGACGCCATCCATCGTCACGGCCCCTCCTCGGCCGTCGCCGTGGCCGCGTCGCCGATCAGCTCGTCGTAGATCGCCGCGAAGCGGTCCCGGACTTCCGCCATCGGGATGCCGGCGCGGTCGGCGAGCGCCAGCGCGCCGCCCATGCCGACCCCCTCCTTGGCCTCGCCGGCAACGAACCGCTCCATGGCGACGTGATCGCTCCGGTCGAACCCGGGGTCTGTCACTGTCAAGTCGAGGTCGAGCCGGTCCGCCGACTCGCGCACGTCGGCGGTCTCGTCGTCGGCCACGTAGCTCGTCGTCGCCAGGTCGAGCGGTCCCTCGTAGCCGCCGTGGCGGACCAGTGCGGCGACGGCGACACACTGGCTGCCGCCGGCCAGCGTCACGGCGGTGTCGCTCTCGACGGCCCCCGCAGTCAGGCCAGCGAGCGTCGCCAGCACGGGGTCGCCCATCCGGCGGACCGCTCGTTTCGGTTCGTTCGCGGCGTCGCCCGGTTCCAGCGAACTGGCCCCCAGTCCCTCGGCGACAAGCTCTTGCTTCTGTTCCGTCGGGTTCTCGGGCAGCGACGAGGAGACCATCCCGTCCTCGCCCAGCGCGCGAAGGACGCCGAGCGCCGTCGTCGTCCCGCCGGGAATGGTCTCGCCCAGATACAGTTCGTCGGCCGGGAGTGCCTGACCGAACTGTCGGGCGGCCGCGAACGCCCCGTGGGCCGTCGACACCGGGTCTTGCTCCGCGATGTCTTTGCCCGGTCGTGCGCCGACTGAGACCGTCGGTGCGCCGGTCTTCTCGGCCAGTCCGCCGTCGACGACTGTGACATCGAGTCCCAGTACTTCCCGGACGGCCCGTGTCACCAGTGCCGGCGTCGGACAGCCGCTCGGACTGACTGGTGTCACGTCCGTCCGGACCGGCCTGCCGTAGGTCACGAGCTCCGCGTCCGCAGCGGGCGTTACCGACATCAACTCCGGATCGGCTCCGGCGGCGCTGATCCCCGTTCGACCTGCGGTTTCCGTGGTTCCTGCGACGAGTGCGAAGCGCGTGCCGCCACCGGGTGAAGTCATTGTGCTTGTATTACCACAAATCAACTTTAATACCTCGGTGCCTGGCGGCGTATGATTTATGCCCCACGCCCCGGTTCCCCGAATATGGACGATTTTGACGAACTCCTCTCGTCGTTGACGCCGCGCGAGGACAACGAGGCTATCGCTTCCTATCAGAACACGACGGCCGTGGCCTGTCCGTCCTGCGAGGAACCGTTCGACGATATGGTCGTCTGCAAGCAGGAGTTCACCTCGCTTAATCTCGATTTCGAGATGGACCTCTGTACGACCATCCACGACGGGAACGTCGTGCTGTTCACCCACAAGTAACCGCGGGACAGCTGCTGTTTTCTCGTCGTTTTCTCGCCGATTCTCGTCGCCAGTAGCGTGGACTCTGCTGATGACAAACCGATCCAATATCAAATACGATAATTGCAGCGGTGGATTTTTATACACCTCCTCCCCTTCGTTCAGATAGGCACCGTACTGGTGCCGCACCACCCCCACCCCCACCCCCCACTTTCCTTACCTTTCCACTTCCTGTGAGGCGTCGGCTTCAACATCGATACCGCTCGTTACCTTTCATCCACAGTCAGATCTACCTCCTGGGATTTCGGATCAGCGGACCGTCAGCCGTGTCCTCCTGGTGTGGCACCGTCGGAACAGACTATATCCGTTCTCAGCGAACCACAGTAGAATGGAAGGGGCGGGAGTCGAACCACGCGGAGCCCTTTGCGGGGTAACCACCGACCGATTCTGGCATGTTGGTCGGTAGCGCTCTACCACTGAGCCACCCTTCCAGGCGACCATCGATACGTTCCTGACAACCAAGTAAGTGATGATTCCGGGTGTTTCCGCACTCACCGCCTCCGCCATAGGAGTGTGGCTTAGCCGGACGCTGGTGCGTGCCTCACGGCTCGGAACGCCCAGCACGGGAACGATATCCGCCCCGGCTCCCCATTCCTTTCGGATTCACAACAACTTATTTGCTGCTGGGCGACGACAGCAGCGCACGTGAGCTACTCGAAAGTCAACTACACCGACGTGGAACCGGTCGCCGATGCGATGCGCTTCCTCCGGGACCCCCTGGACTGTGAACAGGTCGGCGTCACTATCCTCGATTGTGACCCCGGCTGGACCGGTAAACCGCACGACCACGCCGACGAGGGCCACGAGGAGGTGTACGTCCTCGTCGAGGGGACAGCGACCGTCGAAGTCGACGGCGAGGACGTGGCTCTGGAAGCGGGTGACGCGATCAGGCTCCCGCCGGAGGCGGAGCGAACGATCCACAACGGCGACACGGAGAGCACGTTCGTCCTCGTCGGCGCACCCTGACACTCGCAGAAACAGCGCTGGTAGCCGGGGTCGTCAGTACGACCGGACCTTCGGCTCGTAGGTCTCCTCGTCGCCTTCGAGGATGACCGGCTTGTAGTACAGTTCCGGCTGGCCTTCGTTCCAGGCCAGCATCGTGTGTTTGATCCACTCGTCGTCCTTGCGTTCCTGGTGCTCGGCGCGCCAGTGAGCGCCGCGGAACTCCTCGCGGGCGAGCGCGCCGAGCGTGATGGCCTCGGCCACGTCGAGGATGTTTCGGGTCTCGATGGTGTGGATGAGGTCCGTGTTGTAGGTTCGCGAGGGGTCTTCGACGGCGACGTTCTCGTACTCCTTGCGCGCCGCCCGGAGGTCCCGAAGGGCCTTTTCGAGGCCCTCTTCGGTCCGGAACACGTTGACGTTCTCGGTCATCGTCTCTTGGACGTCGGCGCGGACTTCGGCGTGGTTGATGCCGTCGGATTCGATGAGGTCCTCGACGCGCTGGCGCTCCTGCTCGACGGTGCTTTCGAGAACCGCCTTCGGTTCGACGGCCGCCCCGTCAGCGGCGACGTCGTCGCTGCCGGCGTCGATTGCGCCGGGGTCGACCGGCGGTTCGACGTCGCCGGGCTCGCTCTTGGCGGAGGGGCCGGTCTGGATCTCGGCGGTCTTCATGTCCTTGCCGGCGGCGTGGTGGCCGGCGCGGGCACCGAACACGAGCAGTTCCGGCAGGGCGTTGCCCCCGAGCCGGTTCGCGCCGTGCAGCGAGACACACGCTGTCTCGCCGGCCGCATAGAGGCCGTCGATGCACGTCTCGCCGTTCTCGTCACATTCGATGCCGCCCATGGCGTAGTGCTGACCGGGCTTGACTGGCATCGGTTCGTCGAGACCGTCAACGCCCTCGAAGTCCTCCGCGAGGTGGAGGATGTTCTCAAGGCGGTCGAGGATGCGCTCCTCGCCGAGGTGGCGCATGTCGAGGTCGACGTACTCGTCCTCGACGCCGCGGCCCTCGTTGACCTCGGTCAGTTCCGCACGGGCGACCACGTCGCGGGAGGCCAGCTCCCCCTCGTTGTTTGCGTAGCCGTGCTCGAACATGAACCGCTCCTCGTCGTCGTTGTAGAGGATCCCACCCTCGCCGCGGACCCCCTCGGAGATGAGGACGCCCGTCGACGGCAGCGTGGTCGGGTGGAACTGGATCATCTCCATGTCCTCCATCGGGACGCCGGCGCGGTAGGCCATCGCGCAGCCGTCGCCGGTGTTGGCGACGGCGTTCGTGGTGTGATCGAAGGCCTGGCCGAGCCCGCCGGTCGCGAGAATCACGCCGTTGTTGGCTCGGAAGCCCTGAATCTCGCCGGATTTGATGTCGTAGGCGACACAGCCGTGACAGACGCGGTCCTCGGGGTCGTCGTGGTCGGTGACCGCCAGCTGGGTCACGTACCACTCGTCGTACACCTCGATGCCGCGCTTGACCGCCTGCTCGTACATCGTGTGCAGCAGGTGGTGGCCGGTCTCGGCACCCGCGTACGTCGTCCGCGGATAGGAGAGGCCGCCGAACGGGCGCTGAGAGACGCGACCGTCGTCCTCGCGCGAGAAGGGCATCCCCCAGTGTTCGAGCTGGATGACCTCTTCGGGGGCGTCCTTGGCGAAGGTGTCGATGGCGGGGGCGTCACCGAGGTAGTCCGACCCCTTCATCGTGTCGTACGCGTGGAGATCCCAGGAGTCCCCTTCCTGGAGTGCGGCGTTGATTCCCCCCTCCGCGGCGCCTGTGTGGCTCCGAACCGGATGGAGCTTGGTCACGAGGGCCACGTCCGCACCCTCTTCGTCCGCTGCAATAGCCGCCCTGAGGCCAGCGCCACCCGCGCCGACCACGATGACATCGTGTTCGTACATTGTGAGAGAGTCTCTTGGCGTGGTTTCGGCTTAGGATTAGCCAAACTTAAGCCTCCCTGTTGCGCTACCGCGGGCTACATCACTGGTGGCCCGGACTCCGTTCTTCCCACCGGGTAGTGTTGTCAGAGAAAAAGTATTTTTGTCCTATCCGATGGAATTATATCACGCGCTGTGAATACTTAGGAGGCAACTACTGATACCAGACACTACGGATGGTATCCTACGGGCAAGCACCCGTCTCAAACCCGATGCCGGACCAGTATCTCACGTCAACTGACGATTTCGAAGCGGTGTTAGCCGAAGCACCCTCAGTACTGACCGTAACTGACAAAAATCTTTCAATACAGTTCGTCAGCCCGGTTGTCGAACGGGTGCTGGAGTACAACGTGGATTCGCTTGTCGGGACGAGCTGGCTGGATCTCGTTCACCCAGAAGACACGGACCGCGTCCGTGCTACGCTCGCGGGCGACCGAGAGGAAAACGGGACCGAGTACCGGTTCCGTCACGCAGACGGCGACTGGGTCTGGCTCGAAACCATCGTCTCCACGGACACCGAGACGGACTGTGACTGCCGGGTGTTCACGTCCCGCGAGGTCAGCGACCGGCCGCGCTTCGAGGCCCGGTTCCGACAGTTCGTCAAACACACGTCCGACGTGCTCACCGTATTCGACAAGCAAGGCAACGTCGAGTACATCAGCCCGTCCGTCGAGCGTGTGCTGGGATACGATCAGGCCGAGATGCAGGACGCCGACCTCTTCGAGTACGTCCACCCGGACGACATCTCGAACGCGCTGGAGGAGTTCGGCCGAATGATCGACGAGCCGGGATACGTCGCTGTCATCGAACACCGGTACCGGCACGCCGACGGAGACTGGATCTGGGCGGAGTCCCGCGGCCAGCAGGTCCCGAGCGGCCCGCTGGAGGGCCAGGTCGTCGTGACGACCCGGGACATCTCCGAGCGGAAACAGCGCGAACAGGAACTCAGGCGACAGAACCAGCGCCTCGAACGGTTCTCGGACGCGATTAGTCACGACCTACGGAACCCGCTGGACGTCCTCGACGGCTCGCTCGAACTCGCCCGGGAGACCGGCGACGAGGCGCACTTCGAGCGGGCCAAGCGGAGCATCGACCGGATGTACACGCTTATCGACGACTTGCTTATGCTCGCCAAACAGGGCGTCGACCCGGAGGAAATCGAAGCAGTCGACCTCGGGAGCCTCTCACAGCGGGCCTGGTCGATGGTCGACACACAGGACGCGACGCTGGCAACCGCCGCCGACGACACGATCAGGGCCGACGAGGGCGCGGTGCTGGAACTGCTTGAGAACCTCTTCCGGAACGCTATCGAACACGGTGGCGACGACGTGACCGTCACCGTCGGGACGGAGTCGTGGGGGTTCTACGTCACGGACGACGGCACGGGCTTCACTGACGGCACTGCGGACCTGTTCGAACCCGGCTACTCGACGGCGGATGAGGGGACCGGGTTCGGGCTCTGTATCGTCGAACAGATCGTCGACGCACACGATTGGGATGTCATCGCGACTGACAGCGAAAGCGGCGGTGCCCGCTTCGAGTTCATCTGTCGCGATAGCTGAGTGGGCGTTTCGTTCGTCCCCCAAAACCCATTTCACCCGGTTCGCTGTAGCTACACGGAACATGAAACTCTGTATCTTCGGTGCTGGCGGTATCGGCGGCTATCTCGGCGCGCGACTCGCCGACGCTGGCCACGAGGTCCACCTCATCGCCAGAGGCGAGCACCTGACGGCGTTACAGTCCGACGGGCTCCGGGTCGAAAGCATCCACGGCGACACTGCGGTCGACCTCCCCGCGACCGACGATCCGGCCGATGTCGGCCCCTGCGACGCCGTTCTACTCTGCGTGAAGTCGAACGACACGCGCGCGGCCGCCGCGGAGATGGCCCCGCTGCTGCGCGAGGGCACCACCGTCGTCTCCTTCCAGAACGGCGTCGACAACGAGGCGTGGCTGGCGGAGACGATAGACGAGTCACACGTCGTCGGCGGCGTCGCATACATCTTCTCGACGATCAAGGAGCCCGGCGTCGTCGAACACACCGGCGGACCGGCCCGGTTCGTCTACGGCGAACTCGACAGCGAGCGGACCGACCGCATCCGTGCGCTGGACGATGCGCTTTCCGCGTGCGAGGGCATTGATGCAGTGCTCGCCGACGACATCCGCGTCGAACTCTGGCGGAAGTTCGCCTTCATCTGCGCCCAGGCGGGGATGACGGCGACGACCAGGCGACCCCTCGGCGACATCCGGGCGAACGAGGCGTCCTGGGAAATGTACCGCCGACTCATCGAGGAGGTGTGTGCCGTCGCCCGGGCCGAGGGCGTCGACCTGCCCGACGACATCGTCTCGGAGTGGCTCGACTTCGCCGCGGAGCTGGACCCGGAGATGTACTCCTCGCTCCACTACGACCTGACCCACGACAAGCCGATGGAACTCGACGCACTCAACGGCTCGGTGGTCCGCCACGCCGACGCCGTTGGCGTCGAAGTCCCGATGAACGAGGCCGTGACCGCGGTTCTGTCGCCGTGGGCCACCGGGGACGACTGACCAGGCGAGCGGGCCGCTCGTCCGGATGATGGCACTACAACGACCTCTCTCAGCTGCGCGGCAGAAAACACGCCAGTCAAGCCGCGAATTACCAGAACTTCAGGTTGTTCTTGACCGCTTCCCGCTTGAGCTCCTGGATATGCTCGGTTAGCGGGATGTCCTTCGGACACACTTCGGTACAGGAGAACTGGGTCTGGCAGCGCCAGACGCCGTGTTCCTGTTCGATGATTCGAAGCCGTTCCTGCTTGCGGTTCTCGCCCTCGCGCTCGTCCATCGCGAACCGGTAGGCCTTGTTGATGGCGGCGGGGCCGAGATACTCGTTGTCGCCGGCGGCGATGTTACACGAGGACATGCACGCGCCACACCAGATACACCGCGTGGACATCTTGACCTTCTCGCGGTTCTCCCGGGTCTGGCGCTGCTCTTCGAGTTCGTCCTCGGGGAGTTCGTCGGCGTCGAAGTACGGCTCGACGGCCTCCATCTGGTCGTAGAAGTGCTCCATGTCGACGACGAGGTCTTTCACCACTTCCTGGTGGGGCAGCGGCTCGATACGGATGGGGTCGTCAAGGTCGGATATCTGCGTCTTACAGCCGAGGCGCTGCCGGCCGTTGACGAACAGCGCGTCCGATCCACAGACGGCCTGCCGGCAGGAGTGACGGAAGGTCAGCGAGGAGTCGTAGTGGTCCCGCGCGTAGATGAGCGCGTCGAGGATGGTCATCCCCTTGTGGAACGGGACGCGGAAATCGTCGAAGCGTGGTTCCCGCTTCCCCTCGACTTCGGGGTCGTAGCGGAACACTTTCAGCGTGATCGTGTCTTCGTCGTCGAGAGTCTCCTCCTCGACTTCCCGCTGGGCCTGCTCCTGTGCCTGTCGTTCGTCTCGCTGTGCGCGCCGACGGTCGCCCGGGGACTGGACCTCGGGCTCTGTCTCTTCGTCGGCTTCGGTCTCGGTTTCCTGTTGTTCGATTTGCGTACTCATAGTTCAGACGAGGTTCGTCATGGCAATCGCCACGCGGGTCCCCTGCACGACGAGCAGGAGGCCGGCGACGCCGAGCATGTATTTGACTGCGTTCTTCCGGGTGCCCGTGAGTCCCTGGTTGACCAGCGCGTTGTACACGCCGTTGACGCCGTGGAACGTCGCCGTGACGAGGAACAGCCACATCGTCGCGAAGTAGCTGACCTGGCTCATCCGGGCCTGCGTGCCCAGGAACGTGAGGTCAGCGGCGTGGTTCACGAAGTGCAACAGCATGAAGTGGAAGGCGAGGACGCCGATGAGGAACACCGCCGTCAGCCGCTGGAACAGCCAGCGACGCCCGCCACGGTCAAAGGAGGAGTAGTGCTGTGCCATCAGGCTAGCTTCCCTCCGAGGAACGTCGGCACGCTGGCGACGACGATAGCGCCGGTCAGCAGCAGCGACGCGTAGAAGCTCTTGTCCTGCGATTCCAGGCCCACTCCCAGATCAACCATCAGCAATCGGATGCCGTTGAGGATGTGGAAGACGGCGACGGCTAGCAGCCCGACTTCGAGGAACCGGACGATCAGTAGCGATTCGAGGCCGCTAATCGTGCTGGTGTAGAGGTCGCTGCCTGCCTGTGCGCTCGCCGGGTCGACGCCGACCGAAGTGCTCAGCACGGCAATGTGGGTGAACAGGTAGCCCACGAGCACCCAGCCGGTGAACTTGTGGAATATCCAGGCCCACATCCCGGCCGAGAACTCCCGCCACCGTCCGAAATCCTCGACGGTGCCGCGATTGTAAGACTGACTCATACACAGGGGGGTTAGTCCGGGGACAGATAGTAGTTTCTAGAGCGGACGGCTATCGCCGGAATCCCGGCCGAAGACGTTCGTCAATTGACTACTCCGTCGTCACCAATCGTCGTCTTCGATCCGACGGTTCCACTCGATTGCTCGCTGTGTCCGGTCGTCGAGTCGGACCAGGTGACACAGCGGATTGCCGGGGTACACCAGTGGGTTCTCGAGGACGCCGACCAAGAGGCCGGTAAACGGCGCACGCATCAGCGTGTTCTCCGTCTTGAACGGGTTCGTGATCGTACAGATCACGTCGTCCTCGTACACCAGATCGCCGCGGTGATAGTGCATATCCACCAGGCCGCCCGAGTCCGCACGGATCCACGTTTTTTCGCCGTCGTCGTCGATGACCGTTCGCCAGCCCGGCCACCGGACGGTGTCGGAGTCCCGCAGGCCGAACTCCGCCAGCACCGACCGAACACTATCAAGCGCCGAGTCGATGAGCGGGCGCTGGAACCGGTGGGCCTCGCCCATCTCTATCGTTATCGTCGGGACGCCCGCATCGCTCAGTTCGCGCCGGAGCGACCCCGACGGGCCCTGTGAGGAGATGATGACGTTCGAGGCGAAGGCGTTTGCGACCCGCGCGACCTCGGAGTCATCCATGTCCGCCCGGACGTGGAGCATATTGGTCCGCCCGCGCGTGGACGTGTGGAAATCCAGGCCCACATCACACGGGGCCAGGAAGTTCCGGAATATCTCGTGGGCCATCCGCTTCGCGCTGGTCGAGTCGGGGTCGCCGGGGAACGAGCGGTTCAGGTCCCGGTCGTAAATCGGCAGGTATCGCTCCTGTGCCAGAAACGCCGGGACGTTCAGCACCGGCAGACAGACCAGCGTCCCCGCCAGCCCCTCGTGGTCCCACTCGTGGGCGACCTCCCGAACGACCTCGATGCCGTTGAGTTCGTCGCCGTGGGCTGCCGCAGTGAGAAACACTGTCGGTCCCGGGCGCTCTCCGTTGACGATGGTAACCGGCATTCTGACGGCGTCGCCCAGATACGTCTCGCTGACCGTGTAGCGGACGTTGCGGGTTTCACCCGGCTCGACGCGGCCGCCGTCGAAGGTGAACGCCCTGGCCTCTTCCATGCCCTCACAAGAGATGCGGCAGCTAAAACCCCTCCGGGACGGGTGAGTATCCTTACACCTTTGTTACCGCCGACAGAAGGCGACAGCATGAGTGACCAGGATATCACCGTCGGCGTTCTCAGCCTCCACTCTAGCAAGGAGTCGAAGGCCATCCTGAATGCCGTCGACGAGATGGGCTACGACACGGAGTGGCTCCGCAACGAAAACACCGCAATCGGCGTTACTGACGGTGAGATGACACTCGAACCCGACGTCGACGTGGTCGCGAACCGTCTACTGCTCTCCAGTAACGAACACCCCGCGGAGGGGATCGGGCTCGGGATGACTATCAGTCGGCTCGCACCGATGCTGAACGAGCCGATGGCCGCGACGACAGCCCTACACAAGTTCGCAAGCGCCGCCGCACTGGCCGACGCCGGCGTCCCAGTCCCGGACGCGTTGCTCGCCCTGTCGAGCGACCTACTGAACGAGGAACGGGACCGCTTCGGTGATCGCGCGGTGTACAAGACGGCTATCGGGACCCACGGCGGCGGGACGTGGATGGTCGACCTGGAGAACCAGGTCAACGCCCAGGTTGGCGGCCGCTACGCGTTCTTACAGGAGTACATGGAACACGACGAGCAGCGCCACCACGACCTCCGGGTGTACGTCGTCGGCGATCAGATCGTCGGCGCGATGAACCGCTACGCGCCCGAAGGCGAGTGGCGAACGAACGTCGCGCTCGGCGGCGAGGTCGAGGACATGACGGGGGAGCTCCCCGAGCGGGTCAGGGAGATCGCGCTCGATTCGGTCGAGGCCATCGGGCTGGACTACGCCGGCGTCGATATCGTCCAGAGCGACGACGGCTACTACGTGCTCGAAGTGAACCCCACCGCCGGGTTCCGCGGGCTCTTCAAGGCCAGCGGCGTCAGCCCCGCTCCCTACATAGCCAAACTCGCAATCGAACGGGCCGGCGGGAGCGTCAACGAGGCAACCGTCGAGCGGCTCTCAGACCGGCTCGACGACTCCAAGCCCGCATGTACGCCGAAGAAGCCACAGCCGAAAGCACAGGAGAACGTCGTCGTCGGCTACATCGAGGAGGTCGTCGTCACCGGTACGCAGGGAACAAAGTCCGTCCTCGCGAAGTCCGACACCGGTGCGACCCGGACCAGCATCGACGCCAAACTCGCCGCGGAAATCGGCACGGGGCCGATCCTCGACATCGTGAAGATCAAGTCCGGGAGCGTCAAATCCGGCCGCTCGCGCCCGGTCGTCGACCTCGTCGTCGGCGTCGGCGGGACCCAGCACACCGTCACGGCCAGCGTCGAAGACCGCGGGCACATGGACTATCCGCTGTTGCTGGGCCGGGATATCCTCAAACATTACCAGGTCGATGTGAACCGTCGCGCGGACGACGAGTCAGAAGTGGACACTGAGGAGGAGGAACAGAGCGAGGAGTAACGGCGCGCCAGTCCCAGCGTCCGAACCGGTTCAGTCTTCGCTCACTTCCGCGACGCTCTCGGCGATGTCCTCGCTGGCCCGCCACAGATACAGGCTCGCGTAACTGCGATACGGTGACCAGCGCTCGGCGTACTCGCGCATCTCCGCGCGGCTGTACCCCTCGCCGACGACGGCCTCGAACCCCTTCCGGATGCCGAGGTCGCCGACCGGGAACACGTCCTCGCGGCCGAAGGCGAACAGGAGTTGCATGTTTGCCGTCCAGTCGCCGACGCCGGTGATGGCCGTCAGCTCAGCCCGGATTTCCTCGTCGGTGGCAGCTTCGAACGTTTCCAGCGAGTAGTCGTGTTCCAGAAACGTGTCGGCGACCTCGTTGACGTAGCGGGTCTTCTGGCGCGAGAGCCCGGCGTCCCGCAGGATGTCGTTGTCAGCAGCGCTGATGCCCTCCGGCGTCACAGTGACGGCGTCGAACAGCCGCTCCCGTGTCGCGGCGGCCGACGCCATCGACACCTGCTGGCGGAGAATCGAGACCACGAGCCGCTCGAAGAGGTCCGACGCCGGGTCGAGCGTGAGTTCGCCGTGAGTCTCGACCAGCGGCCCGATGTCGGGGTCTGCGCGCAACGCCTCGTGTGGCGAGTTGCTCATCGCTTCCTGGTAGTGACTCGACCGAGAAGAACGTGTCCGTCGCCGCTGAGGGAGTTAGCCGTCGGCAATGATGGGGTCCGGGCTGGGCGAGGCGACGCCGGCCGCGCCGACGGGTTTCGCTGGGTTACCGACGACCGTCGTCTCCGGCGCAACGTCGTCGACGACGACAGCGCCAGCGCCGACGGAGGCGTTTTCGCCAACGGTGATCGGCCCCATTATCGAGGCGTCAGCGCCGATGGTCGCGCCGTCCTCGACGGTGGGGTGGCGCTTCTCCCGTCGCATTGACGTCCCGCCGAGCGTCACCCCGTGGTACAGGAGCACGTCGTCGCCGATCTCGGCTGTCTCGCCGACGACGATGCCCATCCCGTGATCGATGAACACGCGCTCGCCGATATCGGCGGCGGGGTGGATCTCGACGCCGGTCAGGAACCGGGTGACGTGGGAGACGAGTCTGGCGAGCAGTTTCCGGTCGTGGCCCCAGAGCCAGTGGGCGATGCGATAGGCCCAGATGGCGTGGAGTCCCGGGTAGGTGAGCGCCACTTCGGCGGCGCTCGTCGCCGCCGGGTCCTTCGCGAGTGCTGTACGGATATCCGCTTTCAGTCGGTCGAACATTGGTGTGTTGTAGGGGAGCGTGTCGTCTGCGCACGAGACTGTCGGTCGCGGTCCGAATCACCGGACGGGAGTTACTGGGGACGACAACAGCGATGGGGAGAGCCGCAACTGATTGCGGTCAGAAGCGGGCGAGTAGCGCGACGTGGGACTCGGTCGCCCATGGTTGGTCTACCTACGTCGCTCGGTAGCTTAAAAAGCAGTGGTTCGATCACCGAGACCTGCTCAGGTCATGCCCTTCCCGAGCAGTTCCCGGGCGATGATGTTCTTCTGGATTTCGGTCGTCCCCTCGTAGATCTGGGTGATCTTGGCGTCGCGGTAGAACCGCTCGACGTCGAAGTCGTTGACGTAGCCAGCGCCGCCGTGAATCTGGACGGCCTCGTCGGCGGTCTCGACGGCGACGCGGGAGGCTTTCTCCTTGGCCATCGAGGCAAGCTGGGTGAGCTGGTCTTCGGAATTGTCCACGCTCCAGGCCGATTTGTACGTGAGTTGGCGGGCCGCCTCGATCTCGGTGAACATCTCGGCGAGCTTGTGCTGGATGGCCTGGAACTCCGAGATGGACTGGCCGAACTGCTCGCGGTCCTGGGCGTACTCCAGGGCTCGCTCGGCGGCTCCGCGAGCGATACCGACGCCCTGGGCGGCCACGCCAGTTCGGGTCTCGTCGAAGAACTGCATGATCTGGAGGAAGCCGGCCCCGCGCGTGCCGATGAGGTTCTCCTCGGGGACGCGCACGTCGTCGAGGAGAAGCTCCGCCGTATCCGACGCGCGGATGCCGAGTTTCCCGGTGATCTTCTCGGCCTCGAACCCGTCGCGGTCGGACTCGACGAGAATCTGGGAGAAGCCGTTGTACCGGCCCTCCGCGTCGGGGTCGGTCTCACAGAGGACGACGAAGTAGTCGCCGACGGAGCCGTTCGTGATCCACATCTTGTTGCCGTTGATGACCCACTCGTCGCCGTCCTTTCGCGCCTGTGTCGAGACCGACGACACGTCCGACCCGGTGTCCGGCTCGGAGATGGCCGCGCCCATGATGGCGTCGCCGGTCGCCACGGGCTCTAAGTACTCCTCCTTCTGGGCCTCCGAACCGAAGCCGATGATAGCGTCGGCACCGAACGCGGCCGATTGGATGCTCAGGCCGATACCGGGGTCGGCCGCGAACAACTCCTCGGCGATGATAGCGTTCGTCAGCGTGTCGTAGCCCGCGCCGCCGTACTCAAGCGGGATGTTCGCGCCTGTCAGTCCCATCTCCGCGGCCTGCTCGACGATTTCGCGGGGGAACTTCTCTTCCGTATCGTACTCGGTCGCGACCGGCTTGATCTCGTTTTCGGCGAACCGAGCGATCTCGTCCTGTATCTGTCGCTGCTCGTCCGTCAGTTGGAAGTCCATGTGTGGTGTGTTGACGTGGAATGCATTAATGGTTTGTAATCCGAAATAAACTGAAGAGTGGTTTGCTATTGAGAGAAACGTTGAAGCGTCGGCCGGCAGTGGAACGATATGTCATGGATTTCGAGGATATTGACACTATCGCCGTGCTCGGTGCCGGGAATATGGGCCATGGAATCACCGAAGTGGCCGCCCTCGCAGGCTACGACGTGCGAATGCGGGACATCAAAGACGAGTTCGTTCAGGACGGCTACGACAACATCGAGTGGTCGCTGAACAAACTCGCCGAAAAGGACCAGCTCAGCCAAGAGGAGGCCGACGCGGCCCTGGACCGCGTGACGCCGCTGGTCGACGTCGAGGAAGCCGTCAGCGACGTCGACGTGGTCATCGAGGCGGTCCCCGAGAAGATGGAGATCAAGAAGGACGTGTACACGGAAGTCGAAGAGTACGCGCCCGAGGAGGCCATCTTCGCCACGAACACGTCCAGCCTCTCCATCACGGAGCTGTCGGAGGTCACCGAACGGCCCGAGCAGTTCTGCGGGATGCACTTCTTCAATCCGCCGGTGCGGATGCAACTGGTCGAGGTCATCTCCGGGGCCCACTCCAGCGACGAGACGCTGGAGGCCATCGAGGCCCTCGCCGAGGACTTCGAGAAAACGCCGGTCCGTGTGCGCAAGGACTCGCCGGGGTTCATCGTCAACCGCATCCTCGTCCCGCTGATGAACGAGGCCGCCTGGCTCGTCCATACCGACGAGGCGACCGTCGCCGAGGTCGACTCGACGACGAAGTTCGACATGGGCCTGCCGATGGGTTCCTTCGAGCTGTCGGACCAGGTCGGCAACGACGTGGGTCTGCACGTCTTAGAGTACATGCACGAAGTGCTGGGCGAGCCCTACGCCCCGTGTCCCCTGCTCGAAGAAAAGGTCGAAAACGAGGAACTGGGGAAGAAGTCCGGCAAGGGGTTCTACGACTACGAGAACGGCGGCGTCGACATCCCGACCGACGCCGGCCGCGAGGACATCGAACACCGCCTCGTCGCCGTGATGGCAAACGAGGTCGGCAAGCTCGTCGAGAACGACGTGGCTCCGGTCGCCGATATCGACCAGGCCGTGAAGCTCGGCGGCGGCTTCCCTGACGGCCCCGCGAAGATGGCCGACAAGACCGGCCTGGAGACGCTCGTCGAGACGCTTGAAACGACCTACGAGGAGACCGCCGCGGAGCGATACGCCGTCTCCGACGGGCTTCGCGAGGCCGCCGAGGCGGGCGGCTTCTACGGCGGCGAGGACGCGGGTGACGCCGAGTTCGACAACATCAACGTCGAGTACCCCGGCGACATGGTCGGGCATATCGAACTCGACCGCCCCCACCGGATGAACACCGTCAGCCCCGAACTGATGGACGACCTCGCCGACGCCGTCGATATGCTCGAAGACGACGACGAGGTGCGCGCTATCCTGCTGACCGGGGCCGGCGACAAGGCGTTCTCCGCCGGAGCCGACGTGCAGTCGATGGCCTCCAACGCGACACCGCTGTCCGCTATCGACCTCTCCCGCAAGGGCCAGGAGACCTTCGGCAAGCTCGAAGAGTGCTCGATGCCGGTCGTCGCCGGCATCGACGGCTACGCGCTGGGCGGCGGGATGGAACTGGCGACCTGTGCCGACCTCCGCGTGGCCTCGGAACGCTCCGAACTGGGCCAGCCCGAACACAACCTCGGCCTCCTGCCGGGCTGGGGCGGCACCCAACGGCTCGCCCGCATCGTCGGCGAGGGCCGCGCCAAAGAGATCATCTTCACCGCCGAGCGCTACGACGCCGCGGAACTGGCCGAGTACGGCTTCATCAACGAGGTCGTCGACAACGACTCGCTCCACGAGCGGGCGCTCGAACTGGCTAAAGACATGGCTGCTGGCCCGCCGGTCGCCCAGAAGCTGACCAAGCGCGCGATGCTCGCCGGCCGCGACGACATCGACGCCGGCCTCGAAGTCGAGGCGCAGGCCTTCGGCCACCTCATCGGGACCGACGACGTGATGGAGGGCATCAACGCGTTCATGGGCGACGGGGAGCCGAACTTCGAGGGGAAGTAAGCGGGCAGAACGTCGAGAACCTCACCGCTCAGACTACTCTACCTGTTGGCCGGTCGCTCCGCCACCGATTTCGTTGTCATCGAGCCGAATGATCTCCTCGGACTGGGCCATCCCGGTCGTCATCAACAGGCGGATAGCCGCCCGCACACTAAGGTCGGACTCGTAGGTCTGGCTCTCGGGGACCATCACGAGCATTCCCTGGGTGGGGTTGGGGCTCCCCGGGATGAACACGCTCGATGCGCGTTCGCCGGCCGCCTCGG
Source organism: Haloarcula sp. HT12 (assembly GCF_055271655.1). Lineage (NCBI taxonomy): Archaea > Methanobacteriati > Methanobacteriota > Halobacteria > Halobacteriales > Haloarculaceae > Haloarcula > Haloarcula sp. HT12. The sequence continues at coordinate 131,317 of NZ_JBUXKW010000003.1, forward strand.
AGACATCCGCGGGACTCGTTCCCGTTTTGAGCCCTAGCTGGTAGACGCCCTCGCGGGGGTACTCGACGTACACGACGGATTCGTAGTCAGATTGCCGATTGACCACGGAGCTGGTCATCTGCCGGATACTCCCGTAAATAGTCCGGACGACGGGCACGAACGTGACCAGTTGCCCGGTCTTGCCGAAGAGATGCTTCCCGGCGCTTCGCTGGGCGAGATAGCCAAGCACCGTGATGAGCGCGACCAGAACCGAGAGCGTCAGCAACTGGGCGAGCAGGACGTTGTCCGCGGTCAGCGTCGCCAGCCGCGTCCCGGTGATAAGCGGGTCGAGAAAGCCGCCGATCCAACCCAGGAGGACACGGATGATTGCGATAGTGACCACGAGCGGGCCGACGAGAACGAGTCCGGCGAGGAAATTGCTCTTGATGAACGAATTGAGGGACATATCCACAGCCCGGCCGTGAGCGGAGTAAAGTGTGCTGGCTTCTGTCAGGAGGGGCTGCATCACTCTGTGAGTGGTACGCATCCTCAGATAGCGGCTATTTCGATGGGATTAAATCCCAGCACCCGAAACGCCAGAGTACGCTCGGTTGGTGTAGTCCGGCCAATCATCTTGGCCTTTCGAGCCGAGGACCAGGGTTCAAATCCCTGACCGAGCACATTACTGTCGCGAACAAGCCCGTGAGCGACTGTTTTGCGTGGATTTGAACCCTATCAGTCGCAGCCAGCGAGGGACCTACGGGAGCGAGCTGGACCGTCTGAGTTCGGTTCAAATCCCTGACCGAGGACACTCGTCGCGAACAACTCCGTGAGTGACCGTTGTGCGGAGATTGGGTGGCGTTCACGAGGTGTTGTTAGTTGTTACCAGATCGGACAGTTCGAAGAGGAGCACGTCATCGCGCGTGTCAGCGACGTGTTCGAGGTCGTCAGTGTAGCCGGAGCGGCTGAACAAGACGTACAGTGTCTCTCTATCCACTGGCCCTTCTGACCACCGGACTTCTTCCGTTGTTCGTTCAAGATTAGAGAGCACGCCCTCGCTTACGGGCTGAGAGGTGAACTTACACTCGCCGGTGACAAGCCCCTCATCTGAGAGACCAAGGACATCTAACTCGTGTTCTTTGAACCACCACTGCCCGACCTCCCGGAACTGCCGGTCGATGAGGTCGGGGAGCACTCGCTGACAGAGCCGTTCGAACAGCGGACTCACGTAATCGGCCAGTTCTGGTTCGACGAGTTCGCCGTACGCGTCGTCGCCGAGCATCCGAAGCTGGTCCTGATTCCCGTAGACGAAACGGAACCAGAACCGGAACAGCGGCGCGGCGATACGATACCGGCCGCGCTTCGAAGCCGTCGGTGATTCCGTGACGGGGATGTGGCGTTCGACGAGACGGAGTCTGCGAAGCTTCTGGAGGTACGTGCTGAGTGACCCCGAATCCACGCCGGCCATCCCCGCAATCTCGTTCGGGGTGGGACGCCCATGTGCAAGCGCGCGGAGAATACTGAAGTACGTGTTCGGCTGCCGGAGTTCGGTACGGAGAAGGAATTCGGGTTCGGAGTACAGGAGCCCGCGCTCTGAGAGAACCGTCTGCTGGACGTTCGTTCCCAACGGCTGGTCGGGTTCGATAGTCTGGAGGTAGTACGGAGTCCCGCCGTAGATCGACCAGGCGGTGACTGCGGTCTCCGGGTCGTAGTCCGGGAAGAACTCCCGCGCATCGGCTAAACCGAGGGGCTTGAGATCAATTGTTGTTGTCCGGCGACCGTACAGCGGTGCGCTCCCTGAGAGCACTTTGTCCTCCATAACGCTAATCGAGGAACCGACGAGCACGAGCGTCATCCCCGTCTCCTGTAGCTTCATGTCCCAAACGCGTTGTAGCCGTGACGGCAGCGATTCGTCCTCCTCGATGAGGAACGGGAACTCGTCGATGACAACAACGGCGTCTTCCTCGCCGAGTGTTTCCAGAAGCGCTTCCCAATCCCGGCGGACGTTTCGCAGCGACGGGAACTGCGCAGTTGCAGTGTCGACAAACTGTTCGAGTTGGTTCGGTGCCGTGGACTCAACTGCCTGGTAATACACGGCGTCGTCACGATCAGCGATGGACTGGCGGACGAGTTCGCTCTTCCCGAGACGGCGACGGCCATATATCACGACGAAGTCCGCCGTCGCAGACTCGTAACAGTCTGTGAGTTGATCGAGTTCAATATCCCGATCAACGAACTGTGCCATACCAGCAGTACCACACCCACGATAATAGAACTCCCGATTTTGGAAATCGAGATTTCCGAAATTATAATTTCTTTAGCTCGAACCCGTCCCGACTTGCGGGAATCGAAACCACAGAATCCTCCGAATCGAACTTGGCTGGTGAACAATAATCTCGGTGGTCTGAGTACTAGCCCTGCATATTGACTGTTAATAGCGGCCAAAAAACGCAATTGAGCGGATTTGGGTGCCCTCGCAACGAAGAGTCGCTCCGCGAGAATCGGAGGCCTTTCGAGCCGAGGACCAGGTTCAAATCCCCGACCGAGCACACTCGTCGCGAACAAACCCGTGAGTGACGCCGAGAGCCGTAGTAGCATCCCCACGAGACAACAGCGGTAGGTATTTTTCGCGGCCGGGCGACGGCCCCACCATGCAAGCAGTCGTACTCGCGGCGGGGCAGGGGACACGGATGCGGCCGCTGACAGACCACACGCCGAAGCCGATGCTCCCGGTCGCGGACCGGCCGCTGGTGGCCCACACCGCGGACACCGCTATCCAGGCGGGGGCCGACGAACTCGTCTTCGTCGTCGGTTACGAGGCCGAGGCGGTCCGGTCGTACTTCGGCGACGAGTACAACGGCGTCCCGGTCAGCTTCGCCGTGCAGGAAGAGCAACTGGGGACCGCCGACGCGGTGGCCGCTGCCAAGGAGCACCTCGACGGCCCCTTCGCGGTCCTCAACGGTGACAACCTCTACGACGCCGAGAGCCTCAGCGGGCTCTTCGACGCCGCACCGTCGGTCGCCGCCTACCAGGTGGACGACCCGACGAGCTACGGCGTGCTGTCGTCGGATGGCGATGCCGTCACCGGCATCGTCGAGAAGCCAGACGACCCGCCGACGGACCTCGCCAACGCCGGGGCGTACGTCTTCCCGGCAGAAGCGCGGGACTGGCTCGATGTCCCGCTCAGCGACCGCGGCGAGCGAGAGATCACGGACGTGCTTGCCAAGGTCATCGAGGAGTCGACGGTCACCGCCGTCGAGGTCGACCGCTGGCTCGACGTGGGCCGTCCCTGGGAACTGCTGGAAGCCAACGAGTGGAAACTCGGACAACTGGATCGGCGACTCGACGGCGAGGTGCGCGGTGACGCCGACCTGCGTGGCGAAGTCGTCGTTGAGGAGGGCGCGGTCGTCGAACCCGGCGTCGTCATCGAGGGGCCGGCGCTGGTCCGCTCGGGCGCACACGTCGGTCCGAACGCCTACGTCCGCGGGGCGACCCTGCTGGGCGAGGGTACCCACGTCGGCCACGGCGTCGAACTCAAGAACACGGTGCTGATGGCCGATTCGAACGTCCCCCACGTCTCCTATGTCGGTGACAGCGTCATCGGGCGCGAGGTCAACTTCGGCGCGGGAACGCAGGTGGCGAACCTGCGCCACGACGGCGACCCGGTCCGAATGACGGTGAAAGGCGACCGCGTCTCGACGGGCCGTCGGAAGTTCGGCGTCGTCGCCGGCGACGGCGCGAAGACGGCCATCAACACGAGCCTGAACGCCGGCGTCGTCCTCTCTTCCGGGGCGACGACAACCCCTGGCGAGTCCGTTACGCGGGACCGGTAGCGGGACGTTCCTGCGTATGCCGGTCTCACTTCTGTTCGGCTTCCGTCCGGATAGCTTCCCTTCTGTTACAGATTCGACATTCGTGTAGGATCGTGACGTACGCTGCAAGTATGTGGGATTAAGTGCCGTGAAAGCCACTCTCAACTAAGATGGTCGACCCGACATCAGATCACCACGAGGATATCGACGAGGACGAGGCACCGGAGTGTGCGACCTGCGGTGACGCTATCGCCAACGAAGTGACACACCGCGTCATAACATGGATAGAGGACGGCAGCGTCGAAACAGCCCACTTTTGCAACGAAGACTGCCGGATAGAGTGGCAGTAACAGGTCTGTTCTGACTGACTTCTGGACGGCGATCGCCTGCTGACTACTTCCCTCGCGCCGTAGGCTTCGGCCCGATCGCTTCGCCACCGAACACACACCGAACCTCTCCTAGCCGGTCTGCGTATCGATGTGATTGACTGCGTCTGGGGAGAGGAGTCGCCCTGTTGGAAGCTCGACCCAGCCGTTTGCGAGCACACGAACCGCACCCTCGTGCAGGACTATCTCCTGGTCGATGTCGGCGTACACGATGGCGTTCTCGTACGCTTGGACGAACTGGTCGACAGCGTCACCCCAGGCGGGGTCTGTCGAGATGACCATAGTCCAGCTATGTCGTGGACAAAACAAAACGCTGGTGTGACACTTTTCCAGCGCCGCCATCGTCTCACCTCTCGAAACCCTTGTGGGAATCAACTCTGACAAACTCAGTGAGTGTTAACATCCTGCACATATTTGGGACGGCCTGGTGAACACTTCGGTATGACATGACCACGGCCGACCACTCTGACTGGCGTGTGGCCGAGGAAGCGTACACTGACGAGGTCATCGGCGACGACACGCTGGGCGAGATGTTCGCCGCGAGCGCGACCCGGAACGCCGACACGACGGCCCAACTGTACAAGGGTGGCGTCTACGACCGGTCACTGACAGACGACGTGATTCCGACGGCTCCCGACGGGGACTACGCCGACCTCAGCTACGAACGGATGCACCATCTGGTCAAACAGCTGGCCGCGGGGTTTCGCGACCTCGGTGTTGGCTCGGACACTCGCGTCGGCATTCTGGCCGATACGCGGATGGAGTGGGCGCTGAGCGACTTTGCGCTCCTGTCCGCGGGTGGGGTGGTGACGACCGTGTACACGGACTCCTCGCCGAAGCAAGTCCAGTATCTGCTATCGGATCCAGAGGCGAGTGCCGTCGTCGTAGAGAACGACGAGATGCTCGACCGCGTTCTGGCTGTCGAGGACGATCTGTCGCTGTCGTTCATCGTCGTCATGGACGACACTGACATAGACCGCGAGGATGTGTACACGCTCAAAACGGTGTACCGGCGCGGCGAGGAAACGTTCAGCGAGACGGCGTACCGGTCCTGGCTGGACGAACGCGACCCGGAAGATCTTGCGAGCCTCATCTACACTTCGGGGACGACGGGCCAACCGAAAGGGGTCCGACTCACCCACCGCAACTTCCGGGCGAACGTCAACCAGACGCGCAAGCGGATGGGGCCACGCCCGGACAAGCCATCCGACCTGACGACGATTGCTGCGGACACCCGCTCGATAGCCTTTCTCCCGCTGGCACACGTATTCGAGCGCCTCGCTGGGCATTTCCTGATGTACGCCTCCGGTGCTGCCGTCGGTTACGCCGAAGGTCCGGACACGCTGGCCGAGGACCTCCAGATAGTCCAACCGACCACCGGCGCGAGCGTCCCCCGGGTGTACGAACGCATCTTCGATACCATGCGAACGCAGGCGGGCGAATCGCCGGTGAAAAAACGGATCTTCGACTGGTCGCTGGACGTGGCCCGCGACTACGCCCGGACCGACGACCCGGGACCGATACTCCGTGTCAAACACTCGCTCGCGGACCGCCTCGTCTACAGCACTGTCAAAGAACGGCTCGGTGGCAACATCGAGTTCATGGTCAGCGGCGGGGGGAGCCTCTCGCAAACCCTCTGTGAGACGTTCCTCGGGATGGGACTGACGATACTCGAAGGATACGGCCTCACGGAAACGTCGCCGGTCCTGACTGTGAATCCGCCGGAGGACATCCGCCCCGGAACGCTGGGAGCCCCGCTGCCTGACGTCGATGTGCACCTCGATACCGATGTCGTCGACGCCAGCGAGTTCGACGACGTGACCGGCGCGGTCGGCGAACTGCTCGTCGACGGGCCGAACGTCACCGAGGGGTACTGGAACGACCCCGACGGGACTGCGCGGGCCTTCACCGAAATCGACGGCACCCAGTGGTTCCGCACCGGCGATATCGTCGAGCGGACTGACGACGATTTTCTGGTCTACCACGACCGCCTCAAGGAACTCATCGTCCTCTCGACGGGGAAAAACGTCGCGCCCCAGCCCATCGAAGACCAGTTCGCGACGAGCGACCGGGTCGACCAGGTCATGATCGTCGGCGACGACCAGAAGTTCGTCGGCGCGATACTCGTCCCGAACTTCGAGGAACTCCGTCGCTGGGCCGACCGCGAGGGCGTCACCCTCCCCGACGACCCCGAGGAACTGGTCGAGGACGAACGCGTCCACGGGTGGGTCGGGACTGCCGTCGACGCGGTCAACGAGGACCTCGAACGCGTCGAGCGGATCAAGTCGTTCGCGCTCGTCTCCCGGGAGTGGACCGCCGAGAACGACTTGCTCACCCCGTCGATGAAGAAGAAGCGCCGCAACATCCGCAGCGCGTACCGCGAGAAACTCGCAGAGATATACGGCGAGCAGCACGTCGAGGCAGTCTGACTGGTAGTCGCCAGTACTGCTGTCGCCGCCTCAGTCGGTGATGACCACGTCCACGGCCCGCTCGCGGGGCCCGTCACAATCGACGAGCAGCACGGACTGCCACGTCCCGACATCGAGGTCCCCGTCGCGGACGGGGACCGTCTCGCTGGGCCCGACGAGCATCGCCCGGACGTGCGAGTCCGCGTTGCCGTCCAGTTCGTCGTGGTCCCACCCGCTGTCCGCGATAAGGTCTCCGAGGGCGTCCCCGAGGTCGCCGAGCAGTCGCGGCTCGGCCTCGTTGACCGTGATGCCCGCGGTGGTGTGACGGACGAACACTGTACAGGTTCCCTCGGCGTCGTCGGGAATCACGTCCCGGACCCGCTCGGTGATATCGACTACCGAGAGCCGGTCGTCAGTCGCGACAGTGAACCGATTCGTTGGCATATTTGCGCCCACGAGCGGGCGGGACTCAAGCGTACCGCTACACTCAGCGTCGCCAGTCGGAAAACCGGGCCTCGTTCACACTCCGCCCTTCAGGCAAGCCATTCGTCCGGCTTGGTGTTGTAGTCGATGTCGGTCGCCGTGAGGTGTTCGACTTCGGACCAGTCCACGTCGGTGACGGTCACGCTCTCCCCGTCGTAGCGAATGCGCTTGCCCACCTCTTCGGGTTCGGGCTCGCGGTCGCGGCGCTTTGCGACCTCCACGTCGTGATCGTCGAACTCCTTGACGATGGTCAGGAGGTTCACGGGCCGGCCCCAGAGTTCGAAGGTCCGCTTGAGGACCTCCTTGGCCTGCCCGATGTCGAGCATCACGCCGTTGTACTGGTGGGCGAGCAGCAGTTCGTTGCGGTTCTGGTAGTTGCCGTCCTCGACGACGACGGTCGGTTTGCCGAAGTTGGTGAACTGCAGCATCAGCTTCTTCTTGACGTCCTCGTGGTCCGTCGAGGTCACCCGGTAGTCGCCGGAGGCGTGGGTGTACTCGTAGGTGAAGTAGTCGTTGTCGTCGACGAACTCCTGGGTGAGGAACTCATCGAGGAACGTCACGTCGTTGTGGCTCTCCCGGATTTCGCGCATGCGTTCCCAGCCGCGGGTGTAGTCCACGTCGTCGAGTGCGTCCGAGACGCTGTCGTAGCGCGAGTCGTCGAACATGTAGCGGGCGGTCCGCTCCAGCTCCTCCTGACCGATCCGGGAGACGAAGCCGCGGTACTGGGGCTTGACCAGCGAGTAGTGCCGTTGGGCCAGCCCCTCGTAGGTCAGGACCTTCCAGGGGTACTGTTCCACGTCGAACTCGCCGTCGCGGGCCGCCGCCAGCCCCTCGCTATCGACGCGGGGGTCCTCGGGGTCGAGGTCGTCGAGGTGGCCCGGGACGTCGGTGAGCCACGCCGGCGGTTCCAGGTGGTCCTGTACCATCTCGTAATCGACGCTCTCGTCGAAGTTGCGCCAGGTGATCCCCTCGACGCGGAGCAGGCGCTCGATGACTTCCCGTCGGTTCTCCGTGTTCTCGACGTACTCCCAGATCTCCAGGCCCAGGCTGTAGGGATTCAGCCCGCCCGATCCGAGTACCTTCGACATGTGGTCGGAGTAGAGGATGAACTCGTCGTCGCCGGCGAACTGCTCGCCGGTCATCATCAGAGATTCCCAGTAGGAGGCCCATCCTTCGTTCATTATTTTTGTCATTTTCTGGGGTGCAAAATAATAGGCCTCCCGACGGAGCAGTTCCAGCAGTTCCAGCTGCCAGTCGTCCATCTCCGTCGCGCGTTCGGCGTCCTCGTCGTACTGCATCCCGTGTTTCCGGAGGAAGCCGAGCACGTCCTTTTCCGGCTCGGCAGGGAACGTAACGTTCTCGTCGTCGTCGCGCTGGGCGTCGAGCCACTCGTCGTCGAACACCTGCCGCTTGACCTCCTCGGAGAGATCTAGGTCCTCTAGCTGGTCGGTCACGTCGGCCCCTTCGATGTCCTCGAACTCCTCGGGGACTGTCTCGACCGGGCTGTACGGGACGTGCTGGTCGATGTTGTCCTCCAGACAGAGGACGTGGTCGATGAACCGCTCGACCTCGGCGCGCTCGATGTCGGGGTCCTGCATGAACTCCTGGATGGTGTCGCCGTGGCGGGCTAACATGCCGGCGGCGTCGGGGCCGCGTCGGCGTTCGCTCCCGGACGCGTCGGTCGTCGTCCGGGAGGAACCGTCGGTGAACATGCGGAACCACTCGTTGTTGGCGAAGAAGTCCGCGTGGGCCTCGACGTGGGTGATGACGGCCTTCTGGTCGGCCAGGGTGTTCGATTCCTGCAAGAAGGCGTGGGCCGGGTCGTCGTTGTTGACGATCTCGAAGGCCTTGCCGCCGAGGAACTGGCCCTGCTTTTGCTGGCGGTCGTACTGCATCCCCCAGCGCCAGTGCGGGTAGCGCTGCTGGAACCCGCCGTAGGCGATGAGTTCGTTCATCTCGTCGTAGTCGACGATCCAGTAGTTCACCGGGTACGGCTTCAGCCCGAGCTTCCGGGCGAGGTTACCCGCCTCCTCGACGGGCTCGTCGAGTTCGTCTGCCACGCGCTGTTTCGCGAATCTATCGTTGTTCATTGGTCCTCCGTACTGAGTATGTCGTAGATGGCGTCCACCACGTCCTCCGGCGAGGAGACGTACGCGACCGCGACGTTGTCGGCGTCGCGGAAGTTGCGCTCGACTTCCTCGGCGTGGGTGGCGTTGATGGCGTTGCCGCTGGGCTGGGTCTCCACGTAGGCGTGGAGGTTCGCCGGGATCTGTTCCATCAGCGGGATGACTTTCTCCTCGGTGTCGTTCGAGGAGTTCTCGCTGTCGCCCGCCGCGAACACGTAGCGGTTCCACTCGCTCCAGGGGTACTCCTCTTCGAGGATTTCCGCCGCGAGTTCGTACGCACTGGAGATGCGGGTGCCCCCGCCCGAGCGGATGCCGAAGAACTCGTCGCGTTCGACCTCCCAGGCGTCGGCGTCGTGAGCGATGTAGACGAACTCGGCGTTGTCGTACTTGCCGGTGAGATACCAGTCAAGCGGCGTGAAGGTCCGCTCGACGAGTTCGCGTTTCTTCTGGCGCATCGACCCGGAGACGTCCCGGATGTTGACGACGACGACGTTCTTCTCGCGCTCCTCGACGATCTCGGGGTAGCGGTAGCGTTCGTCCTCGCGCCGGAACGGGATCTGATCGACGCCCTCCCGCCGGATGCGCTGTGAGGTCTCGACCTTCTCGACGTTGTCTTCCATCTCCTCGATGGAGTCCCAGACGGCCTTCTCGCCGCTTGGGAGTTCCTCGTAGGCGTCGTCGATCCACGCCTTCGAGACCGGCATGTTCTGCTCGCGGGTCCACTCGTAGACGGTGGCCGGTCCCCAGCCGTCGACTTTGAGCGCCTCGCGGACGTAGTCCTCGTCGAAGTCCATCGCGAGCTTTCGCTTCAACCCCTTCTTGAACAGGCGCTCGAAGTCCAGCGTCGAAGACGGGCCGGTCCGCGTGATGTCCGTGAAGTCGCCTTCCTTCTCCTCGATGACTTTCTTGCCCTTCGGTTCGAGGTCGAGCCCGAGTTGTTCGTCCAGCTCCTCGGCGAACTCCTCGGGGTCCATCTCGTAGTACTCGTGTTCGCCGCCCTCCTCGCCGGGCTTGCCGTCCTCGCCGTCGTCGCCATCGCCGGGCTGGGGCTGTGGCTGGCCGACTGGATCGCCCTCTTCTGCGCCTTCCCCTTGCCCGACGCCGCCCTGGTCGCGCTGGTCGTACTCGAACTCCGGCAGGTCGACGATCTTGATCGGGATGCGGACCGAGTCCCCCCGTGACTGACCGAGGTCGCCGTACTGGATGAACTCGGCGAGGTCCTGGCGGCGCTCCTCGCCCACGTCGCGGTACCGTTCGAGGTCGTCTTTCAGTCCCATCTGTAACTCACCTGGCTCATGACGTGTCGGCTCGTCAGCTCGGCGGACGCCGGCGTGTAGTCGAACATCTCGACCATGTTGGCAAGCGTCTTCTCCTTGAGGCGGGCCGTCTCGGTCCCGGACGGTGGTTCGTCCCACTGTCCGGGCTCGAAGTCCTCGTAGGTGCGCTGGATGTCGTCCCAGTCGTAGCTCCCGAGGACGGTGTTGATGACCGGAATCTCCTTGGGGTTGACGTCACCGACGCGGAACTCCTCGTCGCGGCGCTGCCACGCGTGGCGGTTCAAGGCGGTGATGATCTTGTCGGTGCGGAACTGCTCGACGGCGTGGTCGGGGTCGTTGCCGTCGTAGTTCTTCTCGTCGAACCGCCCCAGGTGCTCGATCTCGAACACCTTCATCTTCAGCGGGTCCGGGTCGACGAGCTCGCCCCGCTCGTTCTCGATCTGGTCGTCCGACTCCCAGGCGTAGACGTGCTCGATGTACTCCTCGACAGTCGCCTCGTCGACGCGCTTGTCCCGCATCATCGCGTCGAGCACGTCCTGTTCCTGCTGGCCGAAGATGTAGTTTTTGACAGTCACGACGCGTTCCTCGTACTCGGTAGCCTCGCCGGTCGAAAACACGGGGGCGTCTTCCAGCCCCTCGGCGACGGCGTTGAGCACGTCCCGGGGCATCAGCACGTGTTCGACCGGGAGATCGGGGTGATGGCGGTCCTGTGGTTCGTGCAACAGGTCGGCGACGATGTCGCGCACGTAGGTGACCGGGATGCCGTGGTCGCCGTCCTCGGCGGTGGTCTCCAGGTCGTAGTCGTCGATGTCGACGCGTTCGTCGCCCTCCATCAGGTAGCCCCGGTCGAACAGCAGGGCCTTGTCGACGAGGTCCAGCCCGGTCGGGATCTCGGCGCTGTCGAGCCGCGAGACAACGGCGTACAGCGCCGCGGATTCGATGGTGTGTGGGGCCAGCTCCTTGTCGGTCGCCGTCTCGACCTCGTCCCGGACCGAGATGGTCAGTGGCTCCTGGATCCACGTCTCCAGCTGGTCCCATGTCTCAGGGTCCCAGACCGCCGTCTCGTTGGTCAGCTCCCGCCGCAGGAGCTGGGCTTCCAGCGAGAGATTCGTCAAGTACGTGAACTCGTGTTTGTCCAGTCGCCGCTTGAGCGCCTTCAGCGGGTCCTGGCCCTCGCGGTCGGCGTGTTTGTTGAGCTGGGCCTCCAAGTCCGGGTTCGAGATGATGATGAGCTGGGTGTCCACGTCCATCCCGATGCCCTTGTCGAGCTTGACGTGGGACTCGTCGGGGACGTTCAGCAGCTTCTGGAGCAGGTCGGCGTGCTGGGCGGCGTCCTCGACGACGGTCAGCAGGCCGTTGCCCTGCGAGAGGACGCCGTCGTAGCTAAACGCCTGTGGATTCTTGCGGCCCCGTGAGTCGAGTTCGCGGAGCATGCCGTGCATCCACGAGCCGACCAGCCGCTCTTTGGGCGTCCCCTCGTCCTCGGAGTGGAGGATGCCGATGCCGTGGCCCACGTCCACGACGAAGTTCTTCACCCGGAGGTGGGCGGGCTGCGTGACCGCCGAGAACAGGTCCGTCTCGCCCTGCCGACGGTACTGCTCTTCGAGGAAGTCGTAGGCTTCCCGCGAGAACGGGTCCAGTTGGCCGTCGACCCGGATCGGGATGTGGTCGTCTAGCCGTTCGTTGATCTCGGCGAGCAGGTCCGCGCGAACGTCGTCGGGGAACACCGTCAGCGGGTGGGCCTGGACGGGACTCTCGTACCAGTCGTCCTCGTCTTCGATGGCCGCGTTCCCGTAGGTCATGCTGGTGGCGCTGCCGCCGGCCCCGGCGACGTTCCACTCGACGGTGTAGCGCCGCCCGTCGGGAGTCTTCGAGTACTCCCGCAGGCCGTTGATGAGACAGCGCTTCAGCTCGGACTTGCCCGTGGCTGTCGGCCCCTCCAGCCAGATGATCTTCTCGTCTTTCCCGCGACCCGCCGCGATAGAGCGGAGGTCGTCGACGAAGGCGTTCAGGACCTCGGTGTTACCGAGGATGGCGTGTTCGCCGTCGTTGTACGGGTCATCGAAGAAGCGGTAGCGCTCCTTCTCCTCGCCTTCCTCAATGACCATCCGCGTCCCGGCATCCTCGATCGCATCGAGCAGGTACTTCGAGGCATGCGCCGCGAGCTGAGGCGTTTCGAGGACGGCGTCGACGTACTCCGCGAGGCTCATCGGGGCCTCGTAGGCGGCGTCGAGGGACTCGTCCGCGCGGTCGATGTACTCCTTGCCGGTCATTACTCTTCCATCTCGCTTTTGGCGACCTCCGCGCCGGCGAACTCGAGCACTTCCTTGGCTCCCTCTTCGGAGTAGCCCTGTTCGATGAGGGCATCGATCCACTGGTTGCGCTCCTCGTCGTCCATCTCCGAGCTGGAGACCAGCGCGGAGAAGTTGATGTTGTGTTTCTTGTCCTCCCAGAGCTTGCGTTCCAGCGCGCGGCGCAGGCGGTCGTTGTCCTGTGGGTTGAACGTGTCACCCTCGCGGGCGCGGCGGGACACCCAGTTCGACACCTCCTGTCGGAAGTCGTCCTTGCGGTCCTCGGGGAGATTGAGTTTCTCCTCGACGGAGCGCAGGAACTGCTCGTCGGGCTCCTGCTCGCGGCCGGTGAGTTCGTCCTCGACGGTCGCGTCGTCGATGTACGCCATGACGTGGTCCATGTACTTCTCGCCCTGGCGCTGGATCTCGTCCATGTCGTAGGCCAAGGCGTGGCGCACGTCCTCGATGGCCCGCTCCTTGTACTCCTCGCGGACGAGTTCGAGGAAGCGGTAGTACTTGCTGAACGACTCCTCGTCAATGGAGCCGTGGTTCTCGAGGTTGCCTTCGAGGTGGTTGAACGTCGTCAGCGGCGAGAGGAAATCGCGGCTGCGGTGCATCGAGTCCATGATGGCCTCGGCGATCTCGTCGCCGATGAACCGCGGGGAGACGCCGTCCATCCCCTCGCCGATGTCGGCCATCTTCTCGGCCTCCTCGCGGAGTTTCTTCACGTCGACGTCTTCGGCCTCGTCGATCTCGCCGTTGTAGGCCTTGGCCTTCTGGACGAGGTCGATGGACTCGTTGTCCGGCTCCTCGATGCGGGTGAGGACGCCGAACAGGCCCGCCATCTCCAGGGTGTGGGGCTCGACCTGGATGTCCGGCAGGTCGGCGTTGCGAAGCATCTTCTGGTAGATCTGGGCCTCGGCCTCGTACTGGAGGACGTACGGGAAGTCGATGCGCTTGGTCCGGTCGTTGAACGCCTCCATCTTCTCGTCGCCTTTCTTGTCCCGGTACTCGGGCATGTTCGTCCGGCCGACGATGACCTGATCGATGTCGATGCGGGGGTTGTTCTTGGGCTTGATCGTCTGCTCCTGGCTGGCGTGCAGGAAGTCATAGAGGAACTCCCGCTGGAGCTTCAGCAGCTCCTCGCCGGAGAAGATGCCCCGGTTGGCGTTACAGAACGCCCCGGAGTAATCGAACGCCCGTGGGTCGCTCTCGCCGTAGATTGCTATTTTCGAGTAGTTGACGTCGCCCGTGAGCTCCGTCTCGTCCTGGTTTTTCTTGTCCTTGGGCTCGAAGGTCTCGATCCCGCGGCGCTGGTTCTCGTCGGCGACGAAGCGGATGATCTCGATATGGTTCTCCAGCACGGACTGGAGGTCGTCGTCGTACTCGGCCAGCAGGCGGTCCATGTAGAACTCCGAAGCGGGGTCCAGGGACTGCTCGTTGCGGATGGTGTAGGGCGCATCGAGGGCCTCGTTGATGTCCTCGATGACCTTGTCGCGTTGCTTCTGGGGGAGCAACACGAGCGGGTCCTGGTTCATCGGCGACCGGACCACGTCGTCGGCGGGGTCCTGGTCGTGGATGACGTCACAGAGGTTCGTCCACCGGAACGTGTACATCCGGCCGTCGTCCCGGCTCGTGTAGTCCTCGAAGTAGCGCCGGACCTGCCGGTCGAAGTCGGATTTCCCCGACCCGACAGGGCCGAGCAGGAGTTTGATGCGCTTCTCGGGGCCGAGGCCGCGAGCGCCGGATTTGACCTTGTTGACGAACTCGTGGATCGCCTCGTGGATGACCCGTCCGTAGAAGGTGTTCTCGCCGTCGTTGAGCGGGTCCTCGCTCGCCAGTTCGTACTCGACTACGCCGGCCTCCTCGTCGTAGGTCGTGCCGTAGTAGTCGAACATGTCTGCGACGCGCTGGTGGGCGTTGCGGGCGATCGTCGGTTCGTCGTACAGCTGTTGTAGATACCAGTCGAACGTGTTCGTCTTCCGGAGGTCCGCCGGTATCGTGTCACGGTACTCCTTGCTCAGCGCTTCGAGTGTCTCTTTGTTCTTGCTCATGCTATCTCAGTAGTTCGTCTCGCGGGTGCACGCGACCCAACACGGACGGCCTCGCTGCCGCCGTTCGAGTGCAATCCGTCGTCGGCACTGGCCGCTGCACGCGTGCTCGCCTGCGGCCGCCGAATGGCCCTCTCGCTGCGGGGTGACGGGTGTGCCCTTCCATGGCTAACCTGCCGGGCGGAACACGGGGACTGTTCCGACCCGGTGTGGTAACGGGAGACAGTGTGGAACTGTTTCCGATACTATTTATTGTACGAGTCTTGGACCTATAAAAACTTTGTCCCCTTGTGGGCATACCGCCGACAAATTCCGACCCCGTGATAGGCCTAACACGGGGATAGCGGGCCACAGGTGTGTTACCATAGGTCATTGCTTTTGAGGTGGGTTTATATACTCTGTCGCTTGTCAACTGTTCTCTTCGGTGTGTCGGACAACGTTTAGCGCTGGATTGATGTGAATCTGTTGCTGAGTTGATTGTCGGTTGAGAACGGGACACATACTATGGCGTATCGCCGGATCCGATTTGCCGTCGTACGAACGAGTGCGTCTCCGTTCAGGTCTGGACGAGTTCAGGACGGACCAGCGGATTCTTGCCGATCCGGACGAATCCAGTGGTATGGACCTGTCGGGCCTCCCCGAAGACTGGACGGTGTGGAACGAGACCGACGACAAACTCATCCTCGCGTACCGCCCGGACGTCTTTGACTCCGAGCAGTTCCCAGCGCCGTGTCTCCCGACCATCTATCTCACGCGCGGGAAACGGACCCGACGCCCCGGCGCTGACCGGACCGGGGAGCGCTGGTACGTCACATTCTATCTCGAACCCGATGTCGAGCGTGACGCCGATGCCTATGAGCGCCGCGATGCTGCCGTCGAGGGTGCTGTCGAACTGGCGACTCGGTTCGCCGACGGCAACTTGGACTATCGCTCGCTGTATCAAGTGCCCCGCGAAGCGTATCTGGACAAACTGGACGACCTCACTGGTCGGACCTGAGGCTTTACCGTGTTCACTGTTTATAGGCTAGCATGACTACTGTCACACTCGTCGGGACGCGCCTCGCCGAGGTCGGCGAGGAGTTCGTCTACCACGGCGAAGCCAGCGGCTGTGAGGGCTGCCCCTATCGCGACCAATGTCTCAATCTGAATACCGGTCGCCGGTATCGGATTACCAATGTCAGACAGAGCGGGCAAACGCTAGACTGTGCTGTGCATCAAGATGGCGTGCGGGCCGTTGAGGTCGAACCCGCGCCGATCAGGGCGAACGTGCCCTCGAAGGGTGCGTATGCTGGAAGCAAAGCATCGCTGATGGGTCCCTGTCCACACACTGAATGTCCCAGCCACCCCTACTGTGAGCCTGCCGGTGCCGAGTTTGATGAAGAGTATCGGATTGACGAGATTATTGGCGACCCGCCGCATGATTACTGCATGCTAGATCGGGATTTGACGTTGGTGGAGTTGGAAGCGCCCGGAGAATAGCTGACCCACTCTTGAGCAGATGGGGTGTTGGTAACTAAAGAAGATATTCGAATGGTACCTGCTACTGATTGTGTCCGACACTCAGAGATTGTCGGTCGCTTCCCATTCCGGTCGCGGTGTTGGCGACGGGAGCTCGTTGACCTCAGCTCGGAGTTCTTCCTCCGTTGTCCATGGGAAGCATTGGTTGTGTAATTCGAATTTGTGGAACTTGTTGAGATGGACCCAACTGTAGGTCGCTGGTTCCGCTTCCTCATCTGTCCGATTGTCGATAACATCCCAGACCTCGTGTTCCTCGATATCGATGCCAGCTCCTTGCGCACGGTCAATGAGCGATTCGATCTTCGAACGGATCTGTTCCTCCGACAACTCATCTGTGAACACGATTTCGAGGGCAGCTTTGATGACGTGATGTTTCGACTCGAGGTTCTCGTCAGTCACCCACGCGTAATCACGCGGGAACACGTACGATTTGTCGAAATACGGCGGGTCATCAATTTCGCCCAATTCCGGCGCTTCCCCACCGCTTTCCTTCTCGAAGACACCGACGATGTAGTCGCTGTACGTCGCCAACAATGAGAACATGATATCGAATGTGTTGAGCCGTTTCGTCGGCAACTCGAGAAGATCTCCCATGATGAACGGGTATGCACCCAGTTTCCTGTTGAGTTCAGCCTGTACGGCACGAAGCCGGCGGATGTAGGGATCGCGATAGCTCCCGAGGATGAAGTACGACGTCCGTTGACTCCAGAGATACGGCAATTCACGTTGGATAAAGCGCCAGATATCCCGTTTCTCCGCTGGTTCAAGTTCGATACCTCCGACAGCCTCGTGAACAACTGTCATAATGTCTGCGGCGTCTGGCGGAGGGCTTGGATCGCTCATGAGCTATCGGTTCAAACCATAACACCTTATGGCTTCTGAATCACTCTGGCTTTTTCTTGATTAACCAACTTGGATATACCAAACTGTTATAGCGTCCCGCCTCATAACGTCACGTATGAGCGAAACCGGCACTGGTGGGGCCGATGCAGGGCCGTTTGCGGAACAGCAGCGGCTGTTCGAGTTACTGTCCCAAGATACGCGCCACCTCATCATCCAGGAGCTGCTGGGCCACCCCACACATCTCATGTCACTCGCCGAACTCGAGTATATGACTGGGAAGAGCCAAGCTGCGATCAAAGACCAGTTGGAGACGCTGATCGACGCTGGGCTCCTCGCGCGCTACACGTACGACCCGAGCGAGGGGAAACGCGATCTCCCGTCGCAGTTCTACGGGTTCACGGAGCGGGGCATCGAGGTCCTCCACGACTACAAGTACCTCCGAGGGCTCCCAGTCGCCCGCGCCCTTTACGAAAGCACGCGCAAGACTGAGAAGATCGAACGTCATGAATCGGCCCCGCGCCCGGAACTTCCTGACGCTGTTGCGGACGCGCTTGAGTTCGACGAACCCGATCTCGATGCAGTCGATGTTCCCTCGAATGAGTAGTCGTACGCTTGCTGACCTAACCTGGGAGGTGGAGTGTTCGTCTATCTCGGGGAAGCTAGCGGCTGTGAGGGCTTTCCCTATCGCGACCAGTGTCTCAATTTTCAGGGCGGGGAGGATGTCAATGCAAAAAGTCGGGCAGTCCCTTGTCGTCGGTAGTGGGATTCACGCCAAAATTCTGTAAAAACTCATCGGGATTGTCGATAGGCTCGCCGTCGCCAGCTTCAAGCGCGAGTACTTCCGCGAGTTGTGTCAGCGCCTCTGCGCGGGTATCTCCCCCACGGGCAAGTCCGGTTTCGAGATCCCGGGCCGTGATGGTCCCGTCATCTTCGCGGATGAATTCGATTCCGTCGGGACCGTCATCCTCTCGACGAGTCGCGCTTGCCATACTCTTCTTAGGCGACTCGCTCGGAATAAGTGTTCGGCTGTATCCCACGAGGCACCCGCAGCTGACTGCCTGTACCGGAACAGACTGGAGGGGACTGCTACAGCCCGTACTGCTTTTGGATGGTGTCGCCGAGGCCGCGATCCTCCAATATATCGAGCGGGGCGAGCATATCGAGCTGGACGACGCCGGGGAGTCGACCGATCTGGACGCCGCCAGTAAAGGTACAGCGCGCCCGGACCTCGCCCTCGCTCATGTCCAGCAGCGTCGTCGCCCGGTCGAAGGCTTTCTGCGTGGCGTCGTTGACTGTCGCACCTGAGCCGACCACCTGAATAGGTGCCATGTTTTCCTGCACGTCGACACCGTGTTCCGAACCGAGATCGCGACCGGCCTCGAGCTCTTCGTCGCTGTAGGGCTGGCTGATGAAAGGCAAGTCCTCCTCGTTGGGTAGCAGGATGGGACCATCCAGTGCGAGTCCCTCGATGACCTCGACATCCATCGTGACGGTCCCGCTCACGTCGGTCGTGTGCAACGAGAGTTCCCCGTCACCTTGGTTCGCGTGAAGGTCGCCGACGTAGACGCCACCGCCGTCGATGGCGACGGGACAGATAAGTGTCGCGCCTTCGCGGACCTCCGGAATGTCCATATGCCCGTCAGTCCGCTGTTCCAGGTCGGCCTCGGTTTCGACGCCGTAGTCGTGGTCGGCACCGATGAGGCTCTGTCCGAAGTCCCCCGCGTTGTGTCAACCGCCTCGGGGTCAAGTCCCAAGGCTTGTCAGTGGACTCCCGTTCTAACCGAGTAATTCGGCAGGCGTGTAGTCGCCGTTCACGGTCAATATCCCTGACTTGAGGGCCAGTTGACTGGTGGCCCATCCACCGCGAGACTTCTGCCCGCGATGGATATACCCGCAGTATCGGTTGGCAATGTTCTTCCCCGCGTTGTAATCGGCGTTCACCTCATACCCACACGATTGGCACTCGAACTCTTTGTCGTCGCGGTTGTCCTCGTGGGTAAACCCACAGTGAGAACACCGCTGGCTCGTGTACGCCGGGTTCACCGTGTCAACGAACAACGCCGTTGACTCGACCTTGTACTCAACGAGTTCCACGAACTTCGCGTAGGCCCACTGCTGGAACTTCGAGCCGTTGGCGATGTTCTCGCGGATGTGGTCAAGGTTCTCGAAGATGATGCCGTCTACATCCGCTTCTTGGGCTTCCGCGAGAAGGTCGTTCGCTCTGTTGTGGAGCCAGTCCAGCGACCAATCCGAGAAGCAGCTTCCGATGGACTGAATCGTGAGGTGAGCCGACCGTGTACCCGTCTGTTGCAGACGGGCGCGGCGTTGTTCGTACTGGTCACGCTTGTGGGTGAGATAGTCCGCACTCCCGATGAACTCTCCCGTGGAGGTGACGGCGAACGCGCCAGTCACGTTCAGATCAACACCGAGAACCACTCCGTTCTCGGCACCATCATCATCGTGACCGGCTTCGTGGCGTTCCGTTCCGTCAACCACATAATCCGGGTTCTTCAGCGAGACGTGCAGGGAAAACGTGTCGTCCTGCTCGTCGTACTGGAGCGTGGCGCTCGACGCATCCCAGTCGTCGCTCTCGTAGTACCTGCCGAACGGCGTGTCTTCGCGTTCGTCCCCGGGCGGGAGAACGTATTCGGCAGTGACCCTACCGTTCGGCGTGGAGAGTGTGGCGTGGTCGTCGTTGAACGACGCGGAGCGTTTGTCGTAGACGACGCTCCAAGAGTCGAACTCTGGTTGACTCGTCTTTTCGCCTTGTTTCAGTTTCTCGACGCCGCTCGTGACGGCTTCGATGGCGCGGCGAATGCCTTTCTGGACGAGGTTGGCGGTGAGATCGGTCACCTCACGCAACTCGCTGTAGAGAGCGTCTTCGGCCTTGCTCTTGCTGGTGATGCAGAGGTCGTCGTAGCGCCACGCCCACTCGCTCGTGCGGTTGGCGCAGTGAAGGAATTGCTTCTTGGTTTGATGGAGGTCGCCACGACGCTCTTCGGACACGTCGAGTTTGATGGGCACGGTGCGTCGTGGCGCATCGTCCATCCGTGGTTCACATTTACATCTGTTGCCATATGAAAGTTTATGTGCGGAGGGGGAGTCGGCCTTGCCATCGAGCGAGGCAAGTTTCATCGAGTGTCGGCTTCCTCCCCGACCTCAAGGGTCGGGGCATCCGCCTCGTACCGCCTGTGAATCCGGCATCGTAACGGGCGGCGTCGTACCGATGTTGCCGATGAACGGCCGCAGTCGGCCGAGCGTCCCGGGCATCCCGTCAGGTTCGTACAGCAGGATGGGATGCTGACGAGCGTTCTCGGGGATGTCCATCACTTCGTCGCCGTCTGTCGCTAACTCGTGTGCGCCGTCCTTGTCGAGTGTTAGCCCGACGGCGTTCTCGTGGTCGAAGGCGACGGTGTACCCGTACTCGAAGCCAAACGAGGAGGCGTTCGCGCCGCACTCAGCACACCGGATGGCATCCTCACCAGTGCCCTCGACGACGGAATCGGGCCATGTCGTCCCACACTCCGGACACCGATGGTCGACGAACGGATCATCCTCGAAAGCCCCGTCGCGCTCGGCCATCGACCCCGTGCTCGTCGCCTCAATGTCGCGGATGTGGATCGCCACGGCGTCGCCAACGCTTGCCCCTTCGACCCGGATCGGCCGTGTGACTTCGTGCCCGCCACGGAACGAGGGCGTGATCATCGGGCCCCAACAGCCCGGTGGCGTGTACGTCGTGACTCGGCCACCGTCAGCGACTGTGCCAGCCCACTCCTGATCGGGACCCACTAGCCCGAGTGTGTACTGGTCGACGTGGAGTTCCTCCTGGACGCTTTGTTGTGACATACCATCTCATGGTAGGGTTTAGCTCATTATAACCGTAGTGGCGAGCTAGTTGGTGGGTTGTTCGTTGATGGGATCTTAGTGTTTGAACCGGTATGCCGTGGACACGGACCCCTGATTCCACATAAGTGCTTGACCGGGCTATCAGGGTTTCCGTCGTACCACGAACACACAATAGCTCTTACTCGGAAAATATGTACATAGACTACATATTGCCTTGTTTTGCCGTTGATTGACGACAGCTTCAGACCTTCTCACGGGAAGATTCCGTCAGACTAACCGGGAAATGGACGCCGTCTGGCGATATGGTATCGCTCAGACGGCTCGCACGGATGTGTCGAACTCTTGCCAAACAGCACGTTGATGATCCGGACGTACCCGCCGCGCCGGACGGCGCGGACGGGTACGCCGAGTGGGTGCAGATCGCGTTAATTTTGTACCGTGTCGAACTGGAAAAGAGTCTCCGCGAAACTGAAGACTACCTCAACGAGATGCCCGGTGTTCTTGCTGTATTCGACCTCGATGAGGCACCGCACTACAGCTCGCTCTGCCGGTGGGAACGAGAGTATCGGATGCGTGAACTCCGCCGCCTGCTCCGCGCTTCGGCGGAGCAGACGGGCTGGAGTGGTGAAGCTGCGATTGACGCAAGCGGCTTCCAGCGCGATCAAACCAGCTACCACTACCGCGACCGCGCAAACTACTCGTTCCAGTCGATGAAGACAACGATTTTGATCGACGTGAACTCGCTGGCGATCAAGGACGTTCACTACACGACACAGAAGGCGTGGGACGGCCACATCGGGATGCAGGTCTTCCGCCGGAACGCGGAAGACCTGCGTGTGTTGTCTGCTGATGCGAACTACTCGTGGAGCGACCTCCGTGATGAGTGTCGCTCCAACTCAACGCGACCGCTGATTAAACACAGAGAGCAAACACCGTTGCAGAAGGCCCACAACGCCCGAATGAACGAGGACTACAACCAGCGCTGGATGAGTGAAACAGGCTTCTCACAGCTGAAGAAAGACGACGGCGAGAAGCTCCGCTCCCGGAGCTGGCATGGCCAGTTCCGGGAGCTCACACGCAAGTGCATCGTGCATAATCTAACGCAGGCGGCGAGTTAGGGCTCGCCGCCTGCTCCCCTTTTCTGGACGTATCCAGGAGAGGCATCGCCGTCGTCACTTGACTGTGGGAACAAAATGACATAGTTCTGATTATTCACTAAGTACCAGTAGGGACAGCTACTGCATCGTCTGGTCCCGAAATTATGCCGTTGACGCTGTGAAACTGTGGCTGAGTAATCCTATCCCGCCGCTATCTTGTGATTCAACAAGGCACTACATATGCAAAGATACAAATATGGCGAGCAAAACAATTAGCCTCAAGAAGAGACATACGAACGGTTACGCCGTGAGAAGTCGATAACGAGAGTTTCAGCGACGACATAGACTGCTTCCTCAACGAAGAGGAACATCCACTATACGGTCTTGTCGGGTTAGCGGAAGAGGCGAAAGTCGAACGAATTCGGGAGGGGGAGTGGTCCATTCGTGCTGATATTGACAATCGTATGGGGTTCCAAAGAGCAGGTTGACCAGTGATTCTTGATGCTTGTTTTTTAATCGACCTGCTCGCTGAGGATGCTGAGACTGTTGCGAGGCCGGATGAAATAAGTGACGAACTGCTTGTCTTCCAAACGCTTGTCTACACCGAGGTTGAGATCGGTATCGACCCGACGACGTAGACAGGCCAGCAATTCGAAAATATTCTCGACGACGTTCGACTGGTGCCATTTGATGCTTAGGCAGCACGACGTGCTGTTGATATCCAACGGGAGATCAGCTAGAACGGTAAGCAAATCGGTGCTGTTGATGCGATGAGCGCGGGAACCGCTGTCGCACGTGACGAACTGATCGTGACGCGCAATGCCAGTGAATTTACACGGACCCCCGTCCGTGTCTCACCGTACTGAGTGAAGGTCACATCTCACACGCGTGCATCCTGCGAACGAACGACAAATCACCGACAGTGGGTCGTGTTTAGTTTGGAGCATTGTGCCAGCGAGCGAAGGTCTGTAACCAATTTTCGGCTGTTTCCGGTTTGACATGACTGAAGCAGTTCGAAAACGACAAGGTTCAGCGCTTCAGTTCTCGGAAAATCCGTTCGATGGCGTTCCGATTTCCGTGGCGACGCATCTGAAATCGAAGGCCAACTCGGGAAAGTGCAGTTTGGAGGTGGTGAGTACCATCGACAAGAAATTCGGAGGTTTCGACATCGTGTTCTTGCCCCAGTTCACGCAGGAAAATTTCCGCGAGAGCGGTCGTGGTCGTTGAAAATAACCGGACGTGAAGCAGTTCGTTCGACTGCGGTTCGGCAGCGGCGTACAGCCAGAATTGCTGGTCGTTGATCCGAATCACGGTTTCGTCGAGCACGATCTGATTCGGAGCTTTCTTCGACTCGGGCTGTTGATCGGCTTTCTACACCCAATCGTGATGGCTTTTCGACTGCGTTGGACACCCTAATGATCGAGTAATTCGACGGTATTCGACAGCGACATCCCTGCAACGTGCGATTGAATACCCAACGCCATCGCCTGCTCGGGTGCCCGCTCACGCTCCACAAAATCCAAATCAATCCAGTCTCTAATCCCGCTTAGGCGGCTGATTTCTGGCATAGGCACCAAGAAATCCGTCCGTCTCACCCCTCACGCTTAACTAGACATGACCCTTTGACCCAGAAAGGTTAGTTAATCTGTAATCTAGTGATCTGCAATAGACAACCTCCTTAAACGGCTCAATGGCGAGTTGTTACTGATGAGAGAGATATTTCGAGGTCAATTATAAAAAAGTCCAGGGAGAGCGGCAGCGTCTGTTTCCGTCAGATCGTCGATATCGTTATAGGTGATTGCACCATTATACATTTGTTGCGTCAGCATTATTGACCTCCTCAAGATCTGGCGGAGATATTTGATCGGAACGTTATCCAATCTCGCATTACCATTGGTTATCTCTGGTAGTATATGAATCTCTACTTTCAGTATTATAAGAATGACTTCAATTCAGCTATTTTGACTACACCAATCTTCCACGATATAGCTGAGTATATCAGAAGTCCAATCAACGGGATAAATATTAATGAATATCCGCTGGAAACTATAACGATATCAAGAACTCTTATAAATAACAATGTAGGAATAGCCGCGATCAAAATTTTAATCATTCTCAAATCCGCCAGCGGCCTGAATCCGATTTTTTTGGCAGAAATATTATGTAGTACTAGCATTGATCCATACCCAATACTAGTTGATATTGCAGCCCCGGTCATTCCATATTGTGGGATTAGAATTAGATTCAGAATAATATTTAGCAGGGCTGAGAGCAGTGATGCCAGTATTAGAGGCTTCATTTGGCCTTTCCCTTGACCGATCGCAAAAATTGGCCTTGAAACCGCGAAACCAATCACTCCTGGCAATAAATATTTTAACGGACCCACAGAACTGACATAATTTTTTCCGAAGTATATGAGAATAAATGAGTCCGATAACGTAAACAATCCAATCCCAAGTAAAACCGATAGCCAAAGGGTATAGCGGCATATCTGCTGTGAAATAGTGTTGATTTTATTTATCTCTCCATTAGACCAGAGATTTGATGATGAATGTACAAGCATGTATTGGAAAACAATAGGAACAAACCAAATAAACTCGGCAGTGATTAACGCAGCCTTGTAACTAGCTGTGGTTGTGGTCCCTATAAAATACTGTACAGCTAGTATATCAAACTGATATAATGAGACGGTCAATACAGCTAACAATACGCTCATATATTGATACTTAATTAATTGTTTGAAATTCCTAAATCCATCTAATTTCCAAATCTCTGAAATCCTATATTCCCGTAATAGAAATGGGGAGTAGATAAAAACAGCTGCCATTGAGCCAACCACCTTTGCCAACAGTACCATTGTGACGCCGAAGCCCTTAGGAAGCATAATCAAACAAATTCCAAAGAATATGACCCTCTCAATCAGTAACATTGATTCTGAGAGATGTTCCTTGTTTTTCCCCATCAATGAACCTCTCATATAACCTACAAATAAATCACCAACCACCCAACAAAGGAATATAACATATTCTTCAATTTCTATAATTTCTACGCTAGTATAATTTGACAAGAAAAAGATAGCTACAGCATATACCGTGAATATCAGAAAACAAGATATAATAGACGAACAAAAGTAAATAAATAGTACATATTCACCCCATCCCTGAATATCACGATCTTCCGAAACGTATTTTCTTACACCGTTAAAAATCCCAGACTTTGTAAACGTTACTGTTACACCAAATAGTGATAAAAAGAAAGCAAATTTGCCATAATCGGACTTAGTCAAAAGTCTAACTAATACGGGTGTAATTAATATTCCTAGGGTAAACACACCGACTTTCCCCGCAAATATAGAGAGGAACTTTCTGAATAGACTACTGGATTTCATTATCAATATAATCGAAAGGCGACGTACCACAGAGTTCCGACAACTGATTCAAGATAGTCTCAGATAGTCTGTTGTGATTCTCGATCAGTTCATCAACTTCATCTGATACACCTTTGTCAATTTTGTATCGGGCATCAATGTACAGATTTGATTGATTAAATGTCTCTAATAGTTCTTCATACTTCTTAGCCCAACCAAAAACAAGACACGGTACACCATTTTTATACGCATGGATTATTGAATGATAACGGGAAGCAATTAAGAAGTCCATCTGTGCAATGGCATGCTCAAGTACATAAGCTGGGACTTTGCTATTTAATAAGCGCCCATCGTTTGTAGGTATCTCATTGAAAATCGTCTCAGAAATTTGCTGGTCCTCATCTGAATGAGAGAGTACATGGACGTTATATCCCGAATCACACAGTTGGGTGGCAATTTTTTTATACCGTTGAATTATCTTAGTGCAATCTACTCTTTCGATCACTCGATGGTTAGGTACGATTGCTACAGATTGACTAGTAAGTTCTATATGCTCAACATCTGGCATATCATCATATATTGCCTCAAGATCGTATGTTTCACCACATAGGACAATGTCTGGCGAGTAAGACACACTCCTGTTAGCATAGTTGTAAATTTCATCTACACCGTATTGTTCACGAGCAAATATTTTAGAGGGATAATTAAGGGCGGAATTAAGAAACGGCCTTAATACATGCTTCTTCAGCCCACTGTAGTCAAACGGACCAATAGACTGAGGTAATACATAGTAGGGTACGCCCAAGTCCCGGGCTACGAAAATATTTAATATGTAGTTCATTGAGCCCTGAAATCCCCATTGTGAGGACAATGCGTATCCACTAATATCTATGAAAAAGTCTACATCTCTGACTTTTCTGACTATTTCCACTGGGATATTTTTCTTATCGTACCAATCATTTCCTAATACCTTGTGCTTCATTTGGGGTTCCCATGGTAGGATATCGAATGCATATTTTTCTCGCTCAGTAGTTGGTCGGTTGTAATCAACCGTAGAAAATAAGACAATATCGTGGTTGGGAAATCTTTTTGACAATTCTGACACCGCGGTAAAAGTCATTGCTTGTGCCCCTTTATTGAACATTTGGCCACCGACAATTCCTATTGTATTACCTCTTTGTCTATCCCTTTCAGTATGTAGCCCAGATATCTCTCGAGAAAGAGAAATTCCCATAGAAACTGCAATCCGGATCGCTTTTTTTGATTTCATGGATTATTCAGCAGTTCCTATAGGTGACATTTTAATCTTTTGTTTGGATAGGACACGGGGTATTTCAACTTATGTGGAATGTGATTCCGATTGGACCGACAGATATACCTGTATTAGTTTGTCAACAGATTTTTCCCATGAAAAATTATCCACACAAAACTGTCTGGCTGACTCCATATCATAGTGATCGTTATTAAGGCGTCCTCTAACAATCGCATCAGATAGTGCCTCAGCGTCTTCTTTTTTTGCCACTTCACCAAAATTATTCTCGGTGATGTGATCTGCGATACCAACTACTGGTGTCGTAATTACCGGGGTCTTACAAGCCAAAGATTCTAATGTAACTAACCCAAACCCTTCCTGAGTAGATGAAGTTGAGGGTAATATAAATAGATCTGCCAGGTTATATGCATTTGAGAGCGATGATTTGGGGATTCGTCCCGTGAATTCAATAGTATCTTCGAATAAGCCCTTGTTTGCCGCATATTGTTCGTATTCACTTCTGAGTGGCCCATCACCACCGACGATCAGTTTGAACTGATCTTTTTCTAAATTTTGGACCCTTTCCATGGCGTCGATTAAGTAGCTCAAGCCTTTATACTCATGGTGTTTGTCAAGTACCGATAAGAAGAATAGATTAGTTTTGAACGGATCAAAGTAACTCTGTATGTCCGTGTTGTTCTTAATGCCGCTGTTTGGGGAGAACCGATTTACATTTACCCCATTACGAACTACTCGCACTTTATTCGAAAAACCCGATATATACGGACTTTTAGAAGCGTAATCCTCCTGTGTGATGAGAATTCGGTCACAGTTTGTCAGGGTCCTTTTTAAAATGAGTCTGTTGTAGAGTTTCGAGATGTATTGATATGCGCCATCGCCGGTGATATCGTTATGATAAGTTAATACCACTGGTGTGTCTGTTATTTGACCGACGAAAACGGATAATTCTGCGGAGTATGGTGTAGGCAAATGAGTATGAAAAACATCTGCAGAGCTGGCTATCTTGAACAGTTCAGGCAATAATCTGGGGCTGATATTTGTATTTGCTGGTTGGAATGATGTGTTGAGCTTGCGAACAGTAACTCCGTTGTGATCCTTTATACCAGGATCTTCGTCTTGTGCTGAACAGATGACAGTAACATCATGACCTCGATCTGCTAGCACTTCAGATATTTCTTGCACATGTGTCTCTACCCCACCTATGAACGGATAGTAACGGATCGGTGTTTGTACAATCTTCATGAATTTGTTATTAGTAATCTAAGTTTGAACTGTGGGAATCGGAGAGCGTCCATGATAAATGTTGAATGTGATTGGATTATCACGTGGATTGTGACTAGAGTCCTGTTTAATAAAGAATTTGTATTCCGGCTTATTGTATCATATACGGTCGGTGGTCTGTTAAATTGATCGGCACTGTCTAGTTCTTGATTTTCTCAGCTGGAGTTTTTCGGTCAAGAGCTTGGCTCGGTCGTTCGTGGTTGTAGTGGTGTCTGAAGCGTCGCAACCACTGTTTCGCGCTGGATTGACTGCCCCTCCAGAAGGAGTGAAAGCGGTCGATACGCATGCTCACAGTTTGGAACCACTTTTCGATGTGGTTCTGGATTCGATAGTCGAGCCGACCGCTCAAATTGTGACGTGAGAGAGCAATCAGATAGCCGCCAGCATTCACGAGAAACACTGGATCGGTGACATCGTGTTTCTGAGTGAGCCGATGCAGGAACGCCGCCGCTGGGTCAGTCTCGCGGCGGCTGAACACGTCAATTTCGAGCAACAGTTTTAATTCGGTGTCGCCAGCGGCGTACAACCACTTTTTTCGTCGTCAACCTCAATCTGTTTCTCGTCGACCGCGACCTGCGACGGCGACGTCGTCGGCAGGTCGCTCTGGGCTTCAGACAACGTATGAACCCAGTTCCAGACTGCACCGTGAGAACGATCGACACCCAGCGGGTCTAAGATTGCCACCGTCTCCCTGATCGACAGCCTCGAAGTATGGAGACACACCCCAAACCGCCGGACGGGTGCCGGGGTGCGCTCGTTCTCCCAAACGTCTTGACTGTCCTCATCTAACGTCTCGCTGAGGAGGTCTGCGAGTTGCATGGACACTTCTCGCTACGACTTCCTCACTCTCAAACTTGCTCAATTAGACAGTGCCTGGATAGCCTGATTTTCGGCTATCTGCTAAGAATTACACTACACTTCTTCTGGCTGGCGGCGATATCAACTGCTTTTCAGACACTGTTTTCGGGATGCTGTATGGTGTGTGAATATTTCTATGACAGCCTTTATGTACATTTCAATCCTCTGGATAAATACAATTGTATGTCAATAAGCAAGGGCATATCTCTGGTCAAAGAAGAAGGCCTGAGTGAATTTCTTAATCGATTTAAGCGGTTTTACGCTAGCAAGGGAATCCATTACATACTGAGAGATATCTCTGGGGAACTCATTTGGAAAATTCTACCAGAGGGGAAGACAAAACGCGGTATCTCTCATTCAAGACTGTTGACTGCACTGTACTTTTATTTGAGAGGCACGTTCTACAACGAGCAGAGAAGCATATTGGTAGGTCAATCAAAGTACTCATCGTCTGTAGGCCCAGATCAAACATCTGATGCTGAAAGTCGGAGGGCTCGAATAGTCCGAAATACACATCGTATTGAAAAGGGCCTGTCGATGGATGATCGGAGGAGTGTTTTTGCAGAAGGCTATATTGAAAAGCTGGTTCTGGATATTGAAGCGGCTATAGACGATGAATCAGAGTTTAATCGAATGGATTGGTGCTTGGACGTTCTCTCAATGTACTTTGAGGTGGTTGATGCGACTGAAACCATTGCGCGTGCGGAGGATAAATATGATGAGATTATAGACCGTACTAATCATTCTATTGGTGACAAGCATCCTAAGCCAAGGAGTGAGCTGGCAACAGAAATCCCATCTTATCAAGATCTCAAGTCGCTAGCTCACCAGCGGTCAAGTACTCGGTATTTCCTCCAGAAAAAAGTACCTAGAAGCAAAATAGATGACGCGGTTTTGCTTGCGAGTCAAGCACCGAGTGCATGTAACCGCCAAGCATTCAGATTCGAAGTGTATGATGATCAAAAAAAGATTGAAGAGATCTGTGAGCTTTCAATCGGTGTCTCCGGATATGAGGACAACATCCCGTGCTTAGTTGCCCTCGTTGGGACCCAGCGGTCGTATTTCCACGATAGAGACCGCCACTTGATATACATCGACGCGAGTCTAGCTTCAATGTCATTCCAATTCGCGTTAGAAACTCTAGGACTAGCTTCATGTTCAATAAATTGGCCTGCCATACCCGAGCACGAAAATCATGCACACAGCAGACTTGGATTGGAGGATGATGAAAAAATAGTGATGTTGCTTGCAGTTGGCTATCCAGACGGTAAAAAGTACGTTCCATATTCGGAAAAAAAGTCAGTTACTGAGTTACGTAACTACAATCCGTAATATGAAGATTTCAGTAATAATTCCCACATACAACCGAGCAGACGTAATTGAACGGGCGATAAACAGTGTTCTTAAACAGACGTACACAAACTTTGAACTGTTAATCGTGGATGACTGTTCAACGGATGAAACTATTAAAAAAGTATCTGCATTATCTGACAGTCGAATTAGGATAGTGGAACATAATAAGAATAGAGGAAGCAACGCAGCAAGAAATACTGGAATCAGACAATCAAACGGCCGGTATGTCGCATTCTTAGATAGTGACGACGAGTGGAAAAACACTAAATTGGAGAAGCAGCTTGCCGTTATGAACAACTCCTCTGCGAAGGTAATCTACTGTGGAACAAAGATAGTCGTTAACGGTGACGAGATGGTTGGAACCATACCGGAAGCCGCAGGGGATATCTTTAATAAGCAATTGGTGTGCGACCAAATCTGTTCTACGTCTGGGGTAATGGTGCAGAAAGACTGCTTCGACAAGGTGGGAATGTTTGACGAAGATTTACCTGCTAGACAGGACTACGATCTATGGCTAAGGCTATCGAAAGAGTTCAAGTTTGACTATGTGGAAGAATACTTGGTAAATATATATCAGGACCGTGACGATCGAATAAGCAACTCAACGGAGACTAGAATAGAGGCCGAAAAGAAATTGTTGGACAAGAAGTTGTCTATGATTCCGGACATGGAACCAAAGCTTAAAAATGAGATTATTGGCCACACATACATGAGTATTTCCAGGCATTCATACATACAAGGAGACCGGAAGCTAGCAATCACGTCGGGTATAAAATCGCTCAAATATGCTGGCCTTAGTATAAACGCTCTTGGAGTGGTGATATTGGCTCTCTTGGGAATTAGACGGGAAAACCGTTTTGTAAAAAAAATAAGGAGTTTGTTAAAATAGAATGTCGGAAAAGCAAAATGTTAAGCTCCTATCCATAATTGGGTTAGTACTCCCACTATTGATAATAACTTTTATTGCTTATACATCAACTTATCGTGATATATTTTATTATGCTGACGCCTATCTCCACCACCAGATAATATCAACAGGCTATGTCCCATCGATTGCGGAAGTAAATCAAGTTTCAGAAGGGAGGGTATCGAGATACTATGGAAAGATAAACACAAGAATCAAAACACCGGTATATCCATTGCTTCTTTCTATAGCCAGTCAGGTAACAGGGATCCCAATAAAATATTTTTATTCGTACTTCCCAGGGTACATTTTTGTCTTTGTTGGATACGTATTGGTTGGGAAGCAAATATTCAATCGTGATAGCGTGGTTCTAATGATTGCTGTATTTGGTGCATTGGCACCAAATGTTCGACCAGAATATACTATGAACATTAGCACTACAAATCTTTTGATTTTATTTATTACAATCTTCTGCGTGGCGAGGTTGTACGCTCAGAAATATAGTGGCTTATCACACTTAAAATATATACTTATTTTCTTTATTTGTTCTATATGTATATTTTATTGGTATCCGGCATTATATATGGTAATCTTCACCACCACAATTGTCACAACTGTTCTGATGTATATGAATGGTTCAGATATTTCAAAATATAGTATTCTGGGAGTGCTATCAACGAGTATACTACTTCTAGTTTTTTCTACTCCTCTTCCAACTTACGTTCATTGGTTCCAACTAGGATTTGTCCGACTAATTAGCTTAAATATATCAGTTCCTGGGATAACTGACAGTAGTACAACTTCTGTACCTGCGACTGCTATCCCCCCGACTTACTATTCGGCTATTCCACTAGCAATTGTGCTACCACTAAGTTTACTGGGAGGAATTATTATGCTCAGATCTACAGTATCGTCGATTATCAATAGTAACTCTCAGACACAGGATATTATTGTAACCTGGGGTGCAGGAGTTTTTATTATTTCAATGTTTTATTTGAGTACAGGAGAATCTTGGTTGATAACAAGGCCCTTTGCTTTCGCTTCACCAATTATAATAATTTCGATGGGAGCTGTGCTAACACGTATCAATGAAAATTATTTTCAGTATGTGTCTTCTATACTGATTGTCGTTTTACTCATCACACTTTACTTGTCATCTTCAGCCACTCTTATTGATATTCAGACATATCAAGCGGGTGTGGATGAGGAATCTGATTGGGTTAGTGAACACGCTAGGGGTTTAATTCTTGGGGATACTAAATTTGGATCGCCTCTAATTGTTAGGGAATACTATTCATATGAATATCCGCTAGATCAAGAGGGATTACGTCATTTGTATTATGATGAGAATTATGAAAACTTCACAAAATATGTAACAGATCAAGGTGGTAAATATGTTATAATATCTGACACTATGTATAATCAAGGCCTGTTTGCAACAGACTATAATCATAGGCCAATTTCTAAAAATGCATACGCGATCCGGACATCGAGAGGTAATAAGGTATACACGGAAGGAAAAATCAAGTTACTCTATATGAGTTGATAATAAGATATAGGAAATATAATCCTCTGCTTGATACCAATTACAATTTTCAAGTAGCTTTTTTTGCGAGTGTGATCACAGTCCAATAAACGACGTAGATTAACAGGAAATATATGAATAACTTAATATATATAGTATGTTATAGAAATCTTGTCACACCGTGGTGATCATGCTTCCCGGATTGTCTTCACGTTCGTAGTTGGTGATTGCGGAGACAAGACGAAGACACAGGGCGAGAAAGACCTGTGCTCGTGCGTGGACGCGGCCTCAGGCGAACTTACGCCCGAGGCCGCAGTCCTTGACCGATTCGTTGGTTCGTTCGACTCCAGTGCGGCGGTTGTACGTCTCGTCCAAGGTTGATTGCTTCAGCTGAACGTCCTTGCTGTGTTCCTCAATATGGTCTTCGACCCTATACTCGATGTCTTTCGGATCGTCGGTGTTTCGCTCGTTGTACGGAGCGACTGGCACGACTCCTGCGGCCAGCAGGTGGGCGTGCTAGTCGAGCGTGTCGGAGTCGCTGTCACCGACCATCCGCCCCGTCTTCGCCGTAGCGAACACGTCGAACTCTGCGAGAAACTCAAAGGAGAGATGCTCAAAAAACGCTAGCGTCTCGGTTTTCGCGACATTGAAGAACGACTCTACCGAAGGACCATCTTGCAGGGTCGCTGAGTCCATACCACCTCAGCATTCACCCTGCTCTTTGGTGTGGTAACCGTTCTATGACACCCTCGCAGCGTGCTGTCAAACAGAAAGACATCGAGAACGGATCAAAACTGTATATCCGACTTTGGGATTACGACATATGAATCTTCTTAGCCGATTTCAGACGACGGAATAGAATCCCACAGTACGAGTATAAATGCCAAGTTCCAAAGCCAGAAGCATAAGTCCTAGATGATTCCAGACTACTGTTGCCCTCGAAACGCTGCGTTGAAGACAGCGGTTGCTGAACATACGGGCATCAGAAAATGAATGTCGCTTTTATTAGCAATGTCGTGTATCCTTATATAGAAGGTGGAGCTCAGAAACGAATCCATGAAATCGGACGTCGACTTGCTGCCGACGGCCACGACGTAAACGTCTATGGACGTCATTTCTGGGATGGGCCGAAAGAGATCACACACGAGGGAATGACACTCCGAGCAGTGTGTCCCCACCGCGAACTCTACACGGATGACGATGGGAGACGGTCAATCAGTGAAGCGATAGAGTTCGCAAAAGACGTGGTGATCCCATTGCGACGACACATAGACGAATACGATGTTGTCATCGCATCTGTGTTTCCCTACTTTCCAGTCTTGGCTAGCAAGATCGCGGCACTCGGTACTGATACGCCGCTCGTAACAACTTGGCACGAAGTCTGGCAAAGCTACTGGGACGATTATCTTGGGCATCTAGCACCGTTTGGCAAGGCCGTTGAGCACGTCACTGCTCGCCTCCCACAGCATCCAATTGCTGTCTCAGAACTCACCGCGAGTCGTCTGGGTGGCATCGGCCCCGAACGCAACCAGATTCGGACCGTTCCGAACGGGATCGATTACGAGCAGATTCGAGACACATCCCCCTCTGAGGACGGGTTCGATGTCCTCTTTGCGGGACGATTAATCGAGGACAAGCGCGTCGATATCCTCCTCCGAGCGTTCGACCAAATCGCGCCAAAAGAGACCACACTCGGCATCGTCGGTGATGGCCCGAAGCGTACGGAACTCAAAACTCTAGCCGACTCGCTATCGGTAGCTGAGCAGATAACATTCACTGGCTTCCTTGAGGAGTACGACGATGTTCTGGCACAGATGCAGACAGCCAGTATCTTTGCGACACCGAGTACGCGTGAAGGCTTCGGAATCACGGCTGTGGAGGCAATGGCAGCGGGCTGTACGGTCATCGGTGCTGATCATCCGGATTCGGCAGTTGGCGAGGTCATCGGTGATGCAGGATTCTTAGCCGACCCGACCGTCGAAGGTGTCGCCAACGTACTGGACCGTGTCCTGGCCGGTGCAGAGCCTACGACAGAGCCGCGACAGCGCGCACAACGGTTTGACTGGGATCAAGTAGCCGAGGACGCGCTGGACGCATATACGGCTGCAGCGGCTGATGAGTGGTGAGATCGGCGGCAAAACCAGAGAGCATGGCAAGATGTGGGAATAGTGCTGGGTGGTAATTCGATTTCTTTGCGTATATCGTACATTTCAAGCGAGATTACACGGAGTCCCCCCTGATCGTATTTAAATGGATACTGACCACTCGTGTTTAGTTTGACAGGGAGCCAGCAAATCCGTCTGGACTGATTTGGAGTCCCTGCGTCATCCGCCGCTGTTCAGTCAGGTACCCGTTTATTACTACTCGTAGCCGGCTGACCAACCGGTATGGGTGGGACTGAAAGGGGCCGGGCTATCGGCGAATCCCGACGACGCAAGCACCACAGGGAGTGTAACGACCGAGGAGCACAGCGAGTCGCGAGAGCCGATAGCGCGGGGGATTTCTGGGCATTTGTTCCCTTGTGCTGAACTAATCACACTCCCAAAGAGGGCAATGTGTTATGTACGTCCACAATCCCACCGAGTCCCCGATTATCTGTAGGTCATTAGAATCGGGCGATACCGTGTATCTGTAAGATTCGCAAGCGCATAGAGAGCATACTTGCTGTGTAGTGGAAGCCCGGAAATGAGTTCCTTGAGTCGTTCACCTTCAGCCTGGTCCTGAGCTAGTTCGAGGTGTGCCTCCTTGACAGTACAATACCGTTTGTTTTAGCGTAGTCACCTGCATGCCGGTGCAGACGAATCGCCTTCCGTGCATCACCATGGCACTGTGCAGCCAGCGCAGCTGTTTTTGGAATTACGCCTGGTGTCAAAACATCCTTCTGAAAGGCGTCCTTCCGGTTTTCGAGGATTTACCGTACCTGGTACCACTGGTAATTGGTCGTTATCCTCGCGTAGCCTTCACGAGTTTGAACGGGGTGGGTTCCGTGGAGGCTTCGGCGGCCGCATCGATGCCGTAGAGGAAGGTGACCATCCCCGCGTCACACACCACGCGATCAGTAGAAGTAGAAGAGCGATGAACCACCGAAACAGAATCCGGCCGTTCGATTCCACTCTCAGCGGCAGGTGTTTGACTACTCTTCTCATGGATCTAACCGCTAATTCAAGACGTCGCAGTATTGTTAGTTAATTTATAACGAGAGTCCCGGACCATTGCATTAGGGTATCAAGCCCCTATTGTTCTCGTGGATTCGCTCCCTGTGAAAGCGAGGGAGTCCCCGTCCTTTTCGTGAGGGACGAATCAACGTGCGGTCGGAACCGGACCTGCCCCCTGTTCGTGACCGAGAGAAATGGGAATCTTCGTTCAGCGCAATCGAACTACACGGACCTGTCAGACCCACGCCTTTTTGCTTGAGAGACGTACGGGGACGTATGCGACGATTGGTCCTCGCCGTATGCCTGGTCTCCCTCCTCACGGGATGTAGTGCACTTTTGAGTGACAGCCCACCGCCGAGCGACGAGCGTGCTGTCACAGCAATAGAGGAGGCGAACAGTTCGGTCGAAGCCGTCGAAACGTATCGCTTCGGGATGGAGATGCATGTGGCTGCATCGGATGGTGAGCAGTCACGAACGGTGAGAGTCGATGGCGACGGTGCGGTAAACGTCTCGGCAAAACGGATGCAAGCGACGACGCGGATGCAAGACCAAACGGTCGAGTCCTACGTCGACGGGTACAAAACGTACCAGGGATGTCAGGACCCCTGGGGTGGGTACGCCGTCGAGAACGTCTCGCGCTCCGAGCCGTGGGCGACCGCGACGCCGCTCCATCGGCAGTTACTGCTCTTCGAACGCTCGAATGTTTACTGGCAGGGCAATGAGACGCTCGACGGCAACCGGACTGTCCTCGTCACAGCCTCCCCGAGCGCCGAGACCATCGAGTCACTCATGAATCGCCGACAGGCTGGCGACATGGATCTAAACCGTGGCTCGCTTGAGAACGCGACAGCACGGCTGTGGCTTGATCCGGACACGAACCGACCGGTACAGTCGGAACTCAGGATAAAAATCTCACAGCGTAGCGCGACTGCAACCGCGACGCTCACGGTCCAGTACAGTGATTACGGTGAACCGACCGCAATCTCGATTCCGCCGGATGTGTACGACGACCCGTACGAACTCGGCTGTCCCGGAGCCGGCTGAACCTACTCGTCGGGGGACAGCGCTATCGCGTCGACAGAAATCCGACAGGCCAGTCAGTCCGACCAGTCCTCGTACAGTCCGCGTCCGACCACACCGAGGCCGACGAGCGTGATGAGGTTGAGGAGGAAACCACCGACGACTGGAATCGCGAAGGGGACGGCCAGTAACAGGCCGCCGGCGACGCCGTCCGTTGGGCTAACGGTCCCATCATCCCCGATAACAGAGTTTCCGACCCAGACAGCAGTGATTCCGGAGCCGACGATACCGAGAACGCCGATAAGGAGCAATCCCGGAATCGAGATCAGCGCGCCGATAACCGTCAATGCGAGCAGTACCAGTCCGATGGGGAGCAGGATACCGACAAGGATTCCCCAACCGATAGCCGCGCCGGGGTCGTCCTGTATCTCTCGGACGGCGTTGGTCGTGTATTCCGGTCCGATAGCGGCAGCTGCAGCACCTAATACTGCGAGAACGACGAAACCGATACCGAAGCGGAGAACGACGCTCAGGGCCGGGTCGGCGGTACCATTCGGGGCGGTGGGCTGTGCTGTTGCGACCCCGGCGAGTCCAAGTACGGCGAACAGACTCCCGAGGCTACTAACGGAGGGCTTGGAGGGCATAGTAGCGTCAATTCCATTTTATTGCGTTTGTAAACCTCTTCTGTATGTTTGGAACTTGTCATAGTTACCGGCGGCCAGCGTATATTATCTGTTCATTGACTCTCTCCAATCAAGACTGGAGGACAGGGAACTCGAACAGGGGAACGTAGTATACGCCGACCAACTCCTCACTTCGCTGGTCGAAAGGGATTCTTTATCGGGAAAATATAGAAACGGAGTGAGTATGGACTCACTCCTCATTGCGATCATCAAGGCTGTCGAACTCTGTGCCGTCTGCTGTGAGGCCATATCCGAGCGAGTCCAATCAGATAAAGAGAGAGAAGAGAGCCGACAAGGCCAGCCTTCGACAGACAGTCGAGAGTGAGCCAACGGTTAGTGACGCTGATGCTACGAGCAGACGGATCCCACCACAAAACCGTCTCATACGGATTGTCGTAGCAATGTACCGGTGTCCCCCCACCCTGGGTCGGCGTAATCCGGAAATACTCTACAGTAATCCGTATCAGTCCAGCATACCGATCCGATCCGCGGTAAAACCGAACACGTCCTCGTAGCCGTAGGCTGAGAGCAAGACGGGATGGAACGGCTTCTCGGCGACGATGGTTTCGTCGTCGGCCGCTGCAACGGGGTCGCCCTCGGGCACGGGCTCGAAGTTCCGGACGAACACCTCGTACTGCTCGGCTGCCGATTTCGGAATCGGCTCACCGAGCTGGAACACTGGCAGCGATATGTCCCGTTGCGGGGGCGATTCGGCGGTGACACCGGTGGCGGCGAGGAACTCCCGGATGACCTGCTCTGCGTTCTCCGCGGCCTCCCGAGATCCTTGATAGCCACACTCGACTTCGATAACGGAGTCCACCGTTGCGAACAACCGCCCCTCGTTTGCGCCTTTCGTCTGCACGACGGCGTCCACGGACAGCGCGCTACAGAGCCCTTCCAACTGCGGCGTGAGTTCGTCGACGAGGGCGAACATTCCCTCGTAGGACTGCGTCGAGTGCAGCGAAAGCACAGTACAGTCCTGGAGCTCTGTGGTGAGAGCCGCGGCCAGCCGGCTCTCGTGTGATTCGCTCTCGGCATCGCCGGGGAACGAACGGTTGAGGTCCGTATCGAGGTATCGCTGGTTCGCCTCGAGAGCCTCCTCGTTCGCGACGATGAACTTCACCGGCCGCTCGATCTCGGGCGGGTCGGCAAGCACAGCTTCGATGCCGTCCCGTCCACACGGCTCGTCGCCGTGGATGCTTCCCACGACGGCCACCTCCGGAACCCCGTCTCCCAGTTGCTCGATTCGCATCTACCCGTGATAACGCCTCCAGCCTTTAGAATTCCCCGGATCCGGTCAGTGATCGAGCGACTCGGCGAACTCGATATCTTCCGG
The DNA here is from genome assembly GCF_055271655.1 of Haloarcula sp. HT12. NCBI lineage: Archaea > Methanobacteriati > Methanobacteriota > Halobacteria > Halobacteriales > Haloarculaceae > Haloarcula > Haloarcula sp. HT12. The sequence continues at coordinate 170,189 of NZ_JBUXKW010000003.1, forward strand.
GCGACACGTCGGATACCCGCCGTCGAGACGGATCTGCCAGCCGTGCAGCGCCGTCGGGTCCGATAGCGCGTTCGTGACCGTCGTCCGCACATCGAGGAGGTCGACGCCGTAGTAGTCGTTAGGGACGCCACGGAAGTACTGCAGCGACGTGCGGAACAGCGACCGCATCCCGTCGTCGTCCTCGAAGTCGAAGTGCTTGTATGCGCCGGCAGCGACCTGGACCATCCCGTGGAGGAATTTACTCTCCGTGTTCCCGCGGCCGTAGTTGTACCATTCGTCCTCGAAACAGTCGTGTGACTCGTGGAACTCCCCGGAGTTGTAGAGGCGGACGCCGTGAACGACGGCTCGCCTGAGCGTCTCGTGTTCCCATTGCCCGTCGGCTCGCCAGCCCGAAGGGTTCCCGTCCGGGGGCTCGACGGTCGGGTCGCGCGTGTGGTCGTCCATGCTTACGCTACTGTCTCGCAGGGGGTCAAACCACCGGTTCTGTCAACTCTCGGTCCGCTGGGGCCGAGTCGCTTCCGTACGACATTTATACTGCACTGCCATGTGTACCGAATGCACTACGCGTGCGAGGGTAGCCAAGCCAGGAAACGGCGGCGGACTCAAGATCCGCTCCCGTAGGGGTCCAAGGGTTCAAATCCCTTCCCTCGCATCGTATAGGGGTCGCACAACGCGACGCCGAAGGATGCACACGGAAGGGTTTGGATGAGAGAAGGCGGGCGGTTACTCGCCTTCGCGTAGTTCAAATCCCTTCCCTCGCACTGTTGGACCGACACGGTCCCTCGCAAACAGCGAGCGGTCATCGTCACTCCATCCACCCCGATGGAATCTCGCTGGACCGACGATAGCCGATCGGTGCCGGAAGACTCGCACGGAGCGGTCTTCCCTCGCAATTCTCCGATTTACCACTGCAGCGGTGTCTCCGCACTGAGGTCCAGTGCCCACTGTCCTCACCGTGTTCTCGACCCATTGGATTCCGGGACCCATTTCATATCACAATATGTTCGCACAATAGGGTCGATGTCATGGTTCCGAGTATTCTATAGGGACGGTTAGAATCTCGGTAGCAAGCATCCGGTCGGTGAGTGGAATTTAGCTCGTTGGGCACATCCTCTCAGAACCGCACCACCTGTGAATTGTACCAGATTACTTCAGGAATTACCACTCTACACACTGCCTACAACTACTGATATATTATATAGACTGTTTTAGTATCGGTTAGTCATCATCTTATTTCCGGTTACATATCGCAAATGTATAATTAAGAGTTAGTTATCAGTTTCATCTCCGTTTGTATATAATGGCTGGGTAGCGCTCCGCTGTAGCTCTCTCAGTCTTGTCACTGCACAAGAAATATACCACAGGCTTCTGTAATGTCTCAGTAATGGTAAAAACACCAATACTAAAACCGGCTGTCATCTTCGTGATGGCCGTCGCACTGGTACTCGCTGGTCCGTTATCAGTGACGTCCACTGTTGGGGCAACCCCCGTTGCCGAAAGCCAATCGATATCGGTGACCGAAAACGTCGACCTCTGGGAGCGGTCCCCGCTCACGCTCCGAACGACGTCGGAGGGGCCGACGACGATAGCGGCACCGCAAACGTTCATCAACGTCGAGTCGGCCGCGACCGGCGACCTCCCGCTCAACAAGCGCACAGTGACGATCCACGAGCGCAACGAGTCGATCAACATGTCGTTTGAACCGAGAGTCGGCGCTGGAACGCGGTCTCTCGCCGGCGATGAAGCACAACTGCTCGCAGTCAAGCTGGACCGAGCACCAACGACGGCGGGGGCAAACACTGACGACATCACCGCCGCCTCCCTCGAAAAGATTCTCGCAAACAATTCGGATATCACGTCGGAGGAGCTCCTCGATGACGCGGAAGGCGTCGGCACGATAAGCGAGGACGGCGAACTGAACGCGTCCTACACTCCTGAATCGGGCGGTGCATACGCCTTCGTCTTGGTGACTGTCGACGACGGTGATGAAGGGCTGTCGGTCTCTGACGGCAACGTCTCTGTCAACGGGGATGTGACCGTTGTCGGCGTCGAACAGGCCATAGTGCATGACAACGCCTCGAACGCCGAGCGGACCCAGAACCCGGTCAATCCGGGCGATGATGTAACGCTGGACGTCGACACTGAGATCGAAGGCGAGAACGTCACCCACGCGGTCCTGTTGGTCAGACAGGGTGAGCTCCAGCGGCAGTCGAGCACGGTGACCGTCTCGGGCGAACTGAACGAGGGCTTCTCAGCGGACCAGGTCTCCGTCGAGAACTCCTTCGACGGCGTCAGCGGTGTTGCAACGGTCGGCGACAACACCCGAATCGGGGATATCGACCTCTCCGCGAACCAGTCGATACCCGCAATCGGATTACAGGGTCTGTTCGGCATGGTGGTTTCCGAGGCTGAGTCGGGCGCTGACGGTGAAGTCGTCCATGCCTCTGCGACGGTCGTCAGCGGTGACGCTGACGCCAACGTCACGGTCCAAACGCTGGACTCCTGGCCAAACGGGGCGTACCAGTACGTCCACGTCGCAGTCGGCAACGAATCCGGGACTATCAACTCGGATACCGGAACGGTGACAGTGAGCCAGGGCGGTGGCCCTGACAACGGCGGCAGTCCGGGCAACGGCGGTGGCCCGGATAACGCGGGTGGACCGAATACCGCTGCAGACGACACTGAAGCGGAGTAACTGATCAGACACGCTCCTTCGCGAATTCAGTCATTCGAACACACTACGTAGTGTGACATCTGGGGGTGTGACTTTTGGCCGGTACCGAAGCGAAACATTGATTAGTTGACACTAATATCGGGTTCGCTGTCAGCTATCCCCTGTTATACGTTTACGATCCTAGATAGGTCTTACAACCCGAACGGAGCGACTGGTCGACACACTGTAAAACCTTCAGATGGCGTCTACGTGTTTTCGACGTTTCATGTGACACTGTGTAGCGTCGAATGTCACTGCATAAGAATTATACCGCACCCATCCGAAAAAATCCATTAATGTGTAAAACTACAAAAGGAAAACACACTGTAATTTGTGCGATTACAGTGCTGTTGGTGTTAGCCGCCCCCCTGTCGGTAACGTCGGCGGCGGCAACGCCAGTCGACGAGAGTCAAACGAGGGCGGTGACGGACAACGTGGATGTCTGGGAGCGATCACTGCTCCCGCTTCGGACGTCCTCGGCGGGCCCGACGACGATAACGGCCCCACAGACGTACATCAACATCGAGTCCGCACAGACCGGTGACGTTCCCCTCAACAGGGAGCAGTACACGATTCACGAGACGGGCGAGTCAGTCGACCTCACGTTCGAATCGACCACTGGGGCTGGCACCTCGGCAGTCGCCGGGGACGAGGCGCAACTGCTCGCTGTCAGGCTCTCCGAGGGCACATCCGCGACCGGGTTCAGCGACGGAAGCGTCAGAACTGATCTGGCCAATATCTTCACGAACGATTCCAGCGCTAACTCGGTCGAACTGCTAGACGATACGGAGGGTGTCGATACGATAGACGACAACGGTGTGCTCGAAACCTCGTACACGCCTGACTCGGGTGGTGCCTACGGCTTTATTCTGGTTACCGTCGATGACGGGGAGGGCCTGTCCGTGTCGGATAACAACGTCACCGCCGATGGGAACGTGACCGTCGTCGGCGTCGAACAGACGCTGGTTCAGGAAAGCGCATCGTCTGTTGACGCGACAGCCGACGAGGTCGCTGCCGGCGACAACGTCTCGCTCGATATAGAGACTGATCTAGAAGACGACACCGTGACGCACGCGGTGCTGGTGCTCAACGAGGACCAGCTCCAACAGCGGACGAGCACCGTCCGGGTTTCCGGCGACATCGACGAGGACTTCTCGGAAGACCAGATCACGGTTGAGAACTCCTTCGACGGCGTCAACGGCGTCTCGTCGTCCGACGATGACGCCACCCTCTCCGGTGGGGACTCAACGACTGCAGGTGCGACGCCATCTGCGGGACTGATCGGCCTGTTCGGGTTCGTTCTCTCCGAAGCATCGCCGGATTCGACCGGTGATGACGTGATGCACGCCTCGGCGACGACGGTATCCGATAGCCCTGATACCACCGTCGATATCGAAACGCTCGATTCCTGGCCAAACGGGACGTACACGTACGTTCACGTCGCCGTTGGGGAAGACTCCAACGAGATTAACTCCGACACGGGGACGGTCACGCTGTCACAGTCCGACGAGAGCGATTCGGACGACGATAGCGATGGGACCGACGATGGCAGCGATAGCGACAACAACACCGACGGGAGCGACGATGACAACAACAGCGGGAGTGACGACGACAACAACAGCGGGAGTGACGACGACAACAACAGCGGGAGTGACGACAGCGACAGTAACGATGGGAGTAATGACAGCAACGACAGCGATACCAGCGACAACAACGACGGCGATACCAACGACAGCGACGGCGATACCAACGACAACGACAGCGCGGATACCGAGAGCGACGACAACGCAACGGAAGACGACACTGAGGAAGTAGACACCGCGACTGAAACGGAAGACGAAACCGATACCGAAACAGGCGAAACCGATGCCGGAGACGAACCGACGGAAGTAGCCACGACCGCAGGTGGTGGTGCACAGCAACCCGACGAGGATGCAACCGGTACGCAGGGTTCGGTCGAAACCACGAGTTCGAGCGGCCCCGGGTTCACCGTGCTCGTCACGGTGCTAGCGCTGCTAGGGGCCGGGTTCCTAGCACGACGGGACTGAGGCGTTCCAACCGCTCTCAACGGGTTAGGCTACGGCTTTGACGCGATCACCTTTCGTGTGACCATTCGGATTCGATTCTCCCGGGCAACACTGAATTATCCCGCAACCGACTGGTTGCAAATAAAACGTTGATTGGAGGGATAAATTTATATTATTTTACAAATAACATGCGTGTGTAAGGTACCATACAATGGGGGACTACGCAAAGCAATCTCGCGCGGCGAAAATCAAGTGTATCGAGTGCAATTCTCCGGTCGTGATCACAGTCGACGAGGAATACATTTGTGTCAACTGCGGCGAAGCGCCGGTCAAATCCGCGGCCACACCTTGAGACTGGTGGGGTCCGTTTCGGTCGTAGATACCAAACTGCCAGCCAGCCGCTTTGATCTCAGACTGGTGAACGTAACCCATCGCCGACTGGTGCCATCGGTTCGCTGGCAACGATTTCGGACCGGCGCTTCACCGCTGTGGTATTTCCGCCGGGACCCGTTCGTTTCTCCGGTACACCGTCACGATGCTGTAGCTGACGGCCACTCCGAAGATGACCAGTGGGACGACAAGCGAGAGCAGGCTGTCGGGAGAATGGGCCGCAAACGACGGCGTTCTATCGGGGTTCGCCGCCAACAGCGGCCAGAACAGGTTCGGGAAGAAGTAGTAGTCCGTCCCGAACCGCACAATCGGGTAGAAGTCGCCGACGATGTGTGAGAGGTAGCCGGCCGAAAACACCATCGCGTACCGCCCGTATCCCTGGCGCGCGGCCAGCAGTACGAGGACGGTGAGTACGGGCAGCGAGACGACCAGGGAATGGGCCAGCATCCGCCCGCTCGGAAGGATAGCGAACGTCCACGCGAGCGGCTTGTCGATTACGTCCGGGAGTTGTGTCGCTACAAGCAGGAGGAGTACCGTCGGCCCGGACGGGAGGCGACGCCACCGAACCACCGTATATGCCGTCAGCGGGATGGCTGCAAGGAGGAAGTGGCTTGCGGGGTACACTGTGAAACCAACGGCCCGCGAAGAGAAAAGCTGTTCGCCAGGCTTGGTTTCCGCACGGGCAGAAAGAACGCTGGCGGCTCTCGGTCCAGGTACCCGTCACTTCAGCGGCGTCGAACCACATCTCTGAGCGAGCGGCTCAGTTGGTCACGTTCACCCAGAGATGGACTTCCCGATACGCGGTCGATTGGTCGACGGTCTCGGGCGGTGAGTCGCGGTACAGCAAGTACTGCAGCCGAAGCCTATTCCCAGTCATCTCAGGCTGCACCTCGTGTTGGCGGTGCCAGGTCTCGTTGTGTCCCAGCGTGGGTTGGAAGCGCCGCAGTTCCGATCGTTCCCGGACCCGCGTCTCGTTCCCGACGCGCTCGACGCGCTGCAACTCGGCGATGACGGTGTACTCCGTTCGTTCGTGTTCCTGATTCCCGACACCGACGATCAGCGACCGGCTCTCACCCTGCTGAAACTCCGTCGGGTAGCCATCGGCAACGAGTTCACCGTCCTCGTCTTCCGTCAGCAGGTAGAACTCGCTGAACCGTTCGCCGTCTTTCGGCACCGCGACGGCGTACCCGACGCTGCCGACGGCAAGCAGGATGCTCACGACCAGTAGCACGTTCAGAGCGGCGTCCGTCCGCGAATCCGGTGCGAACAGTTCCTCCCGTCCGGCGCTGAGCCACGCCCGGTACGGGACGCGAAACCGCTCCTCGGCGGGCAACGCCCAGCGCCGAACCGCCGCGATTGCAGTCAACACGAGTGTCAGCCCGCTGAGTGACACGAGAATCGGAAGCAGGCGGATGCCCCACGGCGTGAAGTTCAACACCAGACCGACGAGGGGAACGAGCGCGATGCTGAGTCCGAACGAGAGCGCGACCCGCTCGATCCCGTCGATTCCATCGGCTTGGGTGTCCGAGACAGTTTCATCGTCGGGAGTGGGGCCGCTCCCGGCCTCCGGAAACAGTGCGGCGATGAACGCGTAACCGGGAATGAAAAGGACGAACACGAGTCCGGCAACTATGCGGACCGGTGTGTCAGAGACGACCGGTAACAGGACGGCCAGGTTCGTCAGGATAACTACGCCGACAACGCCGGTCAGATCAGCCGGGAGGTGGCGGAGTTGGCGCGGCAAAAGCAGTTTCCACGCCGGGGTATCAGCCATTAGCAGTGAGTCATGTCGGCACGGTAAAAAAATAGCTGATTGCGTCGCTTTCCGCTCCGCACCCTGATCGAGAGTACACCTTGATGAACCAACCGAACGCATTTTATCAAACGGGGAGAATAACTCGGTGTGTTCCGGAGCCAGTCGTGGGCTGTGTTCGTCACCCTGGCAGTACTAGGCCTTACGGCGTGTGCCGGTGGGGCGGCAGCGATGCAAACGGACGACGGAGGCCCGGCTCTGAACCGTCAGGTGGAGACGCAGACGGACGACAACGAGACCCAACAGGAAAACCCGGATTCAATATCGGACGGGGAGTACAGCGACGAAACAGCCGCCTGGTTGGCTCGAACGATGGGAGGACAGCTGGAAAACAGCAGCATCGCCCTGTCGAACGAACAGTACGACCAGGCACGGTCGGTCCTCGGCGACGACTACGACAAGCGCCTAGAGCAGTACGTCGAGGTCGCCGGCGAGACGTCGTCGGATACGGACGACACCGCTGCGAGGGAGTTCGAGGCCGCGCGCGATAACCAGGCGACCCTCACAAACGAGGTACAACGGTATCGTCAACAGTATGCGGCGTATCAGGAGGCACGCGAGAGCGGTAACGAACGCGAGGCCCGGGTCACCGCGCGTGCGATGGAGCGAACGGCGGCCAACATCAGCGAGCGGAGCCGAGAACTGAACCGGAACCTCGAACGGATCGAGAACACCACGACGGTCGACCTCTCTTCGGGACGAACCGAGATCAACGAGACGACGGAGAACATCACGGAGACACAGGCAGCCATCCGCGAAGAAACGCTCGTCGGGACGACGCTTACAGTTCAGGCGATAGATTCGACTGCGTCGTTCAGCGATCCTGGGGTGGTCTCCGGCCAGATACGGACGGAGAACGGTTCGGTCATTACGGACGAGGCGGTCGAACTCAGGATCGGGAACCGAACGCAGACGGTCCGGACCGGTTCGAACGGCGTGTTCGAAACGCAGTACCGTCCGCGCTCGGCGAGACTCGGGTCGCAGTCTGTACCGGTCGAGTACGTCCCGGATGCCGATTCGGTGTATCTGACCGACAACACCACATTCACGATTGAGATACAACAGGTGACGCCGGACGTGACGAGCGAAGTTGCGCCGGAGAGGGTGGGATACGGAGATCGACTCAACGCCTCGGCGTCCGTGACAGTCGAGACGACAGGTGTAGATGGGGTCCCAGTCGAATTCGTCATCGGAGATGCGGTCGTTGCACGGACGACGACCGGACCGAACGGAACCGCCACAGCAGCGATCCGGGTCCCCGCGTCGGTAAACGATGGCGAAAGTCAGGTCGTGGCCCGGATCCCATACGAGGACCGCGCGATTGCCGGTGTGCAGTCCGAAACCCCGGTTATCGTGTCCGAGACCCAGACCGACCTCACAGTGAATGTATCGCGCGCAGACGATGAGGTCCGTGCGCGCGGCCGGCTACAGACCGCTGCTGGAGCCCCTGTCGCTGACCGCCCGGTCCGGATTCAGGTCGCCGATGGCGAGGCACAGGTCGTCGAAACAAACCGGAACGGGTCGTTCCAGACCGTCCTCGCGGAACCCCAGACCAACGATCCAGTTACCGTTACTGCCACGTACGACGAACCGAGTTCGAACCTGGGTAACGCGACCGCAACGGCAACGCTAGCGGGGGCCGGCGGCGGCAACCCTCCGGTCGGCTCTGATTCGGACAACGATCTGCTGATCGATACCCTGGTGGCGATCCTGTTTGGCTCCGACGAGAACCCAGCCGCCGGCCTTGGGAGCGGGATCATCGGATACAACTGGTTGCCCGTCCTCGGCGGTGGGACGGCACTTACAGTCGTCGTCGCGTCTTGGTTTGTCGTGTCGCGGTTCAACCGGTCTCAAGACACGGACTCGAGTGTCCCGGCCGAGACGACTGACGCATCGATGACTGAGCCCGACCAGCCGTCGACACCGTCGGCCACAGCGAGTCCGACGTTCGAGGAACGTATCGAGACGTATCTGGACAGCGGGGACTACGACGCCGCAGTGATGGCGGCGTACACCGCCGTCCACGACGAGCTAGCGGTCGAAAACGGCATCGACGAGGGGACGACTCACTGGGAGCTCCTTCGGCAAAGCCGAGCGCACGAGGTCTCTGACGAACGGACGGCAGATATCGAAACGGTGGTCAAAGCCTTCGAGACGGCGGCATTCGCGCCGACATCGATCGAACCGTCGCGCGCGCAGGCAGCCATCGAACGTGCTCGCAAGATCAAGTCGAACGGGGAGCGGTGACCGCCCGCTTGCCGGTTCGGTCCCTTTAACAAGTGTGTTTAGACGCTTTCGTCCGCCGGGAATACCCGATTTTCCGATGGGACTAGCAGTAGACGCCCCGGGCCGAAGGCTGTGACGGATGCCGAGTAGTCTATCGAAATGCGGTAACGCTCTTACACCCACCCGCTGTAGGACCCGCCAATGAGTGACGGCCGGAAGGGGCGACTGCTACTCATCGTGGCTGTGCTGGCCGTGGCAGTCGCGGCCCGACTGACGACGCTCCATTGGACACCGCTGCCGTCGACGCTAGACGGATTCGGGTACGTCGCCCTGGCCAGGGACACGCTCGAAACGGGCGCGTTTCCGCTCACGCGGTTCCGTGCGGACAACATCGTGTTCACTGCTGTTCTGACGGCCGTCGGCGCACTCACCGGTGAGCGGCCGCTGTACATCGCCCAGCCGGTCGTCGCGGTCACCGGTGCGGCGTCCTGTATAACGGCGATGGCACTGGTCAAACGCCTCGCGCACTCGATTCGCTGGCGGCACTCGCGAACGACGCTAGCGATGGGTGTCGTCGGGATGGGGCTCGCGGTCGAGGGCATCTATCTCCGGCGGACCGGACAGACTGACGAGGAGGCGCTGGCCTTTCTCCTGCTCCCGCTGTTTGCGATTGCCGTCCACCGGCTGCTCACGACGGACCGGTACAGGCGCCGCTGGGGCGCGGTCGTCGTGGTCCTGTTCGCTGCCTTCCCGCTTCTGCATACGTTCAGTTCGCTTATCGTCGGGCTGGTACTCACGGGGGTGCTGGCGGCACATCTCGCCCGGATCCCCTCGCGGCGTGACGCCGTCACCGCTCTGGCTGTCGTTGCGGGCTTCTGGGTGTACATGTGGGGGTACTACCGGATTGCAGAACGTTCACTCCTTGAGGTTCCCTACGTCGACCGTATCAGCGCGTATCCCGGGCTGTTCCTGGCCTGGGTCGTCGTGCTGGTGGCGACGCTGGTCTGGTTCCAGCGGACGAGCGCTCGCCTCCAGCGGGTGACCATCGGCGGCGCAGTCGGCCTCTGGTTCCTGACGCTTGGCGCGAACGCTTTGCAGACCGTCTTTCCCGGGACACAGACCACGCCGGTCGGACTGCTGGTCCTCGTCGCGGCCTTCGCCGTCCCGGTGGTGTTTGCGGTCGTCGGACTCCCGATTGCGAGTCGTGATCGACGGCTGATCGGGCCGGTCGTGCTGGCGCTGTTGCTGGCTCCGATTGTCACCGTGTACTTCTCGCTGACTGCCTCGCTGACGCCGGAGTACTACGGGACCGCGCTCCGGGGCCAAACCTTTGTTCATCTGCCCGTGTTCGTCCTCGCCGGCATCGGCGTCGCGTCGGTCGCCTATCGCCGGACACCGTCACCGGATGGCGGGCCCGAAACACCGAGGACCCACAGCCACCGGCTCGCTACCGTCCTGACGGTCGTCATCGTCGTCGCCGCGCTCGTGACGATGCCTATCGCGTTCGTCAATCTCGATACCTTCGCGTTCCCGACCGGGGCGACCGAATCACAGTTCGCGGCCGCGACGTTCACCGCGGACCACGTCGACGAGCAGTGGGCGTCGGATCACCCGTTCAGTAATATCGTCGCCCTGTACTATCCGAGCGCATCCAACGGCACGTATCAGCCGGTTGCCCGGTGGCTCGGAGGCGGTTCAGAACCGACCTGCCCGACGCTGTCCCGGGCATCGTGGGGAACCACCGGGGCACATCTGTTCCCGGCTGGGAGCGAGAAGACCACGCCCGCAGCGCTGGATGAGTGGCGCTACGAGAACGACGTGGTCTACGACACGCGCAGTCTCGATTCCGTGTACCTCGTTCGGCCGGGCGGGAACCGGACGAGTTGTTGAGGTTTCAGTGACACCCTCCTCGTCTTCTTGAACCGGGTATGTAACCGTGGCATACAATACGGGGCCGGCAGAAAGGCCGACAATGACTGACCCCGTCCTCGTCGGGTCGGAACTCTGTGTCACGCGACGGGGCACCAAGATTCTCGATGGCGTCTCACTCACGGTCGGGTCCGACGCGGCGATGCTCGTTCAGGGACCTAGCGGGGCCGGGAAGTCGACGCTGTTCAACGTGCTCGGACTGCTAGAAGCTCCGTCTAGCGGTCGGCTGGAGATCGACGGCCGGGACGCGAGCACGCTGTCGGAACGCCAGCGCGCTCGCCTCCGGCGAACGACGCTCGGGTTCGTCTTTCAGGACTTCCAGCTCATCGGCGACCTCACCGCCCGCGAAAACGCATCGCTTCCCCAGGAACACGCGGGCGACCGCGACCCCGACTGGCTGGATACGTTGTTTGAACGCCTGGGCATCGCCGGACTCGAACACCAGTACCCCGCCACGCTGAGCGGGGGCGAGAAACAGCGGGTCGCCATTGCCCGCGCGCTCGCGAACCGCCCCGAAATCATCCTTGCCGACGAGCCGACCGGACAGCTAGACCCGGATACGGCCGAGTCGGTGCTAGACCTCATGTTCAGCATGAAGGAATCGACGGAAACCGCGCTCGTGGTCATTAGCCACGACCCACAGCTGGCCCAGCGGTTCGACGAGCGGCTGTTCATCCGCGGTGGCACGCTCGTGGCTGACGCCGCCTCGACGCCGGACGCGAGCCCGTCCACGGAGCCGAACTAACGTACCGATGGGATACCGAAACGCCCTCCTGTTTCGCTGGTCCAGGCGCGACCGGCTCACCGTCGTCGTCGTCGCCGTGACGGCCGCGTTTCTCATCGGCACGGTCTTGCTGTTGTTCACCGCGGTCACGTACTCGGAAACGTTCGCCGAACCGCTTGCGAACTCCGGGACGGTCACCTATCACGACGCCGAAAACGGTCCGCCCGATACCGATGGAGATGTCACCGTCCTCCCGACGGCGACGGCGACTGTAAACGAGACCGACGTTCGTCTGATCGGTATTCCGCCCGATACACCCAGGGTGCTGATCGAAGGCTCGGCCCAGTGGCAGGAGGGCCGATTACCGACGATGCCGGACGGTGCCGACGGACGGGGGCCGGTTTCCCAGCAGCGGACCCGAACGGTCAGCGGATCAAACGGCACCATCTCACTCTCGGTCGTGCCCCAGGAGCGGGGGACGACGTTCCTCTCCAACCAGTGGTACGCCACGAACGCCTCGATTGCCCAGCGGGTCGGCGTCACCGGCTACTTCGTCATCGACCACAACCCGAGTGGAACCGGGCTGGGAAGCCTCCCCGATGAAGGGGCACCGCTCGTCAGCGCGCTCCTGTACGTTCTGGGCGGCCTAGAGCAAGTGCTCTGGGCGCTGGGGATCGCAGCGGCCGCCGGCGGACTGCTTGTCCTCATCGTCGTCTACAACGTCACGCGGATGAGCGTCCGCGACCGGCTCGACGCGATACGGGTCATTCGCTCGACCGGGGCGTCGGGCTGGCGCGTGGGGCTCCTGTTTACGCTTCGGGCCGGTCTCCTCGTCACGACCGGTGTGGTCCTCGGATACGCCGTCGGGCTCATTCTCATCAAGGCGCTCGTCAACGTCGCGATCTACGTCGGCCTGCCTATCGCGCTCGATATCACTGTTACGGGCCAGAGCGCCACCGTCGTCGCGGGCGTCGCCGGAATCTTCGTCGTGATGGGTCTGTTCGCGGGCGCGCTCGCGGCCTATCCCGCGGCGACCCGTCCACCGGCCTCGCTCGGGAACCGTCATACTCGCTCCGGTCAGTCCGAGCAATCGACGCTTGCAAGGGTCCGGAACTGGATCACACCGACGTTTCTGTCGTGGCGTTCGGTCGTGCCAACGGCAGCGACCCTGACCGTGTTCGGCATCACGTTCCTGCTGGTCGTCTCGCTGGCCGGCCTGGCGTCCCCGCTCGGCGGCGAGGCGGGCGGCTCCGGCACGATCACCGAAGCCGGTGCACCCCATCCGCTGAATAGCCGCCTCGACGGCGAGTACGCGTCAGCGCTTCGGGCCGACGGGACGCCAGCCAGCCCGGAGATCATCTATGCCCAGGTCTCGGACGGCCAGCCGTACATGGCCCACGGAGCGGAGTACGACGCGTTCGCGAACGTCACCGGAGCCTCGCTGGTCGAGGGACGGGAACCAGAGCGCCACGACGAGGCTGTCATCGGCAGCGACCTCGCGCGAACTCTGGATATTGGGGTCGGTGACGAACTGACCGTCAGCGGGAGCGTCAAACCCGGGATTCGCCGGGTCACCGTCGTCGGACGGTTCGAGGCCCCTCGAACGCTCGATGACCTGCTCATCTTGCCGCTTGACTCCGCGGCCGACCTGGCGACCGGGCAGGGGCAGGTCCACATGATCCGCGTCAAGGGGCCGGTGTCCGAGATCGACGACGCGGGAAGCGATGCGACCGACCGGTCGGGCGCTGTGGTGACGGGTCTCTCGGGTCCGGGCCGCGTCACGGAAGGCGATAGCATCAACCTCTCGGTCGATGTGCGAAACGTCGGTAACGAGCGGGCGGAACGGGAGATCACCGTCCGGTACCGGGGCGAGCAGCGAACGACGATGGTGGCTGTCCCCCCGGGACAGGAGCGGACAGGGACTGTCTCCTTCACGGCGTCGGAGCTGGGGACGGCAAACGCCACTGCCGGGGAGTACACCCATACAGTGACCGTCGTCTCGCCGGACGCTATCGAAATTCCGAGCCAGTTACCGTCACAGGCCCCGCCCGGTTCGGGGCTCTCCGTGCCCGTCGTCACGAAAACCGGGGACCGCGTCTCGAACGCTACCGTCACGGTGAACGGGCCGTCGCTCAGAACAGGATCGAGCGGTGTCGCCGTCGTTCCTCTCCCGCGCGAGCCCGGGAACTACACGATAACGGCTCGGTCGGGGGACCAGACGGCGACACACGACATCCAGATCGTCCGGGGAGCCGAACGGGAGCTGTACGCGGAGCTGTCGATCTCACCGTCCTCGGGGTCGGTCCTGACGACGCCCACGCTCAGGATCGGGCTCGCGAACCCCTGGCAGGAACCGATCACGCGCGAGGTGGCCGTCGTCGGTCCCGGTGTCTCCCGGAACCGGACCGTCTACATGCCGCCCGGCAACGTCACGCAGACGCGGTTCTCGCCGGACGGCGGACGGGGACAGCCCGGGACGTACACCTACCGGGTGACAGCCAACGGGACCACCATCACCACGGCAGACTACACTGTGACGGGTGACCGACGACTGGCTTCGGCGGTGGCAAGTAGCGGATCGTACGCGTCCGGAACACCAATCGAGCGCTCCGTCGAGGGCGTGTTCGGGAACGTCCAGTTGATTCTGGGCGTGCTCGTCGTCCTCTCTGCGCTGAGTACCGTCGGCAGTACCACGGCGACGTTCGCACAGGGCGTTCACGCACGCCGACAGGCCATCGGCATCCACCGCTCGACCGGTGCGACGCAGTGGCGGGTCCTGCGGACGATTCTGGGGGACATCGCCCGTATCGCCATCCCTGCGACCGGTCTCGCCCTCGGCCTGTCGGTCGTCGCGTTGCAGCTGTTGGAACGTGCGGGCTGGCTCGTCTTCTTCGGGTTCCGTCTCTCCGCGCGGACGCCGCCGATCATCCTCGCGGCGATATTCGTCGGCGGCGTCTCGCTCGCGCTGTTCGGCGCCCTCGTCGCAACGGTCCCGTATCTGACGGCCGCGCCGGTGTCACTGCTTCCCAGCGGCGACCGGATACGGACGCCCGATGACGAGTCGTCGGACTGAGTACGGCGAGCCATCCGTCGGATACCCGAGCAGGCATCAAGATCTGAATGTGAGCGGCCTCACTCGGGGCTGCCAATACCGAAAAGAGTGTACCCATACGAACCATTATAACAGTAATCAGTCGGTGGCTCTCATCTAGACCTGTCAGTTGTTCCTAGGAGGCATCCGGCGGAACCGTCCAATATTTAAACTGCCAGTCATGGGCACACTCTATGGATATATCATATTTGTTTTAGGTTACATCGCTCGGCAGAACCGGCCGGATGGCAGTCTTATTGAATCTGCAGAAGGGGTCAGGATCATACTTTGGGTGACGGTTAGATTCGAAGCCGATACTGCAGACAGCAATGTGGATGGCGACGAGTAATCGATGAGACGAGCTTACAATTCAAGCTGGGCAGTGACGCTCATTCATATTAGCTCGTTCGTCCACGTGTCCGGGGTCTGTTCGTTGACAATCTCACAGTCGAGATGGTACTCAAACTCCTTTGCCCCGCGCTCTTCGATCCAGTCCGCCATCTCCTGCAAGCCGTCACGAAGCGTGTATTGTGCCTCGTAGTCGATCATTCGCCGGGCCTTATCCGCCGAGCAGTTCGCCAGTTTGACCTCCTGTGGCCGATCCGGTTTGTATATCGGATCGAGGTCGAAATCGAGAATATCGGCAATCGTTTCAGCGAGATGGTTGATAGTAATGAACTCATCGTCGGGACCGATATTGATAACCTCACCGGTAACGTTATCATAATGTGCGAGTTTCTGCAGCGGGCGAACGTCGTCTTGAATGAATGTGAAACAACGTTTCTGTTCACCATCCCCGTAAATAATCGGCTGTTTACCTTGGAGCATCCGGTTTATGAAAATCGCAGCGACGTTTCGGAACGGATCGTCATATCGCTGTCTGGGCCCAATGATGTTATGTGGGACAGCGATAACGTAGTCAAATCCGTAGATATCGGCCATCAATTCAACCATCTCCTCCGCGGCTACTTTGCTCACAGCGTATGGGTCCTGCGGCTGTGGTTCCATATCTTCGGTAAATGGCATCTCGTTTTCCCCGTATCGGGACATACTGGAACAATAGACGAACCTGTCGATGCCGACATCTGCAGCGGCGGCAAGCGTCGCAGTTGTTGCCTGGTAAATACTCTGATTGATGCGGCTTGGAGCGAAGACACTCAGTCCCTCATATGCAAGTGCTGCTGTGTGATAGACAATGTCTGCGTCTTCCATTGCGGACTTCATTCCTGAAACGTCTTTACAGTCAACCTCGTAAAACTCAGCTTCCGCTGGAATGTTGGTTTCGTATCCACCCACGAAGTTATCGTTCCCAGCAACTTCGTACCCCTGCTCAAGGAATTTATCAGCGAGGTGGCTTCCAAGGAAGCCAGCTATGCCCGTGACAAATATCTTCTCGGTTTCGGAGTCCATCTCAGTCATGTTTGAGACTACAATATAGTCAACGAGGTAACACGTTTAAGTATATTTGAGTTATCAAACGCCGACTACCGGTAGGCAACACATTCTTTGTAGAGAATTTAAAAAATTGAGTCAGCGGTTATTAGCTGTATAAAATCATGAGCGGAGTATATTGTTGCGCGCTTCGTGATATTTGAGAAAATCAGAGTTCAGTTGACTGTTTTACAGTCTTCCAAATTGGTTGTGACGGAGAAACTGTATGGCCGATTTCAGTCGGCTGTGGACTGTTGAGCGTATTCCAGGATCTCGTCCCGAGTTTCGTAAGCCTGCTGAACGATATCCTTGATCCAGATGTACTCGTAGGTGCTCACCCGTCCGAGGTTAAACATATTCTCGTATGTGCTAAGCCGGTCATTGATCCGTTCGAACGTATCAATTTCTTCCTTCACCGGGAGCGGATACGCTCGCGGTGCACGCCTGACCTCTGCGTCGAGTAACTTCGCATTAATTCCCTGCTCGTCGAGGAAATCCATCAGATACTCACTGTACCACTCTTCGGCATTCGACCAGACGTCATCCCCAATGAAACAGGGGAACTCGGTAGTGAGAATGTATTCTCCATCAGGTGTCGATTGTGGGACGAATTTGTAGTCCGTGATACGGGTAAAGTCGTAATGGTTCGGGAAGTATCCCCAGTCGACGTGATCCGGAAACAGCCGTTCGGAAGCTTCGATATGCGTTCCGAGTATTACCATGCTTCGATAGTTGAGAGAGTCCGAGGTATCGACCAGAATGCTCGGATCTATCGTGCTAACGAAAAGATCGCTTTTGATCCGGTCGCCGCTTTCAGTTTTGATTGCTGAAATCCGATCACCGTCGGTCTCCAATCCGGTGACCCCATCGAAAATGATTTCACAGTCAGCGATCATCGACTGGAGGATATCGGTGTATTTATCGTCGGGATAGTACGCTCCATCACCGAAGAATTCCTGTTCCTCGTCGGGGAAACTAATCTTGAAATCGAACCAGTCTCCAGTGATCCGTTTGGGATCAATCCCCCAATGCTTCTCGGTGTAATTTTTGTTATATCTATTGTATAACGTCTCCCCGACCTGATTTTTCATATACTCCTCGAAGTACTCAGCATCAGTTTTTCCCGGGGCTTTGGCTAATTCATCACGAATGGAGTCAGCATCATCCCATTTATCGATGTTCTGTTTACTCACCGGGTAGTGATGGGGATCGGAGAGTTTCCCGCGTGGATACGTCGCAGCATAGAACTCGTGTGGCTCTAACTGCGTGAATTCTGAGAAGAGTTCGCCGACAACCGACTCTTCCTCCTCGTCGAAGAACAACAGATGCGGAGCGGAGTCACAATGGTATCCCGTCTGAAACTCGATTTCCCTGAGCAGGCCCCCAACAGCGTCTTTCTCCACGATAGTGACATCGAACCCCTCCTGATCGAGGAGATAGCTTAGTGAACAACCCGCGACACCCGCACCGATAACCGTTATCTCGGGCATATCGGTAGAATGATTTCATGTTATATAATAATCACTACCCTACCAATCGAGCAAGGCTTCGATCCGAAGTAAAAGATAGTTTACACTGTGGGGCTCCTCTTGATAGCCCAAGTAAGGTGTTCCACATCTGGTCCACTCCAAAACCCATACAATCCGTTTAATTTCATTCTTGTTGCGGTCATCGAACAGATAGGTACCCACGAAGTAGACCAGTATATTAGCTGCCGTAACGCTGATTCACCGACACTACAAAAGGACCGAGTAGTCTGTGACCGCTTCAGTGTTGTTCAGGATAGATGTTCCCGTAAATTTAGCAGTGAGTGATTTCTTAGTCTAAAGTTCTCAGGATTTGTCATTCAACATGATCTGAGGGTATACATGTGAAGCCCACAGTGGTTATCTCAGCTGTTTCTCAGCACGTCCGATATTCACTCCAACCGTGACTGTGGAGTTCATTCGACGAATCGTCATCTCTCCGGTCAGATGTTACATTGTGTGGGCTATTCAACAGTTATCATCGTTGATTCCAAGGTCTTAGCCAGTATCGAATTTTCCTGCGTCTCTCTCACAGCGTTGAGAACACACTTTGGACACCTCCGCCGAATCACGTTTCGTAGTACAGGTTTAACTTTCGCAGTGAGCCTGATTCATGCGTTATTGTTAGCTCAATAACCGATGGGCTGCATTGCTTGTAAGGTTCCCCTTCAGGAAGATGAGTGTGTTTAGGACTTGCTTTCAGCGTGGAAATTGAGGAATAACAATCAAGCACGTCTCTATCTGTTTGAATGACGGAACGATGGATGCGGTCCAGTGATCACGGTCACGAGAACCAACGATGAGCCAGATTCGCTCTCTTCCGGTCCGATATGAAGGCCCAATAGAGGCACAGGTGTCAGTACGGTCGTTCTTCGCCAGCACTGTTGATCCGGTCGAAGGTCCAGATACATTTTCGCTCCGCTTCAGATACCCGTTCTGGCCCTCGCCATGTGTATCGATGCGTATGAGTGGTCCTCCTGGGGGAGCCTGAAATGTCCCATGACACACAGCAGAACGTTCACAGCCAGCTACTGACACAGATATCGAAAACCGCCCCGGCGGTCGGACTGGTTGCGACAGCAGACAACGCTAATTGGATCGCTGGTGAGATTCTCCATATCCACCGGCAGGGCCATCAGGCGCTTGTCACGCCGAAAGCCGACGTGGATCTCGAAGCCCTGGAGTACGCACGCATTCTCGGTGCGGAGGTCATTGAACCGACCGGTGACTGGGTACAAACTACAGAGCCAGCGGAACGGCTCCGCGCGTTCGCACGGGAAGAGGGGTACCCAGGACTCCTGTACCACTCTCAGGAGACAAAGCGGATTGATCTGCAGGCGAGTTGTACGGCGTTGCGGGCCTCAGAGCGATTCGCTGTCGATGCGTTTCCCCGGCCTGCCGTCGATCAGGAGCCGTCTGTATTGGTCGGCATCCCCGCATACAACGAAGCTGGCAGCATCGCGTCCGTGGTCAAATCGGCAAGCGAGTACGCGGACAAGGTTTTGGTCGTCGATGACGGGAGCGACGACGATACTGCCCAGATCGCCGAGAAGGCCGGTGCAGCGGTGGTTGAACACCAAACTAACAGCGGGTACGGAGCAGCGCTCAGCAGCATTTTTAAGCAGGCCAATAGAGCTGAAGCGGACCACCTGGTCGTCCTCGATGCTGACGGCCAACATGATCCGGATGATATCCCGGAGTTGGTACGGCGACAGCAGGAGAGCGGGGCCGACATCGTCATCGGCTGTCGGTTTGGTGAGGAAGCGGAGACTGAGATGCCGGTTTATCGTCGGTTTGGACTGAGTGTTATCAACGTTCTCACGAACCTCAGCCTCGGCGTTTTCCGGCCCTGGGCCAGAGTCCGAGATACACAAAGTGGATTCAGGGTCTACAGCCAGTCTGCGGTTGAAACCCTCGCTGAGGATAGTTCGCTCGGCGATAAGATGGATGCCAGCGTCGACATCCTCTATCATGCACATTCAAACGACTACGACATTGAGGAGGTGCCGACAACTATCGATTACGACGTTGAGGATCACAGCAGTCAGAACCCGATCCAGCACGGGATGACGCTGGTGTGGAATATCCTTCGGACGATAGAACGAGAACGACCAATCACTATGCTCGGTATTCCAGGACTGCTCTGTACACTCATTGGATTCGGATTCGGTTATCATACGGTTTCCGACTACGTCCAGTCCGGAACCTTCCCAATCGAACTTGCGCTGACCGCGACTTCCTTTTCGATGATAGGGGTCTTTGCGACCTTCACCGCGATTATCCTCCACTCGCTGGAAGTGTATCGCGACTAGTTTGGCTACCAGACGGATTCGGGTTTCTTTGCCGCCTTCGAGTGATAGTCCCCGTTCTCCCCGCAAGGGACGGGTATTCTGATGCTGTCGGAACCGAGGACTCGGTAAGGACAACGTGAATCGGGTCATATTGGGTTAAAATAGTCGGGCACTGTTCGACAACACGGCTCTGACATTCGACGCCGATACGGATTCCATCGTTTGACTCTCTGCTGAGCCAGCCGATCAACTCCGTCCCTCCTGACCCGTACTGCGGACCCGTCCCCGACTTGCTCCACGGGTAATCTGCATGCTGGGATTGGATACATAGGGCGTTTGATAGATGGACAACGCTTTCCAGGAACGCGTTTGGACCGACAGTAGCCACTACCTGTAATTTGTATTTCTGGAGTCCGTAATGATAGCTTAATAGAAGTAGCGAGTCTATACTGTCACATCGTCAACTGCTAGTATATCGTACGTTAATAGGAACAAGTTCGCTATACTCGATATCTACTTTGCTCTATATCGAAATAACTCCTTTATCAGCAACATCGAATTCGCTATACTAATGTACGGTAGGATGACCGTTCCACGGTTGATATCAGTGCATGATCAGTTAGCAAACCGGAAGCCAAGTCCGAGCAGAATCTCTGCTCGGCAGGTAGTAGGAACTAACAAGGTGATATAGCGCATGACGACGGAAAATCACGGGCTCGAAATTCCAGCAAAAGGGACACTGGACTGGGACAGACCACTCAACGAGAATTTCCAGCAGATCGATACAGGTATCGAGATGCGGAATACTGAAGCCAATATTGATCAGTACGCACCCAAGCAGGGGGCGAAATTCCTCGCTATCGATACGGGTGCCCGGTATATCGGTGACGGCAACCAATGGACCAAACTCCCAGTACAGAATCCAACGAATTTTGTCGCACAGTCTGTGACCACGGATCCGGACAACGCAGACACCGGTACAGTATGGTACCGCGAAGATCTCGACGAAATCCGGGTTCAGGCCGGAAGTAGTGTCAAGACTATCGCGCCTATCGACACCCAGACTGATAATGGGGCAGAACCGCTTGTGCAGAATTCTCTCGACACGCAGGCGGATATTGATGACTTCTGGGTGAACGTCAAATCGAAATACCACTCGGAGAAGGTAGAGGCGGTGTCCTCTCCCGCGAAGGAGGGATCCGGGTCGATGCGCATCAATATCCCCGGCGGCGACTTCTACGGGACAGAGGGATATCATTACGTAAACGAACGCCCCGAGTATCCGGACAGCGGCCTAACCGAATGCCACATCCGGTACTATGCAATGCTGGATAGTAACTTCGACATCGACAATCCGTGGGCCGGTCAACAGATGGGGAAGGGGTTCCCCGGGTTTGATGGGCGGTTTGAGAACGACCTCTCCGACGATGGTGGTGCAAATGGGACAAACGGCTGGCTCATCAACGGTGCCGTCTGGTCCGCCGACAAAATCGGCGGTGACCCCGACGACTGGGTGCTAGCCCAATACGTCTACCACGCCGATCAGGACGGCAAATATGGGGATTCCTTCTTCCCAGATGCGTCGATGTCAAAGGGGAAATGGTACCAGATTGATAGGTACTTCAAGATGAATAGTGGTAAAAACACTGACGATGGGATCCTTCGGCAGTGGCAGGACGGTGAACTAGTGTTTGAGAAAACTGACTTCAACTACGCATGGGAGTCTCCCTATGACAAGCTGTATGCGATCCGGAACCTCTGGTACTACGGCGGTGGCTGGGGTGCCCCGGACGGTTCCGGCGACAACCACGCGTACATCGACAACATTCAAGTGTTCGATTCAGAACAGGCTCCTTGATCGTTCAACACAAACAACAAATAATACACATAAACACAATGACGGAAAATCACAACCTCAACGAACCAGCAAAAGGATCGCTCGATTGGAACGTCCCGCTCAATGAGAACTTCAAACGGATCGATACAGGAGTAGAAATCCGAGATGTCGAAGCCAACCGGGGCGACTATATCCCGAAGGAAGGCGCGAAGTACCTCGCTACTGACACCGGTGTTCGGTATCTCGGTGACGGCTCACAGTGGAAAGAGGTACCGCCACAACCGCTCGATACGTTGGTAGCCCCATCGGTCCAAAGCGATCCCGCAGAGGCGGTCAACGGTGAAGTCTGGTTCCGAGAAGACACCGGCGACATGAAGGCGCAACTGGCAGACGGCGTAGTTACTATCGTTTCCGGAGAGCCCGCTGAGGATAACACGCAAGACACCGACGACACGCAGACGCACACCCTCGAACTACGTGGAACCGGCGTCCCGTCGCATTACGATTTCACCGTTTCAGGTGATCTCGAAGCCGATTCGGCTACCTTCGAACCGAAGGACGACGAATTCGTCGACGGGAACCGTGCAGTCGGATGGGTTACCGAAACGACTCATCTAGATCGGTTCTTCTTCACTGGTGAAATCACGGAGTTTGGATATCAGTCGGACAGCGAAGGGCCAGTCAGTATCGTTCTCAATGATACGGAGTACACCGATTCAGAAATCGTCGGAGAACCCTCCAGCTGACGGGTATAGCACCACTACAATGACTCCTTGGTACCGTTTCAACCACTCGAAATAGCTGTTGGCAGCTATCCGGACGATCTTCAATACAGAACGGATCACGAGAACCGGTATTTGCGTGTGAGATAATCCAGCGCTGTATCGGGATGGATGACGGCGCTTTTGATTGTAGCAACGTTGTCCTCAATCGGTGCCCAGAATCTTTTCCAATCGGTAAACGAGTTGTACGGAAACTCAGCGAGCTCGGACCAACGTCGTTCGATAATTTGGAGAGGGAGTCCATCCGTCCGTTGTATATCCGGACTGAGACGGTGTGCGGATTCCACGATCGGCCGGTAAAGGAACGGACGGATGTGGTCTACTTCTGCACGGAATCCAAGATGCTGCGGACCACCCCAGCAACCGAGTCTGTGTTCTTGATGTGCTAGATTGAGCGTGGTGTACGTATCGAACTGTTCAACCCCTTCCAACCACTGTTCGATGGCGGTCACCAACTCCGGATGTTCCGGTTTGTGCCATCGAAAAAGGAGATCGCGCGGCCCAATATCGGTATCTCTATCGTCGGACTCTTTCCAGAGATAGCCACGCCCGATTTCGCCACCGATGCCCCCGATCTCGGCGTCCGTATCGAGCGCATGCATCGAGGGATAGGTCTCTTTTATGCCCGAACCGACGGTGTACCCGGTGCGTTCTAACCAACGACGCTGTTCAGCCTCGCTCGCTTCGGTAATCGGTAGCGGGGTCCATTTCAGGCCGTGTTTGCGCGTGAGTCGTTTTGCGACATGCCTGTCCACATCTCGATCGTTCTCACCGAGCGTAAATATCGATATATCGTGGTTCGTGACCCATTTGCGAGCGGTCGCCACCAGACTTCGAGAGTCTTTCCCAGCAGTCAGCCCCATTGTCGGGTTCTCGTAGCAATCCACAACCGCGGCAAAGATGCGGTCCAGCGTATCGATGATCGTCACGATTTCGGCCGACGAATTCGAAGTGCCTCTCAGTTCGTTATGTTCCGGCCAGAATCGTGTCGCCTCCAACGTGTCGAGATCGAGATAGTGGTTGGGGAGCAGCTGAGAGACCCCGCTGTAGTAGGTTAGTTCTCCGGGCACCCAGATGTTCTCACCTCGTGAAACGAGAGGGCGTTTGAGCGCATCGTACAGTGACTCTCTGAAACGAGAAGTGTGATCTACTTCTGGCATTGCCATCGGTGAGGCAGCGACAGTGCCGTCCTGTGCATCGTAGAACACGGGAATGGTCCCAGCGGAATCTGGGTACACCCGAGACTCTCCGTTGACAATAACTATCCCGACATAGCGTCCAAAGAGGTGTCGTAGTACGGATTCAAAACGACTGAGAAGTTCATCCCCGGAACCATCGGTGTCTAATCGAACGACACCGTCGGTTGTTGTACCCGCTATATCGAGGATCGTCCCGAAAACGATCCCAACTCGTTTACCGCCGGCAACGACCGGCAAGATGGTAAAATCGGCGTCGAGACAGAGACACCACCCGTCAAGTTGTCTAAGCGTGTACCCCGGGGGGATCGTGTCGGGAGCCACCTCCGAAAGGTAGTACTGGTGTGCTGGAATCGTGTCCTGACACATACTCGTGAATATTGCTCCATTCGAGATAGCGTGTCAAAGGATAATACTTTTTGGGCGCGCAATCAGGTCCTCAATCCGCATTAGTGAACTGACCTGGTGTTTGATGTCCCAACACTCGGCCTGTCCCGCCCGTAGAATCGAACAACATTTCATTGACGCGTTCCGACTGTCCTCACTCGAAAAACGAATACTGTCGAAACTCTCTATCATGAACATGATCGGAAATCCCCACACGCATCGAACGTAACAGTTCTGTCCGGCCGTCATAAACCCATTGTATGGAAAACTGGACGAGAGTCAGAACAAACCCGATGTAAAACACTGCCCGCTGATGCACACGAAGCCGTTTCGACGCGAACTCAAGCCTGTTCCGGACCCAATGATACACCATGAACGGGCTACGACGCTTCGTGAGTCCTTCTTTGTGTTGGATCGTCGAATCAGGGGCAATCATGACGCGTTTCCCGTTCTGCCTGGCCTGTACTGCGAGGTCGACATCTTCCATACCGAGAAAGTACCCTTCGTGGAGGAGATCGTTCCTTTCGATGAACGTACTGTCAATCAGCAATAACGATGACGGAGCGTAACTGACCTCGTATGGTTCATCCATTCGGACTGTCTGGTGTGTCGAGATCCGTCCACCTAAATACGGAAAAAACCGACAGCCAGCACTGAGAATCTGGTCGGTACCATATCGGAACTGAACGCCGCCCACAGCTACTACGTCGTGATGCGTTTCGGCTGTTTCAACGAGCGGTGACAGAAAATTGGGGGAGACTACCGTATCGTTGTTCAGTAGTAGCACGTAGTCTACCCCATCGGATAATACGGCTTCGATACCCGGGTTGTTCCCGTTAGCGAACCCCCTGTTCTCGTCGTTTAACACGAAGGTACACCACTCGAACTCCTCCATGAGTTGCTCTCTGGACCCGTCGGTTGACCCATTGTCGACAACAACGACCTCAAAGTTCGGGTACGAGATCGAGCGCAACGATTGAAGACACTCGGCTGTGTCCTCGTAACTCTCCCAGTTCAGCACGACAATCCCAACCGAGGGGTCGTCTCGCTCACCACGCATATCTGTGGCTTCTGCATCCGAAACGGACATCTATCAGAACGAAAGATCGCCATCGATTGTAAAAATTTGCCACGCTATTGACGGTATTAGCTCACCTACTCCCCTCACGGCCTCCAGTTCAGACAGAGTGGGCGACAACACGCTTCTGTGCGGACCATATGTTTCTTGTACATGTCACCAGTAGATGACAATCATGGTGAAAGATGGGGCGAAATTCACTCGACGTTCATTCCTGCGTACTGCAGCTTTCACGTCCCCAGCCGTTCTCAGTGGGCTCGCAGGGTGTGGCCGGCTCGCTGACTCGGAGTCGCCAGAAAGTCCGTCGCCGACAGCGCCGAACGAGACTCCACAAACGGAACAGAACCAACAGCAGGTGCGGACAACATCGGACGGGCAGTATCCCGGCTTAGATAGCGTCCCTGACCCGTTAGCGGTCGATTCATCGAATCCACTCATATTCCTCGACGATCAGAGCACCGACAACTACATGGGGGAACTCGCGCTCGCCATGGCGGATTCCGGCACGGCAAACGTAGAGGGGTTTCTACTGAGCTATCCGCAGGAAGTCTGGAGGGGTACCGAGGAGTATCAGCGATACCGCGAAATCAGTGTCACGAACCACCGCAAGGTCCGTGAAAAGGCGTCTGAGAGCGGACTTGACAACCTTCCGCCTGCAGAGTTCGGGGTGTTCGACCAGCACGACAAACCCGACTCCGGTGTCATCGAGGATACGAAGCCGATTGGATCGGAAGGAACTGACCGCATTGTGGAGGCTGCGAGGGCAGCCACTCCCGAGACTCCAGTTGTTGTAGCGGCCGGTGGGGACGTCTGCACCGTGGCAGATGCCTATCTCACAGACCCCTCCATCGCGGATTCGCTGGTCGTATACTGGCACGAACAGGTTATCGATATCAACGAGCAAAGCGGGTACAACATCCAGAACTCCGGGTGGAGCGCCTACGTTGTGCTCAAGCGACTGTCGACGGCCCTCGATCATAACTCAGGCGGTTTTACCATCACCACCTCGGAGGTTGAAGAACGGATACCTGCCCCGCTTAGCGAGTATATGCTGACCAAAGAGCACTGGAAGTGGGGCAACCCGCTCCGCTCCACAGACTGGTCAAAGGAAGGCGAGCACGAGGCACACGACGAGAAGGCCCTGGTGCTTGCATCGTTCCCATACACCAGACAGGCAACTACGTGGATGACTGTGTCGGGGTTACAGGAAGCGGAGTGGGAGTACGAGGCATCGGAGATATTACCCACGCTCTCGGACACTGCTGAAAAGTCACATCTGGTGTCGATTCCGAAAATTGACGACTCGTATCGGGCGTTCTGGAGCAGTTGGGCACAGCATAGCCGAACGGATACGCCCACGGCTTTGGTCGGCGAATAGACGAAAATTATATGCCCATGTATTCGGACCGGTGACATATGTCGGGCTTCAGTCCCTCTCGGGACACTCTGCTGAGAGTGGCCTTTCTTATTGGCCATCTCGCGTTGCCGCTCGGTATATGGGCCGCTGTTCGTATCGGCCGGCCCCGATTTGTCGGCCTCTCACTCTACATAGTTACCGCGGTAGTTTTCATCGATGTACTCCTATTTCTGGGTAGATCATCTGCAGAAGCCGTCACCCGGGGAGCACTCGATACCCGCTTCCCAGTGATTCTCCTTATTGGCAGTGCTGGTGTGTTAGCGCTAGTCGGGAAGGGCCTGCTCTTCTATTTTGGAGTGACGGCGACGCTACTTCTTGTGCTCCTTCGAAGTGTCTCTCAGGACGAGAGTACAATCGCCAGTCGTGCTAATTTACTGTTGACCTGTGGCACGTCGGTTCTCCTCATCGCTTCGAAGGTTTTTACAGTCGCGTACTTCGTGCGGGTTCCGGATACAATTAATCACACGACGGCCACTATCGTGCTGTTGAACGGTGAGAGCCTCTCTGCGATCGAATCGACTCGGTACTTTTCGTACTCGGCGTTTCACCTACTCGCTAGCACAGGGATGCGGTTTACACAACTTCGACCTCGGATGTTTATGTCCGTTCTCATGATCGCCTTCTTTCAGATCGCACTCCTCGCCGCGTTCTTGTTCTTCCGGAACTGGGGGCAGTCTCGCTCACTGGCGCTGATCGGCATCGTTCTGATAAGCATTAACACGGCGTTTCTTCACTATGCTGCCGTCCCACATTACCAGTCGATGAGTTTCGTTTTTTTCTGTGTGTTCCTTGCTCTCTTGACCATGGGGCGGTGGAGCACTCGGTACGTCACAGTCACAGCGGTGATTGTGACTGCCTGGATTGTCACTCACCACGTGAGTATTCTAATGGTGATCTCGCTGCTAGCTACACCAATCGGTTACCTGGCAATACGGACCTGGAAACACAAGCAGGGAACGGACCGTCAGACAGTGTTCGTATTCTCGGTCTTCTGTCTCATGTTCGGTGTGTACTGGGCCATCGTTACGACCCAGTTTCGGGAAGTTCTGGTGTGGACGTTCTTTACAAGCAGTGCCGCGGAGGGGATCCCTTCAGACATCTACCTAGTCCAGAGCATAAATAGCGTCGAGCAGCTTCTTCTCAGTTCGATCCCGTTCTTTTTGGATAGTCTTCACTACTCATTTCTGTTGGCGCTGGCGTGTATTGGTCTCCTCGTCGTACTGCGTACTGACCGCCTTGTTGACCTCAATTGGCGTCTCGCATTGCTGGGGTTTCTACCCGCGGCCGTACTCTATTTCCCGAATCCCGCCTGGATTCCACTGGAGGGGTTGATACCGTTCCAGCGGTGGCGGTTGATGGTGTTGCCGCTTTTGATGCTCGTGCCCGCTGCGGGGTTCAGATACGGGATCCGCCCCGGTAACGGTACGTCCATCCGTCGTGCTGGTGTCGTCGTATTTACGGTAGCACTCGTGTTCGTCACAATAACTTCCGGAATGGCATATCCCGCACTCACAGATTTTGCAGGTATTCAGAAGGGAGGACAGGACTACATCACCGACGAGGAACTCACCGCAACCGAATTCGTCTTTACACATATGACCGGACAGCAAGATGTCTACGCACGCTCGGAACTCATGGTGTATCTCCATGAGTACGCGTGGGCACTGAATCTGCCGTACAGTGAGTCACAGTTTGCCAAGCTCAGAGCCAGTCAAACGGACCAGCAAATAGTCACGAGACCGGGGTTGACCGTCGTCTCAGTTGCTGCGTTTCGTAATCAAGGGTTATACGCGCGAATGGTCGATGTGGAGGACCCTCGGTACACTGCGAACGAAACGGAGCTCGATTCGCCGGTACACACGGACACCTTCCAGTGGGACCGAACAAGCACCAGTGTCGTCTACAGCAATGGGGATGTCGTCATCCAGCACCAGCGCATGACCAGGGAGACCAGTGGTTCATCGTGATATGTTACACAGCCTGTTGAACCGGGCACCGGTCGAATGGTGCGCTGAAGCTGACCGTAGCCTGTCACCGATCTGATGATATAGGACGGTAGATCACGGAGAACGCCTGGGAGAGGTAGCGCTCCCTCAGTGGCGGCCACTATTTTAATCGTCGCTCTGTGCCGGTTCGCTGGGTGATCCCCCAGACCTCACGAGCTGGATGCTGTTGAATACTTTCGTGCGGAGTAGAGAGGATAGTAAGACGAACCCCGAATACACGACGATACCAAACCCGATAACTACGACAAGGCGAATGAGCGTGTCGACCTGGATAACTGCGTCCACTCCGAACAAGACGAGCATCATCCCAAGCGAGGCGGCGAGAACCCGGACGACCTCGTTCCACGGGATGCGAATCGTCAGATACCGTGAGAGATATCTGATACACAAAAGCGTGTTGATGCCAAACGAGATGACAGTGGCGACGGCCGCACCGATGATGCCGTACTGCCAGACTAACACGAGATTGAGGATGAGATTTATCACAATAGCTATGACCGCGGCACGAGCCGCGAGCTCAGGATGGTCCGTAGCTTTGAGTGAGCGTCCGGTAATCACGTGGATGGCCAGGAGGATTTTTTCGGCCATCAGGATGATCAGTACCAACCACGCGATCGAGTACTCGGCGTCGAAAACCAGTGTGAGGATCTCTCTGGAAAAGAGGAGCGTTCCGAAGAAGGCCGGAACGGCGATGATGAGCGAGGGAGTGACTGCCTGTGGAATGAGCTGTTCGATGCGAATAATGGCTTCCTCGGCATCCCAGCGACTGATTTGCGGGAAAATGGTATGAGCAATCGCGGTACTGCCGATAGTGACGACAGCAGTGACTCGCCAGGCAACTTCGTACGCGCCTACGTGGGCCGACGTCAGAAACAGGCCGATGATGAGAATATCCATCCAATTATAGAAGTAGCCGCTGACCGCTGAGAGAAAATTGTACTTGGAGTACGCCGTTAGCGAATATGCGTGTTCCATTGCGGGGCGACGAAACGGTGTCGACCGTTTGTACAGAGCCCAGAGAAACGGAATAGCATATCCCAGTATGAGCCCGTATATGAGACCTGTCACTCCGAAACCG
Organism: Haloarcula sp. HT12; assembly: GCF_055271655.1. Lineage (NCBI taxonomy): Archaea > Methanobacteriati > Methanobacteriota > Halobacteria > Halobacteriales > Haloarculaceae > Haloarcula > Haloarcula sp. HT12. The sequence continues at coordinate 200,131 of NZ_JBUXKW010000003.1, forward strand.
TACTGGAGCAATCCGTACCCGGTGACGACCCACACGATCTTGTGTGTCAACCGCAGGACAGCTGTCTCTCCGACACGGAGTTCCGCACTTACGATCTGGACGCCGAACTGATACAGTTCGTGTCCGACGATGGCGATAACCAGCAGGGGTGCGACGCGCTCGCCGATATAATTGTTCACCACACCATCGAAGACAACGACGGCTCCGATTATCACCAGTAGTGGTGGCGTCTTTAGGAGAAATGCGGTTGTGAGCATCTTTCCCGGCTCGTCCCCTTCACTGATCCGTTTTTCTGCTGCGCCGCGGAGACCGAAATCAGCGGGTATCATGAGGACACCGAGAAGTGCTTGAAACAGGAAAAAGACACCGAGTTCCCCAGGTGGAAGCTGTTTCGCGAAAAACGCGATACCCAGAAAGGTAATCGCCGCGTTCGCGCCGTTCGCGATAAACAGTTTGACACCAGACCTGACGATGTTCATCTGTTAGCTTCTCCGGAGCGGATTGCCACGATATATAGCTGATGAACCTTTGCGACGATAGACACGTATTTGGGATAATCTATCAATTGACCTTAATTCTATTGGTGCTCTCAGGCAGATGCTGGAGTGGTTTACGCAGTATCAGAGAAAACACAATTACGTAGCACTCGCCTCCTCAGATACGGAGCCTGATACCCCCCGATGCAGCGAATATGACACAATAATTAAGCTCCGGAGCGCAGAACACGCAATTATGCGCGTGCTCTTTTTTCCACATATGGATGGAAACCCCTACCAGCGAAACCTCGTATCGGGACTCTCCCAAGCGGGCGTCGATGTCTCGCTAGCGAGTGGATATCCACTCTCGACGCTGGAAACGCTCCTCAAAAGTCGGCCGGACGTGATCCACGTCCACTGGATTGCCCCATATCTCGTCAATGAACGTCTCTCTATCAGCCTGGTGAAGTCTGTTGTGTTCCTCCAGGCGACGGTCGTTGCGAAGTTATTGGGAATGGACGTCGTCTGGACGGTCCACAACATGCTTGACCACGAACGGCGACAGCCCGAGCTGGAACTAAAAGTGAGACGGATCTACGCGCGCATAGTCGATAAGATGATCGTCCACTGCAGCGCCGCCCAAACATCAGCAGTAGAGCGCTACAACCTTCCATCGGCGGAAAAGACCGTTGTCGTACCCCACGGTCACTACGACGATAGTTACGAGAACACGATCAGCCAGCGTCGGGCCCGTGATCGGCTCAACCTCGATCACGATCCGACCACGTTTCTCTACCTTGGACGCATTCGTCCGTACAAACAGGTACCGCGGCTCGTCGAGCAGTTCGCCGAGATGCCGGAGACGGATATCCGACTCGTCGTTGCGGGCAACCCGACTACCCAGACAGAAGTCCGGAAGATGGAGTCGACGTGTCGAGACGACGACCGGATCACGACGAGGTTCGAGTTTATTCCAGACGAGCAAATGCAGGTGTATCTCAACGCCGCTGACGCCATCGTACTGCCGTACCGGGACGTGCTCACCTCGGGCAGTGCGATTCTGGGGATGACCTTCGGAAAACCTGTCGTCGGACCCCGCGTCGGTTGTCTTCCGGAACTGCTCGACGGGCAATCAGAACTCCTCTATGATCCCGACGTGGATTCGCTCGCGGATTCGATGCGGCGGGCCATGACCGCGAACCTAGACGCTATAGGCGAGCAAAACCGTAAACGGATTCTGGAGTTCGGGTGGGAAGACATCGGATCCGCAACAGCAGACGTGTACGCCAATCTTTGAGGTCGGGTTCGGTGTATGTCGTCGGTCTGACCAGATAGTTTAAGAGAAAGACGGGAGGATAGCGTATATGGCGACGACGAGACGACAGCGGTTCGTGAACGGACAGATCGCCTGGATGTTGGGATCGGTTCTCAGCCTCGCTGTGATCGGTGCGCTCACGTTCGATCTGTTCGTAGTCGTCTCGCTCATCGGATTTCTGCTCCTAACGATCGCGACGGCACCGGTGAACCTGACACCTCGCTGGCGGGCGCGGCTGAAGTGGCCGATACTCGTCGGGCTTCTCGCCTTTGTCTACCTCATCATTCAGGAGATCCGCGCGGTGAGCCAGGCAGTGTTCTGAGCGGAAGTCGCCTGCTGAACCATCCTCCGACCTTTCACCGAGGTATTATTATAACGGAAAGCGTTCGATCCCGTATGTCGCTCAGGGATCGAGTGCGACCCTACCTGCCCAGCCAAGTCCATCGTCTGCCTATCGACTTGGCCATCGTACTCAGTCTCGTTGCAGCCACAGCGATTGTCGTGTCTGCGCCTGTGGTCCGGGAGACGTCACTGCGGATTGTCCTGTCTATTCCGTTTCTCTTGTTCGTCCCTGGATATGCGTTCGTTGCCGCGCTGTTTCCCGACTCACCAACCGAGGATCGAGATGAAAGACAGCTTCTGAACCGCCCTCTCACCGGTTTAGAGCGGATTGTGCTGTCGCTTGGTAGCAGTGTGGCGCTCGTCCCGCTGATCGGGTTTACACTCAATTTCACGCCCTGGGGTATCGGACTCGGCCCGATGCTGGTCGGCATCTCCCTTTTTACCGTCGTCTGTGTTGCGATAGCCACAAAGCGCCGGCTGGCACTCACGCCCGACCATCGGTTCAGCGTGTCGCCATCGGCGTGGTACCGGTCCATCGATGAAGTTCTCGCAAACGAGACGCGGACCGACAAAATGCTGAACGTCGCACTCGCTGCCGTGCTCCTTTTTGCGATGACGGGCGCTGGCTACGCATTCATCGACCAGCAGAGGGGCGAACAGTACACTGAACTGTATCTTCTGACCCAGGATACGAACGGCGAACTCGTCGCCGATAACTATCCGACTGAACTCGTCGCCACGGAGAACCAGACACTCACCGTGGGGGTTCGGAACCACGAACACGAGCGAACCAGTTACACCGTCGTGACAGAACTACAGCGGGTCGGTTCCGAGGGTGAGTCGAAAAGCGTACTCGAAGCGGAGCGGCTGGATAGCTACCGCGTCACGCTGGCCCCGAACGAGACTGATCGGCAGGAACGCGTGCTGACACCCACGTTGATCGGTGACCGACTCCGCATAGTGTTCTTGCTATACCGCGGCGAGTCACCGGCCGATCCGCGAGTGGACAACGCGTACCGATGGGTCCACCTCAATGTGAACGTCACCGCAGCGAATTAAGCCCGGCATCTATGTTACAACGTCTCATGAGAGGATAATTCCTGGCCTCCAGCAGTCCTATCAGCTATTTTCGGGGCATACGCGGTTTACTTCCACTTGGTCAGCGGAACTCTCTGGTTGAATCAAGAGAGGGCGGTGACAGAGTCGCCATGAGAAACGGGCGCGTGTCAGTCCGAGTCGGTTCTGGTTTCGGTGTCCCAGGTGACGATGTTCCGGTTCCGCACGACGTTGCGGAGCCCGGCGACAAGGCTGTAGTTCAGCACGACAAAATAGTAGGGAACATACGTGATTCGGGGGTTCGAGCGGTCGAGTCGCTCCATCGCACCGCCGATCAGCGCGAGCAAATAGAAGGTTCCCTGCGCGAACAGGGTCAAAAGATAGATCGGATGTGCATCGGCGAGAACGAGTGCGACATTCGTCACCGCGATCAGACCGAGCAACAGCGGTGACAGCCATCGAAGGACCCAGTGAGAGAGGAGTTCGAAGCTGAACAGTGGATAGCGGATCGGGTTCAACAAACCAAGATAATCGAAGAACGTGTGCCAGGAGCGAGTGACGATGCGGATACGGCGACTCATCTCCGATTCGACGGTCTCACCGGTATTCTCCCATGCACGCGCCTCAGCAGCGTACTCGACGCGTTCCCCTCGCTGGACAATCGCCAGCGGCTCCGAGAAGTCGCTTATATGATTTGCGGGCAGGGGGACGTACGAATCGCGTTTGACGGCGTATATCGAGCCGTTCCCGCCGGCAGTAGAGCTAACCTTCGCCTCGAGCCGCTTGATGAGTTTCTCGAACGCCCGGTACGAGGATTCTGCCTCCACACCGTACTTCTTGTACCGGAGTTCGCCCACGACACAGCCGACGTTGTCGGCGAACTTAGCGACCAGCTTTCGGATGGCATCGGCCTCATACATGCTGTCGGCGTCGGAGAAAACCACGATATCACTGTCGAGACCTTCCACAACGCGGTTCTGACACTCTGTCTTCCCGACCCGTCCCTCGATACGCTCCAGGCGCACCCCTGCATCCTCATACGATCGAACGATTCGGTCCGTGCTGTCTGATGACGCATCAGAAAAGACGACAATATCGAGGTGCTCGTCAGGATAGTCAAGCTCGAGGGAATTCTGTATCTTCTCTCCAATTATCTCCTCCTCGTTGTACGCGGCGATGACCAGCGTGACAGCGGGAAGGTCGCCGTCGTTCAGGTCGTACGGCTCCGACTGATCACGTATCACACTGAGACCGTACAGGACACCGGGGTAGAGGAGGTAGACGTGGATCAGAACAAGCGCTGTGGACCAGAAGATTATTTCACCCAGCATAGGACTGGTTCTATTGCTTCCGGTGACGGTTGCACTCGCCAAGGCCGAGTCCGAACTCTGCCGCCCTCGAGCGAGACTCATCTCTCCCTGTGATGACAGGCATGCAACTGTTTTATCGTCGAATTGCCATTTATAGATACCGGACGATGTGGTGTTCAGCGCTCGGGAGTCCTAGGTTCAGGCTTCTGACCGGTGAAGAGACACGCGGCGTCCAACTTCGTCGGCATGCCTATCGAGAATAACTCACACGGCGGTAGCTACAAATATTGTTCCGCTTTGTATATTGTATATGGCTTCGGAGCGGTATCGTCGTGGGGTCGGACCACCGAGCGGCCAGTCACTCGGCACTGCGTACAGGTCAGGACCGACCGTGTTTCTAAGTTATACTGGGTGTTGGGGCAAAGTGTACGACAACAGTGGGTACGCGCTTTCACAACCACACGGAGGCCGTCACTGAATGGCGCGCCACTCCCGGCTGGATTTCCCTCGGCTCCTTCTCATCGCGTTGACTGTCGTGACGGTGGTGGCTGTCGCCATCGTGATGAGTACCTCCACAAGCGCCTTCGGGACGTACAATCAGGGGTGGGATGGGACATCGTCGTTCCGGCAGGAAGCCACAGCAGTCGGTGCTGAGCCGGTTATCGCTACGAATACGACCGAGTACCAACGAGTTGATCCGGACGCAACCGTTGCGATCATTCTTTCGCCCGACAGCACGTACAGTGGCGACGACGTCGCTCGCATCCAGCAGTTCGTCCGGGAGGGCGGCACGCTCGTCGTTGCCGAGGATTTTGGTGAACAGACAAATCCGCTACTGTCGGCTCTTAACACACGTGCGAGAGTCGACGGGCGACTACTTCGTGACGGGCAAAGGTACTATCGGTCCCCGGAGTTAGTCGTCGCACCGGACGTTACCCCGCACACGCTGACCGGAACGACTGAGCAACTCTCACTGAATCACGGCACCGCAGTGCAACCCAGCGGTGCACGCGTCCTCGTCAACAGTTCGTCGTTCAGCTATCTCGATACAAACCGAAACGGTGCGATTGATCGGGACGAACAGTTAGACAACTATCCCGTAGTGACAGTCGAGCCGATCGGACAGGGTCGTGTCGTCGTCGTATCGGACCCCAGCGTATTTATCAATACGATGCTCAATCGTCCCGACAACCGTCAATTCGTCCGCGCGATCATGTCCGGTCACGAGACGGTGTTGTTCGATTACTCACACGGTGAGGACATCCCACCGCTCACAGCCGCTATACTGACTGTTCGAGAAGTACCGATCCTTCGCGGACTCCTCGGGAGCATCGGTATCGTGGCCGTGGCACTTATAAAATATCGCTATGGGTAGGAATGGAGGCATTACTCCGGAGACGACGTTCTATACAACGTGCCTAACTCCGGCAGCATGTATATAAATCAGAATATATAAATGAACAGCAAGATAAATCATTTACACTGGAACCATTTGTACGATGGTCACACCTGAGTCCCTGTACGAAGAAATCAGTGCCGAGGCTGCCAACGTCCTCGTCGGCAATGAACGTGTAATTGAAGAGCTCACTGTGTCGCTGCTCACTGACGGACACGTACTTCTGGAGGGCGTTCCAGGCGTGGCGAAGACGACGGTGGCCAAGCTGTTTGCGTGGACACTCGGTATGGACTTCCAGCGCATCCAGATGACACCGGACCTCATGCCGGCGGATATCACTGGGACGAAAATATATCGGCAGACGATGAATGATTTCGAGACTAAACGGGGCCCCATCTTTTCGAATCTGGTCGTGGTCGACGAGATCAATCGGTCGACACCCAAAACACAGAGCGCGCTGCTCGAGGCGATGCAGGAAAGGCAAGTGACCATTGAGGGAGAGACGCTCCCGCTTCCGGACCCGTTCATGGTCATCGCGACGATGAACCCTATCGATATGGAGGGGACGTTCTCGCTACCGAAGGCCCAACGCGACCGCTTTCAGGTCAAACTCACCGTCGACATCCCCCCTCGCGAGCTCGAAAACGAGCTGTATGCGCGCTTCGACGAGACTCCCGACCTCGGACCGGAGAAGACCCAGCAGGTCATCTCGACCGACGAAATTTTCTCGGCACAGGAGGCAGTCGAAAACGTGTACATCGACGCGTCAGTTCGTGAGTACATTCTCGACATCGTCGAGGGAACCAGAGCTAGTACCGACACTGCACACGGGGCTTCACCGCGAGCCGGCATTCATCTCCTCAAGGCCTCGAAGGCACTGGCAGCCATTCGCGGGCGTGACTACGTCATTCCGGACGACCCGAAAGCGCTGGCCCAGTCGGTACTGGCCCACCGGCTCGTACTCAGTACCGACGCCGAACTCAGCGACGTCACTCCCGAGGAAATAATCGAGGAGACGCTCCGAACGGTGACGCCGCCGACACACGACGATATGATTCGCTCGGCCGAGGCCGTCAGCGACGGTGGGTCGTCTCCAGAGTTCGACGACGAGTAAGCGTTGAGGAACGGTCTGTCAGCGGTCCTGCCCGCGTGTCCTGTCTTCGTGTCACCACCGACAGGTGACAAGATACGCCGACTCCTCCTCAGCGGATACCGTCTCAACGGTGACCGGCTCTTCGAGCCCCCAAGCGAGACCGCCCCCGAGAAGCGACGGGATCGGATGGTCGAACCTGGTGACCGAGGGATACGCCGAACCCGAAACGCGGACAGTGACACGCCGGCTCTCTCGATCCGATTCCGCCTCGGCGGAGCGGGCCAGCTCGAACTGTTCGACAAGGGAGTCACACAGTTGGTTTGCTAGCGTCTCTGGTTGGTCGCTCATGCTGCCTGAGGCGGTCTGTTCGAACTCCTCAAGCATCCCCGTGGCGGACGGCGTGAACGCGACACCGCGACTGTGTCCGTCTTCCGGCACCACGAACGTCGAGCGGAGGTCCCCTTCGGATGGCAGCTCGTAGTCGGTCGACTGGGGAACGAACAGACGGACCGGCGCCCGACCGTGATCGGCCGCCGACTGGACCGGGCAGTACACTGAGATCGTTGTGAGGCCGAGTTCGTCTCGGACAGCCGAACCAGTGTCCGAGACTGCATCGTACATCGAACGACCCACCGCTGCCGGGAGAACCCGCTCCGGGGAGAGGAAGTATGTCAGGATGGCCCCAAAGACGCCGGTGGCACCGAGCGCAAAGAGGACGGTCCGGTCGTCTGGGAACGCGATTCCAGCTGTTAGCCCGATGAGTCCAATCACCAGCAATGCCCCCGAAGTCATCCGGTTTTGGCGCTGTTTCGTGCGGACGTAGTCTTCGCGGAGGCGTCGGTTCTCGGCTTCCAGTTCGTCGATCCGTCGCTTCGCCTCCTCTAGTTCGGTTGGGGTAGAAGTCGTCGAGTCGGTCCGGTCGTCGGTAAGCGGTTCGTCTGTCCTACTCATGCGAGGTGTTCTCCGTCTGTGAGTCCGAGCGTGACGAGTTGGTGTCGGTAGAGTCCGTACGCGACTGTGGAAGCAACAAGCCAGAGAGCGATAGCGACCTGCCAGAGCGCGACGCCGTTATTCACGGCGACCCAGGCACCGCCACCGAAGGTGAGGAATGCGAAGAGCCAGACGATGCCCGGCAGCAGCGATCTGGAAGCCCCGAAAAGCGAGCCGACCAAGAGCAACCCGAGGCTGGCTTCCACGGCAAGCAGGAGCGTCAGCGGGATTTGATCGGCGGCGAAAACCACGAGTGCAACCTGTCCAAGCGCAACGATGTACTCGACGGGCAGGTGAAGCCAGACGAGAACGAGCACAGCACCTATGATGGCACCAGCCATCCCGTTGGCTGCGATGAGTACCGCCACTGCGAGACCGAGACTGACCAGCTCCGGGAATGTCGGGAACTGACCGGTGGCTGGGCGCCGGACAGCTTGACGGCCGGCCGAGTGCACGCGTTCCAACATCTATCGACCACCACCTGGCGGCTGTGTTGGTGCGGTGGTCTGTCCGTCCCCCTCGTTCGCCGCTCGCCCGACACTCAGGACATCTTCCAGCTTGTTTTCCGGCCCAACCTCGAACGCCGTGACCCCGTCGAGTTCCATGAGGTCTCGCCGGAACTCCTCGAACTCGCGGTACCGTCGGTACGCCGACTCCCGTTCGTCGGCCGCATGCTCTTCGAAGAGGACCCTAGGGGTCAGAAACACCGCGACGTGGCCGTCGTGTTGCTGCGCAAGCTTCACCGTGTCGTGGAGTTCCGCGCGGTCGGAGTCATCCGTGATGATGACCGTCCACGTCGACTCTCTGAGCGGCGTTGCATGGGCTCGAACTGCCGAAAACAGCGGTCTGCTCTCGATTCGACGGACGTAGGCGTCATGCTCGGAGACGTACGGGCGGAGCGTCCGGTCGAACGATACCGACCCGCGCAACCGATCGGCCAGTCGCCGAGCGTGGCCCTGGTGAGCTGTGAACGCGGGCGTACCGGAACCGGACTTACTGGTAGGGTGCAATTCCTCCAGGGATCGGCGTAGTCTGTTGTACTGTTCTTCTCCCGAAGAGAGGTCCGTTTCGACAGTCAGCCCGTGGTCGCCAACGGCATAAAGGCCCACGGTATCCCCGTTTCGCCTGGCGTCAGTGAGGAACAGGAGCGCGACATCCACTGCGTGGTCAAACATCCGCTTGTCGGACGGACCAAAGCCCATCTTGGCGCGATGGTCGACGACGAGTGCAGTCCGTCGCTGTGTCTTACGTTCGTACTTTCGGATGTGGGGATAATTGTATCGTGCCGTAGCCTTCCAGTCTATCCGCCGAATTTCGTCGCCGGGCGAGTACTCCCGGATCTCTGCGGGTTCGAGCCCGGCTCCCTGCTGAAGGGTCTCGTGCTCACCATACTCGGCGGCCAGTCGTTGTCCGCCTGCGCCGACATGTAATTCGCGATCGGAACGGTTCTCGATCTGAACAGTCAGTGGCTCACCGATTGGGACGGTCACTTCGAAAAACCTGCTCGGGTCTGAGAGCGTCACGTCGGGCGGCGCGAACGAAACCTCTCCGGCAACTGTACCAGCCGTGGTCATCCTCGTCGTTGCGGCTTGCTCGCCAGGCTCGAGCCGACAGCGCCGAGCCGGAGCGTCGATGGTGGACACGCTGACAGACGGATTGCACGTGACCGCCACGTTGATCGGGATGTCGTGATCAGCAGAGACGTCGACCGTGACGGTGAACTGGTCCCCTTTCACGACACGGTCGCGCGAACTCGTTTGGGTAACTGACAAGCTGTCGACGGTCTGTCGCGTCTGTCGGAGAAACCGATACTGTTGTGCGAACAGCCACGCACCGATGCCCGAGGCTCCGATGAGCGGTTCGGGTCGTTTGAGTAACAGGGACGTGACGGTTAACACTCCAGCGAGCGCGATGCCTGCCCAGTATCGGCTCGTGAAGCGCATTTGAGGGCTAGTACTCGGTAGGGGAACCTAAATATTTGTGTGGAGCATAGAGAGTGAGGTCTTCATCGCGACCAACGTCTGGGGACTGCAGAGAGGTATCGCGATCCGTGTCGAACTGTCCGGGTTGATGCTCCTCTGGCAACTGGTGGCAGTCCCATGGCGTCGATAGCTGGAGTGGCGCTTCCGGGATTGTGGTTGTGGCGGTTGTTCTTCGGAGACGAGAGAACACATCACGGACGATATGCCTTCGAGAGAACCAGAACCCGAGGCGTCCAGTGACCGGCATGAGGGACCTATCGGCTTGCTGACGGCGGCTTAGAAACGTCCCGAATCAGTGAGACCGACGAGTCCGTTCTCATCGGTTCCAAGTCGGTCAAAAGCAGGCTTGTGGACTGTGATGATACCAACGGTCGGATGACGAATTCGGAGCTAGTTCGACCGTACGGCGCAAGTCATATGAATAAAACAGAGATTTACTATCTGACTGAAGTTATACACACGCCGTGTTCCCCTCACATCAACATTCTCACAGGGCGATATAGCCCACGTTCGAAGCTGCTCTGTCGTTCTCGAAACCTTGATGCAACCGCTGGGATGGCAAAGGAATAATCGGCGTCATCTGTTCGATCCGGGGAAAAGCCAGTCCGACTCGGGTGTCCCCACGACCTACTGGATATGGATTAACGGATCTGGCATCATAGATACTGGCTATCGTGGCGGAAGAACTGGCCAGCATATCAGAGCGATGCAACTGTTCTCCCACTGATATAAATCTGTGAAGTCAGTGCAATGAGTTGGAAGTCAGTTCCTAACGGTCGTGGTCGGCTCCTCAATTAATCAGGCCAGACGACGGATGGTGGGGCGACAATAACAAGAGTATAATTGTTATGTACCCACTACTGCGACGTTTCCGGCGGGATTAAGTTCGTATAGTAAACAAGAACTCCAAATCGATCTATTGTACTCAATCACCGGGATATAGCATACAAATGGAACACCCGTGAAGGGCTCCTGTAAGTTCGAACGTGGCCGATGTTTATATATTAGAATTTGCTAGATGGAAATGAACACCAGAGAGCATGTGGCCATCCACACATCTAGCGATCGGGTATCTGCTTTACTCCGGGTATACTCACCTACGCTATCGTCACTCACCTGAGGAGTTCCCGACGCTTCTCGTACTTTTTGGGTCTCTCCTCCCGGACCTGATCGACAAGCCGCTCTGGCTGGCTGGCGTGGTGTCAACGGGACGAGCACTCGGCCATTCGATACTGTTCGTTTTTCCGGTAATCGCGGTGGTCTGTGCTATTACCTACTGCCAGCGCGGTGAAACTGACTCGGCCGTCGGGTTCGGGGTGAGTATCAGTGCGGCGTCGATATTTGATGGTCTCGAACAGTTTCTGCAGGGGTCGCTTGTTGTGGATCTCGAAGAAGTGTCGTTCTGGGTCTGGCCGCTGGAACTCCCGGCCGAGCTGATTGTCGATCAGCTCCAAATCACACCGAGCGTGGCGCAGGCGATCGCGCACAAACCCTCATGGACGGCTGAAAACATCCCCCGACATCCCGAATTGGGGCTCTGGATTCGGGGGTTCGAGATCGTCGTGACAGTACTTGCCTTGTGTATGTGGGCGTCCGACAGTATGCCTGGCTGGCAAACATGTCGCTACCTTGGGCAGTGGACCAGAGAAAGAATAGCGATACGGTAAGTCGTTGCATATCGGTACGAGGAGTACAGGCAGCATACTTGTCCGTCAACACAGTGTGAAAACCGGTATCGGGCGTTGGGTTAAGAAACCAAATGCCGTACTGACACGTTCCGCGAATCGTTCGCCGGCTACAGTGGTATCACTACTACGGACTAGTTTCAACAGTTTGGGTGAGTATGGAACGTCTGTCCAGGCTACTACTGCAAACGACAGCCAGTAGTTATTTAAAAATCCATTACAAATCAAGAATGACATGGGGTCAGATGAAGTGCCACAGCCTAAAGTACATAGGAGACGCATTCTCAGTTCATCTGCGCTTGCTGCTGTCACAGGTTTATTTGCAGGGTGTGACCAGCTAGCAAGTCAGGGAGCATCAAGTCAGAGTCAAGACCAAACAGAGGATTCGGAAACAGGTTTCTCCAACATTTCAGGCGGTTGGCTTACGTTCGGTGACGAAGATGACTGGGGGATGCGATACAATCGGCGCGCCGACGAGTTTGAAGTCGTTCACAAGCCATTTGAGGAGGGCTCTAGAAGGAACATTCGCATAGAGGCGGACGATCACTCCGGGGACGGCGATAAGGGAGATCTATATTTTGATGACACGGTAATTGTCGAAAACGAGGTTGAGGTCCCAGATGGCACACAGAACGACCCCTCTTACACGTTCACTGAACAGAACAACACCGGTTTCTGGAGAGATAGCGGTGGGGTGATTGGTGTGACCACGAACGGTTCACCGACGGCAAAGTTTGATAACGGAACCATTCAAGTGGCCGGTGATATCGCGACAACCGACGGCTCTGCATCCGTCGTCTGGGATGAAGAGTCGGGTCACACGCCAAACCTCCCTGCGGTGACAGCGACGAAAAGCGGCGACGGATCCACGGCCACATTCTCGTTTTCACACCCGCTCAACAGCACGCCGAGAGTTGCAACAGTGACACCGACATCAGCGGACGCTGCCGGGGAGTTCTGGGTGAGCAGTAAGTCAGTAGGGGCTATCGAGATAACGTATTCGTCCCCACCGAAAGCGGGAGAGGAGAACCTCGAGTACGATATCATCGTCTCTCTGTAGACCACTATTCCTGAAGATCGAGTCGCTGGTGCTACTCCGCTGTGGTTGCGTCACGATCTGTGTCCACTCTATCGTCCCTCATGGATGTGATCAGCCACCTTCAGGGCAAGTGCTGCGATTGTCAGTGTCGGATTCATCGCCCCGCCGGTAACAAAAGTGCTGCTGGAGGCAATAAAGAGATTGTCCAGATCATGTGTCCGAAGTGTTGGATCGACGATACTCGTATCGGGATCAGTTCCCATCCGGGTCGTGCCCATCTTGTGCGCGGCTGTTTTAGGCTCCGATAGGTCGCTTTTGTGCAGGACCGTCGCATCGAGTTCGTCCAGAATCCGATTCTGTATCTCGCGGGCATACTCCATCGTCTCCATTGCGTGGGATCCAATACTCCAAGAGATATCCGGAACCGGGTTCCCGTGGTCGTCGGTCTTAGAGTGGTCCAGGGTGACCGCGTTCTCCTCACGCGGCAGTAGTTCGGGGTTAGCGAACATGCTGATCCGGCGGTTGGGAACCCTCTCACGCAACGTTGCGAGCGCATCATCTCCCCAGGAGTCTCCAGCGAGCACGTCCGTCAAGTCTTCCCGTGTCCCTTCATTACCACCGCGCATTGCGATATCGGCCGCAGTTATCGGGTTCTCGTTGTTGAAGACGAATTTGATGCTGCCCGGCCGTGGCTCCTCGTGGTCGTAGAACTGGTGTGTCTCGCTCGTGTGATAGCCGATCGGATTCTGGTTCGTTGGCTCGTCGATCTCAGCCGTGATCGAAACGATCGGCTGATCCATAAAGTACTTTCCAACGACACCGCTGGTGTTGGCTAACCCATCCGGATACTGATCCGATGCCGAGAGCAACAACAATCGGGGTATCTCGACTGCACCGGCCGCGAGAACGAACCGATCCGCGGTTTGTCGGTGATGGGCTCCGTCCGGGGTTGCGTACATTGCCGCCGTTACGCTCACACCTCGATCGTCGTGTTCGAGTCGCTGGACCGGTGCCCGGTCGATGACGCGAGCACCGTGTTCTTCGGCCTTCGAGACGTGTACGTCGGCACTGTACTTGGCCCCTGATGGACAGACAGGAATACAGGTGCCGTATCCGACACAAGCGCTCCGTCCGTCGTACGTCTCCGTGTTCCGTGCCTGCGGGACAGAGTGCATCGTGATACCGAGTTCGTCACACGCATCGGCAAACAGTGAGTCGGAGTAACTCGGCGGGAAAGCAGGCATGGGGTAGTCGGTTTCACGGGGTGGCGCGAACGGGTTATCGGTCCCCCCAGCGACACCCATTTCCTGTTCGGCCAGGGCGTAGTACGGACGAAGCTGTTCGTAGCTTATCGGCCAGTCGGAGGCGAGGCCGTATCGGGTGTTCATTTCGAAGTCTTTCTGGTGCAACCGGGGCGTGATCCCTAGCCAGTGGAGCGTCGTTCCTCCGACACCTTTGACACGCGTAGTATTCAACCCGTAATAAACCCCGCCCGAAGAGGTGTACCGGTCCCGTTCGCCACCCATCTCCCAAACGTCCCTGATCGACCCTTCCGGTCTGAGCGCCTCTTCCATCTGTCCGAGTCGGCTCGACGGGTCAAACCTGGGGCCCGCTTCGAGCACGACCACGTCGTGATCCCGCTTTGCGAGCGAATACGCGACAAGTGCGCCGGCAACGCCCGAGCCGACTACGCACACGTCCGCGTCATCGGATGGAGTGCGGTCCTGTTGTGTGTCGATAGTTTTACTCATCAGCCTGACCCTCCGCTGTGAACGCCGCTTGGGACGGCCCTTTCTGGTAGGATTCGAAGCCACCCGGGTGGCCGACCGGATTCTCGATTCCGAGCAATCTACTCCCCGTAGGAGAGGTGTAGAGTGCGTAAAGCAACTGATTGACGACGTAGTAGCGGATACGCTCAGAAATGTTTCCGTCCGGTGAAGAGCCCGTCCGATCGACGGCCATCGCTCGGAGGACCGAATCCCGGTCGCCGACTGGCAAGTCAGCGAACCGGTTGCCGTGCGTACGGCATGCATAATCGTTGAGTTCAGTCACAGCCGACGCGATTTTCTGTTTTCGAGTGTCGGGTAAGCCTCCAGCGTAGGTTCTGACGAACTCTTCTATACCGGATACCGCAGACGGATACACGACTTCTGCCACGGCAGCAAGGTCCCTAACCACGGTATCGGTCATGGCGTCATCGTGGCGTTCGTTCAGCCCTTCGAACGATGACAACCCGAACTGTCCAGCCACACCCGCACTACTCCCTGCTAGCAAAGAGAGTAGCGCATCTCGGCGCGTAAGACGCACGGATCTATTTTGAATCCCGCTGACATTATCTCTTTCGCAGGGATTCCCGGTCATTGTCATCCGCCAGATTCCGCTGTGGCAGTACGATAGCGGCGCAGAGAGATGAGCCACAGCGAAATCACGGTCACACCGAGGCCGAGGTGAAGTGTCGCACCGCCGTGGTCGAACGGGCCGGACTCATGGAGCAGCAGCAGTGGATCGAGACTCCGGACACGGATGTGGTACGGCGGGACCAACTCGACTATCTGGAATCCTATACTGACGACACTACCAATCAGCATCCAGGCGAACAGGAATCCGGCTGAGATACGGATTTCGGGTGACTCCCAGGCATTGCGAGGATAGCGGTCTAAGTTGACGGCTCTGAGCATCGACTGCCACTTTCGGTTATTGCGTAGTTTCGATAACACTGCGAACGCGATACTGCCACCGATCAAAACGGAGAGCGTGTTCCCGAGTCCGATGAACACCACGTTCGGAAAAAAGGGAAACCGACCGGTCACCTCGTAACCCCACGTGACGAACGTCGCCGCGGCAAAGGACGCTATCACCGCAACAAGAAGGAATGCACGAAATCGATACACCGTTCGATTCCGGCTCTCGGAAGCTTTGAAACCACCCCAGAACAACGATACCGATAGACCGAGAGCTACGTGGCCGCTCGCATCAAGCAGGGGAAAAAAACCGTATGCTGCGCTATGAACGAGATAGCCGGCGACACATCCGATAACAGCGATAGGACCGACTAGCACCCCTGCCACCGTAACCAAGACTGACATCGGTCCAATAACCAATGGACCGAGGGAGACCGTCAACAGGGCTTGTGCCTGCAGGACTACAGCGGTAACTAACGCCGCTATGAGCGTAATGACCGCGACACTGTGTCGCGACACTGAGAAGGATGGGATATCAATCAAGCCACTCATGGCACTATATTATGATAGACTGATACTTGAGCTTTAGTTATCGAGTGAATACTGTTGTTACAACCTATTAATTTGATTACGTGAAACTCAGCATAGTCGTATTACTATCTAATTTGATATTTATACCTAATATGGTGATCGTCCGAAACGGTTACTTACCGCGGATTAATGCCGCAATTGTCTTGGTAATTGGTATTTACTAATCAACATTCTTCATTACTATCATGTCATGCCGCAGTACGTGCTATCAATTAATCCCGGCATCAAGAATTTAGGCTCACACGACACGAGCGCAGTGCTGTTGCGCGATGGTGATATCGTGTTCGGTGTCGAGGAGGAGCGATTCACCCGGACAAAACACGCAACGAATACCTTTCCCGAACGATCCATCACTGCATGCCTGGAAGCTGCAGAGCTCGATATTGACGCAGTAGATACGGTCGTTGTGCCGTGGGTTCCTTCGAAATTTCCCCGAGAGCTTCCAAAGATATACAAACGGATGTGGACCGGCTCCGACTCAGTACTTGAGAAGATAAAACGGACTGGCTGGCGAAGCCGCAACGAACTCACGCCGGCAGTGTTGGGCAAACGCGCCATCGAAAACGAACTCTCGTCGATAGGGACCGCTGTTCCGCCCATCGAATACCGAACCCACCATGCTTGTCACGCTGCCAGCGGCTTCTTCCCGACCGAGTTTGAAGAGGCGCTCGTCGTCACGATGGATGCGCGTGGAGAGACAGACGGAACCGTTGTCTGGCACGCTGATGAAAGCGGACTCGAACGGCTTCGGACCTACCCATACACCAACAGCCTCGGCTACTTCTTCGGTGCCGTAACCAAATTCCTCGGCTTCTACGCGAATAACGGTGAAGGGAAGGTGATGGGACTTGCACCCTACGGTGAACACAACGAGGACATCGAACAGGCACTCAGAGAGCACATCGAGACCGGAGTCGACTACGACCTGACCGAGATTACGAGCGAAGGGTTCGAGATCGGGACCCAGCGGCTTGAAGATATATTCGACCGGCCTCGGAAGTCCTCGACTGAGACCTTTTCGCAGTGGGAGAAGGACCTTGCGTTTACAACCCAGTCGTTGCTCGAAGAGATTGTTGTCGACATCGTCAAGACATTCTGTGCCAGGACTAACCACTCGAAGGTCTGTTTAGCTGGGGGTGTCGCGCTTAACTGCAAGATGAACAAGCAGGTTATGGAACTGGACTGCGTCGATGAACTGTTCATCCAGCCTGTGTCGAACGACGCCGGCAGCGCGTTGGGCGGGGCGATGCTCGAGTACGAGCCCAGCGAGATCCCACCGATGGACAACGTCTACTGGGGACCATCCTACAGAACCGACAGTATCGAACAGCACCTGTCGACGAACAAGCTTGTTGCGAAAGAGCCCGAGAATTTAGAGCACTACGTCGCCTCCAGGATCGCTGACGGGGCTCTCGTCGGCTGGTTTCAGGGTCGGTTGGAGATGGGGCCGCGAGCACTGGGCAACCGGAGTATCCTCGCGGATCCGCGGACCATCGAGTCCCTTGACAGGGTCAACGATTACGTGAAACACCGAGAGGGCTGGCGCCCCTTCGCTCCGTCGATGTTGGAGAAGGGCATCGATACGTATCTCGTAAACGGCGAGCCGTCGCCGTACATGATCAAAACCTTCGATACGGTAGCCGAAAACCGTGATGAGATCTCCGCCGTGCTTCACCCTGGGGACAACACCACTCGGCCGCAGACAGTTCGGGAGGAGCAAAACCCCCGCTATTACCGTCTCATCGAGGAATTCGAGGCGATCACGGGCGTTCCAGTGGTTCTGAACACGTCGTTTAACGACCACGGTGAGCCGATCGTCACGAAGCCTGACGAGGCCATCAGGGACTTCTTCGGTATGGGACTGGACCTTCTCGTACTCGAAGATCTCATCGTCGAGAAGCCGGCAGAGGCAGGGGTACGGGCGGCCTCGTCGGAAGCGTCACCAGCACCGAAAAGCGAAGATTAAATCGATTATGCCATTCACCCATCAGCACAGTGTATTAAAACACCCGAAGGCCAGTGGCGACGGCCGGCGGCAGGTGGTAGACAGATAATGGGCTGGAACAGGGCTGGATCGGAGCACACGGAACTCCAAATCGAACCACAGAGACAGCCGTGGCCCGACGAGCGGACGGTGTACCTGACGCTCGATTTCGAGTGTGACTTCGGGACTGCGCTGACGAGGAACGTCTACGAGGCCGTTGAGTACGTCGATGACCTCGTTGATCTGCTGGAGACAACGGAGACGCCGCTGACCTGCTTCGTTCAGACCGAACTGCTTGACGAACGCCCCGAAGCGGTTGAGCGGCTCCGAGAGTGCAGCCAACCCGTGACCTTTCACCCTCATTCACACACCCACAGCAAGCGCGAGAACACCTCGATGGGATATGAGATCACCCGGAGCACCGACCGATTCACCGAGTTCTTCGACCGACGCCCTGTCGGCTACCGGTTCCCGAACGGGAACGTCAGAGCGTCGGACTACCAGTTACTGTCTGCGGAGGGGTACGAATTCGATGCGAGCGTCTTCCCGACGTGGCGGCCGGGCCATTTCAACAATACGCAAGCGCCGGCGGTACCGACGTATCTGAACCGCTTCGACCTGTTCGAGATGCCCTTCACCGTCCTTTCGTCAGTCGTCCCGATTCCCACGGCGCTCTCGTACTGTCGGTTCTTTGGCCGCCTAGTCACGAGCGCCCTCCTCCGGGCCGGCCCATCGACTGTCGTGTTCAACATCCATCTCCACGACCTCGCAACGCCGACATCGGCCAGTGCCCTCCCACCACTGTACCGGGCGCTCTACTCGCGGAACGTCGACGGGTTCGCACTGCTGCACGACGTGCTTACCCGATACCGGCGGCAGGGATACAGATTCGACACCATCGATTCAGCCCACGAAACGCTGCGGAATCGGTTCCCGGGATGTCCGTGACCTACTCCAGATACCCGATATCCTCAAGCCGCTCGGCGACATCGTCGTCGAGCCGGTCTGTCCGGGCCGACGTGTCCTGTGCACGGAGTGGCGTCCGTGTCTCTACGGCTTGCTGACCCGGTTCGCTCTCGGGGCTGAAGGCCGACAGAACCGGGTATCCGTCCATATCGTCGGGTACGGCGAGGCCCATCCAGTGCAGGACCGTCGGTGCGATGTCCGAGATCCGTATCGGGTCGAGATGGCCCGGCGAGACGCCGTCACCGTGGAAAAGGACCATCCCGTCGGGGACGTTCTCGCCTTGCCAGTCCGACGGGCTGGACAGCGACTCACCGTGGCCCATCGCTTCGGCCGTGTGGACGCCCGAGCGTTGTTCGAACACAAGATCAGGTGCACGGTCGAGATGCCCGCCAGTGTATATCTCCGCCGGCGCGTGGACACTCTCGACGACCGGTTCGCCGTTGAGCCCCGTTACCGCCGACAGATCGGTTTTCAGTGCGTCGAAGATTCGCTGATGTTCGGCCTCGGTGTCAGCGACGATGTATACGAGCCCCTGGCCGCTCCCGATAGCAGTGGTGTTCTCCCAGTCGATCATGTTGAGCTTCTCCTCGCGGACGACACCCTCGTCGCTGGGGAACCGTTCGATGATCGCCCGGGGGACGAACGGTCTGATAAACCGCTCCAGGTCAAGCGTACGGACTATCTCGGCGATCCGCTCCTGCGTGATGCCGACATCGAACAGCCGGGAGGCGAGGCTTGATTCGGTCGCGAGGTAGCCGTTCTCTTCCAGCCACTCGTTCACGTAAAACACGGTATCGATCTCCGTACAGCCGTGGTCAGACATCAGGACGAGGTTGCAGTCGGCTTCGAGGAACCATTCGAGTTCCTCGTCGATTATCTCCCACGCACGGCGCGTCTCCGGACCGTCCCAGAAGTAGTGCTGGAGGACGTTCAGGTGGAACAGCGTCAGGTGGAGAAACGAGACATCGGTCTCCTCGAACAGCGCCTTCGCAGTCCGTAACCGCGTCCGGAGGAGGTCATGGACCATCTCGACTTCCCGGTCAGCGCCCTTGTTGGACGTGAGTACGTTCTCGGGATGAACGCGGTAGTCGAATCTCGATTCGACATCGTCCTGAAGCTCCGTTGGGGTCGTGTAATTGCGTTCCCGAGAACGAGGGCCGCCAGCGATCATGAACCCGTCGAGTTCCCTGGGCGGGTAGCTCATCGGGAGGTTGATCACGCCCGTCTCCAGACCGGCGTCGTTGAGATAGTCCCAGAGTTCGGGCGATGTGAAATCCGTCGCGTCAGGGAGTACCATCTCTTGATCGTCGGTCTCGATGCGTTCCCACCAGTAGACACCAAGCTTGCCGGGGTTCTTTCCCGAGGCGTAGCACTTCCAGTTCGGACAGGTCACTGGCGGCAGATAACTCCGAGAGGTTCCCCACGCACCCTCGTCGCGGAGCCGCTCGAAAACCGGCAAGCGGCCACCGTCGATCCAGTCGTTGATAAGCGGCCAGTTACCTCCGTCGAGTCCGATAACGACCGTTCGGTCCATACAGATTGGGTATGTGTAAGCCGATTAATTATGCGTAGGTTACTAGCGGAGACGCGATGTGACGGGTCTGCTGTTGTGTTGTTTTGAGGCCCTCGACGTTGGTTTGGTACGATAGATGATAATTGGGACGCTGTAGCACACCTCCCACCTCACGGTGATGTACCGGGACGCATAATAATTGCCCTAGAAAAACACTTATCGAGAGGCATTACTATGTTTGAAGCAGGTGAATTAACTCCAAAGTGTCTAAGCCCGGACCCGATCCGACGGTCACGCAAACTGACGTTCTGAAAGAGATGCGATTGGCCTACCCGCCAGTCCAGGCGCCAAAAGATCTCGCTGAACGCTTAGATATCAGTAATACCGCTGTGAGCAACAAACTACAGGATATGGAAGCAAAAGGGTGGGTAGAGTCGGAGCGAGTTGGTCGGGCAAGAGTGTACTGGGTGACAGATGCTGGGCGGACTCAGCTTGATCCCGACTTTTCTCCGGGCAGCCAGTAAACTACCGCATTTCCGACCCGGGAGCGTTCGATCCGAATGCCCATTTCCATCGAATAGAGACGCTGATTGACTCGATTCTTCGATACATCAGCCTGTGCTGGATATCTGCTGTCATCAGGACGAGTATATCGACACCGTTGACACAATCAAGCCGCTCCTGATACGCAACCTTGCGTTCTGGTAGTCAGGTAAACATTTGTTTTAGCCCGTATCTGTTCTTCTAGGGAAATGCTTTTTCCAGTCCCATGGTATCAGATAGGATTTTCAGGTTCCGCCTTTCTGCACAGACGCCGCCGACCATCCACATAGCAATATTCGTCGGCGGCGCCTCGCTCGCGCTGTTCGGTGCCCTCGTCGCAACGATTCTAGAATTGACGGCCTGGTCGGTGTCACTGCTACCCAGCGGTGACCGCACCCGGAGCCTGATTACGAGTCAACGGACACGAGACTGTCTAGCGGCGACTGGGCCGAGATACCAGGCCAACTATTGGTTCTTTCGTCGGGGTCGCAATCAGCGTTCGTCGGTCGGAACTTTGACTGTCTACCCAGGACAACGGCGTAGTATGGCGACTCGACAGCGCCAGCAGTTCATTTATGGGCATCTCATGTGGGTGCTTAGTACCATCCTCGTGTTGACCCTGCTGGATGCGCTGACGCTAGAGTTGTTTTTCGTCGTGTCGCTGATCGGATTTCTCGTCACTGTCGAACTGGTCGCACCGCAGACCGTGTCGCCGCGCTGGCGACGGCGGCTCTGGTGGCTCATCGGTCTCGGGCTGGTGGGCTTTGCCTACGTCGTCATCAAACGGATTCTCGAGATCCTCCCCCCGGGGTTGGTCTGATGCCATCGGCGCCGTCCACCGGCGATTCCTGGCTGCCGTCGGTCAGTCTCCCGCAGCTCCTGCTGGCGGCCTACACCGCCCTTACGGTCATCGCGCTCATCTATGCCGCGAGCACGTCGTCGGCGGCGTTCGGTGCGTACAACTCCCAGTGGGACGGTGCAGGCGAACTCCGAACCGTCGGTACTGAGGCCGGCGCGAACGTGACCGTCACAACGAACGTGAGTCAGTATCCGACGACTGACACGGACGGCACCGTCGCGATAGTCCTCTCGCCGGCGGAACCGTACTCGTCGAGCGAGCGGACGCGGATCGCTGAGTTCGTTCGAAGTGGCGGCACACTCGTCGTCGCCGAGGATTACCGCCCACACGGGAACGCGCTGCTCGCTTCGGTCGGGGCGGACGCGCGCTTCGACGGCCGCCCAGTGTACGATAACCGAAACTACTACCGGAACTCTTCGTTCCCGGAAGCGACGCCCACCGGTAATCACTCGGAGACGGCGGGCGTTGACACCGTCGTCCTCAACTACGGCACGACTGTCAGGGCCGGGCCGGCGACGACGCTCGTCAACACCTCCGAGTACGCCTATCTCGACACCAACGGGAACGCAGAACTCGATGGTGGGGAGCAGTTAGCGTCCAGGCCTGTCGTCACGAGCGAGTCGGTCGGCGAGGGTCGTGTCATCGCCGTCAGCGATCCGAGCGTCTTCGTGAACGCGATGCTCGAACGTGGGGACAACCGACGGTTCGTCCGGAACCTCGTCGCTGATCACGATGCCGCGCTGCTGGACTACTCTCACGCCAGCAGCGTCCCGCCAGTGGCCGCCGCTATCTTGGCCGTACAGCGGTCCGACGCACTGTTACTGTTCTGTGGCGTCGTTCTGGTCGGGGCGCTGCTCGTGTTCGACCGCCGTCTCGATGAGTGGCTCCGTGACCGGCTTCGGGAATACAGGGGCCGCGATGCGGACCCACACCTGTCCCCGGACAGCGTCGAGCAGTATCTCAGAGCCCGCCATCCGGACTGGGAGCCCGCACAAATCAAGCGAGTAACGGAAGCCGTTATTAAACAGCGGGCCGAACGTCAGCGCAATGACTGATCCGTCGGTGCTGTACGACCGTCTCAGGGAGGAGGTGGACACAGTTCTTATCGGTAACGAAGCGATCCTCCGACACATTACTGTCGCTATGCTTACACGCGGCCACGTGCTTCTGGAGGGGGTCCCCGGTGTCGCGAAAACGACGATTGCCACGCTCGTCGCCAACGCGACGGACCTCCAGCACTCCCGGGTCCAGATGACACCCGATCTCCTCCCCGCGGATATCACCGGAACGACGGTCTACCACCAGCGAAACGGCGAGTTCGAACTCCAGAAAGGCCCCGTGTTCACGAATTTGGTCATCGCCGACGAGATCAACCGCGCCCCGCCGAAAACACAGAGCGCACTGCTCGAAGCGATGCAGGAGGGACAGGTGTCCATCGAGGGGTCGACGCTCGAACTCCCGACGCCGTTTACCGTCGTCGCGACGATGAACCCCCTGGAGATGGAAGGGACGTTCAAGCTCCCGGAAGCCCAACGCGACAGGTTCCAAATGAAACTCGTCACGGAGATCCCAGACTCCGAAGACGAGCGTTCGATTCTCGACCGGTTCGACGCGAATCCGACACTCGATGCGGATTCGATTTCGCAGGTTATCTCCCGTGAGGAACTTCTGGACGCCCGGACTGTGGTCCCGGAAACGCACATCGAAGACAGCGTCAAGGAGTACATTCTCTCTATCGTCGGTGCGACACGGGACCACCGAAACGTCACGCACGGAGCCTCACCGAGAGCGACGATTGCCCTCCAGGACACGGCGAAGGCGGTCGCCCGTCTGAACGGCCGCGAGTACGTCATCCCCGACGACGTCAAAGAGATGGCGCTTCCGGTGTTGCGGCATCGGCTGATCATGAACAGCGACGCCGAACTGAGCCAGATCACCTCCGAGGCGGTTATCGAGGAAATCCTCCAGTCGATCACGCCACCCGGGTCCGACACCGATCACAGTGGGGGCGTCGAGCCCGCTGTCGGTGACGGCGGGACGAAACGCGAGTTCGAGTAGCACTGGGTTGCCGTTAGTCGCTTTCCGGGGCTGGTGTCGTCTCTTGTGACTGGGTCGTCGCGTCATCAGACCGTGTTGGTGACTGTTCGACGGCGTCCCACGAAACTGTCACCACGCCGCTGAACCGATCATCTTCGCGTGTGTCGACGGTGACTGGTCGGTCGAGGCCCGTGGCAAACCCCACAGCAAGCAGGGACACCACTGGGTGGTCCAGTTGGTGAACGTCTCCGAACGCGGGGTTATCGAAGGCAATAGACGCGTTTCGATTGTCGCCGTCGATCTCGATCGTTGTCTCGTCGACGAGTTCGAACTGTTCGGACAGGGCTGCGGTCAGTTGCGTCGCTATCGCGCCGGGGTCGTCACCGAGTTCGCCCGAAACCGTTTGCTCGAACGCGGAGTACAGACGGTCACCGGTCGGCGGCAGCGAGACACCTTGTTCCGCTTCGATGGCGCTCGTGACGAACAGTTCTCCCAGCAGTTCCGGGTCGGGTACCGCGTATTCGGCGTGTTGTGGGACGAACAGGCGTGCGTTCGTCTCCGGGCGGGCTGCCGTCGGGACGTACACTGCCTCAGTCTGGAGTTCCAGCTCCCTGATGAGATGCTGTTCCACATCAGCTAGCGTGTCAAACACCGTATCACTGACCGACGCCGAGACGAACCGCTCGGGCGTGAGATAGAACGTGACGATGCCGGCGAACACTCCGGTTCCACCGAACGCGATGAAGATGGTCTGCAGGGCCGGAAAGAGAAGGGCCGCTACGAGGGACAGCCCGCCGACCACAAAAAAGCCCATTGCCGTCCGTCTGAACGTCGCTCGCTTTGCACGCGCATACGAGTCACGTAACCGTCGGTTCTCCTCCCGAAGCACTTCCAACTCCGCTTCGAGTGTCTGGCGGTCACGGACGCCATCCATCCGCTGGGCAGATTCGTCGGCCGATGCGTCTGGTTGCGTGGGCTCGGATTGGCTCATTGGAAATCACTGTCCGAAGCTGGGTCCTCGGTCACGATGCCGAGTTCTATCAGCAGATAGCGATGGAGCAGATAGCCGACGACAACAGCTCCGCCGAGGAAGGCTGACCCGACCGAGAGCGGTTCAAGGTTCCACCGCTCAAACGACAGCCAGGCGAGCCCGCCGAGCAGCAAAACGACAAGCGCGACGAGGCCGCCGGTGGCTTGACTATGCGGCGTCGTTACGGTCGCCGAAAGCAACACCATGCACAGACCGCTTTCGACGAGGACGAGCGGTAGCAGTGACGGTGCATCGACCGCGACGAGCGCGATCTGCCCGAACACGACCGCGAGAACCGGCGTCCCGAGCAAGTAGAGACCGCCGAGCGCGACACCGGCGAGGCCGAGCCACGCCGGCCCGCCCCAGATGAGGCCGCCTGTCGCGACGACGACTCCCAGCAGGCCGAACACGGTTGGTATCGAACGTAGCGACCGGTCTCTCGTTTCCCGTGTCGTACTCACGCGTACTCCCCCCGATCCGCCTGGCTGCCGGACAGGATCGCTGTGATCTGGTCCGGTGAGCCGACTTCGTAAGCCGTCACCGAGTCGATCTCGTTCAGTTCGCGTCGGAACTGATCAAAGGCGCGATACCGTTCGTATGCGGTATCGATGTCAGCGATGAGGTCGGTATCGAAAGCCACCGTCGGTGTGATGAACACGACGACCTCTGTCGCGTCGCGTCTCGCCAGCCCAACCGTGTTCCGTAACTCGCTCGGGTTGCTGTCGTCGGTACAGATGACCAGCAGGTCTGCGCTGCGTATCTCACGCGGCACCGTCTGAAACCCGTTGTACAGCGGTTGGTTCGGGAGGTACCGGTTCGATCCGGCGGCGTCCCGATACGCAAGCAGCGTCGTTTCCATGGGTGATTGTGTGTCCGCCATCGGATTCACCGCTCCTGTCGTCGTTCCGATGTGAGTCGACGACGGCGTGGCTGCCGCCGGCTTCGCAGGCTCGGTATCGACATCGTTGATTCGGTGTTGACACGACCTGTAGGCCTCGGTTCTCGCAACGGGGGTTCCCGATGCCGTCACGCCCGTGTCGTCGACGGTGAGATAGCCCAGTGGGTCACGGATCGCTTCGGCACGCTGCTGGAACGCCGCGGCGACTGCTTTGAGGTGATCTAGCTTCGTTTCGCCGGGTGGCCCGTCTCCCATCGTGTGACGGTGATCGATGACGAGCACCACGCTACGGTTACTCTCGGCTTCGTAGTTACGGACGTGGGCCTCGTCCAGTCTGGCAGTCGCTTTCCAGTCGACGTACTTCAGTGCGTCACCCGGGACGTATTTCCGGATCTCTTCGGCCGACAGGCCGCCTGTCCTTCCGCGGGCATCGTGCTCGCCGACACCGCGGAGCAACCGTTTCCCCCCCTGGCCGACGTGGATCGGACCGACGGACGGGGACTCGACCGTTATTTCGGGGCCAGACGTCGTGGTAAACGACTGGACGAACAAGCTGGCACCGTCGCTCACTGTCACTGTCGCACCCGGCATGGTGTAGTCGCCGACGGTTTCCCAGGTGAGCGGAACCGTCACCGACGACGATTCCATCGACGGGTCGAGGTCGAGTGTCGGGGACCGGCCCGCCTCCATTCGTGCTGACAGCGGGATCGTCGCCTCGACGGACAGCGGCAGGTGATCGCCGGCCGCGTCAACTGATGCTTGAAGCGTATACTGGGTTTCAACGTCCGTTCGTATCCGGGAGCGATTGAGCGACTGGCTGACAGTGAGTCGAGTGCTGAGCTGTGACACGTTGTGAACGAACGCGAGTTGCATCGAGAGCAGCCAGCCCGCGAGCCCGACGGCCCCGACGATTAACAAGGGCGCATCGAGCAGCCCGCCACCCACAGCGAGACTACCAATGGCAGTGAGCGTCAGCCAGAACCGCCGGGTGACACGCATTAGTTTCTGTTATTGAACCGAGGCCATTGAAGATACCGACAGCCACAGCCGGTGTCCGCTGATGTCTTTCCATGTACAGTATCGAAATCGATACTGATATTTTGAGAATTACTTACTTAACTCCTACCCGAAAAATATGACGCATAAATGCTCTTGAAGCCTATATTATTCCGTTTTGCGAAATCCTGTCTGGCCGTAATTGCCGGATCCAATATTAATATCGATAGTTCTGATGACTCTCTCGGCAGCCTCCGTCTCACAGACAACGGGACCCGTCACGTGTCCTTGCTTCGCGTCGGTGCCATCGTCCTCGTCACGCTGCTTCTCGCTGGTATCATGTTTCCGGTCGCTGGCACGTCGCCGCAGGTGAACACCGCTAGTGGCGGTGGGGCCGACAGTCCGAGCGCACAGGCCGAAACGAACGGCACTGATACAGACGGAGACGGGCTATCGGATTCGCTAGAGCGGTCCGTGTACGGCACCGACCCGACCGATGCGGACACGGATGGTGACGGCTATCCAGATGGCATGGAGGTCCGCTGTGAGCAGGTACTTCCGGACGCGGATCCGCTCCGAACGGACATCTACGTCGAAGTCGATTCTACACAGTCAACGACGCTCAGCGACCCGGTCCGGGCGTCTATCGTCGAAACCTTCGACAACGCCCCCGTTTCGAACCCCGACGGCTCCACCGGTATCGATATCCATCTGGCTACGGACGACACCAACCTCTCGGTCAACGGGACGGTGTACTCGAAACCTCGTGCTGGTCCCGGAAACGATATCTACGATTTCCGGGCCAATCATTCGGAGGCCCGTTCTGACGGCTATTACTACGTCTTGCTCACCGAGGACGTCGCCTACAACGGGGACGACTATTTCGTCGGCGCGGGACGACCTGAAATCGCAGCGATGGAGCGGTTCGATTCGACGCGGATCACCGCCTCGCTGTTCATGCACGAGTTCGGGCACGCGATGGGGCTCAACGCCCACCAAGACGGCATCGACGAGGAGCGTTACTCCAGAACGGAGTACGATAGCGTAATGAACTACAACGGGCTGTACAGACAGCTCACGTATTCGAACGGCACCGACAGCGTGGGCCGTAACGAATGGCAGTTCATTGCCGAAAACCGAACGCAGCCTGACGTGCAGTGCGTCGAGAACGGAACGTGTCCTAGCAGGTGTACGGGTGCTTGATAAGTCCGCCAACGCGAAAGCCAGCGGTTAGCTGCTGTCGGCTAGCATACTCATGAAGAACGAGCCGAACACTGTCTGTAGCCCGACTACCACCACTGTCGAGGCCAATAGGGTTGCCGTGGCCGACGGCAACGCCTCCTCGCCGGCGAGAAGCCACTGTCCGAACACGACCGCGAGATACAGAATACCGACTGCGGCCGCGATGATGCCGAGCGACGCTCCGTGCTCCAACTGGAACTGCTCCCGTATCATGCCGATAAGTAGGCCGTCGGGCTCGTTGATCGGGTTCGCGGCGATGGAGCTGAACAGCGCGAGCGTCCAGACCTGATACCCGACGATTGCCAGCAGCGACCCGCCGACCATCGTCTGGATCCCGAAGTTGACGCCGCCGATCGACAGCCGGGCGATTGACAGCGACATCAACACCGCCCCGACCGAAACGAGTAGCAGCGCCGGATACGAAAACAGGTAGTCCGGTGCGTTCACGAGCATGAACCGGACGTGTCGCCAACCGTCACTGAAACTGTCGAGTGTTTCCTCGCCCTCCCGCTCGTGGTAGATGATCGGGACTTCCTCGATGCTGAGGTCGTTCGCGCCGGCCTCCATAATCATCTCGCTGGCGAACTCCATGCCGGTCGTCTCTAGCTCTAGCGTTTCGAGCGCATCCTTGGTAAACACTCGGAACCCGCTGTGTGCATCGCTCACGCCGGCTCCATAAAACGTGTTCAGGAACCGTGTCAACAGCGGATTTCCGACGTATTTATGCAGCGGGGGCATCGATCCGTCCCGAATCTCACCCTCTAGCCGACTTCCCATACAGATGTCCGCGTCACCGTTTTGGACCGGTTCGAGGAGTTGCGGAAGCATCTCGAAGTCGTATGTCGTATCCGCATCGCCCATCGCGATGTACTCCCCCCGTGCCTTGTCGAACGCGTAGCGATAGGCGTACCCGTAGCCCGGTTCGTCAGGTGTCACGACTGTCGCGCCCCGCTCGCGCGCTAGCTCCGGGGTCGCGTCGGTCGAGCTGTCGCTCACGATGATTTCAGTCGGCAGGCGTAGCTCCGATATCGCGGTCTTGATCCGATCAATACATTCCACAATACCCTTTTCTTCGTTGAGGGTGGGCATCACGACGCTCAAAACCGGCGTGACCTCACTCTCCGGCGTGACGAGAAACTCGTCGACAGTCTTCGAAGCGATCCCCTCATGACCCGATTGATTTACCTGATTTGCTTGTATCGTCATTCCCGTACCTCGGCTGTAACTGGTGCGTCTAGTAGCATACGCTCTCCACTCCCCTGATCGGCTCCTGCTGAATACGGCTAGTAAGCCCCATTTTATCTGGTTTCAATGGTCGATTTCTGATAGGTACCGCACAGCTCCCACACAGAGTGTCATGTCAAAGCAGCATATAATAAAGCTGTCGGGTGGGATAGCCCATCATTAATAACGACGATTGGCATGACAGCCTCCATTCCTCTTCGATTGTGCATAATTTCGACGACTTTTACGCATAGTGTGGAGTGATCAACAGGCGATAAAAAGGATTATTCACGCACTAATGTACGTTGTGAAGCGGATATATATCAGACTAGTTGACTATGTCTGCCGTGAGTTCCGCTCGAAGCGTTTTCACACGAGATACTGAAAAACCAACTGCTGCCAGGGCCAGCACACCGGGAAAGTCGCGTTACGCCGGGAACCGATCAAAAGATGGTACGGACAGTCATTTCGAGGATTGTGTATGATCAGGACACGCGCATCACTGCGATAAAATGCACACTGGCTGAGGCTATCTGGTTCCGTACGCCTGATCTGAAACTCGGGGACGTCCGCCTGATTGTCTTATACCGGGCGGCGAAGGCGACTCCGAACCTTCCCGCCAACGGCATGTAGACGTGGCAGTCGGTCTTCCGACGCACTGATCAGCGTTGCGACGCTCAGCCCGAGGACGTAGACAACTCCCAAAAGCATGATAACCGAAACGTCCTTGCTGAACCGGAGTGCCCCACGTATCGAAGCCATACGTGTATGTTTCTGTGATTTGTATAAGCCGTTGGGGTCTGATTATCAATACTTGTAATTTGATGGGGGCCCTGATACTGAGCCGTAGATTTAAATCGGTTCGCATGCTACAATGTATCATGGCTACAGACCAGTCCGAGGGGGGCAGCCTGCACGTGCCACCGCTGGAGAATACAGCGTTTTTCTCCATCGAGGACGATGACGGCTACGTCCGTATCGAACAGTCGCTGGGAAACCAGGTCCTGTACACGCCGAACGAAGCGCGAGACATCGCCGAGGCTATTCTCGACGCCGTCGACGAGGCCGTTGAAGACGACTGAGTCGTCGCCGGACAGCGGTCACGTTTTGCTGGAAGGCGAGATGGTTTGAACGAGGCCGGTCCAGCGACAGGTATGACAGATGCAAGCCACCGGGCGGCTGTCGCCGAGCGGGCGGCCCGCGCCGGCGGTGTCGTCGCCCGCGAGCAGTTCCGGGGCGAACTGAGCGTCGAGTCGAAGGCCAACAAAAACGACCTCGTCACGGAGACGGATCGCGACGCCCAGCGGCAGGTCGTCGCCACGATTCGGGAGGAGTTCCCCGGCGACCGGTTCCTCTGTGAGGAGGACCTCTCGATGTTGACTGGGCCGGAGACCGCCAACGACGCCGAAGCGGTCGATAGCGTCCCCGACAGCGGGGCGGCGTGGGTCATCGATCCCATCGACGGGACCGCGAACTACGTCCGCGGGATGCGCCTGTGGGCGACGAGTGTAAGTGCCGTTGTCGACGGCGAGCCTGTCGCGTCGGCGACGTACCTCCCCTCGTATGGTGACCTCTACGCCGTCGGCCCGGAAAGCGTTACGCGCGGCGGGACCGAACTCTCGGTCAGTGATCGAACCGACCCGGAGACGTTCGCCGTGGCTCCGGTCGGCTGGTGGGACCGCGATGACAGAGACGAGTTCGGGCGGCTGTGCAGTGCTGTCGGCGACCGTTTCGGTGACATCCGCCGCCTGGGCTCGTTCCAGGCCACGCTGGCACACGTCGCCGACGGGGCGCTGGAGGGACTCGTTTGCACGCGCCCGATGAAACCCTGGGACACGCTCGCCGGCGTTCATATGGTCCGACGGGCTGGCGGCACGGTCACTGACCTCGATGGCGAGCCCTGGACCCACGACAGCGATTCCGTCGTCGCCTCCAACGGCGAGGCACACGAGACCTTCCTGGCGGCCGGAAACGAGGCACTCACACAGGACTGAACGGGTTTTCGCCTCGCGGTTTTGCTACTGCCGGTCCGCGAAATCCCGTTCTACGCACACGCGACCGGAACGCTGAAACCGCCTGCCACCGGTCACACGGCCATGAACACGTTCGAGCGAGTTGTCGGTGACCGCGAGCCCGGACAGCTCTGGCTGGGCTCTCTCGTTGCGGTCGTTCTCGTCGCTGTCGGCGCTGTTATGGCCGCTCCACAGGCCGTCTGGGACCGGTTCCTCTGGCAGTACTTCTGGGGCCCGGTGTACGCGGACGCCAAGGCGGCCAGCTGTGCGGAGATGACTGCGTCCGGCCCGCAACCACTGTACGACGGCTGTAGGGCGGCCATTCAGGAGGGGCGGTTGATCGCCGAACCCGGGTACACCATCGTCTCCGAGGTCGGCTACATGCTGATTCTGGTGTATATGCTCGTTGGCGTCTACTTCCTCCTCGAGCGCCTGGAAATCGCCGAAGACCCGAAGCTCTACTTCGCGTTCGTCCCCTTCATGCTGCTTGGCGGGGCGTTGCGGACCGTCGAGGACGCGACCGACCGTGCGGTCGAGGCCGGCGTCTCACCCATCGTCGAGTACCCGCTGAGCTCGCTCATCATCAGCCCCATCATCTACGGCACGGTGTTCCTGCTCACGCTGCTCGTCCTCGTCGTCTGCGTGGATCTCGAACAGCGTGGCGTCGTCGACAGCTACTACCGGACGACCGGCGCTATCGGCGGGGCATTTGTCGCTGTGACGCTCCTGTATCTCACGTTCGTCGCGCTCACGCGCGAGTACGCGACGCTGTACCCGTCGGTCCTTATCACGACTGTCGTGCTGGCGTCGGCGCTGTCGTATGGCCTCTACTGGGCCTTCGAGACCTACCGACCGGCGATAAACGACGGCACCGGCTACATCGGCCTGCTGGTCATCTGGGGGCACGCCATCGACGGCGTCGCGAACGTCCTGCTGGCCGACTGGCTCGACGCGCTCAACGTCCCGCTGACGTACTACCCGAAACACCCGGCCAACGCGTTCATCATCTCGGCCACCGAATCGCTTCAGCCTGCAAGCCTCTCGGCCGCTATCGGCACGTCGTGGCCGTTCCTGATTGTCAAACTCGCCGTCGCCTCGCTGGTCGTCTCGCTGTTCAACGAGGAGTTCATCGACGATAGCCCGCGGTACGCGCTCCTCCTGCTCATCGCGGTCACCGCGGTCGGCCTCGGGCCGGGCACGCGGGACATGTTGCGGGCCACGTTCGGTATCTGAGGGTCGGTCGCTTGATGAGGCTTTCAATACGGATCGTACTCGACGACGTCCAGAACGTCCTGTACATCGTCGGTCCAGAAATGCTTCTCTGCGGTCGCAAACTGTGCGCCGTGGTGCCGCGCTGTGGCCGCGATTAACGTGTCTGGATGGTCAGCTGGCACACCTCTATCGAGCAATTCACGCTGCAGCGCTGCGGCTTCGTTCGCGGTCTGTTCAGTTACGTCAAGCACTTCCATCGATGCTGTCACTGCCTGCCGGATCATTTCTGGTGACCCATCGATGTGGCCGTGAACACTGCCCATGTACGCCTCGTAGAGAACGATGGACGAGACGGCCCACACGTCCTGCGTGTACTGCTGGAGGAACTGTCGTGCTGACGCGGTCCCGTCGAGGTAATCGCTGAGAAGGTTGTTATCGAGGACTAACATCTATTCGTTATCGGATATGTCCTCGTTCAGTCCGGCCCGCATGTTCTCTCGCATCCGCTGCATCCCTTCTCGTGTCTCGGTTGCCGTGTCCGAGAGCGCTCCGAACCCGGCCCATGGGTCCCGTTCGGTGAGACGGCGTATCACGTCTTCGTAACTTTCCCCCTCTCGCTTGTAGAGGTCGAGCCGATGCTTCGTCTCGTCGGAAACGCGAATCGAGGTGTCTCCCATACGTATATGCATACGCATGCGTACACAAAAACGTTCAGCTAATTGTCACGGAAACGGATGGTGCTCCCTGTCGAGTCGCGGCTCGAAGCCAAGGTCAACCGGGACCGTATCGGCGCGCTCGCCGAAGAACGGGTCACCGAAGAACAGCGGCTGTGCCGACGGACAGACGACACGGACTGCCTCGAACCCGAGTTGTTCGAGGTCACGCGTCGTCAGCCGCGCCCCGTATGGCGTGAGCCCCGCATCAGCTGCCCGATCACACAGCGTCTCTAGCTCTGCCTCGCCGGAGAGAGACGCGTCGGGCCCGAGCGAATCGAGCGGTACCGCTGTCTCCGCCGCCGTCAGATCGGCCGCGTCGCCGGGTGTTTCGGCGTAGCGTCCGATAGCGCCCTGTGCGTCCATGGCCGCCTCCCGACCCATGCTGTCGAGTTCCATCCAGTTCTGGAGTGCTTCCTCCAGTGCGCCGACGGCGGCCGCACCCGGATCCAGGTCCGCGTCGGTGCCGAGCGCGAAGCAGGGCCACTCGTCTCGCTCCAGTGCGACGGTGATGACCGGCACGTCCACGTCCTGTGTCAGTAACAGCGCCGTCACGTCGAGGTCCTCGGACCTGGCACGCCGCCGGAGCGTGGCGTACCGCTCGTGGTCGTCCACAGCAATCCGGAGCGGTTCGAACGTCGAGTACCACGACAGCATCGCGGCGTCGCGCTCGATGACCTCGTACAATCCGGTCAGCACCGCCTCGGTGACGGTGTTTCCGAGGCCGAGGCCGGTCGTCGTTGCCGGCCTGACAGCGCTGGACGGCGGCGGGTAGTAGACGGTTTCGGCGGGGAGCGAGCGCCGTTCGTCGGCCAGCAAATCTTCGGCCGGGACCCACGGAATGTCCGTCGATTCGTCCCATTCGGCTTCGTCCCTGACGAACGCCTCTGGGGAGACGGCATCCGGAACCTCGGCGACTGTCCCGTGCTGTAGCTTCCCCTCCCGGTAGACCCCGGCCGCGTACCGCTCGTAGTTCTCCCCCAGCGCCTTCATGAACGCCGTGTCCCAGTCGATGGCGACGCCGGCGGCCTTGGCGGCGGCCGACACGTCGCTGAAGCCGGCGGTGTCGGCGAGCGTCGACAGGTAATATGGGGCCGGGAACGACTCGACCTCGCCGACCTCCGTGGCGATACCGACCCGCTCGTCGAGCCCCAGTTCCGCCCGCGACAGCGCTTCGCTGTCGGGGGCCGCCTGGCGACCGTCGCTGAGGGTCCGACTCGGCGTCTCGCCGCAGTCACAGCCCGGGACAGGGAGGAACCGGCGCTGCGTGTGTGGCAGCTCCGTGACAGTTCCGAGGAGGGCCCCATTGCCGTCGAGAAACTGCGATACCAGCCGGCCAGCCAGCGCGCCGGCAAATCGCTGGGTCGCCGCCGATGGGGCCTCCGCGAGCGCCTCGGCGTCGTCGACTGTCGCCTCCACCCGCGTTTGGAGACAGTCGAAACATCCGGTTTCAGGGCCGAATCCGCTGATCGCGGCGTCGGTCACCGGGACGCCGCCGACGCCGCCCAGTTCGACGGCGATCCACGGTGTGTCGCTGTCGCTCGCCCAGTCGTTCCACGTCGCAAACGCCTCCCCGCCGACGGTGTCGACGACGACGGCGAGATCGTCAGCGGCGTCCGCCGGTGTTGACGGCTGTGATACTGACACGTCGATATCGGCGAGAAACGCGGTGAGTGCGTCGACGGCCGGTCCACGCCCGACGACTTCGACAGTTCGCATGCCGAAGCCCTCGTGGTGAAGCGGGAAAAACCTACGCGGCGAGGATCGACTGCGCCACGGAGGCCAGTTCGTCCGGGTCGGCGTCCTTGAGCCGGTCATCGCCGAGCATCAGACGGAGCCGCGGCCGACCCACGTCTATCGGAACCTTCTCGGTATCGATGAGGTTCATGTCTTCGAGTTTCGTCTTCGTCCGTGAGAACGTCGCCTTGCTGGCAAGCCCGACGTCCTCGCCCCATTTGCTGATGTCGTACAGTAGTTCGCCGTTCCGTGCGGCCACGAGCAGGCTGATGGTGACCTCGTCCAGACCGTCGCCGTCGCCGCGGGCCGTCGACAGCGAGTTCAGGACGGCGTTGAAGTCCGACGCGGTTTCCGGGCCGATATCGGCTTCCAGCGTGCTCCGGACGCGATTGAGCGGCGGCGTCCGGAGCGAGTACGCATCGGCGTCCGCCCAGGTCGAGTCGTAGTAGTCGTAGGCGTTGTCGACGAACTCCGCGTCGTCGGTCCCGAGCCCGCCGACCGTGTCGCTGATCGTGACCAGCGCGTACACTGTGTCGACAGTCACCGCGACCGAGTGGTTCGGCACGTCATCGAGCAGGCGCATCGTGAGTCGCTCCTGGTCGATGAGATCGGCTGCCGTGCTCGCCACGAGGAAGTCGTCCATGACGTCTTTGAGCGCGCGCTCGTCGGCCAGCAGGCGAACTTCGGGGGCGTCCGAGTCAGCGTCGAGTGTCGATACAAGCTCCGAAATACTCTGTCGCGACGGGTTCACGACGTATACCGGTTCATCTGTTGATCCGAACACCGTCGTCAACATAGAACCGACATCGTCCTGTAGGAGATTTTCAGTCATAATCCGATGCGAGTATATAGTGTTTTGCTATATTTAATTTTACCGGCCAATTGGTGTTGATTTCGCCAGTAATCCGACAACACCCACCAGTGAGAAGCGATAAAATATTCTTCACCTATCCTAAGCAGAAGGCGTTTGCCCTGCGGACTGAACTATCCGATTTATTCGTCGGTACTGCGGTAGGGCAGTGGTGTCGGTGGTGGGTACTACACCCTTCTACCGGGTCGCATCCGTGGATTGGCTCCCGGGCTCCAGTCTAGACATGGGTATGCAGGGGACTTTCACTGGTGCCTTCGTTACCACTCGATTGCTATTCGCCTAATTACCACTCGATTGCTATTCGCCTAAGCATGTGGCGACTGTGCGGGTTCCCGTCAAGGAACGTGACAAGTGTCGGGAGTTAGAAGCCTGTTCGAAGGCGCGCGGCCAGGTCGTCGGACCAATGAAACTCCCCGTCGTAGATGACCGGCAGCGAGGTCTGGCTCAGGGCGTCGGCTAACTCCGTTGCGTCGAGCGAATGGCTCGTCTGTTCGCCGTTCAGCGCCGCACTGTCGTCGAACGGCAGCCGGTAGCTCTCGCCGGGCCGCTCGGGGGCGACGACCGTACACTGGACATCGAACCCTGTGTCCGCCTCTGAGAGCCAGACGACCGCCGGCTGTGCGGGATTGGGGACTATCGAATAGGTACCGTCCCCGACAACCGCGTAGTCCTTGCACATCATTATCCGCCGACGGGCGAGTTCCAGCGCCCGCTGAATGCTGAATCCGTTGCTGAGCAGACGCGCGAAAGCGGTGCCGACCAGCGCGGCGTGTTTGTCCAACACGTCGGTCAGCGTCACCGCGCCGGCGACTGCGCCCTGTTTCACCAGGTCCAGTCCCTCGTCGTAGGAGCCACAGGCGTTCAGGAAGAACGTCTGTGTTCGGGCCTCCGAGAGCGACGACAGCGCCAGATTGCCGTCGGGACATCGCAGGCCTGCATCGTCGCAGTGGCCGATGAAGTGGACGAAATCCGTCGGCTGTCGGAACACGTCGGCCAGTTCCCTGACCGACAGCGACTCCCTGACCCGCACGTCCATCGGGAGGTCTGCTGCCTGGTATATCTCGGTGACTGCGGTGTGTTCGTCGGCCATCTCCTCCTCGTTTAACACGACCACGACCCGCTGGTCGTCGCTGTCGCTGGTCCGGCACCGATGGCGGTTCACGTACGCCTCTGGCGGCGTCTTGCATGCGTCGATCGGGTTGCCCGGCGCGAGCCAGGCGTGGAGTTGGCCTTCGCGCAAGTTCGGCTCGATGACCGGCGGGCGCTGGGCGGACCCGCGGCTCAGATACGAATCCGACAGCGTCCTATCGAGGAGTTCGTCCCGGTCGAGCCGGGTGCTGTCCGGCAGGTAGATGAGGCTGAGCCGGTCGAGCAGGAAGGGCAGGCACCGGACCCGTTCCGGCTCCGGCGAGACGTACGTCGAGAGGGGCCACTCCGGGAGGATAGAGTTTACAGCCTCGTCGGAGACCTCGATATACCGTTCGAGCCGCCCTGCCGGTGACAGCGACCGGATCGCGTCCGGGTCCAGCGAGAGGGCCGACGAGATGCGGGTTCCGCTCTCGGCCGGATCGATACGCCTGACTTGACAGTCGAGGTAAAACACTTTCCGGAGCAGCGCTGCGACGCCGTCCTGGAGCGACGGCCACGCGTCGAAGGAGAGGTGTACCGACGTGTCCGCAGCCGTCAACAGTGCGGAATCCCGCGACTCGACGACCACTTCGGCCCCGAGATAGTACGCTAGCGGTGCGCTGACGAGCACCTCCGCCTCGCACTCCGGGACCCGAAGCGTGATGTCGGTCTCAGGACGGTTCCGCCGAACCGTGTCGGGGATTCGCTCCGTTTCGCCGGTCGTGACCATCGGCGGATGGCCGCGGAGTTCCGGATGTGAGCGGGACGGTTGCAGTGTGTGGTGGGCCCCACTCAGATGCGTGACCGCCGTTGCGAGTCCCGCGGGCGTCGCGGGGACCTGCAGATGTGGCCGTGCCGCGTTCGTCTCCCAGGCGAACCCGACTGTAACGCTCGCCGGCTTTTCGAAGGCGAGGACGGAGGTTATGCCGGGCGAGTGGAACGACGCCGGGCCGTCGAACCGGACGTGAATCCGAACGTCGTCGGGGATACCGAGTGGCGATTCCCGGTCACTACCCGCAGCACGGGCTTGCATCGTCAGCAGATACGTTCCGTCCTGTATCGACGTCGGTGACTCGACGGGCGTCGCATCGACGTCTGTATCGACTCGGCGGACCGTAGCATCCACCGCCGGCAGCGCTAATTCGGTGACGGTCCCGCGGTAACAGTCGTCGACACGCTGTGGTATCCCTTCGCCGTCCGTGACTTCTCGGCTGTGTAATTGGCGCACCAGCGCGGTCGGGTCGACCGTTTCCCCGTCCCAGTTCAGCGACTCACCGCTGTCCCGGCCCACCCGCTCGCCTGTCACCCCCCAGGTGACCATGTATGAGCATGTGGAACGTCATCTGATAAATACATACGGGTGTCAGCCTGTCGTCACTCCCTCTGTGCCAGCGGCGGCGGACAGGACGTGACAGAGCCTCACACGCGTGGGTCAAAGGGTAGATTATTGTCGCCCCGGTCCTGACCGGAATACATGAGCTACGAAACCGTACGAGAAACGGACCCGGCTGTCGCAGACGCCCTGGAGGGCGAACGCGGCCGGCAGAACGACACGCTGGCGATGATCGCCAGCGAGAACCACGTCAGTGAGGCCGTGATGGAAGCCCAGTCCTCGGAGTTGACGAACAAGTACGCCGAGGGATACCCCGGTGAGCGCTACTACGGCGGTTGCGAGTACGCTGACGACGTTGAGGAGCTCGCTATCGACCGCGCCAAGGAACTGTGGGGCGCGGACCACGTCAACGTCCAGCCCCACTCCGGTTCGCAGGCCAACATGGGCGTCTATCTCGGCGTCCTCGAACCCGGCGACAAGATCCTCTCGCTGGACCTGACCCACGGCGGCCACCTCTCGCACGGTCACCCGGCGAACTTCGCCGGCCAGGTGTACGAAGTCGAACAGTACAAAGTCGACGAGGAGACCGGCTACATCGACTACGAAGGGCTCCACGACCACGCCGAGGAGTTCGACCCGGACATCATCGTCTCGGGCTATTCGGCGTACCCCCGAGAGGTCGACTTCGAGCGGATTCAGGAAGCCGCCGACGCGGTCGATGCCTACCACCTCGCGGACATCGCCCACATCACCGGCCTCGTCGCTGCCGGCGTCCACGAGTCGCCGGTCGGCGTCACCGACTTCGTCACCGGCTCGACGCACAAGACCATCCGCGCGGGTCGGGGCGGTATCATCATGTGTGATGAGGAGTACGCCGACGACATCGACGCCGCTGTCTTCCCCGGCTCTCAAGGCGGCCCGCTGATGCACAACGTCGCCGGCAAAGCCGTCGGCTTCGGCGAGGCGCTGGCCCCCGAGTTCGAGCAGTACGCCCAGCAGACCGTCGACAACGCCGTCGCGCTCGGTGAACAACTCAAAGAGCACGGCCTCTCGCTCGTCTCCGGCGGCACGGACAACCACCTCGTGCTCATCGACCTCCGGCCGTCCCATCCCGACACCACCGGCAAGGAAGTCGAGGAGGCGCTGGAAGAGGCCGGCATCGTCCTCAACGCCAACACCGTCCCCGGCGAGACCCGCTCGGCGTTTAACCCTTCGGGCATCCGCGCCGGCACGCCCGGGCTCACCACACGCGGCTTCGACGAGGATGCCTGCCGCGAGGTCGCGGACCTCATCTACGAAGTCGTCGACGCTCCACACGACGACGATGTCGTGGCGAAAGTCAGCGACCGCGTGGACGAACTCACCGACGAGTACACGCTGTACGAGTAGCGACAGGCCAGCCCTGTAGCGCGGCTTCTGCCGTCCGCCCACTGGCATCTCCCTTTTTGACATCTCTCCCCGACACGTCTGGTATGCCCCGCACAACCCGACGCCGGACGCTCTATGCTCTGGGTACCTCCCTATCGACGCTTGCCGGCTGTACGCAGTTCGAGGTAGAGTCAGGGGAGGAAACCGGGCAAAGCGACGGCGGCGCGAGCGAGCCGACAGCGACGGCCACGGCGGCAGAGACAGCCGCCGCTACCGTCGCAGGCCAGGAATCAACTGCTGTACAGACGGAGGCAGCCACAGAAGCAGAACTCGATCTGCGGGAGGCCAACGTCGTCGGCGTTGAGATCGCGGACGAGGGCGGCGGCGACTACCGCTTCGACGTAACGCTGTACCACGACGACGACGGCGAGGACGGCTACGCAAACTGGTGGCAGGTCGAAACGCTGCCGGGCGACCGACTCGGCCGCCGTGACCTCGCGCACGCTCACTCGACGGCTCCGTTTACCCGGTCGGAGACGATCCCGGTTCCCGACGACGTGGCCTGCGTCGTGATCCGGGGCCACGACCAGACACACGGCTACGGCGGGCAGGCGATGGCCGTGGCTGTGCCGGGCGGCGCGACACGGACCATCCAGCAGGGGTCGGAGCGACAGTCAATCGCCGAATCGGACTGTCCCTGAGCGAGAGCGCGCCGGCCTGTCGCGGCCGGCCGAAATCCGGGACGTTCATACCGCCCCGCGCCGCCGTTGTACCTAATGACAGAGATTATCGACGGCAACGCCGTCGCCCAGTCGATCCGGGACGACCTGGTCGCGTCCATCGACCGCCTCGCCGACGCGGGCGAGCGCCCGTCGCTGGCGACGGTCCTGATGTCCGAGGACCCCGCCAGCGAGACCTACGTCTCGATGAAACAGGACGACTGCGAGGAGGTCGGTATCGAGGCCATCGATATCGACATCGACCCCGACGCGGACGCCGCCGAACTGTACGACACCATCGAGGACCTCAACGCCGACGACGACGTCAACGGTATTCTGGTCCAGATGCCCGTCCCCGACCACGTCGAGGACAGGTCGGTCCTCCGCGCCATCGACCCGATGAAAGACGTTGACGGCTTCCACCCGGAGAACGTCGGCCGACTCGTCGCCGGTGACGCCCGCTACAAGCCCTGCACGCCCCACGGCATCCAGAAGCTCATCGAGAGCGCCGGCGTGGACACGGAGGGTAAGGACGCCGTCGTCGTCGGCCGGTCGGACATCGTCGGCAAGCCGATGGCGAACCTGTTTATCCAGAAGGCACCGGGCGGCAACGCGACGACGACGGTGTGTCACTCCCGCACTGAGAACCTCGCCGAACGGACGCGCAACGCCGACATCCTCGTCGCCGCGGCCGGCGTCCCCGAGATGATCGACGGCGAAATGATTGGCGAGGGCGCAACGGTCATCGACGTGGGCATCAACCGCGTCGACGCGGACACGGAGAAGGGGTACGAACTCGTCGGCGACGTGGAGTACGAGAGCGCGAAGGAGGTCGCGGGCGCGATCACGCCGGTTCCCGGCGGCGTCGGCCCGATGACCCGCGCGATGTTGCTGTACAACACGGTGAAAGCGACGGGCCTCCAGCACGACATCGACGTCGACCTGCCCTGAATGCCGACGCTCGCGGCCTTCGAAGACCGTGACGTGTTCACCCGACGAGTGACCCGCGAGACCGACGCGGCGGGCGTAGACGGGGTCCGTGCCCGTGCCGACCGCGGCCTCCACTGGGCGGTCGGCGCGCTCGTTATCGACCCGGCGGACCGGATGCTGTTCGTCTACGAGGACGAGACCTGGAAGCTCCCGGGCGGCGGTGTGGAAGCTGGCGAGACACGTCAGGAAGCGGTTCGCCGGGAGGTGCACGAGGAGACTGGCGTGCGTATCGCTGTCGACGAACTGGCCGCTGTCACCGAGGTCAAAGTGACTGACGGCGGCCGCGAGGCGACGTTCTTTTTCGGGACTTATCGCGGAACGGCTGACTCGACGGCACTAGCGTCAGACCCCGGACTCGACGGCGAATCGATAGAGACCGTAGCGTGGCGGGACTCGGTTCCGGGCAACTGTCTGGACGAGACGCTGGTCCGGCGGCTCCGATAGAGTTTTAGACAGTATCGTCCTCGATCCCGGCGAGCCAGTTCTCTGCTCTGACGAAGGCGCTCTCGTCGCCGGTGATGTACGAGCCGAGGTCCCGCGCCGCGTGGACGAGGCGGTTGGCGTCCCCGGGGTCGACATCGCCATCCAGGGCCTCGATCCGTTTCCGATGGTCGCGGATCCGTCCCGAGAGCTGTCGCGCGGTCGGTTCGGGGTCGCTGTCCAGATACGTCCGCACGTCCCGCTGATAGCTGCCGACGGCCGCCGCCATCGCCAGGCCGTACGGGACTCGGAGTTCCGATGGGACCGCCTCGACAGCCGGGCGGTCGCCGTCGTCAGCTCCGCCGAGCAGTTCGTAGAAGTACCGTTCCGCCGGGTCGCTGCTGCGTAGCTCCCGGGAGAGGTGTGCACCGACGTGCTGGAGTTCGACCGCGGCGACGAACGTCGGGTCGAGCGGGCGAAGCTCGCCGGCGTCGATGAACCCACGCTTGCGCGTGTACTCGCGGCACCGCTCCGCGGCCGCGTCAGCGATTTCCCGGGTCGAATCCGCGTCGATCCGACTTCGGACCGGCGTCAGGTCGAGCGTGGCCGGTGCGTCGGTGTGTTCGGTGTGTTCGTCGACGCCGACGCTGTGGATGCTGCCACAGTCCGGACAGGCGATGCTCCCAGTCTCGTAGTACCGCCATCGCGTGCCACAGTCCTGGCACTCGCGTTCCCCGCGGACTTTCATACTTGATGCTGAGAGGCCAGCCCTCAAGATTGTTCCGCGAGGGCTGTCTATGTCAGCGCATGCGCTCGGAAGACGAGATCCGCGAGCAGTACGAGTTCCTTGCTGAACAGCTAGACGACGAGGAGATGGACCACGAGCGGGTCCGGATGATGTTCACCCACTACAAGCGGGCGCTCGGGTGGGTGCTTGAGGAGGAACACATCTGAGTTGGTTGCTGTTTCCATCCGGTTTTGTTTCGATAACTAACATCTGGCGGACGGGGCCGGTACTTTTAAGTCATTCTGCCCCATTCGACCAAGTGACGCTTCGCTTGGAGGGCCGAAGCGTCAGCGGGGACCAATTCAGGGCGGCAAGCGGTCGCGTTTTTCGCGACCGCTTTCCACTTACTTCGCTGCACACGACCTGAAAAGAGTGATTTCTGTGACTGATCGGTGTCTGCTGGACGATACGTCTTACTCGATAGAGAGCTCTGTGTCCGTCGCGTTCTCGGGCCACTCCAGTTCGACTTCGATGCTGAGCTCGCCGTCGCCGCCCTCCGGACCCTCGCGCTCGGCTTTCACCTCGAACTCCACCTGTGATGGCGGCGCGAAGGTGGCCTCCTGTCCCCCTGCGCTGAGTGTGATCTCAGACCCTTCCTCCAGCG
The DNA here is from genome assembly GCF_055271655.1 of Haloarcula sp. HT12. Taxonomy (NCBI): domain Archaea; kingdom Methanobacteriati; phylum Methanobacteriota; class Halobacteria; order Halobacteriales; family Haloarculaceae; genus Haloarcula; species Haloarcula sp. HT12. The sequence goes on from NZ_JBUXKW010000003.1 coordinate 243,273, forward strand.
AGTCGGCCATCGTTCTGAGATATGCCGCGACGGCACTGCGGTCGAGTACTTGTTCGTTTTCGAACAGAACTGTTTCTACCATACCATCTGTAGGCTACACTGACAAATAATACTGTTGCCATCAGTTTCCGAAGAATGATGATCTACTGACTGTATTTACCGTATGGACAAATAGTAGGTTGAGGGCTTAGCTGCAGAAAATTCCATACTTCGATCTGCCGAAACCGATACAAATTCTCTGGGCCGATATATTTAACAGTATAGATACTAAATCATTACATAGGAAAATCGATGCACGACTTGACAGGATTCCAGCGTGACCTGCTTTACGTGATCGCTGGCAGGGAGGAACCCCACGGGTTAGCTATCAAGGAGGAACTCGAAGCGTACTACGAGAAGGAGATCCATCACGGTCGTCTCTACCCGAACCTCGACACCCTGGTCGACAAAGGACTGGTCGAGAAGGGCCAGCGCGACCGCCGGACCAACTTCTATACGCTTACACGTCGCGGTCGGCGCGAGATCGACGCTCGCCGTGAGTGGGAAGACCAGTACGTCGATCTATAACAGGGTCGCAGCGCCGCTTGTGCTGAGGCTGCCGTCTCACCGGTAGCAGTGCGTCTGTGTGCCGAATCGTACTGCCCGAGCCCATATCACTTTAGCCAAGGCCCGTCCTATCACGACTGTGTCAGCACTCCTGCAACTGTCCCCGGAGCCGATTCAGACGACCGTGTTCCGAATCCTGCTTGCGGGGGCGCTCGGGATGTTTCTCGGACTGGAGCGGGAGTGGTCACAGAAGTCGGCCGGGATCCGGACGTTCGCCCTGATCAGCCTGCTGGCCGCGGTGTTTACGCTGGTCGAGAGCCAAGCGCTGCTCGTCGTCGGCGGCGTCCTGGTCATCGTCCAGGGCATCTTGCTCGCGGTCCAGGGTCTCCTCGGCGAGGGGGACGGCGAGGGACTGTCGCTGACCACGTCCGTGTCGATGCTCGTCGCCTACGGGGTCGGGGCGCTCGTCGCGCGGGGGTTCATCCTCGAAGGCGTCTCGGTAGCCGTCTTCTCGTCGCTACTGTTAGTGCTCAAGCGGGAACTCCACTCGCTGGCGTGGGGGCTCTCCCGCGAGGAACTGCGCTCGGCGACGGAGTTCGCCATCATCGCCTTCGTCATCTACCCGCTGCTCCCGTCGGAACCGGTCGAGATTCCCGGCGGGCTGGTTGATATCGCCGTGGAGTTGCGGGTCATCTGGCTGATGGTCGTGTTCGTCGCCGGCATCGGCATCGTCAACTACGCCATCGTCCAGACTTACGGCGGGCGCGGCATCGCCGTCACCGGCTTCTTCGGCGGCTTGGCGTCGTCGACCGCGGTCGTCGGCACGATGCTCGACCACGTTCGCCAGCGGCCGGACGCGACCTCGTATGCGGTGGCTGCAATTCTGCTGGCCGACGCTGCGATGGCGCTCCGGAACCTCCTCATCACCGTGTTCTTCACCATCGAACGGGGCGTCTTGGTCGAGGCAATCATCCCGCTGGGGGCCGTCATTGCCGGCAGTATCGCCGTCGCCGCGTACACTGCGGACTGGTCAGAAACGGTCGAGATGGCCCTCGACAGTCCGTTCTCACTACAGAACGCGCTGGCCTTCGGCGGGGTATTCCTGCTGGTCGTGGTCGCCGGCGGGTACGCGGAGACGCAGTTCGGAACGGCCGGGCTCTTCATCACGTCGGCACTCAGCGGACTCGTTTCCAGTGCCGGCGCGACGACCTCGGCCGTGTTGCTGTACCGCGGCGGCGCTATCGACGGCCCGACGGCGATGTTCGCCATTCTGACCGCGACGGCCGCCAGCATCATGGTCAAAGCCGCGTTGACTGCCCCGGGCCCGAACCGCGCCTTCGCCTCGCGCGTGGCGTTCTGGAGCTCGGTGGTCCTGGGTGTCGCGACGGTGCTGGCGCTTGGCCTCCTGCTCTAGAACTGGTAGCGCCGGTCGTCGTTGTCCTGGGGCTGGGGGAAGTCGTTCCCGGTCATCTGGTCGAAGGTCATCCCCGAGAGGTACTCGTCGTACGTGCAGTCGTAGCTCGACCGGAGGTGGAAATCCAGCGTCCCGCGGTCGACGGTCGACTGAAACAGCATATGGATCGCACGCCTGACGAGCTCCTCGGAGTCCTCCGGGTCCAGTGCGACGGACAGCATCGCGAGTTCGTTGCGGGTCTCGCGGTCGATAGATAGCTCGTACTCGTCGTCGAAGTCGCCGTAGGCCGCTTCGATATCCGCCTGTAGATCCTCGAGGCTCATACGAAAGGGGACGACGAGCGCGAGGAAACCCCTTACGACTCGTCTGGGATCGCTCCCTCGAAACGCACTCATCGACGATTATAACATATGATAAATTATATCATGGACTAAACATAACGAGGGGTAGCGGTCGACTACTGAGCGACTCAGATCAGATAATGACAGACGGTGGGGACGAAACGGCAGCGTCCAGTCAGCCCGATGGGGTGACGGAGCGACTCCACGCGGTCGTACCGGGCGTGTACACGCGAAGCTACACGGCGAAGTTCGCTGTTGCGCTGGCGGTAATCGTCGTCGTGCTCGCAGCCGTCGGCTTCGGCAGCTACCTGCAGATACAGGAGCAGGTCGTCAGCGATGCGGCGACGGACCTCGAAACGTCGGCCACAAATCGGGCCGAGGGTATCGAGCAGTGGCGGACGACCAGCGAAACGAAGGCCGTCGCTGTCGCGGCCACAGCGGTGTACGACACCGGGACGCACGCGGATATCAGACAGTACCTCTCTACAGTTGCCACGGCGGAGTCGTCGCGGATTCGCTCGCTCCACTACGTCGCCACCGCCGACGACTCACAGACAGTTGTCGCTAGCACTGAGACGAACACGGAAGGACGGTCCCCGTGGGCAGTCGAATCCGCATGGGAGTCGCCGCTTACCGCGGCGATGAACGGTACCACCGATACTGAGACCGTGGTGCGTTCGACGGTTTACGCGGACGGTGACGGCCATTCGATGGCGTTCGTGACGCCCGTGTCTACTGGCGATGGGGCGCTGGTTCTCGTTGCGGAGGTCCCGACCGGGCAGTTGCACGACGAGCGCGACGGGTTCGAGACGCAGCTGCTCACCGGAGACGGGGACCCGCTTATCGACGGCCGGGACGGTTCCGCGCCCATCAGCCAGGACGGGCTCCGGGCCGCGGCCGCGGGCCGGACGACGACTCTCGAAACGGGGGGAAGCGTCGCGGCCTACACGCCCGTCAACGGCACGTCGTGGGTGGTTATGACGACTGCAGAGCGACAGTCACTGTACAGGACGAGCCAACTCGTCCGCTGGGGGTTCCTCGCTGTCGTCGGGACGGCGGTCGTCTCGCTGGGTATCGTGGGCTACCTCTTCGGGCGGCACACGATCCGGCCGTTGATACGCCTTCGTGACCGGACGCAGGCGATAGAGCGGGGAGACCTCGGCGTCGATATCTCGACAGCCCGGGAGGACGAAATCGGGCGGCTGTACGACGCCTTCGGAAACATGCGGGACACGCTACGGAGCCAGATCCGGCAGGCCCAGGCGGCCCGTAAGGAGGCCGAGCGGTCGAGCCACGAACTCGAACGCCAGAACGAGCGACTGGACGAGTTCGCGTCGACGCTGAGCCACGACCTCCGAAACCCGCTTACGGTCGCCCGCGGCCACGTCGAACTGCTCGCAACGCGGCTGTCGGACCCGGAGACGGATCCGGCCGACCTCCAGTCCCACACCGAGAAGCTCGAAGACGCACATGATCGCATTGAGTCGATCATCGACGACGTGTTGACGCTGACGAGAAAGGGCGCAAGCGTCGAGCAGACGGCACCGGTGCCGCTGGAGGGGCTCGTCACCGAGGCGTGGGACAACATCGATAACAAAAACGCCAGCATCGAGCTCACGGGCAGTCGAACCATCGACGCCGACCGGACACGGCTGCTGCGGGCCTTCGAGAACCTCTTTCGAAACGCCATCGACCACGTCGGCCCAGAGGTGACCGTCACGGTCGGACTGACGGACCACGGGTTCTACGTCGCCGACGACGGGCCGGGGATTCCGACCGAGGAAGTCGACGATATCTTCGAGTACGGCCACACGACGAGCGAGGATGGAACCGGGCTCGGCCTCTCTATCGTCAAGACCATCGCGGAGGCCCACGGCTGGCGGCTGTACATCGACACGACGTACCCCGACGGGGCGATGTTCGTGTTCGCGGACGTGTTCAGCGAAGACGAGCCGGACTGGTACGGGACCGAGTTCGAATGGGGACGGTCCGAAGCCGACAGCTGATACTGTCTGTTGTACTGACTGGGGATCAGTCGGGACTTCGGGGGGTGTGATTCTCTCCGGACACAGCCGACGGGATGGGCGGCAACGACCGCCACGCACAAATCGGGACAGAGCTAAACGGGGGTATGACCGACCAGTCGACAGCGACGGACCGCCATGGGGCCGTGCCCGCGGACCCGTCGGCTGTCCAGGACGCGCTCGTGGCGTGGTACGAGGCGGACCACCGCTCGTACCCGTGGCGGGAGACGACAGACCCCTACGAGATTCTCGTCTCCGAAGTGATGAGCCAGCAGACCCAACTGGACCGGGTCGTCGACGCCTGGGAGGACTTCCTGGACCGCTGGCCCACCGCCGAGGACCTGGCCCAGGCCGACCGTTCGGATGTCGTGGGCTTCTGGACCAGCCACTCGCTGGGGTACAACAACCGCGCCAAGTATCTCCACGAGGCCGCGGGACAGATTATCGAGGACTACGACGGCGAGTGGCCCCGTGACCCGGACGGCCTCAGCGACCTGATGGGCGTGGGTCCCTACACCGCCAACGCCGTCGCCTCTTTCGCGTTCAACAACGGGAACGCCGTCGTCGACACGAACGTCAAGCGCGTCCTGTATCGGGCCTTCGACGTGCCCGACGACGATTCGGCCTTTGAGACAGCCGCGAGCGCGCTCATGCCCGAGGGGCAGTCACGGGTCTGGAACAACGCCATCATGGAGTTGGGCGGGGTCGCTTGCGAGAAGACCCCCGACTGTGACGGCGCGCAGTGTCCCTGGCGCGAGTGGTGTTCGGCCTACGAGACGGGTGATTTCACTGCGCCGGACGTACCGACCCAGCCCGAGTTCGAGGGGAGCCGTCGACAGATGCGCGGCCGCGTCATTTCGGCGATCAAGGAGTACGACGAACTGCGCCTGGACCAGTTGGGGCCGCGTGTGCGCGTAGACTACGCATCCGAGGGGGAGTATGGACGCGAATGGCTCCGCGGGCTCTTGGACGACCTTGCGGACGACGGCTTAGTCGCTGTCGAGGACAGCGACGGCGAGACGGTCGCGCGCCTGAAGCGCTGACCGCCAGTGGCATACACCCTTGAACCCGTGCGGTCAATACGTCCATAATGGTTGGCTTGCTGGGTTCCGTCGTCCTCATCGTCGTCGCAACCGGTGTCATCTGGAAGGGAAGCGCGTACTTCGAACGCGCCGCGGAACAGCTGAGCCGATACTATGGGCTGCCGGTGGCGGTCCACGGCGCGGTCGTCGTCGCCGTCGGGTCGAGCTTTCCGGAGATCAGTTCGGTCGTCATCAGCACTGTCGTCCACGACGAGTTCTCGCTGGGCGTCGGTGCTATCGTCGGGAGCGCGATCTTCAATCTGCTCGTGATTCCGGCCCTCGCGGCGCTCTCCAGCGAGGAACTCCGGTCCACGCGCGACATCATCCACAAAGACGCCCAGTTCTACGTCATCAGTATCCTCATCCTGTTCATCGTGTTTGCGCTCGGGGCGACGTACGTTCCGGGCGGAACCAACCAGGTGGCCATTCTAACGCCAACACTCGCCGTCGTTCCGCTCGTGACCTACGGCATCTACGTGTTCCTGCACCAGCAGGACGCGAGCGAACACGTTGCGGACGAAACCCACAGTGTCCGCCCACGCCGAGAGTGGGGGCTGCTCGGGGTGGGCCTCGTCATAATCACTGTCGGCGTCGAGGGGATGGTTCGGGGCGCGCTTTCCCTCGGTGTCATCTTCGACACGCCGACGTTCCTCTGGGGGTTGACCGTCATCGCCGCCGGGACGAGCCTCCCCGATGCCTTCGTCAGCGTCCGGGCGGCGAAAAACGACGACAGCGTTACGAGCCTGACGAACGTCCTGGGGAGCAACACGTTCAATCTGCTGGTGGCGATTCCCGTCGGCGTCTCGCTTGCGGGGCGGGCGACAATCGACTTCCGCGTGGCGATTCCGACGATGGGGTTTCTCGGGTTCGCGACGCTCGTGTTCATCATATTCACCCGGACGGACCTCGAACTCTCGGACCGCGAAGCCTACGTGCTGCTTGGCCTGTACGTGGTGTTCGTCTGCTGGATGGCGCTGGAATCCATCGGGCTCATCGAGACTGTCCGCGGTATCTGACCGGAGTGGGGTGACCTATGCTTCGCTACCGTCACGTACTGTTCTCGGGCGATAGCTCGCGGGAGTAGACAGCCTCGTCGTAGGGATCGCCGCCGATAGTGAGCGTCCGCGTGTTCGTCCGCTCGAAGCCGAGGTTCTCGAAGAACTCCCGGCTCCGGTCGTTCGAAGCCAGATCCAGCGCCCGGAACTGCTCGACGCCGTGTTCCAGAAAGATGTCTTCGAGTCGGTCGTACAGCGCCGTCCCGACACCCTCCCCGTGGTAGTCCGGATGGACGTACAGCCGCAGCATCGTCCCCGTCGTATGCATTGTAACCCCCTGGGTGAAGCCGATGATCTCTCCGTCCTGTTCGGCGACCAGTAGCACCGCTTCGATGTCGTCGAGGTCGTTTGCCGGGACGCCGCCGGCCCAGCCGTGGAGCGCGCTGCCCAACGGGTCCGCGTACCAGTCGGATATCGTCTCGTCGATAACCTCGGACTCCAGCGAGTCATAGGCGTGGTGCCACGCCGCCCGAGCGACCCGGCGGATGCCGTCGGCGTCTGCATCGAAGGCCCGGCGGATGGTCGTCATGCGTGGCCCGGCGCTGGACAGGCAGATTGTTCCGAGCGGGTGCCACATCGGGTGGACTGACGCGACAGACGGCGCAGTACCCGAGACTCGGTCGGACGTTGAGGCGTGTCGTGTACCATAGGTGCTGTGTCTATCGATTCGTTTGTGCTATCATGGCTAATATCCTCCCCCTGTAGTGTGTGAACCACTACCAATCTATCATGGTTTATCATTAGGTTTATGTAGTTGACACCCATTGGTGGTCTTGTATGAGGACAGTCATCCTCGGTGTCATCGGCTCCGACGCGCACGTCGTTGGGATTACCATTCTGGAACGAGCGTTCGAAGCGGCCGGCTTCAACGTAGTCAACCTCGGTGTCCAGTCGTCCCAGTCGGAGTTCATCGACGCCGCGGATGAACACGACGCCGAAGCGATACTCGTTTCGTCGCTGTACGGTCACGCCGAGCAGGACTGCCAGGGGTTCCAGCAACAGATCAACGAGGCCGGGCTGGACGTGACGACCTACATCGGCGGCAACCTCGCTGTCGGGCAGGACTCCTTCGAGGAGACGCGCGAGACGTTCAAGGCGCTCGGCTTCGACCGGGTCTTCGATTCGGAAACCGACCCCGAAGAGGCCATCGAGGCGTTGAAAGCCGACCTCGGTCACCGCTCCCGCGAGGAAGCGTCGTCCGAAAAGATTCAACTCGGCTCCTGAGCCACGGATTACTTTTCCGGCCGCTAACGCCAATGCGTCGTTCGTACTGAGGGAAACTCTCAGCGACTGCTACCGGTCGATCACGCATAGTCCGGGGTGCTTTACGACCGGGACACGTATGGTGTATGATGTCACACATGACAGCCGAGCTCAGTGACGGCACCGAAATCAAGAACATCCACGACGTAGTCGAGGGGTCAAACGGCGTCCACCTCAAGAAGGAGGTCGGCAGCGGCGGGCTCGAACGGGTCGCGTACATCCCGTATCCGAACCTCCTCTACGTGTACCACGACAACTGAGCGTCGGCCAGAGCGACCCCCTTGGCCTGACGAACCGGCAGGGGAATCGAGACCAGCGGCGGGCTTCGTCTCCCCCATCGATATACCGGCCCCACTCCATAGGACCGTCATGTCCGAACCACACGTCGTCGGCGTCGTCGGCAGTCTCAGAGAGCAGAGCTACACCAGAGTTGGAATCGAGAGCGCGCTCGCCGCCGCAGATGACATGGGAGCGACGACGGAACTGCTGGACCTCCAGGAGTTTGACCTCCCGGTGTTCGACGCGGACCACCGCGAGGCCGGCGACGCCGTCGAGTTCGCCGACCGAATCCACGCGGCTGACTCAATTCTACTCGGGACACCGGTGTATCACGGGTCGTACTCCGGCGTGTTGAAGAACGCACTCGACTACTGCGGCTTCGACGAGTTCGAACACAAGACGGTGGGCTTGCTGGCGGTCGCCGGCGGGGGCTTTCCCATCACTGCGCTCGAACACCTCCGCTCGGTCTGCCGGGCGCTGAACTGCTGGGTCATCCCGCACCAGGCCGCGATTCCGAAGGCGCGCAACTACATCGCGGACGGCCAGATAACCGACCCCGACATCGACGAGCGCGTGACGACGCTCGGCGAGGAGGCGGTCCAGTACGCGAACATCGAGCCGGACCCGGCGTGTTTCGAGAGTACGGAGAACGTCGGAGCGGACGATTAGCGGTGAGGACCGCCGCGCGTGCCCGTACCGTGAGCGTCTTGGTTCGCAGGAGCAGATGATTAGCCGCGAGGACCGCTGTGCGTGTCCGAGCCGTGAGCGTCCGGTCCGCAGGAGCAGATCATTAGCCGCGAGGACCGCTGTGCGTGTCCGAGCCACACTGGGTTGCTGACCGAGAGAAGGAAACGGTCAAACCGACCCACACCCTACCTATGGCCGTGACTCAGTGGGTCGAGAATCCGACCGGTGGCCGGGACCGCGGGCCAGCCGCGCTGGTTCGCGCGTGGGTCGAAATACTGCGCCGCCCGCGGCGCTTTTTCCGCACCGGCGTCGCGCCAGGCGACCAGGCTCCGGGGCTGGTGTTCGCGGCGACGGTCGTCCTCTTCGAGGAAGTGAGCCGCTATGCCGTCGTCAAGCTAGCCCAGCGGGGACTGCTGTCGACGGGGCCGTTCGACTACCCCGCTATCGGCGGCTTCTCGCCCGGCGTCGCGGTGCTGGCGCTGTTTGCTATCCTCGTGTTCGTCACGCCAGCGACGGTGCATCTGACGGCGGCGTTGCAGACCCTGCTGTTGCTGCCCGTCGCGTCGGACCGCGGCGGCGTGAGCGAGACCGTCCAGGTGTTGTGCTACGCGATGGCTCCCTGTCTGCTGGCGGGTCTGCCCAGCGCCGAGGTCCGGGTGCTCGTCACCGCCTGGGGCGCGGGGCTGTACCTGCTCGGGACCGCCGTCGTCCACAGTATCCGGCTCCCGGTCGCCGCAATCGTCGGGGCCATCCCTGCGGCAATCATCTTCGGCTACGGCTTCCGCGGCTTCCAGGCGCTCTCGGTGCTGGTCGCGGAGTATGGGTTTTAGGGGCCGCCCGCGTGCGTTCCCTTACGATGCTCAGTATCGACATCGACCAGTTCATGCTGGAACTCAAGGACGGAGCGTTCAAGAGCGTCGGGCCGTCGAACAAGGAAGCGACCATCAAGATGTACGACGTCGAGGGCGTCGACGTTCGCGAGTACGGCGACAAGCGCATCAAGATCGCGTTCGAAGACGAACAGGGGAGCGAAATCGAGGTGGCCCTGTTCCCGGAACAGGCGAAAGCGGTCGCTACAGGCCTCGAACTGCTCGAAGAAGAGAGTGAAATGTTCGAATAGGGCGGGAGTTTCGCTCGTCCGGAATTCGACAACCGTTTTAGGCCCGACATGCTTGCACCGTGTAATGGGTTCGTGTATCATCTGCGGCAAATCTGTCGAAGGACGCATCTGTGACCTCCACGAGGAGGACGCCCTGTTCGAGTTCCGCGGCTCTCGTGCCGACCAGCTATCGGTCGACCGCTACTACCGCGGCAGTGTCGACGGCTTCGCCGAGTTCGGCGTGTTCGTCGACATCGGCGACAGCGTAACGGGGCTGCTCCACCGGAGTGAACTGGACCAACGGCTCGATTCCCTCGACTGGGAACCGGGCGACACCGTCTACGTCCAGGTCAAGAACGTACGGGACAACGGCAACGTCGACCTCGGCTGGTCGATCCGCCAGTCCGAGCGAGAGTTCCGCGGCGTCCTCGTCGACGACCCGGAAATCGGCCACTCCGTCCTCCTTGAGAACGAAGACGACGAAGACGAGACACAGGCCGACGATTCGGACGAGGGGGCGTCCCGACCCTCAACTGACGAGTCCGCGGGACAGAACGACGACGAATCGGGCGCGGACGAAGGCACCGAATCTGACGACAGCAGCGCCACGAACGCCGGCGCAGTCAGTCGGGCCAGCGACGAGGACCGCGTCGAAGGCACTGCGGCCGTCGGCGGCAACGACAGCGGATCAGACACCGCTGTCGTCACCGAGACTGAGGACGAGGCTGCCACCGAGGCGGAGACGGAGGAAGCGACCGCGGCCGAACCGGTCGCCGCGGCTATCGGCGATCTCGACGACCACGTCGGCGCGGACGTTCGACTGGAAGGCGAAGTCGTCGGCATCCGCCAGACCTCCGGCCCGACGGTGTTCGAACTGCAGGACGAAACCGGCACCGTCGACTGTGCGGCCTTCGTCGAGGCGGGCGTCCGCGCCTACCCCGAGGTCGAGGAAGACGACTACGTCCGGCTGTCGGGCGAAGTCCGCGAACGTCGCGGCGAACTGCAGGTCGAAACCGAGGAGCTCGACGTGCTCGAAGCCGAGGAGCGCGAGGAAGTCGAACAGCGACTCGCCGACGCCCTCGACGACGAGGCCCGGCCTGACACGGTCGAACCGCTCGCCGACGACACGGCGGTTGCGGACCTCTCCGAGGAGCTGGTCGAAGCGGCGACCCAGATCCGGAAGGCAGTGCTGACGGACCGGCCGGTCATCGTCCGCCACGCCAACACCGCGGACGGCTACCTCGCCGGCAGCGCGCTCGAACGAGCTGCGCTCCCGCTGGTCACCGAGCAGCACCGCCGGGCCGACGCGAAGTACCACTACTTCGACCGGCGTCCCATCGAGGGCGGCGTCTACGACATGGACGACGCGACCAAGGACACGACGACGATGCTGGACAACCGGGAGCGCCACGAGGAGAAGCTCCCGCTGTTCGTCTTCGTCGCCGCCGGCGGCACGCGCGAGAGCCTCGACGGCTTTGACCTGCTGAACGTCTACGGCGCACCGAGCGTCGTCATCGACGACATCGACGTCGACGGCGCGGTCGTCGACACCGTCGACGCCGTCGTCTCGCCTTCGGCTGACGCCGTTTCCGAGACCACCTCGACGGCGCTCGCGGCCAACGTCGCCGCACACGTCAACGAAGACGTCCGCGACGACCTGGGGCACCTCCCGGCCGTGAGCTTCTGGGAAAACATCCCCGAGCCGTACGTGGCTGCCGCCAACGAGGCCGGCTACGACGAGACTGCGGTGTCGGAGCTCCGCGAAGCCGTCGCGCTCGAAGCCCACTACCAGTCCTACGAGGACAAGCGTGAACTCATCACCGACCTCGTGTTCGGCGACGACGAGGAGGACGTGGGCGGTCTGGCCGGCCACATCGCCGAGCAGTTCCGCGAGAAGGTCGACGAAGAGGTGTCGACCGCCCGGGCCAACCTCGACCACCGGACCGTCGGCGACGTGGACATCGCCGTCCTCGACACGGACGCCTTTACCCACCAGTACGAGTTCCCGCCGGAGTCGCTCCTGCTCGATGAGCTCCACCGGGATGTCCGCGACGAGAGCGACGCCGTGCTCGGCATCTCGACGGACACGATGTACGTCCGTGCCAACGGCGACCTGGATCTGCACGAGCTGGTGAGCGAAGTCAGCGAGCGCGTGCCGGAAGGCGGCGTCGCGACCCGGAGCGTCCGCGAGGGGACCATCCGATACCTGGCCGGCGAGCGACCGGCCGTCCTCGAGGCTACCCTCGACGTGCTGTCCGACGAGCTGTAACGCAGGGGACTTTTTCTACTCGCCGGCTGTCCACCCGGGCATGAGCGACGGCCCCGTCAACGAAGCCGACCTCGACTGGACTGACCACGAGCACGGCGACCGGACGTTCAAACGCAAGCAGATCGGCGACGCCGCCGGTGGCGAAAAACTCGGTGCGAGCCTCTACGCCGTCCCGCCGGGCAAGCGGCTCTGGGTGCGCCACTACCACGAGGGCAACGAGGAAGCGATCTTCGTTCAGGCCGGGACCGGCACGCTCTGGCTCGGCCCTGCTGCCGACGAATATACGCTCGAACCGGGCGATTACGTCGCACTCCCGGCCGGCGAGGAGAGCGCCCACGAGATCGAAGCCGGCGAGTCGGACCTCCGGCTGCTGATGGTCTCGACGATGGAGGAGCCGGACATCACCGTCTACCCCGACCGGGAGATGGTCGGGCTGTACGCCGGGTCGCCACCGGGCGGCGAGAAAGCGGACCGGACGCTGTCGACGTATCTCGATAGGAACGCGGAAAAAGAGTACTGGGACGAGTGAGCCGTTAGCGGCTGCCGACGTCAAACTCCGACAGCATCGTCTGGAGCCGTTCGGACTGCTCGGCGAGCGATTCGATGCTGGCGCTGACCTGTGACATGGACGCGGCCTGTTCCTGGGCAGTTGCGGAGGCGGTTTCGGTCTCCGCGGCGGTCGCCTCGCTGATGTCCACGGCCTCCTCGACCATCGACACTGCCTCCTCGGTCGTGGCGGCCTGGTCGTCGGTCGTGTCGCTTATCTCCTGAATCCCGTTGTCGGTCGCCTCTGCGTTTTCCGCCACTTGCGAGAACGTGTCGACGACGTCTTCGACGGCTTGGGTACTCGCTCGCATGTCCTGCTTCGCTCCCCGCGCCTCCGTGACCGTGGTCTCGGTCTGGGCCTGGGTCTCCGCAATGAGCTGTTCGATCTCGGTCGCCGAGGCCTGCGTCTCCTCGGCCAACTGTTTGACCTCGTCCGCGACGACGGCGAACCCGTCGCCGCCCGAGCCGTTTCCGGCCCGCGCGGCCTCGATATTGGCGTTCAGAGCCAGCATGTTCGTCTGCTCGGCGATGTCGCCGATCAGTTCGACGATGTCGCCGATCTCGGCCATCTTCTCGTCCAGTCGCTCCACGTTTTCGACAGTCGAATCGATGGCTGTCTGGACCTCTCTGGAGCCCTCGATGGCTTGCTGTGCGGTCTCCTCGCCGGCGTCGGCGATCTCGGCCGTCTCGCGGGACCGCTCCGCGACGGTTTCGGCGGACGCGGCGACCTCCTCGACCGTCGCCGAGAGGTCGGTCATCTCACTGGAGACGGTTTCGAGCATCTCCCGCTGGTCGGCCGCCCCGCTGGCGATGCCCTGAATCGATTCGCTCATGTCCTCGCTGGCCCCCGTCGCCTCGGTAGCACCGGCTGTGGCCTGGTCGCTCGTCGAAGCGACTTCCTGCGAGAACGCCTGTATCTCCTCCATCGCCGACTCCGTCTCCGTCATCATCTTGTTGAACGACTCGGCGATCTGTGCCATCGCGTCGCTCTCGCTGTCGGCGTCGATCCGAACCGTGAGGTCACCGTCGGCCGCCCGGGACATCGCCGCGCTGTAGGCGTCGGCCGTCGCTTCGAGGTGCTCGTTGAACTCCTCGACTTCCTGCTGTCGGGCCTCGGCCTCGGCTTTCGCCTCCTCGGCTTCGGCGATAGCCTGTTCCATCTCGGCTTTCTTCTCTTCCAGGTTCTCGACCTCCTGGGTCTTGGATTTTGCCTGCTGGAGTTGCTCCTCCGCCGCTTCGCGGGACCGCTCGGTCGACGCCCAGTGGGCCATCAGCGCCGCAGCCAGCATCAGGACGAATCCCGCGTGGATGAACGCCCACACCCACGGGTTGTTGATCGCCGCCGAGTGGTTGTACACCCGGCTCGGATCGATCATGCCGAAAACCCCGTGCTGGATCGAAACGTAGCCGATGCCGAGGATGAACGGCAGCCAGTCCTCGTAGACGGCGACCACGGCCATCACGACGAAAAAGTGGAAGTGAGCCTCGATGTACCCGCCGGAGAAGTGGACCAAGAAGCCGGATGTCGTGACGAGCCCCATCGTCGCCAGCGCGGTTCGCGTCCGCCGGCCGAACCACGGTAACTGCGACAGGACGGCGAGCCCGACGACGACCCCGACCTCCGCGAGCACGTGGAGCGTGCCAATTTCGGGGAGCGTTGCCCCCGTGACAAGTGATTCAGTTCCCGAATACAGCCCAAGCGCCAGCAGGACGGGCACGTGCGCCAGCAGCAGAATGAGGATATTACGGTGTCGTCCGCGCCACGTCTCGTCGGGGATCGTATCGCCACTCGGAATGTATGCAATGAACTCCTGAAACCGTTCCGCCGGCGACAGTTTCCGGGAGCGAGTTTGTGCGGACCCACTGGTCGTGCCTGACATATAGACACACTGCAGGGGAGTACTGACTAAAAGGCTCTCCCGACAGTATCATTCGAAATAACCGGAGAGGGGGTCTGAGGCGGCTGTTCAACGACCAGCGAGTTGTTCACTATCGGAGCCATTGAAAACCAACGGCCACGCAATCGTACGACTACGGTTCGCCGCCTGGTTCCTGGGACGTATCGGCCGACGAGACTGACCTGGCGGCCTTCTTTGCACCGTAGTAAGCCCACTCCGCGCTGTAACAGACCACGCAGCCGCGGAAGGTCGGCCGGTCGAGGCTCTCTGTATCCTCCGTTGCGCCGCTCATAGTTCCCTTTGGCGTGACAGCACAATGAACCCCACGGCCACCCCCGTCGCTGACGATACCCGAGCGACACGCTTATTCGGCCGAGACGCCGATTTCGCACAACGCCGATGAGCACGGAGACGCCGGACCCAGACGAGACAGAGACCTTCCAGCAGGTGTGTGCGGAGCTGGTCGACCGGATTCTCGCAGGCGAGGTCGAGCGCGACGACGTCGAGTCGGCCAAGATCGACGTCTGTCGGGAGTACTCCGCGCCGAAAGTGCCGAAAAACTCCGAACTGCTCGATTACGCGCCACAGGAACACCGCGAGGTGCTGGAGGAGGTCCTCCAGCGCAAGCCGGTCCGCACCGCGTCGGGCGTCTCACCCATCGCGATCATGACCTCGCCCGAGCGATGTCCCCACGGGAAGTGCCTGTACTGTCCCGGCGGCCCCGACTCGGAGTTTTCCTCCGCCCAGTCCTACACCGGCCACGAGCCCGCTGCCGCCCGCGGCGAGCAAAACGACTACGACCCCTACGGGCAGGTGACCCTCCGGCTCAACCAACTGCGGGAGATCGGCCATCCCGTCGACAAGGCCGAACTCATCCTGATGGGCGGGACGATGACCGCCCGGAGCCACGACTACCAGGAGTGGTTCGTCAAGCGGGCCCTTGAGGCGATGAACGATTTCGACGTGGACGCGGAGCCGACGCCCGCGGAGGACGTGAGTTTCGCCGAGGACGACTACGAGTTCCGCTATCTGGAGGACGTCATCACGGAGAACGAGACCGCAGACGTCCGCAACGTCGCCACGACGTTCGAAACCAAGCCCGACTGGTGTGACCCCGAGCAGATCGACCGGATGCTCGACCTCGGCGGGACGAAAGTCGAGGTGGGCGTCCAGACGACCTTCGAGCGCATCAACCGCGAGATGCACCGCGGCCACGGCGTCCAGGCCTCTATCGACGCGAACCGCCGGCTGCGCGATTCAGGGTTCAAGGTCGGATTCCACATGATGCCGGGCCAGCCCGGGATGTCAAAGGAGATGTGCCTGGAGGACTTCCGGCGCATCTTGGGCCAGACCGACTGGCGGCCGGACTACCTCAAGATCTACCCGACGCTCATCGTCGAGGGAACCGTCACCTACGATTGGTATCGCAAGGACGAGTTCGACCCGCTGGACAACGACGAGGCCGCTGAACTGGTCGCCGAAATCAAGGATATGATTCCCCGCTACACCCGCCTCCAACGCGTCCAGCGGGACATCCCGGCCGACTTCATCGAGGGCGGGGTCTGGAAGTCCAACCTCCGACAGCTCGCCTGGCAGCGGATGGAAGAGCACGGCTGGACGTGTGACTGCATCCGCTGTCGGGAGGCCGGACACAGCGAGAACGAGGCCGAGAACATCGAACTCGACGTCATGACCTACGACGCCTGTGGCGGCACGGAGCATTTCATCTCCTTCGAGGACTTCGACAACGACGTGCTCGTGGGCTTCTGCCGGCTCCGGTTCCCGAACGACCCGGTGCGCCGGGAGCTACAGGACGCCGCAATCGTCCGCGAGCTCCACGTTTACGGCAACGCTGTCGGCGTCGGTCAGGAGGGTGCCGAGGAGGACCACCAGCACAAGGGCTACGGCAAGAAACTGCTGGAGAAAGCCGAGCGGATGGCCCGCGAGGCCGGCTACCCGAAACTGGCCGTCATCTCCGGCATCGGTGTCCGGCAGTACTACCGGGAGAAGCTGGGGTACAAGCAGGACGGGCCGTACGTGAGCAAGCGCCTCTGAACGCTTTCGGACTGATTTTTCCACTCTGTTGCCATCGGATGTGTGATGGGCGTCGATGAACGACAGCCACAGAACGGTGGCGATGTGAGTCCAGTCACGGGGGAATCGCCCGTATCGCGCGAGGGGCGACGGGCGATGGTCGAAGGAACGGACGCTATTTGAGGCACTATATGTATGCCGTCTATCCGGCCGTGTAGGCCGGCCACGTCGAACGGCCCATTACCAGTAATGTCGGGCTGTGGCCCTTATTAGTCTAAAACCGACGATAGCGGGCCTCAAACACGATAATACTACCTTACTCGGCGATTCGTTCCAGCTAACTAATTACGATACTGTCATCGGCCAACCCATGGGTAAGATTACGGGCCTGTGGCTATCAGCGATAACGCTACTATCTGTGGTTGCGGTGTCGACGATGCCGGTAGTCGGTCCGGGTGCCGCGGCTGCGTCCAATCACGGGACAGCGACGATAGAGGGACCGGATATCCAGGTCACGGATGCCGGGCTGAGAGACAAGCGAGCGGACACGGGACAGATGCAGACACCGGAACTCGAACTGTGGGTCGTGTTCGAGAACACGGGTGACGAGGACGGGGAGGAAACGATAACCGTCGAGGTCGGCGGGCGGGAGGTGACGGTCACTGACACCGAGGGGGTGGAGGTCGAGCCGGATGAGCCCAGAAACGTGACCACGACGTACGTCCTAGAGACTGAGGACGGCGGCTACATCGAAGACGGGCAACATGAAGTGACGGTCAACGGGGAATCCGCCGGCACCCTGGTCGTCGGGAAGTCGAACATCAGTACCACTGATTACTCCTGGAACACGACGACGGTCACCGAGGGCGGGGCTGTCGAACTGAGCGTCACCGCGGAGAACACGGGGGCTGTGTCCGGACAGCGGGACATCGAGGTATCTGTTGACGGGGAGTCCGTTGACGCGGTGTCCTTCGACCTGGAACCGGGCGAGTCCGGGACGGACACGTACGTGCACACGTTCGACGAAAACGGGGAGTTCGAGTTCGGCACGGCTGAGGAAACCAGAACCATCACGGTCGAACCGGAGGACGACGAGGGCGGTGGAGCCGGACCGCCGGACGTTGCGGTACAGGACGCCGGACTCGTCGATAAGCGAGTCGATACGAGCCAGAAAAACACGCCGCAACCCCGACTGTGGGTCACGTTCGAGAACGCGGGTGACAGAGCGGATACGGTCCCGATAACCGTCGAGGTCGGCGGGCAGGAAGTGACGGTTATCGGCGCTGACGAGGCGACTGTCGGGCCGGGCCAGACGCGAAACGTAACGACGACGTACGTGCTGGAAACCAGCGACGGATACGTCGACGACGGGGAACACGAGGTGACGGTCAACGGTGAATCCGCCGGTACCCTGGTCGTCGGGAAGCCCAACGTCACTGTCACAGATCACGCCTGGAACACAACGACGATCCCCAGGGGAGGTGCCGTCGAGCTAACCGTCACTGCGGAGAACACGGGTGCAGTCTCCGGGCAGCGAGATGTCTTCACCTCCGTTGGCGGCGAGTCCGTCGACGCTGTATCATTCGATCTGGGACCGGGCGAATCCGGGACGGACACGTACGTACACACGTTCGAAGAAACCGGGGAGTTCGAGTTCGGCACGACCGAGGAAACCCGGACAGTCACGGTCGAACGGCCTGCCACGTTCGAGGTGACCGACAGAGCGCTGAGTTCGACGGCCGTGGCTGAGGGCGACAGTGTCGAGGTGACTGCCACCGTGACGAACACCGGTGACCGGGCAGGGACCTATGAAATCCCGCTGACGGTGGCCGACGAGAACGCCGATTCCAGAGCGGTGGAACTCGATCCCGGTGAATCCACGACCGTCTCGTTCACGGAGCCGTTCACCGCCGTCGGGACCTACGCAATCGACCTGGATGGCGAACGCGTCGGCACGGTCCGAGTCTCCGAACCGGCGACTTTCGAGACGACTACCGTCGAACTGAACCGGACTGACGTCGTCACCGGGGAGTCGATAGCGGTCACGGCGACGGTCCGGAACGAGGGTGACGAGGAAGGAACCGAAAACGTCCGGCTGCAGGAAGACGGCAATACGATAGACACGCAGCCGGTAACGCTCGCTGGCGGCGAGGCGACGACGGTGACGTTCGTTCGGTCGTTCGGCGTCGCGGGGACACGCGCCATCGCTGTCGACAACCAGTATGGAGCCAGCGTGACGGTCACCGAACCGGCGACGTTCGACGTCAGTAACGCGCAGGTCGGGAGCGAAACTGTCACCGAGGGCGGTTCCGTCGATATCAGCGCGACCGTCACGAACACTGGCGACCGGGAGGGGACCTACGAGGCGGCGTTCTCCGTCGCGAACTCCGTCGTCGAGACGCAGACGGTGACGCTGGCCGGCGGCGAGTCGACCCAGGTAACGTACGAACACACCTTTGACGACAGCGACATCTACGCGGTTGACGTCGGCGGTGAACGAGCCGGCACGGTCACTGTCAAGGAACCGGCCGCCTTCGATACGGGGGTCGTCGAACTGAACCGGACAGACGCCCGGGCGGGCGACGCTGTCGAGGTGACTGCGACTATCGTCAACAGCGGCGACGAGGAGGGAACCTCGCCGATCCGTCTCCAGGCGAACGACGAGATCCTGAATTCGAGGAACGTCACGCTCTCGGGCGGCGAGCAGACCGAGATGACGTTCGTTCACGTCTTCGAGAGCGGCGGCGAGTACAACGTGACGGTCAACGGTGCCTCCGGCGGCACCGTCATGGTGACCCAGCCAGCGACCTTCGAGGTGGAGAACGCCCAACTCAGCAGTCCGTCCGTCGAGGAGGGTGACTCGGTGGACGTGACGGCGACCATCGCGAACGTCGGGACCGAGGCCGGGAACTACACCGCGGAACTCTCGGAGAGCGGCGAGGTCCTCAAGAACAGATCCATCGGTCCGGTCCCGGGCGGTCAGACCGAGACTGTCACGTTCAGTATCTCCTTCGACAGCGATGGCGACCGGTCGCTCACAATCGGTGGCGTCTCCGCAGGCACTCTCACTGTCGAAGCCGAAAGCAGTGGTGGCGGTGGTGGAGGCGGCGGTGGCGGTGGAGGCGGCGGTGGTGGAGGCGGCGGTGGAGGCGGCGGATTCAATCTCAATGACGACTCGGACGAGACCGACAACGGCGGCGGCGCAGAACCACCGGCCATCTCGCAGTCCCAAATCGACAACGGCGTCACTGTCCAGGTGACTGCGGACGCCGCAAACTCGACGGTCTCGCAGTCGCTGAACCGTTCCGGCCCGTCTGCGACCGCGCCGGCGTTCACGCTCTCCCGACTCTCGCTCAACGTGACCAACGGAAGCGATGGGTTCAACGCGACGATGCTCGGCCCACAAGCCACACCGAACGACATGGCTGCGGTTCAGGAAGACGGTGTGCGGGGGTACGTAACCGTCACCTCCGGCGCAAACGCGTCTGCTATCAGCCGTGCGACCTACACCCTGGAGCTCAACGAATCGTCGCTGCCGGCGGACGGGTCGATGGACGATGTCCGGGTGTTCCAGTACCACAACGGAACCTGGAGTCAGCTACCCAGTACCGTCAACGCGACGAACAAATCGATCCAGGCGACGTCGCCCCATCTGTCAACCATCGCTGTCGTCTCCCCGGTCGCTAATGGGTCCACTCCGACGACAGCCGCGCCCTCGGATGCGAACACACCGACTCCGACGCCCTCCGAACTCACGGTCACCGATGCGTCCCTGCTGGCCGACTGGGTCCGGGCCGGCTTCAACACGTCGGTGCGGGCGACAGTCGAAAACCCGACCGACGAAGCTATCGAACAGACGTTGACAGTCACCGTTGACGGCGAGCCGGTCGCTTCTCGGAGCGTCCGACTTACCGCCGGGGAACAAACCACTGTGACGATGGAGTTCGAGGCTGTCGACGGCGCAGTCGCGGTCAACGGCGTCAGTGCCGGCGACCTGCGCGTTGGCACTGTGTCGGATTCGAGCGGGGGCGACGACACCGGCGAGAGCGGCGGAGGCGCTCAGCCAGCGCCAGAAACGACCGCTGCGTCGGGACCCGGCTTTACCGTCCAGCTAGTCGCGTTGGTGCTCGCGCTGGGTGCTCTCGTTGCTCGCCTTCGACGCCGGTACTGAGTCCCGTCTCGCATCCGCGGAAAGAGCAACTTACCGTGACCTTGCCTCATACGTAACTAATGCTTTACTGGATAAATCCCGACCATGGCAAAGGTACGTGTGCTGGGTATTACTGTTGTGGTGGCTCTCTGCGGTATTACGGCCTCTCCACTGGCGGCTGCCGATGCTATCACGGCCGCCGGCAATAGCGCGACCTTCGAGGTGACCGACGCGACTGTCGACCCGACGAGGGTCACGCAGGGAGAGACGGCCGAGGTCACAGCGACCGTCGAGAACAGCGGGAACGAAAGCGGGACGTTCACCGCGGAGTTGACGCGGAACGGGACGGTGACACAGACAAGGGAGGTCAGTATCGAGGGTAGTTCGACGCGGGACGTCACCTTCACTGTGGAACCGGCCGCCACGGGAGCGTACGACCTGTCGGTCAACGGCGTCGACGCGGGGACACTGACCGTCAACGACTCGGCTTCGTTCGACGTGGTACGTGCGGACATAGACGAGGGGACGGTCGAGGTCGGCGAGGCCGTCGACGTAACGGCGACTGTCGAGAACACCGGTGAAAGCAACGGAACGCACGAGGTGTCCCTACAGGCCGATGGAACGACAGTCGAAACACGAACGACCGAGGAGATCAAACCCGATGAACGCGAGGAGGTGACGTTCGAATACGCTCCCGACGAGCCTGGAGAACAGTCCATCGCCGTCGACGATGTCTCTATCGGGACGCTAACTGCTGCAGATGCGGAGACGGAAGCGGACGAAGAGACGGAGGAAGGAGACGCGGATGACGACGATGCAGATGACGACGATTCGGATAGCGACGAAGCCGATGACCAGGACCGGGCCGAGACACCGGCCGAGGAGGAGACGACGCCACGGAACGAGACGTCGGGGGGCGGCGCTCAGGCCGACAATGCGACCGAAACCGAGCCGAACCGGACCGACGAGTCGACGGCGACCAGCACGCCCGAACGAGGCGCAGACAGCAGCGGGCCCCTTCGCATCACGGACGCATCGTTGTCGGCTGACTGGGTTCGGTCCGGGTTCAATACGACCGTGCGAACGACGGTCCGGAATCCCCGGTCGCAACCGGTCAACGAGACGCTGACCGTGACAGTCGATGGCGAACCGGTGGCGACGAATCGGGTGACCCTCGATCCCGAGGAGGAAACAGCCGTCGAAACCGAGTTCGAGGCGGTCGACGGGACCGTCCGGGTCAACGGCGAGCCAGCGGGCCAGCTCACGGTCGAAAACCAGTCCGTTTCGGCCACCGGCGCCGATGAAGCGGCGACAACCGCGGCCCAGGGCCCAGGGTTCTCACTCGCACAAGCGGGCGTAGTGGTCGCGGTTCTTGCCGTCATCGGCTGGGCGCGTCGGGATCTCCGACGCCGGCGGGACCGCTGAATCGGACCGCAGGCTGGCGATCCGAACTGATTGTGTGGTGGGTTTTTACTCGTACCGTCCGACAATCAGGTATGGCTCGTGACCTCGCAGTCGTCGGTGCCGGTGCTGCCGGTGCGGCGGCAACGTACGCGCTCCACGACGCGGAAGTCGACGTGACAGTGTTCGAGAAGAGCCGCGGCGTCTGCGGGCGCGCCGCGACCCGTCGGCACGGCGACTGCACGTACGAGTACGGGGCGAACTATCTCAAGGCCGACGACGGCCGCGTGACGGAACTGGTCACGGAGACGCTCCCGACCGAGGGGCTCGTCGATATCGAGGAACCGGTGTACACGTTCGACAGGGCGGGCGAAATCAACGCCGGTCGGGACGCCGACGAACACAAGTGGACGTACGAGGCGGGCATCACGCAGCTCGCAAAGCGGCTGTTCGGCGAGACCGACGCCGAGGTAGAGAACGGCGTCCGGGTCGAACGTCTGGAGCGTCACCGCGACGGCTGGCGGCTCGAAGACGGCGACGGCGCCGACCTGGGACACTTCGACGCCGCGTTGCTGACCCCACCGGCTCCGCAGACGGCTGACCTATTGGGGCAGTCGCGGTGGGACCACGACGACTGCCGTGACCTTCGGCAGGAAATCGCTTCGGTCCCCTATCGGACAGTCATCGCCGGCGTGTTGCACTACCCCTTCGAACTCGACGTGCCGTGGTACGCCGCGGTCAACAGCGACAAGGACCACGACATCGGCTGGATCGGCCGCGAGGAGTGCAAGGGCGGGCACGTCCCCGACGGCGAGTCCCTCTTGCTGGTCCAGATGAACGAACCGTGGTCGATTGCGAACTACGACGAACATCCCGACACACTCATTGGGGATATCGCGGCGCGGACGGCGCGACTGCTGGACGACGACCGACTGGCAGACCCGGACTGGACCGACCACCAGCACTGGCGCTACTCCCAGCCCGAAGGCGAAGTCGACCACGACCTGCTGTCGTGTGCGGCCGAGCACGACCTGCACTTCGCCGGCGACTGGGTGGCCGGTGAGGGGCGACTCCACGCGGCGCTGCGGAACGGACTGGAGACGGGCGAGGCAATCGCCGACAGCGGGTAACGGAACGCCTTTGGGTGCCCGCCGACAGCCACCGACATGGACCACAAGCGGGAACTGACGAGCGTCGACCTCGCCGCCCTGGAGGGTGAACTCGCCGGCTACGAGGGCGCGAAGCTCGACAAGGCGTACCTCTACCCCGAGGACGACCTCGTCAGACTGAAGCTCCGGGACTTCGACCGCGGGCGCGTCGAGTTCCTCATCGAGGTCGGCGACGTCAAGCGCGCCCACGTTGCCGACCAGAGCCACGTCCCCGACGCACCGGGTCGCCCCCCGGACTTCGCGATGATGCTCCGGAACCGGCTGTCGGGGGCCGACCTCGTCCGCGTCGAGCAGTTCGAGTTCGACCGCATCATCGAACTGGAGTTCGACCGCGAGGACGCCTCGACGACTATTGTCGCAGAACTGTTCGGCGACGGGAACGTCGCCGTGCTGGACGAACACGGCGAGGTTATCGACTGTCTGGAGACGGTGCGGCTCAAGTCGAGGACTGTCGCGCCGGGGACGCCCTACGAGTTCCCCTCGGCGCGGTTCAACCCGATGACCGTCGACTACGACGGGTTCGTCGCCCGGATCGAGGAATCCGACGCCGACCTCGTGCGGACGCTGGCGACACAGCTGAACTTCGGCGGCTTGTATGGCGAGGAGCTGTGTACCCGCGCCGGCATCGACTACAACGTCGCCGTTGACGACCTCGACGAGTCCGATTTCCAGCGGCTGTACGAACTCGTCGACGAGATGAAGACGCGTCTGCGTGAGGGGAACGTCGACCCCCGGGTGTACTACGAGACCCTCGACGACGATGGGGGTGCAAGCAGCGGGGAGGGCGACGACGAACCAGACCGCCGTCGCGTAGACGTGACGCCGATTCCGCTGGCGGAGTACGAGGAACTGTACAGCGAGTCCTTCACGGAGTTCAATCCCGCGCTGGACGACTACTTCTTCAATTTCCAGCGCGAGGAGGAAGTCGAGGGCGGCGAGACCCAGCGGCCGGACTTCGAGGCCGAGATCGAGAAGCAGAAACGCATCATCCAGCAGCAGGAGCAGGCCATCGAGGACTTCGAGGCCGACGCCGAGGCCGAGCGGGAGAAGGCCGAACTGCTGTACGCCAACTACGACCTCGTCGACGACGTGCTCTCGACGGTCCAGGCCGCCCGCGAGGACGACGTGTCCTGGGACGACATCGAGGCGAAGTTCGACGAGGGGGCCGACCGCGGCATCGCGGCCGCCGAGGCGGTCGTCTCGCTCGACGGAAGCGAGGGAACGGTGACCCTCGACATCGACGGGACGCGCGTCACCGTCGACGCCTTCACCGGTGTCGAGAAGAACGCCGACGAACTGTACAAGGAGGCAAAACGCATCGAGGAGAAGAAGGAGGGTGCGCTCGCCGCAATCGAGAACACTCGCGAGGACCTCGAAGCGGTCAAGGAACGTCGGGACGAGTGGGAAGCCGACGACAGCGAAGACGACGTCGACGAGGACGAGGGCGAGGACGAACCGACCGACTGGCTCTCGATGCAGTCCATTCCAACCCGGTCGACCGAGCGCTGGTACGAGCAGTTCCGCTGGTTCCACACCTCGGACGGCTTCCTCGTCATCGGCGGCCGTGACGCCGACGAGAACGAGGAACTGGTCAAGAAGTACCTGGAGGGCGGTGACAAGTTCTTCCACGCCCAGGCCCACGGTGGCCCGGTCACGGTGCTGAAAGCCACCGGTCCCAGCGAGCCGTCAAAGGAGGTCGACTTCCCGCAGTCCTCGCTGGACGAGGCCGCCCAGTTCGCGGTCTCGTACTCCTCGGTCTGGAAGGACGGGAAGTTCGCCGGCGACGTGTACATGGTCGACCCCGACCAGGTGTCGAAAACGCCCGAAAGCGGCGAGTACCTGGAGAAGGGCGGGTTTGCTATCCGCGGCGACCGGACGTACTTCGAGTCGACGCCGGTTGGCGTCGCTGTCGGCATCACCTGCGACGACGAGACGCGGGCCATCGGCGGTCCACCGGCGGCTATCGAGGGGCAGGCCGCGACGAGCATCACCGTCGAACCGGGCCAGTACGCCCAGAACGACATCGCCAAGCGACTGTACCGTGAGTTCCGCTCGCGGTTCGCCGACGAGTCGTTCGTTCGCAAAGTCGCCAGTCCGGACCAGATACAGGAGTTTCTGCCGCCCGGCGGCAGTCGGATGACCGAGGAGTGACGATGCCGGGCCAGCGCGTTCGGGCTGGAGGTGGCTGTCTGGATGAGTGACCTCGGGAAAATCGACCGCGAACTGTTCGACAGCGTCATCTACCCCGAACTGGGCGCGGACCGCGAGGACGTGGTGCTCGGCCCGACCCACGGCATCGACTTCGGCGTCATCGATATCGGCGGCGAGGCCCTCGTCACGGCGACCGATCCCCTGTCGGTCCTCCCCGATTTAGGCTTCGAGCGGGCCGGACGGTTTGCGCTCGATGTAGTATTGGCTGACGTGGCCGTTTCGGGGGTTCCGCCGTCGCACCTCTCCGTGACGTTCACCCTCCCGCCTGAGATGACCGACGACGAACTGGCGGCGATGTGGCACGGCTTCGCCGGGCGGGCCGATGAAGTGGGTGTGAGCGTCGTCACCGGCCACACCGCCCGCTACTCGGGCGTCGACTACTCCTGGGTCGGCGGCGCGACGGTGCTTGGCGTCGGGTCCCACGACGACATCGTCCGGCCGGACGGCGCGCGGCCGGGCGACAAACTGGTCGTCGGGACCGGCCCCGGTGCGGAGGTCGCGGGCCTGTTCGCGACCCTCTTTCCGGAGCAGATCGGGCTCTCACCAGACCGCATTGCCGCCGCACAGGAGCGCCTGGCTGACACCGCGCTCGTCGAGGACGCCACGGCCGCGGCCAACGCCGGTGCGGTGACGGCGATGCACGACGCCACGGAGGGCGGTATCACCGGGGCGTTCATCGAGATGGCCGACGGCGCAGGTGCACGCTTCGACGTTGATAGCGAGGCGGTCCCCCTGGCAGACGGCGTCGGGGCGCTCTGTGACGCGCTCGATATCGACCCCTGGCACGTCAGCAGTTGCGGGACGCTGCTGGCCGCTGTCGACCCCACAGACGCCGACGACGTCGTCGGTGCGCTCCGTGACCGCGGGACGCCGGCCGCCGTCGTCGGCGAGGTGACCGTCGGCGAGGGGCTGTACGTCGACGGCGTTCAACAGTCACACCCCGGCGCAGACCCCTCGTGGGAGGCGTTCGCGCGACTGCAGGCGGCCGCGGACTCCGCCAGCGAGTGACCCGCTGACCCCACCGTTGGAGTTGTCTGTGAGTGATAGCACGGCACACGTATTGGTATATATACTTGTAAGTTGTATTATAGTTCAATGTGACACCTCGTCGTGACTGACGTGGCAGCGGCCACGTCGGCCAGCCTGATGTCACGGAGTACCATCATGTTCCAAGAAGCCATAACGTATCCGCGAGAGAGCGACAGTGCAGTGAAAACAATCGCCATCGGGGGCGCGTTGCTGTTCCTGAGCGTCCTCGTCGTCCCGCTGTTCTTCGTGTTCGGGTACGTCGTCCGGACGCTCCGGGCGGTACTGAACGGCGAAACCGAACCGCCGGTGTTCGACGACTGGGGCGAGTTGGGCATGGACGGGCTGAAGGCGTTCGCCATCGCGTTCGTCTACTCGCTGGTCCCGACGGTGATCGTGACGGCGGCGCTGTTCCTCACCGTTGTCTCCTTCGGACCCAGCGGCGACACGCTGCTCAGCGGCCTGGTCGCGGGCCTGCTCGTTACAGTCGCCGCGCTCGGAATGCTCGTCATCTCCCTGGCCGCGGCGTACGCAGTCCCTGCTGCCGTCGTCGCCTATGTTCGGACCGACAGCGTCGGCGCGGCGTTCTCGCCGAGCGAGCTTCGCCCGCTCGTGTTCAGTCGGACCTACGCGACCGGCTGGCTCGTCGCGTTCGGGATCAGCCTCCTCGCCGGCGTCGTCATCAGCGTCCTGAACGCCACCGTCGTTGGTGCCGTTCTTGCTCCCTTCGTGGTGTTCTACGCCTACGTGGCCGGGACCTACGCTATCGGGACCGCCGTCCGAGAGATGCCTGCGGTCGATCCGGGCGACGTATTGCCGGACGGCCGCCCCGCCGCGTAGGCGGGTGTGCCAATCCCAGTCCGGGAGTATCGGTCTGTTGGCGTTCTTTTATGTCATCTGCGTTTGAACACCGCGATATCACGGAGCCGGTCGGCCGCTGGTCGCCCGCCGAGTGATACACCCACCATGTTTGAAGACGCACTTCGCTACCCCTGGAACGGCGAGCAGAAGGTCGAAACGCTACTGGTCGGCGGCGTGTTGAGCTTGCTGGGCGTGTTTTTCATCCCGGTGTTGTTCGTGTACGGCTATCTCGTCCGGGTCGTCAGGGCAGTGCATGAGGGCAACGACGAGATCCCGCCGGTGTTTGACGAGTGGGGGGAGTTGCTCGTCGAAGGACTGGTCGCATTTCTGATTTCGCTGGTGTATTCGCTCGTCCCGCTGGTGGTCATCGGCCTCGCAATCGCGTCGTTCATCTTGCCTGCATCCGTGGTCACGACGGCAGGCGGTGAACCGTCGGCGGGTATTGCCATCGGCGGTCTCCTGCTCGCGCTCGTCGTTATCGTCGTCACCGTCGCTGTCTCGCTCGGCGTAGCGTATCTCCTCCCCGCAGCCGTGGCTGCGTACGCAGTGACCGGGCGCGTCGGTGCGGCGTTTTCGCCCGGCGCGCTGCGTACGATTGGCGGATCAGGGACGTACGCCGTCGCGTGGGTGGTCGCCGTCGGTATCGCTATCGGCGCGCAGGTGGTCGGCGGCTTCGCCTCCGTCACCGTGGTCGGCGTCGTCCTGGTCCCATTCATTTCGTTTTACGGCAACGTCGCCGGCGCGTACGCTATCGGGACGGCGATCCGGGAAGTTCCGGCTCTCGGTTTCGACTCTGAGACACCCGCTTCGCGCTCTGTCGCTTGACGGCCCAGTATCTGTTTTTCACCTCGGTAGCGCAACGAATGGCAGAACACTTGTGTCCCTGAAGCGGACTCTCGGGTATGCAGATACAGAGTCAGGAGACCACCGCCGAAGGGGCAGAGCGCATCGAGGTGGTCCCCGAGACGCTGGACGACCTCTGGCATCTCTCGTACGTCATCGAGCCGGGGGACCTCGTCTCCGGCGATACGACGCGACGCATCCAGCGCAACGACGACAACCTCCGGGACAAGGGCGGCGAGCGCGAGCCGATGTGGATCCAGATCGAGGTCACCGACGTGGAGTTCGCGAAGTTCGCCAACCGCCTCCGGGTCGGCGGGGAAATCGTCGACTGCTCGCGGGAGGACCAGCTCGGTTTTCACCACACACTCAACGTCGAGGAACACACCGAACTCACCGTCGAGAAACACCTCAAGCCCGACCAGGCCGACCGCCTGGAGGAGGCTGTCGAAGCGACGGAGAACCCCGACGTGGCAATCGCGACCGTCGAGGAGGGTGAGGCCCACGTCCACACGGTCGCCCAGTACGGCACCGAGGAGCGGGCGACCATCACCTCGACGACTGGCAAGGGGGAGTACGCCCGCCCGCGGAAGGAACTGTTCGACGAGCTGGCCTCCGTGCTCAAGCGCCAGGACGTGGACGCGTACATCCTCGCTGGCCCCGGCTTCACCAAGCAGGACGCGCTCGACCACTTTCAGGACGAGATTCCCGAGATCGCCGAACAGATCACGGTTGTGGACACGTCGGCCGTCGGCGACCGTGGCGTCCACGAAGTGCTCAAACGCGGCGCTGTCGAGGACGTGCAACAGCAGACTCGCATCGCCGAGGAGGCGGATTACATCGACGAACTGATGGAGCGCATCGGGTCGGGCGCGGAGGTCGCCTACGGCCCGGAGGAAGTCGCCAAGGCGGCCGACTACGGCGCTATCGAAACGCTGCTTGTACTCGATGAGCGCCTCCGGCTGGAGCGGGCCGGCGAGGGCGACTGGGATATCGACGTCGACCAGATCATCGAGACGACAGAGCAGAAAGGTGGTGACGTGACCGTCTTCTCCGCGGAGTTCGCGCCCGGACAGCAACTCTCGAACCTTGGCGGTATCGCGGCGCTACTGCGGTACCGACTCGACTGAGCCCTCGGCCCGCTCGCGTGTTCCCTGGCTTTCATTTCATCGGTGAAACCCCCGAAACCGTTTTTTGTCCCGCTCTCTATTGCTACGTAGTTCCAATGTCTGCGAGGAGTGGGTGAGATGTCGTTCGAAGAGCAACAAGACTTTGCCAGACAGGTCGCCGATCTGAACAAGTACGGCCAGGCGCTCAATCGGTGTGACTCCGTCGACGAAGTCGTCTCCCTCACGCTCGAAGCGATGTCGTTGCTGTTCGAGTTCTCCTACTCTACGTTCGTCGAGGTGCGCGAGGACGACCTCCGGGTCGTCCACAGCACGAATCCGAATTTTGTCCAGGGCGAGTCACCGAGTGACCTAGCGCACCGGGCCCAGGAGGCCGGCGAGACGCTCGTCGAACAGGGCGCGGAAGCCGCTGTCACCGCTGACTCGGACGTGACGGGTGCGCTCGCTGTGCCGGCCCGGATGGGTGACGAGGTGACGGCCGTGTTGGTCACGCGGTCCCGAACCGTCGAGGAGTTCGGCGACGAGTACGTCAGACCGATGGAGATTCTCGCGACCCACGCTGCGACGGCCATCTCCAACATCCGTTCCCGCGAGCGACTGGAGCGCGCACACCGGGACCTGGAACGGCGAAAGGAGATGATCGAGATGTACGACCGGCTCCTCCGCCACGACCTGGGCAACGACCTCCAGGTCATCGCCGGGTTCGCTGATGCCGTCGCGGGACAGGTCGACGGCCAGACGGCGGAGTACGCCGGCAAGATACAGCGTGCGGCCGAGAGCGCCGCGGACCTCATCCAGCGCGTCGGCGACCTCGTCTCGACGCTCGAAGCCCAGGACAACCCGGAACCACGGGACCTCGCCACGGTTCTCGGGGAGACGGTTCGGGATGTCAGCGTCAACTACGGGTCACTGACCGTCGACTTCGAGGCGTCGGCCTTCGACTACCAGGTGTACGGCGGTGACCTGCTCGACTCCGTGTTCACGAACGTCATGTCGAACGCGGCGGTCCACAACGAGGGCGAGGTCCACATGCGCGTGTATCCGGCGGACGTCGGCTCCGACGAGGTCACCGTCTGTTTCGCCGACGACGGGGACGGTATCCCGCCGGACCTGCGCGAGGATATCTTCGAGATGGGTGTCAAGGGGCAGGAGAGTCCGGGGACCGGCTTCGGCCTCGGGTTCGTCCGGGCGCTGACCGAGTCCTACGGCGGCGAGGTTACCGTGGCCGAGAGCGACGCCGGCGGGGCCGAGTTCCGCGTCACGCTCGAACGCGTCTAGCTGACAGTTATCGTCAGGCCGTCCTCGGCGAACTGCACGTCGCCGTCGTAGCTATCGGCTATCGACTCCAGCATCTCCTCGTGTCGCCCCTCCGTGTGTGGGTACAGGTGGGTGAGATACACGCGCCCGACCTCGGCGTCGGCATCGCGCAGCGTCTCACCGAGCGTCGTCGGCGTCGGGTGATTCGACACGTCGACGTCGTCCGGGAACGAGCAGTCGTGGACGAGCACCGCCGACCCGTCGGCGAACTCGATGAGGTCGGTAAACGCCTCCGAGTCGGCGCCGAGCGTTATCGTCGGACCGTCGTCGACGGAGAGCCGATAGGCGAAACACTGCATCGAGTGGCGCGTCTCGCACGTGTCGCCGTCGAACCCGGCCAGGTCGAAGGGTCCGCCGTCGAGGTCTCTGAGCGTCAGGTCAAGCCGGTCTTGCATGTAGTCGTGTGTTTCGAGGAGGTCCCGGACCAGGTCGCTCGTGCCCGGCGGGCCGGCTATCGTGAGATCGGTTTCGCCGGCCAGCCAGCGGGCCTTCATCAGCACGTCGAGATCGGAGACGTGGTCCAGATGGTGATGGGTCAACAACACGGTATCGACGCCTTCGTAGCCGGTTTCCGTTCGGGCCAGCGAATGCAACACGCCGCTGCCACAGTCGACGAGCAGCCGGCTACCGTCTTGTTCCAGGAGATAGCCGGACTGCATTCGCGAGCCAGTTGGCATGGCGCTGCCGGTGCCGAGAAACGTGAGGCGCATACTGGGCGACAGCGAGCGAACGGACAAAGGCGTTGGCGTGTGGGGACACGCTGCCAGGGAAACCACCAGGGAGCGTCAGCGGAGAGAGGGCGGTGGCCGTCGGCGGGGACGGGGGCAGGGCGGCTGTGTGGGCAAGTCACCCGTCGACGGCGCAGTTCATCCTTTGGACGGGGATAGCAAAAACGCACCTGTGGCTCAAAACGCGTTTTAACCGACCGATACCGGAATCGAAACCGCAACACGGAGCGGGACACACTTGTACGACCGCGACGGATAGAGTAGTATGAAGAAATCACTCGACGAGCACGCCGAACGGTTCTCCGAACACGCCGACGCGTACGACGATGACCAGGATTCGGCGGCGTATCGCGCCTGTGTCGACTTCGTCGTCGAACACGCGGCTCCCCAGAGCGACGACGTGGTACTCGACCTCGGTACAGGCACCGGTGCTATCGCGTTCGCGCTCGCGGGCGACGCCCAGGCGGTAATCGGCCGCGACATCAGCGACGGGATGCTGGAGAAAGCCCGGGAGAAGGCCGACGAGCGGGGAGTCGAGAACGTCTCGTTCGGAACCGGTCGCTTCCGCGCCCCGGACGTCGACGGCCCGGTCGACATCGTCACGTCGAACTTCGCGATGCACCACCTCGGGGACGACGAGAAGCGCGACGCGATTGACACCATCGCCGACCTGGAACCGCGCCGCGTCGTCCTCGGCGACGTGATGCTGTTCGGCGACGACGACCCGGACGCCCCGTTCTACAGCCCCGAGGTCGACGACCCCGCGACCGTCGGCGTCCTCGCCGACGCCTTCACCGACGCCGGCTACGCGCTGACGGCCGTCGAAATGGTCACCGAGCAGGCCGGCGTGCTGGTCGCCGAACGGATAGATCCGGACTGAAGCGATTGGATCGCTGACCCGGCTTACCGGTAGTTCCGGTACGTCCAGAAGGAGACGTACAGCGTCAGGACAAGCAGTCCGCCGAGGAAGAAGGCCACCCCCGGTTCGAGGTCGAACCCGCCACTGGCCGCGGCGTCGGTCGTCAGCCGCTGGGCCTCCTCAGTCATCGCCTCGACCGGCGTGTCGGCTTCCGGGGCCGGAGTCTGTTCTGGGGCCGGCGTGGCCTCCGGCGTCTCCGTTGCCTCGGCGATCCCGATCCCGCCGTCGTCCTCCGGCGTCGGGGTCGGCGTGGGTTCGGCCTCCGCGGCCGTCTCAGTCGCCGAATCCAGACTCTCTGCGTCCCCGCCACCCTGACCACCGTCGCCGGCGGTGCCCGCGTCGCCGCCGGCTCCCGAACTCCCGAACTGGATCGGGAACTGTCCCAGCAGGAGCTGCAGCATGACGCTGGCCGCTGTGAGGATACCGACGACGGGCAGGACGCGGCGAACGAGCGAGCGAAGCGACTGCTTGCGCTCCCGGGTCCCGACGAACAACACCAGCGGGTCGTCCGGGGGCTCGTACACGTTCATCTCCTGGCCCTTCTCGGAGTACTGGACTCCGGCGACGGTGATGAGCTCCTCGTCTTCCAGTTTCTCCAGGTGATAGGAGACCTTCTGTATCGACATATCGAGCCGGTCGGCCAGTTCTGAGGGCGTGCCCGGTTCTTCGTAGACAGTGTTGAGGATTTCCCTGGCCGTTTCCGAGGAGAGGGCATCGAGTACGGCTGAGACGTCTTCGTCGACCCCGACGACCTGGAGCTCCCCGTCCTGTGAGGTGCTCGTGTCGGGGCCGCGGGAGGGCAGCAACGACATATATTGCGTTCACTGCCGCCCAGCGTAATGAATCTCGTGGAACCTCACAGCGCTATTTAACTCTCCCGTCACAGCAGCGCGGTCACGGTCTCGACGGCGTCCTCGGGGAGTCCGGTTCGCGGCGGGCGGACCGTGGCGTGGTCGATGACGCCGCGGTCGGCCAGTAGTGTCTTTACTGTCGGTGCAAAGCCGAACTCCCCGCAGGCCTCCGAGAGCGGTGCAAGGATTTCCCGCTGGACCGTTCTCGCGGTCCCGATATCGCCGTCCGCGACGGCGGCGCCCGCTCGCTGGAGTTCGTCCGTCAGGAGATGCGACAGGGCGCTGACGCCGCCGTCGCCGCCCAGCACGAGCGACGGGACGAACAGGCCGTCGTGGCCCTGATAGATGGTGAAATCCGCCGGCGTTCGGTTGAGGACCGCGGTGACGTACGGGAGGTCGCCCGAGGAGTCCTTGAGCCCCGCGACGGCGTCGGACTCGGCGAGCGTGGCGACCGTGTCGACGGACAGCTCCTGTCCGACGGCGCCGGGGATGTTGTAGAGGTAGACCGGTAGCGGGGCGTCGGCCAGTATCTGTTCGAAAAACGCCTCATTGCCCGCCTCGCTGGCCTGACCGCCGTAGTAGGGCGGGACGACCAGCGTGCTGTCAGCGCCCTGCTCCGCAGCGAACGCCATCCGCTCGCGGACGGTCGCAACGTCGGTCGCGGCCGTCCCGACGATGACGCGGCAGTCGTCGGGCGCTGTCTCGATGACGCTTCGGACGACGGTCCGGTACTCTTCGGGCGACAGCGTCTCGAACTCCCCGGTTGTCCCGCAGGGAACGACGCCGTCGACGCCGGCCGCCGAGACGTGGCGGACCAGCGATTCGAGGCTGGCGATGTCGAGGTCGCCGTCTGCGTCGAAGGGTGTCACAAGCGGCGTCAGTACGTCGAATGATTCGGCCATGCCACTGGCCAGGCACGGGGGTCGCTTATTCGTTTCCCGTCGATACGGCGGAACCCACTTGCCGCGGCGGTCCTACTGGTCGGTAAGAGCCGACAATGGGAGGACGCGAGCGTCTCGCAGCGACGGACCCGAGCTTCGACCCGGAGACGGTCGACATCGACGACGCCGAGGTGCTTTCCCGCCTCGCGCCCGTCGTCCAGGAGTGGTGGGTCGAGCAGTTCGGCGAGTTCGTCCCCGGCAACGGCGGCTTCTTCACGCCGCCACAGAAGGAAGCCATCCCGCTCATCCACGAACGCGAGAACGCCCTCATCTGTGCACCGACGGGGAGCGGGAAGACGCTCGCGTCGTTTACCGGCATTATCAACGAACTGTTCGGGAAGGCCCGCGAGGACGAACTCGAAAACTCCGTCTACTGCCTGTACGTCTCCCCGCTGAAATCGCTGGCCAACGACATCCACCGGAACCTCGAACAGCCACTCGACGGCATCACGGCCAAACTCGACGAGCGCGGTGAGGACGTGGACATCCGGCACGCCATCCGCCACGGCGACACCAGCGACAGCGAGCGCCAGGCGATGCTTGAGACGACGCCCCACATCCTCAACACGACACCGGAGACGCTGGCAATTCTACTTAATTCACCGAAGTTCAAGCAGAAACTGAAGACTATCGAGTACGTCATCGTCGACGAGATCCACAGCCTGGCCGAGAACAAGCGCGGGACCCACCTCTCGGTGTCCCTGGAGCGGTTAGAGGAGATGGTCGAGGAGCCCCCGACGCGGATCGGCTGCTCGGCGACCGTCGAGCCGCTGGACACCGTCGCAGAGTTTCTGGTCGGCCGCGAGGAACCCGGCGGCGACCCCCGCGACTACGAGATCGTGGACACGCGCTTCGCCCGCGACTTCGACATGGAGCTGTCCTGTCCGGCCGACGACCTCATCAACACGCCGCGGGACATCGTCACCGAGCGGTTCTACAAGCAGCTCCACGAGCACGCCCAGTCCCACACCAACACGCTCGTGTTCACGAACACGCGCTCTGGGGCTGAGCGCGTGCTGCACAATCTTCGTGAGAAATTCGACGATTACGACGAGTCGAACTCGGGCTGTCACCACGGCTCGCTCTCGAAGGAGAAGCGCCGCGACATCGAGGAGTCGCTGAAGGCCGGAACGCTCGACGTGGTGACGACCTCGACGAGCCTGGAGCTTGGCATCGACATGCCCCACATCGACCTCGTCGTGCAG
The DNA here is from genome assembly GCF_055271655.1 of Haloarcula sp. HT12. Classification (NCBI taxonomy): domain Archaea; kingdom Methanobacteriati; phylum Methanobacteriota; class Halobacteria; order Halobacteriales; family Haloarculaceae; genus Haloarcula; species Haloarcula sp. HT12. The sequence continues at coordinate 278,556 of NZ_JBUXKW010000003.1, forward strand.
GTCGGGTCGCCGAAATCTGTGGCCGCGCTGCTCCAGCGCATCGGCCGCGCCGGCCACCAGTTGGGCGAGACAGTGGAGGGCCGCGTCATCGCGCTGGACCGAGACGAACTCGTCGAGTGTGCGGTGATGCTGGAGAAGGCTGAACGGGGCTTCGTCGACCGCGTGTTCATCCCCGAGAACGCACAGGACGTGGCGACACAGCACGTCTACGGCATGGCTATCAACGACGTTCGCCCCGAGGAGACGTTCAAAGGCGTTCTCCGGCGGGCCTACCCCTACCGGGACTACGACGACGAGGACTGGGAGCAGCTGATGCGGTATATGACCGCCGACTACCCGGGGATGGAGGACAAGAACGTCTACGCCAAGATCTGGCGCGACACCAACGACGCGCCCGACGGCGAGCACCACTACGAGGACTACGACGTGGGTCAGCACCTCATCGGCAAGCGCGGCCGGCTCGCGCGGGTCATCTACATGACCAACATCGGGACGATTCCGGATTCCTTCACATGTGACGTGGTCACCCGGAGCGACGATAGCTGGGTCGGCCAACTGGACGAATCCTATCTGGACACGCTGGAGAAAGGCGACGTGTTCGTGCTGGGCGGGGACAACTTCGAATACCGCTACCGCCGCGGGTCGAAGGTGTACGTCGACCGGACCGCCGCCCGCCCGACCGTCCCGTCGTGGTTCTCCGAGCGGCTCCCTCTCTCGTATGACCTTGGCCGAGAAATTCTGGACTTCCAGGGCCAGTTGCTGGACCGGCTGGCCGACGGCGGGATGTCGGAAGTTCGGAACTGGCTCCGGACCTTCCCGATTGACGAGAACAGCGTCCGAGCAATCGCCCGCATGTTCCGCGAGCAGGTGGCCTACGCTGGCCCGGACAGCGTGGCGACGGCCGACCGACTGGTCATCGAGGAGACGCTGGATCACGACGAGTACGAGCGCCACTACCACGTCCACTCGAACTACGGCCGGCGGTTCAACGATGGCTTCTCGCGGCTCCTGGCGTATCACATCGCACAGGCGGCCAGCGCGAACGTCCAGGTGGCCGTCGCCGACAACGGCTTCACGCTCTCGATGCCGCTGAACCGCAAGGTCGACATCGCCGGAATCGTCGACGACCTGGATCCGGAGACGGCCCGCGAGGACCTGCGGGCTAGCCTCGATGGAACGGACCTCCTCCAGCGGTACTTCCGCATCAACGCCACGCGGTCGCTGATGATACTCAAACGCTACAAGGGCTACGAGAAGTCGGCCAGCGAGCAGCAGGTCTCCTCGGAGATGCTGCTGGGCTTTGCGGAGGACCTGGGCGACTTCGCCGTGGTCGAGGAGACCTACCGCGAGATACTGGAGGACAAGCTCAACGTCGACGGCATCGAGACTGTCCTGCGCGCGATTCAGGACGGCGACGTGGACGTGGCCCGTATCCGCGTCGACTCGCCGTCGCCGCGGGCCTTCGGCCTCGCGACACTCATGGCCAGCGACGTGGTGCTCGCGGAGGACGAGTCGGCCGTCTTACAGGAGTTCCACCAGCGGGTGCTGGACGAAATCGAGGACGACGACGCCGAAGAGAGTGCCGTCGCCACCGACGACTGACGGACCGACGCTGCCCGCTTTTGATGTGCTACACTGGCTTCGAGCGAACAGTAAAGGGGGCGTGGCGCAAAGGCGTGTTCTGCAATGCCACATCACACGCACGGAAGTAACGACAGCGGACACGAGGAACCGGAGGCCGGCCACGTCCACGAATCCGTCGACGACGGTGTCGACGCGAGAGACGACTGGGCGCGGCGGCGGCGCAAGGGAATCCCAACGGACAAGCAGTTGCTCGTCGTCGCCTGCATGGACGAACGCATCCCCGTCGAAGACGCGCTCGGCCTCTCACTCGGCGACGCACAGATATTCCGGAACGCTGGCGGGAAAGTGACCGACGACGTGATCCGCTCGGCCGCGCTGACGACACAGTACTTCGATACGACCGAAATAATCGTCGTCAACCACACCGACTGCGGGATGATGAGCGCGTCCGACGAGGACGTCGTCGCGGGGTTCGAGGCCGCGGTCGACGGCGACCTTGCTGACGTCGACCTCGACCCGGCGCTGCCGGAGCTAAACATCGGTGATGCGTCCATCGAGGAGTGGGTCCGGATGACCGACGACATCGATGCGGCCTGTGCGGCACAGGTCGAGTACCTCGAAAACCACGAACTGATCCCCGATGACGTCTCCGTGACCGGCTACGTCTACGAGGTCGAGAGCGGCCACCTCCGACGGCCCGGCGAACGGGTCGCCGAGCAGGTCAACGAGCGCGTGTAAATCGGCTGCGGTCGTCATCGGGAGACCGGCAACCGGAACGTAGCAGTATCGGTGACCGTCGACCCACTCCACACCAACGCCCTGCCGACCCCTCTGGAGCCATGGGGGTAGGTTCCCCCTGTGCTGTGTTCGTCTCTTTACTGCTCGGCGACGACCGGGCAATTAACCATCGCCGCGCCGGCGGCCAGGATGTCGGCGTTCTGGGCGGATTCCAGGTCTGAGACGCTGTCGAAATCCGCGTTGTCGAAGATGTTGACCTGCCACAGCGGCGAGTAGCTGTCGTCGCCCGGCAGCGTCGCAGTGACGTTGTGCGTCTGGCCGCTCCCGTCTTCGGAGCGGAACCCGGACGGCGGGCCCCCGCCGTCTTCGTCGGGATTCGCGTTGAAGCTCACGTAAATCGGGGAGAGCGGGACGGTACCGTCGGACGACGATAGCGACGCCTCGCCGAACAGGAAGTACGGGACTACTTCGCCATCGTACCAGCCATTGACGAGGCCAGTAGCACTCTCGTCGGCGCTGTGTCGCAGCTCCGCGGTTGACCCGTCGGGAACCACCGGGCAGTTCTTGATCGTCTCGGTCGGTTCGATGTCGTACCCCGCCTCCCGAATATGAGAGACGCTGGTCGCCGTGTTCGCTTCGTAGCCGTCGGGCACTGTCACTTTGTGGACTTGCCAGAAATCGTTGTACCCCTCGTCGCCGGGTACCACGTCGATGATGTTGAGTTGGTCCTCGACCAGATCACCGTTTTCGTAGAACAGCGCGTAAATCGGGGCCGCCTCGGTCGGCTGGACGTCGAAATCGTAGTACTCGATAACGGTTCCGTCGGGCCCGTACCCCTGTACCAGGAACATGTCGTCGAAGTCGATGGGCTCGTCGGCGTCCGGAAGCGCGCCGTTTGCGCTGCGCTGGTGGAGTATCCCGGCGGCGTCGCTGAACCGGTCGACCGACGCCATCGGGGCGTCGCTGGGATCGGTGGGGTCCATATCGCCGTCCGTCGATCCTTCGGTCATCTCTTCTCCCTCAGTCATTGCGTCGCCGTCCGTCATCTCGCTCTCGGTCATCCCACCTTCGGTCATCTCGCCCTCCGTCATTTCGCCGTCTGTCCCGTCACCGTCGCTGCCGCTACACCCTGCGAGTGCGAGTACAGCCCCGGTGCTTGCAAGCGTCGTGAGGAACCTGCGTCGAGTGTCTGTCATACGCCGTCTGGACACGCGATGGGTTACCTAAAGGGATTTTTTCGAACTCCGGACGAACTGTCCCCCGCGTTCGGGTCGAAACCGTTCCAATTTCGATCCGGAGCCAAACCGTTAATCCGGAGCCGGCCCCTCGGTTGGGACATGGAGTCGCTGCACCCGCGGGTGAGACTGCTGTGGGTTCTATCGACGGTCATCCAGGCGTCGGTACTCGGGGTTATCGCGTATCTCGTCGACCGTTTCGCGGTCTCACTGCCGCAGACAGTCATCGCCGGCGGCTGGGTCGTGCTCGTATTGCTGGGTGTCATACACGCTATCGCTGCCCACCGCATCTGGCGCTTTGCCCTGCAAGACGACGCGCTCTTTCTCCTCCGCGGCGTCGTGACCCGGACCGACACGTCAGTTCCCTACGTCCGGGTGCAACACGTCGATACCACTCGGGGGCCGATAGAGCGCGCCATCGGGCTGGCGAGCGTCGTCGTCTACACCGCCGGGACCCGCGGCGCGGACATCACGATCCCCGGACTGCGACCCGAACGAGCAACCGAGCTGCGCGAGGAGCTCCGTGACCTCGCGAACGAGAGCGAGGCCACGGACGCGGTATGAACCGGCTCCACCCGCGGAGCGCCGTCGTGCGAATCGCCAGAGCGACCCTGCAAGGCGGCTTTTTCGGCTTCTTCGGCGGGTCGCTCGGGTCAGGGATGTTCGGCTTCCCGTGGTTCGCAGTGCCAGCACTCGCAGCTCTGGGCGCGGTCGTTTTCAGCGGCTACGCGCTGGCGCGCTATCTCCGCTTTCAGTACGAACTCGACGGCGACACGCTCACCGTCGAGTCCGGCGTCTTCGCCAGACAGTCCCGCCAGATTCCGCTGGGCCGCGTCCAGAACTTAGACGTCGAGCAGAACATCCTCAACCGCCTTCTCGGGCTCGCGGTCGTCCGCTTCGAGACGGCCGGCGGCAGCGCGACTGAGGCCACGCTGGACGCGGTCGACGAAGCGGAGGTCGAACGCCTCCGGAACTACGTGCGGACCCACGACCGCGGCGAGACCGCGGCGGCGGGAGACGCCGCCGATGCGGTGGCTGGGACTGAGGGTACTGGCCGGTCGGCCCACGCCGATCTTCCCGGCGTGACCGGCCCCGCCCCGGCACACACCAGCGATGCACAGACGAAGAGCGGCCCCGGGGGCTCAGTCTCCCCCTCGGACACGGAGGGAAGCGGTCAGCCAGACGGGTCGCTACTGTTCGCGTTCGACCAGCGCGAACTCCTGACGTACGCGCTCGTCTCGGTTCGGCCGGCCGCGCCGGTCCTGACGCTAGCGTCGCTCCCGCTGGGGATGGACCTCGTCTGGGCCGTGCTGCGGTTCAATGCCACCCTTGCCGGCGCGTCGCTGGGCGGGCCAGTTGTCCGCTGGCTGGTCAGCTCACCGGAAACCACGCGACTCGCCGTCTTTGCCGCACTCTCCATCGTCCAGTTCCTCCTGCTCGCACTGGTCGTCAGCGTGGCGTTAACCGTCATCGAGTACTACGGCTTCAAGCTCACGCGGGCCGACGGCGACCTCCGGTACGAGCGGGGTCTGTTGCGCCGTTACAGCGGCAACATCCCGCTTGAGAAGGTCCAGACGGTCACCATCCGCGAGAACGTCCTGATGCGCCGGTTCGGCTACGCGACGCTGGCCGTCGAGACGGCCGGCTACAGCGGCGGCAATCAGCAGTCCACGCAAGGCGTCGCCGTCCCGCTCGCGCCCCGCGAGGAAGTGTACGAACTGGCCCGTGACATCGAGCCGTTCGGCGACCTCGATTTCGAGCGGCCGCCGAAACGCGCCCGTAGACGGTACCTGGCCCGCTTCTCGCTGGCCGCGGCCGCACTCACAGCGGTCGCCTACGCAGTGGACTCGCTGGTGCTTGAGACCGGCTACTGGTGGCTCGCCGCCCTTCTCTTTCTCCCGGTTGTGCCGGCGGCCCACCTCCGCTGGCGACACCGCGGGTTCGACCTGGACGAGTCCGTGCTGGCGAGCCGGAGCGGCTTCTGGCGGCGGACGACCCGAATCGTCCCGTACTACCGTCTCCAGACGGTGTTCGTCACGCGGTCACCGTTCCAGCGCCGCCGCGACCTGGCGACCGTCGGGGCTGACACGGCGAGTTCCTCCAGTCTGCTGGGCGGCGTCGCTCGGGTGTACGACATCGACGAGACGACGGCAGCGGCCCTCAGAGACACCCTCCGCGAACGGCTGTGGGCCGACATCATCGCCCGGCGGGCCGACGACCGGTCCGCCGAAACGGCCGGACAGACCGAGACAGCCAGCCGGACGAACGAACAGTCCGATGTGGCCGACCAGACCGCGCGAGACGCCTGGGCCGGCGAGACCGGCGAGCGGACCGACGGAACGTAGTCAGCCCCGCGCCCACTCGACCATCCGGCCGTACACCTCGTCAGTCGCCAGCGCGTCGCCGTCGCCGACGAGGACAAGCGCCTTTTTCGCTCGCGTGAGCGCGACGTTGATACGCCGGTAGTCCTCGAAGATGGGGCTGTCGAGCGTGCCCGTGGCGACGAAGGAAATGATGATGACCTCCTTGCTCGACCCCTGGAACCGGTCGACCGTGTCGACGGTCACATCGGGGAGGCGTTTCGATATCTCCGCGACCTGCGCGCGGTACGGCGCGATGACGCCGATGTCGCCGGCGGCAACCCCTGCGGACCGGTACGACGCAACGATATCAGCGATGCGGTCGGCCTCGTCAGGGTTCGTGTTGCCGACCTGGCTCCCGTCCGGGTCGACGAACGCCACGCGGTCCCGGAGTCCTTCTGGCAAGCTAGCCGTCGAGACACCGTCGAGGTCGTCGAGACGCTGGGCGGCCACCTCGCCGCTGGCGGGCCGTAGCTGCCCGTCGTAGAACTCCCGCGAGGCGAAGGCCTGGATGTGCTGGGCCATCCGGTACTGGCGGTCCAGCATCAGGCCCGCGTCAGGGTGGGCGTCGATGAGCCGCTCGAACAGCGAGGTCGACAGCGTCTCGTCCTCGGACTGGACCACGGGCGGGAGCTGCTGGTGGTCGCCGACGAGCACGAATCGGTCGGCAAGCGTCGTCGCCGCCAGCGTCCCCGGTTCGGTCAGTTGGCCGGCCTCGTCGACGACGGCCACGTCGAACTCCTGGGTCTGGAGCGTGCTCCCCCCGCAGGTGGCCGTCGTCGCCGCGACGACCTGCGCGTTCTGTAGGCGGCTCGCGCACTCGCCGGGGTCGCCGCTGGTCTCCAGGCGGTACTTTTGCATGTCCTCGCGGACGCCGCTCTCCGTGCCGACGCGGACGATGTCGGTGTAGCCCTGGTCTTCCAGCGCCTCCAGCAGATTGTCGACGGCGCGGTTTGTAAACGCCGAAAGCAAAACTCTATCTCCCCGAGCAACGAGTGACCGGACCATCCGCGCCAGCGTGTAGGTCTTGCCCGTCCCCGGCGGCCCGTGGACGAGCGCGAAGTCCTCCGCGCCGACTGCCAGCTGGACGGCCTCGTTCTGGGCGTCGTTGTTGTCGATGAACGTCTCCTCGACCGGAGTGAACTCCGGCTCGCGACGACCAAACAGCACGTCTTTCTGCTCGGGCGACTGGAGGAGCACGGCGTCGTGCAGCGCGTTCTGGAGCCGGTCGGTCGTCAGCTCGGAGGGGTACACGTCCAGCCGGCGGAGGTCCAGCGGCTCGTCGGCCGTGACGACGATTTCTTCGCCGAGACGTTCCACGCGGGCCAGTTCGGCGTTGCCGGTCACCGGGTCGCCGTCGCTGGCGAGCACGAGGTTGCCCTCGCGAATCTTCGAGACCGCGCCGGTCCCGGTCGCGCGGAGTTCCCACCGGCCGCCGTCGAGTTCCCGGCGGCCGGTCGGTTCGAGGTCGATGAGTGCGCGGTCGTTGTCGGCCCGCTCCTCCGGCGTCTGTTCCCAGAGTTTCGCGTACTCGCGGTGGACGGCTCGCCGTTCGGCCTCGATGGCCGTGTAGAACCGCTCGAAGTAGTCCAGTTCCGCCTCGGGTACCGCTCGACCGACCGTTCCCGCCTTCGACTCCTGGTCGAGGCGGCCGGAGACGGCCATGCAGGTGTCCTGCTCGAAGCAGTATTCGCATTTCGCGTTGGCCTCGTAGCCCGTCGGCACACCCGAGTCGTACTCCATCGCCGCAATCGCGTTGCGGGTCCGAACGACGTAGTTCAGCAGACCGCTCCCGATGGAGAACTCCTTGGCCGGCGAGAGGTCGCCGCTCTCCTCGCTGCGGTCGACGGCGGCGTTTTTCGTGTAGAGGAGCGTGCCGGTGTCCGGGGCCGCGTCGACGGCGCTGCCCGCGCCGGCCGCGCGCTCGCCCAGCATCAGCGCGTACGCCGTCGCCTGAATCTTGTCCTGAAAGCGCGGCTCCCGCTTGGTGTTCTTCCCGGTCTTGAGTTCGACGGGCATCCCCCGCCGGACGGCGTCGGCACGCCCCTTCATCCCAAAGCGCTCGGAAATGAGCGTCATCTCCGAGCGCCACTCGCTCTCCGCGGGACTGAAGTCCCGCTCCGAGTTGTCAGCGGCTGTCGCCGCTCCATCTGTCTCGGTCAGCGTCCCCTGCTGCAGCCATCCTTGAATCGCCGATGCGTGATCACGCACGTCGCCAGCCACCTCCTCGGCCTCTCGCCCGAGCAGCCCGATGTCCAGCCCCGCGGCGTCGACCTGCTCCTCGATGGCCGTGTCGAGGTCCCGTCCCCGAAGCAGGTCGCCGAACACCTCGTGGACGACGGTCCCTTTTATCAGCGGATAGGCGTGTTCCGCGCCGTCGAGTTTCCGGAGGTAGTACATCCGCGGGCACTGCACCCACGCCCGGATGTCGGTCACGTCGACGAGGAAATCCGGCTGGACGACGAGCGTGGCGTCGCCGCCGACCGAGTACTGCTGTTCGCCCCGGTACTCCCGCTCGTCGGGGTTGTAGACGGCTATCTCCATCCCCGTCTCGATGACTTCGGCGTTCTCGGTCCACTTCCCCCAGAGCGTCACCGTCGTCGGCTCGCCGGCCCCGCGGTCGGGGCGGATCGTCACCTCACAGAGGTCGCTCTCGCCGTACTGCGTGTTCACCGTCTTCGGCTCCTCGATGTCGATGACGACGCCACGAATGCGGTCCGCGGTCACGGGTTGGCCCTCCCCTGTTGCACGCCCATAGCGAAGAGACCGACCCTCAAAAGTCGTTCGCGCCGCGGCTTACTCACTGGCTGCATCGACATCTGAGTCGGAATCAGCAGCGTACTCCTGCAGCGTCTCCAGGTCGATGTCTTCGAGCACGTCCTCGCTCGTCGCTTCGAGGTTGACCGGCGGTGCGCGTCCGTCCTCATGGGCCTCAATCCAGCGCGGGACGCAGACGCACCAGTGGTCGCCCGGATCGAGTCCCGGGAAGTCAAGCTCCGGCCGCGGCGTCACGAGGTCGTTGCCCTGGGCCTTGCTGTACTTCAGAAATTCGGCCGTCATCACGGCACAGATCTCGTGTCGCCCCGGGTCGCGCTGGAGCGGGTAGCAGTAGCCGTCGCGCATGAACCCCGTCACCGGGTCCATCGAACAGGGGGCCAGCTCCCCGCCGAGGACGTTGCGTTCGCTTTCCATACCACGTCTGGCTGTTCCGTGGAGTAAAGGCGTTCGCCTACAGCGCAGGACAATCGGCCGCCGTGCCGACTCGGGTCTTCGGCAACTGTGGCAATCGGGACCGATGGGTTCATTCTGGCCCAGACCGAACGGGAGACTGACAATGCGCGTTCGTGACTGGCAGGACATTCTCGAAGACGTGATGGAGAGCAATGCCAATCCGGGGGACTGGCGTGCCGTCGGGGGCGACCGCGCGAACGGTATCGGCGAGGACATCTACTTCGGTCACCCCGACGCCGGCGTCTACCAGCTCAAGACCTACGCGAAGAACCCCTTCGAGGTCCAGGGCGTCGGGTCACAGGTGGCCCGCCGCATCGACGAGGACATCGACCCGCTGTTCCCGACCGACGGATCGGGCATCTTCGGCGTCCAGCAGGGCCCCGAAGACGAGGACGACGCCAGGGAGAAGGCCAAGAACCTCGAAACGGTACTGGAAACCCATGCTGACGCACCCACGTCGCCACAGGCGTTGCTGGAGGACATGATGGACGCGATGGACTCCCCGGCCTACGGCCCGATGGAGTTCGACCACCACGACCGACCCGACCAGATGACCGAACTCACCGAGACGTTCGAGGAAGCGGAGGAACTGCTCGACGCCGAGTTCGAGGACGTTATCGAGGAAGACGTAGAGCGGGGCTTCTACTGATGCCCGAGCAGCCACGCTCCATCAATCCCGGGGGCCGCTGATGGTCGGGCCCTCGATGACGGACGCCGACCGGAAACGCTTTCTCAGATACCTGCAGGCCGGGTTCGCGCTCCTCATCGGCGTCTCGATGGGGCTCGTGACGCTGTACGGCGGTGCCGGACCCCTGCTGGTGCTTGGGATCACTGTCGGTGGAACCGTCATCGGCGGGCTCCTCGCGTGGTACATCATCCCGGAGAGCGTCGCAGAGACGCCGTACGACTCCGTCGATAGCGGTCCGAAACCCGGGGCACGAATGAAACAGCGCCGGCAACAAAACGACGGATCGGGCCAGCGGGCATCCGAAGATGACGGCAGACTCTCGCAGAACCGCGACTAGAGGAAGTCGTCCTGCATCGCGGGGTCCTGCTGTTCGGAGGCCGTCTGGTCGAATATCTCTTCGTCGAGCGTCTCCGTCTCTTCCGTCGTGGTGTTGTAGGCCGAAATCCCTCGCTTCAGGAGGTCTTCCACGGCCTGGTCACGGTTGAGGAACTCGCCCTGTTCGACGAGTCGCTGGATGTCCGAGTCCACCTGGTCCGGAAGTGACACCTTGATCTTGCTCACACTTGCGGCCTATACTGTTCGGACATAAAAACCCACCCCTGATTTTGGGAGGGGTCGAATAGCGTACGCGTGGACACGGACACCTATCGCTACGCGTTCGACAAGGCACTCGTGGACGCGGCGAACCGCCACACACTTGCCGACGGCCGACAGGAACCACAGTGTGAACGCGAACGACCGAGCGATCACCGCGCTGGTCATGCTCGCACACGGCCTGGTCCACACCTACGAGATGGCGGTCCCGATCTTCGTCGTCATCTGGCTCACCGAGTTCGACCTCATCAACCTCGGCGTCGCCCAGTTCGACGTGACGACGGCGACCGTCGGCGTCATCGTGACGCTGGGCTATGGCCTGTTCGGGGCCGGCGCACTCCCAGGCGGTATCGTCGTCGACCGAATCGGCTCCCGGCGGCTCATCACGGGCTGTCTGCTGGGAATGGGCGGTTCGTACATCCTGTTGGGGCTGGCCCCGAATATGGTCGTCATCGCACTCGCCCTGGTCCTCTGGGGACTCTCGGCCAGCGTCTACCATCCGGCCGGGCTCTCGCTCATCAGCAAAGGCGTCGAACAGCGCGGGACCGGACTGGCCTACCACGGCGTCGCCGGCAACCTCGGCATCGGCCTCGGCCCGCTCGTCGCCGCGATTCTCCTGCTGGTCGCCGAGTGGCGGACGGTCGCGCTCGTGCTTGGCGTCCCCGCGCTGCTCGCCGCCGTCTACGCCTCGCGGGCGAGCTTCGACGAGACGGCGGCGGTAACGGCTGCGACCGACGGTGGCTCGAAGGCCAGCAGCGGCATCGACTCGCTCGGGGAGTTTCTCACGGAGAGCAAGCACCTGCTGACCGGGAGCTTCCTGCTGGTGTTCGTCGTCGTCATGTGCTCGGGGCTGTACTACCGCGGCGTCCTCACCTTCCTCCCGGAACTCCTGCGGGACCTGCCGGGCTTCGAGCCCATCCCGATAGAGACGCTGTTACCCCCGACCGTCCTGTCGGCGCTCGGTATCGAGGCCGGGACGGGGCAGACGCTCAAGCCACAGGACTACTTCTACGCCGGTCTGCTGCTAATCGGTGTCCTCGGCCAGTACGCCGGCGGGAAACTGAGCGACCGGATCCCCGTCGAGTACGGCATCGCCGGCTCGTTCCTGGTGCTTGCCACAATCGCGGTCCTGTTCGTCCCGGTATCGGGCATGGGCCTCGGACCACTAGCGGTGCTTGGCGCGCTGCTGGGCGTGTTCCTGTTCGTTGTCCAGCCGCTCTATCAGGCCTCTGTCGCGGAGTACACGCCTGCCGGGACCCGCGGCCTCTCCTACGGCTTCACGTATCTCGGCGTGTTCGGCGTCGGCGCGCTCGGTGGTGGCCTCGCCGGGTCGATTCTGGCCTTTGCGAACGCGACGGCGCTGTTCCTGACGCTCGCGGCCATCGCACTCGTCGCGGTCGTCGCCGGACTGGCGCTCACACGCCGGTCGTGAACGGCCTGGGCTCGTTCGAAGGGCGGAAACAGCTAGGTCGTTTTCAATAGTTGTAATGGGGTGGTAACGTATAACACCACCTCCAGCAGATACCATGGCATGCAAACAGGACTGGCCGCGCTCGACCCACACAAAGCCGTACTACCCATTATCGCACTTATCGGGCTCGTCCCGGTGCTGTTGCGATACCGACGGAGCTCCCGCCTGTTTGTGGTCGGATACGTGCTGTTGATCGTGGCGACAGTCGTCACCAATGTCGAGAACCTGTTTCTCGGCACGGTACTCAACTACACAGAGCACTACCTCGGCCTGATGGGGTCCGGCCTCGCGTTCCTGTTTGCGGCCTACGTCCGGCGCAAGCAGGTCCTCACAGACGACGATAGCGAGGGGCATGACCCAGATGTCGACGGTGACGGGCCAGAGATCGCCACCGACGGCGGGAGGGCCGAACCGTGAGCGCCCCGATTATCCTCGCGGACTTCGTCGCGGTCGTCGCCTACGCCGCGACGGTGGCGCTGGGTGTCAAGACCTACCGCGAGACCGATCTCGATTCGGGGTTCTGGGCGAGTTTCACGTTCGCCGCGGCGCTTGGCCTCCTCTGGACGGGAGTTACCTTCCTCGAATGGGTCGGCATCGCGGGGGCGATCATGGACGCGCTGGGCACGTCGCTGCTTGCCGTCCTCGTGGGCGTCGTCGCGGTCTCTTCGACGGGAACCATCGCAACAGTCGAGGACCTCAAGACGGCCACACAGGAGGCGGCGAACAGGCGCGCAGAGGCGGAGCAACAGCGCGAAGCCGCCGAGCAGCAGCGACAGGAGGCCGAAGCGGCTAAACAGCAGGCCGAAGAAGCACGGCAGGAAGCCGAAAAGGCCAAGCGGGCGTCTGAGGACCTGAACGAGCATCTTCGGGCGAAGGCCGAGTCGTTCGGGAATGCCATGCACGCGGCCGCGAACGGAGACTTCACCCAGCGGATGGATCCCGAGAGCCGGACAGAGGCGATGACCGATATCGCGACAGCGTTCAACGACATGATGGAGACGCTCTCCGAGACGCTCACGACCGTCACCCGGTTCGCAGAGCAGGTCGACGACTCGACGGACGAACTCAGCGCCAGCGCCGCGGAAGTCCGGAACGCGAGCCAGGAAGTCAGCGAGAACGTCGAGGAGATCGCCTCGAACACCGACGAGCAACACGACAACGTCCGGCAGGTCACCGACGAGATGACCGACCTGTCCGCAACCGTCGAGGAGATAGCCTCCTCGACCGACGAAGTGGCAAAGATGTCCCAGCAGGCGTCTGAACTCGGCTCTGTCGGCAGCGAGCACGTGACGGAAGCGAAAACCGAGATGGAAGCGATAGAGCACCAGGCCGAGTCGACCATCGATAACGTCGAATCGCTCGACAGCGAGATGGAGCAGGTCGGCGAGATCGTCAGCGTCATCGAGGACATCGCCGAGCAGACGAACATGCTCGCGCTCAACGCCTCCATCGAGGCCGCGCGTGCCGGCGAGGCTGGCGAGGGCTTCGCCGTCGTCGCCGACGAGATCAAGGGCCTCGCACAGGAGACCGGCGAGGCGACCCAGCGAATCGCCGAGCGCATAGAGACGATTCAGGCGTCGACGGACGAGGCTGTCGACGGCATCCACGAGATGGACGAGCGCGTCGACAACGGCCTGGAGACGGTCGACGAGACGATCAGTGTCCTCGAAGAGATCCTCGAACACGTCGATGAGGTAAACAGCGGCATCCAGTCCGTCGACGACGCGACCGACGAACAGGCCGCCTCCGCGGAGGAAGTGGTGGCGATGGTCGAGGAGTTCGACACGATGACCGAGCGGACGAGTTCGGGCGCTCAGACCGCGGCCGCGGCGGCCGAGGAACAGACCGCGGCCATCGAGGGCGTGACCGACGACGTGGTCCACCTCTCGGATCAGGCCGAGGACCTCTCGGAACTACTCGACGCCTTCGAGTTCGCGGCGTCGGGCGCGGCCGACCGCTCCGCCGCGGCGACCGGCGACCGAGCGCCGGTGGCCGACGGGAGCGGCCAGCCAGAGCGGAACTGAGACCGGTCGCCGGTCACGACCTGGAGTTTCGACTCTCGGTCGCACTGTGTCCCATCGCTTGCTATTTCTGTCTGTACGCTGTACCTGACTGCCAGATGGACGCCGCAGTTATCGTCCCGGCCTACAACGAGGCGGAGTCGCTGGCCCGCTGTCTCGCTCCCTTCGAGTCACAGCCAGTGGAACTGGTCGTCGTGGTCGGCGGCGACGACGGGACAGAACAGGTAGCCCGCAACACGCCCTTCGTGGACACCGTCGTTCGGTGTGACGAGGGCGGGGCTGGGACCGCGAGGAACCGCGGGGCGGCGGCCGCGAAAGCCCCGATTCTGTTGTTTACTGACGCCGATACGGTCGTCCCCGAGGACTGGGTCCGCCTGCATCTCAGGCACTACACCGACGACGAGGTGGTGGGCGTCGGTGGCCCCGCCCGTCCGCTCGAAGACAGCCTCAAACACCGCGTGCTGTTCAAACTGCTGTCGGACTACTGGTACCGGGTGTCCTGGCCGCTGGGCTTCGTCCAGCAACCGGGCTTCAACTGTAGCTTCCGGGCCGAGGCGTTCGAGGCTGCGGGCGGCTTCGACGAGGATATCCCGTTCATGGAGGACACGGAACTCTCCCTGCGGATGAAAGACCACGGCCGAATTGTCTACGATGCCGATTCCTGTGTCGCCACGTCCGCCCGAAGAGAGGCTGACGAGGGGTATCTCTCGCTGTTTGCGAAGTACGTCCGTGGCTACGCGAACCACTACCTCCTCCGTCGGGAGTTCGACGCCGAGTATTTCTGAGAAGGGCAGCCTTTTCAACACACACCCCGGAGCAGTGACACGATGAGTGGCTGGCGGTCACTGCCCCGAAGTGTTGTCGAACAGGTACGGGCCGACCTTCGAGAGGACCCGTACCTCCGATATATTCTGCTTCTATCGACGGTCATGGTCGGGTTCTGGTTCTGGCATCGCATCCCGAACTTCGCCACCCGCGACGAGTACAGCCGCTTGCTCGATGCGATGGTCGTCTACGGATCGGTTCTCGAAGAACCGAGCTTCGAGGGGCTCAAGGCCGGCGTCGAGTGGGGTCGCGCCCCCTTCGGCGCGACGCTGTATCTCTACATGCTCGCCATCCTCCCAGTCGTGCTCGTCGCGGCTATCACCGGTGACCTGGGCGCGTTCGCGACAATCGCGTTCCCCGACTGGGAGTTCGGCCACTACGGGGTGTGGGCGGCCACGCCCGAGTGGATCTGGACCTGGAGCCTCGTCGCCATTCGCCTGACCAACGTCGCCGCCGCACTCTCGGCCGTCTACCTCACGTACCGCCTCGGCGTCGCGATCGAGGGACGCAACGCCGGCCGGCTCTCGGCCGTCGTGCTCTCGCTGACGTTCGGCTTCCTCACTATCTCGAAGGAGGCCGGCGAGGACATGCCGGCGCTGGCATTCGTCCTCCTGACGCTGTACCTGCTGGTCAGGTACGTCCAGAGCGACGACGGCACGCTGTTTCTGGCGGCGAGTGCCGCTGGCGGCGTCGCCATCGCGTTCAAACTGACGGCCGCGCCGGTCGTTTTGCTCATCGGCGTCGCCTTCCTGCTCCGCGCTCACGCCGCCGACGCGCCGCTGACCGAGTCGCTGTACCGGCCGAAACTCCTCCTGAGCGGCGCAGTGCTCGGGTTCGTCGTGATCGTACTCGGGTTCCCGACCGCGCTCGTGGCCGGTGCCGAACCGTTCGTCGAACGGGTGTTTGGCGGCTCGGCATCGCGGATGGACCACCCGACAGGTCCCGACGCCCCGATGTGGTGGTGGTTCCTCCGGGGGTACTTCAGTGCGCTGGGGCTGCCGTTGTTTGCTGCGGCCGCCGCCAGCGTCGTCGCGACCGTCGTAACGCTGCGGGAGCGAGCGTCGGCGTTCCACGGTACTGTCCTCGTGCTCACAGGCCTGACGGCCTACGTCGCGATGTTCTCCCAGTGGCACGACTTCCGGGTCCACCACCTCCTGCCGACGTTTCCGCTTCTTGCCTTGCTCGTCGGCGGTCGGCTGATGGACCTTCGGGAGCGCGCGCCCTCGCTCGCCCGGCCGGTGATGGCTGTCCTGCTGGTGACGACGGCCGTCTACGCTGGCATCGGGACGGCCCAGTTCGCATCGATGCCCCGGGACGAGGCGACGGCCTGGCTGGAGAACAATAGCGAGGAGGGCGACGTGGTGGAGACGTACCGTGTTCACATTCAGGATACTGCGATCCCGCACTCGCTGACCGCCCGACACGTCGCCGGCCAGGACTCGGCGGCGGAGGAAGCGATGGCGTGCCCACGGTACATCCAGCTCGGCTACCGGGACCTCCTGTATCTCAAGGAGGACACCTACTACCGGAACGGCGATGCACAGGCCACATACCTCCGGACCCTCCTGAACGAGGAGTACAACTACAGGATCGTCGCCGAGTTCGGGGAACGGCCGCCGAACTTCGTCCCCCAGCGGCCGACGCCCGGCTCGTTCGTCGACCTGCTCCGGCTCGGCATCGTCCCGCACACGGACCAGTTCGCCGACGAGCAGGAACTCGCGGCGAACCAGTACACCCTCATTCTGGAGCGTGACGGCGAGTGCGACCCGAGCCGTCATCCGCCGTTCTGAGGGGCTGCCAGGGTTTTCCGCCTACTCCGCCGTCAACGAGGAGAGGTCGAGCCGCACCGAGGGATACCAGCCCGCGAGCGACGGCAGGTAGATGCCCAGGAACCGGTCGACGAAGATGATGGGGATGATGACTGCAGCCGGGATGCCCAGCGCGACGAACACCGCCGTCGCCGTCGCCTCGGTGATGCCGATGCCACCCGGGGTCAGGGGCAGGAGCGTCACGGTGTACGCGACAAGGAGATACAGCGGCAACGCGAGTAGCGGTTCGAACGCGACGCCGAAACTCCCCAGCAACAAGCCCACGCGCAAGCCGGGCGCGAGTACGAGATCGACGGTCCAGCCGACCGCGTAGCGGAGCCACACTGCCGGCTCACTCGCGAGCGACCGAAACGTAGTGGTCGAACTGTCCGTGAACTCAAGCAGGCCATCGAGACGCGCCGCAAGTGTCTCGCCGATTCGTGGCACCCGAATCGCGGCCCTGGACAGCCAGCCGATGAGCCGATCCAGATAGGAGAGGTTGAGCCCCGCAAGCAGTATCGTGAGTCCGGCCGCGAAGTAGAGGCTCGTTGCGAGCGCCAACAGCAGAACGAATTCAAGCCGGAGCAGCGGGATCGCTAGGACGAGCCCCGCAGTGGCCGCGACGCCGTAGTAGAGGGCGAAGATGCCGGTGTGCAGCGCCGAGGCGGCCGCGGCGTCGCTGTAGGCCATCCCGGTCTGGCTCCGGAGGACGAAGGGGGCGGCCAGCCGTCCGGAGAGCCGGGACGGCAGCAACTGATTGACGAAGTTCACGATGAGTGTCGTCCCGGCGGCCGTCCGGAACCGGACCGGGGCCAGCGGCGTGATTACCGCGTGCCACGAGTATACCCGGCCACAGATGCCGAGGATACTGACGGCGACGACCGCGAGTACCGTCTCGATCCCGACGCCGGCAAGCAGGCCGACTGCCCTCCTGAGATCAAACTGCGTGAGCAGCCACGCCACTGCCGCGACAGCGAGAGCGTACTGTGCGACCGTGATGGCAAGGTCACGGACGCGGTTCGTCACGCCGTCTCGCCCCTGCGTAGTTGTGTCGTGGTCGTTTCCCCTTCCTCCAGAACGGCCCGCGCGGTCGTAAACTCGAAATCCTGCTGGAGGATCCGCTCGACGGCCCGCCGCATCCACTCGCCGGTCCTGACGTACACTCGCGTCGGCACCCCCTCGACATCGGGTAGGTCCACCAGTTCCCACGGGTGGACGTACAGCATCGGCGTGATGCCCTGACGGGCCAGCAGCCTCATGCCCAGTATCGTGTACCGCGGGCCGAAAAACCGGAGCCAGGTCCCGGTGAGGGGTAACTGCAGCCCCGGCATGACACTCGCCGGGAACTCGGTGACGGTGTCCGGCGCACCCGGGCGGATCGCCGTCGCGGGAACCGGTTCGTGGACGTCGTACTCGCCGCCGTACCATCCCGGAATCGACCGGCTGGAGACCACGCTGGAGTCGTAGGTGTAGCCGGTCTCGGCCAGCAGGTCGAAGTGGTCGTCGGTGATGTCGAACGCGGGCGCACGGAACCCAGAGACGCGTTCGCCGGTGACCCGCTCCAGCACGTCCTTTGACTGGGACAGTTCGGATCGCCGACCGTCGCTGTCGAGGTCCGAAAGCAACTGATGCGTGTGCGTGTGGGACGCGATTTCTAGCCCCGAATCGGCGAGGGCTTGTACGGCGTCGGGGTGGGACTCGGCGACTGCCGACACCACGAACGCCGTCGACGTGGCGTCGTACTCCGCAAGTTTCTCCCTGAAAAATCGGCCACCGTCAAGGCCGACGCCGTCGCGGTCGGTCGTCCCCGACGCACTCCGGTAGGCCGGCGTCTGGGTGAACAGCTCGAAATCCATCGACAGCACCGCCCGGTTACTCATCCTTCGTGTCCTCGGTCTGTAACTGGTGTTCCTCCAGTTCGCTCCGGAGGAGACTCAACTCCTCGTTCAGCCGCGACAGCCGGTCGTACATGTGGCCGATGCGGTTGAGCAGGTACGTCACCGCAACGAACAGCGTCAGGTTCGAGATGACGAGGATGGCCCGGGCTTTCCACTCCAGACCCAGCAGCCGCGCCACGATTTCGAACACGTTAGGGACCATGGCGACGACGATGAGCCCCGCCCCGAGCAGCAGCGACATCACGAACAGCTCTAATGATTCGCGCTCGCTTCTGACGATGATGTACCCGTTCGCGAGGAAGGCCAGTCCGACGGCCAACGAGAGGAGATTCACCAGCGAGTAGTCGAATCCAAAGGCCATGGTTAGCGAAAGAGGAGGACGCGAAACACCGTGTCGGTCATGCGGAGCGGGTACAGCACGAGCGTGTCCAGGCTGAACTGCGACTCGCCCTCGTCCCGGATCGGCATCTCAATCGATACCTCTTCGATGCGCTGGCCGCGCTGGGCCGCATCGAGCGTCTGTTCGACCGCCCAGTGGTTGTCCGAGCGGTGGAGGATGTCTTTCAGCGCGGAGACGCGGTAGACGCGGAAGCCGCTTGTCACGTCGGTGATGTCGATGCCGCCGAGTTTCCGAACGACGGTCGTAAAGAACGTGATGCCGAGCCGCCTGATAAGCGGGTAGTCGTCGATGCTCTCGTTCAGGTAGCGACTGCCGATGACCATATCCGCGTCCTCGGCGTGGTCAAGCAGGGTCGGAATCTTTTCGGGGTCGTGCTGGCCGTCGGCGTCGACCTGCACGACGAAGTCGTAGTCGTGGCGGATGGCGTACTGGTAGCCCGTCCTCACGGCCCCACCGACGCCGGTGTTGAACACGTGCGTAACGACGTGTGCGCCGTGTTCGCGAGCGATGGCCGCGGTGTCGTCCGTCGAGCCGTCGTCGACGACGACCACCTCGTCGACGTACCGGCTCGTTCCGTCGATCACCGACCCGATGGTGCTCGACTCGTTGTACGCGGGGATGACGGCGACTGTTCGCACTGTTTGAGACGCCGCGAGCAGCGAACTTAGAATTGTCGTTCTCTGGAATAGTTCTATCCCGGTCTGGTAGCCTGTATTTAACGGCTCAGGTCAAACCACATTCTGTGAGTCATAGCCGATGAAAAACCGAGCAGCCAGGAGTGCCTCGCTTCTCACAAGCGAAGCGATGGGAATCGGCAATACATCTGTGTCCTCCGAGGGTGCTCGTAATCAACATCAGTCATGAAGAATAGGGCAAGAATGAAAACACACCGCGCGGTACGTACTGCCATGAGTGTCGAGCAGGAGCAGACGGAACGGACCATCAGGTGTCTGGTGGCGAAAGTTGGACTCGACGGTCACGACCGGGGCGCACACGTTATCGCGCGAGCACTCCGTGACGCCGGCTTCGAAGTGATTTACTCTGGACTCCATCGCGCGCCCGACGAAGTCGTGCAGGCCGCCGTCCAGGAGGACGTTGACGTCGTCGGCATCTCTATTCTCTCGGGGGCACACAACACGCTCGTCCCGAAGATTCTCGACGGGCTGAAGGAGTACGACGCGTTCGACGACCGGCTCATCCTCGTCGGGGGCATCGTCCCGGATGACGATCAGGACGAACTCCGGAATCTGGGTGTCGACGAGATATTCGGGCCCGGCGCGTCGATGGAGGAGATGATCGACTACATCCACGAGAACGCGCCCGAGCGATGAGCGACCTCGTCGAGGACCTGCTCGCGGGCAAGCATAGCGCCCTCGCCAGAGTCATCACACAGATCGAGAACCGCTCGCCGGGGTATCGGGAGATAATCTCCGACCTCCACCAGCACACCGGGACGGCAGACGTTATCGGCGTCACCGGGAGTCCCGGCGCGGGCAAGTCCACGCTGGTCGATAAGGTGGCAGCGACCTACCGCGAGCAGGGCCTGACCGTCGGGGTCATCGCCATCGACCCGTCGTCGCCGTTCTCCGGCGGTGCGGTGCTGGGCGACCGGATACGGATGGCCTCGAACGCGGGCGACATGGACATGTTCTTCCGGTCGATGTCTGCCCGGGGCTCGCTGGGCGGGCTGTCGACGGCCACGACCGACGCCGTGACCGCGCTGGACGCCTTCGGCAAGGACAAGATCATCGTCGAGACGGTCGGTGCAGGGCAAAACGAGGTCGATATCGTCCGCACGGCCGACACCGTCGCCGTGCTCGTCCCGCCGGGCAGCGGCGACGACGTGCAGATGCTCAAGGCCGGCATCCTCGAAATCGGCGACGTGTTCGTGGTCAACAAGGCCGACCTCGACGGAGCCGACCGAACGGTCCAGCAGCTCCGAGAGATGCTACAGGGCCGGAGCGGACGACCGAATTCCGGCCATCACGGCGCGACCGAACTCGCTGGGGACCACGGCGATACGCCGTCCGACGATGGAGGGGACAGTGACGAGGCGGAAACGTGGGACCCGCCAATCGTGGAGACGGTCGCCAACCGGAGCGAGGGCGTCGAGGACTTCCTGGAGACCCTGGCCGACCACGGGGCGTATCTGGACCGAACCGGCCGCCGGGAGGGGCAAGCCCGGGAGCGCTTCGCCGCCGAGATCAGGACCCTCCTTCGGGAGGACGCCAACGAACTGCTGGTCGAGGAACTCGACCGACGGGGCGGTATCGAGGGCTACGTCGACGCCGTCATCGAGCGCCACACTGATCCGTACACGGTCGTCGATGAAGTCCTCGCCCCGCTCCGTGCGTGTCTCGACGAACGACGGGACTGAGTGCAGGGCCGCCACCCGATTGACTGACCGTAGCCGACAGCCCCCTACCGGCTGTCCAGTCCGTCTGAGCCACCACCGCTAGCCGTGGGGTTTCGCCACGTACAAACTATAACACTGCCGGGGTCCCAAGAGATCAGTATGAGACTTCGCAAGGCGCTCGGTGCAGCCGTCGGTGCGGTCGGCGCGACAGTCGTTGCTAATCGCGTACTGCAGTCACAGGCTGGCGCGTTCGAACCGATGCTGGACGGGGATCAGGGGACGTACCGCTGGCGCGGGTTCGATATCGCGTACACTGAGGCCGGCGACCCGTCAGACCCGGACCTCGTGTTGTTCCACGGCATCAACGCCGCCGCCAGCAGCCACGAGTTCCACACGGTGTTCGACACGCTGTCCGAGGACTACCACGTTATCGCGCCGGACCTGCCGGGCTTCGGGCACAGCGACCGACCGCCGCTGCTGTACTCGGCCTCGCTGTACACAGCGTTCGTGCGTGATTTCATCGAGGACAACACCACTGACGCGACCGTCGTCGCGTCGTCACTGACCGGAGCCTACGCCGCCAACGCGGCACAGGAGGTCGACCTCAAAGAACTCGTCCTCATCTGCCCGACAGACAGTTCGATGGGCAGTCGCACCGTCTGGCTCCGCTCGCTGCTGCGCGCCCCCGTCGTCGGCGAGGCCATCTACAACCTCACCGTCTCGAAAGCCTCCATCCGCCACTTCCACGCCGACCACGGCTACTACGACATGGACAACCTCACCGAGGATGTCGTCGACTACGAGTGGCAGAGCGGCCACCAGGCCGGCGCGCGCTTCGCGCCGGCGTCGTTCGTCACCGGTTTCCTCGACCCCGAGGAGGACCTCGGCGAAACACTGGAGAGCCTCGACGTGCCCGTAACGCTGGTCTGGGGCGAAGACGCCGACATCACGCCGCTGTCGGAGGGACGAGACCTGGCCGAACAGGCGGACGCGATGCTCGTCGTGTTCGGTGATTCCCTTCTCTTACCCCACGTCGAACACCCTGGCGAGTTCGTCGACGTGGTCCGGGACAGAGTGACTTCGGTAACAGTCGAGAACTAAGCGCTACCGCGGCCGGAACACGACGGCTCTGTCGCCGGTCGTCACGCGCTCGCCGACGTCGATGCCGACCACGTCGTCGATGGCCACCTCCTCCGGGTCCACGTCTCTGACGAGCCCCGTGACCGACACCGGGCCGAAGTCGGCGATAGCGGTGACGTAGGGCGCGTCGTCCTCGAACTGCGGCGTCGGGACCGTAATCGTCGTGTGGCTCGCGATCTCGCCGGACTCCGGCAGAGCAACCTGCGAGAGGTCCTGGTCGTGACAGCGGGGACACACTCGCCTGGGCGGGAGCCACCCGTGGCCGTTCGAACATTCGAGGTAGTAGCCCTCGCCCGATTCGATGCTGTCGAGCCACTCGTCGTACTCGCCGTCTTGTGCGGGTTCGGTCATTCTTGCACCTCCATGACGTGGACGGTCGTAGACGCGACGGTGCCGCCAGCGTTGTGCGCGACGCCGACAGTGCCGTCCGGCACGGCGTCGGCCCGCGGATGTGATCCGTCGAGGAGCCAGGCGATGGTCGCCAGCTGGGCGACACCGGTCGCGCCGACCGGGTGGCCCTTGGCTTTCAGCCCGCCCGAGAGGTTTATCGGCAGGTCGCCGTCGCGGGTCGTCTCGCCGTTGCGCGCCGCGGCGATGCCCTCGCCGCGGTCGTAGAAGCCAAGCGACTCGATTGCGAGCACTTCCGCGATAGTGAAACAGTCGTGGACTTCGGCGAAGTCCACGTCATCGGGGCCGACGCCGGCGTCTCCGTACGCCTCCTCCGCGGCCTTGTCGGCAGCGGGCGTCTGTGCCAGATGCGGGCGATCCTGTAGCGCGAGGTTGTCGCCGCCCTGTCCGGTGCCGGTGATGGCGACCGGGGCGTCAAGATCGTGTTCCTCGGCGTAGGATTCCGTCGTCAGGACGGCGGCCGCAGCGCCGTCCGTAATCGGGCAGGAATCGTACAGGCCGAGCGGGGACGCAATCGTCGGCGCTTCCAGCGCGTCCTCGACCGTGATCTCCTTCTGTATCTGGGCGTGTTCGTTGACCAGCGCGTGTTCGTGGTTCTTGACGGCGATGTGGGCGAGATCCTCGTGGGTGCCGCCGTACTGGTCGAAGTACGACCGGGCCATCAGCGCGTACGCCCCGGGGAAGGTCATTCCGGCACGGACCTCGTAGAGGTCGTCGGCAGCGATTGCGAGCGCGTCCGTCGCCGCTGCCGTCCCGATGTTAGTCATCCGCTCCGCGCCGCCGACGACGACGACCTCCGCCTCGTCGTTTCGGAGCGTCTTGACGGCTTCACGAACGGCTGTGCCGGCTGACGCACAGGCCGCCTCGACGCGGGTCGCCGGAACGTCCAGGCCGATGGCTTCGGCCATCAGCGGACCCTGGTGGCCCTGGTGTTCCGCGAGCTCTCCCATGAAATTGCCGTAATAGAGCGCCTCAGCGTCGTCCGGGTCGATTCCGGCGCTGTCAAGCGCCTCCAGCCCGGCCTCGGCGAACAGGTCGCGGCCGGTTCGTTCGGGGTGTTCCCCGAAATGTGTCACGCCGGCCCCGGCGATACGTGGGTCTGACATTATCTCCCAGTGTGCGCTGACGGCTTAAATGCCTACTGCTCGGGTGCTTAATTAGCGCATATTCGCGGCTGTAAACGCCTGAAAACGGGATACTGGTTCTTTTTCGACGTTCGTTCCCACGACGGATCTATCGCCTTGAAAGGAACTATCTCCGCTTCAGTTCACGATCTCGGCGATGCGCTGGGGTTCCCCCGACAGCGCCGGTTCCGGTTCGACCATCTGTAGCACTTCGTGGTCAGTCACGTTCGGATACGATTTCTGGATAGCGTCTTCGATAAGGGCCTTTTCGAGGCGAAACTCCGTCCCCTCGTAGACGACATCGACGCCCTGTTCGTCGAACGACAGCACAGTCATGCCACGGAGTACGCGCGGCATGAATAAAAGGATAGTCTCTCGTGCGGCCACGCCGGTTCAGGAGATCCGATTGCCGCCCGACACAGTACGCGCTCGGAACAGGTCGCCAGCGCCGTTATGAGTCGCCGTCGCTGCCGACTCGGATGACCTGCAGCAGGGAGTACACCGGGACGCCGCGGATGTCGCCGACGCCGCGTTTGTCCGCCAGCACGACGCAGGCCACGGGGTTGCCGCCCTGTTCGTGGATCGCGTCGATGGTTTCGCCCATCGTTTTGCCGCTCGTGATGGTGTCATCGACGACGTAGCAGTCGCGGTCCCGGATCTGTGCGAAGTTCCGCGAAAAGGAGCCGTCGGTGGTCTCGCTTTCGTCGTCGTCCCATTGATGCTTGGTCGGGGCGTACGTCCCGAGGTCTGTTTCCAGTTCCCGCGCAACGGTCGTCGCAAGCGGCGCGCCGGCTTTCTCGATACCGATGGTGAGGTCCACGTCGTCGCCTTTCTTCGAGAGTAGGTCCGCCATCGCCGCCCCCGCGTGGTACAGCCGGTTGCTGTCCCGCCCGACGGCGGACCAGTCGACGTGGATGTCGTGGGGGCCGCCGTCGTCGCTCGTGTCCGGTTCCGTGCCGGTGCCGCTGCGCTCGACAAGCCAACTCGCCGTCTCGCGGGAGACGTTGAGTTCGTCAGCGATCTCGCCCTTGGAGAGACCACGCTGTGCCAGGTCGGACGCGCTGTCGACGAGGTCGTCGATATTCTTCATATCACCATCTCCGTGTGCGAGGATTTAATAGGCAGTGTTCTCCACCCACCAAAATGTATTTACAACATCCGTTGTACTATTCTAGCGGCTGGGTACACTCCCCCTGCTATCCGGGGCCAGGTGGCGACCCGTCAGGTCACTACCCCCGACCCGGCCGACGCCAACCGCCTGTCTGCCACACAGCATGGTTGTACGCGGGACCGCACGCACCAGCGGTTCTCCCGCCGTTCTCCGTCCATCAATTTCTGTGGTAAGAGCGAGTATAGTGGTCACAGTACGTGGTCTGTCTCCGATGAGACAGGTCCGGGCGCGACTCGTACTGTCGGCTGTCACTATTTCAAAATATTTGCCACTCCGGGTGGCAAAATTCTACGTAGAGTTATAGTCGACAGTATCACTAGCCGCGCAGCAGGTTCATCACTTCGTCGACCACGGCAGGTTCAACAGCGACGACGTAGCTGCTTCCCGGTGTCAGAGTCGTGTCGGTACGAGCGAATCGCTTACCGTTATCGTCGGACACGACGAGAGTTCCCTCGGGGAAGCGTACGTCAGAGAGTGTTTTTCCGGCAGCCGGGGCACCCTCAGCGACGCGGATGAGCATGATATCGAGGGTACCCGTCACGTCGGCAAGCGACAGGACGTCGCTCCCCAGGATTTCGCTGGCCGCCACTCTGGAGCCGGCCCGTCCGGGGAAGACCACCGCGTCGACGAACCGGGTGTAGGCCTCACCGGCTGTCCGGTCGATGCGCGCGACCGTCCGGAAGCCTGCTAATCTCGACAGCGGACAGAACTCCGCTCGCAGGCCCCGATACGGTTCTGGAACCCGGCGAGGGCTACATCCTCGCCGTCGAAACCGACGTGGTTGATGAGGTATTGAATCTCATGCGTGGGTAGTACCACACCGACTGGACGGGGACAGCGAATCCGAGCGCAATCGAACTCTCGGTTCTGCAGAAGTCGCGGCTGTCACACTCACCGGGTCTGTCGTTTGTAGTTCTCGTGAGGAACTGTGACCTTACTTCGTCAATTGACTCCTTCAAAGGTGTAGAGGCGCTGCTCGCAGGTGGGACAGACGAGCGTCTCGTCGGGGTTCTGTCGCGGGCCGAGATGGCCACCGCAACACGACACCGACGACGATTCGACCAGTTCGGAGCCACAGACCGGGCAACTGTCGAGGAACATCCGGAAAGCCTCCGCGCCGGCGACTCTGAGCCGTTCGTCGTCGATAGTTTCGCCGAGAACCTCGTACGCCGCGAGTTCGGCGACGACGACCGGACGGGGCAAGAGCTGCTTGTGGTCAGAGCCGAGCGCGATCCAGTCAGCGTCGTCCTCGGCGTACGGCTCCGCGTGGTCGACCTGCTTCAGCGACTCCTGCAGCGTCGCCGAAAGAGCATCGAGCGAGTGGTCGGCCAGTTCGTCCATTCGCTCGTGCCAGGCCGTATCGACATCCGTCGCGAGAAACAGCTGTTCCCCTTCGACTTCGATGACACCGGCCGCCGATAGCTCACGGAGGACGGTTTCGCCGTCCATCCCCACGTCGTCGGCCAACGATTCGCTCTCCTCGCGAGTCCTGCCTTCTCGGGTTGTCTCTCTGTGTGACGGCCCTCCGTGGAACCACTCGTCCGGGATCGGTGATGCCGACACAAGCCACGGAGCAAACTCCGGGGTGTACGGAACCAGATACCCTCGAAGATAGACCACTGTGACGCCGACAACGGCGACCAGCAGGGCCGCGAGCGAGCGCTCGCGTGCACGCAAGAACAAAGCAAGGACTCCGACGAGCCCCAGGTTCAGGACGGTACACGGCCAGCATCTGTTCTCACCGGTGTAGGACTCGTCGGCGAGAGACGCAAGCGGTTCCATCGGGTCGACATCGCGTGTGGATACGCGGCTCACATCGGGACAACGTTCGGCAGTCCCAAAATCTTTAACAACAGCTGTGGTACAAGCTGGCATGAGCGATTCGCCGGTGACATACACCACGCTCGGGTCGACAGGACTCGACGTGTCTCAACTCTGTCTCGGGACGATGAACTTCGGCAGCGCGGAGCCCTGGATGCTCGACGACGAGGCCGAGAGCCGGAGGATACTCGAGCGGGCGCTCGATCTGGGTATCAACTTCTTCGATACGGCCAACGCGTACTCGAACGGCGAAAGCGAGCGAATACTGGGCGACGCCATCGACTCCGCTCGCCGCGGGGAACTGGTGCTTGCTTCGAAGGTGTACTTCGACATGCACGACGGGCCAAACGGCGGCGGCCTCTCGAAGAAACACATCATCGACCAGTGTCACGCCACGCTGGACCGCCTCGGCGTCGACTATCTGGACCTCTATCAGATCCACCGGTGGGACGACGACACGCCTATCGAGGAGACGCTGGACGCGCTGACGTATCTCGTCGACGAGGGGCTGGTCCGCTATATCGGCGCAAGCACCATGGCCAACTGGCAGTTCCAGAAGGCGCTGTATACGGCGGATATCGAGGGGTACGAGCGGTTCGTCTCGATGCAGCCGGAGTACAACGCCGTCGACCGCCACGAGGAGGCGAACCTCCTGCCGGTGTGTGAGATGGAAGGGATCGGCGTCGTTCCGTGGTCGCCGCTGGCCGGGGGCTTCCTGGCCGGAAAGTACGAACGCGACGACGACCTTTCCGAGGGGCGGGCGAGCACCGACGAGTACACGGCAAACCGATTCAGCGACGAGAACTGGGCGGTTTTGGACGAGGTGCGAGCGATAGCCGACACGAAGGGCGCGACGCCGGCACAGGTCAGCCTGGCGTGGCTCTGCCATCAGGAGGTCGTGGACGCTCCGATCATCGGCCCGCGGACGATGGACCACCTGGAGGAAAACGTCGAGGCGCTCGACATCGACCTGACCGACGAGGAGTGCGCCCGAATCGAAGCCCCGAAACGGCCACAGTGGCCGGTGGAAGGCAAGGACTGACTGTGGATCTCGATGGATAACCATGCACATTAACTGCGTACTTGGTTTCCCTGTATACACATGGACGACAGCGAACTAACCGATGTCCTCGAAGATGCCGGTCTCTCCCCCTATCAGGCGGAGGCCTACGTGGCGTTGCTGGGGCTGGGGACCGCATCGGCGACCGACATCGCTGACTCCTGTGACGTCCCGGACCCGCGGATCTACGACGTCCTCCGGGACCTGGAGACGAAAGGATACATCGAGACGTTCCAGCAGGACAGTCTGACCGCCCGCGCCCGCAACCCCGACGTAGTGCTCGAGGACCTGCGGTCCCGGTCGAGCAAGTACCTCGACGCGGCGGAGACGATTGAGGAACGCTGGAACCAGCCCGAGATATCCGACCACGAGGTCAGCATCGTCAAGCGGTTCGAAACGGTCGTCAGCCGGGCCCGGGAGCTCATCGAAACGGCCGAAAACCAGATACAGGTCGGGGTGAACCCAGAGCAGTTCTACGCGGTTCGAGAGGAACTCATCGCCGCCCACGACCGCGGCGTGAACATCAAACTCAGCATCTGCACGGGTCCTGACGAGGAAGTGCCGCCGCTTGACGATATTGAGGGGACCTGTACGGAGGCCCGGAACCGCGAGATTCCCGCTCCGTTTTTCGTGCTGGTCGACCGAACCTGGACGTGTTTTGCGCCCCACCACGACTCGGTCAACGAGTACGGCGTACTCGTCAAGGACCGGACCCACACCTACGTCTTCCACTGGTTCTTCCTGACCTGCCTGTGGGAGATCTGGGACACGCTGTACACCGAACGGACGCCGGAAACACCGACGACGTACGTCGACCTCCGCCACGCCGTCCGGGATATCGAACCGCTGTTGAACGAGGAGGCGGTTATCGAGGCTGTCATCGAGGGGTACGACACGGAAACGAAACAGTCGGTTACGCTGACGGGGCGCATTACCGCCGTCGACTACACCGGGAGTAGCATCGGGCGGACCGACCCGGTCCCGCTGGCACAACTGGCGGGCCGAATCAGCGCCACGCTGGTCACCGACGACGGGACGTACGAAATCGGCGGCTGGGGGGCCGTCATCGAGGAGATCGAAGCCACTGAGATCACGATCACGAACGTCCAGTACGAGTGACGCAATCGCCGCGTTTCCAGCAAAATAAACTTCCACTCAGTTTGCGCGTTTGAGAACCTCCGTTTGGCAAACAACCGTTTGACCTATCCGCACGTATATATACTGAACGTTTTATACTATCCCTACCAATCAATAAAATATCATGTTTTTCGGGACCGGACCGACAATTAACAACACCTGTGGTTAATTATGGACAACCTTTAAGGTGTGTCCGGGATAGCTCAGAATAGACATGTCGGACAATGGCACAAGCGGCGAGCGGAACTCGACAGGCGTTTCCCGGCGACGGTTCGTCCGTGCCGCCGGAGCAGCAGGTGTCGTCGGTGGACTGGCTGGCTGTGCGGACTTCGTCGGTGGTGGCGACGGCGGCGACGGCGGTGGCGGCGACGGTGGTGACGGTGGCTCGACCGGCGACGGCGGCAGCGGCGAGACGACGACGGTCCAGTGGGGTTTCGACCCGGTGGCCGTCCAGAACAACGGCGACGCGATCAAGCAGGCCCTGCACGACAACGGCCTGTCGGACGACATCGAAGTCGAGTTCGTCCCGCGTGACCAGGACACGGGCGCCGCACGGTCGAACTACAACCGGCTGCTGAACGCCGGCGAGACGGACCCGGACATGTTCCTGATGGACAACGGCTGGACGAACATCTTCATCCAGCGAGGGCAGCTCCAGAACCTCTCGGAGACGCTGCCCGAGGAACTCCTCTCGGACGTGTCGGACAACTACTTCTCGGCCTTTACCGACACGGCGCGGGACCCAAGCTCCGGGAACCTGTTTGGCGTCCCGGTGTTCCCGGACTTCCCGACGATGCAGTACCGCAAGGACCTCGTCGAAGAGGCAGGCTACGATCCCGAGGGCAACAACTGGGCCACCGAGCCGATGACGTGGCAGGAGTGGTCCAACATCGCAGAAGACGTCTACGACCAGTCAGACGTCGATTACGGGTTTACCACCCAGTGGGACATCTACGAGGGGACCTCCTGCTGTACGTTCAACGAGGTCATGTCCTCGTGGGGCGGCGCGTACTTCGGCGGCCGCGACAACCTCTTCGGGCCGATCGGCGACCGACCGATCACGGTCGATGAGCCTGAGGTCGTCGACT
Source organism: Haloarcula sp. HT12 (assembly GCF_055271655.1). Lineage (NCBI taxonomy): Archaea > Methanobacteriati > Methanobacteriota > Halobacteria > Halobacteriales > Haloarculaceae > Haloarcula > Haloarcula sp. HT12. The sequence goes on from NZ_JBUXKW010000003.1 coordinate 308,714, forward strand.
CCCTGAACATGATGCGGAAGTTCGTCCACGACGAGGACTTCGGCGGACAGTTCTCCGAGTACGGCGGCGGCTTCACCCCGACCGATATCCTCGGCTGGAAGGAGGAGGACGCCCGCGCGCCGTTCGTCAACGGCAACGCCGTCTTCCACCGGAACTGGCCCTACTCGCTGGCGCTCGGTGGCCGCGACCCGGAGGAAACCGACGACCCTTCGCTCGGCGAGAACCTCGGCGCGATGCCGATTCCGTACGGGGTGACAGAAGACGAGGCCGCACAGCCCGGCACGGGTGGATCTACGGCCGCTCTCGGTGGCTGGCACATGACCGTCAACCCCAACAGCGAGGACAAAGACGCCGTGACGCAGGTCATCCGCGCCGCCATGGAGCCGGACTTCCAGCTGACGCTGCTGTCCGTGCAGGGCTGGCTGCCGCCGCGGCCGGAACTGTTCAACTCCGACGAAGCACAGAGCGTGCCCGTCGTCGGTCGCTACATGGACACGCTGCAGGTGGCCGGGAACAACACGATGCCGCGCCCGGTCACGGCGGTCTGGAGCGACCAGTCCAGCAACATCGCGGAGCAGGCTAACCGGGCCGTCGAGCAGTCGGTCTCCTCGGCCGACGCGATGTCGACGCTGGCAGACGCACTGGCGGACACTGAGCAGAACTAAAACCACGGGGTAGCTTTACAATACCGCCCCTGTGACTATTTATCATGACATACTGTAACAACGGACGGAGGTAACCACATGAGTACAGAAACTGGCAGGGAGTCACGGCGCTCCGGCGTGCTCGTGGGCGTGATGCGCTGGATGGAGAACCTCAGCGATACGCAGTACGCGTACCTGCTGTTAGTACCGGTGTTCGTGCTGCTCGGCATCGTTGCGCTGTACCCGCTGTTGCGGACGTTCGAGCTGTCGCTGTTCGCCATCTCGGCGGACTTCTCGAGCACTAGCTTCGTCGGCGTCGGGAACTACGTCGAGCTGTTCACCGGTGAGAAGAACCGATACCTGCCGGGCGGCACCACGTTCCTGCCGGAGGGACTCGGTCTGGACTCGCTGCTTGGCAGCGCGCTGGTCGTCACCATCATTTTCGCCGTCGTGAGCGTGCTGTTCGAGACGCTTATCGGCCTCGGGCAGGCGCTCATCCTCGACCAGGACTTCTACGGTCGGCGGTGGATTCGCGCGGCCATCATCATCCCGTGGGCGGTCCCGATCGTCATTCAGGGGATGATCTTCTTCCTGATGTTCAACGCGAACGTCGGCTTCCTGACGCCGCCGCTCGCCGACCTCGGATTGCTCGCGCCGACGAACACGCTCAACGATCCCGCGAGCGCGACGTTCATCGTCATCGTCGCCGACATCTGGAAGACCTCGGCGTTCATGGCGCTGCTGATTCTGGCTGGCCTCCAGAGCATCGACCGCGGCCTGTACGACGTGGCCAAGGTCGCCGGCGCGACGAAGTGGCAGCAGTTCAAGCTCATCACGTTCCCGCTCATTCTGCCGACCATCGGCGTCGCCGTGCTGTTCCGCTCGGTGCAGGCGATGCGCGTGTACGGGATCATCGACACCGTCTCCAGCTGTACGGTCGTGCCGTCGCTGTCGTGTATGGTCGTCGCGACGTTCAACACCCGAGAGGGGACGTCCGCCGCCATCGCCTTCGTGACGGCCGCCATCATCGGGACGGTCGTGATGGGACTCATCGTCTGGCAAGGGGAGGACGCGATCTGACATGGCAACAGCAACTGACTCAGAGGAGAGCAACGGACCGCTACAGCGCTGGACCCAAAGCGCCATCCAGGACCCGGAGAAAGTGTACCGGGCGCTGTTCTACGCAGCGATGGTGTTTTTCCTGGTGACGACGCTGTTCCCCTTCTACTGGCTCATCGTGCTGGCGGTGACCCCCGAAGGGAGACTGCTTTCGGGCAGCTTCCTGCCGACGGTGGACCTTTTCGGCGTTAGCGGGACGTTCCCGCTGCCGGTGCCGAAAGGCTTCAATCCGGGTGCGTTCGTCACTGTCTTCGAGCAGGTGCCGTTCCACCTGTACATGCTGAACAGCTTCGCGCTGGCGGTCACGACGACCGTCATCGTGCTGTTCGTCGCGAGCCTCGCGGGCTACGTGTTCGGCCGGCTTCGGTTCCCCGGTCGCGCACTGCTGATGCTTGGCATCCTGGCGATCAGCTACTTCCCGCCGGCCGCGTTCGTTATCCCGCTGTTCCAGGCCTTTGCCGGCAACGCCCCGATTACGGTTCCGTTCACGTCCATCCCGCTGTTTACCCCACCGCGGATGCTGAACACCCCCGGGTCGATGGTGTTGCCGTTCAGCGCGCTGTTCATGCCGCTGTCTATCTTTATCCTGACGACGTTCTACGGCCAGATCCCCGACGGATTGGAGGACGCCGCACGGGTCGAAGGAACGACGCGGCTGGGCGCGCTGTTCCGGGTCATCATGCCGCTGTCCGCGCCGGGCGTGGCGACCGCGGCCGTGCTGACGTTCATCGCCGTCTACAACGAGTACTTCTTCAGCTCGATCATGGCGACCTCGCCGGAGGCGGCCAAGTGGTCGCCTATCGTCGGTGGGATCCTCAGCTACCAGACCCAGTACACGACGCAGTTCAACCTCATGGCGGCCGCGAGCATCGTCGGGGTCCTCCCCGTCGTCATCCTCGTGATCGTCGCACAGGAACGCATCGTCAGCGGACTTACATCAGGCGCACTCAAGGAGTAACACAATGGCAAGAGTACGACTCGAACACGTGACGAAACGCTACGACGACCAGGGTGACGTAGTCACCGCGGTCGACGACATGAACCTCGATATCGCCCACGGCGAGTTCATCTGCTTCGTCGGCCCATCCGGCTGTGGGAAGTCGACGACGATGGAGACCATCGCCGGGCTCACCATCCCGACGGAGGGCGAGATCTACATCGGCGACCGCGAGGTGACGAACCTCCCGCCGAAGGACCGCGGCATCGCGATGGTGTTCCAGAACATCGCGCTGTTCCCGCACATGGACGTGTACGACAACATCTCCTTTGGCCTCCGACTGCGGGACTACCCGCAGGACGAGATCGACCGCCGGGTCGAACGGGCCGCCGACATCGTCCAGCTAGAGGGGATGCTCAACCGGATGCCCGAAGAGATGTCCGGCGGGCAGCGCCAGCGCGTCGCCATCGCCCGCGCTATCGTGCGCGAGCCTGACGTGTTCCTGATGGACGAGCCGCTGGCGAACTTGGACGCGAAGCTCAAAGTCCACATGCGGACGGAGCTCCAGCGCCTGCACAAGGAACTGGACACGACGATCATCTACGTGACCCACGACCAGGAGGAGGCGATGACACTCTCGGACCGTATCGCCGTCCTCGACTCCGGGCAGCTCCAGCAGATCGACCCGCCGCTGACCTGCTACAACGAGCCGGACAACCTGTTCGTGGCCGGGTTCATCGGCTCGCCGTCGATGAACTTCATCGAGGGAACCGTCACCGAGAACGCGCTGGAGACGCCGAACTTCTCCCTTGAGTTCAATCCGTCGTCTATCGAGGGCGTCGGCGTCGGCGACGAGGTGACGCTCGGTGTCCGTCCCGAAGACATCTATCCCGCCGAACTCCGTTCGGAAGTGCCGGACCCGTCCGGGACGATTCAGGCCAAGGCCGACATCCTCGAACCGATGGGCGACGAGATATTCGCCTACCTGTTGCTGGGCGACGGCGACACCTCGATGGATCAAGAGTTGGCGACGAACGACCAACTGCTGATGAGCATCGACCCGGACTCTGATCTCCAGGAGGACGAGGACGTCGGGGTCGTCATCGACCGTCGGAACGTCCACCTGTTCGATTCGGCCACGGGCGAGGCGATTGTTCACGACCTCATCCCGTACGAGGCAGAGGGGACCGCCTCCGGAAGCGAAGTGGAATCCGACGACTGACATGAGCAGCCACCTCGCGATGCTGTACTGGAGCGGGATGCTCGTGCTGTTTTTCTTCTGGTCGTACGGTATCGTGTCGTTCATCCTCGACCTGAAGAACAAGATCGTCCCCGGAATCATCCAGTACCGGCGCGGCCGACGCCGCGAGAAGGCCAAACAGGAACAGGACGAGGAACGCGAAGAGCGCGAAAAGCAGTTGTATTAACGGGTTTCGGGTGTAGCTTCCTAGACACATGACAGAGACAGTTCAGGTAGGTATTATTGGGCTGGGCAACATCGCGAGTATCCACTGTAACAACCTCCGACAGCTCGAACAGCCGGTTTCGATAGCGGCGGGCGTCGACATCGATGCCGACGCGCGTCGGCGGTTCGCCGAGACGTACGACGCGCCAGTGTACGAGGAGGCCGCCGAGATATTCGACATGGTTGACGCCGTGTTGGTGACGACGCCGAACAGATACCACGAGCAGTACGTCGTCGCAGCGCTCGAAGCGGGCCTGGACGTGTTCGTCGAGAAGCCGCTGGCGCACACGCTCGATAGCGCACAGCGGATCGCCGCGGCCGCCGACGCGGCCGACGGGTTCTGTATGGTCGGCTTCCACAACCGATTCGCCGACCCGGTTCAGACGCTGGTGGGCTACCGCGACGCGGGCGACATCGGAGCGGTATCACACATCGAAGCGAACTACATCAGGCGTCGGGGCGTCCCCGGACGGGGGTCGTGGTTCACGCGGAACGACGTGGCGGGCGGCGGCTCACTCATCGACATCGGAGCCCACGCCATCGACCTGTCGCTGCACGTCGCCGGCCACCCGGAAGTCGTCGAGGTGTCCGGTGACACCCGCGCCCAGTTCGGCGTCGACGAGGAGTACGCCTACGTCGAGATGTGGGGCGAGGACCACGGTGCAGCCGAGTTCAGCGTCGACGACTCCGCGAGCGCCTTCATCCGCTGTGGGGACGGCACGACGATCTCCCTGGAGGTCGCGTGGGCGACGAACCGGCCGGACAGCCAGGAGTACTACGTCCGCGGGACCGACGCGGGCGCGAAACTCGACCTCGCGGACCAGTCACTGACGCTGTTCGAGACGGCCGACACCGGCGGGATGCACCACCGGACGACCGACATCGAGACGGGGCGGTCGGACCCGAAACGCCACGAGCAGGCGCGGTTCGTTTCGGCGGTCCGTGACGGGACGCCGCCGTCGATGAACACCGTCGAACAGGCGCTTCGGGTCCAGCGCGTGATGGACGGTATCTACCGCTCTAGCGAGTCAGGCGAAGCGGTCAGCCTGGGCGAGTAACGGTCATGCAGTCGCGGTATCCGTATCTCCGTCTTTGAGGGACACCTCGATGTCTATCTCATCGAAGCGGACAACGGGTCGTTTCGAGCGCCCCGACTGCTCGAATTCGATGACGTTCAGCGTTTCCAGTTCGGACAGATTTCGGTGTACCTCTTTGAAATCTCGGTCGACGAGAGTCGCGGTCTCGCGCATGCTCTCCGGTTCGTGCTCCCGAATAGTCCGCAGCAAGGCCAAGTTCGCCGGACTGAGCAATCGCTGCAGGTCGGCCTCGTCATCCAGCACGAGGACGTGACGATCCTCAATGGTCTCGCCGCGTTCCATCGCACGGATGCGTTCTCTCGTCTGTTCTCTCGTCGTCGTCCCGTTGCCCACGCGGACAGTGAGAGTCGTGGTGTCTGTCATGTGTATCTCCTCCTGAGTGGCACCCTGGACCGACTTACAGGTCTTCTATTTCGCTGCAGAACCGCTCGTACAGTTCCATCATGCCCGGAAACGTTATTTCAGTCACATCGTCTCTGGTGTGTCGTTCGTGCCCTTTCGACCGCTCGTGTGCGTTGTCGTATCGCAGCAGCGTTTCGCTATCGGTCGTTCCGTAGTGAAGGGTGTAATCGTACCCGCACGGATACTTGTCGTCGTCCGTCTTTCGGATGCGGACGTGTTCGACACAGCCCTCCGATTTCCTCGTGTACTCTTCAACAGTATCGGAGGGTGCCATCCACACATGGCGGTACGATCCCCATCGAAATAAACTGATGGGGTAAATACCATCAGTAGGGAAGCGTTGGTGGTAAAGCGTCTCCGGCCGCTAGTGTCTTGACCGCCTGTCAATACAGCCGGCGGGTTCCGAGACACGTAACCCTGAAGAAAGACTTAATCCCCAGTGTTCTCACTCTCCGCCTGCGCATGAAAGTGATTGGTGTTACGCGGGGCGACGACGGCCCACAGCTCTTAGAGCGGGTGCGACCGTCACCCGACCCGGGCGAAGCACTCGTCCGGACGCTCCGCGTTGGTGTTGACGGCACAGACCACGAAGTCCTGAACGGGTCCCACGGCGGGTTCCCCGACGGGGCGGACCACATGGTTCTCGGACACGAGGCGGTCGGCGTCGTCGAAGAGCCCAATGGCACGGGGCTCGAGGCGGGGCAGATCGTCGCGCCGACTGTCCGACGGAAACCGAACGGTGAGACGAACGCCTACTTCCGCCGGGGTGAGCCTGACATGGCCCCGGACGGCGAGTACACGGAGCGTGGTATCGTTGGCGACCACGGCTTCATGGCGGAGTATTTCACGTCGCCGGCGGATTACCTCGTTCCCGTCCCCGAGTCGGTCGCGGAGTACGGCTTTCTCGTCGAGCCGCTCTCGATCACCGAGAAGGCCAACGAGCACGCGTACGCGACCCGCGAGCCGTTCGACTGGCGACCGGATTCGGCCTGCGTGCTGGGCAACGGCTCGCTCGGCCTGCTGACGCTGTGGATGCTCGAACAGGAGTACGACCGGACTTACTGTGTCGGCCGGCGGGACCGGCCCGACCCGACGGTCGACATCATCGACGAGATCGGCAGCACGTACGTCGATTCCCGCGAGACCCCGGTGGACGAACTCCCGGAGGCCCACGAGGCGATGGACTACATCTACGAGGCGACCGGGTTCGCCCCGCACGCGTTCCAGACCGTCAAGGCGCTCGACCAGAACGGGGTCGGCGTGTTGTTGGGTATCCCGGAGCCGTGGGAGTTCGAGGTCGACGGCGGGTCGCTCCACAACGAGATCGTCCTGCACAACAAGTGTCTCATCGGGACGGTCAATTCACACGTCTCACATTTCGAGGACGCCGTCGAGACCTTACAGGAGCTCCCGGAGTGGTTACTCGATGACCTGATTACGACGGTTACTGACCCGGAGCATATCGAGGCGGCCTTCGAGGATGGTGACGAGCAGATAAAGGCAGTCGTCGAGTTCGATTCGCTGTAACTCCTCGGGCCGGACCGCGCCCGAGCTTTTCGTCGGTCATATACCCCGACCGAACCCGCTCTAGGCGGTACTTTACCACCAATATATAATAAAACATATATGAATGATAGAGGTATTTACTCACATGATATTAATTTATTCAGGCGCTCAAACCCGTCAGATGGGAGGATAGAGACGTTCTATCCGAACCAGCCCGAATGTCAAACAGTGATTTTCGCTATACAGAAGTATTAAGTAGGAATCTTCAATAAGGAATTATGAGGTATTGGTGCAACCATGACTGAGGACAATTCAGATAGACGGTTGACGCGGCGTAACGCTCTTCGGATTGCTGGCGCAGCAGGTGCGGCCTCGCTGGCCGGCTGCGGTGGGAGTGACGGCAGTGACGGCAGCAGCGACGGTAGCAGCGGAGACGGCAGCGACGGCAGTGGCGGCGACGGCAGTGACGGTAGCAGCGGCGACGGTAGCGACGGCGGCTCGCAGTACAACACACTTGAGGTCGCCCACTGGTGGGGCGAGGGCGACGGGCTGGAAGCGATTCAGTCCGTAATGGACGCCTTCAAGGAGCAACACCCTGACGTCCCCTTCGACGAGAACCTCATCGCCGGCGGTGCGGGTGAGAACCTGCAGGCGAACATCCGGACACGGGTACAGAACGGCAACCACCCGAGCACCTGGCAGGCCTGGCCCGGAAACAACCTGCTTCCGTTCACTGATGCGAACCTGCTGAAGGACATCGGTGACTCCGTGTGGTCCGAAAACAGCATGGAGGACGCCTACCTCCAGGGTGTCAAGGACGCGGCTCAGCCCGCCGGGAACTACGTGACGGTCCCGCTGAACATCCACCGGATCAACAACCTCTTCTACAACGTCGAGGTCGTCGAGGACGCCGGGGTCGACCCGACGTCTCTCGAAACGCCGTCCGACGTGGTCGACGCGCTACAGACAGTCGACGAGGCCGGCTACACCGGAATGGCACACCAGACCGGGTCGCCGTGGTCCAGTTTCCAGATGTTCGCGACTGTCCTCCTCGGCGAAACGGACGCCGAGACCTACAGCGCTATCTTCGTCGACGGCGAGGTCGACGCAAACAGCGACGCGCTGGAGTCGGCCGTCGAGACCACGCAGTCCTATCTCGACTACATCCCGAGCGACGCCGGATCGATTTCCTGGACCGAGGCCAACAACCAGGTCATCAACGGCGAGGCGGCGTTCCTCCACCAGGGTGACTGGGCGGCTGGAACGTACATCACGAACGACCTCACGTACGGCGAGGAGTGGGACCACGTGCCGTTCCCGGGTACCGAGGGCTACTACGCGCTCAACATGGACTCGTTCCCGTATCCGGTCAACAACCCGTCGCCAGAAGCGACCACGCTGTGGTGCCAGTTCGTCGGCACCGCGGAGGCACAGGAGATATTCAACCCGAAGAAGGGGTCGATTCCGCCGCGGACCGACGTGAACACCGACCCGTTCAACGACTTCTCACAGGACCAGATCGCGGACTTCCAGGACAGCGAGGCCCAGCCGCCGTCCGTCGCACACGGCCTGGCCGCGCCGCCGTCCGTCCTGTCCTCGCTTGAATCCGCTATCTCGTCGCTGAACTCCGGCAACGAGCCGTCTAACGTCGTCTCACAGATGGCTAGCGCCTACCAGTAACGCCCCGACCGCCCACCGTTTTTCGCCGTATCGGCTCGAACGATCGGCCTCATCGGTCGGAGGAACTGCTGTGGCGGGACACGATCAGCAAAATATCGTCACATGAACGGTCCTGAAATCATCTCATGAATAGAGTGCCGAAGTTCTTAGTACTCGACTCGCAAACGCCCCAGTATGTCTAGTGACGACTTGGAAGCATCGCTCGAGCAGGTAATCGCGCGGTTCAATCTCGGCGAGTACGAGATTTCAGCGTACCTGGCCGTGCTCCAGCACGGTGAGCTGACAGCGTCGGAGATATCGGAGAACACGGATATTCCACAGCCCCGGGTGTACGATACGGTACGGAGCCTCAGCGACGTCGGGCTCGTCGAACTCAAGGAATCCCGCCCGATGAAGGTCCTGGCTATCGATCCCCGGGAGGCCTTCGAGGGGATTCAGGACTCGCTTGACGATCTCGTCGAGGATCTGTCCTCGCGCTACACTGCGCCCGCACGGGAGCCCGAAGCCGTCTCGCTGGTCAAGTCCCGACCGACGATACTCAGATATCTCGAAGACATCATCGAGACGGCCGAGTACGAACTGACGCTGTCGTTGACACCCGCCCTATTGGAGCGGTTCGAGGACAGGCTCGCAGCGCGGAAAGGGTCCGGAATCGCCATCGAGATCCTCATCTCACCGGGCGTGGACGCCCCCGACCCGGCGCGGTTCGATTACGAATCTATCGCGACCACGGTGAAGGCCCGCCGCGGGATCACGACGCCGGTCGTCGCCGTCGCCGACGGGAACTACTCGATGTACGCGACCCGCGAGAGCGTCCGCGGCGACACGGACCGATACGGCGTTATCTTCAACCGCTCGGAACTGGGTTTCCTGGTGTCCGGGTTCCTCAATACCGTGCTGTGGACCACGGCCGAAACGATTGCCAGCGACGGCGAAGGACTGCCGTTCCCACGCCGCTATGGCACGATCCGACGATGTATCTCCGATCTGGTGACGCTGGACGGGGAGTTCTATGCGACTATCGAGGGACGGGACGTGGAAACCGGCGACCACAGGGTCGTCGAGGGCAAAGTCGATAAGGCGTCGTTCAGCTCGAACCGCGAGGTCGCGACCCTGGTCGTCGAGACAGACGACGGGCCGGTCGAGGTCGGCGGACAGGTCGCGGCGTTCGAGGATATCGAGGCCTACGAGATCCGTATCGGGACGGACGAGCCACCGGAGAACTGACCCGGGCTGCTGTACCTGATTGTCACACCGACTGCCCGACTGCAGGTGGTCGTTGCCGAAACGACGGACACCAGTCCGTAGGAATCGGATGCGTCTGGACGAATTATTTGCAGAGACAATGAGCACCGTGGGCGGGCAACCCACGGTGATCGCATGACCCTTCGGGCTGGCGATTTATGTCAGAGGCACGATATCGCCGGGCCCGAACGTGGCAATTCCACAAGACCAACGTGCACCATCGCGTTCAGCGGGGACGTGGCCCGATGTGGACAGCAATGGTGTATACGTCGTGAGCGGTAAAAAAGATGGACACATTGCCTGCAATAATATCCAGCTTGCGGGGGAATAGTTCAGCTCTCGAAGAGAATTCCATTACAAATGGAAACTGATATGTACGCGAACTATGACCTACAATACATGGGGACAGTATGGGCGTAAAATCGGTTATTCAGTACGTCCGAACGTCATCCGTCCGGACGGACATCATCGGCTCGCTCTGTCCCGGGGCCAGGCCCACCAACGAACTGCTGTCGGCGGTCGACGCGAGCGAGTCGGCAATCTACGACGCGCTCTCGAACCTCGAAGGTCGCGGTCTGGTCACGTCGATGGACGACGGCTGGCGGCTCACCGGCACCGGCCGGCTCGTCGCGGACACGATTCACCGCCAGCAACGCCTTGAGGACCTCTTCGCTGTCGATCCCCAGTACTGGGAGCACCACGATACGTCAGTTCTCCCGCAGCCGTTCCGGTGTCGCCTCCCCGAACTAAACGAGTACACGGTCATCCGGGGCACGCAAACCGACATCAATCGCCCTGTCCGCGAAGTCGTCACCCGCGTCGAGAGCGTCCCGAACTGCGACGTCGTCTCACCAGTCTACCATCCCGAATACGAGACGGCGATGCCTGACAACGCCGATTCGAGGCTGGTGTTGAGCTGTGCTGTGATCGACGAAATACTCGACAAAGAGTCCGTCGCAGTCGATATGGACCTGTTCACGGAGACTGCCGTTCGTGTCACCCCGGTCACGTACGCACTCGCCGTCTCCGATGACTGGATGATCTTGACGCTCCCGGAGCTGGACGGCGCCTGGCCGTCGGCGAAGATCGTCTCCGAGACGGACAGCGCTATTTCCTGGGCAACTGATCTGTTTGCCCGGATCTGGGCGGATGCAACCCCGATGGAGACGTATCTCGCCGGCCCCTGATTTTGGCAAACCTAAACATTCAAGAACCGTGGGTACTGACGGATGAGCAATGGCTATTCAGGGTTCGCGAGGCGACGAACAAGCCGGCTACACGGTCGACGACCTCGCGGTCGTCATGGGGACGTACAATGAAGAAGCAGCGATAGGGACCGTACTCGATGATATCGATGCGGTGACCGACGGACGCGCCGAAGTCGTCTGCGTCGACGGGTCCAGCGACCGGACGCCGGAGATCGCCCGCGACCACGGTGCGACGGTCATCGAGCAGGAGCCTCAGGGGTACGGCGTGGCGGTTCGGGAGGCCGTGCTGACGCCGGATCGACCGGTCGTCGTCACGACGGACTGTGACGACACGTATCCGATGGAGCGCCTGCCCGATTTCCTCGATGAAATCAACGACGGGGCCGACGTCGTCAGCGGCGACCGGCTATACTACGGGGCCGAGCAGATGCCGGCGATGAACAAACTGGGGAACGAGCTGTTCGCGCTGCTGGCGAGCGCGCTCATGGGCAAGCGAGTCCACGATACCACCACAGGGATGCGCGCCTACCGCCGCGAGGTCCTCCAGAAAATCGTCTGGACCGAGAACACCGGCCTCTCGGCCGAACTACTCATGCGGCCGCTGATGCGCGGCTACGACGTCCGCGAGCGCCCTATCGAGTACGACGAGCGGAAAGGCGAGACGAAACTCGACCCGTTTTCGGGCGGGGCGGCAATCGCCAAATCTATCGTCCGTGTCGCGCTCGAAGAGCGGTTCCGGTAGTCTGTCTGCGCAATCAGCGTCGGCCCTGGCTTACCGCTCGTTCGGCGGTTGCTGATAGCTACTTGTCCCGCCGGGGTAGCCCTGTGGGTTCTCGATACCGACGAGATCGCCGCCGGTCGGCGAACTGTACAGCGCAAACAGGAGGTCGTTCACGAGGTAGTAGCGCACGCGGTGCCGCGGGTCGCCGTGTGGGTCCGGATCGGAGGTGTGGATCCCCATCCCCCGCAGCGTTTCTTCTTGTGTTTCGGCGTCTACTGCCACGAAATCGGTGTCTTCCCATTCCTGGGTGTACGCGTCCAGGGCTGCGACGGCAGCCGCCATCTCCGTCGCCCGCTCGGGGTCGGCCTCTGTACGCCCGGCGAGATAGCTTTCGACGAACTCCCGAACGCCGGTCACCTCGCTCGGATAGACGATTGCGGCGACGGCACGGTACGTCTCGCGCTCGTGGTCGCCGAACGCCGACTCGGAACCATCGTCGTTCTCTACCGAATCAGCACCGTCGGCGTCGTCATCTGCTCCACTCCAGGTGAGCGCGGCAGCGCCGCCGGCGACGGTGACGCCCGCCGCGCCGAGTGCTTTCAGCGCGTCGCGTCTGGTGAGTTCGTATTCTGTCATCGGTGTGTCTCAGGTATCCTCGGCTGTGGTGGTCGCATTGATGCTGATTCCATCGCGGTGCGTGCCAGGAACGTAGGCCGCTTCACCGCCACAGCGGCGCTGGTCCCGACAGACTTCGAGCCGCGGCGTCAGCGTTCGGACGCTTTCGGCTGTTCGGTCTACCGGGATCTCCGCCCGGTATTCGAACCCCGCGCCGGTGCCGTAGTCGACGAACATGACCAGCGTCACCGTCCCGTTTTCCGGCGTCGGCACGCTGACCTGCTCGTCGATCCCGTCGCCGGTGAGCCGCGTCCGCTCCCGGTCCGTCGAAAGCTGCAGATCCAGCCTGTCGGCACCGGTGACGGTCGCGTAGTCGTTTTCACCCTCGCTGGTGAGCCGGATCGAGACCAGCGCGGCCTGGTCCGGCACCGACGCCGACACGTCGGTTCTGACTGCCTCGCCCTCGGCGACCGACACGGGCCGGAGCCGCGGTTCGACGGGCAGCCCCAGGTACGGAACCCACTCGCCGCGGAACACGTAGCGGTAGTAGGTCCGGTCGGGATAGGCGTCGATCACCTCGAACTGGCGGTGTTGCATCGCGTAGACGGTGTCGCCGTCGAAGTCGGGGTCGTTACGGACCGACTGGAAGGGATGGTTGAGCCAGTCGCCATACGGCGTCGGGAGCAAGACGAGGCTATCGTCGAGGTCGCGCTCGTCGAACGGCTCGTAGGCCTGCTCTAGCTGCTGGGTCGTCTCGTAGTTGTCCGAGACCGGTTGGGCCGCCGTCGTGACAGCCGCGCCGGCGCCCAGCGCTGCGCCACACAGTGCCACCGCGAGCAGGATCGGACGGACCCGGTCGGGGCTGACGCGCTCGGTGACCAGCCGACGGGTCCGCCGGGCGACGGCGACGACGCCGACGGCACCGAGGGCCGAAAGCGGAACGAGCATGTCGACGTGATAGAACGGCCCGAGGAAGGCGACCAGACCGTCGGTCGGGTCCGAAAGGTCCCCGAGCATATTCACGGTGCCCCAGAAGTAGCCGTTGCCCAGCGGGACCGTCAGGAGAACACCAGCCAGTGCCGCTTGGCGACCGTCGATTCCACGGCGCACAACGGCCCCGAGGCCGACGGCCGCGGCAACTGTCCCCAGCGGCCCGGCGACGACCCACTGGGTGAGCAGCTTCCAGAGGAGTTCGGCGTTCGCGTCCAGTGACATCGCCGGCGTGAATTCCCGCGAGTAGCCCAGAATCTCCCGATAGCCAAAGCCCGGGCCGTCCTGCGGGGCGAACACTTCGTACGGGAACAGCAGCGCGGACCCGGTGACGACGCGGTTGTAGGCAAGCGTCGCGGCGACACCGGTGAGTCCGCCGACGGCGGTCAGCGACAGGCGCGTGAACCGGGCCGGGTCACGCGTCCGGAGCGACCACAGCGCGTGGACGATGAACGGCGTCGCGAACAGTACCGCCGTGTACGGCCGCGCAAAAAAGGCGACGCCGATCGAGAGCCCGGCACAGGCCGCCGTCTTTCGGCTCCCGGTCCGGTCGGCGTGGAGATACGCCGCGGCGAACCCGAGGTTCCACAGCGTCGTCGGCACGTACGAGAGGAACACCGAGGCCTCGACGAGGAACAGCGGCGACCCGAGCATGAGGACGGTCGCGACCACACCCGTTCGCGCGTCGAACGCCTCGCGGACGGTGTGGTAGGTCAGCGCCAACACGCCGGTCGAAATCAGGCCGAGCGCGACGCGGTAGCCGCCGAGCAGTTTCCCGACGGCGAACATCGCCGCCGGAACCGGCGCGTACTTCGGATACAGCCGCTCGCCATCAGCCACGAAGAACCACGGGCGGAACGACTCCTCGACCGGCGGGTAGATGAACAGTTGCCCCTCCAGCAACATCGCGGCCTGCTGGAGGTAGACGCCCTCGTCGTGGTTGGTGGTGTGGTGTGGAAAGACGACGTGGGCCAGCGCGAAGACGACGAGCCCGCCGAGCAGCGCCACCAGCCCCGCCTGTACCCCCGGCCGGCGCAGTCGGCTCATTCCGTCGGATACCAGGCCAGGTCGTGGTCGGCGACCAGGTCAACCTCGACGGGCTGACCCGGTTCGAACGTCTCGACGTGGTTGTGCATGCAGTGGACGACGTCGCCGCTGTGGAGTTCGACCCGGTAGACGAACGAGGGGCCGTTGTACTGGCGGTGGACGACGTAGCCGTCGGCCTTGGACTCGTTCGTCGGCAGCGCTTGCAGGTCGTCGGGTCGGACGAGCACGTCCACCATCGCGCCGTTGTACGCCTCGACCGGCCCGTTCAGCAGGTCCACGTCGAACGAGCCGAGGCCGGTCTCGATGACGTCGCTGGTGACCCGGGCCGAGAGGAAGCTCGCCTGGCCGAGGAAGCTCGCGACGAAGCGGCTCTCGGGGTTTTCGAACACTTCAGCGGGATCGCCGATCTGGGCGATGGTCCCGTCGTTCATGATGGCGACGCGGTCGCTTATCGACAGCGCCTCCTCCTGGTC
Source organism: Haloarcula sp. HT12 (assembly GCF_055271655.1). NCBI lineage: Archaea > Methanobacteriati > Methanobacteriota > Halobacteria > Halobacteriales > Haloarculaceae > Haloarcula > Haloarcula sp. HT12. The sequence goes on from NZ_JBUXKW010000003.1 coordinate 323,863, forward strand.
GTGTGTCACGGAGATGGCGGTGACGCCGGCCCGCTTCAGTATTTTGCGGACCTCCTCGCGCATCTCGACGCGCAGGCGCACGTCCAAGTTCGAGAACGGCTCGTCGAGCAGGAGGACGTCCGGTTCCGGGGCCAGCGAGCGCGCGAGGGCGACGCGCTGCTGTTGGCCGCCCGAGAGCTGGCTCGGCATCTTGTCGTGGTGGGCTTCCAGATCGACCAGTTCGAGCAGTTCGTCAACCCGCTTCGCGACGGCGTCGTCCTCCATCTCGGTCAGGCCGAAGGCGATGTTCTCGGCGACGGTGAGATGCGGGAACAGGGCGTAGTCCTGGAAGACGATGCCGACGTTGCGCTCCTCAGGCTTCCGGAACGAAGATCCGTCGGCGATGACTTCGTCGGCGATGGAGATCTGGCCGTCGGAGGGGCGTTCCAGCCCGGCGATCATCCGGAGCGTCGTCGTCTTTCCGCAGCCCGAGGGACCAAGCAGCGTCAGCAGCTCGCCGTCTTTCACATCGAGCGAGAGATTCTCGACGGCGAGTTCCTGCCCGTAGTCCTTGGATACGTCGTCGAGTTTCAGGACGGTCCGGTTCGGGTTGGCGACCGCTGCGTCCACGTCGTCGAAGTCAGACGTTTGCTGTGTGCGTGTTTGTCGAGACATTAGCTTGTGTCCTCCCGTCGAAGAATTACCAGCATGGAGAGTCCGGAAAGGCCGACGAGCACGAGAGCCGGGACCGCAGCCTGTCCGTAGTAGCCGGCACCCTGGACGAGCCAGATGTACGTGACGAAGGTTTCGAAGCCCGTCGGGCGTAACATCAGCGTTGCCGGCAATTCCTTCATGGTCGTCAGGAACACCAGCGCGGCGCCGGCGGCGATGCCCGGTGCGACGAGCGGCAACACGACCTTCCGGAACGCCGAAAGCGGGTGGTAGCCGAGCGACCGCGCCGCTTCGATGTACTGCGGGTCGACCTGCAGAATCGAGGATTCGGTCGTCCCGACGGCCTGCGGGAGGAACCGAATCACGTAGGCGAACACCAGCAGGATGACGCTCTGATACAGGAAGGGGACGTACCGGAGCCCCAGATACACCAGCGCAAGCCCGAGCACGACACCGGGGACGGCGTAGCCGACGTAGGTGGCCCGCTCGGGCAGCGACGAGACGCCCGAGCCGCCGCGCGCGGCGAGATAGGCGATCGGAAGCGCTGCCACGACACAAATAGCGGCCGCGGCGGCCGCCAGACCGACCGAGTTCCAGGCGTAGGACGCCTCGAACGCGAAGCCGCCGCCGCTGTAGCCCGTGCCCGAACGCAGGAGCCACTGGAGCAGGATACCGATCGGCAACACCAGACACAGCGACGCGATAGCACCGCAAAACAGCAGTGCCGGCCCCTTCCAGTAGCCGAGCCTGATGAGCCCCGGCCGGCGCGAGCCGCTGCTGACGTACGCCCCGTCCCGGCCAGCGTTGAGGCGGGACTCGACGGCAAGGATACCGAGCGCCATCACGAGCAACAGCATCGAGAGCACGGAGGCGTAGTCCAGTCGGCGGGCCCCGAACTCGTTGTAGATCATCCGGGTGAACACGTCGTACTGCATGATCGCCGGCGTCCCGAAGTCAGAGAGCGCGTACAGCGCCACCAGTAAGGCGCCGGCGGCGATGCCCGGTGCGATCTGTGGCAGCGTGACGCGACGGAACGCCTCCCAGCGCGTGTGGTTCAGCGTCCGAGCGGCTTCGACGACAGTCCCGTCGAACGACAGCAGCGACGCGCGCGTAGTCAGAAACACGTACGGGTACGTAAACAGCGTCAACACGAGTATCGCGCCGTGCAGGCCGTAGATCGTCGGAATTTGCTCGATACCGAACGGCGCGAGCAGGTCCGCGAGGACGCCACGGGGGCCAAAGGCCGAGACGAACGCGAAGGCCCCGATGTAGCTCGGGACGACCAGCGGTAGCGCGGACGTGATCGTCCAGAACCGCTTGAACGGCAGATCGGTCTGGGCGGTGAGAATCGCCAGCGGGACACCGATGAGAATCGATGATACAGTGACGCCGGTCACCAGCGCAAGCGTGTTCAGCGTCACCGAGACGGTCGTGTCGCTGGTCAGCAGTTCCACCGCACGGGCGAACTCGATTTCACCCGCTCGGAGAAACAGCCACACCAGCGGCGCCAGTAACAGCAGCGAGATCGACAGCGAGACCACTGCGAGCAGCGTGTGTGGAGACGAGTCTCGTTCCGACGTCGTCGCCTGCTCCCGAAGCCGCTCGTAGCGGTCCTTGGTGCCCATATTAGAGGACGCCTGCGTCCCGTAGCAAGTCGACGGTTCCGGCCACGTCAGCCAGCTCGGTCAGGTTGATGTCCGGCGGGTTCAGATCGTCGATACGGGGCAGGTCGCCGACCGGCGCGACGCCGGGAATCATCGGATACGCGAACGTCCGCGTGGCGAAGAACTCCTGGGCCTCCGCCGAGAGGACGTGCCGGACGAAGTTCGATGCCAGGTCCGCGTTGTCGGTTCCGTTGATGATTTCGAGCCCCGAGACGTTGACGAGCGCGCCGGCGTCGCCCTCGGTGAACGCGAGGCCGATCGGCGAGTTCTCGCGGGCAGATTGGACCCGAAGCGTGTAGTAGTGGTTGGCGAAGCCGGCGGTGAGTTCACCGTCGGCGCAGGCGTTGGAAACGCGGAACTCGTCGTCGTAGGTGGTGATACCGTGGTCCTGCATCGCCTGGAGCCACGACATCGTCTCGTCGTCGCCGCGGATGAGCCGCATCGCGGTGACAAAGGACTGGAACGCGCCGTAGCTCGGCGCCCAGCCCATGCTGTCTTCGAGCGCGGCCGTCTCGGGGAACTCCTGGACCGTCGACGGGATGTCGGATTCGGAGATCTGATTCGTGTTGTACGGGATCGCCCGGGCGCGACCGGCGATACCTACCCAGCGGCCCTCGCTATCCTGATAGGCTTCGGGGACCGTCGAAAGGGCCTCTTCGGGAAGGCTCGCGGTCGCGCCGGCGTTCGCCACGGCACCGAGCGAGCCGGCGTCGATGGACATGAACACGTCGGCGGGGCTCGCGCCCGCTTCGTTCTCCTCGATGATCGTGTTCGCGAGGTCGCTGGAGGCTTCCAGACGGTGGTTCGCCGAGAAATCCGGATAGAGCTGTTCGAGCAGATTGATGAGGTCGAGATACAGCCCACCTTCACCACCACCGAGATACAGCGTCAGTTCGCCGCTGAGGTCCGGAAGATCCTCGATAGAGGTGCCGCCGGGGGCGTCTCGCTGTGCCACCAGTGGGCCGGAGCCCCGGAAGTCAGCGAGGGAAATCTGCCCGGTGCCGGCACCGGTCCCACCGTCGCTTCCCCCGTCACCGCCATCGCCACCACTGAGAACGTCGGAACAGCCCGCAAGCGCAGTCGCTGCGGTCGCACCGCCCAGCGCAAGGAAGCGTCGTCGCGACTTCGTCACGTTACGTCCCGTCGTATCGTTAGAATCACTCATTGTTTGATTTAGGGTTGCCTAAACAACTTAGGCCTTTCTAGTCGTCCGCGGCTGCGGGGACCTGTTCCGTCGCGGCGGCGTCCAGTTCGTCGAGACATGCCAGCCAGTCGAGCATGAACTCCCCGCAGTAGTTAAGGAAGGCACCGTTTTCCCAATCGTTGAAATCGCCGTCGGCCATCGCCGTTGCGATGTCCTCGAACACCGCGGCATAGGAGTCGGCGTCCGCGCCGGCCTCGTCGACGATCTCCCAGACGTGCTCGTTGAGTTCGAGCCCGTGGACCTCGTTGGTCAGATCCGAGAACGTCGAGCGGGGCGCTTTGTTGTGCTCACACAGCGGGTCGCCGTTGTAAATCTGCTTGCCCAGCACGTCACAGGCCCGCTTGAGAAACACGCCCGACCAGATGTCGTCGAAGCGGCCGACGTCCCACTCGTTGTCGTCCATCGGGAGCTGGTAGAACGCCGGGATGACCTCGCGGCGGAAGGCGAGGTTCATCGAGCAGACGGTGAGGTACTGGCCCTCGGCGGCGACGAAGTCCTCGCCGAAATCATCGGCGGTGGTCCGGGTCTGGGCCTGTCCCTGGAGGTCGCCGTCCATCAGGATGCGAACGGCGTCAAGGTCCGGCACGTTCGTCCAAAGGCCTTGGGAAGCGACCACGTCGTCGACGCGGGTCTGTTCGGTCTCGACCGTCTCGTCCATCGCGGCGTAGGGGTAGCCACGCGGGTAGAGGCCGTGCTCGTCCTCGTTGTCGTAGAGAACGTTGACCCACTGCTCGTCGGAACTGACCGCCTCCATCTCGCCCTCGAAGGCCAGGTTCGACATGTGGGTGCCGAAGAAGTCCGTGTCCTCGTGTGGCAGCGTGTCGTCGTCGATGAACACGCCGTACTCGTAGTCGTTGGCCCACATGTAGAGGAGGCCAAACGACGTCTGGGCGTGGCTCGCTTCGGGGATGAGGTGTGAGTACTCGCTTGCGCCGTGGTCGGCAAACCACGCCTCGCGGGCGGTTCCGTCGTAGACAGCCCCGTCGACGCCCTCCTCGTCGAGCATCTGTTCCATCGCGTCGGTGTCACAGAAGTCCTCGGTGATGAGCACGACGAACAGCCGGTCGAGGTCGAACCCGTGTTCCCGGGCGTTCTCGAAGTACGAACGCATGCATTCGTGGTTTCGGATCGTCGGCACCATCACGCAGATGTCCGCTGTCATGTACTGGCTCTATCTCTTTAGGCCGTCCTAAAAGAGTTGGCGTTTTCCCTTTGTCTCCCTCGTGAGTTTGTTTTTCAGTCGTCAGCTATCCTGAAACCGGAACATCATTATATTCCAAATCTGACGTTTAATGTTGTATTAGGAGAACTATTATTTGGCTGTGCTTTGCCAGATTAGGTGATGAGCGTACGAACAACAGGGCAATCCTTACCCACATATGAACCTGGATAATCAAACCTGTGTCGTTACCGGGTCCTCGCGAGGTATCGGTCGCGGAATCGCCAGAGACCTCGGTGCACACGGGGCCAACGTCGTCGTTAACTACCGGTCCTCGGAGGCGGAAGCCCGTGCCGTCGTCGAGGATATCCGCGACGACGGTGGGACGGCTATCGCGGCACAGGCAGACGTGGCGAAACTCGATGAAGTCCGGGCGATGCGTGAGAAGGTGGTCGACGAGTTCGGTCCAGCGGACGTGCTTGTCAACAACGCCGGTATCACCATCGACAAGAAGTTCGAGAACATGACCCGCGAGGACTGGGAGACGGTTATCGATGTCAATCTGGGTGGCGTGTTCAACGGGACGAAGGCTTTCTATGACGATATTCGCGACGCCGACCACGGCCGACTGATAAATATCTCTAGCGTCGTCGGCCAGCAGGGCAACATCGGGCAGGCGAACTACGCGACGACGAAATCCGGGCTGTTCGGCTTCACGCGGACGCTCGCGCTCGAACTGGCACACACGGGCTCGACCGCGAACTGCGTCGCACCGGGCTTTGTCAAGACAGACATGCTAGAGGAAGTGCCCGAACGCGTCCAGGAGAAGATTCTGCGCGAGATTCCACTCGACCGATTCGCCAGCGTCGAGGACATCGCCGGCATCGTCAGGTTCGTCGCCAGCGAGGAATCGAGTTACATGACAGGACAGGTACTTGGTGTCAACGGCGGGATGGAGTGGTAACATGAGTCAACAGGAAGAACCTGAGGACGAGACCGCGCCCGACGACGCGGTCGAGGAGTTGCGACAGAAACGAGCCGAGGCTGAACTCGGCGGCGGGGAGGCCCGTATCGAAGCACAACACGAGAAGGGCAAGATGACCGCCCGCGAGCGCATCGACTTCCTCGTCGACGACGGCACGTTCAACGAGGTCGACCCGTTCGTCGAACACCGGTCGACGAACTTCGGCATGGCGGAGAAACGCTTCGCCGGCGACGCGGTCGTCACCGGGTACGGCGAGGTCGACGGGCGGAAAGTGTTCCTCTTTGCCCACGACTTCACGGTGCTCGGTGGCTCGGTCGGCGAGGTCGTCGCCGACAAGATCTGCAAGGTGATGGACCGGGCTATCGAGAATGGCGTCCCGGTCATCGGGCTCAACGACTCCGGCGGCGCACGCATTCAGGAGGGCGTCGACTCGCTGGTCGGCTTTGCCAAGATATTCGAGCGCAACACCAAAGCCAGCGGCCTCATCCCCCAGATTTCCGCGATCATGGGGCCGTGTGCCGGCGGCGCGACCTACAGCCCGGCGCTGACTGACTTCACCTTCATGGTGCAGGACACCAGCCACATGTTCATCACCGGGCCGGACGTCATCGAGACGGTGACCGGCGAGCAGGTGTCCAAGGAGGAACTCGGCGGCGCTGGGTCACACTCCACGAAATCCGGCGTCGCTCACTTCTCGTACCCCTCCGAGGAGGAGGCTCTGGAGAACATTCGTCGCCTCCTGTCGTACCTCCCGGCGAACAACATGGAGGACCCGCCGCGGGTGAAGCCGTGGGACGACCCCGACCGAGAGATCCCCGGCGTGACCGACATCGTCCCGTCGGCCCCGCGCAAGCCCTACGACATGACGAAGGTCATCGACTCGATTGTCGACGAGGACTCCTTCTTCGAGGTCCACGGCAACTGGGCGCGCAACGTCGTCGTCGGCTTCTCGCGGATGGACGGCCAGTCGGTCGGCGTCGTCGCCAACCAGCCACGCGTGAGCGCAGGGACGCTGGACATCGATGCGGCGGAGAAAGCGGCCCGGTTCGTCCGTTTCTGTGACTCGTTCAACATCCCCATCCTCACGCTCGTCGACGTACCCGGATTCATGCCCGGCACCGACCAGGAGCACAACGGCATCATCCGGCGGGGGGCGAAGCTGATCTACGCCTACGCCGAGGCGACGGTCCCGCTGCTGTCGGTCGTGGTCCGCAAGGCCTACGGCGGCGCGTACATCGTCATGTCCTCGAAGTTCCTCGGCAGCGACGTCAACTACGCCTGGCCCGGCTCGGAGATGGCGGTGCTGGGTCCGCGGGGCGCGGTCAACATCCTCTACCGGAACGAGATCGCGGACGCCGACGACCCGGACGCCAAGCGCCAGGCACTGATGGACGAGTTCCGCGACGAGTTCGCCAACCCGTACGGGCCGGCGAAACGGGGCTACCTTGACGACGTCATCGAACCGAAAGAGACGCGCAAGCGACTTATCCAGGACCTCGACCTCCTACAGCGCAAGCGGGAAGATACCCCGCCGAAAGACCACGGCAACATCCCACTGTAACATGGCGACGAGCGACCCATCAGGGCGGAACGCGGAGACGGCGTCTCCCGCTGACGCCCCAGCACCAGACGACCTCCCGCTGTCGATACCTGACGACGCATCACAGGCAGAGGCGGCGGCGATCACCGCAGCCGTCAGCGCCCACGTGACCGACCGCCAGCGGGCCGCTGTGGCGACTGCACAGCGGACTACGGTCGAGTACGTCGACGAGTGGACGCTAGCCGGGCGGCTGGCGAGCGTTGGCAAACGCCACCCCCCGAACAACGTCAAGCGAGGCGAGGAGTGGAAGGCGGCGGCGCGAGCGCGGTACTAGGACTCGGTGAACTCCTGCAGGACTTCGAGGTCGCGGGTGGTCCGCATAAACTCCGACAGCGACCGTTCGGCCCCACAGTCGTCACAGACGAACTGCGTCTCCGGGGCCGGGAGGTCGGACACTTGCGCTTCCCAGGCAGCTGAACACGCCGGACATTGTAGCTGGAGCCAGGCCTCCTGCATATTTCGTGTGTGGATAGCACGCACGGATATACTTTGTGTGGATTCTCAGTACCAGGGGCTGTGGTGTCGTTTTGCGGTTCGGAGATGTTTTGGCTCGCCTAAATATGGGAAGGCTTAAATGTATTAGGCAAGCCTAAACCGATATGGACCGACGAGAGTATATCGTTGCAGCGGGCGTCGGGCTGGCGGGTGCCGTTGCCGGCTGTTCAGGTCAGTCCGAGGCCGAAACCGGAGGTACCGGCGGAACTGATGAGACGACAGCGTCCGACACGACAGCCACGACGACGGATTCGAGCTACTCCGTCTCGATGGAGCCAGTCGGCGAGGTCACCTTCGAGTCAGCGCCCGAAGTCTGGGTCGCGAACAACGGGAGCTGGGCCGATATGGGGATCGCACTCGGCCTCGATGCCCCCAAAGGGGTCTGGCTGCCGTCGCGGTATCACACCCAGTACTACGACGAGATTCCGGGCGTCAGCGTCGACGGGAGCTCGATCCGGGAGCTGTGGGGCGACAGCGGCGTCGGCAAGGAGCAGTTCTACGAAATGGACGCCGACATCCACGTCATGGACCCGAACTTCCTGCTGAGTCGCGGGTCCTGGGACCAGTCCGATATCGACGAACTCGAGTCCCAGATAGCGCCGTTCTTCGGGAACAGCATCTTCTCGACCGGCTACGAGTGGCACGACTACACCTACTACACGCTGTACGAAGCCTTCGAGAAACTGTCTCAGGCGTTCCAGCGGACCGACCGGTTCGACGCGTTCCAGGCCATCCACGAGGAGTTCCAGACGAGCCTGGAGGACATCGTCCCGGACTCGGAATCCGAACGGCCGGAGGTAGCTATCATGTGGGCCGGCAGCGACGAGCCGACGAGCTTCTCGCCGTACCTCATTGAGGACGGAACGAGTTTCAAGCAGTGGCGGGACCTGGGCGTGCGCGATGCGTTCGCAAAAACCGATGTGCGGGATTTCCACTCCGACCGGAGCGAGGTCGACTTCGAGACCCTGCTCGACATCGATCCGGAATACCTGTTCATGCGCGGGCAGGAGAACAAGACGCGAGCGGAGTTCGAGGACACGGTCGTTCGCTCTCTCGAAGCGGACCCGACCGGGAGCGAACTGTCGGCGGTACAGAACGGCAACGTCTACCGCGGCGGTTCGCTGTATCAGGGCCCCATAACGAACCTGGTCCTCACGGAACGGGCGGCGTCGCAGGTGTACGACGTGGACCGGGAGCTGTTCGACCGCCAGCGCGTCGCCGATATCGTCGCCGGGGACCTGTAAGGGACCATGGCCGGAGCGACCTGATACTGTAACCATGGTCGGACGAACACTCTCGGATATCCGTGACAGGCTCTCGGATCTCAGCGTCGCCGTGGGCCCGTATCGCGTCGTGAGCGCCAGAACGGGCACGCCGCCGTTCCCGGTGTCGGGAATGCAGTTCCCGGACCGCGAGACAGCTGCCGAAGCGGCCAGCGTCGCGACCGCCTACCGGAGCGCACTCCGACGATACGACCCCCGCGTCACCGTTCACGGACTCATCGTCTGCGAAGCCCCGTGGGGGACCGACGCCGTCAGAACCGCCCCGTCGTCGCTCCCGGAGTACTGTCACACGGTCGCCGGGTCGCTGTTCGAGGTGTTGTCGGGTCGTCATCGCTCGGTCGAGCAGGCAGTCATCGACAGCTACCTCGAAGCGGCCGAGGAAACCGAGAACCGCGAGCGCCTCTGTCTGGCGATGCTCGAAAGCATGGCCACGGCGCTCGCGGACAACCTCGACCCGGAACTGCAGGCGGATACCCTTCGGGAAGCCGCCGGACAGTTGCCGAGAAAGCCAAGCGGGCCTGAACCGGTCCGTGACGCCGTCGCCGACCTCGAAACGGCGGGGCTGGTCGACGAGACGACGATCGAACCCGCAGCCGCCGGTCCCGGGCGCTGTCCCAAATATATCACATTAGGGAACTACCGCCCGACGCTGTCGGACTATCGCTGTCCGGTGTTGCCCATCGCCGTCGAACTGCTGCGACGGACGAGCATCACGCCACAGATGGCCCAAGCGGAGCGGACCGCGGACGGGTGGCGGCTGCTCGTCTCGCTTGCCGGTGACCAACCCGCCGAAGGGCTGTCGGTCGTCACGACGACTGCGTGAACGTTCCACTTGTTCTATAGGTCAGACCGTAATAAATACACGATACCCCTGTGACGGCACAGGTATGGGAGTCGCAGTAATCGGCGCGTCAATGACGAAATTCGGGCAACGCGACGCCTGGATCCGTGAGTTACTCTCGCAGGCGGGCGAGGAGTGTCTCACGGACGCCGGCGTTTCGCCCGACGACGTAGAGCACCTGTACGTCTCGAACATGGCCAGCGGCGAGTTCGAAGGGCAGACGGGAATCATGAACCTGCTGGCCCACGATCTTGGGGTGCTTCCGGCCTACAGCGAACGGGTCGACCAGACCTCTTCGTCCGGCGGGGCCGGTATCTACGAGGCCTGGCAGTCCGTCGCCAGCGGGGCCAGCGAGATGACGCTCCTGGTCGGCGGGGAGAAAATGACCCACAAGACGACGGGCCAGGCGACGGATATCATCGCCTCGATCACCCACCCCGACGAGTACAAACACGGCGTGACACTCCCGTCGTTTGCCGGAATGACCGCCCGACACTACCTGGAGCGGTTCGATGCCCCCCGGGAGTCACTCGCCCGAGTCGCGGTCAAGAACCACCGGAACGGCGTCGACAACCCGAACGCACAGTTCCAGAAGGAGATCACGATGGAGAAAGCGTTGGAGTCGCCCATTATCGCGGATCCGCTACGGCTGTATGACTTCTGTCCGATCACGGACGGCAGCGCTGCGCTCATGTTCACCACAGAGGAGCGCGCCGAGGAGATAACCGACGAGTACGCCCTCGTCTCCGGCATCGGCGGGGCGACGGATACCCACGTCGTCCACGAGCGCGACGACCCGACGGTCATGGGCGGGGTCGTCGAATCGAGCAAGGAGGCCTACGAGATGGCCGGTCTCGGCCCCGAGGACCTCGACGTGGCCGAACTGCACGACATGTTCACCATTCTTGAGTTCCTCCAGCTAGAGGGTATCGGCGTCGCCGACCAGGGAACGGCCTGGGAGCTAGCGATGGACGGCGCCACTGCAAAGGACGGCGACCTGCCGATCAACACCTCCGGCGGGCTCAAGTCCAAGGGCCACCCCCTCGGCGCGAGCGGTGTCGCACAGGGCGTCGAAATCTACGAACAGCTCGTCGGCGAGGCCGGGCCGCGGCAGGTCGATGCCGACACCGCGCTGGCGTGTAACGTCGGCGGCTTTGGCAACTGTGTCATCACCACCATCATGGAGGCCGCAGAATGACGCTGGACGCAGGCATCTGCTCGAACGGCCACGTCTCGTATCCCACTCATCCGCTGTGTCCGGAATGTGGCGAACCACAGGAAGAGACCGTCGACCTCTCGGACCGGACCGCAGAAGTCGTCACCTGGACCCATTCGACGGCGACCCCGCCGGGCGTCCGCGAGCCGAACACGCTCGCTATTGTGGAGTTCGACATCACGGATATCACCGACGCGAGCGACGAGTTCGTCCGCGCGCTCGGACAGGTGACCACGGACGAGGTCGAAACAGGTGACACGGTCGAACCCGTCTACGTCGAGGAACTCCGCGACCCCGACGCGGGTATCAAAGTGCCCGAAAGCCAGGACTGGGACGGGTACCGCTGGGACCCCGTCTGATTAGCTTCCCTCGCCCTGCCTGGTGATACGTCCCTCCGTCGTCGGCGAAATCATCCCCTGTTGCTCGATAGTTCTGATGACGAGGTCGGAGAGGAGTGCCCCCTCGTTCGACGAGACGAGGACGGTCGCGTCACTGAGCATGCTGTAGCCGTCGCCGCCGCCGGAGACGAAGTCGTTCGTCGCGAGCGTGTAGGTCGCTTCCGAGTCGATCGGGTCGCCACCGGCAGTCGCTTCGGTAATCCGGTCGCCGCTCTCGGCGGTTGGGTCGTAGGTGTACGTGATGCCGCTCACCTGCGGGAACCGGCCAGCCCCCTCCTCGACGCGGCTGACGCCGTTTTCCAGTGCCGCGAGTAGCGTCTCGCCCGTGATTTCCAGTTCGACCACGTTGTTCGGGAACGGCAGGATGTCGACGACGACGCGCCGTGTGATCTCCGCCGGGTCGTCCTCGCTCGCGTCCTCGAAGTACAGCCGGTCCGTCCGGATGCCGCCACCGTTCATCAGCGCGACGTCGGCCTCGACGTCGGCACGGATCGTATCGGCGACGAAGTTCCCCATGTTCGATTCCTGTGCCCTGACGACTGACTGTCTGGTGTCCAGCGGTTCGGTGGTCTCCCCGATGACGACGTCCAGTTGCCGTTCCAGCTGTGTCTCGTAGTGGTTCTGGACGAGCTTGACGAACGGGTCCGTTCCGGCGGACGATGCGCCGACGTCGTGGAGCGCGAACTCGTGGTCCGTGACGCCGGCGTCGCCGACACCCAGCGCTAACTCCCCGACGTACTCGTACTCGTCGCCGACGAACGAGAGGACAGTGTCGTTGATGACCTCCGGCTCTTCGAGCAGTGTCGCGGCGTGGTCCCCGATGATAGCGTCGACGCCGTCGACTTCCTCGGCGACGGTTCGAGCGGTTTCACTCGCGAGATGAGAGAGCACGATAACCGCGTCAGCGCCATCGGACTGCATCTGTTCTGTCACGTCCTCCAGCGCCGACGCCGGCTCTAAGACGTCGGTGTTCTCGCCGATAGAGGTGACTTCGGGTGCCTCCGGCGTGATGAGGCCAGTAATACCCAGCGTCACGTCCCCGACGTCCGTGAGGACGTACTGCTGTGCGCCCTGGTCGGCGGCGAAAACGTCCCCGTCCTCGCGGACGTTCGCGCTGACCCACGTGAACAGGCTGTCGGAGACGCGGTCGCGGAGGACCTCCGGTCCCATGTCGAAGTCGTGGTTGCCGAACGTATCGAAGTCCAGCCCGCCGGCGTTGAACGTCGACACGACGTGTCGCCCCTCGAACACCGCGGATAGCACCGACGACGCCAGGTCGTCGCCGTTGCCCACCCGAAGTGTTGTGTCCGCGTCCTCGGTGATGTCGTTCATCAGCCCGAAGTACCGGGAGACGCTCAGGTCCGCCGCCGAAGCGTTCGCGAACCGCCCGTGGACGTGGGTGTCGTGGAGGAACGTGACAGTGGTCCCGTCGGTCTGGAGCGCGCCGCTGGCGGTCGCTGAGCCGAGTGCCAGGCCCCCGAGAAGGGACGCGCCGGTGCCGAGCACGTCACGACGTGTCACCTGATATGTCATAGCAATACGACATATCCACTGAGCAGAACTTCATGGTTTGTGTCGCGGCAATTGTGCTGGCGGAACCACAGAAGCGGCGACCAGGACGCGAGTGCGCTATACGGTCGAGACCGTTGCCGAATGTGTGTCCGGGAGTGCCCCCGTCTCGGCGAGTTCCGCGATGCACTCCTCGACGGATTCAGTGCGCCCCGCGTCGGCGAAGGGGGCAACCTGTACGAGGTCGTCGTCCTCGTAGATAGCGAGACAAACGGCCGGCATGACGAGCTCCCGACGCTTCTCGCCTGTCGTCGAACTGTAACAGAGCCGGGTGTCGAAAAACGGGGCGAGACAGACACCGGCCTCCCGGGCCCAGTCCGCGAACTCGTTGTACAGGTCCCGTTCGGTTCCGTGACCGGGGCCTTGCAGCGGAACGCGTTTCTCCCATTCGACCGTCTCGACGCTGTCGAGTACGTCACGACACACCAGCTCCTGTAGCTCGCATTCGATAGCGGTACAGCGTTTCTGTGACGGCGCGGGGAGGTCAGATCGGACGAACAGGGTCGCCCGACGACCACCCGGAGCGGAAGAGCTGGACATCGGTAGTCACACCAAGAGCTGTACAATAATAAATCATTATATTTGATATAACATAACTTTCACACCGCTCTGGCGTTCTTTACTCCTCGTCGCTCCCGTCCCCGTTTTCGGTGCCCGTCTCGTCCGATTCAGGGCCGTCGATATCGTCCTTAATCGACCGTAATTCGGCGTCTACGTCCACTGGAACGTCAGTACCTCGGTCGGGTTCGGCGTCCCCGCTCGCTCCTGTTTCATCAGGCAACCGATCCTGGATTTGGCTGCGTAATTGTTGGGCTTCCTGAATGAGTTCGCGGGCCTCCTCGTCCTCCGGAGTTCCGTCGACGGCTCGCTGGAGGTCCGTCAGGGCCCCGTCGAGCCGGGAGAGCGTGGCCCGGCTCAGATCACTCGCGCGCTGGCGCACTTCGTCGGAGGCGGAGCCGGTTGATGTCGGCCGCCCCTCCGCCATCCGGAGGGCACGCCGGAGAATCTTCAGCGCCTCGATGTTGGTCTTCAGGACGAGAATGACCGCCGGGATGGTCACATCACTGGTAAACCGGAGGAGTTCGCCCGGCGTCGGCGGCCGCGGTAAGCCGCTGTCGGTCGTGGGTTCGACCTCCGTCTCTAGCTCCTGAAGCGTCGTCACGAGGTCCGTAATCAGGGCGGTAAGGTCGTCGTCCGAACTCATACCTCTCCTTTGTCGCTTCGGGTACTAAAGACCGCGCCGTGTCGGTGCCCGCACTGCGTCGTCGATGCTGTCAGGGCAGGGCTGGTGTCCGCAGACGATTAGGCCAACCAAAATCCTTTTAGCTTTAGGGGTGCCTAACTCAGGTAATGCCATCCCAGACGGACGATGTCGAGGCCTCCGAGGACCGCCCGGACGTTGCAGCACTGGACAGCGGTGCTGACAGAACCGTGTTTACCGAAGACGGAAACCGAGACGGCTGGATTTCGACCGACGTAACCGTCGACCTTCGACGGTAGTCCGTTCGCCCACGTCACGTTTCTCCTCCCTTCGATTCTCGACTTACTTTTAATCAAATCGGTTTGCACCACACGATACACCCTGAGTTAGGTAGCGACGCTACCCGGCAGAAGAAAACGAGAGAGAAAGCGGTATCCCGACGTTAGTCCAGCACGAGCGTGTCGTCTTCGAGGTAGTGCTCGATGTGGTGGGCGTCTTCCTCGGTCTGCACGATGATTTCCCGGAGGATCTGCGCCGTGGCGTGGTCACCGAGGTTCTCCGCAAGCTCGATGTGGTCACGGAGCGACTCGATGATGTCGCCGTACATCTCGAGGTCGTTTTCGAGCGACGTCCGGATGTCGTACACGTCCTGCCCTTCCGGCTCTACGGACGCGTGCTCTTCCTGCGCCTTGCCGCCGGCAATGGGCGTGCCGCCGAGAGCCTGTGCCCGCTCCGCGAGTTCGTCGGCCGCCTCTTCTGCGTGTCCGGCGGCGTCGCCAAGGAACAGGTGGAGGTCGCGGAACTCGGCACCCTCGACGTTCCAGTGGTGCTTCTTGACCTGGTGGTACAGTGTGTACGTGTCCGCCAGGTCCTGATTCAGCGCGTTGATTACCTGCTCGGACTTCTCTTTGTCGAGGCGGAGTTCGTTCTCTTCGACCTCGCCGAACTCGCGTCGGACGTGCTCTTGCGTTGCCATAGTCATCTTATCGTACAGTCGGAAGCCACTTAAAGATTGTTTTGTGAAAATATGTTTTCGGGAACCCAAAAATTATGTTCTAAGATGGAATGGCTGGTTACCTGAACTGAAATATTATCCGATGATCCCAACTACCTCTCCAGTCAGCATTCCGTGCTTTATATAAAAAGGAACGGTCCTATTCCGACGACGGACGGGAAACAACGAGTGCGACGGTGTCTTCCTCGATAGCGCGGCTGTCGATGGCTGTTTCACGAAGGACTTGCTCCTGGTGGACTGCGACGACTGCGGCGAGCAGGTAGTCGTCGATACCGAGATGTGCGCCGTACTCCTCCCAGACGGTTTCTCTGACAGCCATGTAGAACGTCTCGGGCGTGCGGTGCAATACTGCGTCGTCGAATCGCTTTCGCCACTCGTAGACGAGGTCCTCGACGCCCGGATTTTCGCGCATCGTCCGCTGGTGGTCTGCCAGCGCGGACCGCAACTGTTCCTCGTCGACGTTGTTCGTCCCCGCGACCCCACGGACGACTTCGTCAGCAAACGGTGCTAGGAGTGCTGTGTCGTTCATCGGAAGCCGTTACGAGGGTGACGAACAAAAACACCGTCACCCCGAAATCAGGGTAATGAATCGCCCAGATTCCCGCTCGCTGGGAGTTCCCCACAGCTATATTCGGGCCCCACTGTAACCTCCGGGTAGAGGCATGGGACGATTATCGACGTTGTTTGCGCCGGACCGTGTCGCAGTGGTCGGGGCGACCGATTCGGAGGGGTCCGTCGGTCACGCGGTCACCACGAACCTGCTCGATTCGTTTACAGGGGAGGTCCTGGCCGTAAACCCGAACAAAGAGACAGTGCTTGGATTGCCGTGTTACGACAACCTCGTCGACCTGGACGACCCCTCGTCGGTCGACGTGGCCGTCGTCGTTGTACCGCCGACGGTGGCGGTCGAAGTCATCGAGAACGCCGGGGAGGCGGGCATTGAAAACGTCGTGGTCATTACTGCTGGGTTCGGTGAGACCGGCAGCGACGGGGCCGAACGCGAGCGCCGGCTCCGCGAGGCCGCCCGCGAGTACGACCTGAATCTGGTCGGACCGAACAGCCTCGGCGTGATGTCGACCCCCGTCGGGCTCAACGCCACCTTCGGCAACGAGATGGCGAGCGACGGGGACATCTCCTTCATGAGCCAGTCGGGCGCGTTCATCACCGCCGTCCTGGACTGGGCCGCCGAGCGCGATGTCGGCTTCAAGGACATCGTCTCGCTCGGGAACAAGGCGGTGCTTGACGAGAGCGACTTCGTCGCCGAATGGGGCGACGACCCCGATACCGACGTCATTCTGGGCTATCTCGAAGATATCAACGACGGGTCCTCGTTCGTTCAGACGGCCCGTGAGGTCACACAGGAGACGCCGATTGTCCTCGTCAAGTCCGGGCGGACGGACGCGGGTGCGAGCGCCGCGGCCTCCCACACCGGAGCAATGGCCGGGTCGGAGCGGGCCTACGAGGCCGGCCTCGACAAGGCCGGAACGCTCCGGGTCGAATCCGTCCAGGAGCTGTTCGACTACGCGCAGATCCTCGCGGGCCAGCCGCTCCCGGACGGGGACGAAATCGCGATTGTCACGAACGCCGGCGGCCCCGGCGTGATGACGACCGACGCCGTCGGCGACTCGGACCTGCAACTCGCCCAGTTCGGCGACGAGACGTTCTCCCGGCTCCGCGAGGAGATGCCCGACGAGGCCAACATCTACAACCCGGTCGACATCATCGGCGATGCTCCTGCGGAGCGCTTCGAGACAGCACTCGAAACGGTACTGGCGGACGATAACGTTTCGATGGCTGTCGTCGTCGCCTGCCCGACGGCAGTGCTTTCCTTCGAGGAACTCGCGGAGAGCGTCGTCGAACAGCAAGAGCGGTTCGGGAAACCCGTCGCGGCGACGCTGATGGGCGGCAAGTCCGTCGACGCCGGCGCGAACGTCCTGAGCGAAGCGGGCGTGCCGAACTACTTCGACCCGGCCCGCGCCGTCGGGAGCCTGAACGCTCTCAGACGCTACCGTGAGATCAAGGCGACCGAGTACGACGAGCCGACGACCTTCGACGTGGACCGTGAGCGGGCCCGCGAGATACTCGAATCCGGTGCCCGACGCGGGTCGAACCGGCTTGGCGTGGAAGCGATGGAACTGCTCGACGCGTACGGGATCCCGACGCCGCAGGGCGAGGTCGTCTCCTCGCCCGTCGAAGCGGAGGCTATCGCCGAGGAGATCGGCGACGACGTGGTCATGAAGATCGTCAGCCCGGACATCTTGCACAAGTCCGATATCGGCGGCGTCGAAGTCGGTGTCCCCGTCGAGGACGTGCGAGACACCTACGAGGACCTCGTCGTCAGGGCACGTAACTACCAGAACGATGCGACAATACTGGGGGTCCAGGTCCAGGAGATGGTCGACCTCGACAACGGCGTCGAGACGATTCTCGGGGTGAACCGCGACCCGCAGTTCGGGCCACTGTTGTTGTTCGGCCTCGGCGGTATTTTCGTCGAGGTGCTCGAAGACAACACTGTCAGTGTCGCCCCCGTCAGCGAGACCGAGGCGAAGGATATGCTCGACGACATCGACTCCGCGCCGCTGTTGCGCGGTGCCAGGGGGCGCGACCCCGTCGACGAAGCCACGCTCGTCGAGACCATCCAGCGGCTCTCGCAACTCGTCACTGACTTCCCCGCTATCGTGGAACTGGACATCAACCCCCTCGTCGCGACGCCCGACGGGGTGCAGGCGGTCGACCTGCGACTCACCCTCGACCAGGAGAAACTATGACCGACACGAACACGCTACTCGTTACGTCAACGGAGGAAGGTATCGGCAAGACGGCAATCACGCTCGCGCTAGCGACGCGCGCCCACGACGCGGGCTACGACGTCGGCTACATGAAGCCCAAGGGAACGCGGCTCCGAAGCGCAGTCGGCAAAACGCGGGACGAGGACCCGATGCTCGCCCGCGAACTGCTCGGTCTGGAGACCGATCTCCACGAGATGGAGCCCATCGTCTACTCCCCGACATTCATCCAAGAGGCCATCCGCGGGCGTGAGGACCCCGACGACCTCCGGGAGCGACTGCAGGAAAGCATCGAGACGTGTTCGGACGGGACCGATCTGCTCCTCGTCGAAGGGAGCAGCGACCTGGCGACCGGGAGCATCGTCGACCTCACAGACATCGACATCGCCGAACTGCTCGACGCCCGAGTGCTGTTAGTCACTGGCTACGATACCCCCAGTGACACGGACCAGATCCTGTCCGCGGCCCGGGCCATCGGTGACCGACTCGACGGCGTTCTGTTCAACGGTATCACGGACGCGACGGTGGACGAACTCGCCGACGACGTGGTCCCGTTTCTCGAAAGCGAAGGGGTTTCGGTCCACGGAATTCTGCCGCGGGACCGCTCGCTCGCCGGTGTTACCGTCGCCGATCTCGCGCGGAACCTCGGCGCGGATATCCTCACCGGTGACGCTAACACCGACGTGCACGTCGAGCGGTTCAGCGTGGGCGCGATGAGCGGGAGCAGCGCGCTCGAACGCTTCCGGCGGACCCGTGATGCCGTCGTCGTCACCGGTGGTGACCGCTCGGAGGTCCAGACTGCGGCCCTCGAAGCGTCCGGCATCAAGGCGTTACTGCTGACCGGTGGGTTCCAGCCCGCCAGCGCGGTCATCGGGCAGGCGGCCGAGAAAAACGTTCCAGTGCTGTCAGTTCAGTCGGATACGCGGACGACGATAGACAGAGTCGAAGAGGTGCTCCGAACCGGGCAGACGCGCAACGAGGCGACAGTCGACCGTATGCGGACGCTACTTGACGACGGCGTCGATATCGGCTCGCTTCTGTCAATAGACCTATAGAACCGCTGTTTCGGCTGGGCGTTAGTCCGTTCCTAACGGAACGCGTCCCCGCGTTACGGTGAAATCTCCAAATGAAACGTACCTTACTATTTTAGTGATTGGTGGTCAAGTATCAGATGGAGCCTTACCGGCTCCGTAGTGTCACACGACGGGGGTTTGCCCCCGTTCTATCCCCTTCGTTCGGCCACATCCCGTAGCTACTGATCGATAGCCGGATCTAGAACCGACAGCGGGAGATGCGTCCTGAGCCCGCCGATCACGTCGGCAGGCGACTCCGTGTCCAGCGGGGGAACAGTCCAGACGGAACACCCGGTCATTCGCTCAATGACCGTCGGATTTGTTCGCTCGGCGGTCGTCGTGCCCTCGTACTCGTTTACAATGACGCCGACAACGGGCACCCCGCGCCGACGGAGCGCCTGGACAGTCAGCGCCGTGTGATTGAGCGTCCCGAGGCCCGAGCGGGCCACGATCAGGGCTGGAAGCCCGACATCGGCGACGAGGTCGATGACCTCTCGACCGTCCGCGAGCGGGACGCGCAGGCCGCCGATTCCCTCGACGACGGCGGTTTCGCTCGCCGTCATGACATCGGTGACGCCGTCCCGGATCGACTCGTAGGAAAGCGTGAGATCGTCATCTGACTGCCTGGCGGCCACTTCCGGTGCCAGCGGCGGTGACAACCGCTCCAGACAGACCGCGGCGTCCGATGTGCCACAGACGGACTCGACGAACGCCGCGTCGTCGTCCGGCGGATATCCGGTCTGGCAGGGCTTGACGGCGACCGCTTCGGTCCCGCGTTCCCGAAGCCAGCCCGTCAACCCAGCTGTCACGACCGTTTTGCCCACGCCGGTGTCGGTACCGACGACGAACACGCCGTCTTCGTTGATGTGACCGGTCCCGCTTTCGGGTTCCGAATCCGGCGTCGTCTCGTTCATAACACGCCCACCTCCTCGCCGGCGGTCCGAAAGGCATCGAGACACTGTGCGATGTCGTCGGCAGTGTGGGTCGCCATCGGCACGACCCGAATCCGCGACGTTCCCTCCGGCACCGTCGGCGGCCTGATGGCGGGTGCGACGATACCGTAGTCACGCAGCCGGTCGGCCAGTTCCAGGGCGTCCCCACGGTCGCCGACGACGACCGGGAGTATCTGCGTCTCGCCGAGCACCTCGTAGCCCATCGTTTCCAGGCCGTCCCGGAGCGTTGCGACAGTGTCCCACAGCTCCGTGGCTCGGTCAGTCTCGCGGGCGATTCGCAGCGCCTCCCGGGCCGCTGCAGCGCTGGGCGGTGCCAGTCCCGTCGAGAAGACGAACGACCGCGCGGCGTTCAGCAGATACTCGACGAGGGTATCGTCGCCGGCGATGTAGCCCCCCTGGCTCGCCAGCGCCTTCGAGAGGGTGCCCAACTGCACGTCGACGCGGTCGCTCAGCCCCTCGCGCTGGATGACACCGCCGCCGGTGTCGCCGAACAGGCCCGTCGCGTGTGCCTCGTCGACCATCAGCCACGCGCCGTACTCGTCGGCGACGTCACAGATAGCCGACAGCGGCGCGATATCACCGTCCATCGAAAACACAGAGTCGGTGACGACGAGCCACCGGTCGTCCTCGCCAGCGACGGCCGCTTCGTCCGCACGCGCTGCCATCTTCGCGCGCAGATCCTCTGGATCGCAGTGGTCGTACACCACCGTCTCGCTCGCCCCGACGCGACAGCCGTCGATAATCGAGGCGTGGTTCAGTTCGTCCGAAAAGACGACATCCGGGGTCAGCGCGTCGATGGTCCCGATGTTCGCCGCGTAGCCAGACGAGAACACCAGAGCGCGTTCGGCCCCCTTGCAGGCCGCGAGATCTCGCTCCAGCGCTCGATGGACTCGCGTGTCACCGGTGACAAGCCGCGAGGCCCCCGCGCCAGTGCCGACAGTCCGCGCCCCTAGCTCCGCCGCTCGCTGGACGCGGGCGTCGTCAGCCAGCCCGAGGTAGTTGTTCGACGCGAAGACGGCCATTTCGTCGCCGAACTCCGGCGCGCCGCCTTTCGGGTCGTCGGCAAATCGGGTCCGTGCGGAGACGGACTCGGCGACCTCCAGATGCCGGCGGAGATTCCCTGCCTCGCGCTGTTCGAGTCGCTGGTCCAGATCAAAGCCGTAAGTCATGAAAAATCAGCAGCCTCAGAAGCCGGGCATGAGGTCCGCGGGGCCGAACACGCCGTAGTGGCCGGCGCGGTTGTTCCGGACGCCTGCTTTCAGGTAGCCAAGCGCCGGGCCGTTGACGTTCGCTTCCATGCTCGTTACGTCGTCGAGTTCGAAGGTGTTCGTCCCAGTCTCCCCGTCGAAGGTCGTCCCCGTCACGCTGACCGTCGTCGTGGTCGGTTTCTCGTCCGAGCGGACGTCGAGGATGCCGCCGACGTGGACGTCCTCGGCGTCACAGATGCCAGCCCGTTCGAGGAGTACGTCGTCGGCGTGTTCCATGTCGTGGAACTCAAGCACGCCGTCGTGTTTGTCGATGAGTTCCTCAATCTCCTCTTCGCTCATCTCGCGGGCCCGCTCGATGTCGTAGCCGTCGAGGTGGGCGATGTCTTCTCTCACTGTGCCGCGGTTGTCCTCGTAACCGGACTTGAGGCCGACACCCCACCAGATCTCGACTTCCTCGACCTCGACGAAGGATTGGGCCGCGAGTGCGGCCGCGCCGGTCAGGAAGCCGGGCGTCGCGCCGGCTCCGCAGACGAACGTGATGCCGGACTCTTTCAGTTTGTCCTCGCGGTCGTCGAGCATGCCGATGACGCGGGAACGTTTGAGCACGTCGATCATCACGCCCTCGTAGCCGCCCTCGGCGAAGCGCTCGGCCACGCGCGGGATGAAGTCGTGTTCGAGGTTCGGCAGCGCCAGTAGCACGGCGTCGATAGCCTCGCTCGCGGCGATGATGTCGTCGATAGGCGTCTCCGTCGGCTTGCCCTGCTCGCTGGCGACGATGCCAGCCTGCTCGCCGTGCTGTTTGACGCCGCCCCCTCCGCCTTCGACCGCGGCCGCGCCGCCGTCTGAGGCAAAGTCGTCCGTGGGCGTCGCCGGCGTGGAATCCGATGCCTCATCAGGCCCGCTCGCGATGTTGCCTTCCGTCGCGTCTAGCAGTTCGTCGACGTCCAGGCCGTCGTGGTCGATAGCTACGCCGTTGCGGTCACAGGCCGCGACGGCGGTGAGGCCGTCCTTGTGCTGTGAGACATCGAGCGTCCGCCGTCCGATACCACCGGTGCCAAGCACTGCAAAGCGTATGTCGTCCATTGTCAGTCGTCGGATTTGAGCTCTGTGTTTGTCTGTGCCGTCCCTGCCGCCGTCTCGGGGTCCGTCTCGTCGGCTGCGCGTTCTTTGACCGCCTCGGGGTCGAACTGATTGGCCTCGGTGTTTGGCTCCAGCCCGGCCGCCTGCATGATTTCGAGGTCGTCGGCCGCCGACTGGCCCTCCGTGGTGAGATAATCGCCCGTGAGGATACCGTCCGCACCCGCCTCCAGCGCGGCGACCTGCCCGTCCGTGTCGAGGTTGACCTCGCGCCCGCCCGTCAGGCGCACGCGGGACTCGGGGTGGAGCAGGCGGTACACCGCGATGGTCTTGACGACCTCCTCGGTCGTGATATCCGGCAACCCTTCTTCGGCCAGCGGGGTGCCGGCGACCGGGTTCAGAATGTTGACCGGGAGCGAGGAGATACCGATGTCCTGCAGGGCCATCGCCGCGTCGACCCGGTCGGTCGGGGACTCGCCCATGCCCAGAATGACGCCGGCACAGAGGTCCATGCCGGCCTCTTTGGCGACCCGGAGTGTCTCCACCCGCTTCTCGAAGGTGTGGGACTGGACGATCTCCGGGAAGTACCGGGGCGAGGTCTCGATGTTGTGATTGTAGTGGTTGAGCCCCTCGTCGGCCAGGATCGACGCCTCCTCTTCCGTGAGGATACCGAGACTCGCGTCGACTTCCACGTCCGTCTCGTCGCGGACGAGGCGAATGGCTTCGAGGACTTCTTCCCACTCCTCGGGGCGGTGCTCCTTCGAGACGCCCTTCTCGGCGACGACGACCCCGAACCGCTGTGCGCCGTCGCGTTCGGCGCGCTTTGCGGCCTCGAGTATCTTCTCCGGGCCGAGAAAGCCGTAGTTGTCGATGCCGGTGTCGAAGTGGACCGACTGGGCACAGAAGCCGCAGTCCTCCGCGCAGTTGCCGGCTTTGGCGTTTACGATCGAACACGCGTCGACGGTGTCGTCGCCCAGTTGCGTGCGGACGTAGTCGGCCCCGGCCGCGAGGTCATCGACCGGCTGTGCGATGAGTGCCAGTCCGTCTCGGCGGTCGAGGCGTTCACCGTCCAGCACGCGCGCGACAGCGTCGTCTACCGTTCGGTTGCCCGTCTCGTAAACCACACTCTGGCTGTCGGTTGACGGTTTCATAAAGATTCGGGTAGGGTCGGCGACAGACGTGTCACCTGTGGGGATACTATTTTACCGAACTCACTGCTATACATTCGCATGGCTGGCTCGACGGAAACGGCAACTGAACACGCCGCCGAAGACGGTCACGAACACCGGAGTCGGTGGCCCCTGATAGCTGCAATTGGCGCTGCGTCGCTGTATCTGGGCGTCGGATTGGTGTTTGTCGGACTCGACCTGGTTCCGTCCCCGGTTCCAATTGTGCTCGGCGGCGCTGGTGCGATTGGCTTGCTGGCCGGACTCGCCGGGTGGGCCAACGAGGCGTTTATCGCCGATTACCTACGGAGACACGGGGAGAGCGATTCCGACCTGTACGCCACGACGATGCTCCTGTTTCTCGTCTCCGACGTGGCGACGTTCTCCGCGGGATTCGTCTACTACGCGTTCATCCGCGCCGGCGCGTGGCCACCCGACCATCTCCCGCCGCTGCTTGGTTCGCTTGTCGTCATTAACACCGCACTACTGCTGGCAAGTAGCGTGACGCTCCACTACGGCCACGAGGCGCTGGAAGGCGGGAACCGGCGGCGGTTCCTCGGCCTGCTCGGCGTGACCCTGCTGCTGGGTGTCGTCTTCCTCGCCGGGCAGGTGTACGAGTACTACGAGTTCGTCGCCGTGGAGGGCTTCGGTATCGGCTCCGGCGCGTTCGGGAGCGCGTTCTACGGGCTCACCGGCCTCCATGGCCTCCACGTCGCGCTCGGCGTGTTGCTGCTCGCTATCGCCTTCGGGCGCGCGCTCCGGGGACATTACGCGCCCGAACGGGACACCGCCATCCGGACCACGTCGCTGTACTGGCACTTCGTCGATCTGGTGTGGGTGTTTCTCGTCGTCGTGCTGTACGTCGGCGCTGCGCTCTGACTCCGGCGCTGCGCGCAGGAGCCCACTACTTCGACCGGCCAGCCCGCTGTTCAAGCCGTACCAGCCGCCGGTACAGCGGCGGGGCCAGGACGCCGAGGAACCCGAGGGCGATGGCGAACACACCGAGCGGGAACTGTAGCGGCGCGGCCGCGAAACAGGTGTTTTCGGCGACGAGGGTCACGTAGTACTGCTCGCCCTCGTAGGAGACGATGCTCCCACGTCGGAAACTGTCGGCGTTGGGCACGTCACCGACGACCTGTTCCTCGCCGACCGGGTCGTCTATCGCCGTCAGGAACGCCGTTTGCTCGGCCGAGGAGAGGTTCTCGAAGGCCAGTCGTGGGAGCCGCGGCCTGGATTCGTTCTCGTCGAACCGCTCAGCCGTTGCCTCGGGCGATTCGACCCCGATGGTCGGGTTCCCGCAGTTCTCCAGGTCCGGTTCGATGAGCGCGTAGCCGCCGGGCACGGCACCGGCGATGCCGACTGCGATGAGCAGGACGCCGACGAACGGCGCGACGTACTGGAAGACGAACGAGTCAGTGCCGGCGCTCATCAGTCAGGTTCCTCCCCGGCGGCTGCGGAACGTCTCGTCGGATTTGAGGTACTGGAAGGTCACCGTCAGCCCGACGCCGTACGCCCAGTGGGAGACGAGCACGAAGGTGAGATACCCGACGAACGCGAGCCCGCTCTGCCCGGTGTAGAAGGCGATGGCGAACCCGCTGGATATCAGCGTCGCGAATACCAGCCCGGTCTCGAACAGCAGTCGGCCGGGGAGATAGTCCGAAAACGCCAGGAACAGGAGCGGCCAGGTGACGGTCCCGCCGACGAGGAACAGGACCGCGCCGATGGCCGGGCTCGCGGGTAGACCGACCAGTTCGGCGATTTCCCCGAAGGAAACCGGGTCGAGGACACCGACGAGTATCGCCGTGATGAGTCCGCCGCTCATCAGAACGGTCCCGACGAACCCGCCGGCGGCGGCCATCCACGCGTTCTGGGAGACAGTCTGGGCGACGGTACCGACGCCGCCAGCCAGTCCAGTCGGCTCAGCTTCGGGGGCGTAGGAGCGCCGCGTCGTCTCGGGTTCGGTCGGCTCCATGTCGTATTTGTCCATCATGTGCTGTTCGAACCACTGCCACTCGCGGGTGAACTGGTTCGTCGCCTTCAGCCCCCACGGGTCAGTCGTCGTCACGGGCGTCCCCCGCCAGTAGGAGACGAGCATGTTGTACAGCCACAGCAGCGCGCTGAGGCCGATGACGTAGCCGCCGACGGTCGCGATCTGCTGGGCGAACTGGTACTCCGGCGGGTAGATGGCCTGCCGTCGCGGGAGCCCTATCCCGCCGATGACGAGCAACGTCATGAACGTCACGAACGAGCCAAAGACGATGAGCAGCGACTGGAACCGCGCCAGCCGCGTGTCGTACCAGCGGCCGGTGATGAGCGGGTACCAGTAGTAGCTCGCTGCGATCATCAGGAACGGGATGATGCCGACGACGATGAGGTGGAAGTGCCCGACGACGTAGTAGGTCCCGTGATAGAGGATATCGACGGGGATGACCGCGAGGAAGACACCGGTGACGCCGCCGATGATGAACGTCCCGATGCCGCCGGCACAGAGGATGAACGGCGCGGTCAGGCGGATGTTCCCCTCCCACATCGTCGTGATCCAGTTGAACACCTTGATCGCACTGGGAACGGCGATGGCGATGGAGATCGCCATGAATGACAGTTTGACTCGCGGGTCCGCGCTCGTCGTGAACATGTGGTGGGCCCAGACGCCAAAGGAGAGGACGCCAAGCCCCAGCGTCGAGTAGACGATGAACTGGTAGCCGAACAGTTTCCGGCCGACGAACTTCGGTAATATGAGGCTCATCAACCCCGTCGCCGGGAGGAAGAGGATGTACACCTCGGGGTGGCCCCAGAACCAGAACAGGTGTTGCCAGAGGATCGCGCCGCCGCCCTCCGTCGCGAAGAACGTCGTGGCGAGGTTGCGGTCGAGCAGGAGCATCACCAGCGCGCTCCCCAGCAGCGGGAACGCGAACAGCGCGATCCCGCTCGTGACGAGCATGTTCCACGAGAAGATGTCCAGATTTGCCCAGGAGACGCCCTCGCCGCGCTCGTAGACGATAGTGGTGATGAAATTGATAGCCCCGACCGTCGTGGCGATGCCGCTCAGGTGCAATCCGAGCAACAGCATGTCTATCTGCGGGTTCGGTTGCTGGACGGACAGGGGGGCGTACAGCGTCCAGCCGATGCTCACTTCACGCATCGTGAGGAAAAACCGGATGGCGTCCGCGGGAAGCACCAGATTCAGCACCTGGCCGAGGACCTGGATCATGAGTCCCATCCGGACCATAATGAGTGCCGGCGGAAGCAGCCAGAAGCCGATGGCGTTGACCCGCGGGAACGCCATGTCGTCGGCCCCGATAAGCAGCGGCAGGACGTAGTTCCCGATGCCGAAAAAGACCGGCAGGACGAAGAATATCAGCATCGTCAGCCCGTGGGTGGTAAACAGCGCGTTGTACGTCTCCGGCGTCCAGATGTCCGCCGGCGGCGTCAGCAGTTCCGTCCGCAGCATCATCGCGTCG
This sequence comes from Haloarcula sp. HT12, assembly GCF_055271655.1. Classification (NCBI taxonomy): domain Archaea; kingdom Methanobacteriati; phylum Methanobacteriota; class Halobacteria; order Halobacteriales; family Haloarculaceae; genus Haloarcula; species Haloarcula sp. HT12. Next base: position 350,868 of record NZ_JBUXKW010000003.1, read on the forward strand.
ACGCCGCCCCACAGACCGGCGGCGGTGCCGAAGAAGATGTACAGCAGCCCGATATCCCGGTGGTCCGTCGTCGTCAGCCAACGATACACGGCCGACTGTATCCGGCCGATTTCGAATTCTATCTCCTCTCGCGTCGTGTATCCGCCGTCGCTCTCCGGTCGTGCCTTCCGCCGCTCCCAAACCCACAGGGAAAGCACTGACAGCGCCAGCACAGCCAGGGCGCTTCCCTCGACGATAGCCCTGTTCAGCATCTGTGTGTAACTGGCCCTGCCGGCACGATTGCTCGTTTCATCATGCTACACGTTACCAATCTCTGACACGCCCACACTCATAAAACTACGCTGGAAACCCGACTCCAGTGGCGACCACCTTTCGGCCAGCTCGACTTTGGGAAAGTTATTTGACATGGCGATTGGTACAGTGTGACAATGCGTCTTCGACGGCGCTTGATTCGGGGGGGTTTCCTCGTAGTCGGACTCTCGCTGTTGGCCGCACCAGCCGCGGCCCAGTCGCTCAACAGGGCGGCTATCGACGAACTCAACGCCCAACTCCTGTACGTCGCTCTGCCACTGACGCTGTTCGTCGAACTCACGCTCGTGTACGCTATCTACCGGTTCCGGAGCAACGACGACCCGCGGCCGACGGTCGACGACCCGGCGCTAGAGGTGACATGGACGGCCGCGACGGGCGCGATACTCGTCTTCGTCGGCGTCTCGGCGTTCGTGGTGATGGCAAACCCCTACATCACGCCCGCGGCGGCTCAGGCGTCCGCCGACGGCGACGCCTTCGCGAACGATACGGAGATCGACGTGCTCGCCTACCAGTGGGGGTGGGAGTTCTCCTACGGCGAGGCAAACGTCACGACGGAAGAACGGCTCGTGCTGCCGGCTGACGAGAACGTCACGTTCAGGCTGCAGACGACAGACGTGATACACGCTATCTACATCCCGCAACTGGGCGTCAAGCAGGACATCTTCCCCGGCCGGACGATGACCGCCCGAACGCACGCGACAGAACCCGGCGAGTACCGGCTGTACTGCGCCGAGATGTGCGGGGCCGGCCACAGTAAGATGAACGCCACCGTCGTCGTCAAGAACCAGTCCGCGTACGATGCCTGGATCGAGAACCAGACGGCAGCAGGATAGCGCCGGGGTCGCTCGCCGGCCGACACCTCAGTACAGATCGTCGAGTTCGTCCTCGGTGTGGCTGTGGGACTCGCCCGGGAACGCGCCGGATTCGACGGCGTCGATGTACTCGTCGACAGCGTCTGCAACCTCGCCGCGAACGTCGCCGAACTGCTCGGCGAAGGGTGGACTCGATTCCGAGAGTCCGACCACGTCGGTGAACACGAGCACCTGGCCGTCGCAGTCACCGCCGGCCCCGATTCCGATTGTCGGGATGTCGACTGCCTCGGTGACCTTGGCGGCGAGGTTCGCCGGGATGTGTTCGAGCACTAGCGCGAACGCACCGGCGTCCTCGTGCTCGCGGGCGAGGTCGAGGATTTCCTCGGCGTCCTCGCGGTCAGTCGCCTGTCTGGTGTAGCCGGTCTGGTTGACGCTCTGGGGCGTGAGTCCGAGGTGGGCCATCGTCGGAATTCCGAGGTCTGTCAGCCGCTCGGTCAGGTCAACCGTGTGTGGCCCGGATTCGAGCTTGACCGCATTAGCGCCTTCCTCTTTCAGCATCCGTCCGCAGTTCTGGATGCTCTCGCTCTCGTCCGCGCCGAAGGAGAGAAACGGCATGTCGGCGACGACGAGGGCGTCGTCCGCCCCGCGTGCGACGGCCCCGACGCGGGAGGCCACCTCCTCAAGTGTGACCGGGAGCGTATCGTCGTGGCCGAGGACGGCGTTCCCCATGCTGTCGCCGACGAGAATGACGTCGACACCGGTGTCGTCGACGATGCTCGCGGTGACGGCGTCGTACGCTGTCAGCATCGTGATCGGCTCCTCACCAGCCATCGCCTGCAGGTCCCGGACCGTTGGCATATCCGAGCGAGGGTGCGCCTGCGCCTTACCTGTTCGGATTGCGCGGTTCGTGCGGGAAACCGCAAGGTGCTTGCCGCAGCTAGCAGAAACACTGCATGTGCCAACAGTCGAGAAGACGGACCCGGACGGCGTCGACTTCGGGTGGGTGATGCAGGTCACCTTCGTGGCGACGATACTCGTCGGCTCGCCGCTCGTCGTGCTCGCGTCGACCGCGGTTACGCTCTCGACCTGGACCGCGCGGGCGATCTTCGCGGTTCGGGTCGGCGCGCTCGTCTGGTTTCTGACGGCCGTCTGTGTCTACCTCTACGCGCGATACCGGGCCTGATCGAACTCGCTCGCCCACGCGAACGCCATCCCGGCCCGCCGGGCGGCCGTCGCGTCGCTCTCGGAATCACCGACAAACACCGCGGCTTCGGGCTCGACACCGAGTTCGTCGGCAATCGCCAGCAGCCCCTCCGGGTCCGGCTTCGAGGACCCGACGGTGTCGCGGCCGACGACCGGGCCGACGTGACCGTCGAGGTCGTGGACCGCCAGCGCTGCCCGGCACGCCGCTTCGGCGTTGAGCGAGCAGACGCCGACGGGGACGCTGTGTGGAAGTCCGTCGGCGAGCGGCAGTCGCTCCGAGTCGTGTGCGCCGGTCCGCTCGTGGTCGGTGATCGCCGCCTCGACTGCGTCACGGTGACCAGTCTCGGATGACAGCGTCAGCATCTCCCAGAGATCCCGGTCTTCGGGGTCGACGTCCCGTTCGCGCAGGACCGTCGCAACGTCGCTGGTCACCCTGTCCCAGTCGACGGCCAGCCTGACGAGCGTTCCGTCGAGGTCGTAGATGACGGCGTCGTGTGTCACACGCGTTGGTAGGGTCGACGCCCGCAAAACCGCTTCGCCCCGGCCAACTCACTCCAGCAGGTCCCGCGCGATGATGTTTTTTTGGATTTCGCTGGTCCCCTCGTAGATGGTCGTCACCTTCGCGTCGCGGTAGAACCGCTCGACGGGGTAGTCCGTCGTGTAGCCGTAGCCGCCGTGGATCTGGATGGCCTCGTTGGCCACGTCGACTGCCGTTTCACTCGCGAAGTACTTCGCCATGCTCGCCGCCGCTCTCGCCCGCTCCCCACGCTCCAGTTGCTGTGCGGCGTCCCACGTCAGCAACCGCGCTGCCTGCACGTTCGTCGCCATATCGGCCAGTTTGTGCTGAATCGACTGGAACTCGCTGATGGGCTGGTCGAACTGCTCACGCTCCTGCGCGTAGTCCAGCGCCTCGTCGAGAGCCGACTGAGCCAGTCCGACGGCCTGGGCGGCGATAGCGACACGTCCGGTGGTGAGAATCGACAGCGCCGCTGCCAGCCCCTCACCCTCCGCTGTCAACCGGTAGCGCTCTGGGACCCGGACGCCGTCGAACTGGAGCGGTGTCGTGTCGCTCGCGCGCAATCCGAGCTTGTCCTCTTTCTCGCCGACGGTGAGGCCCGCAGTGTCTTTCGGGACGAGGAACTGCGTTATCGAATCCGGGTCCTCGGGGTCAGTCTTCGCGAAGACGATGACGACGCCGGCCCGTTCCCCGTTCGTAATCCACTGCTTCTCGCCGTCGATGACGTACTCGTCGCCGTCGCGTCGGGCGGTGGTCGACATCTCCCGCGGGTTCGACCCGGCCTGTGGCTCCGAGAGCGCGAACGCGCCCACCGGGCGGCCGTCGACCATCTCCGGGAGCCAGTCCTCTTTGACCGCCTCGGAGCCGAACTGCGCGATACACGAAGTCGCCAGGCAGTGGACCGACAGCGCCGTCGCGACGGCGAGGGAGCCGTAGGCGAGTTCCTCGTTGACCAGCGCGTACGTCGGGTTGTCCGCGTCGAAGCCGCCGTACTCGGCCGGCGTCGTCAGCCCGGTGATGTCGATGGCCGCGAGCCCGTCCCAACACTCCTCGGGGAAGGCCTGCTCGCGGTCGGCGTCGGCGGCACTCGGGCGGATGTCCTCGACGGCGAACTCCCGGACTGTGTCGCGGATGGCGCGCTGCTCGGCGGAGAGGTCCATACCGACCGTTACGGCGGAGTCGGCAAAATATTCGGGGTCAGTTGGACTCGACGAGGTCGATATCGAGGTACTGTTCCAGTGCCTTGATCGTCGAGCCACCGACGTTCGCCTGTGTCGCCCGCCCCTGCTCGACGGCGAGGATGTCCGCTTCGTCCAGGTCGAGCTCCTCGGCGAGCTCGGCGGTCTGGAGCCCCTCGTCCTGGCGTGCCTCCGTCACGCGCTCGCCGTAGTTTTTGACCAGGTATGGGAGCTGGTCGTCGTCGTAGTCAGCGCCGTCCTCCCAGTGGGAGGCGTCGGCCTGCTGTGCGTCCCGCATTTTCGCCGCGTTCTGTGCGGCTTTGCGTTTCCGGTCCTGCTCGTCGCGCGAGCTGTCACTGCCCGTCGTTCGCTCGTTTTCCCCGTGGTCACGCGCACAGCTGTCACACACCTGCAGGGTCGCACCAGCGACGTTAGCGGTCTGGAGGTCGCCACCGTCGCTACCGCAGAGCTCACAGCTCCCGCCGGCGCTGTCGCCGCCACTGCCGGTCGAGTATTTGGCCATGCCCCCCGTAGCGGTTTCGTGATATTTCAAACGTCCGGTTCGTGGGAGTGACACACCCTCCCGGGGCGCGGTCAAACGAAAGCGCTTTTATTGACCCACCGGGAACGATTGAATGCACTCAGTAAGAGCGCGCGTGGGTAGCCAAGCCAGGCCAACGGCGCAGCGTTGAGGGCGCTGTCCCGTAGGGGTCCGCCGGTTCGAATCCGGTCCCACGCATTTCTCCTGAGCGCGAACATATCGTGAGCGCTCTGCATATCGAACGGATCGAATTCGAACCCTGGAAGACGAGTGAAACGAGTCTTCCTCTGGTTCGAATCCGGTCCCACGCACTCTCAGAGTGCAGGTGCATTCCCTTGGGACTGCACCCACGCAAACTTACTTCGGACACAACGCTTCCAGAGCGTTCTCTGTCCCTTCTCTCGTGAAAAATAGACAGTCAGACACGAGCCTGAGCGAGCCCACTCCTCGCTCACCGCATCTCGTCGAGCGCGACGGCGTGCTCGATGTCGACCGAAATCCAGTGGGTCGGGAGCTCGTCGTCCTGGTCGCTGAAGACGGTGAGCTCGGTCGGATTGTCCGCGTCGTCGACCGCATAGTCGAAGCGAGTCGATCCTGCGGCGCGAGCAGACGAGTCACGGAGTGGGTCGTAAACTGACATCGTCAGTGCCTCATCTAGTACGACGTAGACTCACCCTATAAGCGGCAGTTGCGATTCTTGCCCGATGGGAATCTGGCGGGTGACCCCGCTTCTGTAGCTTCTGGCAATGAGAACCCGCGGGACCGGACTCGAACCGGATGGAGACGGTCGGCCTCACTTCGTTTGGCCGCTGCGACTCCCTGGATTCGAATCCGCTGGCGATTCTGCTGCTCGCGATTTGCTCGCAGCAAGAATGCGCGGGACCGGATTCGAACCGGAGCAAAAAATGCTCGCTCACAACAGTTCGCTGCGCGTTCCTTGCAGGGTTCGTTCCGGTCCTGCTCTTCGCTCACTTCGTTCGCTCATGCGCGGGACCGGATTCGAACCGGCGGACCCCTACGGGATAGCGTCCTAAGCGCTACGCCTTTGGCCTGGCTCGGCAACCCGCGCGCACCAGTCGGTATCCGCGTTGGCATCAAGAACCCTTCGCTTGCGGGCGACAAAGGTTTAGGTACGGTAGGGACCAACGACGCTGTATGTACCGCGCCAGCGACCGAATCGAGCACGACGAGTGGCTGTCCGACATTGAGGCGGCGTCAGACAGACTCGACCTCGGGACGGAGGCGCGGTCCCACGCGGTCGACCTGTTCCTCTCGACAGTACCCGAGGAGGACCGGTCGAAGCAGGCGACGATGGCGGCTAGCGTGTATGTGGGTGCGCTGGTCGCCGGCGAGGAGCGGTCCCAGTCCGCAGTCGCCGAGGCCACAGACGTCTCTCGGCTGACGATTCAACAGCGCTGGAAGGACTTACTGGAGACGGCCGGACTCGAAGCGCCGGGCTGGTAGTTACGAGATGTTTTCGCGGCCGGTGCGGTTCGGCGTGAGGTTCCCGTGTTCGTCGATTTCGCCCTTGACGATCCGGGTCGACGAGATGATGTCGCCGTCTTCGGCGTGGACGTGCGGGACGACTTCGATTTCGAGCGGGTCGTGGCCCCGCTCTTCGCGGATTTCGTTGATGCGGCGGCCGCCGGTCTCCGTCTCGGGCGAGACGACGAGCGCGTCGAACTGGGGCTCCGTGGCGATACCCGTCGGCTCGGTCAGTTCACGGACCTGCCAGTCGCGTTTCCGGTCGGCGGCGAGCGTCGCGAGTTCGTCGCTCAGGCTGGCTTTTCGGTCGCTGAACGGCCGAACGTGGCGTTGGTCGTGGCGCGTCTTCGGCGCGAGGTCGTCGCTGGTGAGGCCGACTGTCACGTCCCCGAGTTCGAATGCGCGTTCGAACAGCGCGCGGTGTCCGTCGTGAATCGGGTCGAACGTTCCCCCCAGCGCGACATTCATATCCCGGGCAACGGTACGGGTAGGTTTAGTAATATCGACTCACGAAACGGCTCGCCGGAGCCGGTTTTGACTACACGTCGGCGTCGTCGGCTCCGCCCTCGGAGCCGTCCGCTTCGTCGCCATTGTCCTCGCTTGCATCGGCGTCAGTGTCGGACGTATCGTCGTCGGCGTCCTCGACCGAAATCGTCACGGGTTCGTCGTCGGGTTCCAGCGTTGTCTCGCCCCCACCAATGTGGTCGTCGAGATTGAACACCGTGTTCAGTTCCGACTGGATATCGCCGACGATAGTGTTGACGAGGTCACTCGGCGAGATGGCGCTGTACTCGTAGGGGTTGTTGCCCGCGCCGTCGCTCTCTCGTTTCTGTCGGGTCACCACTTCCTCGTCAGTGAGGGCGGCCAGCGCCTCGCGGACGGTACTCGGATACAGGCCGGTTCCCTCGGCGATCTCCTCGCTGGTGCTTTCGGGGTGTTGCCGCAGGTGGACGTAGATCCGCGCCCGCGTCTCCGTATCGAGCACCCACGCCAGCAGGTCGACGATGCCTTCGTCGAACTGCTCGACCGCGCGGTCCGCCTCCTGTTCGATTCGCTCACGGACGTCCGTGTCCTCGGGGTCGTCGTGGTCTGTGTCGTCTGGGGACATGCGTTGTCTCTGTGAGGACAAAAGCTACAGCTGGATAAAAACCCTTGGCACGACTCGCTATCGCCGACCGATTACAACCGCAGCGAGTCAGCAAGCGCCATGACGCCGTCCTCCGTGCGAAGCCGTCGCTGTCGTTTGGCACCGCTTTCGCGGTCGTACAGCTCCCACAGCCCGTCGATGCCCAGTCGGTCGCTTTCGATCTCGACCAGTTCCTCGACCGAGCGGGTCGTCGAGAGGTCGCGCGACAGCAGCTCCGCGGACTGGCCGTGGCGGATCGCGCGCCACTTGTTCTCGTCGAGAAACTCCCGGCGGAGTCGCCGGCCGGACTCGCCGTCCTCGTACCGTTCAGCGAGGTCACGGACGAGTTCGCGGACGTACTCGACGAAGGCCAACACGCGGTCGGGATCGGCCTGCCCGTCCGGGGCGCGCACCTCGACGGTGCCGTGGCCCGAATGCGGTCGCACGTCGAACCAGAGTTCGCCGCGGTCGTCGATACTGCCCGTTTCGAGCATCCGCCGTTCGTAGGCCTCGAAGGCGTCGTAGTCGTCGAACGCCGTCGGCATCCCGGTGTTGGGCAGGGCCTCGAATATCTTCCCGCGGGCGGACTGCAGCCCGGTGTCGAAGCCGTTCCAGTACGGCGAGTTCGCCGACAGCGCGAGCATCAGCGGGAGGTGCCAGCGGAGTTCGTTCGCCACCCAGACGGCCTTGTCGGCGTCGTCCACGCCGACGTGGACGTGGAGGCCGGCCGTCGTGTTGCGGTGCTGTGGATACTGAATGCGGTCCAGCTGGGATCTGTAGCGGGGCTTCTGGGCGTGTTCGAGCTCGCGCCACTTCGCCAGCGGATGTAGCCCTGCCGCGGCGATACCGAACCCGTTCGCTTCGGCGTGAGCCACTAGCGCGTCCCGGACCGACCGGAGGTGTTCACCGGCGTTTGCCGGGTCGTCGATCCGTGGCGTCTGCGTCTCGATAACACACTTGAACAACTCGTGGTCGAGCCGGCCGTCGAGCACCGCCGGCGGCTCCGCCTCGTAGACGAGTTCGTCCGTTCCGGATGTCGGGCGACCGAACTCGTCGACGACGTAGAACTCTTCTTCGATGCCGAGCGTCCCCATCCGGGTGAAATGCTCGGCAGAACCCGTCGCGTCCATTAATCAGCACATCGGAATCGACCCGCTAAAGCCTTCCGTCCCCGCCCGCTCGGCCCGCACAACTGGGTTCCAATCCGGTGTAATTGTGTGGACAGGGCGTCTCCAGTCAGTTCTTCCGGAGCCGGGCGACAATCCCGAGGTGGTCCTCGTGGTACGGGTCCAGACGCGCCGTCTCAAGCAGTTCGTACTCCGAACTGAGTTCGTCCCGCACGCTGTCGAACACGGCGTCGGGGTCGGCCGTCACGTCTTCGCTCCGGGCTTTGATGGCTGCGAGGAGCCGCCCGTCGTCGGTCAGGAACTGCTTATTGAGCGCCGCGACACGGGCCTGCCCTCTGGTCGCCACGTCCTGCACAATGACATCGACCGGTTCGACGACGTGGGCGTAGCTCTCGGGCTTGCGTGCGTCCTTCAACAGCGGGAAGAGATTCCCTCGGCTCTCCGCGGCGTCCAGCAGTTCTCGCACGGGCCGGGGCGCGAACTCGACGGCGTAGGTCGGGCCGCCGAAGTCCGCCACGTGGCTCACGGTCGTCCCGGCCGCCGCGCCGAGATACAGGACGGTTTCGCCGCCCTCAAGGCCGGTGTCCATCCCCTGCGCCAGCATCGCCCCGAGCTTCGAGCGATGTGGGTCCCACCGCCGCCAGTCGCCGTCCGTCCGCTCGCCGTACACCGGCTGCCCTTGTGTGGCGAGGCTCGTTTCTCCGTCGAAATCGTGGCGCTCGACGCCAGTCGGGAGTGTCATTCGTCGCCCTCCTCGGCGCGGGCCTGAATCCGGTCGATCCGTTCATCGAGTTCCGCCTGCAGGTCGGGCCGACGGTCGCCGCTGTAGTGGTCGATGCGGGCCGCGATGGAGAGCTTGCCCGCCAGCGCCCGCGCTGCTGACCCGCGGTCTTCCCGGCGGGTCCCGCGCACGTACTCGTGGGTGAAGATGACGCCGTGTTTCGGCGACGGCGCATTCCCCTTGAGGTGGGCAAACAGGGCGTCCTCCGCGCCGAGGACCTGCACCGTCCCGCTCGGTTTCTTCGCCAGTGCTTCGAGCCCGCCGGCCAGCGAGATCAGGCGGGCCGCAAGCACTGGCCCGGCCAGCATCGAAAGGTTCGGCGCGACGGCGGGCGCGGTCCGTTCGATGTACGCTCGGAGCGAGTCTGCTTCGTCGGCCAACTCGGCCGTCTGCTCGGCGAGTAACCGGAGCGCGCGATCACCTTCGTCCTCGTCGTCTCGGTCGATCAGCGAACGGGCGTAGTCGACGCCGCTCCCGCTGTCCCCGTGACGGCTCCCGCCCCATTCGGCGACCCGCTCGGCGAGTTCGTTGGCCGTCCGCTCGCAGTCGGCCATGGCCCGCACGGCGTGGACGAGCTGCTGGTCGTCGGCCCCCTCCTGTTCGGCGACCGCCGCGCTGGTCGCCGCCATCGTCACCTCGTGGAGGCGGTCGTAGTAAGCCGCCTCGTCGTCGGCGAACCCAGCGTCGACGGCCTGCTGTGGCCAGTCCTCCGGTGTGTCGGCTCGCCCGGCCGCTATCCGTTCGACAGCGGCCGCGTCGTCGTCCGGGTCCAGCCCGGCGAACCACCCGTTGCTCATAGCCGTGTGTGCACGCCCGACGCGAAAAAGTGACCCGGTACAGCGCAGCCGTCAGCGCATTCCCGGCGGCGGGCCGCGGTCCCGCGGGTCGTCGTCGCCGTCTTCCTCTTCGAGATCGATCCCGGCCTCCTTCCGTCGGCGAATCACCGCCTGAAGCTGTCGATAGTAGTACAGCGTCCCCACGACGCCGACAGTGATCGCGATCCCCGCCAGGCCGCCGAACAGCCACAGGTCACGGTCGAGGTAGTACCGGACGACGATCTGGTCGGAGGTCACCTCGTCCCACCGAATGACTTGCTGGCCGTCGACGGTCTCGGACTCGTACCCGCCCGGGCTGATGCGCGAGAGGAACGGAATCCCGGCCCCGGTGTTGGGCGGGAGCACGACCGTGTACGAACCGTCCTCGACGAGCGTCGGGGAGGCGAAGCGTTTCCCGGTCCGGGCGACCGAGTACCCGACCTTTCCGGAGACGTTCCCCGGGAAGGAGATAGTGGTTCGCTGGCGGCTCTCCGAGGCGCTCAGCGAGGATTCTGCGGCGCTAACGACCGTCCCGTTGTCGTATCTGAACCGAAGCGCACTGATGGGGACGCTCCGCTCGCGCCCGAGGCCGTCGACGGTGTACACGTCGAACGTCGTTTCGTTTTCGACGGCGTAGACGGCAGTGTACTTCGACTCCTCGATGACGATTGTCCCGTCTGCGGACGTGTCCCAGTCGTAGCTCGCGTTCTCGTTCAGCCGCTCCGGATCGACCTCTTCGGAGCCGAAGAAGCCGGAACAGCCCGAGAGGGCGACCAGTGCGAGAACGGCGACCAGCAGGAGGTGGCGGCGTTTCATAGCTCGAAAGTCAGGGGACGATTGCCAGCAGCTCCGACGGCATGTACTGCCCGATGTCGGCGAGCAGCCCCGGCGGGTCGGTGTCCGGGTTGCAGATGATGCTCTGTTCTAGCAGGCCGATGCGTTCGACAGTGACGATGTCCTGTGCGTGGCCGGCGCGGTTGACCGTCGCGCGCGCTTCCGAGCGCGTGACGCTGTTCGCGTTGATGCGGCCGTTGCCTCGGGTCCACTCGTAGAGGCGGTCCTGCTCGACCTCGGCCAACCGCGGCGGGTCGCCCGCGACGAACCGGAGGGGGAGGTGCTGGACCAGTCCGAACCGTTTCCGGATCTGGCTTGGCGTCCCCTGTCCGAGCCCGAGCTGGTCGGCCGGAATCCGGACTGTCTGCCCGAATCCGACGTCGAGGACGAACCCGTCCTCGTCCCAGCTATCGAGGGTCCCGACGTACGTCTCGCCGTCCTCGTGGTCGGCGACCATCTCGCCGAACTCCTCGCGCAGCAGGTTCTTCGCGACGGTCTCGTCTGGGCCGTCGACGGTCACCGACGGGAACTCGTCGTCCCGGAGGCCGATGTCGTACTCCACGTCGAGGTCGCCGAGTTCGTTGCCGACCATCGAGCGCAGCCCGTCGAGCGTACGGTCCCGGGCGTCGCCGGCGACGTACACTTTTGTGCCGAGAACGACCATCAGGCTTCCACGTCCACGTCAGCGTTCAGTTCGTCCCTGAGCTCCTCGATGCGGTTTTCCATCGCGGTGACGAGCCGGGTGTTCTCCATCGTCTCGACCTGATTGCCACATTCGGGGCACTCGAAGCCGAATTCCATCGCCTCGCCGAACTCGAAGCGGATGCCGCAGTGTTCACAGAGGTAGAACTCGTTTTCCCGCTCGTACTCGCGGCGCTCTTCGAGGCCGTCGAGCAGGCGGTGCATCTCCTCCTGGAGCTGTTCGGGGATCTTCTCGTACTGGAACGTCCAGAGGTACGTGAGCCACCCAGAGTCCTCGTCGCGGAGCCGACGGTAGGTCGCGAGGTCGTTCTCGTAGAGGATAAACAGCGCTCTGCGCACGTCGTTCAGTTCGAGCCCGAGCTCCTCGGCCAGTTCCTCGTCGGTCACTTCGCCGTCCGGCGGCGCGGCGGCGACCGGCATCCCTTTCGGTCCGACCAGCTCGTGGAGGTACTTCTGTATGACGGGGTCCTCCAAGAGTTCCTCAAAAGCCATTACCCGCACATCCGGGAGTCATGTGGTTAAAACCATCGGGTCGTCCTCTCTCGAACGCTGATGCAGGGGCCGGGATCATGCTAGATGGAGGGGACCATGCTAACATTGTTTCGCACGCGCTGTGCGTGCCGGCGGACGGCAACTGTGGCAAACACCAGCAGCCACTCCCGAGGGGCGACCACCATGTACACGTGGCTCCGACACCCCAACGCTGCTACTCGATTCGTTCGACCGGGGTCCGACAGGAGGAACAGGTCTCTTTGTCGATAGCGACGTAGACGGCGTCACAGGACGGACACTCGTAGAGGTTCGACTCCGGTTCCTCGGGGGCGTCCGTGCCGTCCTCGCTTCCGTTGGTAGAGCTGGCCTGGACTCGTTTCTCGGCTACCGTACTGGCCTGTGGCCCGTCATCTGACTGTTGCTTCCCACCCGAGAAAACGTCCGATACGGATTTTTTGATTTTGTCTAGCATCGCGAGTTGTTACGATATACTAGTCATTTGAATTACTTTAATGGCTGTGATTTTACGATAGGTGACAAATACGGCTGATTTCCACTGTGAGGGCGCTGATGAGTCGTCAGAGGTCCTCAAGCGGCCGCGGCGACACCTGCCCGTACTCGATGACGTCGAATCCGTCGTACGACTCCCGGGACAGTTCCGTCCATTCCTCGCCCAGGTCAGGGAAGTAGCGGTCGCCCTCGTTGCGCTCGTGGATACGGCTGAGGAACACCCGGCCGGCGAACGGAAGAAACAGGTCGTACACCGCCTCGCCGCCGATGACGTAGGTGACGGGCGGCGAGTCGCGCTCGTTAGCGCTGTCGCCGCCGAACTCGTCGGACGCGGCGGCGCGAGCGGCCGCCTCGACGGCTGCCCGTGGAGTCGTGGCGTACTCGACGGTCTCCGAGTCGGCGCTCCTGCTGTCGTCGCTGGTCAGGACGACGGTGTAACAGTCCGTGAGCGGATCCATCGAATCGAACGTCCGCCGGCCGAGGATGACCGGATGGCCCGCGATGCGGTCCTTGTACTGGCGCACGTCCTCGGGGTAGTGCCAGGGGACACCGCCGTCCAGGCCGATGACGTTGTTTTCGTCGGCGGCGACTACGAGTACCAGTTCGGTGTCGAGTATCTGTGTCATTTGTATCCCAGCGCCTCCAGTCGGTCATCGAGCGCCCCGGCAAACTGTGTGTCGGACGCGTCCTCGAACTCGGTGTAGCCGTCGAGCGGCGTCGCGATGTCTACGTCGGCGTACCGGTCGCTGTCGAAGTGCTCCCGGACGATGGCGGCGTCGATGTCGGTATCCTCGGCGGTCCCGACACGACCTTGAACAATCGACTCGTGAGCGCTGTCGCCCCACGCTGCCTGCTTTTGGACCTCGTCACCGGGCCGGTTTCGATAAACGAGGCGGGCGTGTTTCGCGAACGGCGTGGCGTCGCCACAGATTCGCTCGGCTTCCTCGCGCATCGCCGGGCCGATGGGAGACTGGGACGCGACGACGCGGCCGCTCGGTGGGACGAACGCCGGACCATCCACGTGTCCCTCACCGAGCGCAATCGTCCGGACGGCGTCGGGAAACCGACTGAGCGTCGCCAGATCGGTGACGCGGTGCCCGCTGCGCTGGCCGGGTGCGCGAACGACCAGCGGGACGTGATACATCGCGTCGTGGGTCCCGATTCGGTGGCTGACGGCCGGCGGTTCCTCGGGGATCGCCGTCGGTTCGCCAAAGCCCTCGCCGTGGTCCCCGGCAAAGACGACCAGCGTGTCGTCGAGGACTCCCTGTTCGTCAAGCCCGCGGATCAGCGACTCGAAGATGGCGTCGGCCTGCCTGACCGCACCGTCGTAAATCTGTTCGAGAATGCTGGCAAAGCCAAGCGACAGATCCCCCGAGAGGAACTCCCAGTGCCACTTATACCCCATCGATTCCTGCAGTTCGCGGGAGCGCTCGTCGCTCCACTCGTCGTATTCGGCGAGTGGTTCGTACGGCCGGTGGGTGTCCATCAGGTTGATGCAGGCGGCCCACTCGCTCTCCCGGCCGTCGATCCACTCCAGCGTCCGGTCGGCGTACCAGAAGCCGTTGGGCCAGTCGCCCAGCGAGCCGTTGGTCTCGTAGGCCGAGTCGTACTGCTCGGGCGAGCCGATAGCCGTCTGAAACACCTCGTCGAGCCCGGATTCGTGATCGGTCAGGAACGGATTGTCCGAGAACAGCCCCGTGTCATACCCCGCCCCGGCCAGTTCCTCGAAGATCGTGTGGCCGGCGTCGAGTCTGGCGGTGTGGTCGACGCCGTGCTCGTGGACTTCGTGGCCTGTGAACATACTGACGTGGCTGGGGACCGTCCAGTTGCTCGGGCTGCGGGCCTGCGTGTACACCGTCGCCTCCTCGGCGAAGGCGTCGAGAAACGGCGTCGTTCCCCGGCGATAGCCCAGGACGGAGGTGTTCCGGGCGCGGAGACTGTCGGCGACGACGACCAACACGTTGTGACGCGACATCTGCGCCACAGTTAGCGTCGAGGGATAAAAGGCCCGCGGCACAACTGCGTGGGTATCACTCCTCGTCGGGATCGACGACCCGCTTGCCGGTCTCCTGGGGAACGACCACCCTGTCGGGGTTCTCCCATTCGCGGTCGAGTTCCCGGCCTTCGAAGAGCCGGTCGAGGAAGACGGCCAGGGAGGCGACCTCTGAGTGTGGCTGGTTGGTGACGCCGACGTTCCAGTCGGCGTGTTCGTACACTTCGAAGGGAACCTTCTCCGCACCGACGACGACCAGCAGCGGCTCCTCGGCGTGAGCCGCCCGAACGTCGTCCTCCACGTCTTGGACCGGTTCGCCGTACATCGTCAGGTGGACGACGCGGCCCTCGAAATCGCGGATGAGCCGCTTTGGCTCCTCCGTCGAGGTCACGTCGAAGGGGCCGCCGAACCGCTCGGTGATGTCGATGACGGTGTCGGCCTGGTTGCGGGCGGCGTTGGCCAGCACGACCTTGTCGGCCCCGAGCGCGCGGGCGGTCAGGCCGACGTGGGTCGTCATCCGCTCGTCCCGACCCGGCCGGTGGCCCAGTCGGAGCACCGTCACCCGCGGCGAGTCCTTCATCCGTCGCTCCGCGCGGCTTCGATAGCTGACTGGACCGGCTCGTAGGCGATTTCGCTCCACTCCACGGGCTCGTCATTGACGAACACGGTCGGCGTTCCCTGGACGCCGCGGTCGATTCCGGCGTCGCGGTCGTCGGACACTGTCGGGCGGTACAGTTCCCCCGTCGCGGCCGCTCGAACCGTCTCGCCGTCGACGTCGAGCCCCTCCGTCAGTTCGGCGTAGGTGTCCGGCCCAAGCTGGTTCTGGTTCGCGAACAGGCGCTCGGAGTAGGTGAAAAGGGCCTCGTCACTGGCGTTGTCCTGGACGGCCCGCGCGGCGCTTGCGGCCTGCCAGGAGACGGTCTCGTCGACCGGAATCGGGAAGTCGTGAAGTTCGTAGCGGACGGTTCCATCGGTGAGGTAGTCCTCGCGGACCTTCGGGTAGACGGATTCCGAGTAGGTCGCACAGTGCGGACAGGCGTAGTCCTCGTACACCGCGACTGTCACGTCGGCCTCGGGGTCGCCGGCGACCGGCGTCGAGAGCGGTTGGCCCGGGATGGGCGTCGCCGTCTCCCCGCTTTCGGTCGGCTCCGCCTCCGAACTGCCGCCGGAACAGCCGGCTACCGCACCGAGGGCAACGGTCGTCGCGGAGAGCACGCCGCGGCGAGTGAATCGAGTCATAGCCGACTCTCACAGGGGAAGCTATAAAACGACGTTGTCATCCGGTACTGGTTCCATCGGAATGGGCCGCGACCATAACGTTTTTTCTCGCATGGGAAGCATCGCAACTATGGATGTATCAGAGAAGCGAATAGTCGTCACCGGCGGGGCGGGCTTTATCGGGTCACATCTGGTCGAGCGCCTCGTTCCGGACAACGACGTGGTCGTCGTCGACAACGAATCTAACGGGCAGTCCGCCTGGGTCCACGAGGATGCAACCTACCTGGACGGTGACCTCACCGATCCCGACACCGTCGCCGAAGCCATCACGAGCGACGTCGACCTCGTCGTCCATCTAGCGGCGTCGAAACTGGTCGACACGGACACGCCCCGCCGACAGTTCGAGGACAACAGCGACATCACGTACAACATCCTCGAACGGATGCAGGAAGCCGGCGTCGAAAATCTCGTGTTTACGTCGTCGTCCACCGTATACGGCGAAGCGCCGCGGCCGACGCCGGAGGACTACGCGCCGCTCGAACCCATCAGCGTCTACGGCGCGACGAAACTCGCCGAAGAGTCGCTCGTCTCGACGTACGCCCACAGCCACGACATCCAGTCGTGGGTGTTCCGCTTCGCCAACATCGTCGGTCCGCGCCTGCGCGGCGCGGTCATCCCCGATTTCATCGAGAAGCTCACCGACGACCCGTCGACGCTGACGATCCTCGGCGACGGTCGCCAGGAGAAGTCCTACATGCATATCTCCGAGTGCATCGACGCGATGCTGTTCGCCGTCGAACACGCCGACAGGGACCACAACGTGTTCAACCTCGGCACGCGGACGACCACATCAGTCGACCGCATCGCCAGCATCGTCGCCGATGAAATGGACATCGACCCCGAATACGAGTACACCGGCGGGGACCGCGGCTGGACCGGCGACGTGCCGCGGATGCGCCTCTCCGTTGAGAAGCTCTCGGCGCTGGGCTGGGAGCCCGAGCAGTCGAGCGACGACGCCGTGCGCCAGTCGACCCGCGAACTGCTCGAAGAGCTCTGAGCGGAGTCAGGCCGGGTACGTCCCGGTCAGTTGCGCTTTTTCCACGACGTGGCCGCTGGCCGCGTCGTACACGTCGTCCTTGTCCGCTGCCGGCGAGAGGTCCAGCGTCGTATCCAGCGCGTACAGGAGGAACCGGTACGTGTGTTCCCGGTCGGGCGGACTCGGGCCGCCCCAGCCGACCTCCCCGAAGTCGTTCTGTCCCTCCGTGGCCTCGTCGGGCTCCCATCCCTCCGGAATCCGACCGGTATCTGGCGGGATGTTCCAGACGAGCCAGTGGTCCCACACCTTCCCGGCCGGCTCCTCGGCGTCCGGGTCGTCGACGATCAGCAGGAGCGACGACACGCTCGACGGGACGTTCTCGATTTCCAGGGGCGGGTTCGTGTTCGCTGCCGAGTAGCCGTGTTCCTCGGGGATGCGCTCGCCGTCGTCGAAAGCCGGACTTCGAAGCTGTAGGTCTGCCATGTGTGGATATATGACAGTCGAACACAAAAACGTCGTCCCGGCAGCCATTTGCGGCTCCGGGTCGAACCGCCGGACGTGCAGGTCGTGGGCTACCGTGCGCGGGTCGAGGAACACGCCGCGCTCCTGTTAGCCGAGGACGGGAGCGTCTCCACCGAGCGACTCGACCCGGGCACCGAACTCTCCTACACGCTGGGCGAGCGCCACTGTGCCGGCGCGGTCGACGGGGACCGGCATTTTCACTGCGACAACAACCCCGCGCCGTACTGCCCGGAACACACCGACATCTGGCCGTGCGCCCGGTGTACCGGGGACTGCAACAAGCCCCTCGACACCTGCGACGAGGAACACGCGGTGTATCTGGCGGCGTTCGCGCCGGCTACCGTCAAGGTTGGCGTCACCCGCTCCTGGCGGCTGGAGACGCGGCTCCGCGAGCAGGGCGCTGACAGGGCCGCCCACCTTCGGACCGTTGCCGACGGCCGTATCGCCCGCCAGGTCGAGGCCGACATCGCTACCGACCTGGGTGACCGCGTCAGAGTGCCTACGAAGGTATCGGGCTTCGACCAGTCCGTCGACGCCGACTGGTGGGCGTCGCTGTGTGAGCGCTACGACCCGCTTTTGACCTACGACTTCGAGTACGACCTATCACTTTCCGAGCGGCCGATGGCCGAAACCCTGGCGACGGGGACCATCCGCGGGACGAAAGGGCGGGTCGCCGTGCTGGAAAACAACGGCAGCGTCTACGCCGTCGACCTCCGACAGCTCGTGGGGTATGAACTCACGGACGGCGGGACCGACCGCGACCTCCAGTCGAGTCTGGGCGCGTTCGGGTAGCTCGTGTTCGGTGACGCTGCAATCCGCGCTTGACCGTGCAGAAGACATTTAGTGGCGGCTGTTGGCCATCCTCGTGTGCGACGTGAAACCCTCCTGACCGGTGGCGTGGTCGTGGTCGTCCTGGCCATGGTCATCGGTGCAACAGCGGTCCCCGGCGTGCTCTCCGAACCCGAGGACGACGTTCGCGAGAGCTATCTCGACCTCCGCGAGACGACCATCGAGCCGGCCGCCGTCGACGGTCAGACGGTGACGCTCTCCATCGACGCCCGGCTCTCCCACCGCGGCGGTCCCGCCGAGAATGTCACCGTCGAGACGCGGGCCATCGACGCGGACACCGGCCTCGTCGCGACGACGACGCGGCGGTCGGTCGGAGAGATCGAAGGGGAACGAGAGGTATCGGTGCGGTCGAACATCACAGTCGAGCGGGCGGGCGGTTATCGGATCGACACCATCGTCTACGAGGACGGGAACCGCGTCGAGACCGGACAGCAGTCCGTCCAGAACGTCGACGCCCTCACGCCGGCGTACGCCCGGAGTACCGTGACCTTCCAGCGGTTCGAGAACGCCGGCGTCCCGCTCGACTCTATCACCTACCGGATCGACGGCGTCTCGGACAACCGAACGACGCTGAACGTCTCGGTGTACGTCACGAACGCCGGGAACACGCCGTCCGATGACCTGTCGCTTCGGCTCCGGGCACGGCAGGCCGACTCGAACGTCATCGCCGACGAGTCGACCGTGCGGGTCGGCCAGATCCGCCCCGGTCGGACGGAGATCGTCAGAACCCAACTGACGGTGCCTGACGGCTACAACTACTGGCTCGACGGGATGTTGCTCTCCGACGGCGTCATCGTCGGCACGGAGAGTTCCCCGGCGAACCTCCATCCGACGGAGCGGCTACAGGAGAACGAAACCCGACAGGAAGTCGGCTTCCAGTCCAGCGACTTCGAACAGGAACGGCCGGAGGGCCAGGAGATGGACGAGCCACAGCAGACCTCGGCCGATGGTCCGGGCTTCACGGCGCTTATCGGACTGCTTGCAGTCCTCGCAAGCGCGCTCCTCATCGCACGGAGACAGACCAATGAGTGACACCTCCACCACCGACGCAGTGGCACAGAACATCGACGCGGACACCGACGACTCCGTCGACGAGGACGATGCAGACGGCTCCGATCGGTCGATAGCCGTCTACGCACAGTGGGCAGTGTTCGCTATCCTCACACTCGTGGCGCTCATCGCGACACTGCAGTTCTACTTCTCCGCGTCGTCGGCGATTGATACGTTCGTCACCGACAGGTACCGGCCGCTGTTCAGGGCGGCGTTCAACCTCGTCGTGGTGCTCGCCTGCGGCCTCGGCCTCTCGGTGCTGGTCCGACGGCTCGCCTGAGACGGACCGTCGCCGGCTATATCAGGTATCCACAGTCTGTCTTTCAGTAATCCGAGGTTTCAGGGATCTGTCAGCCATACGTCGAGAGGTATCCGCATGACCCGACGACGCACGACGCGGCGACGATTCCTGATAGGTTGCAGCGCCATCGCCGGCGTGAGTCTGGCCGGCTGTACCGGCGGTGACGAACCGGCTGAAACCGACTCGACGCCAACGCCCACAGACGACGGCGGTGCCGAACCCGCGACGAGAACCGACGAACCGACCCCGACCGATACCGAGACAGCAACGCCGGACCGGGCGGCCGTCGAGACGCTCGTCTCGGTCGGCGGCGACCGCGTGCCCGAGAACATGGCGTTCGGCCCGGACGGGGACCTGTACTTCGGCATTACTGCTGGCGAGCTTCGGCGTGTCCCCGCAGCAGAGACCGGATCGACCGACCTCAGTCTCGAAGATACTGACCAGATTGCGACGCTGCCCGGTGCAATCGGGGTCGAGGCAGCGCCAGATGGAACGGTGTACGTCGCCGTCGCCACGCAGGACGATCAAGCGGGTGTCTGGGAAGTCCCACCAGACGGCGAAGCGACACAGCTTGTCGGGATCAGCGGGTTCCCGAACGACATCCACTACGACGCCGACCGGGAACGCCTGCTGGTGACCGAGTCCCAGAACGGCGTTGTCTACGCGGTCATGACCGACGGAGACCGGTCGACCTGGCTGGACGACGACCGCCTGGACACGGAGAGTTTCGGCGCGAACGGGATCACCCGCGATGCCGACGGTGACATCTACGTCGCGGTGACGCGAGCCCCCGAAGAGACCGGCCGGCTGCTCCGTGTTCCGGTCGAGTCGGACGGGGCCGCCGGCGAACCATCGGTGTTCTTCGAGGGCAGCGCGATATTCGGAGCCGACGGCATCACCAGCCGGGACGGTGACATCTACGTCGCGGCCAACAGCCAGAACCGCGTCGTCCGAGTGACTGCGGACGGGACCACAGCGGTGGTGGCGACCGGGGACGACGGGCTGGTGTTCCCCTCGGACGTGCTCTTCGGAGTCGGGGACCAGCGCGAATCGCTGTTCATCTGCAACTTCGCGAACAACTCGCCCGAAGACGGCGCGATTCTCCGGACCAGCGTCCCACGCTGACCGACCGTTTACGCGGGCTGTCTCCGGACGACAACCCTTTTCAGCGGCCCAACCAAAGCCGGGCGTATGGCAGATGATGAACCCGAAGACGCTGAGGAATCGGCGGACGCGACCGAGGAAGGCGGCGAGGAGAAGTCCTTCCGCGAGCGGGTCGAGGAGATCCGACAACAGCGCGCCGAGGAGCGCGAAGAAGGCGAGGGCGACGGCGAGGAGATGAGCCGCGAGGAGCGCATGGAAGAGATGATGGGCGGTGGCGGCGGCCCCGGCGGCATGGGCGGGGGCAACCCCTTCGCGCAGATGATGGGCGGCATGATGGGCGGCGGCCCCGGCGGCCCCGGTCCGGGTGGCCCCGGCGGCATGGGCGGCGGCCCGCCAGGGCAACACGAGGAATCGGGCGGCAGCGACAACGAGGAACTCACCCGCGAGATCCGAAAGCTCCGGGACGAAGTCCACGACGTGCGACGGTCGCTCGACCGCATCGCCGACGCGCTCGAAGACTAACGGAACTGGTCTGCTGCCGTTTTTGCGGACGAACAGCTCCTACCGGAAGTCGTTACGCCTCACAAAACGAGACGCCAGTGATCTCGAACCGTGCGCCGCCGTCGGCACTGTCACGAACGCTGATCTCCCAGCCGTGGGCCTCTGCGACCTGCCTGGCGATACTCAGCCCGAATCCGGTCCCCTCCGCGCTCGTCGAGTAGCCGGCTTCGAACACCGCCTCCCGGTCGTCTTCGGGGATGCCGGGGCCGTCGTCCGCGACGTAGAACCCGTCTTCTAGCTCGCCGACCGTGACGGTCACGTCCGCGCCGCCGTGCTCGACCGCGTTCCGAACGAGGTTCTCGAACAACTGCTTCAGACGGCTCTCGTTTGCCAGAACGGTCCGGTCGACCTCGATGACGAGCGTCGCATCGGCCGTCTCGACGTTCGTCCAGCAACTGTCCACGAGCGGCGCAAGCGCGACCGATTCGTGGTCGGTCACGGTCTCCCCATCCCGGGCCAGCGTGAGCAGGTCCGTTATCAGCGTATCCATCCGCTCGTGGGCCCGCTCGACAGCGGCCAGATGCTCACTCTCGCACTCCTCGCGTGCCAGTTCCAGCCGTCCCTGGGCGACGTTCAGGGGGTTCCGAAGGTCGTGGGAGACGACGCTGGTAAACGCTTCGAGCCGGTCGTTGTGCTGTTTGAGTTCCCGCTCGTGGTCGCGCAGCTGTTCGGTCCCTTCGACCTGCTTGAGCGCGCTGGTGACGTTGCCGGCCAGAATCTCCCCGAGGACGACGTCCCGCTGGTCGAACGCCGCGGCCGTCTCCGAGCCGGCGATCAGGATGCCGTGTTCGCCGAGCGGGAGGAATAGCTCGCTTTTGATCGACGTGTCCGAGTTGTAGATGTCCGGGTCGACGTGGACGTCATCGACGGCGAGCGCGTCGCCTGACTCGTAGACGCGCCATGCGATGCTATCTCCGGGCGTGAAGGTCGGCAAGTCGTCTATCAAGTCATATATCGCATCGGAGGCGGCGACTGGTTCGAGGGTCCGGTCGGCCTCGTCGTAGAAGTGGATCGTGTTCGCTTCGAGGCCGAGCACAGTTCGCGCTGTCTCGACGCCGATCTCGGCGACTCCCTCGCGCGTGTCCGCCCGAATCAGATTCTGTACCGACTCGCTGAGCGCTTTGAGGCGGTGTTCGTGTTCCTTCCGCTCGGTGATGTCCTGTTGGAACCCGACGTAGTTGACGACCGTTCCGTCGTCGTCACGGACCGGGGCGATAGACACCTGATTCCAGAACATCGTCCCGTCTTTCCGGTAGTTCCGGAGTTCAACCGAGACGGGGTCGTCCGCGTCGATCGCCCTCCGGATCGTGTCGACCGGTTCGGACCGGGTCTCCTCACCCTGGAGGAACCGGCAGTTTCGGTCGCGCACTTCCGACGCCGTGTAGCCGGTCAGTTCCAGAAACTCCCTGTTGGTGTAGCTGATCCGGCAGTCCTCCTGCTTGGGGCCGGTGATCGTGATACCGATGGGAGCCTCGTCCATGGCGCGTTTGATTCGGGAGAGCTCCTGTTGGCCGTCCCGCCGGTCGGAGATGTCCCGGACCGTACAGACCAGCTCACCGCGGTCGGTCAACGCGAGCACGTGGTCTTCGGTGAACGTACTGCCGTCGGCACGGAGGCCAGTCGTCGTTCCGGTCCAGTACCCGGTCTCCTCGACCGTCGGGACGATATCTTCGTAGATGCGCGGGATGTCCTCCTCCCGGTACAGCATCTCCCAGTGCTCACCAACCATCTCGTCCGGATCGTAGCCGTAGAGGTCTGCGTACGCTTCGTTGACGAAGATGAACTGCCCGCCCTCGTCGAGGATGCTGATCCCCTCCTTTGCGGTCTCGATGGCGTCGAGTTGGCGGTTGCGCTCGCGTTTGACACGCCGGGACTCCACTGCGTTGGTGATTCTGTTCGTGAGCACCGCGTACTGGTCGGTACCGCTCCCTTTCTGCAGATAGTCGGTGACGCCGGCCGAGATCGCGTCACTGGCGATCTCCTCGGAGCCTTTGCCGGTGAAGAGAATAAACGGAAGAGCGTCGTACTCCTCGCGGACGGCTTCGAGGAACTGGATGCCGTTCCGTTCGGGCATGTCGTAGTCGGAGACGACACAGTCGATGTCGGTATCGGCCAGGATGTCCAGTCCCGCCGCGGCGCTCGTCGCAGTCCGAACGTCCAACCGGTCGTCCTCGCGTTCGAGAAACGACGCCGTCATGTCGGCGAACCCCGGCTCGTCGTCGACGTGGAGAATACGTATCGTCTCAGCGAGATCAGTCATAACTCTGCCTGGTCGTCACACATTACAGGACGGTGACTTAAAAGATCATCTCTGCAGACGAAAACTGGCTTCTCGCCGTCGTGAGTGTGCAATATGTCCTATCTTGTGGCTCGCGAAACGTTATTTTTCAATGATACTTTTGCGTGGTCCGTTGTGCGTCGCTACCCCTGGCCGACCATCTCGTCTTCGTCTTCCCACTCCTGTTCGCGGAGTTCGTACTTCTGGACCTTCCCGGTCGCTGTCGTGGGCAGTTCCTCGACGAACTCGACGCGGCGGACGACTTTGTAGGTCGCCAGCTGTTCTCGGGTGAAGTTTCGGAGGTCCTCGGCCGTCACGCCCGGGTTGTCGGGATCACCGGAGTTCGGGACGACGAAGGCCTTCGGCGTCTCGCCCCACTCGTCGCTCGGCGCGGGGATGACCGCGACGTCGCTGACGGCGTCGTGTTCGTAGAGCGTGTCCTCCAGTTCTATCGAGGAGATGTTCTCGCCGCCGGAGATGATGATGTCCTTCTTGCGGTCGCGGATGGCGATCATGCCGTCCTCGTCGACCGTCGCCAGATCGCCCATGTGGTAGTACCCCTCGACGCGGTCCGAGAAGGCTTCTTCCGTCTGTTCTGGCTTGTTCCAGTAGCGGTCCATCACCTGATTGCCGCGGACGACGACCTCCCCCAGCGTCTCGTCGTCGTGTGGCACGTCGTTGCCGTCCTCGTCGACGACCCGGACGTCCGTCCCGAGGTAGCCGATGCCCTGTCGCTTCTTGACCCGGAACCGGTCGTCGCTGCCGTCCTCGATGAAGCGGCGAGCGTCGGAGGTCGTGATGAGCGGACCCGTCTCGGTCGCGCCGTAGACGTGTTTCAGGTACCAGCCGAACTCGTCCTCGACGGTCCGGATAACGGCCTCCGGTGGCGCGCTGCCGGCCGTCGCGATGCGAACGTCGTTGGCACCGGTCGTCTCGATCTCGCCGTCGTGGTCCTCGTAGCGATCCGCCAGGATGTTCAACACTGTCGGCGCGCCACAGAGATAGGACACGTCCTCGCTTCTGACGGCGTCGAAGATGCCTGCGGCGTCCACCCCGCGGGTACAGACGTGTTTCGCGCCCATGCCGGTGACCGAGTAGATGTGGCCCCAGCCGTTGACGTGGAACATCGGGAGCGTCCAGAGGTACACGTCGTCGTCCGATATCTCCTGGTGGAGCGAGACGAGGTAGGCGTGGAGCGTCTCTGTCCGGTGGGTGCGGACGACGCCCTTCGGATCGCCGGTCGTCCCGGACGTGTAATTGATAGTGATGTCGTCGTCCTCGTCCATCTCGGGGCGCTCGTAGTCGGTCCCTGCCTCCTCGATGATCTCGTCGAAGGATTCCCAGTCGCCGTCGACGGCGTTCGTGTCGTTGGTGACGAAGATGTCGGTGGGCACTTCGTCGCGGATCGCCTCGATCTTCTCGGCGTACTCGTAGTCCGCGAAGACGGCGTCGACTTCGGCATCGGAGAGAATATACGCGAAGTCGTCCGGCACGAGCCGGTAGTTCAGCGGCGTGTGGATGGCACCGAGTTGCATGATGCCGTATGCCGCTTCGAGCTGGTAGTGCGTGTTCGGGTCCAGCACGGCCACCCGGTCCCCCTTCTCGATGCCACGGGCAGCCAGCGCCGCCGAGAACCCGTCGGCTCGCTCGCCGAACTCGTCGTAGGTGAACCGCTCACCAGTTGTCGCGATGATAGCCTCCTTCTCCCCGTAGTATTCCCGCGCACGGTCGAGAAAATCCGTGGTCAGCAGTGGCTTGTGCATCTCAGGCTACCGTATGGTTAATTATGATATAGTGGTTGTGATACTCCCCTGGTATTGCTGTCACGCGAACGGGTCATATTTCGGGTGTCCGTCGAACCACAGTCGCTTTGGGGATAGCGTCCCCAGTTTTCACCAATGAGTACAGCGACGGCGGACGTCTCGAAACGGCAGGCGTGGGTGATGGCCGCGCGGCCACAGACACTGCCCGCCGGGGCCGCGCCGGTCATCGTCGGGATGGGGCTGGCAGTCCACGCCGGCGTCTTCGCCACGTTGCCGGCGGTCGCAGCGCTGGTTGGCGCGTTGCTCATCCAGGTCGGAACGAACTTCGCGAACGACTACTACGACGCGGTGAAGGGGGCCGACACGGACGACCGCGAGGGGTTCACCCGCGTGACTGCCGGCGGTCTCATCGACGCCGACGAGGTCAAGCGGGCGATGATAGCGACCTACGGGCTCGCCGTCGTCATCGGCGTCTATCTCGTCGCCGTCGGCGGCCTCCCTATCGTTGTCGTTGGCATCTCGGGTATCGCCGCCGGAATACTCTACACCGGCGGCCCGCTCCCCTACGGCTACCGCGGCCTGGGCGACCTGTTCGTGTTCGTCTACTTCGGTCTCATCGCTGTTACGGGCACCTACTACGTGCAGGCCGTTGCCAGCGCAGGCGCCGTCGGCGCGTTCCCGATGACGCTGCCGCCGGGGTCGGTCACCGTTGCCGCCGTCACGGCGAGCCTTCCGGCGGCCGGGCTGTCGACGGCGATTCTCGTCGTCAACAACATCCGCGACCGGGAGACGGACCGCGCCGCGGGCAAGAAGACGCTGGCCGTCTACCTGGGCTACTGGTGGAGCCGCGTCGAGTTCCTCATCATGGTCGGGATGGCCTACGTCGTTCCGGTCGTGTTCGCCCTCGATAGCCAATACGGCCTTCCGGCACTGGCCCCGCTGTTGACGCTGCCGCTGGCGGCAACCGTCTCGAAAACAGTGCTTACACAGACCGACGGCGACGCACTGAATCCGACGCTCGAACGGGTCGGGCAGACGCTGTTCGCCCACTCCGTCCTGTTCGCGCTGGGACTCGCTGTCCCACAGCTACTATGAACGTCGACCCGTTCTCGCTCCCGCTGTCGAGTCCGCTCGCGACCGCTCGGGAGACGATCAGCGAGCGCTCGGGGTTCGTCGTCCGTTACGACCACCGCGGCGAAACGGGCGTCGGCGAAGCCACGCCGCTCCCGGGCTGGACGGAGTCGGTCGACGACTGCCGGCAGGGGCTCGACGACGCGACCGCTGTCGCGGCTGTCGGCGGGCACACGGACATTCTTCTCTCGCTGGACGCCGCTTCGGTCTCGGCCGCCCGCCACGGCTTCGCGACCGCGCTGCTGGACGCTGATGCGAAGGCCGACGGCGTGCCGCTGTACCAGTGGTTCGACGCCGACCGACAGTGCGACCGGGTGCCCGTCAACGCCACCGTGGGAGACGGGTCGCCGGCCGAGACGGCCGACGCCGTCGAGCAGGCGCTCGAAGCCGGCTACGACTGCTGTAAGCTCAAAGTCGGCAAGCGGAGCGTCGACGAGGACGTCAAGCGCGTTCGGACCGTCCGGGAGCGCGTTGGCGACGACGTGACCCTGCGAGCCGACGCCAACGGCGCGTGGTCCCGCGACCAGGCCGCCGACGCCTTCGAACGACTCGCGCCCCTGGATGTGGCTTACGTCGAGCAGCCGCTCCCGGCGGACGATCTGGCCGGCCACGCGGCACTCCGGGGCAACGGCGTCGGCGTCGCGCTCGACGAATCGCTCGTCGACCGCCGGGTCGACAGCGTGCTCGATGCCGACGCGGCCGACGTGCTGATACTGAAGCCGATGGTCCTTGGCGGCCCGGGCAACGCCCACACGCTGGCCCTGCGTGCCCGCGAGCAAGGCGTCGAGCCCGTCGTCACGACGACAATCGACGCTGTGGTCGCCCGTCTCGCGGCGCTGCACGTCGCCGCCGCGGTTCCCGATATCGAGGCCTGCGGTCTAGCGACCGGCGATAGACTGGCGTCCGACCTCGCACCGGACCCGACGACGGTGACTGACGGCATGATGTCAGTTCCCCAGGAAACCGGCCTCGGCCTGGACCCGGCGGAGGTGAACCCCGATGCGTGACCCCGTCGACTGGCCGACGCAGGACCTGGTTACCCATCGCGCCGATACGACGCCAGACCGAACGGCGATGGTCGCGGCGGAATCGGGGGCGGCGGTCACATACCGCGAACTGGATACCGCTGTCGATGCGGTGGCTGCCGAACTCGACCGGCGGACTGACGCCCCGGACGCCACCATTGCGACGCTCCTGCCGACGCGGCCGGCGGTCGGCACACTCCTGTTCGCGGCGATGCGACTGGGCGCGACGCTGGCACCGCTGAACGTGGAACTCGACGCCGAGAGTCTCCGAGCGCAACTGTCGATGGTCGACGCCGACCTGCTCGTCTGTGGGGACAGCACCGCCTCGCTGGCGGCGGACATCGGCGGCTGCCCGGTGGTTTCGGTCGACGAAGACCTGTCAGCGGCCGCCGTCACTGACGGGACAGCGGGAGAGACTGTGGCCGACGAGACAGCCGCCGACGTGACGCCGGCGACCCTCTCCCGGACGGACACACAGCTCGTCATCTTCACCTCGGGGACGACCAGCGAGCCCAAGGGCGTCCGCCTGACGGTCGGCAACCTCGTCGCCAGCGCCGTCGCGTCGTCGTACCGCCTCGGCGTCCTGCCGTCGGACCGCTGGCTGGTCTGTCTGCCGACCTACCACATGGGCGGACTGGCTCCGTTCGTCCGGAGCGCGCTGTACGGCACAGGGGTCGTCGTGCAGCGCTCGTTCGACGCCGAAGCGACACAGCGGGTCATCGCCGACCGGTCGGTGACGGGCGTCTCGCTGGTCCCGACCATGCTCTCGCGGCTGCTGGATGGGGACTGGGAGCCGCCGGCCTCGCTCCGGTTCGTCCTGCTCGGCGGCGGCCCGGCCAGCGAGGGTCTCATCGAGCGGTGTCGGGAGCGGGGCGTGCCGGTGTGTCCCACCTACGGGATGACCGAGACGGCGTCACAGATAGCGACGGCGCGGCCGGAGACGGCGTTCGAGCACGCCGGCACCGTCGGCCAGCCGCTCGTGTTCACCGACGTGACGGTCGTCGGCGACGAGGGCCCCTGCGACCCCGGCGAACGCGGCGAAATCGTCGTCGACGGCCCCACGGTGACCCCGGGCTACCTGGGCGGCGACGGCAATACGTTCGGCGACCACGGCTTTCATACCGGCGACATCGGTTACCGCGACGCGGATGGCCACCTCTGGATCGAGGGCCGCGTCGACGATCAGATTGTGACCGGCGGGGAGAACGTCGACGCGAGCACGGTCGCAGCGGCGATTCGCGACCACCCCGCGGTCGAAGATGCGGCCGTCGTCGGACTCTCCGACGAAGAGTGGGGCCAGCGCGTCGCCGCACTGGTCGTGGGTGATGTGACGCCTGAGACCGTCCGCGAGCATTGCGCCGAGCGACTCGCGCCGTACGAGGTCCCCAAAACGGTCCGGATCGCCGACGCGCTCCCGCGGACGGCGTCGGGGACTGTCGACCGAGCCGCCGTCCGGTCGCGGTTCACGGCTGCTGGCGAGGAGAGCGAACCAACCCGGTAGTGTGGCGGCTGTGGCCAAGCGGTTTTCTACGTCGATAGCGTATCCCGGTCTGTGTGTACAATCGTCCTCGCGTGGCAGGTCTTCGACGGCACGCCGGTCGCGGTCGCGGCGAACCGCGACGAGCGGCTCGACAGGCCGTCGCAGCCGCCACAACAGCGCTACTGGGGAACTCGTGTCGTCGCACCGGCCGACGAGGAAGCCGACGGGACGTGGATCGGCTACAACGAGCACGGCCTGCTCGCGGCGGTGACGAACCGCTGGGTGGACGCCGACCTGGCCGGTGACCGCTCGCGCGGCCTGCTCGTCCGGGACGCGTTGAGCCACGAGAGCGCGGAGTCCGCGGCTCGCGCCGTCGAACAGGCCACCAGAGCGGCCGAGTACGCGGGATTCAATCTCCTGCTGGCCGACGAGAACGCCGCTGTCCTGCTCGAATGGGACGGCCAGCTCGCTGTCCGAAACTTCCAACCCGGCGTCCACGTCGTCGTCAACGTCGGCGCGGACGGCGACTACCGGATTCCGGCCACTCGGCCTGACGCCGGCGAAGAACAGGCGAACAACGCGACGCGGCTCCACGAGGCACTGGTTCCGAAGCCCGGCGAACCTGTCGACGAGTGGATCGGCCGCGCGGGCGAGACAATCTCGGATCACGAGTACGGCGTTTGCGTCCACGGCAACGGCTTCGGCACGCGGTCGTCGTCGCTCATCACGCTGGGTGCCGACAGCGAGTATCGGTACGCGGACGGGCCACCCTGCCGGACGCCCTACCGCCCGGTCGAAGGTCAGATTTAAGCGGCCGACTCACGGTATGAGTAATACATGAGTTCAGCAGCGTCGGAGGCGGACCTTTCTGACGGCGAGCGGGCCGGGCTCGAACTGATTCGGGAGTCCGGCGGCATCCACCAGAGCGACTTCTGGAAGGAACTCGACGTCTCCTCGCGGAAGGGGAGTCGCATCGTCGAGTCCCTGTTCGAAAAGAACCTCATCCAGCGCGAGGAGACGGTGTACGAAGGCCACAACACCTATTATCTGACCCCGGCGGCCCGCGACCTCGATTTCTCGCTTCTGATGGCCGGCGATCAGCTCTCGCCGTTTATCGGCGACGAGGAAGTCGACCCCCACGACGACACCTTCTCGCAGTGGGTCATGACGCTGGCCTACGAGGACTGAGCGCGCAGTTGCTTCCGTCTCTGTCCGTTCCGCCGGATCAGTAGTGCCACGGCACGTCGTCGAAATCCGGCTTGCGGCCTTCGTTGAACGCGTCCCGCCCCTCCTGGGCTTCGTCGGTCATGTAGGCCAGCCGCGTCGCCTCGCCGGCGAACACCTGCTGGCCAACCATGCCGTCCGAATCGAGGTTGAAGGCGTACTTGAGCATCCGCATCGCCGTCGGCGACTTCTCGTTCATCCGCTCGGCCCACTCGATAGCGGTGTTCTCTAGGTCCTCGTGGGGTACCACGTCGTTGACCATCCCCATGTCGGCAGCTTCGTCGGCGTCGTAGGTCTTCCCGAGGAAGAACACTTCCCGGGCTTTCTTCTGGCCGACCTGTCGCGCGAGATACGCCGAGCCGAAGCCGCCGTCGAAGCTCCCCACGTCGGGGTCCGTCTGGAGGAACTTCGCGTGCTCCTCGCTGGCGAGCGTGAGGTCACAGACCACGTGCAACGAGTGGCCGCCGCCGACGGCCCACCCCGGGACGACGGCGACGACGGGCTTGGGGATGTGGCGGATCTGGCGCTGGACTTCGAGGATGTGGAGCCGGCCGACGTTTTCGGGAGCGTCGTCGGTCACGCCGTCGCTTTCGTCCGTGTCGTCGGACTCGCTGTATTCGTACCCACTCTCGCCCCGAATGCTCTGGTCCCCGCCGGAACAGAACGCCCAGCCGCCGTCTTTCGGCGACGGCCCGTTCCCAGTCAGGATGACACAGCCCACGTCGGTCTGTCGCTTGGCGTGGTCAAGCGCCGTCGCGAGTTCGTCGACCGTCTCCGGGCGGAAGGCGTTGCGTTTCTCCGGCCGGTCGAAGGCGATACGCACTGCTCCGGTGTCGGTCGAGCGGTGATAGGTGATGTCGGCGAAGTCGAACCGGTCGATGGCACTCCACCGCTCCGGGTCGAATAGCTCAGAGACCATACCGTGGCTCGGGACGGCCGTCGCAAAAAGATTCCTCGTACGCGCCCACACGACGGACGTTCTTCGCACGCGCTTTCACACCAGAGCAAACGCTTTGGTGTCGCACACGTGAACCCACTAGCGATGCCCTCCACACGGAACCGGAAACCGATACTGGCGCTGTTTGGCGTCCTTTCGGTGGTGATCCTGGTGTACAGTGTCGTTATCGTCCAGCAGATTCTGCTCGGCCTGATAGTAGCCCTGGTCCCCTGGCTCCTGTACCTGTTCGTGCGATTCGTCTTCATTCTGGAACGCATCGCGACGGCGCTGGAACGGCTCGCCACAGCGCGCGCACGAGAGTCGGAGTCGGCTGGATCCGCCGGGGACTATCAGCGACCTTCAGCGTCGTACGAACGCGGCACAGAATCAGAGGGAGGCGTCGAGGACGAGTGATTGAACGCGGTCGCCGGCAATTAGCGTCGCTCGCTCGCTTGCAGGGGCTACGCCCGGCATGACGGAGACGTTTTACGAGGTACTGGGCGTTTCACCCGACGCGTCGACGGCGGCCATCGAAGCGGCCTATCGGGAGCGGCTGAAGGAAACCCATCCCGACGTGAGCGACGCGGCCGACGCCGGCGAGGCGACCCAGCGCCTCATCGAGGCCCGTGACGTGCTCACCGACGAGGACGAGCGGGCGCGATACGACCGTTTGGGTCACGAGGCCTACGTCGCGGGCGAAAGTAGCGCGGCAGACGGCGGCCGCAGTGGCGCGGCGGAAGCGGCACGACGAGCGGGCTATGACGGGTCTGCATCGGCTGCCGACCGAACCGAAGCGAGCACCGACCGACGCGCGTCTCGAACCAGCGCCAGAGAGCGGGCACGGCGCGAGCGGGCCGCCAGAGAC
Organism: Haloarcula sp. HT12; assembly: GCF_055271655.1. Lineage (NCBI taxonomy): Archaea > Methanobacteriati > Methanobacteriota > Halobacteria > Halobacteriales > Haloarculaceae > Haloarcula > Haloarcula sp. HT12. The sequence continues at coordinate 382,640 of NZ_JBUXKW010000003.1, forward strand.
CGCGTCGCCGAGGACCGAAACGGGCGCTCGACCGCCGACACCGACACGTCGTCGAGCAACGACCAGTCGACCGCGGCGACCAGCGAGACGGCGACCGCGTCTGCGACAGCGTCGACCCAGCGCTCCGGCGCTACTGCGACCGGCGGCTTCGGCGACAGCGGCGGTAGCGGCGCTACATGGAGTTCGTCGTCCGCGTACTCCGTCCGCCAGACCGACACCCCATCCCGCGGGTCGCTTCTGGAGATGCCCACCGGCCGGGGGCTGACGCTGTTTGCCATCACCTTCGCGCTTTACCCGGTGATGCTGTTCAGCGCGCTGCTGCCGGCGTTCCCGCTGTGGGTCAACGTGACAATCGGTATCTGTACCGTCTTCATGATCGGCTACCTCCAGTCCGAACCCACCATCGCCATCATGGTGTTCGGGAGTTGGAGTCTGACGACGACGGTGCTGCTTTTCACGCTGAATATCAGTGCGGTCTCGCTCGTTGGGGCGCTTGCACTGTCGGGGACGTGGCTCCCGTTCGGACTGTCGCTGTTGACGGCGTCGGTGTTGCGGCTCTAAACGGTCAGTCGCCAGCGAGGGTTTCGGCGACCTGTTCGGCGAGTCGGTCTCTGACCGCATGGCTGTCGCCCGCGTCGAACTGGACCTCGATGACCTGTGTGCCGTCGGATTCGACCGACGCACCGAACCGCTCGCGGAACTGCCGGCGGTCGGTCGCTCGCTCGAACTCCAGCGAATACAGCGCCTCCGTGGGTTCGAAATCGAGGCCGTGTGGCGTCCGGAACTGGTCCTCGAACGTGGGGTGGTCCTCGATGGGGAGCATGTGGAAGATGCCGCCGCCGTCGTTGTTTACGAGGACGACCGTCGCGTCCACGGCACAGCGGCCGAGCGCGAGCAGGCCGTTCATGTCGTGGTAGTACGCCAGGTCGCCGGTGACGAGCACGAGCGGGTCCGACGTCGCGCTGCCGGCTCCCAGTGCCGTCGAAGTGATGCCGTCGATACCGCTGGCTCCGCGGTTGCCCAGCACGGTCAGATCGGCGTCGCGGGGCCGGCCGAACCGGTCCATGTCCCGTATCGGCATGCTGTTCGAGACGAACAGCGTGGCCGGGTCAGGGGCCAGCGCCGTGACGTCCGCGAGGACGCCCCCCTCCCAGTAGGTCTCTACGGCGGTGTCCGCAACGGCGTCCCAGTGTGCCTGTTCTGCCGCGACGAACTGCTCGCACCATGTCTCCGTGGCGCAGTCAAGACTCTCCGCCGCGAGCACGTCCGCGGTCGCGTCGGGATCGGCCACGAGCAGGTCCGTCGCCGTGAACTCCGCCTCCGACCAGCCGCCAGTCGGGTCGACGACGAACTGCCGACAGTCGGCGTCCCGGAGGTAGTGACGCAGCGGCTTCGAGGTCGGCGACGCGCCGAAGCGCAGGACAACGTCGGGGTCTTCCCACTGCTCGACGCCGCTGCTTCCGAGATAGCCGTCGTAGCCGCCACACACCGGTACGTCGAGGCGGTCGACGTGCGGGCCAAACCGCAGGTCCGACAGCGGGTCCGCAAGGACCGGGAAGCCGGTGGCCGACGCCAGCCGTGCCAGGGAGTCAGCACTGAGTCCCTGGTCGGCCGGGCCAGCGACGATGAGACCCCGCTGTGCGGACCGGATTCCGTCCCGAACCCGTCGAACCGTCCTCTCGTCCGGCACAGCGACGCCCTCGCTCGTCGTGACGAACGGGCCGTCGCGACCGGTTGCGGCCGCGTCGTCGCCGCCCGCCCAGTCGGCAGGCACGCCCGCCGGGCCGTCGTCGGGCGTCGGCGTCGGTTCCAGCGGCTTCCGGAACCGACAGTTCAGGTGGACCGGGCCGGGATTGCTTCCGGTACTCTTCGCGAGTGCCCGGGCCGCCGTCGTCCGCAGCATCCGCATTTTCCGTGGCTCCGCCTCCGGCTCGGGCATGTCCCGGTACCAGCGGACGGCGTCGCCGTACAGTTTCTCCTGGTCGACGGTCTGGTTCGCCCCGCTATCTATGAGTTCCGGCGGACGGTCCGCCGTCAGCAGGAGCAGCGGGACGCCCGACTGATTGGCTTCGATGACCGCCGGGTGGTAGTTCGCCGCGGCGGTGCCGGAGGTACAGACCAGCGGCGTCGGCTGGCCGGTCCGGCGGGCACGACCCAGCGCGAAGAAGGCCGCCGACCGCTCGTCGAGGTGGGAGAACACGTCGATGTCGGGGTGCTCGGCGAACGCGACCGTCAGCGGCGTCGAGCGACTGCCGGGGGAGAGACAGACCGCGTCGACCCCGCCAGCGGCGAGTTCGGCCACGAGCGTCTCCGCCCACAGCGTGTTGACGTTCGGGGCGGTCATTCCAGTTCGTCCAGTATCGGTCGGTATTTGAGCTGGACCTCGTCCCACTCGCGGTCGGGGTCGCTGTCCGCGACGATGCCCGCGCCCGCAAAGAGGGTCGCCTCGCGCTCCGTGGCGACGGCCGAGCGGATGCCGACGGCGAAGGTCCCGTTGCCGGCGGCGTCGACCCAGCCGATGGGTGCAGCGTACCAGCCGCGGTCGAACGCCTCCGTCTCGCGGATGGTCCGCAACGCTGCGTCCGGTGGCAGCCCGCCGACGGCCGGCGTCGGGTGCAGCGCCTCGACCAGCGAGAGGACGTGCTCGTCGTCGTCGAGTTCGGCCGTGATCGACGTGCGAAGGTGTTGGACCGTGGCGAGCCGGCGGACGGTCCGCTCGCCGATGCGGACCGTCGAAGCGAAGGGCTCCAGCTGGTCCCGTATCGCGTCGGCGACGAGCTTCTGCTCGTGGCGGTCCTTCTCGCTGTCGAGGAGTTCGGCGGCGAGCCACTCGTCCTCGGCGGGCGTGTCGCCCCGACCCGTCGAACCGGCCAGGGCCTCCGTCCGGACGGTTCGCCCGCGGACAGAGACCAGCCGCTCCGGCGTGGCTCCGAAGAACGTCCCCTCGTCTGCCTCCGGCGACAGCATGAACCGGTAACAGTCCGGGTACGTCCGGGAGAGCCGCGCCATCACGTCCGGAACTGACAGGTCGGCCGCCAACGCAGCCCTGAGGCTCTGTGCGAGCACGACCTTCTGGAGGTCGCCCCGCTCGACGCTTGCAATAGCGGCCGACACCTGGTCGCGCCAGCCGGCCTGTGTCGGCGTCCGTTCCCGGTGAGAGATTCCCGGTGGGGTGCCCGGCTCGCTCTCTGGGGCTGTTGTCAGTCGGTCGCGCCACTCCTCAAGCAGCGTCTCCGCCTCCGTCGTGGCCTCGGGCCCCGTCGCAACGGTCGTGAGCCAGGCGTCGTCGTCCCTCGCAGTCACCTGTATCTCGGGGAGGAAAAACGCCGCGCCGGGAAACCCGTCCCACGGGGAGTCGTCACCGTCGTGCGTTCCGCTGTGGAAGGCGAACCCGCCGAACGCTCGCGGCCGCGCGATGCTCGGGAGGCTGTCGGGGACTGAGCAGTCCTCGAACAGCGCTTCGACCGCTGTCCGCACGTCGTCGAACCGCGACTGCCCGTCGGCAGTCACAGTCGCCGCGCTCCCGCGGGCCGCGATTGACTCGGTACCGGCCGCCCAGAAGAACCGGGGGCGAGCGTCCGTTTCGAGCACCGCCCGAACCGGTGCGTCGTCGAGGCGACACCCGCGTGCGACGACCGTTGTCTCACCAACCGTCGTCTCGTCACCACGCAGTGGTTCCATCAGCCATGCCTTAGGATTGCGCACCTTTGAGCCTAACTATACACTCGATTATGCATCCCGGGGCTGGAGCGGGCTGTCGCCGCGCCTTCGCTGATTTCCCCCAGATCTGGCCCGCCAGGCGCGGTGACGGTGGATTATTCGGCTTCGGGGAAATTAATCTCTTTGTTCACAAACATCGTCTAACCGTTCTACAATTGTAATTCTGTAATCTGCGAACACACCCCCGTCAGTTTTAAATAGGGCATAGTCGAAGCCCCCTATGAAGCGATGCCCAAGGTAGAGATCAATATCCCGGAACACCTGGAGATGCAGATCGCGCAGCTCGTCGAGAAAGGCGAGTTCCTCAACCGCGAGGAAGCCATCGAGGACCTCCTATCGACCGGGCTCAAGGCGTACAAAACCTCCGGACCACAGGACGAAGACGAGGAGCCAGGGTTCGAAGAAGACGGCATGATGGGTCACGACGACGAGTACGTCTTCTGAAAATACAGGCGTGAGAGTCTGGTATCCCTTCTCAAGCAATTCTTATGGACGTGCCACCGCATACTGTAGCCATGCACAAAGACGAGCTTCTCGAACTACACGAGCAGATGGTGACGATTATGGAGTACTTCCGCGACGACATGGACTCGGTCGATCCGGACCTGTTTGACGCCTACCAGGAACTCGACGTGCGGCCGTCGGACGTCCACAAATCGAAGAGCGAGCACAAACACGCCGTGTTCGTGCTCGGCAACTCGCTCGCGACGGCGATGAGCGAAGACGAGTTCTCGGATGCCGGCCGGGTCAGCAAGCGGATGAAGGAACTGGCCGAGGACGCCGAGCGGAAACTGTAGGCACGACCCTATCGAGCGTCTTCTCTCGTCTTTATTTCCATTCTCCCCCGTGGCTGCGACTGCTCGCCGTCGATTTCGGTGAACAGCGTCGGGTCAGTCCAGCACTTCGAGACGCTGTGAATGACCGCGTTCCGGACAGTCTGAATCAGTATTGCTGTCCGTCGCCGTAGAGGGCTGCTGTCGGTCGCCGTACTCACGTTACTGGCCCTGGAACGACGGGTCGCGCTTCTCGACGAACGCGGTTGCGCCCTCTTCGTGGTCGTCAGTGGTGAAGGCGACACCCTGGGCGGTGGCCTCGTTTTCGAGCGCCTGTTCCAGTGAACTGTCCAGACTCCGGTTGACCAGTCGCTTGGCGTGGCCGAGCGCAACCGTCGGTCCCGAGGCGATATCGTCGACGAGCGCCGACGCCTCCGACTCGAAGGTTTCCCCGTCGAACACCTGCGTGAACAGCCCGAGTTCGTGGGCTGTCTCGGCATCCAGCAGGTCGCCCGTGAAGAGGAGTTCCTTGGCCTTGTTCGGGCCGACGATTCGCGGGAGGAAGTAGGAGACGCCGGAGTCGCTCGCCAGACCGACCCGGCGGAAGCCAAAGCCGATCTGGCCGTCGGTGCTTGCCACCTGTATATCACACGCCAGCGCGAGCCCGGCTCCAGCGCCGAAGGCGGGGCCGTCGATCTTCGCCACGACCGGAAGTGGACAGCTGTGGACGGTCCGGATGGCCTCGTGGAGTGCCGAGACCACCAGTTCGACCCGCTCCGCCGGCGGCTGGTCGTCGGTGACCCCTTCCAGCATCGCGTCGATGTCGCCGCCGGCACAGAAGGCGGGGCCGGCACCCTCCAGCACGACACACCGTGCGTCGCTGTCGGCCACCGACTCGAACCGGTCGATGAGTGCTTCGGCGGTCGCCTTTGACAGGGCGTTCCGCGCTTCCGGTCGGTTGAGCGTCACTGTGGCCACCGCTCCCTCGATCGACACCGTCACAGTCGCGTCTTCCATGCGTGTGCCCTCACCCGCCGGGAAAATAACAGTGGTGTCCGTCACCGTCTGCCAGACCAACATCGTTGGGCAGTACCTTTTGCCCGGGCTGGTACGTGTATCACGTATGCGCCTGCACTGGCATCGCCGTGACCTCCGGGCGGCGGACAACGCCGGCCTCGCCGCGGCGACTCCGTCCGATCCCGTCGTCCCGGTGTTCGTCTTCGACAGGGCCGTTCTCGACCACGCCGGCCCGCCGCGCGTCGCGTTCATGCTGGACGCACTCGACAGTCTGCGCGAGTGGTACCGCGACAGTGGCAGTGACCTCGTCATCGCCGAAGGCGATCCCACGGCCGTCCTGCCGGACCTGGCAGCCGAGTACGGCGCGGAGAAAGTCACCTGGGGGAAAGACTACTCGGGGCTCGCACGCGAACGTGACGCCGCCGTCCGGCAAGCACTCGACGACGCGGACGTGGCCCGTGAGGCCGTCCAGAACGCCGTGTTGCACGAACCCGGCGAGATTACGACGAACGACGGCGACCCCTACAGCGTCTTCACCTACTTCGGCCGGAAGTGGCACGACCGCGAGAAAGCCCAGCCCTACGAGGCCCCGTCGGCAGACGAACTGGCGGACGTCGACGGCGACCCGCTCCCGACGCTGGCCGACCTCGGCTTCGCGGAGCCGGAATCGGACGTCCCGGCAGCGGGGACAGACGAAGCGCGCGCGCTGCTCGATGAGTTCCTCGCAGAGAACGTCTACGAGTACGATGAGCGCCGGGACTTCCCGGCCGACGAATGCACCTCACGGCTCTCGCCCCACCTGAAGTTCGGGACCATCGGCATCCGGAAGGTGTACGACCGCACCGAGGACGCCAAAGAAGGAACCGGCGGCGACCGCCGCGAGTCCGTGCGGGAGTTCCAGTCCCAGCTGGCCTGGCGGGAGTTCTACACGCAGGTGCTGTTCGCCCATCCGCACGTCGTCAGCTCGAACTACAAGTCCTACGAGAACCCCATCGAGTGGGAGAACGACGAGGAGCTGTTGCAGGCCTGGAAAGACGGCGAGACGGGCTATCCAATCGTCGACGCCGGAATGCGACAGCTTCGGGAAGAGGCGTACATGCACAACCGCGTCCGGATGATCGTCGCCTCCTTCCTCACGAAGGACCTGCTCATCGACTGGCGCTACGGCTACGACTGGTTCCGAGAGAAACTGGTCGACCACGACACAGCAAACGATAACGGCGGCTGGCAGTGGGCGGCCTCGACGGGGACCGACGCCCAGCCGTATTTCCGCATCTTCAATCCGATGACACAGGGCGAGGACTACGACCCCGACGCCGAGTATATCAAGGAATACGTCCCGGAGCTACGGGACACCGACCCCGAAATCATCCACGAGTGGAACGATTGCTCGCTCACCCAGCGGCGCAACGCCGCGCCGGAGTATCCGGACCCGGTCGTCGACCACAGCGAGCGCCGCGAGCAGGCCCTGGCGATGTTCGAGCGAGCCAGGGGCGACGAGTAGGGCGGCAACATTCTGCTGCGTTGTACTCTCCCAGACAGTTACACCAGATATCGAGCCGCTACGTGGGGTTATACCAGCGGGTAGTGACGGCCCCGTCCCTCTGTCCGTGTCAGGTGGTAACGAATGGCTCCTAAACGTTTAACAGGCAGCCGCGCGACAGATACTGATGGAGGCGTTTTCATATGCCCGAACATTCCAATCCCGAGCTGCCACCGCTCCCGTACGACTACGACGCACTGGAGCCACACATCTCCGAGCAGGTGCTCACCTGGCACCACGATACCCACCATCAGGGGTACGTAAACGGTCTCGAATCGGCCGAGGAGACGCTCGCCGAGAACCGCGAATCCGGTGACTTCGGTTCGAGCGCAGCCGCGATGGGCAACGTCACCCACAACGGCTGTGGCCACTATCTCCACACGCTGTTCTGGGAGAACATGGACCCCAACGGCGGCGGCGAGCCGGAGGGCGACCTCCGCGCCCGCATCGAGGAGGACTTCGGGTCCTACGAGGGCTGGAAGGGCGAGTTCGAAGCCGCCGCGAAAGCCGCCGGCGGCTGGGCGCTGCTCGTGTACGACCCCGTTGCCAAGCAACTTCGCAACGTGCCGGTCGACAAGCACGACCAGGGCGCGCTCTGGGGCTCCCACCCCGTCCTCGCGCTCGACGTCTGGGAGCACTCCTACTACTACGACTACGGCCCCGCCCGCGGTGACTTCATCGACGCCTTCTTCGAGGTCGTTGATTGGGACAAGGCCGCCGAAGAGTACGAGAAGGTCGTCGGTCGCGTCGAATAAGGGGCAACACTCGACGTTTTTTCGCGGATGTGCTGCGAATCCGAGCGACAGCTGGGTCGATAGCGTCTATTCCGCCGTTAATCTCTACGAACGCCTACAAAAAATAATCGCTGTGACCGTATCAGACTGCGGGACAACAGCGTTACGGGAGGATATAGTTTTATAAGAAGCGAATCAGTGGTAACTGTTATGAGTCGCGATACCAGTCGACGAACGTTCCTGAAGCGCACTGGGGCGGTAAGTACTGTCGGTCTGCTGGGTGGGTTGGCAGGCTGTTCAACTGAGCAGACCGACGGTGACGGCGGTGACGGCGGTGACGGCGGAGACGGCGACGGTGGGATGACCGGAACGGGGACCGATTCCGGCGGCGACAGCGGTCCGGAATCGCCGGACGTACTGATGGTCGTCGGCTACCCACAGAGCGGCGTCCAACTGTTCAAGGACTTCTACGCCGATTACGGCGACGACGCCGCCGACATCCTCGTCACCGACGGCCTGCAGGACGGGGAGCTGCCCAGTAACGTCGGCAACGACATGTCGAACGTCCGCGGAACGGCACCGTCGGCGGCCGGTCCCGGCGTCGATACGTTCACCGATCTGTTCACCTCCGAGTTCGATTACGACGAGGCCGGCGTGTTCACCTCACAGGCCTACGACGCGACGGCGGTCCAGATCCTCGCGAACGTGATGGCCGGGGAAAACGACGGGCAGGCTGTCCGGGACCACATGCGTGTCGTCGCCAATCCGGGCGGCGACACGTACGGCCCCTCGGAGTTACCAGCGGCCGTCGAAGCAGCCGCCGCGGGCGAGAACATCCAGTACGAGGGAGCCTCAAGCGCTGTCGACTTCGACAGCAACGGGGACATGGCCTCCGCGCAGTACCAGGTCTTCGGCTTCCAGGACGGCGGCGTCGAAACGCTCGACAACGTCGACTTCAGCGCCGGCGACGACATCCCCCAGCCGGAGCCGAGCGGTTCCGGAAGCGACGCCGGCAGGACCGTCCGGTTCGGTGTGCTGATGCCCGAAACCGGGGACCTCGGGCCGCTCGGCAGGCCGATCCGCGATGGGGCGATACTCCCGGCCCTGCAACTCGAAGGCGAAGTCGACTTCGAGTTCGATTACCAGGTCGGCGACACGCAGACCCAGGCGCAGGCGGGCATCGACGCGGCCAACTCCCTCGTCAGCGCGGGGTATCCGTCGATTACCGGGGCGGCCAGCTCCGAAACGTCGATTCAGGTCGCACGCAACGTGCTCATCGACAACGGCGTCGTCGGCTGTTCGCCGGCGTCCACGTCGCCGACGATCACCGACCTCGAAGACGACGATTACATGTTCCGTACCCCGCCGAGTGACGCCCTGCAGGGGCAGGTCTTAGCACAGGTCGGGATGGGCGAACTCGGTGCCGAGACCGCGTCGACGCTGTACGTGAACAACAGCTACGGCCAGGCGCTACAGGAGGCGTTCGCCGGCGCCTTCGAGGCGGAAGGCGGGACTATCGTCAACCAGGTCGGCTTCGAGCAACAGCAGTCCTCGTACACGTCTGAGATCAACAGCGCGATGAACCAATAGGCCGTCCGGAGAACCGTTTTTATCCGCCGAGGAAGTCCTGTCGCACCTGTTCGTCGTTGAGCAAGATAGAGCCGTCGTCCTCGTAGCGGTTCTGGCCCTGGACGAGCACGTAGCCGCGGTCACACCGCCGGAGCGCTTCCTTGGCGTTTTGCTCCACCATCAGGATCGCCGTCCCGTCGTCGTTGATGCGGTCGATGCGGTCGAACATGTCATCGACGAGGTCCGGCGCAAGCCCGGCCGAGGGCTCGTCGAGCAACAGCAGGTCCGGGTCGAGCATCAGCGCCCGGCCCATTGCGAGCATCTGCTGTTGGCCGCCTGACAGCGTCCCGGCGGACTGGTCGGATCGCTCCCGGAGAATCGGGAATCGTTCGTACACGTCTTCGATGCGGTCCTCAGGGACCTCGTCGAGGATGTACGCCCCCATTTCGAGGTTCTCGCGCACGCTCAGCGAGCCGAACACGTTGCCGGTCTGGGGGACGTAGCTGATGCCCTCGTAAATTATCTCGTCGGGGCTGCGCTGGCTGATATCGGTCCCGTCGAAGACCACCTCCCCGCCCATGTACGTCGTCAGGCCGAAGACGGACTTCATCACTGTCGACTTGCCGGCCCCGTTCGGGCCGACGATGACGACGTACTCGCCGTCGGCAACGTCCATGTGAACGTCGCTGAGCACCTGCAGGTCGCCGTAGCCGGCATCGAGGTTCCGGATGGCGAGGAGGCGCTCGGTCGGGTCGGGGAGCGAGACGGTCTCGGACTCCGTCGCGCGCTGGCTCATACGTCACCCCCCAGATACGCCTCCAGTACCCGCTCGTCCGACTTGATGGTCTCGGCGCCCCCCTCGGCGAGGACGCTCCCCTGGTGCATGACGATGATGTGTTCGCAGTTGTTCATGATGACGTCCATGTCGTGTTCGACGAGCAGGAACGTCAGCCCCTGCTCCCGGCGGAGTTCGTGGATTCGCTCCAGCAGTTTCTCTTCCAGCGTCGGATTGACGCCGGCCAGCGGTTCGTCCAGCAGTATCATTTCGGGGTCGGTCATCAGGACCCGGGCCATCTCCAGCAGTTTCCGCTGGCCGCCCGAGAGATTGCCGGCGTTCTCGTGGGCGAGGTGGTCGATCTCGAAGAACTCGAGCGTCTCCCACGCGCGGTCGCGCACCTTCTCCTCGTCTCTGATGACGTCGCCGCGAAGCCCCGGCGTCACCGACCGGACGACCGACTCCCCGACCTGTCCGCCCGGTGCGAGCATTACGTTCTCCAGGACGGTCATCTCGGAGAGTTCGCGGGCGATCTGGAACGTCCGCACCAGGCCGCGGTTTGCGAGCGTGTACGGCGCGAGGCCGGTGATGTCCCGGCCGTCGAAGGTGACCCGGCCACCGGTCGGCTCGTGAATGCCCGTGATACAGTTGAACGTCGTCGACTTGCCGGCCCCGTTCGGCCCGATGAGGCCGGTCAGTGACCCCTCTGCCACGGAGAACGTCGCCCCGTCGACCGCGACGACGCCGCCGAACTCCTTGCGGAGGCCATCCACCTCAAGCAGCGGTGAGTCGATAGCATCGCTCGTGACGGCCGTCTCCTGTCGCTTTGCGGTGTCGGGTTCACTCATCGCTCTCACCCCCGGCACCGGACTGTGGTCTGTCCAAGGACACGCTCGTCGCCGGCTCGTTCCGATGACCCAGCAGTCCCTCTGGTTGGTTCTGTATGATGTAGATCAACACGACGCCGATGAGGACGAACCGGAGCGTGCTGACGTTGCTGACAGTGTACGCGAGCAGCGGGAGCGGGTCCAGCGACCCGAGCGCGGCGACCGCGTCGACGACGTTGCCGGGGGCGCGGGTACCGCCCAGCGAGACGTTCTCGCCGAGCCGGGCCGGCAGATAGAACAGCAGGCCCGAGAACGTCGCTGCACCGATGATGCTCCCGGTGTTGGACCCGGAGCCGCCGATGATGAGCGCCGCGAACACGTAGAAGGTAATCGTCGGCCTGAACTGCTGTGGGCTGATGTAGCCCGCCTGGCCGCGGAACAGGACGCCGGCCAGCCCCATCAGCGCGCACCCGATCATGAACGTCTTGATCTTGAACAGCCGGGTGTCTTTGCCAAGCGACTGGGTAACGGTCTCGTCCTCACGGATCGCCTTCAGCACGCGGCCAAACGGTGAGTCGGTAATGCGGGCGAGCACCCAGTAACTCGCGGCCATGACCAGGAGGAGGAGAACCCCGTACGTGAGGTTCGCCAGGTTCGGCCCGGAGACACCGACGCCCTCCGCGACGGTCACGAGGGGCTGCCCGATGCCGTTGATGAGCCCAGCCGCGACGTCGTTGGCGGACTTGAACGAGATGCCGGTCGCGCCGCCGGTACCGACCGGGACCCCGAACAGCGAGACCTCGGCGAGGCCGTCCCAGTTGACGATGAGCCGGATAATCTCGGAGAACGCGACCGTCACGATAGCGAGGTAGTCGGCTTTCAGTCGGAGCGCTGGCAGCGCCGCGAGCCCGCCGATGACGGCGGCCATCACCATGCCCCCGACGAGGCCGAGCCACAGCGGGAGGCCGAGTCCCGGAACAGCGCCAGCGGCCGGGTCCGTCGGCGCGGTGAGAACCGCCGTGGTGTACGCACCAACAGCCATGAACCCCGCGATGCCGATGTTGAACAGGCCGGTGTACCCCCACTGGAGGTTCAGCGCCAGCGCGAGGATGGCGTAGCCGCCGATGAGCACGGTCACGCTGCCGATGAATCCGACTGCGAGGTTCGGCCAGTTCGCCCCGCCGACAGCGATAGCCAGCACGAGCATGACTGTCCAGATAGCGGCGATGAAGCCAACGACCAAGCTGACGTCGGGGAGCGCATCGAGGCGGTCCCGGACGGTGTCGACTGTGCTCACGCTGTCGACACCCCCCCGAAGATACCGGACGGGCGAAGCAGCAAGACGACGATAAGCACGAGGAACGCGGAGGCCCGCGTCAGCCCGGACGGCAGCCAGATGAGCGCCAGGCTGTCGACCAGCCCGATGAGGACGCCGCCGGCCATCGCCCCGTATATCGAGCCGATGCCGCCGACGATGACGGCGGCGAAAATGAGCAGGAGCAGAATCCAGCCGAAATTAAACGATATCGTCCCGCTTTCGAGCACGAGTAGGTAGCCCCCAATGCCCGCCAGGCTGCCGCCGAGAATCCAGGTGAGTCGGATCACGCGCTCGGTCGGAATCCCGGTCACGCGAGCGAGGTCCTCGTTGTCGGCCATCGCCCGCATCGCCTTACCGAGTTTGGTCCGCTGTAGCAGGAGGTGGACGCCGAGCATCAACAGGAGCGACACGACCAGCAGCGTAATTTCGTTGTCAGTGATCGAAACCGTCGAGAGAACTGTCACCCGGAGGCCGCCGCTTGCGACCCCGCTCGTCTCCGTGCCGAAGACGAACGCGATGAGATATCGCATCGCGAGTGCGACGCCGATAGAGGCGATCAGCAAGGAGATGTTGTCCGCCTCACGCATGGGACGGTACGTGAGCCGATCAACGAGCAACACGACGGCGATTGAGCCGACGCCGGCGACGACGAGGCCGAGAAGCACCGGCAAAAACGCCGAAACGGTGCTCAGCTGCCGGCCCGAGTCGAACATGAACAGGTCGGCAATCGGCGCCCCGGTTCCGAGACCGGCGGTGATGTACGCGGCGACCCACCCCAGAAACGCCCCGGCAGTCACCGTGTCCCCATGTGCGAAATTGGCGAAGTCCAGGATGCTGTATGTCATCGACAGGCCGATTCCGGCGAGTCCCACGGCCAGTCCGACGAGCAGTCCGTCCACCACCATCGAGAGCAACGAGCCCACGGTGAGCGAGCCTCCTAGCAACCGGGTTCCGAGAAAGAACACGGTTGTCCCAGCAAGCTTTGCGACCAGGTCCAGCAAGAGGAAGCCGCTTACCGCGGCCACCACCACTGCGCCAGGTCGGTCACCCAACACCACGCGACCGTCCCTTGCGAACTCAGCAATTCCCATAGGTTACCGTTCGTTGGACCCTCCTCTCTAAATAACCCTCCGGAAATTCTTGCGAAATAACGGTGTAGAAGCCAAAATACCGGTGTAGGAACAGGAATCGCCCCGCCCATGGTCAGTTGCCCACTGGGGAATAACTGGCACTATCGGGTGGTCGGACGGGTTCGACCACGCTGGTCACAGCGTGGACCGTCGGTGTGGCGGCGGACGGGAACGAACGACTCACTGGTGGGAGCAAAGGTCGATCAGTTGAAATTTCCATGTTCCGGAAAACCGCCGGACATCGACCGGATACTGTCGTAGAACGGTGCTATTCACAGTGCTTTTATGCGGTCCATCGATGATATACGACAGATGGTACGCCTGGTCGTCGCGGGTTTCGTGCTGGTCCTCCTGCTGGGTAGCGGTGCCGCGCCGCTGGCGGTGGCACAGCCGACCGACGAGAGCGTCGGCGTCCAGACGCCCGACAGGTTCGACCGGACGACGTTCCAGGTCACGCTGTACCAGAACGGCTCAGCGGAGTGGGCGATCGTTCACAGGACCCCACTCGAAAACGAGTCCGAACAACAGCAGTTCGAAGAGTTCGCCCGGGAGTTCGAGCAGTCGGAGCAGCCCCTGTACCAGAATTTCGTCGAGCAGTCGCAGGCGCTGACCCAGTTCGGGACGGACGCCACCGGCCGGAACATGAGTGCGACCGATTACGACCGGTCGGCGACAGTCGACCCGTTACAGAACACTGGGACGGTGCGGATGTCGTTCCACTGGCGTAACTTCGCCGCTGTCGAGGGCGATTCGGTCGTGGTCAGCGACGTGTTCGACGGCGGCTTTTACATCGGATCGAGCCAGTCGTTCGTCTTCCAGCGCGGGCCCGGACTGGCGTTCACCGATGTCCGGCCGGCACCGGATTCACAGAGCGCCCCCGACTCGCTCGAACGCAGCGAGAGCGTCACGTGGAACGGCGAACAGTCGTTCAACGACCGCCGGCCCTACGTGGAACTGGAACCACGCGAGTCCGGGCAAAACGCCGGGACAGAGCGTGGTACCACGGCGGGCGGTGACACATCTGACGCGGCGACCGACGGGCCGTCCTGGATGCTCCCGGCCGCTGTCGCCCTCATCGTCATCGCCGCCGGCGGTGTGGCGGCGTGGCGGTCCGGCGCGCTGGCGGGGGTGCTGGGAACCGACGGTGACGAACCGCCCGCTTCAACCGCGTCAGCCACGGGCGACACTGAGCAGCCGCCCACAGCTGGCCCAGGCGACACGGCATCGGCCACCGACACGGCCGAGGAACCGGCCGTCCCCGACGAGGAACTGCTCACCGACAGCGACCGGGTCCGCAAACTCCTGGAGGAAAACGGCGGTCGGATGAAGCAGGTCGACATCGTCGACAGCACCGACTGGTCGAAATCGAAGGTGAGCATGCTCCTCTCGGATATGGAGGAAGACGGCGACATCTCGAAGCTCAGAGTCGGCCGCGAGAACATCATCAGCCTCGCCGGCCAGGAGCCGGACGCCGCCGGGTCGCCGTTCGACGACGAGTGAGAAACCAACACAGGGCGGGGCTGAAACGCAATGATTATACGTATCTCCACGCTACGGATTTGTGTACGCTCCGTTGGTGTAGTCCGGCCAATCATATCACCCTCTCACGGTGATGACTAGGGTTCAAATCCCTGACGGAGCATTTCTCTCCGATCCGACGATACACACTGCCGCGTCCGTGACCGACAGTATTTGTGTCTCCCAGTCCAACCGGGCGGTATGCGCGTCGCGGTAGTCACCGTCGGGGACGAACTGCTCAGTGGCGAAACGGTCAACACGAACGCTGCGTGGCTGGGCCGCCAGCTCGCGGAGCGTGGCGTCACTGTCGGCCGAACGACGGTCGTCCCCGACGAGGTCGCGGACATCGCCCGCGTGGTCAACGAGTCCCACGCGGAGTTCGACGCCGTCATCGTCACCGGCGGCCTGGGTCCGACCCACGACGACAAAACCATCGAGGCCGTCGCCGCGGCGTTCGGCCGGGACGTCGTCGAGAGCGAGGACGCAATCGCGTGGCTTGAGGAGCACGGCGGCTACACGCGCGACGACCTGACCGACGGGACGGGGGACGTGCCGGAGGGGTCGCGAGTGCTGCCCAACCACGAGGGCGTCGCGCCCGGCTGTGTCGTCGAGAGCTGCTACGTCCTGCCGGGCGTGCCGGCGGAGATGAAGCGGATGTTCGAGGAGATCGCGGGGGAGTTCACCGGGGAGCAGCGGTACGTTCGCACTGTCGACGCAGCTGAACCTGAGAGCGCGCTGCTCGACCGGCTGGCGGAGGTACAGGAGCAGTTCCCGGTGAAGGTCGGGAGCTATCCGGGCGACCACGTGACCGTCCGGTTCGAGGGGACGGAGGAGGAACTGGTCGAGGACGCGGCCGCGTGGTTCAGCGAGCGCGTCGAGTCACCGGCGACGGAGTGACTACCGGTAGAGGTGGTTCAGCCAGAGGAAGGTCAGGAGCAGGCCGCCGAGCGTGATGACCGCGCCGGACGCGTTGATAATCCCTGTCTGAACGCCGCTCTGGAGTACAACTGACATAGCAGAGGGTTCTGTGCGGGGTGGCTTGAAAGGCACGCTCCCGGGTCGCTTTTGCCGCGGGGTCGCCAAGAGGAAGCGAATGCGACGAATCGGTGTCGTGGTCAACCCCATCGCCGGGATGGGCGGCCGCGTCGGCCTCAAGGGCACTGACGGGAAGGTCGCGGAGGCGCGCCGCCGCGGCGCAGAGCAGCGCGCCCCGGACCGCGCGCGGACAGCACTTGAATCGCTCGCCGAGGTGGGGGCGGACGTGGAACTGCGCACGTACGGTGATCCGATGGGCGAATCCATCGCTCGCGAGGCGGGGTTCGACCCAACTGTCGTCGGCTCGCCGGCGAACCCCGACGAGACAGCCAGCGAGGACACCCGAGACGCGGTCCGGGCGTTCGCTGACGCAACCGTCGACGCGATCCTGTTCGTCGGCGGCGACGGCACGGCCGTCGACGTGGCGACGACGCTCGACGAACTGGACGCGGACATCCCGATTCTGGGCGTCCCGGCCGGCGTCAAGGTCTACTCCTCCGTGTTCGGCGTGTCGCCGCGCGCGGCCGGGCGCATCGTCGCCCGCTTCTCGGAGACGGAGCGGGCGGAGGTCAACGACATCGACGAGGATGCCTTCAGGGGCGGCGAAGTCGTCACCGAACTCCGGGCCGTCGCGACGGTCCCCGTCGCCGACCAGCGCCAGTCGGCCAAGCAGTTGGGCGGCGGCAGCGTCGAGTCCTTGGCCGAGAGCGTCGCCGACGCCGTCGAACCGGGCGTCACGTACGTCCTCGGCCCGGGCAGCACCGTCGGCGCTATCAAGGAACAGCTGGGATTCGACGGGACGACGCTGGGTGTAGACGTGTGGCGCGACGGGGAGGTGCTGGCCCGCGACGCCGCCGAGTCGGACATCCTCGACGCACTCGGCGACCGGAACGTCATCGTCGTCTCCCCCATCGGCGGGCAGGGGTTCGTGTTCGGCCGGGGGAACCAGCAGCTATCGCCGGCCGTCATCAGGCAGTGTGACCTCGAAGTCGTCGCTTCGCGGCGGAAGCTGGACGGCATCGGCACGCTCCGCGTCGACACCGGCGACCCGGACCTGGACGAGGAACTGCGGGGCTGGATGCGGGTGCGCGTCGGCCGCCACGAACGCAGGCTCGTGGAAGTCGTCTGATCTCCGATCAACTGGCGGCAACAAGCCATGATACATCGGGCGCGATATTTTATCATGTATAGTCAAGATTAAGGTATCTCACGCCCCATGAAGGACATATGGAAACCCGGAAAGTCCAGCGACTGGGACCGTCGACGCTCGCGATGACGCTGCCGGCGGAATGGGCCAGTGCGCACGACGTCGAAAAGGGCGACGAGGTGTCGCTACGGATGGGTGGCAAAGGCACGCTGACAGTCATGCCCGAGTCCGTCCAGACGGAAGAATCGGAGGCGATCATCCACGCAGAGAACCTCGACGCCGACTCCGTCGAGCGGGCTATCGTCGCCCAGTACGTCCTCGGCCGGCGCGTCATCCACGTCGAAGCCCCCGAAGGTGAGACGCTGGAATCCTCCCACATCAACGCCGTCTACAACGCCGAAACACAGCTGATGGGCCTCGGCGTCATCGAGGAGACCCCCGATCGGATCGCGATTCGCTGCTCCGTCGACCCGGAGGACTTCACGCTGAACAACCTCCTCGAACGGCTGGAATCGACCGGCTCGACGATGCGCAACGAGGCGGTGAAATCCCTCGCTCACGGCAACCCGGACCTCGCCCAGCGGGCGCTCAACCGCGAACGGCAGGCCAACAAGATATTCGTCCTCCTGCTTCGGCTCATCTTCACGGCCTACCAGAACCCGAACCTCGCGCGGGCCATCGGCCTCAACGACGGCTTCCCGCTCATCGGCTACCGCTCCATCGCGAAGAACCTCGAACTGACCGCCGACAACGCCGAGGACATCGCCGAGATCGCGCTGGAGACCGACGACCACTCGCTCAACGTCGACAGTTCGACGATGCGTCGCATCCGCGAGTTCACCGACCAGGTCAACGACATCACCGAGCTGGCGGTCCAGGCGGCCGTCGACCGTAACTACGACACCGCGATCCAGGTCCGGGAGCTGTACAAGGACATCGGCGACAAGGAACACGAAATCCTCGACGACTTGCCGGAGATGGACAACGAGGCGCTGCTGGAAGTTCGTGAAGTGCTCGTTAGCCTCCAGCAGACGGCCGAGTTCGCGGTCCGGAGCGCCGAAATCGCGACGAACCTCGCGCTCAACGAGGAGTCCGAGCACACGACAATCGAGTGAGCACCGGGCACCGCTGACTCCAGTTGCGAGTCGTAGCGACGACCCGTTTTTCGACCCCTCACCGCTTGCGATACCGCGGTTCACTACCACGACGAACCGCTGTGAAAAACACTTGTGTCTTTCAGAGTACGGCTCGAACGGTCCAGTATGAAGCAAACCGTCGGCCCATCGACACCCGTTCACGTCGCCGTCAAAGAGGTCGTCGCGACGCTTGAGGACTGTCACCCCGCCCAACTCGGGAGCCTCGATCTGGCCGTTGACGTTGAGCGACTGGACGCGGTGCCGGACACCTCACCTGGGGAGGTACCGATGCTGTTCCGCTACTGTGGCTACACGGTAGCAGTCGATGAGACGGGGACGCTCCACATCGAGAACTGAAGGATACAGATTGGCAGTGCCGGCTACCCGAGCAGGCCGCCGTCGTCGGTTTCGGTCTCAGTCGTTGTCCCGGTGGGCGTCGCGGTTTCGGTTTCTGTCTCCGTCTCCGTTGGCGTTACAGTTTCCGTCGCAGTCTCCCCGTCATTCAGGAGCCCGTCATCCGTCTCGGTCTCTGTCGGTGTCGGCGTCGGGGTTGCAGTTGCCTCGTCGCCGTCCGGTGACTCGTCGGCCGACCCGTCGTCGGCCCCGTCGCTCGTTCCGTTGCCGGTCGGGTACTGCGCCTTGTTGCCGAAGATGTCCGTCTCGATCTCCTGCTGGTAGTCGATAGAGTCCAGGTCGACCCGGAACTGCTCGCCGCCGCCCTCAAGCACGAGGTAGAAGTCGATGTAGAGGTCCGTCTGCTGGTTTCGCTGGAGATGGGTCACCCACCAGCGGTCGAGGTTCTCGTTTTGGATTGCGGTGTTCGCTTCGAGTGTCGTCTCTTGGCCGGGGCTGAGGACGTAGCCGCGGTCAGTCTCGCCCTCGCCGACGGTCACGTCGTTCATCCGAATCGTGTAGCCGACTTTGGTAATGGTGTAGGGGTACGGCTTGGGGTTGTACACGTCGAACGCGAGGTTTAGCGGCGTCTCGGACTGGGTGAGGTTCTCCTGGTCCCACGTGCCCCGGGTCTCGTTGATGTAGAGCACGGGGTCCGAAACGAGCGGCTGGTCGGCCTCGACGGGGCGCGTCTCGGTGGCGTTGAACTGGCTGAGGAGGTCCGTCTCGATGGTTCGCTCCTGGCTAACGGACACCGACCGACCGCCCAGCGCCGAGGACGTGACGGTGGCGTCGATGCCCACCGTGGTCGTCTCGCCGTTGTCGATGTGGGTGACCCACCACGGCGGGATGCGGTCGTTTTGCATCTCGGTGCTGAACTGCAGCGTCGAGTTACCGGTGCCGAGACCGATGCCCTGTCTGTCGCCCTGTGCCATCGCCACGCCGTTCATCGAGATGGAGTAATTGATCCCGATGCCGCCCAGCTGGACGCCGACAGGGTTGGGATTGCGCACGGTCAGATTCGTCGCGACAGCGGTCGTCTGGTTCGAGACGCCCGCGAAGTGGTTGTCCACGGACGTGACACTGGGTGTACCCAGCACGCCGAGCGCGACACTGCCCCCTACGACAGCGGCGACCGCGACGACCAGCACACCAACTGTTTTCAACCGGCCCATAGTTGTACACCCATCTTCGACGGGCCGGTATATGTCCTGTGGCTCCAGCCCGAATGAACTAAGTGGGCAACACCGAAAGCGTCGTACATGAGTTCCAAGGCGTCCAAAAGCGACATGGGGACGGGCCTGGCCCTGCTGTTCGGGCTCGTCTCGGTCGGTGCAGCCGTGGCCACAGCAACGAACAGCTACAACTACGCGATTTTGCACGCACAGGAGCTTGATACCGGCAATCTGCTCGTGACCTCGGGCGGCGCGTTCGGGCTCGCGATGCTGGCCGCGGCCGTGGCCATCGTGGCCATCCACGCCTACGACGCCTGATAGCGACGCATAGTATCAGACGAGAGATTGTGAAGGGAACCGTTAAAAACGCTGAGACCTTATCTGTGGTATGGCCGATTACAGCGAGGAAGACCGACGCATTCTCGAATATCTCCGGGACAGCGTCTCGCGTGGGGAGAGTTACTTCCGCGCGAAGAACATCGCTGAGCAGCTCGGCCTCTCGTCGAAGCAAGTGGGAGCGCGGCTGCCACGCTTAGCTGAGGAGGCCGACGAGGTCGAGATCGAGAAGTGGGGCCGCGCCAGGTCGACGACGTGGCGCGTCACGCCGACGGGATAGCCGCCGGGTTTTACGCACTGCGACAATCGGTGGATTCATCGGCCAGTAGTCCACAGTACCTTCCATGACTGTCCGGGTCGAACGAACGATGACTGTGCCGGCCACACCGGAGCGTGTCTGGGAATTCATCACCGACCCGGATAAACGGGCCCGGCCGATTAGCGTCGTCACCGACTGGGAAATCATCGACGAGACGCACGCGAACTGGTCCATCAAGCTCCCGATTCCCGTGGTCAAGCAGACGCTGACGGTGAAAACCGAGGACGTCGAACAGCGCCGCCCCGAGTACGCCCGCTTCGTGGGCCGCTCGAAAGTGATGACCGTCCAGGGCGAACACGAACTCGAAGAGACGGCCGACGGCGGCACGAAACTGACAAACCGGTTCATCGTCGACGGCAAGCTCCCCGGCGTCGAGAAGTTCTTCAAGCGGAACCTCGACGATGAGATGCAAAACCTCGAACAGGCGTTGCGGGACGACCTCGAAGTCGAAGTATGAGGGTCACGCTCGCCCAGATAGACGTGTCGTCGGACTCGGTGGCCGAGAACGTCGGCCGGGCGGCGACGGCCATCGAGGATGCGGCTGCCGACGGTGCGGACCTCGTCGTCCTCCCGGAGCTATTCAACGTCGGCTACTTCGCGTTCGACCGCTACGCGCGAGAAGCGGAGGGGCTGGACGGCGAGACGCACAGCGAAATCCGCCGCGTCGCCGCCGAGCAAGACGTAGCGGTGCTGGCCGGCAGCATCGTCGAGGACCTCGAAGCCAGCGCCGACAGCGGAACCGACGTTCCCGCGACCGACGGACTGGCGAACACCGCCGTGTTCTTCGACCGCGACGGGGAGCGGCGGGCAGTGTACCGCAAGCACCACCTGTTCGGCTACGACTCTGCGGAATCCCAATTGCTGGAGCCGGGTGAGACAGTGCCGACGGTCGAGTTCGAGGGGTTCACCATCGGCATCACCACCTGCTACGACCTCCGCTTCCCGGAGCTGTACCGCCGTCTCGTTGACGAAGGGGTGACGCTGACACTCGTGCCCAGTGCGTGGCCCTATCCGCGCGTCGAGCACTGGAAGCTGTTCGGTCGCGCCCGGGCCGTGGAAAACCAGCTGTACGTCGCCGCGGCGAACGGCGTTGGAGGGTTCGCGGACGCGGAACTGCTGGGCCGGTCGACGGTGTACGACCCGTGGGGGACGACGCTCGCCAGCGCCGACGACGACCCGGCGCTGGTGACTGCCACCCTTGACCCTGACAGAGTCGACCAGGTCCGCGAGGAGTTCCCGGCGCTCGCGGACCGCCGGACGGACTGGTCGTAACTGCAGTCGCTGTTTTACAAAAAGCGGTTTTTGAGCGTTCGCCGTCGTTATAGTGCTCTCAGGACGAGTACGCCCCGTATGGCTTCCCGAATCAGGGTCCTCGCTGTCGTCGCCCTCCTCCTGCTTGCCGGCTGTGCCGGCATGGGCGGGAGCGGCGATGCGGGCGAGGCACAGGGCGGCGGCGACGGCGCACAGATCTCCGACGGCGGCGACGGATCGAGCCAGCCGGAGGCGGCGGATTCAGGGGCGAACGCTGGCGAGAGCGGGAACGTGCAGGCCAGCGACGCGGCGGCCGACCGGGCCATCATCCGCAACGGGCGGATGGTCGTCGAGGTCGAGAACTACTCCACGACGGCCGACGCAATCGCCGCCCGCGCTCGCACGTCCGGCGGGTACGTGAGCGACTCCAACCGCGAACTCCACCGCGACGACGATCAGACGTGGTACACTGGCTATATCGTCGTCAGAGTGCCCAGCGAGGAGTACGAGCCGATGCAGTCGATGGTGAACGAGCAGGGGACGGTCCAATCGGAGAAGACCACAACGGAGGACGTGACCGACAAGCTCGTCGACCTCGAAGCGCGGCTGACGAACCTCCGGGAGCGCCGCGACCGGTTGCGGACGTTCTACGATGAGGCAGACAGCACCGAGGAGTTGCTGCGCATCGAGCGGGAGCTGTCGTCAGTCCAGAACGATATCGAGCGCCTCGAAGCACAGAAGCGCTCGCTTGAACAGCGAGTCGCCTATTCGACGCTGCGCGTCGAGATCCGCGAGCCAGCGCCGGAGCCGTCGGCCCAGCAGGTGCCACACCACGAGCGGTCGCTGGTCTCGGCGTTTCTCTCCTCGGTGACTGACGTGTACGTGTTCACCCGGGGTCTGCTCGTGACCGCTGCGAGCCTCGTGCCGTGGCTTCTCGTCCTCGCCGTGCCGGTCGTCGGTGGCCGGCGGCTCCTTCGTGGCCGGTCGGTTCCGCTGCTGGGACGACGGGGTGAATCGGAATCTGCCACGGAAAGTGAAGACGGCAGAGGTGACGACACCCTTCAGCAGGAAGCCACTGACCAACCGGACACAGAACCCGACGCGGAGTCGCCCGAGGACGACGCGTAACCGGGACCCGACACCGGGCCTTTTTTGCGTGTGCACTTGCTACGGGTAGCTGCCGGCAAGGCGCTTTTCACGTCGATGCCGGCGCTAACGCCCGTCTCGCTGCTCGGCCACTCGGCGTCGCTCGTCCGCCAAGGGCTGTCCGGACAGCCTTTTCACTCCTCTCCCGGAGTCGCGATGCCTTTCGCCTCTCCTCGCCTTTCCGACACAATCGACGGAGGACCGCTCAGCGGCAGGTACGCCAGAACGTAGTCCACGCAGGCTACCGCGACCGCTCTTTCTCTAAGGCTTCCCGGAAGTGTTCGGGTGTGATCTCCACCTCGTCGGCGTTCTCGGTGGCCTCCTCCGGCCCGTAGGCGGACGCGACCTCCCGGATCGCTAACATCGACGCCTCACGGACCACGGCCTCCAGCTGTGCACCGGAGAAGCCGTCGGTCTCAGCCGCGAGCGCCTCCATGTCGGTGTCCTCGCCGAGTGGCTTCCCCTCGGTGTGGACAGCGAGAATCTCCTCGCGAGCCGCCCTATCGGGGTTCGGGACTTCGACGTGCTGTTCGAGACGGCCCGGCCGCAACAGCGCGTCGTCGATCATGTCCCGGCGGTTGGTCGCGGCCAGGACGACCAGATTGGGGTTTTCGGTGATGCCGTCCAGTTCCGCGAGCAACTGCGAGACGACGCGCTCGGTGACCTCGTTGCCCTGGCCGCGATGGCTGGCGATGGCGTCGATCTCGTCCAAGAAGATGATGCTCGGCGCGGTCTGGCGGGCGCGCTCGAACAGTTCCCGGACAGCTTCCTCGCTTTCCCCGACGTAGCGGTCCATGATTTCGGGGCCGGCGACGTGGATGAAGTTCACGTCGCTCTCGCCAGCGACTGCCCGGGCGAGCAGCGTCTTGCCGGTCCCCGGCGGACCGTACAGCAGGATTCCGCTCGGCGGGTCAGTGTTGGTCGCGGTGAACAGTTCGCCGTACGACAGCGGCCACTCGATGGCCTCGGTCAGCGTCTGTTTGACCTCGGAGAGCCCGCCCACGTCATCGAAGGTCGCCGACGGCGACTCGGCGACGTACTCCCGCATCGCGCTGGGGTCGACTGTGGCGAGGGCAGTCTCGAAATCCTCGCGGTGAACCATGCCGTCGTCGTGGTCGGCCCGGAGCGCGGCCATCGCGGCTTCGGTGGTCAACGACGCGAGGTCGGCCCCGACGAAGCCGTGGGTCTGTGCGGCGATGCGGTCGAGATCAACGTCCTCGTGCAGCGGCATGTCCCGCGTGTGCACGTCCAGAATCTCGCGGCGGCCGTGCTCGCCGGGAACGCCGATCTCGATCTCGCGGTCGAAGCGCCCGCCGCGGCGCAACGCCGGGTCGATGGCGTCGACGCGGTTGGTCGCGCCGATGACGACGACGCGGCCCCGGTCTTCCAGCCCGTCCATCAGCGTGAGCAACTGAGCCACGACGCGGTTCTCCATGTCGGCGTCCTCGTCGCGGGAGCCGGCGATGGAGTCGATCTCGTCGACGAAGAGGATCGCCGGCGCGTTGGCTTCGGCCCGCTCGAAGGCCTCCCGCAGACGCTCCTCGCTCTCGCCCTTGTACTTCGAGACGATTTCCGGGCCGGAGATGGTGTCGAAGTAGGCGTCGACCTCGTTCGCGACCGCCCGCGCGATGAGGGTCTTCCCCGTGCCGGGCGGGCCATGCAACAGGACGCCGCTTGGCGGGTCGATACCCAGGCGGCGGAACTCCTCGGGTTCGGAGAGTGGCATCTCTATCATCTCACGGATGCGGTCCAGTTCCTCGTCGAGGCCGCCGATGTCCTCGTAGCTCACGCCGGATTCGGTCTCTGCGCTCGTCGTGGTCGACCCCGTGGCCTCGTCTGAAGACGGCTGGCTCGCGTCGCTGCCGCCGTCGAGGCCCGGCAGCACAGTCACTGCCGTCGTGCCGGTGACTCGGACCGGTCCCGAGGGTGACGTTTTGCGGACGAGGAAGGTCCCAAGCCCCTCGATGTGGGTCCGCTCGTCGGCCTGGATGATCTGGTCGACGAGTCGCTTCCCGACCAGGCTCTCGTAGTCCTCGCTGCCGGGTATCGGTTCGACCGGCTGGACGGCGATTTCAGTGGCCTCCGAGACCGACCCGCTGGTCACTGTGACCGTGTCTCCGATGTTGACGCCCGCGTTCGCTCGGGTGTCCGAATCGATGCGGACGAACGAGCCGTCGTCGTCCGCCGGCCAGACCTTCACGACGGTCATGTCGTCGCCTTCGATGATGACCGGCGACCCGCTCAACACGCCGAGTTCGGTCCGTGCAGACTCTGGCAACCGTGCGATACCGCGCCCGGCGTCGCGCTTGTTCGCACCCTCGACGGTGAGTTCGACACCGGCGTCAGTGGCCCCGCTCATGCCGCTTTCTTGCAATCCGACTCCCTTGAGGGTTCCCGTTGTGTTGCGGGAAAATAATATACGGGCGGCCGTCGGAATCTCAGGTATGGTTGTCCAAACCGAGCGGGACGACATAACGTGGTACAAGTGCGAGACTTGTGGCCTGATGTTCGACGACCAGAGCGACGCGCGCCAGCACGAGGAGAACTGCGACGACGAGGACCCGTCCTACATCCAGTAGCGGTCCTCGACCTCGCAGCCACGCATCACCCCACCACAGGTATCACCCCTCGACGATCTCGAAGCTCCGCTCGCCGAGTTCGTCCTCCTCGAAAACGAACACGCGGCCGTTAGTTACGTCGTAGTCCACTTCGACGTGTGTCCGCATTTGATTGTCCCGGACCGTGACGCCCGGAAACAGTTCGTCTTCCTCCCCGTCGTCAAGGATGACCCGTCCGACGCCCGTCTCTTCGAGAATGTCGTCGTGCGTGCGGAGGTCGTTGACGTACACGAGGATGCCCGACGTCTCCGTCTCGTCGGTGATCAGGACGTGCGTGTCCTTGCCCGGGGCTGTCTGGACGCTCCCCTCGACCGCCGTCGGGACGCCGTGATAGAACGCCTGGCGGCCGTCGAGGTACTCCACGACGATCCCGTCCTCGGTCAACTCGACCGAGACGGTGTCCGGCGCGATGTCCGACCGGTTGCTCATACCATGCGTTCCGGCGGCGCGCTCAAAAGTGACGCGTTGTCCGTTTCGGACCGTGAGCGGTCGCCACCGCACGACGGGATCTTCTTCGGCCGGGGTGCGAAAGGGACTAGTGACTCGCCTGTCTCCGTCTCTACATGACGAAGACCCTCGTCGTCGGACTCGACGGAGCGAGCTGGGAACTGCTCGACCCGTGGATCGAGGCCGGCGAACTCCCGAACCTGGCCGCGCTGCGGGACACCGGGACATGGGCGGGGACGCGGAGCTGTCTGCCGCCCGTGACCTTCCCGAACTGGAAGTGCTACTCCTCGGGGAAGGACCCCGGCGGATTCGGCGTGTTCTGGTTCGAGAACGTCGACCTCGCCGCGGGCGAAATCAACGTGATGAACGGCGGCGACTACGACACCGCCGAGCTGTGGGACTACCTCAACGACGACGGCCAGTCGGCTGGCGTCGTCAACATGCCGACGATGTACCCGCCGCGGGACATCGACGAACTCGTCGTCGCCGGCGGCCCGGATGCCGTCGAGGGGGAGTACCGCTCGATTAGCTCCGGCTACACGTCGCCGCCGGAACTGGCCGAGGAACTCGAAGCACGATTCGACTACCGCGTCCACCCGGACCCGCTGCTGTCCTCGAACGACGAGCGCGGCGCGGAGGTCGACGCCATTCTGGACCTGCTGGAGAAGCGCTTCGAGGTGGCGACGACGCTCCTGGACGAGCGGGACCTCGATTTCGTCCACGTGACGCTGTTCTACCTCAATGTCTTGCATCACTTCTTCTGGGACGACGAACCCAGCCTCCGCGCGTGGAAAATAGTCGACGAGTGGGTCGGCCGCCTCGACGACCGCGAGGACCTGAATCTGGTGTTGATGTCCGACCACGGCTGTGACGCCACTCAGACAGAGTTCTACATCAACGAGTGGCTGGCCGAGAACGGCTACCAGGTGCGGGACACGAGCGTCGATGCCGTGCTCACCCGTATCGGGCTCGACCGCGAGAACCTACTCGCGGTCGCAAAACGCGCCGGCCTGGTGGACACGCTCGCCCGCGTCGTCCCGGAATCCATCCAGCAACTGATCCCGCAGAAAGACGGCGTCAAGCGGGACCGTAAACTGGAGGCTATCGACCTCGAACGGACCAAGGTCGTCGCGAGCGGTCAGGGGCCAGTGTACATCAACCCCCGGTTCGACGTGGAGTCGGTCCGCGAGTCGCTCATGGCCGACCTGCGCGAGGTCGAGGACGAACACGGGCCACTGTTCACTGACGTCTACAAAGGCGAGGACGTGTACACCGGTCCCTACGTCGACGCCGGCCCGGAGGTCGTCGTCGACCAGCGGCCCGGCGTCCACGTCAACGACGGCATCGGCGGCGGGACCATCCAGAGCGGTCCCGACCGCTGGGCGGCCGAGAACACGCCCTACGGCATCTTCGTCGCCAGCGGCCCGGACTTCGAGCCACGGGGCGAACTCGACAGGATCAGCATTCTCGACATCGCGCCGACGGTGCTGGCCGCCCACGGCTGTGCCGTCCCGACCGACATGCGTGGCGAGGTGCTCCCGGTGTTCGACGAGGAGCCCGATGTCGGGCAGCGAGACCCGCTCAGTATCGCGGACGCGCTGGATGACGGTGACGGGGACGCCGTCGAAGATCGGCTGAAGCAGCTGGGATACATGGAGTAGCTCCGTCTGTGAGAGCGACTGGCGCTCGAATGAGTGAACCCAATGGGATAAGTAGCCGCTCCCGATACACACCGGTATGGTTAGCATCGATCTGAACAACAGCCAGCGAACGATGCTTACGACGCTGGTAAACAAGTATCAACAGACCGGTGAGGCGGTCACCGGCGAGACAATCGCGGCGGAGATCGACCGGAACCCCGGGACGGTACGGAACCAGATGCAGAGTCTCACGTCGCTGGGGCTTGTCGAGGGGATCCCCGGGCCGACGGGCGGATACAAGCCGACGTCGAACGCCTTCGACGCGATCGACCGCCAGCAGCTAGACGAGGCCGAGAGCGTCGTCGTCGCCCACGACTACGAGCGCGTCGACGTCACGGTCGAGGAGATCAACTTCACGAACGTCCACGACCCGGAGAAATGCCGCGCCCGGTTCCACCTCCAGAGCTCGGTGCAGGACTTCAGCGAGGGCCAGGCCGTCATCCTCGGGCCCACGCCGATTTCGAAGCTCGTCGTCGCCGGGACCATCGTCGCCGTCGACGAATCGAACAGCGAACTCCTCCTCGACGTCGCGAAGATCGAAGCGCCCGTGGAAGAACCGGAGAAATAAGCGGTCCGTGCAGTCACACGGCGCGCTGTAGCTCTTTCAGGGGTCGACGCGGTCGATCCACAGCGCTGGTGTCTCTATCTCGTCTTCGGTGGGCAGGGTGTCCGGGGAGTCCCAGACGCGGCCGGCCGCAGCAACGCCGCGAGCGTCGGCGACCGTGTCGAAGAACGCTTTCCCGCGTTCGTACTGCTGGCGTTTCATCCCGAGGCCGAGCAGCCGGCGCATGAGCGACGCGATGGGGCCACGGCCCTGCCGCCGCTCGTCGACTTTCCGGCGCAGGTCGTCGTACTCGTCGTCGAAGGCGCGGTCCATCAGCAGTTCCGCGTACCCCTCGACGGCGGTCATCGTCGTGTCGAGTTCGCCCAGCGTCGCGCGGTCGATGTTGCCGTCGGTGAGGTTGTCGATGGCGTCCTCCATCGCGGTTTCGAGGTGCTCTGACAGCCACGGGGCCGCGCCGAACTCCGCCGCGTGCGTGACCTCGTGGAACGCGATCCAGCGGCGGAACCGCTCCCGCTCGACGTTCAACTGGTCGGCGACCCGGTGGATGTTGGGGCGGACGAAATACAGCGCGTGGGCGTCGCTGTCCGCGAGCAAGACCGGATCGTACTGGCCCAGGACGTTGTTCCCCAGAAACGAGAGCGCAACGGCCATCGAGCCGGTGTTGACCACGCGGGCGATGCCGGGGATGTACTCGGCCTGCTGTTCTATCGGCTCCATCACCCGACTGAACGTGGCGACGTTGGCGTCGATCCAGTGGTGGCGGTTCTGGATCTCGACGGTCTCGGGCAGGTCGAACTCCAGTTGGCCGACCTCCCGGACGCGGTTTCTGGCGTCCCGGACGTCCGTCGCGTAACCGTCGCGTTCGGGCGTCTCGACGGTGAGATCACCCGTGTCCGTTGCGGCCTTCGCGGCGTCGGCGACGGCACTCCAGTCGATTGGGCCGTCGCCGGTCGCGCCGGCGACTGCCTGAACGCTGTGGTATAGTCCCATACGTCTGAAATGTGGCGGGAGAAAATAGGCCTTCTCCCTGTGAAAACGACCACCGGCGTTCGGATCGTGGCGCGCTCTGGAGCGGGACGCGGTCCGCTACAGGGTTTCGTCGCTGTCGTCGCTGTCGTCGGAGCCGCCGAGATACAGCCGCAGGCCGAGCGCGACGACAGCGACGACGCCGAGAGCCACGAGCGCGAGGCGACCGACGCTGCGGCCACTGCTGGGTTCGTCGTCCGTCTCATCGTTCGTTTCGCTCGTTCGAGAGCGCGACCACCGTGATTTGCTCGCCGATTCGTCGTCATCGTCCGAGGAACTGAACGGAGCGTTCGCAGTGAACTCAGCGCCGTCGAGATGCAGTTCGAGGAGGGTGAATTCGGCCATACTGACAGTTCGATGCCGTGACTCTTAGCCGTCGCGGTACCAGAGCCACGGTGGGGCGGTCCCAGACCGCGTGCCGTCCGCTGTTTTCATGACCACGGGGCAATTACGCCGCGTATGGACACACGACGACGCGAGTTCCTGGAATCGCTGCTGACGACGCCCGGCCCGTCTGGATACGAGGCCGACAGCCAGCGGGTGTGGCTCGACTACGTGGGCGAGTTCGCCGACGAAGTCCGAACGGACGACTACGGGAACGCCGTCGCCAAAGTCGAAGGCGGGGACACGACCGTCGCGCTCGCGGGCCACGGCGACGAGATCGGGTTCATCGTCCGGGACCTCACCGACGACGGGTTCGTCAAACTGGGCCGTATCGGCGGCTCGGACAAGACCGTCTCGCGCGGGCAACACGTCACCATCCACACGACCGACGGCCCGGTGTCCGGCGTCGTGGGGCAGACCGCGATTCACCTCCGGGATTCGGACGACGACTCCGTACCGGAGATAGCCGAACAGCACGTCGACGTGGGGGCCGAGGACGGCGACGAGGTGGAGTCACTCGTCGACCGCGGCGACCCGGTGACGTTCGTCCAGACGCTGAGCGAACTGGAGAACGGCCGTCTCGCGGCTCGGGGAATGGACAACCGAATCGGGATCTGGGCGGCCGCCGAGGGGCTTCGGCGCGCGGCGGAGACCGGCGCGGACGCGACAGTGTATGCTGTCTCCACGGTCCAAGAGGAAGTCGGCGTCCAGGGCGCGAAGATGGTCGGGTTCGACCTCGCGCCGGACGTCGCTATCGCCGCTGACGTAACACACGCGACGGACTCGCCGAACTCACCGGGCAAGGCTGACACCGGCGTCGAACTCGGCGCAGGGCCGGTCGTCGCCCGCGGGAGCGCGAATCACCCGGTCGCCGTCGACGCGCTCAGAGAGACCAGCGAGGCCGAGGACATCGACATCCAGTTGCAGGCGACGGGGACGCGCACGGGAACCGACGCGGACGCCTTCTACACCTCCCGTGGCGGCATTCCGTCGGTCAACGTCGGCCTGCCGAACCGCTACATGCACACGCCGGTCGAGGTCATCGACCCCGACGACCTCGACGCGCTCGCGGACCTGCTGGCCGGCTTCGCCGTCCGAGCGGCCGACCGAGCGCCCTTTAGCGTCGACGTGTAGGACAGCAGGGCGGTATCGCGTGTGACACCATACAAACGGTACGTTTAAGCGGCCGTCACTATCCAAACCGTACATGAGTGGACGACCGCTGGATGTACTCGAAGCGTCCCTCGGTGAGACAGTCACCGTACAGCTGAAGGGTGGCGAAATATTCGAGGGGGAACTCACCGGCTACGACCAACACATGAACCTCGTCGTCGAGGATGAAGACACAACGATTATACGCGGCGATAACGTGGTCTCGATTACTCCATGACTGGCGCAGGAACTCCGAGTCAGGGCAAGAAAAACACCACGACGCACACGAAATGTCGTCGCTGTGGTGAAAAGTCGTATCACACGAAAAAGAAGGTCTGCTCGTCGTGCGGTTTCGGCAAGTCGGCCAAGCGGCGTGACTACGAGTGGCAGTCGAAAGCGGGCGAATAACACACTCAACACAAATGCACGAGAAGTGCGGCGTTGTTGGCATCTCTTTGGAGGACCGTGACGCCGCCCGACCGCTCTACTACTCCTTGTACGCGCTCCAGCACCGCGGCCAGGAATCGGCCGGCATCGTCACCCACGACGGGTTCCAGCAGTACAGCCACGTCGAGATGGGCCTCGTCGGTGACGCCTTCGACCCCGGCGACCTGGAATCGCTCAACGGCTCGAACGGTATCGGTCACGTCCGATACCCGACCGCCGGGAGCGTCAACGCCTGCTGTGCTCAGCCCTTTTCGGTCTCGTTCAAATCGGGGTCGCTGGGCCTGTCCCACAACGGGAATCTCGTCAACGCCGACGAGATCGGCGACGAACTGGCCGACCTCGGCCACGCCTTCACCTCGGACGGCGACACCGAGGTCATCGCCCACGACCTCGCGCGTAATCTCTTAGAGGAGGACCTGGTTCGGGCCGTCAAGCGGACGATGAACCGCATCCACGGGTCGTACTCGCTGACCATCATGCACGACGAGACGGTGCTCGGCGTGCGTGACCCGCAGGGGAACCGACCGCTGTGTATCGGCGAACTCGAGGACGGCTACGTGCTGGCCTCCGAGTCGGCCGCCATCGACACGCTCGACGGAGAACTCATCCGGGACGTCAAGCCCGGGGAACTCGTCGTCTTACACGCCGATGGAACCGGCTACGACACCTACCAGCTCGTCGAACCCGAGAACACGGCCCACTGCTTCTTCGAACACG
The DNA here is from genome assembly GCF_055271655.1 of Haloarcula sp. HT12. NCBI lineage: Archaea > Methanobacteriati > Methanobacteriota > Halobacteria > Halobacteriales > Haloarculaceae > Haloarcula > Haloarcula sp. HT12. The sequence continues at coordinate 414,558 of NZ_JBUXKW010000003.1, forward strand.
TCTACTTCGCGCGACCGGACTCGACCATCGACGAGAACCTCGTCTACGAGGTCCGGCGGGAACTGGGCCGGAAACTCTGGGAGGAGTCCGGCGTTGAATCGGACGTGGTGTTGCCGGTGCCCGACTCCGGGCGCGCGTTCGCCTCCGGCTACGCCGAGGCCGCACAGGACGACGGCTCGGACATCGAGTTCGCCGAGGGGTTGATGAAAAACCGGTACGTCGGCCGCACGTTCATCATGCCGACCCAGGACGAGCGCGAGCGGGCCGTCCGGCTGAAGCTCAACCCCATCAAGTCCACGATCGAGGGCAAGCGCGTCACCATCATCGACGACTCTATCGTCCGCGGGACGACGTCGACGCAACTGATTCAGTTGCTGAAAGACGCCGGGGCCGAAGAGGTCCACGTCCGCATCGGCGCGCCGCCCATCGTCGCCCCCTGTTACATGGGCATCGACATGGCCTCCCGCGACGAACTCATCGCCGGGAACCAGTCCGTCGACGAGATCCGCGACGAAATCGAAGCGGATTCGCTGTCGTATCTCTCTATCGACGCCATCGCGGAGACGCTGGACAAGAGCCAGACAGACCTCTGTCTGGGCTGTGTCACCGGCGAATACCCCTACGACATCGAGGGCGAAGCGACGGATCGGGACGTTACCCGCCCGGATATCGGCACGCAGTCGAGCCCGGCCGACGACTGAGCAGACGGCGGTTATTTTTCGTCGCGACTACCACACCAGATACAGCATCGCGTACACGGCGATACCCATGGTAAAGGAAATCAGCCACAGTCCCGCGGCCAGCTTTCCAGCCCGGGGGTGGTTCGTCGCCGGTAGCTCCGAGACGGGGTACGTGTAGGCAAGCAGCAGGACGTAGTACACCGCCGGGATAGCGACGATGGCAAGCAGGATGTGGATAGCGAGGAAGGGGAGATAGAAGTACGTCTCGACGACCGACGGACCGGTGAAGTCGGTCGGCCCGACAAGCGTGATCCGGTAGAGGTACAACACGAGAAACAGGGCGAACAGGCCAAACGACGAGAGCATCAGCTTCCGGTGTCTGGCGACGTTCCCGTGGCGGATCGCCCGAACGCCGCCGACGATAGTCCCGATAGCGAGGGCGCTGATAACGGCGTTTGCGTGGGGGATCGCCGAGAGAACAGTCGCGGGAGCGGCGGGGAGCGCCGACCGGGGAATCGCCCCGAGAACGGCCCCGAACACGAGCGCGAGCGACACGACCGTCAACAGGCCAGTGAGTGCTGGCACGCGATACCGAGCCTGAAGGTCCATACTCGATCTCCGGACTGGACGCAAAATACGGTTTCGAGTCGCGTACAGCGAGTCGCTGTCGCTACTTGTCTTTCGCTGCCGACCGTTCGACGCCGGTTACCTCCAGACAGACCCGTCCGGTCGGTTCATCGGCGATGGAGATCTCCCACCCGTGCCCGTGTGCGATCTCCCGTATCACGGCGAGGTGGAGTCCCACCCCTTCGTCGGTGGAGGCGTAGTAGAGTTCGAACGGCCCCTCGCTCCCCGCCTCCAACGGGGGGCCGTCGTGTTCGAGGGCGAACCCGTCGGCCGTGTCCGTGACCGTTATCTCCCCGGCCTCGCCCTGTTCCGTGGCGAGCCGGAAGAAGTTCTCCGCAAGCTGACACAACCTGTTGCTATCGGCCAGAATCGTCTCGGTACAGTCGACTTCGAGTGTCGATCCATCGGTGTCGACCGTCGCCCAGGCGTCCGCCATCACGTCGGCGAGCATGACTGGATCGACGGTGTACTGTCGGCCGCCCTGCCGGGCGATCTCCATGAGATCGTCGATGAGAAACGACATGCGGGTGTGGCTGCGCTGGATGGCGTCGAACTCCTCGGCGGCGTGTTCAGTGGCTAGCAGTTCGACCCGCCCCATCGCCGCCTGGAGCGGGTTCCGGAGCTCGTGTGAAATTATTTGTGCGAGCTCTCGCAGCCGTTCTTTCTGTCGTTCCAGTTCCGTCGTCCGCTGCTGGAGCGCGTCTTTCGTCTGGCTCGCGTCGATAGCCAGCGCGATGTTGTGGCCGACCTCCCGGAACGTGTCCTGTTCCTCCGTGTCGAAGATATCGACGCGGTCGGCGTACACCGCGAGGACGCCGTACGAAGTCCCATCGTACACCAAGGGGACGGCGAGAACGCGGACGCAGTCTGCCTCTAGCGCGTCTGTCTCGTCCGCGACCGCTGTCGGATCGATGTCCGCAACGACGAGCCGGCCCTCCGATTCAGCACGGACCAGCGGCTCCGGTGCGGTGATGGTTCCGCGGTCGTGCTGAGAGCCCAGGGCTCGAACGACCGGCCTGTCGTGCTGACAGGTCACCGTACAGGCCTCGCTGTACCTGGCCGTGCCCGCAAGCACCGCCGTGACGTCGCGTTCGATGTCCATCCGCGACTGCGAGCGGACGAGCGCCTGATTGACCAGCCGGACGGCCTCGTTGAGCTGTTTTCGCTTGTTCGCCCGTTGACGGGCCGGGGTGGAAGCAACGGCGGCGTCGACCTGCGCTAGTAGCCGCTGGTGGGCGTCGCCCACTGTGTCCGGAACGTAACCGAACACGTCACGGCTGTAGGCCTCGCGGGCGATGTCGCCGTTCGTCACCTCCGCAAAGAGGACGACCGGGAGTTCGGGGTAGTTCCGTCGCAGTCGCTCGATAACAGTCAGCCCACCGAGATACTGCGTCCCGTCCGGGTTCTCCACTTCGCAGTTCGTGACGACGCAGTCCGTGTCGTAGTCGTCGAGGGCACACTCCAGGTCACGCACACCTTCGAACTCGTGGACGGTGATACCACTGTCCCTGAGCATCGAAATCACGGCCCTGTCCTGGCTCGGACTGCGGACAAACAGGACGGTGGGCTGTGACTTCATTGCCCAATCGAGGAGAGACACGCATAAAGAAGTTACACCATCACCACCACTACTGTTGACATTTTCGCCGTCTCAGCGACGCTATTGTCCAATCCAGGGGACGATTTATACACGTGGCTCCGCATCCTTTGATGATGGCACACCCGGGGCTTGAGACGCATCGGACCCAGTCAGAAGTCATCCGTGCGATACAGTCACTAATCGACAGCGCCGACGAGATCGTCACGGTCGCGATACCGAAATCGTCCCTCCCCGAGTTCGCGCCGCAACTCAGCGCCGCTATCGAGCGGGAGACGCTGGTGTTGTTACTGGTCCATGGCGACGCGACAGCGCCGACGCCCGGGTACGAGGACATCGCGACGGCGGTCCGAACAATCGAGAGCGGCATCACCCCACTGCTCGTGACTGCCGATCTCCAGCGCGGGCTGACGGGCCACTTCGAGATGTTGACTGGCCCGGAGGCGGACCACCAGGCCACGGAGTTCGATAACGAGAACCTCGCTCACGACGAGTTCACGATGTTTCTCGGCACCCACTGGCTGATGGGAACGGAACGCTACGTCGCTCCCGTGTGTGCGTTCCCGCGGACGTTCTCCGCGTTCCAGTTCGCAGTGTTCATGGCGGCGCTGGCACTGCGTGCGGGGGCGCAGCTCACTGCCCGCGCTCGGGTGATCTCGACGACGGATCGAACGGAGACGACGATATCGGGACCGGTGATAAACGTCCGGCAGAGCATCGTCTATCCCGCATCGAGCAAGAACCCGGCCGAACGGTCACTCACTATCGATACCGATGCCGGACCGGTCACTGTCGGTGGGACCGGTGCCACGAAGGAAACCTACGAATGTCGCGAAATCACGCTGGATAGCGCTGACGGGGACTAACGCAGCGAGAAAATCGCCTGCAGGAAAAAAGTCGGTGTCGATATCTCGACCGTCGCTACTGGAACGTGCGGCTGGCCGTGCTCTCCTCGGTGACGTCGGGTTCGGTCCGATCGAAGCGCTGTTCGATCTCGTCGTAGCGCTCGCGGGTCTCCTCGGTGACGCTGGGGCCGACTTCATCGAGCGCGTGCTCGAAGTGGTCCATCGTCACGCGGACGTTGCTGACGCTGTCGCCGATCTCCTCGGGGTCCACGCTGTTGATGAACTCCCGGGTCGCGGCCATCGACGCCTCGCGGGCGACCGCTTCGATATCCGCGCCGACGTAGCCGTCCGTGCGGCTGGCCAGGTCGTCGAGGTCGACGCCGTCGGCCAGGGGCTTGTTCCGGGTGTGGACCTGGAAGATGGCGCGGCGGGCTTCCTCGTCCGGCACCGGCACGTGGACGTGCCTGTCGAGCCGACCGGGGCGCAGGAGCGCGTTGTCGATGAGGTCCGGCCGGTTCGTGGTCGCGACGACCACGACGTTCTCCATGTCTTCGATGCCGTCAAGCTCCGTCAGGAGCTGGGAGACGACGCGTTCACCGACGCCGGAGTCGGTCGTCCCGCCGCCACGTTCGCCGGCGATGGAGTCGATCTCGTCGAAGAACACCACGGTCGGGGCGTTCTCGCGGGCCTTGCTGAACACTTCGCGGACGCCCTTCTCGGACTCACCCACGAACTTGTTCAGGAGTTCCGGCCCCTTCACGGAGATGAAGTTGGACTGGGCCTCGTTGGCGACGGCCTTGGCCAGCAGCGTCTTCCCCGTGCCGGGCGGGCCGTACATCAGGACGCCTTTGGCCGCTTCGAGGTCCATCGACTCGAACACGTCTTCGTACTCCAGGGGCCACTGGATGGTCTCCCGGAGCCGTTCCTTGGTGTCTTCGAGTCCACCGACGGAGTCCCAGGTGACGTCCGGGACCTCGACGAAGACTTCCCGGAGCGCGGAGGGCTCGATGCCCTTCATCGCCTCGCGGAAGTCCGTGTCGCTGATTTCCAGGCGTTCGAGGACCTCGGCGTCGATTTCGTCGGATTCGAGGTCGAGCTCCGGCCGGATGCGCCGCAGCGCGTTCATCGCGCTTTCCTTCGTGAGGGAGGCGAGGTCAGCGCCGACGAAGCCGTGGGTGTTTTCGGCGTAGTTCTCGATGTCGATTTTCTCGGAGAGGGGCATCCCGCGGGTGTGGACCTGCAGGATCTCCTTGCGTCCCTCCTTGTCCGGGACGCCGATCTCGATCTCGCGGTCGAAGCGGCCACCACGGCGCAGCGCGGGGTCGATGGCGTCGACGCGGTTCGTCGCGCCGATGACGATGACCTGTCCGCGCTCTTCGAGCCCGTCCATCAGACTGAGCAGCTGGGCGACGACGCGGCGTTCCACGTCGCCCTGAGTCTCGCCGCGCTTGGGCGCGATAGAGTCGATCTCGTCGATGAAGACGATGGCAGGGGAGTTCTCCGAAGCCTCGTCGAAGATTTCACGGAGTTGCTCTTCGCTCTCGCCGTAGTACTTCGACATGATCTCCGGGCCGGAGATGGTGGTGAAGTACGCGTCGATCTCGTTGGCGACGGCCTTGGCCATCAGCGTCTTGCCGGTGCCGGGCGGGCCGTGCAGGAGGACGCCCTTCGGCGGCTCGATGCCGAGCTGCTGGAACAGTTCGGGGTGACGCATCGGCAGCTCGATCATCTCCCGGACTTGTTCGAGCTCGCGGTCGAGACCGCCGATGTCCTCGTAAGTAACGTCGGGCGTGTCGCGGGCTTCCGGCGCGCCCTCGCCGCTGTGGACCTGTTCGGCGGGCATCTCGCTGACCTGAATGTCCGTGGAGTCGGTCACGACGACCGTTCCGGAGGGCTCGGTTTCGGCGATCTTCAGCGGGATCTTCTGACCGGACATAGAGGAGAGCGGTCCGAGACCGAAGCTCACCGGAACGGTCTGGCCCTGCGTGACGGCCTGGCCGCTGAGATTGTTGCGGATCATCGGGCCGACGTTGCCCCGGACCCGAAGGTTCTGGGGCAAGGCGACGGTGACCGAGGTCGCGGGGTTCACGTCGGCTTTCTCGATATTCACGTGGTCGTCGATACCGACGTTGGCCTCCTGGCGGAGTTGGCCGTCGATACGGACGATGCCTTTCCCCTCGTCCTCGGGGTAGCCGGGCCAGACACGGGCGACCGCGCGACTGTCCTGTTTCCCTTCGAGAACGATGTAATCGCCGTTCTCGAGATCGAGTTCGTCCATCGCGGCGCGGTCGATAGCCGCGAGGCCACGGCCGGCGTCTTTCTGTTTGAGTGGTTTAACGGTAAGTCTCATCAGTTATCTCCCTCGTCCTCTGACAGTTCGATAGTGAGAACCCCGTGATTGATAAACGCTCGTGCGTCGCCGGCGGGGATCTCCTGTTCGTGCTGGTGGCCGTCCGCGACGACGATGACGGTCCCGTCGACCACATCGACACTCGCATCGGCGGCAGGTCCCACGTCCGCCGCGAGGACGACGGTGTCGTCGTACTCGAATCGGCGGAGGGGCGTCTCGTCGAACAACTGCTGTTCTGAAGTCATGCTAACTCAAAGTAAGCGTGATAAGTATATAAACCTATCGACGAAATACGCTGTACGGCAGAAAAATACACGTAGTTGCTTGAATGCGGTTCACACCTTCTCTGGGCGCGCCAACCTTTTATCCACACCGCTTCCGAACCGTGGTGCATGGAGTGGGTCAGTCACGACGGTCGAGTCACGGTGTACAGACAGACACAGTCCGCCGCTGCGGGACCGACGGCGCTGTATGTTCACGGTAGCGGCGCGACACACCGCGTGTGGGGGCATCAGTACGCCCCATCCGGACCGACCCATCCCGCCGTCGCGCTGGACCTGTCAGGCCACGGAGAATCCGACGACATCGACACCGCTGCCGGGACCCCGACGCTCGACGCGTACGCGGACGACGTGGTCGCCGTGGGGCGGGAGGCGGACGCGGACGTACTGATCGGGAACTCGCTCGGTGGGGCCGTCGCCCAGTGGGTCGCGCTCGAACGGGACTGGACCCCCGCAGCCCTGGTGTTGCTGGGGACCGGCCCCGAACTCCCCGTGTTCGATGGGCTCCAGGAGTGGCTCGCGAGCGACTGGGACCGCGCCGTCGAGTTCCTCCACGAGCGGGACCGCCTGTTCCACGACACCGACCACGAGGCCGTCTCCCGCTCCCGCGAGGGGATGGAGGAAGTCGGGCAGGCAGTGACCCGCCGCGACTTCATGACCTGCCACGGTTTCGACGTGCGGGACCGACTGGGCGAGATTGACGTACCCGTGCTGGCCGTCTGTGGCGAACACGACAAACTGACCCCGCGTGCGTATCACGAGACACTGGCCCGCGAGGTCCCTGACGGGGAGGTGTCGTTCGTCCCCGACGCTGCCCATCTGGCGATGGTCGAACAGGCTGCGGTCTTCAACGACATTATGGCGGAGTTCATCGAGGACGCGGTCTGAGCGAACGCGGGCGGCAAGGAGTTATTCTCCGGGATAGACCCACGGTCCGAGCGCGAAAAACAGCAGCGCGATGGCGAGCATCGCCCGCGGCCCGGCCCGGGACAGCGCCGTCGGCGCGACGACGGCCACCGCCTGGACGACGCCCATCGGAACCGCGGTTTTCGGCCCGGGCTTGGGGTAGTCGAAGGGCGCAATCATCGCCAGGGAGAGGGCAAGCGCCCCGACGCTCAGCACGAGCGGGTCGGTGATACCGCTCAGATAGGCCGTCGCGATGATGATACTGCCCAGGGTGTTCGGCATGCCCGGCCGCTCGTCGGGGGAATCGAAGTACGTCGAGTAAAAGGCTGTCCGAACGATGGAACAGACGACGTATGCGGAAGCGAGCAACACGAGGCCGACGAACACGGCCGGGTGGGCGGCCTCGATACCGCCGTAGGCGTTCGTCAGCAGGACGTACAGGAAGAGGCTCGGCGTCGCCCCGAACGAGACCACGTCGGTCACGGAGTCAAGCAGCGGACCGACCGCCGAGCTGTCGCCGTTCCGGGCGACGATTCCGTCTATCGCGTCGGCGATGACCGCCAGCAGGATGAGCCGAGCGGCCAGGTGCAGGTCGGTGAACGCGATGGCTCCGGCGACGAACCCGACGACGGCGTTGAACAACGTCACCGTGTCGGCGACACTGAGTCGTCGGCGTACCTCGAAGCCCATGGTTCCCCGGTTGGCCACGGCGTATATGAAGGACTCGAAACCGAACGCCTCGCAGCGCCGGCAAGCAGCCGATCACTCCTCCGGGAGGTCGTGGCCGATGACGAGCCGAGCCGCCGTGGCGAGCGTCCCGACGACCAGAACGACCAGTTCCCAGCCGCTCCGGGCGATGGGGAACACGCGGTCGACGGCTTCGGGTTCCGCCTGTCCCGGGGTGGGGTCGACGCCGGTACTCATCTGGACCTCGCTGGAGTTGCCCATCGATTGGGTGGTCGAGCCCCCGCTGCCGCTGCTTGCACTGGTGCTCCCAGACGTCTGCGGGGTCGGCTCGGGCAGTTCGACGAACGTCTGGACGATGCCGCGCTGGCTCGATAGCTCCAGATGGCCGCTGAGCTGGTAGAACTGGTCGTACAGCGGCCAGAAGAGGTTCGCACCGCCCGTGATCAGGTCCAGCAGGACGTGCCCCACCGCATACACGACGACACAGAACCAGCTGACTCGAACGCCGTAGGCCCCCCAGCGGTCCTTGATGTACGACTCCTCCCGCACGTACAGATCGACCGCGATGAGGAGGGCTAGCACCGCCGGGATGACGAGGTTCGTCGTTGCCGCTCGGTGGCCGGCCTGCCAGTAGAGGCCGATGAACGCGTCCACGTCAGGGAAAGTGACGACGAGTATCGACAGGAACAGTGACCGCTTGTCGAATGCAGCACCCAGCAGCGTCGCAGCGAGCAACCCCACGAAGGCGTAATGAACCACCAGCGAAGGCATATAGGTATCACTACCACAACCGAAATGAGCGTTGTGGTGGGTGGTATCAGAACTAGAAAACGCCCCGCCTGATTAATAATGTCTCGATAGATACGTTGTTACTGGGGAATCGGTGGGATGGGGCGGCACCCATCAGTACTTCTCTACGCAGTAGTGACGCATTGGGTCAGAAGCCATCAGTACTTCTCTATGCAGTAGAGACGCACCGGGTCAGAGGAGCGGAAAACAAGTACCGACAGCGTGCCGTTCAGTCCGCCGTTATCTCTTGCTGTGCGGTGGCGGCTTCGTCTTCGACCGGGGTGACGAGCCTGTAGCCCCCGTACAGGGCCAGGACCAGGAGGCCGGCCAGGACCAGCCCGGTCCGGAGCGTCGGATCGACCATCGGGGTCGCGATGATCTCGCCCGCGTCGTTCGTCAGCGGTGCCGCGCCGTACGGCTGCCCTGCCAGTATCTCCACGATGCCGAGGACGACGACGCCCAGCAGAATCAGTCCGCCGCTGAGTGCCATCGCCGCTTTGTCAATGACGGTGGTGTGTTGTTGCATTGGTGGTCACCTCCTTAGCCGAGCAGGTACCTGAGTTTCGGGTGTCGTTTCACCAGTTTGGTCTTCTCGATGATCGCGTCGAGGCCGTAGTAGCGGCCGGTGGCCAGCACGATCATCGTCATGAACAGCAGCATGCCCATGAAGTCGCCGTTGACCAGCCCGTGGCCGAACTCCGCGTTGCCGATCCAGAACAGGGCCATGAAGAAGACCCCGAAGACGGAGGCGAGCCTGACCAGCGCGCCGACCATCAGTCCGAGTCCGATGAGCGTCTCTCCGAGCGGGACCATCGCCGCGATGAACCCACCCAGGTGTTCGCCCATCAGCACGGGGATCGGACCGAGCGCCGTGTCGGTCATCCCCTTGAGGTAGGTCGGCCCGTAGGTGTAGGCCAGCCCGTCCTCGATGAGCTTCGTCACGCCTGCGTGGAAGAACCACCAGCCGGTTACGACACGCAGGAACGCCAGCCAGTACGCGGTCCACGCCCCGCCGAGCTCTAGCTCGAACTCGTCTGCCAAGGGGTTCGCCGCTTGATAGGACATCTGTGTCACCTCACATGTGTACTTGAGCGGCCAAGGTGCATATAAACGGGAGTGTGTTCCCAGCAACTGAAAACCCCTCTCGGAGCCTGAGAAGTGTAATTTCTCCGATTGAGGGTGTTACCACCCGTTCGGCTGAGGGTTTTTATGTACTCTATCCGGCCGTGGGATCCACCCACGAGCCACCGTGAGGTTCAAACCCTCCATGCGACTACGCTACGGTACCAATGGTACTCGAACTGACGGGCGAACACACCACAGCGCGGGTGATGGTCGACGACGAGTCGCTCGTCGAGAGCGGGTGTCGGGAGCAGATCGAGACGCTCATCGACCACCCCGCGTTCACCGAGCCGGTTCGGATCATGCCGGACACGCACTGGGGAGCAGGCGCACCCATCGGCTTCACGATGCCGCTTGGCGAACGTGTCGTCCCGAACATCGTCGGCGTCGATGTGGGCTGTGGGATGGCCGCGACGAACCTCGGGCCGGACCTCCCGCTGGAAGACGAAGAGCGCGAGCGACGCGTGCGCGAGGCGGTCCCAATGGGCCGGTCGGTCCACGACTACGACGACGCAGTCCACTTCGTCGAGGAGTTCCCGTTCGAACGGGCCAACCGCGTCTTCGAGCAGTTCGACGCGGCCTACGCCGAGCGGTTCGGCGAGCACATCGACCCCGTCGAGTTCGACTTCGACGGCTACGACGAGGACTACTTCGAGTCGTTGTGTGACCGCGTCCTGGCCGACCAGCGCCAGGGAATGGGCTATATAATCAAGAGCGCGGGGACACTTGGCGGCGGGAACCACTTCGTGGAGTTCGGCCAGGCCCGCGATTCGGGCGACTACTGGCTTGTCATCCACAGCGGCTCCCGGTATCTGGGCAAGTCCGTCGCCGAGTACTGGCAGTCGACCGCGACGGACCGCCGGACTATCGGCGAGATCCGCGAACAGATCCCCGAAGAGTACGTCGAGTACCTGAAGTTCGACCCCGACACCGTCGAATCGCGGGACCTCTACGCCTGGGTCACCGGCGGCATGGGCGAGTCCTACATCCGGAAGGACCGCCTCCGCCGCGAACTGGACGGCAAGGATATCGAGGACGCCTTCGACGCGCTGGGACAGGTCCAGGATGCCATCCACAGCAGCGACGATGAGGACCGGAACACGGACTTAGACTGGCTCGAAGGCCGCGAAGCCCACGGCTACTTCGTCGACATGCTGTTCGCCCAGCAGTACGCCCGCTGGAACCGTGAACTGATGAGTGACGCCGTCTGTGATGCCCTGGGAATCGACCCTGTCGACCGGTTTCAATCGATTCACAACTATATCGATTTCAGGGACCTGACCATCCGAAAAGGTGCGACACCGGCCCGGGAGGACCAGCGGTTGCTGATTCCGTTCAACATGGCCGAGGGGTCGGTCATCGCGCGGGGGAAGGGCAACGACGAGTACCACCAGACCGCCCCACACGGTGCGGGCCGTGTGATGAGCCGCCGGCAGGCCCACAGCGATATCGACATGGACGAGTTCGCCGCGGCGATGGACGGCGTCTACTCGGAGTCCGTCATCGAAGGCGTCCGCGACGAAGCGCCGATGGCGTACAAGGACGCCGATGTGATCCTCTCGGCCATCGAATCCACGGCGGAGGTCGTCGAGTACGTCGACGCCGTCCACAATCTGAAGGCCACTGAGTGAGCAGACCTGTTAGTCCGGCAGAAAGTCATTTGCACGCGAAGGCCCTGTCCCCTGTATGACCATTCTCGTGGCTATCGCCAACGACTCGGTCTCCCCGGCGGTCATCGACACGGCGGTTCGGCTCGCCGACGGGCTCGACGAGGAACTGTACGTCGTCCACCTCGTCGACGAGGACACTGCCGACGGCACGGCCAAGCAGCTCCGGGACGAGATGCGCGAGCGGTTCCGCGACGCGACCGTCGTGGCAACTGTCGCTATCGAACACGTGGGGCGATCCGCGATGCGGTCGGGCACGCGAATCGGCAACGAACTGGTCGAACTCGCGGCCGACGTGGACGTGTGCCACATCGTCATGGGCCACGAACCGAAGGGCCTGGCTGGTCGGCTCCGAGAAGGGGACGCCAGCTCTGCGGTCATCAACGGCGCAGAGGTGCCGGTCACTGTCGTTCCGGAGCCACACGCACAGCACACACAGTCGGAACAGTAGCGCCCTACAGCCCCAGCTCCCGGCCGAGCACCATCCGCTGTATCTCGCTCGTGCCCTCGCCGATCTCCATGAGCTTCGCGTCCCGATAGAACCGCTGGGGGGCGAAGTCCGTCGTGTAGCCGTAGCCGCCAAGCACCTGCACGGCGTCTTCGGCGACCTCGCGACAGATTTCGCTGGCGTCGAGCTTCGCCAGCGAGGAGAGCCGCGTCACGTCTTCGCCCTGGTCGTACATCGTCGCCGCCTTGTGGGTCAGCAGGCGGGCGCGCTCGATCTTTCGGTCCATCTCGACGATCTTGTCGCGGACGGCGTCGAACTTCGAGATGGGGCGGTCGAACTGCTCGCGTTCGGTGGCGTAGGACTTCGCGGCCTCGAAGGCTCCCTGTGCCAGCCCCGTCGAGAGCGCGGCGATAGAGATGCGTCCGCCGTTGAGGGTTTTTAGCGTCTGCTCCCAGCCGTCGCCTTCCTCACCGAGCAGGCGGTCCGCGGGAATCCGGCAGTCGTCGAACTGGAGTTCGCAGGTCGGCGAGGCGTTCAGTCCCATCTTCTCCCACTCGGTCGTCACGTCCCAGCCGTCGTCCGCCGGGGCGACGATGAACGTCGAGATGCCGTCGTAGCCGGCCGCCGGGTCGGTGACGGCCTTGACCAGCACCGACCCCGCGACGGAGGCGTTCGTGATGAACTGCTTGGTGCCGTTGAGGACGTACTCGTCGCCGTCCCGCTCGGCCGTCGTGTCCATGTCGCTGGCGTCGCTCCCGCTTCCCGGTTCCGTCAGCGCCCAGCCGCCGAGATGTTCGCCGGACGCGAGCGGCCTGAGCCAGCGCTCCTTCTGGGCGTCCGTGCCGAACAGCTCTATCGGCTTGCTCCCGAGGGAGGTGTGGGCGACGTACGAGAGGCCGATGCTCCCGGAGACGCGCCCGAGTTCCTCGGCGACGAGCGCGTACATCAGCGTATCGCCGCCGAGCCCACCCCACTCCTCGCTGATGGGGACGCCCATCACGTCCAGGTCGCCGAGTTCCTCGAATATTTCCGCCGGAAACCGGTGCTCGTCCTCGATATCCTGGGCTATCGGCTGAATCTCGTTCTCGCAGAACTCGCGGACCGAATCTCGGATCATCCGGTGTTCGCCGGGAACGTCGAACTCCATACCGGACGTAAGCTCCGTGCCACTAAATACCACGGGGGGAGACACAAGCCATTTGCCCGTTCGTGGCCTTCCCTCAGGGGAATGGCGTTCCGGCGTCTCCTCCGCGGGACGGTCCCCTGGGAGCAACTCGAGGGTGTAGTGCAGGCGGTGATCGAGCGGTACGACGAGCCCGCGGCTCACGTGGCGTTTCTGGAGGCGGAGAACTGGCTCTCGACGCCGCTGGTCGTCAACGACCAGTGGTTCGTGAAAGTTATCACGGAGCAGAACTCGCTGGTCCACACGCTGCTGACCGCCGGCCGCAACATCGGCGCGTTTTCCTCGGGGACCGAGGGCTTTTTCGAACACTTCGGGACGCCCTACGAGATGGCGGAACACGAACTGGCGGCGACCCGGCGGATGCGGGAGATCGGCGTCAACGCCCCCGAACCCATCGAGGCCTTCGAGTACGACGGGATGGGAGTGCTCGTGCTGGAGTACATCCCGGACTTCGAGACGCTGGACGATCTCTCGCCCGAAACGGTCGAGCGACATAGCCCGACGGTGTTTGACTTCCTCCACCGGATGCACGAGGACGGCCTGGCCCACGGCGATTTCCGCTGTGAGAACGTGCTCGTGGCCCACGACGACCTGTACTTCATCGACGCCACGAGCGTCCGCGAGGCGGCAATCCAGGACGCCCGTGCGTACGACCTGGCCTGTGCGCTGGGCGCGCTGGAGCCGCTCATCGGTGCGCCGGCCGCTGTCTCCGCCGCCGCACGCCACTACGATACGTCGGTGCTGCTGGCCGCCGAGGAGTTCCTCGACTTCGTCAACATCCGTCCGGACCACGACTTCGCCGCCGCTGAAATCCGCGGAGCCGTGGAAAAGCGCGCATAGGTCGGCCCGGAACGGTGTCAGTCCGCCGGCGCTGCCCCGACCGCCCGACTTCTGGCGACGACAGCGATACCGACGAGGACAACGGCCCCGCCGGCGACGGTCGACGGGCCGGGTATCTCTGCGAGCAACAGCAGCGCCAGCAGCGCGCTCCCGACCGGTTCGCCAAGCAGCGAGACGCTGACCATGCTGGATTCGACGTGTGCCAGCGCCCAGTTGAGGACGGTGTGGCCGAACACGCCGGGACCGACGGCCATCGCGAGAAACAGGGCCCATTCCCGCGGCGGGTAGCCGGTGACGGGGTAGCCCGACGCGACGACGAAGACGAGCAGGCACACCGCGGCGACGCCGTAGACGACGGTCACGTAGGGGATGAGGGGGAACCGCTGGCGGAGCGACCGCCCGGCGAGTACGTAGCCGGCGGCCATGACGCCGCCGACCAGCGCCAGGGCGTTGCCGTACAGTGGGCGCGGGCCGATGGCCCCGCCACCGAGCAGTTCGCCGATGGACATCACGACGATGCCGCCGATGGCGACCAGGATGCCCGCCATCGTGCCGCGCGTGACGCGTTCGTCCAGCAGCGCCCACGCGCCGACGGCGACGAACAGCGGCTGGCACTGGACCAGCGTGACTGACGCCGCGACGCTCGTCCACGCCAGGCTCTCGAACCACGCGGCGAAGTGCACTGCGAGGGCGACCCCCGTTGCGGCAGCCGCCAGCACGTCCCGTCGTGAGAGTCGCCCGAACGCCGACCGGTGCCGCCCCAGCGCCAGCGGGGCCAGCAGCGCAGTCGTCAACAGAACGCGGTAAAAGGCCGCGACCGACGCCGCGGCCGCGCTCCAGCGGACCAGAATCGCGCTCGTGCTGACCGCCAGCACGGCGACGGTCAGGGCGATTCGCGGGTCGATTCGCGGTTCGGTCACGTCCATCTCGCTCCGTTGTGTCGCGGTGTCGCCACGGCCCCGTCAGTTCTCGCACCGATGCGTCCGGTCATCTGTTGGCTGTATCCGACACGACACTAAAGAAACACCGGCTCCCATAGACGGGACCGTTACTGCCCGCGGGTGGTTACCCTTCGAGCAGTTCCTTCGTCTTCCGATGACGATACCGGAACATCGGCTCCATCCCGAGACAGCCAAGTGGACCGAAGGCCTTGCCCAGCGGCCCGCCGGGCAGTTCGAACTCGACGTGGTCGTGGACGAGCGTCTCCCTGTCGCTCAGCGCCCGGAACGTGTGCGTGTGTTCCCAGTGGGGAAACGGCCCCTCCTCCATCACATCGCGGAACATCGCTTCGTCCTCGCTCTCTTTCCGCGCAACGATATTCGAGACCCAGCGCTGGCGGGGCGGAATACCGAAGGGCTTGATCGAGGAGACGACGACAGACCCGGCGGTCAGTTCCTTGGGATCCGGTTCGCCGTCCGGACCGCGCTCCTCCTCGATGCGGATGTTCATCCAGTCGGGAGTCAGTGCGATCAGCCCGTCGCCTGTCGCGTGGAACTTCCAGACCTCTGACAGCGGGGCTTCGACGCGAACCTGCCGCTCGTAAACGTCCATACACACAGTAGGGGAAGCGCTGGCAAAACATCCGCGGTAGGCGCGACCAGTGCCGGGGGCAACTCAGGGCCAGATGCCGCCTTCCTCGGCGGCCGCGACGACGCGCTGGATGGCGACGACGTACATCGCCGTCCGGAAGTTCGGCGCACCGGTCTCCTCGTAGGTCTCGACGAGGTCGTCGAAGGCGTTCGTGATGACGGTCTCCAGTTCCTCGTTCACGCGCTTTTCGGACCAGTAGAACCGCTGGCGGTTCTGCACCCACTCGAAGTACGACACCGTGACGCCGCCGGCGTTGGCGAGGATGTCGGGGAACACGGCCACGTCACGCGCCGTGAGCACGTCGTCGGCGTTCGGCGTCAGCGGGCCGTTCGCCGCTTCGACGACAATGTCGGCCTGCACGTCCCCTGCGAGGTCGCCGTCGATGGCGTTTTCCAGCGCCGCCGGAACGAGCAGGTCCACGTCCATCGTCAGGAGGTCCTCGTTCGTCAGCTCCTCGGTCGCGCCCTCGTAGCCGGTCAGCGACCCGGTGTCGCTCTTGAACGCCTTGGCATCGCGTGCGTCGAGCCCGTCGGGGTTGTAGACGGCACCGGACGAGTCCGATACCGCGACGATGTTCGCGCCGAGGTCCTCGATGAGCTTCGCCGCTACTGAGCCGGCGTTCCCGTAACCCTGCACGGCCACGGTCGCGCCCTCGATGTCCTTGTCGAGATAGTCGAACGCCTCGCGCGCGGTGAGCATCACCGAGCGGCCGGTCGCTTCGACGCGGCCCGCGCTGCCGCCCGACTCCGGGGCCTTGCCGGTGATGACGCCGGGCTCCGTGGTGTTCTCAAGCGTCTCGTAGGTGTCTTTGATCCAGTTCATCTCCCGCTGGCCGGTGTTGACGTCCGGCGCGGGGATGTCCCGGTCCTCGCCGATAATGGGCCGGAGTTCCTTTGCGAAGGATCGCGTTATCCGCTCCATCTCGCTGGCCGAGTACTGGCGCGGGTCGATCTCGATGCCGCCTTTCCCGCCGCCGTAGGGGATGTTGACGGCGGCGCATTTGTACACCATCCAGCCCGACAGCGCCTTGACCTCGTCGCGTGTGACCTGCGGGTGATAGCGAATCCCCCCTTTGTACGGCCCCCGATCACCGTTGAACTGCGACCGATAAGCTCGAAACACTTCGACGGTGCCGTCGTCCATCTCTACGGAGAGGTTCGTCTCCAGTACCCGCTCGGGGTGTTTCAGCCGTTCGAGCACGTCCGTCGAATATTCGAGGTAGTCCGCCGCGTCGTCGATCTGCTCCTGTAGACTTTCAAATGGGTTAACCTCGGACGACATACGGGTATTGACTGGTACTGTGGGGAAAAGGGTACCGCCGTCCATGGGATTCCCCAGACCAAGAGATGCCCACAACGGAGCTAACTGCTCAGTCGCGGTCGATGCCGGCGCGCTCGACGACTCGTTCCGCCTGTTTCACCTGTGGTGCGTCGACCATCTCTCCGTCGACAACGAACACCCCACCATCGGCGGCGTCACGGGCATCGAGAATCCGCTCGGCCCACTCGACCCGTTCCTCGTCGGGCGTGAACGCTTCGTTAATCACAGGGACCTGGGCTGGATGGATCGCGAGTTTCCCGTCGTAGCCAAGCTCGACGGCCGTCTGGGATTCGGTTCGAAGCCCATCGGTGTCGTTGAAATCCGGGTAATGGGTGTCGATGGGTGCCACGCCGGCGGCTCGGGCGGCGAGTACGACGTGTTGGCGCGCGTAGCTCACTTCCCGCCCGCCCGCAGTCCGCGTCGCGCCGATGTCGCCGGCCAGGTCCTCGGCCCCGAACACGAGCGCATCGGTCGCGGCCGCCGCTGCGATCTCCTCGGCGTGCAGGATACCCGCCGCGGATTCTACCAGCGCCAACACCGGACAGTCGACGCCATGGGACGCAAGCAGCGACCCCAACTGTTGGACGTCCGCCGCGTCGCGCGTCTTCGGAAGCATCACGCTGTCCGGGGCCGGGGCCGAGCCGTCGAGAACGACCGCGAGGTCGTCTTCGGCCCCCGACCCGACAGGATTGACCCGAACACACACTTCGGGCGACGCCGGCAGCACGTCGGCTAACGCCTCACGGACCGTCTCTCGGGCCGCCGGTTTAGCCTCCGGTACGACGGCGTCTTCGAGGTCGTACACGATCACGTCGGCCTCGCTCGCCGCGGCTTTCCGTAGCTTCGCCCCGTCATCGCCCGGGGAGAACAGGACACTTCGGCGGGCCATATGAGGGCTATGTCCGCACCCGTAGTAAGTGATGGGCGGGCCGGCATAGCGAACCGACGGTTGAGCGTCGTCCCCGCCCCCACGGCTAAGAGCCGCCCGCGTCTGTGCTCAGCTATGCCCGGCAAGTACTACGAGGAGTTCACCGAGGGCGAGACCATCGTCCACGAGAAGCGCCGGACCGTCAGCGAGAGCGACAATCAACGGTTCTGTGATCTGACGATGAACCAGCAGCCGCTCCACCTCGACGCCGAGTTCGCCGCCGAGACGCAGTTCGGCGAGCGCCTGGTCAACGGACTGTACACGATGTCGCTCGCAGTCGGACTGACGATACCCGACACCACCGACGGAACGATTGTCGCCAATCTCTCCTACGACGACGTGGAGCACCCGGCACCGGTCGTCCACGGCGACACGATACGCGCGGAAACGACGGTCCTGCACAAGCGACTGACCAGTGACGAAGACCGGGGTATCGTCACGATGCAGGTCGACGCCTACAATCAGGACGACACGCTCGTCTGTACGTTCGAGCGGACGGCGCTGGTCCAGCGAGCGGACGAGTGAGAGCGGCGAGCGGGGCCATCATAGCCCGGACGGCTACAGGCCGATCAAAAGGGTCCCGTTGATCACGACGGCCGCCACCCACGGGAGCGCCAGTCCGAGCGGCACGACGACGCCGCGCTGATCGCTTACCAGCTTACGTGTCAGCCCCGCCAGCCCCAACACCCCGATCTTCGTCAGTGCGAGGACAGCGATTCCGAATGTCTCTATCGCGACTCGCATCACGGGGTTTCCCTCGTGCAGGCCGTGCTGGAGACCGACGTGTGTGAGCCACACGTCGATGACGAGCGTGGCGACGACGACAAGCCATAGTTCTCGCTCGACACTTGCGAGTTCGTCGAGCAGGGCGCTACACCACCCGTCGATGGTCCCTATCGGGACCGGTCGGTCCGGTGCGTACACGTCACCCTCCGCGACCACGCCCCCACGTGGTCTGATATTCTATTCTCGCGAAGTGTATTAAATACACACTGTTTACTGATGAAACGGTGGGAGTAGGGGCCGTTTACCGCCCTGGATGTGCGGTATTCGGACTGGGCGCGGTTGGCGTCAGAGAATCGTACCGTGTTTCTTCTCCGGCCGATCTTTCTCGACATCCTCGTACAGATCAAACCGCGTAGCGATTTCCTCGCGCAGGTCGCCCGGCGGCACGATCTCGTCGATAACGACCTCGCTCGCCATCCGATGAACGTCGATATCCTCGCGGTATTCCTCGCGGAGTTCCTGCTCGCGCCTGGCGCGCTCTTCCGGGTCGTCTATCGCGTCCAGCTTGTTCGCGTACACCGCGTTTATCGCGGCTTCGGGACCCATGATCGCGATTTCACTGCCCGGGAGCGCGAGGGTCGCTTCGGGGTCGTAGGCGGGGCCTGACATGGCGTAAATGCCCGCGCCGTAGGCCTTCCGAACGACGACGCACTGCTTCGGCACCGTGGCCTGTGACGTGGCGTAGATCATCCGCTTGCCGGCCTCCAGAATGCCCTCCTTTTCGACCGAGGAGCCGGCCATGAACCCCGGGGTGTCACACAGATACAGCAGCGGAATGTTGTAGGCGTCACAGGTCCAGACGAAACCGGCAGCTTTGCGGGCCGCATCGGGGAATATCGCGCCGGCTCGCTGGCTCGGCTGGTTGGCGACGATGCCGACTGGTCGACCATCGATCCGGGCGAACCCGGTCAGAATCTCGGTTCCGTACTGTGACTGCAGTTCGAAGAAGGAGTCTGCATCGACGACGCGTTCGATGACCCGCTGCATGTCGTAACCCTTGTTCGGTTCTGCGGGAATGACCGAGTCGAGGCCAGCAGGGTCGACTGCGGGCGCAGTCCCGTCCGTCCGTGGCGGTTTCTCGTCAGCGTTGTCGGGCAGGTACGTGATGAGCTGGGCGACGAGTTCCCGGGCGTGGTCCTCGTCGTCAGCGACCAGGTCCGCACTGCCGGAATGGCGGGCGTGCAGGTCCGGCCCACCGAGCCTTTCGAGGTCGATGTCCTCCCCGGTGACCATCTCGACCATCCGGGGTGAGGCGATCGCTAGCGCGCTCATGCCCCGGACCATGACGGTGAAGTCGGCGAACACCGGCGTGTAGGCCGCACCGGCGATACACGGGCCATAGAGCACACAGATCTGCGGGACTGCACCGGACAGCAGCGAGTGGTTGTAGTAGAACTTCCCGATCCCCTCGCGGTTGGCGAAGAAGCCGCGCTGCTGGTCGATCCGGCCGCCCGAGGAGTCGACCAGGTACAGCAACGGCTGGCCGCTCTTTAACGCGCGCTCTTGCAGTCGGAGGAACTTCTCGACGCCGTGGCGGGCAATCGAGCCCGCTTTGACCGTGAAGTCGTTGGCGGCGACGTGTACCTGTCGGCCCTCGAAGGTCCCCGCGCCGGTGACGAGGCCGTCGGCCGGCAACCGGTCGTCCGCCTCGTCCACGTCGGGACTGCTGGGGTGCCACGAGTCGAAGTTCGCGAACCGCCCGTCCTCGAAGTCCAGGCCGTCGTCGCCAAACCAGAGGTCGAGCCGGTCGCGGACGAACAGTTTCCCTTGCTCAGCGAGGCGATCCCGATACTTCTGTGGCCCGCCGCGCTCGATGTCGTCGATCTCCTCGCGGAGCCGCTTCTCGCGCGCTGTCGGTGCAGCGTCTACCGAATCACCGTCCGTGGATGTGTCGGTGCCTTCGTCCCCGTCGGTCACCTCGCGGACCAGTGTCGGGGTTTCCTCCTCGCCGACGTATACTTCGACGGTTCGACCCGTATGTTCGGCGACAGCGGCCGCAATGGCCGACGCCTCGTCGCGCGTGGCTTCGGCCGCGATATGGACCTTCATACCACACTCAACGGCCCCGGGGGTCACAGTAGTTGCCCCGCCTGCGATTATCACGTCTCGTAATGGTGGCGCACCATTGATATCGAGTGCCGGAGTACTCATGCACCATGAGCGACACCGGCCACTCCCCAGAGACACCTTCGTCGTGTGGGAGTCCGCGCCGGTGGCTCCCGGTTCTTGTCGTGCTCCTCGCGGTCCCGTTGCTCACTGCGGTGACTGCAGGCACGGTCGCGGCCGAGGACACCGAACCGCCGGAGTGGGGCAACGCGACGCGGGGCAACGCCACGGCTATCGAGGTGACCCTGTACGACGACGACGGATCGCTCGACACGAGTACGATCCAGGCGAACGATTTCGCGCTGACCGCGGGCCGTGTCGGGAACGTCTCAGTCACGTCGGTAAACGCCTCCGGAGCGAACCGGAGCGGGGTGCGCGTTTCGCTGCTGCTCGAAAAAAAGGTCGACACCGACAACGTCACCGTCAGCCTGCGTGACACCGCCAGTATCACCGACGAAGCGGGTAACGAACTCCCACACGAGTCGGTCACTGTCACCGGGATGGACGCCGTCGTGCCGAAGTACCGGGATTTCAACGTCACTCGCGTCAACAGTTCGACCGCCGAGGTCACTGTCGAGACACACGAACCACTGAGCCAGCTGCGGGTCTCCGTCGGGGGTCCGTCGCTCGACGAACTGAACATCTCGGGGTTCTCCGAACGCACCGGTAATTCGGCCACCTACACCCGGGAGTACAGGTTCCCGGAGGAGGGCGAGTACTCGCTGCTGCTGATGTCCGTGACCGATACGAACGGGAACGAGAACTCCTTTGGCCGACAGCGGACGTTCCTCTATGACGGGTCCGCGCCGAACATCTCCGTCGCCGGTCCGGAGAACGCGACGGTCGGCGAGTCGGTGACCTTCTCCGCGGCGGCGACGACGGACGACCAGGGCGTCGACTCGATCCGGTGGCAGGTGGGGAGTGACACGATTCTGACCGGCGAGAACATCACCGTGGCTTTCGCCTCGCCCGGCAGCCACGAAGTCTCGGTGACGGCGGCTGATCCGCTCGGGAACGCGGAGACAGTGACCAGAGTCGTGTCTGTGTCGGGCAATGGAACCGGCGGAAACGTGACCGTTCGGCAACCGAACGCGACTGTGGCGAACGTGTCGGCGAATGGAACGGGACAGTCACAGCGGATTCAGGCTCCGGAGGGTGCACTCGTCAGCGGTCAGAACGGGACGCTGGAGCGGCTTGCTGTGACGTTCCCGCGAAACGAGTCCATCGCACTCACTATTCGAGCCCGACAGCCTGCTCCGTCGTTCGCGACTGCGACCGGCCACACCGGCGTCAGCCGGTTCGATATCGACCACGGCGCCGTTCCGGCCGAGGACGCGACGTTTACCTTTACTGTGGACCGTGACGCGCTGGCGGCAGTCGATGCAGATCCCAGTAGCGTGACGCTGTTCCGGAACAGCGACGGGTGGACGCCGTTAGCGACTGAAATCGCCGGCCGGAGTGAGTCACAGATCGTTTATCGGGCTGCGTCGCCGGGCCTCTCGACGTTCGTGGTCGGAATCGAACGGACGACAGCCGCGGACGAAAAACAGACCGCGACCACCGACACAGAGACGACGACTCCCGACCCCGAGCCGACTGAGACACAGACAGAGGAGACTGGCGAACCGGAGATCGTAGTCACGAACGCCACGGCTGTCCCATCGACGCTCGGTCCGGGCGACCGGACTGTCATCACCGTCGAGCTGGAAAACCGGGGAACTGCGAGCGGGGACCACAACGTGATCGTCGCGCTCAACACCTCGATACTGACAACGCGGACGGTCACAGTCCCGGCCAGCGAGACACGAACGACGGAGTTCGCCCGCTCGGTTCCCGAAGACGCTACTGGTGCCCTGACTGTCGACGGGCAACGCATCGGGAACGTGACGGCAAGCAGCAGCGGTTTCTCGCTGCCGGCGCTGCCGTCTGTCGGGATTCCGAACCCGCTTTCGCTGTGGCCCGACGGCATCGTCGGGACAGTGCTGGGCGGGCTATTGGGCGTCGCTATCGGGCTTTACAGCGTTCTCAAAGCGCTGGCGATCTATCTCGGCTACTGAACCACAGAATCGGAGACATCAGTCGAGCGTCGCTTCGAGCCGGTCAACCAGATCGTCGTTCCCGAGGTACAGCGGCGTCCGTTCGTGGAGCTCGTCGGGTTCGATCTCAAGCAGCGATTGGTCACCGTCGGAGGACCGGCCCCCGGCCGATTCGAGGATGTAGGCCATCGGCTGTCCCTCGAACTGGATCCGGAGCTTCCCCTCTGGGCGGGACTCCAGTTCGGGGTACGAGAAGACACCGCCGTAGGTAAGCACCTGATTGATGTCCGCGACCATCGCCCCGCCGTAGCGGAGTTTCAGCTCGTGGCGGACTTCCTCGGCGTAGGACTCGAACTCGTCCGTCCAGGAGTCGACACCGCCGCCAAAGCCGAACACCGTGGGGTCTTCAGGGACAGTCACGTCGTCGTCGACGATCCGCTTGTCGCCGTCTTCGAGGATGTATTCGCGGACGCGGCCCTTCCGGGCAACGACCATCGAAGTGATCGGGCCGTAGATGACGAAGCCGGCGGCGAGCAGGTTGGTGCCGACCGTCGGTGGCCGTTCGCTGTACACGCCGAAAATCGTCCCCATCCCGCTGTTGGGTTCCAGGTTGCTCGACCCGTCGAGGGGGTCCATCGCGACGTGGAGGCGCCCGTCCGTCGATTTCACGTCCGCACGTTCTTCGCTGGCGTAGGTGGCGACCCCGTCGATATCCAGCAATCGCTGCTCGAACAGTTCGTCGGCGCGCAGGTCGGCCGCGAGCTGGTCGTCGCCGGTGGGGTTGACGGAGTTGCTCTGGCCACGGTAATCAGCGATGGCGCGGCGGACGTCCGGTGTCGTCGCGACGATGGTGTCGATGACTTCCGTAACGGTCTGCTCGGCTTCGGTGGTCGAGATGTCGAGTGACTTACTCATTTGTCAGATATGGGGTCTTGTCCGGACCGGGACTGGATCCGCGGAGACCAGTCGGGTCGTTCCTCCGAGCCTGCTGCCCGCAGGGTTTTTCATCACCAGTTCGTTCTCCGGCACACCATAAGTATCTTTTTGCTGACATTTACTACATTTCGAGTGAATATTCTGCGGGCGAGCATCTTTTGCCGCTAAGTGTGTGGGCGACTAACTCGGTGGAATTCGGCTCACTGCGACGGGGTGGTTCCGTCGGCAGACTTACACGACGGCCGGTCGAAGACGGAATTATGCACCTTGAAGCAGTCGACACCGTCGGCGTCGTCGGGGCCGGGACGATGGGCAACGGGATCGCCCAGGTCGCAGCGACGGCCGGCTACGACGTCGTCATGCGCGACGTGTCAGAAGAGTTGGTTGCCGCCGGGTTCGAGGACATCCGGGCGAGCTTCGAAAGCCTCGTTGCGCGCGAAACCGTGACAGAACAGGAAGCCGAAGCAGCCACGGCCCGTATCACCGGAACCACCGAGATGGACGACTTCGCGGATGCCGATCTCGTCGTCGAGGCCGTGACGGAGGACATGGACATCAAGCAGTCGGTGTTCGAGGAACTCGACGCCGTCTGTGGGCCGAACGCGGTGCTAGCCAGCAACACGAGCACGCTCTCGATTACGACCATCGCCAGCGCCACCGACCGACCCGAACAGGTGCTTGGTCTGCATTTCATGAACCCCGTGCCGGTGATGAAAGGCGTCGAACTCGTCGTCGGCGAGAAGACCACCGACGAGACAGTGACGCTGGGTCGGGAGTTCGCCCACGACATCGGGAAGGAGACCTGGGAGGCCGACGACAAGCCCGGCTTCGTTGTCAACCGCGTGCTGATGCCCTGGATCAACGAGGGCATCCGGGCCTACGACGAGGGCGTCGCCGACAAGGCCGACATCGACCGCGGGCTGACGCTCGGAACGAACGTCCCGATGGGCCCGCTCGAACTGGCCGATCACATCGGTCTCGACGTTGTACTGGACGCCTCGGAGACGCTGTACGAGGAACTGGGCGACCGTTACAAGCCCGCATACCTGCTCAAACGGAAGGTCGCAGCCGGTGACCTCGGCAAGAAGTCGGGTCGTGGCTTCTACGACTACGACTGACCCGCGTTCGGTGGCGGCCGGCGACGGGAGCGGGTCGAGTACGATACCCAGCAACGGGCCGGGCGTTGGCCAACAGTAAAGACCCAACCAGCGTTAGAATCTGTCATGGACTTTAGCCCCACACAGGAACAACGCCAGATACAGGACATGGTCGCGGAGTTCGTCGACGAAGAGGTCAAGCCCCGGGCGGCGGAGATCGACGAAACCGATGAGTTCCCGTGGGATCTCGTCGACGAGATGGCGGATCTGGGCCTAATGGGCATGCCGATTCCGGAAGAATACGGCGGGGCCGAACTGGACTACCACAGCTACGCGATGGCGCTGGAAGAGATTTCCCGCGGCAGCGGCGGGCTCGGAACAATCGTCGCCGCACACATCTCGCTGGCCTGTAACATGATCTACGAGTTCGGCGACGAGGCACAGAAAGAGACCTACCTCACGCCGCTGGCCGAGGGCGAGGAGATCGGCGCGTTCGCGCTCTCGGAAGCCGGTGCAGGCAGCGACGTGCCGGCGATGGACACCACCGCCGAACCGATAGAGGGCGGGGACGCCTACCTGGTCAACGGCGGCAAGCTCTGGATCTCGAACGGGTCCGTCGCCGATACCGTCGTCCTGTTCGCCAAGACCGACCCCGAGGCCGGCAACAAGGGCATCTCGTCGTTCATCGTTCGCCCCGAGGAGGACGACGGTTTCATCGTCGAGGGCACGGAGCACAAACTCGGCGACAAGGGGTGTCCGACCGCCGAACTGCGGTTCGACGACATGCGTCTCCCCGCGGACCGCCGACTCGGTGAGGAGGGCCGCGGGTTCGTCCACGCGCTCAAGACGCTCAACGGCGGCCGCATCACCATCGCGGCCCGCGGCGTCGGTATCGCTCAGGCCGCACTGGACGAGGCGCTGCGCTACGCCCAGGACCGTGAGCAGTTCGATCAGCCTATCAGCGATTTCCAGGCGATCCAGCACAAGCTCGCCGATATGGACACGAAAACGCAGGCCGCCCGCCTGCTGATGCACCAGGCGGCCGACAAGAAGATGGCCGGCGAGTCCTTCGTCAAGGAGGCCGCCCAGGCCAAGCTGTACGCCTCCGAGGTCTCCCGTGAAGTGGCGAACGAAGGGATTCAGGTCCACGGCGGCTACGGCTACACGAAGGACTTCCCGGCCGAGCGGTTCTACCGTGACGCCAAACTCAACGAGATCTACGAGGGGACCAGCGAGGTACTGCGCAACACTATCGCGAGTGAACTACTCGATTAGGGGAACGAAAGCAGCCCTTCGACGACGATCGCACGCGTGAAGTAGAACCGCTTCCCGTCCGCACGGTAGCGGTTCGCGCTGATGGTCCCCAGCGCCAGGAGTACCGCCACGCCGACGGTCCCGGCGAGCATCCCGACGAGTGTCGATGGCTGCTTGGCCGCCCGTGCGAAGACGAGCGTCGCCACGCTGGCGAGGGCCGCGAACGGGAGGGCATCGAGGCCCGCCAGGAGGAGTGACCGAGACAGGGACATATTTTATTCTGTACAGTCACCAAGTAAAAAGATGTCGTCACCGCCGGGGGGGGCGGCGTCGCCACTCGCGGTTTAGTCGTCCTCGCCGAGCGCCTCGCGCATCCACTCGAACTGGTCTCGAAGCCGTTGTTCGCCGGCGTCTGTCAGCGAGTATTTGTCGGCGATGCCGTCCTCACGATGGGAGACGAACCCGGCCGATTCCAGCGCGTCGAGCGCCCCGTAGAAGCTCTTCGGTTCGATTCGCGTATCGTACCGGCGTTCGAGCCGCGTCTTCAGCCGCTGGCCGGAGAGTTCGCCGTCCTCGGCGGCGGCCAACAGGACGCACATGTCGCGTCGACGGCCGCTCTGGAGCCACTTCGCCATAGCTTTGCAGTGGGAGTCGTCTCGTTTCGCGTTTCCGGTTTCGGACGGACCGTCAGGTTCGCATACCCCCACTCCCTAGAGCCGCCGATGACCGACTCCGAACTCCCCGTCGAGGCGTCGGCCGACGGAATCACGGCCACCTATCGAGAGACGGACGAGGAACGGCTGCTGACGTTCGAAAGCGACACCGGGAGCGCCGCGGTCGCCCAGAACATCGAGGGGTACGCGATGTTGAAGGTCCGGCCGACCGCCGACGGCGACGAACTGGAGCGGTACTACGGCTTTGACATGGCGCTCGACCACGCGGCAGAGTTACTGGGCGTCTCCCCGAACGTGCTTCCGGTACCCGATGCTGCGGCTGATATGGGGATGTAACCACCAGTCGCCGGCAAACGAGTGTTGATTGTCAAACAAATCCTGTTTTGTCAAGTACTATTTATGTAATCTTCGTGGATCTTATCCTCGACCGGCGAGAGATATCGAATGAGAACCATGAATTTTCACGGGTATTAGCGTCGTCTGTTACTATATACCGTTTCAAACAATGACATTTGCTATATATAAGTACGTAGTATATAATGAAATAGTATAAAATATTTTAAAATACCCCTTCCTTGTCGAGTCTGCATGGTCGACTTTACTCGACGACAGGTACTATCGCAGTCGGTGGCAGCTGCTCTTGGGGCAAGCGTCATCGGCGTGGCAAGCGGCGAAGAGGTCGACGAATCCGACACACCCGGCGCACCGAGCGTCAAAGGGGAACTCAAGCGGTTCTCCACGACGGCCTTCGGGGCCGAGGTGACGGGGCCGTTCGTATTTCAGGACGGGTCGCTGCTGTACAGCCTCCAGCATCCCGAGGGGGCGAACCCGGAACCGTTCGGGACTGCCGGTATCGGCTACTTCAGCGGCTTCCAGTTCGAACTCGACGGGTCCAACGACGACTTCGATGAGCTGTCGACACCACAGACCGAAGAAGAACAGCGCCGGGTCCGCTCGGGCAACGGCGAGTACACCATCTTCGCACAGGCTCGCGACGAGATCAACGGGGGCGAGGAACGCCTGGGTGTCACGCAGACACCGGACGGCACGGACATCACGCTGGACAATTTCGAGGGGACACAGTACGGTGCCGCCGCGTCGAACCCCGACTGTAATCAGTTCATCCCGACGAACGACGAGGGGACCGAGGGCTACCTGTTCACCAACTGGGAGAACAGCCCGGGTAACGTCAGCCGGATCCCGCTCAGCCAGACGGAGGGCGGCGAGTGGGAGGCCGACCTCGAAAACGCGATCAACCTGGCGAACACGGAGCCGCTCCGCGAACTCGGCGGCACGCGGATCAACTGCTACGGCGACCTCAGCCCGTGGGGAACGATGATCTCCTCCGAGGAGAACTACGCCCACACGCGCGTTTCGCTGACCAACCAGGTCGGCGACATCGTCGACGCCGGCACCGGCAAGGGGCTCGTCGGCGGCTGTCAGTTCTGGAACCGGCCGAACCCGACCGGTATTCAAAGCGCCGTCGATGACTACTACGGCGACGAGTCCTGGAGCATCCAGGGGTACTGGGCGCTGGACGGCGTGGAGTTCCTCGCGTACTATCTCGGTGCCGAGCAGGCGGACCAGACCGACTACATCAACACCATCGAGCCGATCACCGACGTGTACCCGAACCCGTACCGCCACGGCTACCACGTCGACTTCCGCGAGCCGACGGCCGACCCGCCACAGCCGATCAAGTACTACGTGATGGGGCGGACCTCGTGGGAAGCGCCGAACATCCAGGCCGACGAGCGGACCGTTTACGGCTGTTCCGACGGCGACAGCAAGGGCATCTACAAGTTCGTCGCCGACGAGCCGATTCCCAGCTACGAGGACCCGATGGACGTGTCGGGCACGCTGTACGCGCCCAAGATCACGAATCCGCAGGCCAACGCCTCGACGGTCGGGACGCGGAAATCCCCGGCGGAGTACCCGCTCGAAATCGAGTGGATGCCCCTCGGTTCCGCAAGCAACGCGGAAATCGAGGCGTGGATCGCCGAGTACGACGACATCACACAGGCCGATTACCTCGAAACCCACGCCGAAACCGACTGGGAGGAGGACCTCGAAGCGGCCCTGGAAGAAGCCGACCGGGCCGTCGTCGAGAACGGCAACCAGAACTACATCAGCAACGAGGAAATCGTCGAATGGGCCGACCAGTACTACTCCGAAGGCCCGGACGGCGTCGACGAAGACCTCCGCCGCGTCCCGTTCCTCGAAACCCGCGCCGCGGCGAAGGAAATCGGCGCATCCATCGAGTTCAACAAGGCCGAGGGCGTCGACAGCAGGGACGGCGCTGGACCGGGCGATCCGGTCTATTTCGGCATCTCCGAGTTCAACGACGACCTCGCCGACGACACCGGCGACATCCAGATGGACCGCGTCGACGGCGGCATCGTCTACCGCGGCGAACTGGAGGAGGACTACAACATCTCGACGCTCGAACCCGTCATCGTCGGTCCGGACTTCACAGACGAACCCGAAGACGCCGACGACGCGCTCCGGAACGTCGACAACGTCTACGTGATGGACGACGGCCGCGTGCTCTGCTGTGAGGACGGCTTCGGCGGCCCGGCACGGTCTTACCCCAACGACGGCCTCTACGTCTACGAACCGCCGGAGTCCGAAGATGACGAGGAGGAGACCGAGGACGGGACGGAGGGCGAAGACGACGAAACCGAAGACGGCAACGACGGCACTGAAGAGGACACCGACGAAACCGAAGACGGCAACGACGGCACTGAAGAAGACACCGACGAGACTGAGGACGGCAACGGCGAGACCGAGACGCCCGGAAACAGTACTGACGCGCCCGACAACGGTACCGGCTTGCCCGGCAATAGTAACGGGAACAGCAACGGAAACAGCACCAGCAACGGAAACAGCACCAGCAACGGAAACAGCACCAGCGACGGCAACACCACCAGTAGCTAGCGAGGCCAGTCGCCGACTCAGCACTGCTCGGACGGACACGGACACATATCTTTCCAGCCCACCGAAGACATGGCTCAGACCGAAAATTCGAACACTGTAACTGATTCAGAGGCGTATCGAGAGTATATCCTCGGCGTGCGTATCGTCGAGCGGACTACAGCCGACGGCGAGGTCCGGTATCGCTTCGAGGCCCCGAACCACCAGGGCGTCGAGTTCGCCGACCCCGACACGGCGACGCTGTATGCCGACGTGTACTTCGACGTGAACGGCTTCCAGGAAGCCGGGACCGGCGAGCGCGGCGTGCCGCCGACGGTTATCCAGGCCGGCCGTGACACGCTCGTCGCCTACTTCCTCACGCAGGACGGCGTCGACGTCCACTGGGCGGCGTCGTTCTACGGCGAGAAACCGGAGAAGATCGAGCGGTACGCCTCACGCGTCCGCAAGCGGTCGAAGAAGATCCGCGACGGGGCGAAGGAGCAGGGCCACGCCTGAGGCGTAGTGAACGGCTACTCCCGGCCGAACAGTCGCTCCCGGAGGGAGCGCGACGACGGCCGTTCGGTCAGCAAGACCGGCGTATCGAGCGTTTCGATGACATCGAACACGAGCGAGCCGCGGACGATACGCGACAGCAGCCCGCGCTCCGTCGCGCCGACGATGACCAGGCTGTAGTCGCGGCCGACCCGCTCGATTGTCTCCTCGACATCACCCGTTTCGATATGGATATCCGCGGTGGACAGGTCGTGCTCCGCCGCCCACTCGCGCATGAACTCACGGCCGCTCTCTTCACCGCCGGAGTCGACAACGTGAAGCAGTGAGACAGCTGCGTCGACAGTTTCCTGAAGGGCACTGGCGACCTCCGCCGAGAGGTCCGACGAGAGACCGCCGGCGGTCGGAACCAGAACGTCACTGATGTCCAGATCCTGCCCGTCCAGCACGAGGAAGTCACACGGGAGGTCGTGCGCCAGTTCGTCCAGCGTGCCCTCGGCGCGGCCGCCAGCGAACCGGGTCCCGCCGTAGCCCATCACGACGGTGTCGGCGTCGTTCGTCCGGGCCGCGTCGAACACTTCCTCGATGCCGCGGTGTGAGAGAATCGTCTTCGTCTCGATCGGCACGTCGAACGCCTCCGCGTCGGCCTTCGCAGCATCTAGCAGGCTCTCGGAGGTCGCGTCTATCTGGTTCCTGTTCGCAGCGGCGGTTTCGAGCGCGGTCTGATCGGGCACCGTCGCGATGTGGGTCGCGAGCACCTGCCCGCCCTTGTGTTTCGCCAGCGCGCCCGCGAGGGTGATGAGTGCGCTCTCGGTGCGGGGGTTCGCGAGGGCGACCATGATCGTCGGGCCGCCGCTGCCGTTCGGTGCGACCGCGTCGGCCGCGTTCACCACCTGGTCCGGCAGTTGCTCCTCCCGGTTGCTGATGTAGTCGGAGAGCACGCCCTCTTGGGTGGTTTGGCCGCGCGCGTAGACGAAGTACCACACGACCGCGGCGAGCACGAAGCCGGCCGACAGCGCGATCTCGATGCGATCCATGAACGCGACGAGGCCGAGCGACAGCACTGCGCCGAGTATCGGCGTGATGGGGTACAGCGGCACCCTGAAATCGGGGTCGTACTCCGGCACGTCGGCCTCGCGGAAGACGATGAGCCCCACGTTCATCAGGGCATAGACGATGAGGTGGAGGACGCTGGCCGCCTTCGCAAGCACCTCGATGTCACGGCCGAGGAACGCGATGAACACGATGATGAGGCCGCCGGTGACCAGAATCGAGCGATAGGGGGTGGCGTAGTTCGGATGGATCTCGTTGAGCCAGTTCGTGACGATCTTGTCCCGCCCCATTGCGAAGTTGATGCGGGCCGAGGCGAGAATCGACGCGTTCGCGGAGGAGGCCGTCGCCAGCAGCGCACCGACGGTCATTATCGCTGCTGCACCGGCGGCCACGCCGCTGATCGGGCCGATGGATGCCGGGAACGCGACCTGTGCGGCCTGTGCGACCGGTGCGTCCTGACTGAGGTCGGGCCACGGGACGACGCCGAGCATCGTCGTCACGAGGATGGCGTAGATGACGGTGACGATACCGACGCTGCCGATGATTGCAATCGGGAGGTTTCGACCCGGGTTCTTCAGCTCCTCGGCGACGGTCGCGATCTTCGCGTAGCCGAGGAAGGAGACGAACACCAGCGCCGTCGCCGGGAGGATCGCACCGGTGCCGAACGGAGCCAGGCCGTCCTCCCCGGCGAGCGTGGCGTAGTCGAACGAGAAGAAGCCGGCAACGGCGAAGACCGTCAGAATCGAGAGCAGGATGAAGACGATGACTGTCTGGACGCCGCCGGTCTCTTTGGCCCCGATGTAGTTGACAGCGACGAATATCGCCCCGGCGATGAGCGCCCCGAGTTGAATAGGGTTGAGAAATGCCACTTCCGGCAACGGGAGGAAGACGGTGAGATACTGGCCGAAGCCGATACAGTAGAACGCCGAGGCGAAGGCCAGCCCCATCCAGTCGCCCATCCCGGCTATCGAGCCGAACATGGGTCCGAGGGACTTGTTGATGTAGTAGTACCCACCGCCAGCTTTCGGCATCGCCGTCCCGAGTTCCGAGACCGAGAGCGCGTTCACCATCGCGATGAGCCCGCCGGCGACGAACGAGACGACGACGACCGGTCCGGCCGCGTTCGCGGCGACGCCCGGGAGGACGAAGATACCGGCGCCGATCATCGTCCCGATACCGATGGTCATCGCCGACACGAGCCCGAGGTCTTTCGCCAGTTCGTCGTCGCTCATTCGTCCGTTTCTACCCGCGGGAGTGCGATTACCGGAACCGCTGCCTGTGTGACGAGTTTCAGCGAGAGGTCACCGGTAAGGAACTGCATTATACGGCCACCGCCACGCGAGCGGTAGGCGATAGCGCTCGCGTCGACCTCGTCGGCGGACTCGAAGATGGCCTCGACGATATCTCGCCTGTAGGCGGTGTGAGTGTCAGCGTCGGGGAACACGGTTCGCACGGCCGAATAGGACTCCTCGGCCAGTTCCTCCGACTGTTCGACAGGTGTCTTGTCCGGCACACCCTCACCTTTTTCCACGACATGCAGTGCAGTCACGTGGTCCGGATCGTACGGCTCCAGCGCGGTTGCCGTCGCCAGTGCGTCGTCCTCGTTGGCGACCGGGACGAGGACGTGCCCGAGGAGGGGGTCGTGCCCACCGCTTTCGTTACTTCCCATATCACGCCCGAGTAGGTTGAAGGGTAAGAATGTATCTACTAACGTCCGAAATCATCATCCTATTTAAATACGAATGTTCTGAATCGGAAACTTTCCGCAGAAAATAGCGAAAGACAGGAACACGCCGGTCGGATGGGCCGTCTCTGGGCCCTCTGTGAGAAACCCACTTCCCACTCCCGGCCGAAGGGATAGCTATGCAACCTCCGGAGTGCCGGCAATGTACGTAGTGATAGTCGGTGCCGGCACGGTCGGGTCGGCTATCGCCGAAAGTATCGCCGACACCCACGACGTTGCGGTCGTCGATACCGACGGAGACCTGATAGAGCGTCTGCTGTACGACATGGACATCCTCGGCGTCACGGGTGATGGGGCCGACATCGAGACGCTGCGAGAGGCCGGTATCAGGAAAGCAGACCTCGTCATCGCCAGCACGGACGACGACGAGACCAATCTCGTCGTCTGCGGGACCGTTCGGACCGTCAGCGACGCGTTCACTATCGCCCGGGTAAAGCGAAACCTCTACCGCACGACCTGGGAAGCGTCGGCCGGCGCGTTCGGCGTCGATTACATGGTCGCGACGAACCTGTTGACGGCGGAGAACATCGCCCGCATCGTGGGGCTCCCCTCGGCACAGGACGTCGAGACGTTTGCCGGTGGACTCGTCCAGATGGCCGAGTTCGAGATCAGCCCGGAGAGCCCGGTCGCCGACCAGACCGTCGAGGCGGCCGACCGCTACGACTCACTCACCTTCGCGGCCGTGTTGCGCGAGGATGCGGTCGTCATCCCTCGTGGCGACACCGTCCTGCGAGCCGGTGACGACCTCGTCGTCATCGGCAGTCCCGACAGCGTCAGGACCTTCGCCCACGAAGTGGCGCCCGATGTCGAGGCCGCGACGGACATCATCGTCATCGGCGGGACCGATGTCGGTTACCACACCGCCAGACTCCTGCAAGAACGGGGGCTGAAACCCCGGCTGGTGGAGGCGGATTCCGACCGCGCCCGCGAACTCGCCGAGGCGCTTCCGGGGACGGTGGTATTGAACGGCGACGCCACCGACAACAGCTTTCTGGAACGCGAACACGTCGGCAACGCTGACGTCCTCATCGCGACGCTGGAAAGCGACGAACAGAACCTGCTAGTGACGCTGCTTGCAGACCGCCTCGGGACGCCACGCACTGTCGCAGTCGTCAACTCTGTCGAGTACAGCAAGCTCTTCGAAACGGTCGGGGTCGACGTCGCCATCAATCCCCGCGAGGCGACCGCCGAGGAACTCACTCGGTTCACCCGCGAGCACCAGGCCGAAGGCGTCGCGATAATCGAAAACGACCGGGCCGAGGTGCTAGAGGTAGAGGTCGACGGCGACAGCGTCCTCCTCGACCGACCCATCAGCGAGTCGATGCGGGACTTCCCCGACGGCGTCGTCATCGGTGCGATAACACGCGACGGCGCGTACGTGATTCCACGCGGCGATACCGTCGTCAAGCGGGGCGACCACGTCGTCGTGTTCGTGGACGCTGCCTGTCTCGCCGAGGCCACCGAGAAACTCTGATAGTAATTATTGCGAGTCAGTACCGCATCGACCGCATGACAGCGTACGGTCGGAGCGGCAACCAGTCACAACAATCACTATGAGTCAGTAGCTTGTCCAGTTTCGTCATTGGGTGTCATCATCTAGTGTCCAGGCAGGAAGTATCGGAACGGGAGCTTTTTCCTGTCGGCAGTGACACCGTGAGGTAATGGTTGGTGGTCAGTGATGTCGGTCCGCGTCGACTGGCGACAGAGCGTTGCCTTCACCGGCACAGTACTCAAGTACCTGGCCGTGACGATGCTCATCCCGCTGGCTATCAGTCTCATCTACGGGGAGGATATCGTCACGTTTCTGGTCTCCATCGCGGTCACTGTGTCTATCGGGCTGGCGCTGGAACGACTCAGACCCGACCCCGATCTCGGCCCTCGTGAGGCGCTCCTGTTCGTCGGCCTCTCGTGGGGAGCCGTCGCAATTATCGGCGCGATACCCTACATTATCGCGGGCTGGGGGACCGAGTCAGCGCTGGCCCATCCCGTGAACGCGCTGTTCGAGTCGATGTCGGGCTTCACGACGACCGGGGCGACTGTCACCGAGGAGATCTCCTTCGACCGGCACTCCCACGCGCTGTTGATGTGGCGACAGCTCACTCAGTGGCTGGGTGGGATGGGTATCATCGTCCTGATGGTCGCCATCCTCCCCGAAGCAGCGGTTAACGGGGCGCAGTTGATCGAATCGGAAGCGCCCGGCCCGGAGCTCCAGAAGCTGACCCCGAAGATAGCCGAGACCGCACGGCTCCTCTGGCTGTTCTATCTGGGCTTCACTGTCCTGTATGTCCTCATTCTGCTCGGCCTGCATTATACGGGCTACGCACCGAACATGAACGCCTACAACGCTATTGCCCACGGCTTCACGACGTTGCCGACCGGGGGGTTCTCCCCACAGGCTGACAGCATTGCCGCGTTCTCACCGGCCGTGCAGTGGGTCGTCATCCCGTTCATGCTCATCGCCGGGATGAACTTCGGGCTGTTTTACCTCCTGTTGCAGGACGACTACGCCGCCTTCCTGCAGGACCGCGAGCTCCAGGCGTACCTCGGCGCGAACGCCGGCGTGGCGGTCATTCTCTGGGGGCTCCTCTTTACCGGATCCGCTCCACCGCTTGAACTCGGCGGCGTCACGCAGGGTGCACTGGAGAACTCCCTTCGGCAGGCGACCTTCCAGGTCGCGTCGTTGCTGAACTCGACCGGGTACGCGACGAGTAACTTCGCCGACTGGGGCAACACTGCGAAGGGCGTCCTGTTGTTCGCGATGTTCATTGGCGGCTCCGCCGGGTCGACCGGCGGCGGTGTCAAGATCGTCCGATGGCTCGTCGTGTTCAAAAGTATCCGCCGGCAACTGTTCACCACAGCGCACCCCAGCGCCGTCAAGCCGGTTCGGCTCGGCGGCCAGGTCATTGATGAGGACGTTGTCAACGCGATATACGGGTTCACGCTGCTGTACCTGCTCACGTTCGGTTTCGCGACGGTGCTGCTACTCCTTGATGCGGGTCGTGTTGGACTCGAGCTGACTGTCTTCGAAGCGATCAGTGCGAGCCTGGCGACAATTGGCAACATCGGCCCCGGATTCGGGTTCTTGGGACCGTTCGGGAGCTACCTCGATTTCCCGGAGACCAGCAAAGCGCTGATGATTTTCCTCATGTGGATCGGCCGGCTGGAGATCATCCCGGTGTTCGTGATATTCACCGGCGCGTTCTGGAACGAGTGACACCGGAACTCGTTTCCTTCGGAACGCCTCTTCCATCCTGTCTGGCGGATTAATTATATGCTGTCCTGACGAACGTCTCGGCATGACCAGTCCTTCGGACGAGCCGACGCCGCCTGCGGGGGTCCCAGCGGAACTGGCTACGGACCTATCACAGCGGACTCCTGAAGAGCTCCGTAACGCGATCATCTACGCGCAGGAACTGCTGCAGTTCCACGACGAGACGGTCTCGCCGGTAGAGCCCGGGTCCAACGAGGAGATTCTCCGAGCGACCAAACGCGACGGCTACACTGAGGTCGTGAAGCGGACGACTTGCACCGAGGGCTGTGACGACTGTCCACACGGCCCGTATCTCTACCATGTCAAAGAGGAATCCCGGCCAGAGGGCGGGAAGCGGGCACGCTGGGTGTTCCTCGGGGACGTGTATTCTGACGAAGAGTGAGAAAAACGGGGCGAACGCGCAACTACGGGTCCAGACCGTACAGCCCGGCGCGGACGAACACGAGTATCGGGATGATCTCCAGGCGGCCGACCCACATGTTGAGGACGAACATCC
Source organism: Haloarcula sp. HT12 (assembly GCF_055271655.1). Lineage (NCBI taxonomy): Archaea > Methanobacteriati > Methanobacteriota > Halobacteria > Halobacteriales > Haloarculaceae > Haloarcula > Haloarcula sp. HT12. The sequence goes on from NZ_JBUXKW010000003.1 coordinate 451,294, forward strand.
CCTCCGCGAGCGGGGACATCGACGGGCCGGTTATGCCCGAGGAGAGGCCGACGTTCCCCTGCGCGCTGGCGACCTCGAACAGGGCATCGGCGTACCCGAACTCCGGACCCGCGACGTTGATGAGCACGACGCTGCTGGTGAGGAGAATGATGAGCCACAGCAGCGTGACGATGGCCGCTTCGCTGAACTCCCGCTCCATCGCCCCGCGGTCCAGTGTTCGGTCACCGATACGAGCCGTGATCACTGCGTTCTTCGGAAGAAACACCCGCGAGAACTGCCAGATGATCCCGCGAGCGATGGTGTAGCCACGGATGATTTTGATGCCACCGACGGTCGACCCGGCAGCGCCGCCGAGTACCATCGCACCGACGACGAGCACCTTACTGCCGGCGAGCCAGCGACCGATCGGCGCTGACTGGAACCCAGTACAGCTCAGGGCGCTGATCCACTGGAACGTCGAGTCCCGGACCGCATCGAGCTGTGCGGCATCGAGCATCGGCACCGAGAACGGCAAGAACGACTGGGTGGCAAACGCGCCGGTCGTCGCGGGCACGGCCCACACGTTCTGGGCTGAGAGGCCGACGACGCCGAGCGCAAGCAGGATGAACAGCCAGCGTGTCTGCAGATCAGAGACCAGTTTTTGCAGCGTCCTGTCGTGCAGGACGACGTAGTGGACCGGGAACGCGATAGCGCCCAGAATCATGATCGGCAGCAGGACGGCCTCGACGAGCGGCGAGTTGTACGTCGCAATCGAGTTGTCCGTGACCGAGAACCCGCCGGTCGTGAGTCCGGTCATGGCGTGGTTGAGCGCCTGCCAGGCGACCTCCCACACCGGGAGCGATTCGGCGTACTCGCTGTCGCTAGCGAGGATAGCTCCGAAAAGCAACGCGAACGAGAGAGCCGTGTAGCCGACGACGAGCTTCCAGACCGTTCGGACGGTGGAGACGACGCTCGGATGGATCTTCTCCTCGCGGGCCTCGCTCTGATAAAGCGCGTAACTGCCGCTCCCGGGCCGTGAGAGGATCGAGACGGTCAGGACGATGACGCCGACGCCGCCGACGTACTGGATGAACGACCGCCACCACTGGACCGCGCGGGGCAGCGAAGGCTCGTGGATCGCCATCGTCAGGCCGCTCCCGGTCCACCCGCTCATGCTCTCGAAGAAGGCGTGGAGGGGGTTCCGAAAGTACGCCAGACTGGAGAGCGTCGTCGTGCCGCCGACCCTGATCGGCTCCCACGCACTCGTATCAGCGCCGGCCGGGACGAACGTATCCATGACGGCGGGAGGCGTGACCCAGGCGCTCAACAGGAACGGGAGCGCGCCGAACGTGGCGACCATCAGCCAACCGCCGGCGGCAATGACCATGCCGTGTTTCATCTCCGGGGTCGGCGCGTCCGCGAACCCCCGATGTGCGAGCCCACCGACGGCAGCAGTCACCCCGGCCGCGGTGAAGAACCCGAGAGCGGCGTAGAACTCCCGAAAGCCGAGCGCGATGACGGTTGTGATTGTCATGAGCCCGGCCTCCATCAGCAGGAGCGACCCGATATCCCTGGTGATGATTTTCAGGTCTGTCGGGAACAGTCCCCCGTTCCGTCGTGACATCTTAGTTATGATCCTCGGCGTGGCCGAAAATATCGGTTACCTCCGGCGTCGCCCCCTCGCCCGAGTAGACCGTTAGCAGGTCGTCGGGCTCGATACGTGTATTGCCGCGGGGGGTTATCGGGTCGCCCTCGCCGTTGCGCTCGATGGCCACGATGAGCGTCTGCCCGCCGATGAGCCCCTCGCTGTTGGCCTCCTGCAGCGTTTTGCCCCCAATTGGCGCACCCGGCGTAACCGTTATTTCGAACACTTCCGCCTGGTCGCCGATACGCATGAAATCGACGATAGACGGCCGCTTGACGGCCCGGTAGAGGTACTCGGCGATGAGCCGCTGTGGGTTCTGCATCGTGTTGACTCCGATCTGGCGGAACACGTTCATGTGCTCGGGGTTGTGGACGACCGAGACGATATCAGGGACTTCCAACTCCTGTGCCAGCAGACAGACCATGATGTTCGTCGCGTCCTGGTCGGTCGTCGAGATGAGGGCGTCAGCACGGTCCGCGCCGGCGTCCTGTAGCGTGTCTTTCGATGTCGCATCGTCGTTGATAACGAGACAGTCGTACTGTCTCGACGCCCGCTCTGCGCGGTCCTCGTTGCGTTCGATGACGACCACCTCGTTGCCCCCTGCCGTCGCAATCTCCAGCAGCGGCGAGCCGATATCACCGGCACCGACGATGACCAGATACATTTTTGCCAACGTACCGGACCGATTGTTGAAAGGCTACCGTTCTCAGTCGCGAGCGGAATACCGCGGCCAGTCGGCCTATCGGTGCCCAAACCACTATACTGTCCGCGGCTGACAGTCCTGGTATGGCACAGATCACTGCACAGTTCGACCATCCGGCCTGGCTGACGGCCGCCGGGACGCTCGCCGGCTACGGCCTCATCCTCCTGTTCATGTTCCTGCTGCTGTTCGTCGTGCCGTATCTCCTCTTCCCGGCCTGAACCGGGCCAGTACTGCGGCGGCTACTCATATCTCGAATCGATGAGAAACCCGAGCGAGATGAGTCCACAGACCATCGAGAGGAAGCCGACGGTGACGAGTCCGAACGGCGGGTCGTCTCCGGGGTACGTCGCGAGCCGACCGAAGGCTCCAACGGTGATGGTCCACAGCCCGACGGTCAATATGAGGTCGGCGTACGCGTTCCAGGCGTCTTCGACCGCGGGTTCGACACGAGCGAGCCACCACCCGGGCGTGTCATCCTGGGACGACGACCCGCGGCCCAGAAGCTGTCGAAGCGCGGGCCGGCCGCCAGCAGCGACGAGCGCAGCCGTCGAGAACACCCCAACACCCGCGAGGACGGACGCTGGAACAGTCCGGAGCCGTAGCAGCAGAAACAGCGCGACATATCCCAGGACGGCGATACCCGCCGCGAGTCCCCGCAAGGCATCCGTAACAGTCATTCCTCGCGTAGCGACCTCGTTCGTACCAGTCGGTACAGCGTCGTCGGGCTTAATTGGTCCACAAATACCTCGCTGGAGTAGGACACAATCGCCGCGCTGGAGTGGGGTACAATCGCCACGCTGGAGTGGGACACAATCAATGCGACTACCGCGGTGAACGCGGCCACAGGGGTATCGCAGTTAGTAAATAGGTCCGCGAGGGAGTACACGTCGATGGAAGGGAAGGCAGCAGCGCCCGCAGCAGGGACGGTTCTCAACGCACTCTCGACCGGCCGCGGTGCGGCGTTTGCTATCGACGAGTACACGACAGCCACCGTCGAGCTCTCGACCGAGACCGACAGCGTCACCGGGGAGGTCGCTGACGCGCCGGACGCCGACACGCGGCTCATCGAACGCTGTGTCGAGTACGTCGTCGACGCCCACGGCGGCCCACAGAACGTGGGCGTCCCGGCGGTCTCCGGTGGCACTGTCCGCACCGAGAGCGAGGTCCCGATGGCCTCGGGACTCAAAAGCTCCAGCGCGGCCGCAAACGCGACCGTCATGGCGACGCTCGATGCGCTCGATGCGACCGAGCGGATGAGCCGCGAGGACATGGCCCGCCTCGGCGTCATGGCCGCCCGCGACGTGGGCGTCACCGTCACCGGGGCCTTCGATGACGCGTCGGCGTCGATGCTCGGCGGCGTCACCGTCACCGACAACGAGGACGACGCGGTCCTGGCCCGCGAGGAAATCGACTGGGACGTGCTCGTCTGGACGCCGCCGGAACAGTCGTTCAGCGCCGACGCCGACGTCGAGCGATGCCGACAGATCGCACCGATGGCTCGCCTCGTCGAGGACCTCGCGCTCGACGGCGACTATCAGCGGGCGATGACGGTCAACGGCCTCGCGTTCTCGGCCGCGCTGGATTTCGAGACGGACCCCGTACTCGATGCGCTCCAGCACGTCGAGGGTGTCTCGCTGTCCGGGACGGGGCCGTCCTTTACCGCCGTCGGCGAGCACGCAGCACTGGAAGCCGTACAGGACGCCTGGGACGAGCGACCCGGAGAGACATGGCTGACGACGACACAGACCGAGGGAACACACACAGTATGAGCACGAACCCGAACCCAGAGGACATGTCGCTTGACGAACTGCGCGACGAGATCCGAACTATCGACCGCGAGATCGTCGAGAAGATCGCACAGCGAACCTACGTGGCCGACACCATCGCACAGGTCAAAGACGAGAAAGGCCTGCCCACCACTGACGAACAGCAGGAACAGGCCGTCATGGACCGCGCCGGTGACAACGCCGAACAGTTCGACGTCGACGCGAACCTTGTGAAAGCAATCTTCCGGCTGCTGATCGAACTGAACAAGATAGAACAGAGGCATAATGCGGGAACCGACGGACGGGACGGGGATGACGAGTTCAACGAGTAGGCGTTTAAGTAGGGTTAATAACGAAAAGTCAATTCAACAACAGACGGACTCCCGAGCTACAGCCCGAGCTTGAACACGCTCGCCCTGTACTCATCGACCACGTCATCATAGTACGTGTGGACGTACCGATGGAACGCTGACCGACTCGATTTAATATCTGGCCCCATCTTATCGCCACGAAGGTACTGAACCTTCGGTTCAGGCATCCCGGCTTGTGTCCGCATCCACGTTGAGAACCAGTGCCGAGCATAGTGAGGTGTCACCGACCGATACTGGTCTTCCTCACCGTATTCGTACTCTGGCCACCAGTGCTTCCGCCAAATGTGACCCAGACTCGACTTCTCCATCTGTTTACCCTTCTGCGTCAGAAACAGCCACGGACTCCCGTTATCCGGACGGATCAACAACCAATCTACCAACACACGACGTGTTTCATCGTCAAGCGGGATCACGGTCGGCATCTCCCGCTTGTTCCCCGACCGAACCCTCTCTGGAGGGATATAGACAGCATTGGCGACATCATCCAGTTGGTCGCTATCGCCCATCTCATCGTAATGCGACATCACCTCGGCGTTCGTAATGTGGATGTCCTTCAGCCGAATGTTCGCCAGCTCTGACGACCGAACCCCAGTCTTGAGCTGGAAGACTGTCGCTGCACGCTCACCCAGATGCTTAATGTTCTCCACCGTGGCTTTGACGTCTTCCAGCGTCAACTTCGGATAGTCATCAGGGGCTTCTCTACTCAGATCGGCTTCCCGCTTAGTCTTCACCAATAGGAACGGATTGTAGTTTGTCGGATGCGGGAACTTTGCACTCTCCTGCATCCACTCATAGACACCCTTGATCTGGTTGAGTTTCTTCCGTACCCTGGCACCACTCATCCGCTCGAGACACACATCAACGAAGGACTCAACGTGACGATCATTCGGCAAAGTCGGGTGCCGATCGTACTGTTCCATATGCTCTTTCCAGTCACGGTATGCGCGCTTGTAGTGGCGCTTCGTCTCTTCCTTGATGTCCTTCCGGTCGACGTACTCATTATAGTGGTACTCGAACCAGTCGGTCTCAACAGATTGCATCCCTTCGTTCAGCTCCGCGAGCGGGTCACCATTGAGTCCAAACTGGTCTGCGACGGTGTCTTCTGGATTCTTCATTCGTTGATCTCCGGAATGTTAGTGCGGTCAAACAGGCGAGTCTCCCAAACGTCGTGCGTGGTACCATCGAGCAAGACAGCCATCACGACAGGACTGTACCGGTGGGGATAGTCGGCGTGAAACTGCATCCACCGGTACCAGCGGTACAGCGGACGGAACCGCGCATCATGTACGGTCTTCAGTTTCCCCACTTCGGCACGCTGCTCGGCCAGGTGCTCTTCGATATTCTGCGGGTCGGCTAGCGCCGGGTTCACCTCATTCCGTTCGCAATAGTCGCGCCACTCGCGCCATGCCTTCCCGTAGACATACCGACGAGAGTGGGCGCTGAGCCCGGTGAGTTCTGCTGCGTCGAACGCATTCCACGCCTCGAGAGCATCAATGTCCGTCTCGAAGTTCGGCAGACGGTACCGATTGGGTACGTCATCGATGGTTTTGAACACGCCAAGAAAGGCCAGTACATCCTGTTCAACGACTGAACCACTGTGGTAGTCTGAATCGTAGTCGTAGTTCGTTTCAATCACTGTTAGCGTACATCCGTCCCTGATCGTCGATTTCGAGTTCTGTTCCTTCCATCTGGTCGAGAATCTCCGTCACGCGCGAACTCGCCGAATTCACCACATGCTGCACAATGTCCTGATATTCTGCGCCAGGATTCTCTTCGACGTACTCCAAAATCGCCTCACGTTCGCTAGTGTGAACTCGCTCTTCAAGTTCCTCGATGCGGTCGCGCGCTCGCTGTAGTTCCCGCCGGAGGTCATTCCGTTGCTGTCGGAGGTCGTCACGAGACTGATTCGGTGCGACCTCACGACCGAACGGTTTCTGTCCGGCGCGCGTCATCGCAATCACCCATTCGCTGATCGACATCCCCATCTCCTCGGCCTGCTCTTCCCACTCCTCGGCCTCGTCATCAGGGACGTAGGCAGCGATGTGGCGACTCATCGAGACTTCGATTACTCAGCCTGAACCTGGTGGAGAACCAGTGTACCTTTGTAAATCGAGGGTACCACAGCTTCGACATCCTGCGGGAGACCGAGACTGCGCAGGTCGTCAGCTGAGAGGTAGACCGCGACCCCCGCGAGCTGGCCATCAGGCGTGCGCGAGACAGTAGCTGGTTCTCGGTCAGAATCGAGATTGAGACCTTCGTTGTCGTTGCTGTCGGTACTGTCCTCAGGAATTGGAGAGGAGGACGCGCCAGTACTCATAGGTCGATACCCCCGGGGAGACCGCGAGAGATGGAGATAGCATCAGTCATCGTTGTGTCTGGTGGCTGTTCTGCAACCATCTGTTGGTTGCTTCAGTACCAACTAAAACAACCACCCGTAATAAAACCTCTGACCAGAAGCGTTACCAAACCACCTGAAACAACGACGGGGGTTACTCAGCCTGTTCGATTAACTCGTCCAGCCAACTGAGACCCTTTTCTGCCACAAATAGGGCTTCATCGTCGTTCGTGAACTCTGCTTGCTCCCGAAGCAACTCGATACGCTCCCGAACACGCACGATCTCTTCGACAGGAACAGCCTGCCCTTCCGGGATCATCTCCTCCGAAACTGCTTCCTCCCTCAGCTCATCCAGGCCGCTATCGACGGTCTCGACACCGGCACGCCGCAGGCGCTCTGCCACAGCCTCCTTGACATTCGTCGGGATATCCTCGTCCAAATCTCCTTCACGGAGCTTCTCCCACTCCTCGGGAGATCGCTTCTCGATATCGTTGAAAATCTGCCGCACATATTCATAACTGGCGTCTAAGGCTTCAGCAACCGACTTCTTCGACGCGCCATCCCCAGCAACGTCATGTGCCGCAATAATCTGCTGCTTCTTCGGAGTCTCATCTAAGATGTCTTCTGTGGTCTGTAGTTCTGCGTTCATAGTGGTATCTTGTTGCTCGTAGTCCTCTAAACGCTCTTCCAACGCCTCAACTAATCCATAATCGATTGCCTCAACCCACGTCTCTCGCGGAATCTCTCCCGACTCTAACTCGCTGATGACTCTCGAAACGTACTGCTGGCTGGCACCACTGATTTCCTCCACAGCCTTGCGATCTGGGTCGCGCTCGCCGGCCAGCCAGCAGTTGATAATCAGTACGCGCTTATCATACTGGTCGATCGGGTCAGCCGGCTCCGTCGAAACTCCTTCGACTCGTTCGACCTCCTGGCCATCAGGGCCGTAAGCCACCAAGTCTCGCGTTGGCTTCAGCCCATCTATCCCTCGGTGTTCTCCTTCCGCCGACTCGGTGATGTGATCGCGAAGCTCTTGGAGAGTTCGTCGTGTTTGCTCGCAGTACGGGCACTCCCATTCAGCGATGTTGTTGTTTTCTGGTGAAGCTGATAGCGAGTTGTTCGACATGTTTTGTAAAGCCAACACCCGGGCTATGACTGGTGTCTTTGCTGTTCCGGGAGTTGCTTACTCCCAACGAGTTTTGCAACACATATAATAGTTGTTGTCGTTAATCAACTACTCCGCCAACCGACGTACACCTTCGCGTGTAATTCGATGTCGGTCATCGTAACCGGCATCAAACGTCTCTACCATCCTCAGTTCTCTCAACTCATCCATCACAGCAGAATATTCTCGTCCGCCCACATCACCGAACTCAGCCTTAACACGTGCATACAGTAGATCCCCTGCAATCGTCTCTCGACGATCAACCTCCTCAAGAATGTACCTCCCGAGTTCTGTCCGGCGTGAATCTGATGTCGTGCTGGTCATCACCAGTCTTACCCATATGGCTATGCCATCACTGGCTATAAACAAGACATCCTCACGTTGGAAGTGAAACCAACTGCTGAACCCCCGGCTAGCGCTCGCCGGTGCCGATCTACCAGAAGATCTCTTCGACACTACAAACAGATCTACAGCGAATACGTCTCATCAACGACGCGCATGGCCATCGACGACGTCACGCTCTCGGCCCACAGCGCCTTTACTCGCAGACTACCGTCAGCACGATACTCAGCTTTCAAATCTCCACGACAACCGCTTGCAACCGCCGTAAATTGCACTTCGCCATCGTCATCAGTTTCTTCTCGCGTCTCTACAGGCGCAAACACCTCCATCACATCCACAATATTCTCCCAGACCTTCCGGAATTCAGCATCTTCCGAGATCGACATCACGACCCGTCCATCCCCACCGTGAAGCTCTCGAACATCCTGCTCTCGCAGATCAACTCTATCGATGACAGCGAGTTTCTCCGCCGTCTTCACCAGCTTCGGTTTCCCTGACTCCACCTGCCTCAATTCTCTTTTCAGCTCCGGAATCAGCATCACCACAACAATCACCGAGAGTCCTTCGGCCCGTAGAAAAGCTCTGGCCTCCAGTCTTTCAGGTCATCAACCAGGTGTTCAAACGTCAATACTTTCTCTACTGGTGGATGATTGAGTTCCGTCATCTCACGCTCAGCATCTGCAAGACGCTTGTTGTAGGTGTCTCGGTGGTTCCGCATCGCAAGCGTCTCCGGCACCTCATCAAGCCCGGTATACCCACGCATCGTTAGCTGAGTAAGCACCTCAACGAGCACTTCTCGGTTCGGAAATACCCACCATCCTGTCCCTCGCAGATAGGCCATCTTGTGTACGTCACCCTCCAAGTCTCCCCAATCCGAAAACCCGGTCTCGACCTCCCAAAGATGCAGTGGGTGCTTGTCTACATCATCCCCCTGAACATTCTGATATCCTCCCTTATTCCACACTACGTAGTCCATTTCCGCTCCCTCTATTGTGGGATACTTCTCAAAATCCATATGGTGTGTCCAATCCCACTTCGCCTCGCACCACCAGTGAACAAGGTGTATTCCGATACGATGAACAACATTTTCACCAGTATCCCCAATGTTCTCGCCGCTGAAGGTTCGGTCAACGAGGTCTCGACCACTCGGCGTCAGGTTCCAGTACCGGCGCCTAATGATACGCTCACGTGGTTTACCGTTGATATGAGGTGCCCCGATTAACTCGATATTTTCGAGAAGTTCGATATTTGGATCGAAGAAGTCGACGAGCCATCTGTGTCCCTCAGTGATGTAGTGGTCTCGGGTGATCCGCTCACCGGTTTCGGGGTCTTCGAAGAAAACTTTCCCGTCGATTTCAAGGCGACCGAGCGCGGCAACGAACTGGAGGTCGCGCTCTCGGAGCGAAGATTCTTCGAGGTATTTCTTCCGAAGGTAGTTGACCTTGGCTTCTTTCGACACTCGTTGTTCGCGGCGCTCGACACCACGTTTTGCTTCTGGACACCTCTCGAAGAGTGCTTTGTGGCGTGAGTGGCCGGTGCTGTACGGTTGTTGTGGGGAATCAGTTGTTGGCTGCCCCGACATATATGCAATAAGAATCCCTACGTAATTAAGTGTTGTCACAGCTATACAACCAACGGTTTGAACTAAATTCTGACAGGTTTCGGTACGGGCTCGGAACGGGAGTTCTGTTACAGCTATGCAACGCGTTACAGCTATACTCTGACCCCAGTCAAACCTAATTCTCGATCTGTTACAGCCTCCGCAAATAGTAGCGTAGAAACACGGATTCCATCGACCATGCAGACACGCATATAAAAATTCTGATTTGTTTATTGGACAACCCTGAGGCAAATAGTCAGCCAAACATTCCCCGATGAACCCCTCGCCAGAACAACGAAAACCGTGCCTGTAGGTGAAATGATGATCCCACTCAGGACTCTTTGACGACGAACCCCCACGCAACCAAAGTACTTGCTTATATAAGTCCCTATTCGAACAGGTGTTGGCAGATTTGAACGCGAAATGGGATCACCCAGAGAGGGGTGACCCGTGAGCGTCGAAGGTGAATAACCAAGGGTAGGACAACCCTCGGTCGAATCCCAACAGGACACACACGAAGCCCCGCATGAAGCGGGTGACCCCGGTGGCCCGTATAGTCGTAGTTGATACGGGCTTAAAACATACGTGCCGTTGGAAGTTGGTCAATCCGCTATGAGCCTTCCTGCGCTAGAAGCGTCGATCGCACCGTTAGCACCATCGGCCAATAAGGGGCACTCAATCCCTCCACGGAAACCGTGTAGTGCGATGAGTTTCTCCTTCGCCCGCGTGATCGCGACGTAGTACAATCGCTGTTCCTCAGCTCGCGTATCCTCATCCCGCCGGAACTCATCTCGAAGTCGGTAGGTGTACTTGCAATCAACGATGACGGACTCTGCGTCCATACCTTTCGACGCATGAATCGTCCCGATACGAACGTCACTCGGACGCACACGCGTATCAGCACTGACAGCGTCGTGAAGCAATTCCTGCTCCCAGCCTTTCACATCGTATGCGTCCATCATCTCAGACGCACTACGCACCATTACAGCGTCCAGAAGTGTCGAGAACGACACCTCCGCAGCTCCATGCACAGACTCTGCCTCTCCAGGTACCGCAGACGCCAACCGACGCCCAGCACCAGTAAGTTTCTCATCAGGCAACTGACGAAGCGCCGTCGCCACAATCTCGACTGGCACCCGCTCTCTATGCTGGAACATACGCACCACATCCAGCATCTGCCCCATCGGATCATTCCATCGGAACAACCGCGTGCCGTCCTCGTGAATCCCTGAATACGGAATTCCCTCCTCACGAAGGGCGTTCGCCATATACCCTACCCCATTCACAGTACGAGACAGCACCATCACTTCCCCATGCTCGTTCACCTGCTGAGTCACCAAGTCAGCAAACGCAGCCGAGCTGCCTTGCTGAAGCCACTCGTCTCGCACCACACCGTCACCAGAACGCGACTGCGGATGCTGCGTCATCTTCGAATCCGACTCTGCTCCGAGAACGGTACCGGCCAGATCGAGGATTTTCTGACCGCACCGGTAGGACTGATTGATGGAGACGTACTCATCGACTCGCGTTGAATTGATATACTTGTCTGTGCTACCTCTGAATCCCATGATGGCCTGGTCGCCGTCACCGGCCAGATAGACACGATCAACGGATTCCACCCACGTCTGGTAGAGGTAGTACATCAACGGGCTCAAGTCCTGGAACTCGTCGATGAACAGCACGTCTGCTGCTTCCATCGGAGCGCCTTCATTCGCCGCAGCGACCATGTAGTCGTTGTGCTCGGTGAGTCCGTGCTGTTGCTTGTACTCATCCCACTTCTTCAGCACCTCAACAACGTCACTCGGGTGCATACTGACCTCCACCGGCACTTCATCAGACGTGTGATACTTATACCCGCACTCATCCCCGACAACGTCGTCGATCGTCCATCCCTGACTCTGGCAGTACTGGTAGATCGCCATCAGCTTGTTCCCTCGTGGCGGTTCGGTCATGTCTTGGTCAGCAGCAACCTGAAGCGGGTCTCGTTCCTTAGCAGAATATGACACGCCAGGACAGTGCGTCTGGAAGAAATCCTGATACCAATACTCGTCAGCAAACCCGTTTTGCGTGTCGCCGCACTCGCACGCTGACGCCGTGTCCGCACCGCACGTACAGGCGTCGTTGTGAACGATGATTTGTGCCTCGGTCGGGATCGCTCCGGCGTCCTTGGCTGCGGCGAGCGCGAGTGAATTGAACGTCCGGAACGGACGATCCACGTCCGTATCCGAGTCAGCAGCTTGCTCAACCACTTCGGCAGCCGCTGGGATTGGCTGCTCTCCATCGTCCTTCACTCGGTGTGCGACGCTCGCCGCGGCGTCTCGACCGAACAGCACGAACCGCCACCGGTGCGGGTCAAGTCCTCGGTTCAACTCTTTCTCGAGAACCTCCAGCATGTCCTTCGTCTTCCCGGCACCCGCAACACCATCGACCAGCGTCACGTACGGGTCACTCTCAGCGTTGACAGGGGCGAGCGGGACACGACCGGACATTACCGGTCACCTCCATTCCCGTCAGCATCGACACCAGGCGTGTCCGTATCGTCCGTGTTATCGACAGCAGACGCAGCAGTCCACTTCGTTTTCGACGCATCGACCGGCCACATCGACGGACGACTCTCCCAGCCGTCACCAGTCTTCGTTCTCACCGACGGGCCAGCGAGCACGTCCCGTTCACGAAGGATGCGCTGGGCGCTGCCTTCGAAGTCCTGGTCGCGCTTGAATTCCTCAACCCACGCACCAGGCACAAACACCACGTCGCGCTCCTGACCGTCTTCGCCCTCGAAGTCCTCGATGTAGACACCGCGAGGCTTCGACACGTTATCTTCGACAGCCTTCCGGCCAGCATCGTTGTTCGCGAACACCTTCACCTCGTTGTCGACACGGTCGAGCAGCGCATCGACGAACGCATCTTCGTTGTTGTCCGGTTCGGGTTCGGCGTCGTTCTCCGTGGCAATCCACTCAGAGGAAATAATCGACCACGACGCCCCATCGAGATCCTTGATCTCGGCACCGTACATCGTCGTGTACTTCGCCTTGAACCCCGCCGGACTGTCGTTCACCAACATCTCCGGGTTCAGCTTGAACGTCACGCCACCTCGGCTAGGGCGACGCGGGTCAGGCTTCATCGACACCTTGTAAACCGAATCCCCGTTCTCCGCCGGGTAGAACTGCACCTCCTCGACCTGCTCGTTAATCCAGCGATGCATCGCCGAGCGCATCTTCTCCTGAGTCTCCTCTTCCATCAGGTCTGACGCGACCGTGGACAGCACGTCCAGCAGCTGGTCTTTGTCAATCCCTGTTTCCTCATGGAGGTTCTTCGCACGCGACTTGCGCTTGTGCGTGGAATCCAGGTCGTTCCGCATTTCAATCGTATTCGGCTTGTGCTCGAGCACTTCCGATGCGATGATTTCCCCGCGCTCCGTTGATGGGTTCGCTTCGGTAGCGACGATGGCCATCCGGAAGTCCGACCCGGACAGCGGAATCAAGTGCATCTCGTGGTCGTCGTTGATGTCGTACACAGGGTAGTCCATCGTGATGTCGTCGGCCATGTGCCCCTGGATTTGCTTCACGAAATCACCGACAGCAGTACCGAGGTACCGTTCGTCCATCCCGATATCGTCGTCCGCGGAATCCGGGATATCGTCGTCCGTCCAGCCGTGGTCAATACCCAGATCATCGAGTTCCTCGAGCGTGCGTTCGATACCCCACGCTGACCCGAAGTCGAAGTACGCGTCCCCGTCAGTACCATCCCGGATAATGAACATTTCCGGCGGGATCACGTCCAGCGCCTGCGCAGCATCGACAAGCGCCCACCGAGGAGTCTTCTCGTATTCATCGCCGGCTTCAGGGACGTGAACAGGGATGTTGTACCCGGCTTCGCGCAGCGCAGCAACGGCATCCCAGTAGTCGCTCCCAGAGACGGTCTCCGAGGGACTGTCGATGATACCTTCAGCGAGCGCCATCAGCTTCAGCGGCCCGCCGCCACCCTGCCCGGAGCCCACGTCTCCGAAGATGTTCTCGTCAGGATCAACGAACACTGACGTGCCGGAGTCACTCTCTCGCCAGCATGGGTCGAAGTGGTTCTCGCGACCGGTCGGCTCCCATTCGTCAGCAGCGTACTTCTGGGCAATTTCGACAATCGGCACGGCATCAACGGCGTCGTACACCGCTTGCTGCTCCGGCGTCACACCGACACCGGTAATCGCACTACCGTACTCTTCTTGCCGCTGCTGCACGCGTTCACGCGCTTCCTGGCGTGCTGCTTCGCGTTCGGCACGTTCTTCGAGTGTGTCGGTCGCCCAGGCGTCGAGCGCAGCCCGCCAGTTCTCATGGTCGGCGCTGTACTCTGGCCAGAGGTTCTCAACCAGAATACTGATTCTGTCCTCGAACTGTTCACTCGTGAACGCCTGACTCCAGGCCTTGGTGTACTCGCGAAGACTCTCGTCGACGTCCGCGAACGCTTCCGGGCTAGCCGGGAACGACAGGTCGTCAGCATCGACCGGCGTCACGACCGCATCGTGGTCGGCGTGCACGGACAGCGGTGCTTTGTATGGTCTGTTCGCGTTGTTCACCCAGTCAGGCTTCACAACGTCACTCGCCCCCTCGATTTCCTCGTTCACACGCTCTTCGGCGCCTTCGAGGTACTCGTTGGAGCGGTCGATCAGCTCGTCGAAAATCAGCTCGCACTTCTCTTTCTCGTCGCTGAATTTCCGCGCGATTGGCTGCGTGACGCTCGGAGCCGTCATAATGTACATCCCGCCCACAGAGTCGAGCGCGAACACGGCGTCCGTCCCACCAACCAGCTTCGCGTACTCAGCGATGTAGGCCTGGTAGGCGGCTTCAGCTGTTTGCTGGGTGTCCTCGTCGAGCCCGTCGTTTCCGCGCTGAGTTTTCAAATCGTCGTCGAGGTCGATGTCGCCCCAGACGGCCAGCGCCGTCATGGAGTTCATCTTCGGCGTGGGGTTCTCACCGGACAGGTGTTCCCACCCGTCGTCAACTGGGCGTGCTGCCTCCCAGTTGATGCCGTCTGGGTGGTTGTAGGACGTGATCGCGTACAGCGTGCGGTCGATATCTTCGATGACTTGCTCGTAGTCATCGCCCAGCAGCTGCGCGCGTCGTTCCTTCGTGAACCCGTCCATTGCTTCCTGTGTGGTCGGCGACGGGTTCTCTCGGGTGAGGTACCAGTCCACGCGGTCAGCGTTCGCAATGGTTTTGCTGTGCTCGTTGAGTTCGCCGAGCGGCGTCAGTGCCTCTTTCGCGTCTTGGTAGTGCGCCTGAATGTCTGCTTCTGTCAGGGTGTTCTGTTCGTCTGTTGGTTCGTTTGCGTTACCGTCGTCTGAGTTGGAATTGTTGTCTGTCATTGTGCTTCGCGAGTGTCCTGTTGGGATTTGGTTGTATGCTATCCGACCGCAGTTGTACTGGTTACCGTTCGGTAGTTGGTTCCAGTACGAGTGTCCGCGTTTCGTAGTCGTCTGCGACGGGAGTCAGGATGATTCCCGTCGGTGTTCTCTCGACCATGTAGGCGTCTTCGTCACGCCGCATGCGCTTCGGGATCGAGATTTTCCCGGCGGACGCGGGTCGTTCCTCCGTGTCTGTGACACCGTTTGGTGTCCGGAGTTTGACCGTGTAGGCGTTTTCGCCGTCGCGTTGGACGGTGCCGATCGATACCTGGCCGACAGGTGTGATCGACCGGCGGACGCGTTCGGTCGGGAGTTGTTTTGTTGCCATATATGGTTGTGTATTGCCTACGAGTATTTAACCTTGGTGGATAATACAACCAACTAACCAACTATATCCCTGTCAACCGGGAGTGAATGGCGTTACCGTCCGCGTGGGGCGCTCTCGGCTAGGATCTGAAAATTCTGTCAGGCGTGTCAGGCGGGGTGCCCGAATTGTCAACCCCCGGTTGACAGATTTCTCGGAAGGTAGGACGCCTGTAGCGTGAGTTTCTGCCCGGTTGCCTATTTTTTCGCGCCCGCGAACCCCCCTCCCCTCATCGACACCCCACCGACCGCTTCTCCCCGGTAAGGGAGGGTCTCGGTGGGGGGTGGGGGAGGGTCGGTTGACAGAAAATCCTAATCAGGGATAAGAAAACCCCTGCCGTCTGCTTTCGACACATTAGAGTTGTCAACCCCCCGGTTGACACCGCCTGACAGATTCACCGGATTCTCAATTTATCCGGTTGCTGTCTGGCGATTATTTCTGTCACCCGGGGGTTGACACCGGTTGACAGAACCATCACCTAACCTTCCGTCACTGTATATTCGCTTCTTAGTCGGTTTCGCGTTCAAATTCAGCAGCAGACACTGGTCTCTGATGGGGGTGTGGGGTTCGCGCGCACCTACAATAGCTGTTCGGTGAAATCTTCACAGCAGTAGCTTGCTGGTCAGCATGAGGCCTATTCTGTAAATTTGGCATCAAAAAATTTGGTCGGGAAGAATGTCTGAAAGGAGGTACTGTGGAAATCCTCAACAGATCGTAACGACGTGCTGAATACAGAGAGTCTATTCAGCAGCAGGAGAATAGGTGGCTCTGACCTCGTGGGGATTACACCGATTGCATGGAAAGCCGCTTCTCGAATTCTTCTTCCGTCCGCTGTCGAATCTCTTCGGTTACTTCTTCCAAGCGGTCGTCGAGTCCAAATTCATCAGGTCGTTGTTGAATTTGGAGAACCTTCAAGACCTCCAGCAGAAGATCGACTCGGCGCTGTTTCATCCGCTCGACCGTCCAGAACTCATCGAAGTACGACCGAAGGTCTGTATTGACAGCATCCATTTCTTCGGTGTCGTCTTCGACGGTGATGGCCTCTGTGAGCAGCTGGTCAAGGTAGTCTCTATTAATCGGCCCGGCGGGTGTGAAGAATGCATTTGGAGCGATACTGGTGAAGTCATCTCGTTCCCGGTAGTACTCAACAACCTTCCGAGAGAGGGGCTGGTTGCTTGCGGAAATATTGTCACGGCCCCGGAGGAGTAGGAAGTTCCCGATGTCGTCGATGAACCCCTGCTTGATGAACTCTTCAATACTGTCGCGCTGACGACGCTGGTCTTCGCTCAGTTTGTCCTCAGGTTGTTGAACAAGATCCAGATACGTCTGGACTCGTTCAGCTATTTCGTGATCGCTGTCGGTATCACCATCTAGTCTAAAGAACACCGGTAGCCATATCGGGTCTTCAGCATCGTACACCGGCGCCTGCGGAAGAACATGCTCAAGATGTACATCGTCCATATTCAGCCGCCGGTCGACGATTGTCCCATTTTCCCGGAACTGTTGGTTGGCCATCTTATGGAACAGCGCTTTGACCGTATCGTGGTTCCAATCCCGGCCCTCGGTAATGAGGTCGCGGAAGCGGTCACCGAACAGCTCCGTACTTTCCGCCTGCGTGCTATCCAGAATCGTTTGCTGGGCTGCCTTGTACGGGTCTCGCTCCCCTCTGCCGTCACGTACCTCTTGGAATGTGTGTGTCGCATCCAGGAACAGCTCTTGGAAGATATTGGGGTCTTCGCCCACGAGGAGCCGACGGAAATTGAGGGTCTCAATGAGCTCAAGGGTCTCGTAGAATCGCTCTCCCCGGTCGGTGCCCTGAGATGCGTGGTCGTACAATTCCAAGACCAGCGGACGCCACTGATCCATATTTTGGTCGTTCAGCCGCTGTAGAATCTCGTGTGAGGCTTCCTGATGCGATGCGAGCCCATCGAGATCTTTTGGCTCCAAGGAATCACTCGTGAGGGTATCGTAATCGTCAGCAAGTGCGGCCATCCGATCAAGGAACGGCATTGCTTGCTTGGCCGTCTTGAACCGGGGATCGATGTTACTTTCAAGATTCCGGGTAGCGAACGCGTTGGTCAACTCATCCTCTGCATTCCCGATCTGGTTGATTCCCTCTTCGTCGATGCTTAGGAAGACCGCGAGGTACTCGATGATGGCGTCACTGTCCGTACCGAACTGTGTGACTACGTTCTCCCACTTGCCGATATACTCTTCTTTGACCTCCTCGTCCTCCTCGAAGAACGTGTTGACGACCGTCGCTCGAATTCTATCGATTTTGGTGAGCTCAAGCCCTCTATCATTAAGAATCTTGAAAATTTGCATCCGGAATGCAGGGTCAGCTTCGTGGATTTCGAACTCGCCAACGTGGTAGGAATTCTGGAGATAGTTACTGAGGTTGACTAACCCCAGAATTTTGCTATCGGTATCCTCGGAGTCTTCAACGAACTCACTGACCCGTTGTTTGTGAAACTCGAACGCTTTCAGCAGCTTCCAGTTCGAAGAGTAGACCGGAATATAGCTCGACTGCCGGTCTTCACTGACGCCCCACTCTTCGACAGCCTCCTCATCGATTCCGAATCGATCGATGAGTGTATCTATCCTGGTTGCTCTCCCCTTCCGGCCATCAATGTCAGTGTTTCGTTCGTCCGAGGTGAGATATCGGAGTTGACCCTCCTCCCCCTGAATAATCGCGTCGAAGAATGCCTCGTCGTGTTTGTTCAACGAGAGTCGAGGCTGATTCCCCATCTCGACTCCGGCGAAGTGGTATAAAAGTGACTCGATTTGCTGGATTGCCCGAGAACGGAGCGTTTCGATATCATCGTTTTGGTTGTTTCCAGAGATCTTCGTATCTTGAAGTTCTTCTAAAATTGCCCGCAAAAGGAGATGCACTGAGGTGAGTCGCTGTTGTCCGTCGATTACTTCGTGCTGAGCACGTCCTCTGTCGACGGCGAAATACACCGACCCGAAGAAGACATCGGATGCTTTCTGGTTGTAGCTGTCATGATCGGCGGTTATTAATTCCTCCAAATCAAGCCACAACTGTTTATGATGTTTTTCGTCCCATGAGAACATTCGCTGGTACTCAGGCACGTCGAACTCTCGATTGCTGAGAAGTTCCTTGAGGGTTCGCTTCTCCATCTGGAATCCCTTCTCAGCAATCGGGTCAATGACCTCGGACGCCGTGATGATCCGATCAAGATCCAAATCCTGTACCTCACCATACTGGAAAAACGTGTCAAACAAGGAGGGTTCGTCACCAGACACAATATCACACATATTGGAGGAGGATAACATAATTGCTGGGGAGACGAAATAGCCAGACGATATCGACAAAGAGTACGAAGAGCTTCGTCAACGTCGACGAGATTCGGCAGCTGTGTGGCGTACTAGCCGATCCCCGCAGGCCTGTGCGGGAATTATTCGTCCGGAAGGACGACCAGCATGTCGGGCGTGATACCGCCCATGCTATCGATTCGGAGGTCTCCACCTCCTTCCGATCCGATGGAATCGACATTGTCGATGATTTCGGTGCGTCCGTTGTTGATCGCGATTACCCTCATGCAACAGTTGCACGGGGAGACAGCCCATATAACTCTTATCAACTATATTATGTGAATGTGATGGGTCACACTCACAGATCACACTCACAGGTCACACCCTCAAACCCGACTCACCAGACTTCACGACTGGAAAACACCACACCTCACTTCATCACTGACAACCCTACAACGGACGCAAATCCCGCCACCGCACATCAACCGACTCCTCCCCACCGGCTAGCGAAACCCGATACAGAACGCTATCGCGCTCATCCCCCGTCTCAGCTCCAGCATCATCCTCGATAACCTCCACAACAGTCCCTTCCTGGCCATGCAGCCTGTCGAAATCCGGATCGTCCTTGTCCGGGATGTCGATCCTGACTTGATCGCCCACAGAGAACCGTGGCATAATCAACTCTCTGTAAAGAGCGAATCCAGTTTTTCCTTAACCACTTCAAAGGCTTCACTCGCCGATTCAACATTCGGAACACCAGTGATGACCACCTTCCCCGAAGCAAACAACAAAAGAACAGCAGACGGGTCATGAAGCCGATACACAAGCCCTGGGAACTGCTCCGGCTCATACTCCGTATGTTCAAGCCCAAGCCCGATCGCAGCTGCATTGAGATTGATTTCGGTGGGATACTCAGCCGTACAGACAACGTTCCGCACCGAGAACTTGTCTAAACACCGTTCCACAGAAATCCCAACCCCGAGATCCTGGAGCGCACTCAAAAACTCTCGATGAGTCTCATGCATCTCTTCCGGCGACCCTGCGCCCGTGATATGATAGCTCCCAGTACGGTAAACGGTAACCATCGGGCCTTCTGTAGTGAACCGAAGGTACATCCCAGGATGGTTCCCAGGTTCATATCGAACAGTCTCAGCCGTAATCTCCCTCCCGACAGCAGACAGATCAACTTCAGTCCCGAGAGTCCCGGCACCAACGACATTCACTACAGAGACCATCAGTCCTCTTTCACAACGCGCGTGTCAAGGGGATTACTTGGTGTCGGAGTACGTTCCTCGATGAGATCACGTTCCTCTTCACCAAAGTCGTAGAGGTCAAGCACTAACTCGTCGAGATCCTCCTGAAGTTCACGCATCTCCTCGCTAGCCGTCTCAATATCCTGCCCGACAGTTTCAAGAGTGTCCATAATCGCGTCAAGCTCACCGTCACCAACAGGGAGCGGAATCTCCTTGAGTTCTTCCGCAACCGCGAAGGTCTTCATTTCGAGCAGCATTTCCAACAGCTCCTGATGCTCGGAATATTCCTCAAAGAAGGAAATCTCAGCAGTCAGGTTACCGAACGTGATTTTGTTGTCTTGGACAGTTGCCTCACCAACCTCGACATCACCGAGATCAAACGACTCAATCGCAGGGTGCTCGGTTAGAGGGAGCGTATCGACGTCGTAGTCTTCATAGACGCGTGACGGGTCATCGAGAATGTCGTCTGCGTCCTCAAGGGAATTGATGAACTCCACGATTTCTTCGGTTTTCTCGCCAATCGCCTCCTCAAGATCACTGTCTCGCGCGAGCGGGAACTCGCCCCAGATGTTACCGTAGTAGTGCAGATACGCCCCTCGGTACTTGGGGGACTCCATCCGCATGTAGAACTGCATCACGATGCTGTTGGCCAGCCCAAGAAGGAAATTATAGTCGTCGTCGTTGCTTGGGGCACCGTAGTAGATCGTGGTGACCGGATACCCCTCGCCGTCAAGGAAGGTGAAGTTGTTGAAGTACGCGATCTTCGGGACGATGATTTTCTTGTCATCGTTTGTCGCCTTCGGGCGCGGCTCACGAAGCTCCCACCACGAGTCAACATCGGTGCGTCCCTCGAGTTCGTCACGGTACTGCTCGAGGTACTCTTCGATATTCGGATAGTCCTCGATATCGTAGTCAGGGTGTGCGTAGATCAGTTTCTGTGGAGGTTCGGGCTTCCGCCACCGACGAATATCCCCACCTTTGAGAACCGGATGGATAATCTCGGTTTCCAGTTCGTTCTCCTCGATTTCCTCGTCTGAAACAAGATACGCGTGAAGCTTCCCAGGCTTAATCCCGGACTCGATGTAGTCACAGACGTCTTCCAGTACTCGGTTGTGGTCAGCGCCATCGTGGACTGCGCTCAGTACTTTGCTGTCAGCTTCCGGGATGAACTTCCAAGACTGCTCGTCGAGAGATTCAGAGGACACAGGGAACCCAGTGATATACTCATCTTCGTATTCATCACCGAGATGCTCCTCGATGTGGTTGAGTAACTCGAGGGTATCCCCCATGTCTTCCTCGACTTTGATGAACGGGAAGCTGTATTCTTCCGTACTACCTTCTTCCTCGTCGTCTTTCCGCTGCATCACGAACACGCAGGGATAGTTCACAGCGTCCTCGAACACACCAGCATCAGCGAAATCGATAAACTCGTTTACGAAGACGTATCGTGGCAGGTTCTTTCGCAGCTTTCGTGCGTACTGGTTAGTGGTGAACTTGTTCGACGTGATATATCCGACTTTCCCGCCTGGTGCGAGCCAGTCACGGACGCTGTCAGTGAACAGGATCGAGACGTCGTATTGCCGGTGTGCTGCTTTCGGGAACGCCTCGTTGTAGGCCTCACGGTCACCTTTGGGGATATCGTTGTAGTAGACGTACGGCGGGTTCCCGATGACGATATCGTATGTGTCGTTCTTGATGGCGTCCGCCCGTTGTTTGTCTTCCTGGTATTTTCGGACGATCGTATCGCTATGGAACCCGCCGAGCTTGGAGTTAATACCTCGTTTGAGGGAGTCTGTCTGGTAGATTTTGAAGTTGTCAATCGTGTAGTGCGGGTGATCGTCTTTGACATCCTTGTACAAATCGACGATCTGGAAGACGAGGTTGATTTGGGCGATGTTGACTGCGAATGGATTGAGATCAAGCCCGTGAAGCCGGGACTGCACGATTTCTAACGCTTCTTTCGGTTCGACCCCTTTTCGCTCTAGGCGCTCAACGAGTCGATTTGCGGCTTGCACAAGGAAGGTACCTGACCCAGTTGCAGGGTCGAGAACATCCTGGTGTTCGATGGGTCTGTCAGCCGTGTAGTCAAGCCGATCAAGAATGAAGTTAACAACCTCAGTTGGGGTGTAGAACTCTCCGAGCGTCTGCCGTTCCTCCTTCGGCAGGTGCTGTTCGTACAGGTGCCCGAGCACGTCACGATCGACATCCTCGAAATCGTAGTGGTTCAGGTGCCAGAACGTCTTCCTGAAAATCTCGTTGAGTGAGGAACCATCACGGAGTTCCCAGTCGAAGATGCTGCCGCTATAGAGGTGCTCGTAGATCTCCATCATCTCGTCACAAGCGGCATCGAACAGGTCGCGGTAGTCCTTCTCCGGGCCAGTGTACTTGGCGTAGTCCGACCAGAACCCGAAGAAGTCGTTAACACCGCCGTTGCTAACCATCGTGTTTAGCAAACCTTTGTCCTCGGCAATCCGGATGAAGAGAATTTTGTTGATTTGCGTGTAGACAGACTCACGGCAGAAGATGCGCTTGTTCTCCGCTTCCTCTTCCCCAACACGATTCGACAGTTGCTTCCACACTTCGTAGTCTTCTCTGAACCGACGATACGGCTCCCACTCTTCCTCGATATCACTGACCTGTCGCTTCAGCTCCGCTTCTTCATCAGTGTCTGTTGCACCGCCACTCTGTACGTCTTCCAGTTCGCTTTTGAGCTGATCCCGCTCCTGTTTCAGCTGCTCGTAGCGCTCCTGGTACTCGTCGAACCGCTTCAACGAGTACACCATGAAGTATTCGTTGATGCTTTTCTCGAGCGCGTCAAGCAGGTTGTCGAAGCCCTCGTCGGTCGCGACGTTCTGAATCTGGGATGGTGGCAGATCGAAATTATCGAACTTCTCGATATCCGCAACCTCCTCACGTCGAAGCTTGTTTAGTTCGAGAAGATCCTGGTATTGCTCGATATCAACTTCTGACATAAGTGCACGACCGGTTTCCTTGTTGACTAGGCTCTCGAAGTTGATGTCGGCAATTTGTCGCGCGGAGTAACCTTCGTGTGTGACTGCATCAGGGTGATCGGGATCACACGTTTCGTACACCTGGAACTTGTCGAGATTGGTTGAAACGAAGTATTCGACGTAGTTTCGCTCACCAGCGTACTCGAATCCTTGCTCAATTCCCTCCTCGACGTCTACACTCCGTCGCTTCGCCTCAACAACAATAACCGCGTTATCGTCGTCGTCGCGAAAGATAATGTCGTTCCAATCGTTTTCCTGTTCGTAGTCATCCTCGGAGTGGTCAAGAACGTTGATGAAAAGGTGGTTGATAATGCGCGGAACGACGTCAGGCTCACGTCGATCTTCGAAGTCGATTTCCCGATAGATAGCGGCATATTCGTTCAAAATCTCCTCAATGAAGCTTTCTTCAGCATCGGAGAGGTCAAGCGATTCCGGCATTACCGAGTCAGAAACAGTGCGGGATTATAAAAGTAGACCAACCAGAATGGAAGTAATGAGCATACGACATAAAGCCTGAACGACCCGGCTAGTCCGCTGAAGCGGAATCCAATTCGGGATAGGCGTACCCATGCTCAATCATCTGCTCCTCATACTCCTCCCGCCGATCGAGGATGTTTGAAACGGTACCGGTACTGCCCACAACATCAACTGCTTCGACAACTTCTCTGTGGGTGTACCCTGCATCTTTCATCGCCAAGACTCGAAGTACCTCTTCGAAGTCCTCGTCGGGCTCCCAGCCGAGACGGTCGTCGTCCCAATCCAGACCGGTTGGTGGTTCTCCTTCGCGGCCACCGTTCTCCCGGCGCTCGGCACGAGCCTCCTTTGACTTCGCAATCTCTTGGAGCTTCACCCACATCTCAACAACGCGCTTCACGCGGAATGCGAGGGATTCTGGGTCGATATCGTCGGCGAACACGAATTCTGCACCGCCCTGTATGGCGGCGTCCTTGATGACGAAGTAGAAGTCGTCCCGGCAGATACGCGTGTCATCGAACGCGAAGACGTGGTCGTACTCGCCGTCGCGGAGGCGTTCAATAGCAGCCTGTACTTCTGGGTTCGCGTCCAGACGGTTCTCAGACTCGATGCCTCGAGTGTGTCTGCTGAATCCGGTGTGGATGCCGAGGTCAACGTCGTCTACTTGGTCGGCAGAGTATCCGTGTTCTTCGTGGAGCTCAGTCGTTGTTTCACGCTGAAGGGCGAGACTGACTTTGTCGCGTTCGCCTTGGGAGCTCCGGATGAATCTGAGTGCGCGACTCATTCTGTGTCACCTCGGCGGGATTCGATGGTGATGTAGAAGCGTCCGCGTTTGATGTCCCAGTCGAGATCGGCATCGATCATGTGCATCGCGTGCGCGAGCGCCGTGGGGATGGCGACTGAGTATTGGTCGGCGCTTTCGTTGTACTGTACTTGTGTTGTTTTGGTTCCGTCTGGGTTCTGGTGGCCTTCTGGGTTGGCGCTGAGGCTGTCGCGGGACTCGACATGCCAGGAGAGGTGTTGGCCAGCGAGGTCGGGGAGGGTCTCGGCATAATCGATGGGAATGGTTGTCACGATTCTGCCGGATTTCTTGGTTTGTACGCGGGTCATCCGTTCACGTATGTTATTGTACGTGAACACTTATAAAGGAAAAGACGAGCACAGAATCCCGACCCCGTGAACAGAAACAAACTCACAACACATCGGGTCTCACGTCAGTCAGTCCTCCTGAGTACGCTCGGTTAACCCTTGCACACTGCTACGGATTGCATGCTTGTACACAAACATTAAACCGGGTAGGTCGATGAGTCGCGCTCGTCTTCCCTCGAGACACTCCGGATACTAGCTCAGATCGCCAAAGAGATCCCCATGCCGTTCTTCCAACGCTGAATCGTCTCCTCGCGCTCACCCATCGCATCTTCTCACCGAACGCGCACACCTCACTTCGTCACTGTCCGGTCACAGATCACAGTCACATGTGACTCGACCAGGTCATACTCATGGGTCACAGGCACACCTCACAGTCTAGACTCACAGATACAGAACATAGTGAGTTGGTAAGCGACAATCGTGGGTAAATAACCGCTACTCACCCCACAGTCTTAATACAGTGTGGGGAATACATACAGGCAAAGAATGGTAGAACAAAACCAAACCGAATTCCCGTTCGCAGAAGACGAACAAACCATCGAGAACGCACCCGAAATCTACCACTGGCTGGAAACCCACGACGTGACCGGCCCGACAGTAACAGAAGACATCAATCGGCTGTTCGACCCAGATCACTCACTGAAGGCCGACAGCGTTCGCTTCGACCCAGACGAAGGCACACTGTCCATCAAATTATCGAACCCGGGGTGGTGGGAAGCAGAAACAGTCGAACAGTACTACAACGACTGCATCGAGAACAGCCCGGACGGCTACCACTGGCACGTCAAAACTAAAGAAAAATGAAAGTCTACATCGAAAGCTCCGACCAAATCATCGAACGGAAAGCCGACACCCGAGGCCGCATCACCCTCGGCTCAGAATACGCAGATACTGAAGTTCAACTGGCCATCCTCGACACTGACGACGGCGAAGTCGATGAGTGACGCCCGGCCAACCGCTCTCCACCGACGCTAATCCTCTCGTAGCGCTCGCGTTTTGGTAAGTCGTGTACGGTTGATTCCATCCTATCCGAAGTAGAGAGTTTCAACAAGGACGAAAATCAGGACGCGAACTTACGAAAGCGTATCCACAGCATCTTCACGCTGCTGCTTGAACTCCTCCGTTTTCTCCGGATTCGACTCAAGTGATACAATTTCTTGGTCGGTCTCGTCCACCTCCACAGTGAAAACATCACCTGGCTCGGCATCAGCAGGCAGATCATTTACCGGGTACCGAGCATAGCACTGCTTATCGTTGTTATCGTCGTAAACTGTGAACTCAGCAGTCTCGTCTGCGACAGTAGCGAATTCACCATACAGCGTTTCGGTCATCCATCAATACCACGACAGACCGACATTAAAAATGTTACTCAGCAACTCGGATCGAAAAACGACAACACTCGCGGTCAATCTAAACCGACTCCCTCAATATCCACAACCACCCGGAATCGATAAGTAAACACTCCAAAAACACCCAACAAACGTGGCTGGAACTGCAATCGAAACGTTCTGCGACGAACTCATTCGACGCGTCCCTACCCATATTGAACCCATCCTCTTGGGGCAAAAAGACGAAGTCGGGAAGCAAGACCTCAAACAAGACCCCGAACAATTCGTCAACCAATACCTCATCTGGCCTATCTGCGAAGCTGTCGGACTGGACTACATCAGCGAATGGTACCACGAAGGACACGGCGGCTCCATTGACCTCCACATCCGCAACACCGACCAACCCATCTTCGGCGAATGCAAGCGCCTCAACCACTACAAACGCGCAATCAAAGACCTCCGAGAATACCTCCATCACAGAACAGCCCACACCCAATACGGCATCGCCACCGATGGCATCAACTGGCTGTTCGTCCGTGAACCAGGAGATCAGCGCAAAAACGTCGAAGTCCTTGAGTACCACTCCTTCCGCGGCGCACTCTTCGAGTGTCTCATCTCCGCCAACGCCGTCCGTCCGCAACTCCAAGGCGAACGGGTTCTATGGAACTCCTCCGTCGGGAAAGTAGCGAAAGCACCCTATCAACAGTACGGGAAACTGCACCGAGAACCAATCGACGAATCCATCCAGAGATTCACAGATAAATTCTCACCCGCCAATTTATCTGGCTATTCTGATACGAATGCGTACGACGAACCAATCACCACCTTCGATGATCACTCATCAGAGAACCGCTCTGAAACAACTCTCGACGACTTCAACTAGACGATCGGTACTTCCTAACTCCCTTCTCGGATAAACCAGCAAAACAGTTATAATCGAGAGTCAGCAATATGTCAAAAACGGTTCGTCGCCGATTGATGTCCAATGGAAAACCAACAGGACACCCACACACCAAGGTCGAACACAACTGGATACCTACTCAGCGGAGGACTGCTACTCGCCGGACTCCTCACCACAGGAACCCAACAACTGGCACTACTCGCAACCAGTGCAATCGTCTTCGGATTTTCACACCGAGTAAACGGTACACGCCTTCTCCCATACCTTGTCGACCGAGCCCGAAACACTCTCTCACCTCTGAAACGCCGAGCACTCCTCGCACTCCTAGACCTCACGATCCCCAAATTCAACAGACTCACACACCACTTCCAAACAATCCAAGACGAATTAGAACGCGAACAAGAAGCCCAACGACTCGTAGACGAATTCGTCGAGACAGCCGAAACGCACCTCAATATGGCTGTCCCCACCATCGACACCGACAAACGAAACGACATCGCTAGCACGGTCACCGAAGAACACGACGGCGAACTCTCTCCAGCCACGACATACCGAACCATCGCCGAATCGATATACCCCAACACCCCCCAGAACGAACTCGAAGCACGCCTCATCACCATCCTCACCTACCACGTAGACCACGCCACTAACTCCACAGAACGCTACAAACTCGTCACCCAAATCGACCAGCTCATCAGCGGCTGCACATTCTACCCACTCGGAGACGCAGCCGACAAGATCCTCACGTGCTACGAAGCATTCTGCCTTGAGAATCACACTGAGTCTACACCCGGGGATGTCTTTGAGTACGACCGAACTCGCTCTGACCGGGAGCTCACTGACGAATTCCTCCGCAACTACAGCGACGAACAACGCTTCAAACACGTACTCAAAAACAACCGGCAAATCGAAGAACTACGCTCAACGCTCGCAGATCTCGTTCGAACAGGAAAACTCGACATCGGCAATATCCACGAAGACGTCATTCGAGAGAAACTGAAGGAAGTTGAGGAAGAACTAAACGAACGAGAATCCCAGTACAGCAGCTATCTCCTCATCTCCAGTAAACTCATCAACGAAAACGACCCGCATGGAGCAAAAGCTATCCTAGAGGCCAAATACCCGACCATCAAACTCGGCACTTGGGAAGTCAAACGCAATACCGAATTCGAGGAGGTCTTGCTCAGCACACGCCTCATCTACACCACCCGCGACTACCCCGACACAGACACATTCCTCAACGAAGAGATCAAACCACTTCTACCACCGAAGGAGGAACTCAATGAAGGCGCGTTCGTTGCCGTATTGCCCTTCGAAGCCCCCGATTACAAATCTCACCCGACGAAAGAGGAAGTCATTGAACACACTGAATCCGACTGGTGGGAATCCACGACCGAGAAAAACTTCGAATACATCGAATCCCTGCAAATCGGCTCAACTGGCCTCGCCGCAGAAATCGCCACTGAAAACATCACTCGCGAAGTCTCCGTCGACGAACTCCTCCGAGTAATCCCATTCAACGTCGTTGCCCCCCAACTCAATCGCGAACAGAAACGCGTCATCCGAGACAACTACAAACCACTCAAGAACACCTTCAACGTCGAGACGCTCTTCGACTGGGGCAACGTTAACCCCAAAGATCTCGCCGAGGAACTCCACGCTATCGAACCTGAAATCGACTACGACGAATGGGAAACCACCGCTGAGAACATTATCGAGGGTATCGAAGAATGTACTAACGCTACGAGTATCCAACCAGACCCAGCTACAGCATAATTTCTCACCGACAGTATTTGCCGAGCGACGCCGGCATCTCTTCAACTGAAGCGATCTCCACCTGGTCGCGGAATTGGACGCCTTCGAGCGTGTCGTGGGAGGGATACAGTTTGGCAATTGTCCGCAGCCCTTCGTCGGCGTCGAATAGCCCTTCGTGTTCTCGGTGGGCAAAGGTCGATATACACGGTGAGCTCTCGTGCTCGAAGCAGCTGCGTCGGGCTGTGCGCATGACCATCCACCTGAGTTCCAGCACCAGTCAGAGGGGAGGATTGCAGTATTGATCATATCGGCTAAATGTACGATAGTCCTGGTATAAAGCTGGTAAGCAGAGAAAGCTGGTCTTCGCGCTAGCCGTCCGCGACCGGTCGCCCGCGCAATAGTGTTGTGTTGCCGCGGGCGACACGCCCGAGATACACTCTATGAAACTGAAAATCAACAGGCTCATCGATCGTCTCAAGTCAGCCATCACATCTTCAAGTCACACTCACAGATCACAGTCACACATCACAGACATCGATCACAATGACGCGATGGAGATCCTGTCCTCAGAACGCCGTCGGTGGGCGATCGAAGTCTTGGCCGAATACCCACCAGAAGCAACCGTAACGGTGGCCGACTTAGCCGAGGAAGTGGCTGCACGGGAGAACAACTGCTCGGTGGAAGAACTGACCTCGAAACAACGCGAGCGCGTCTACATCGCGCTGGTACAGACTCACCTCATCTCGATGGACGGATACATCGAGTACGACGAAGACCGGAAAGTAGTGACCCCCACGGAAACGCCGCAACGTCTGTGGCGAGCGTATACCTCCTTCTGCCGCCGACTGAACGGCTAGCGTCGGCACCACTATAGCCCTCAGTTGGGGCGTACTGCATATGCGACAACGAAGTGTCAACTACTTCTTCGGCAGTCTATTCAGCCAACAAGCGATCTTCGCCTATGGCATCGCAGTCGGGGTTACAACTGCATTTCAGCTCCTCCTTCTGACCGGAGACTTCTTTGACAGCATGCCGACCCGCACCGATACGCTTCCAGTCTTCGTCGAACTCTATATCGAGACACTCCTTCCGCTCTGGATACCACCGATAACCAGCTGGAACATCGCCATGGTCATCGTCAACGCGATGGTGATGTTGCTGATATTGGGGTGGTGGACGACCAAATACGACCGGGCATTTTAGTTGAGCTCTCGCTCAAAACCCCCGCCCTTGGTGAATCCACTAGTTCGTTTAAATACAGGCTCTTTAGAAGCGTCAAAACGCCGTAATTCTGGAGATACAGCTGGCTACTCCACCGCCAATTTCGCAACAGCACATAATGGAAATTGTCTACCTGAACAAAGTCGAGCAGCGTGAGTCTCGTTAACTTTTATCACGCTACTCTTTGACTGTCGTCCATAGTGACCCGCAGACACGAGTTCGATAGACCGGAAATCTCCAGTAACGGAGAGATTTGACGTGGGAGGGTCAGATTCTGAAGTAGAAATCACGGGAGAACAGACCTCGGCGCCGCAGATACTGGAGTCGATAATTGAGTCCGCCCAGCACGAGATGGAGCGCGGGACTTCAGGACTCTTACTTTCAGGGTTCTCAGCCGGCCTCGATATCGGGTTCGGGCCGCTGCTGATGGCAGTCATGCTTACGGTCTCCGAAGGTGGCTACGGTGATATCGGTACGGAGCTACTACTGGCGAGTGCCTACTCCATCGGATTCATCTTCGTTATCATCGCACGATCGGAACTGTTCACTGAACACACGACTCTCGCAGTGATGCCCGTGCTTGACAATCGCGAATCGCTCGGAAAGCTGGCCCGACTCTGGGCGTTGATCTGGACCAGTAACATCGTAGGAGGCGCATTATTCGCCTTGTTCGTCGTCCTGTTGATGCCGAACCTCGGGGTCGCAAGCCCAGAGGCGTTCGTAACCATTGCCCAAAAGCTGGTCTCCCACGAGCCCAGGTGGCTGTTCGTCGCGGGCATCCTCGCGGGGTGGCTCATGGGGCTGTTAGCGTGGCTGATAACCGCCGCAAAAGACACCACCAGTCGCCTGCTTATCATCTGGCTCGTCACTGCCTCGATCGGTATTCTCCATCTTCCACACTCGATCGCAGGGAACGTCGAGGTGCTGTTTGGGGTGTTTCTTTCCACCGAAATATCGGTCCTCGACTATGTAACGTTCCTCGGAATAGCGACTGTCGGGAATGCGGTTGGAGGGGGCGTGTTTGTCAGTCTATTAAAATACGGGCACGTCGTTCGCGGTGGGGGCTGAACAGTGTGAACCAGAGGGCAGCTAGTACTCCCAGAGACGGTTGATACGCGATTCGATATCGGGATGTGCCGCCCGGAGGGCGTCGACATCGATTTCGCCGTCGACGTTGATGACGTGGACTTCACCCCGCTGGCCGTCGTACGCGTCCTGAAAATCGTAAACGACGCCGAACACGTCGACAGCGTCGGGAACGTCGTCACTGCTTCGCAGGAACTCGACCTGTCTGTCGACGTTGTACTCGACGAGGCGGTTGACGGCCGCAGCCCGCTCGATGTCCTCTGGGAGTCGCTCCACTCCGGGCGCGAGGTGTGGTTTGAGGACGCTGAGACAGTGTTCGATACCCGCCGGTTCGTCGAGCCCGTCTGTCAGGTCGTCGTATGTCGCCGTCACCGCTCCACAGCCAGTGTGGCCGATAACGATGGCAGTTTCGGTCATCGTGTGTTCGATCGGGTACAACACGTCGCCGGACACCGCCTCGCCGGAGGCAGTCCGCTGGATGACTCGATTCCCGATGTTGCTACACGTAAAGAGGTGCCCCGGTTCGCTGTTGCCCCACATGTGGTCCTGGAGGACGCGCGAATCGGAGCAACAGACCGTTACGGCGTCCGGCGTCTGTGCGTTCTGGACGCTGTCGAACCGGTCCCGGAACGCCGCCGCGTGATCGGCGTTTCCGGCGAGTAACGTGCGTAATAGCTGGCTCATGCGTGGGCAGATAGCCGCCACGAAGTAAACTCATTGGACTCGGACGGCGCTGACCGCCCAGAGTTGACACCGGCTAAGTCGGTCACCCCTCGAAAACCCGTGCGAGGCCGAACCGACGCTCTGAGCATGACAGTGAGAGGGTGAATCCATCGCCGACTGTGGGTTTCAACGGCGTCGGCGCCGATTGGCGAGTAGTTCAATGGCGCGAAATTTCAGTCGAGCGTAGAATACGAACACCTAATAATATCCCTTGCGAGGAAATCGCACGCATGCCAGAGCCAGTCATCGCGTCCGTCGGCGCCTCGCCGCTCGGCCGCACGGACCTCCCGGGCCGGGACCTGTTCTCGGTCGCCCTCGCGGAGGCGTTCGACGACCTGCCCGACCCTGCCGACCTCGTTGAGGCGGTGTACGTCGGTAACCAGTCGGAGAGCTACGAACACCAGATAATGCACGGGACGCTCCTGGCCGAGTGGGCCGGCCTCCGTCACGTCCCCGCCGAGCGGGTCGAGGGGTGTGCCGCCGCGGGCGCGCTCGCCCTGCGGCACGCGGTGAAGGACGTCCGCAACGGCGAACACGACGCCGTGCTCGCCTGTGGCGTCGAGAAGATGACCGCCGGGGGTACCAGCGGCGCGACGGACGCGCTGTCGGCGGCGTTCGACCGCGCCATCGAGCAGCGCTCCGGCATCACCGCGCCCAGCCAGTACGCACTGCTCGGCCAGCGCTACCTCCACGAGACCGACGCGACGGAGCGCGACCTCGCCGAAATCGCAGTGAAGAACCACGCTAACGCCGCTCACAACCCCCGGGCACAGTTCCCGAAGGAGATCGACGTGGCGACGGTCATGGAATCTGACCCCGTCGCCCCACCGCTGAAGCTCTTCGACTGTGCACCGGTCGGGGACGGCGCTGCAGCCGTCCTCGTGACGTCCGCCGAACTGGCGGCCGACCTGGACCGACCGCAGGTTCGCGTCGCGGGCAGCGGGGCCTCAGCGAACAACATCGCCGTCGCCGAGCGGGACATGACCGACATCGCCGGCGCTCGCGTCGCCACCGAGACGGCCTACGAGGAGGCGGGCATCGACGCCGCGGCCGTCGACTTCGCGGAGGTCCACGACGCCTTCACCGTCTGCGAGGCCTTGCTCGCGGAGGCCGCCGGCTTCGCCCCCAAGGGAACGGGCTATCAGAGCTATCGGGCGCCGGCTGAGCGGGCCGACGGCTGGACGGACGTACAGTTGAGCCCCAGCGGCGGACTCAAGGCCCGTGGTCACCCCATCGGCGCGACCGGCCTCTTGCAGGCGCTCGAGGCCTACGAACAGCTCACGGGGGCCGCAGGCGACCGCGCGGTCGAGGGGGCCGAGACGGCCCTGCTGCTCAACGAAGGGGGCGTCGGGGACGCCGTCACCGTCAGTCACGTGCTCACGACGGCGGAGGCACGATGACTGACGGCGATCTCGGTGCGACCGACCCGCGGACGCTGCCGGGCTTCTTCGACGCCCTCGCGGACGGCGAACTCCTGGGCGGAGTCTGTGCGGACTGCGGACAGGTCCTGTTGCCGCCGCGGCCGGCCTGCTACGCCTGCGGCAGCCGCAATGTCGACGTCGAACCGCAGTCCCCCGAGGGCGAGGTGTTCTCGTACACGGCGGTCCACACGCCGCCGCCGGCGTTCGCTGCGGACGCGCCCTACACGGTCGCCGTCGTGGAACTCGCGGACGGTGGCCGACTTCTCGGGCGCGTGGCCGCCGACTACGACGAGGTGGCTATCGGCGACCCGGTCGAACTCACGGTCCGCGAGCCGACGGATGCAGAGCGGGAGATCGCGCTCGATTACGAGAGCGACTGGCCTGCCCACGTCTTCGAGCCGCGGTGAGGCGACCGAGTGGAAGAGAACCTGGTGGCACAGCTGAGCGATGTATCGACAAAGGGAATGGGGTCGGAGGGATTTGAACCCCCGATCGGCTGATATCTCCGTCCTGCGCCTCGGAACTCCAGAGGGTCATCGTTGCGAGCCGGTGATCAGCCGGCCGCTCAGTATATCAGCCCTCGAAGTGTCGTCCCAGGCGCGTGGCCTCTGGAGTCAGCCGCCTTCCCGGACTAGGCCACGACCCCGCACTCCGGCGTAAGCCGACTCGCATTAAAGGGATTTCGATTGGCAGACGGCGCTCAGTCGCGGTCGGTGTCGGCCCAGTCGCACTCCTGGCACTTGTAGCCGGTGACAAACTCCATTGCAGAGGGCATGTACCCCACGGAGATGACGTTCTCGCCGCAGTCGGGGCAGTCCCTCTCGGCGTCTTCGATTGGTTCTGCGTCCATGACGCTCTCGCCTTCGATGAGTTCGGCCAGGCTCTCGGGGGTTTGCATCCGGCCCTGCACAACGCGGTTGTCGCTCATACCGGACAGCCGGGCCTGATGGGCCTAAAAGTTCTCCATCACAGCCACGGGGCGCGTTCCTGCTCGGGCTCGTACTCGACCGCGGCCCCGTCGTCGGTCTGTTCGTCGGCGGCGACGCCCTGGGACGCGCCGCCGTCGGCGAAGGCGGCGGTGAGGTCCACGGCGTCGGGGCGGTATTCCGTGTGACGCGTGCGGGCGTTTTCGGGGTCGAACGACAGCAGCGCCGTGACGGCAAGCACCGCAAGCGCCACCGGTGCGTCGGTCGGCATGACGCCGAGGACCGAGAGGGCGAGGACGCCAAGGGCGACGGCGCTGCCGAAGCGGAAGCGGTCGATATCGACGGCGTTGCGGAGCCACGGGCTCGCCAGCGCGACGGCGAGGGCGAAGCCGATACCGACGCCGGTGGTGGCAGCGGCCCGGAGCAAGACGCCGGGTTCGATGGCGGTGACCAGCGTCGCGCCGGCGGGGTCGAGGCTCGCCAGCAGGCCGAGCACGACGATGACGGCCGGTCGCGGCAGGTACTCGCCGATCCGGGCGCTCGCCGTCTGGGCAGCGATAGCGAGGATGACGAGGCCGGCGAACCGTTCGAGGGTCGCCAGTTCGACGACGCCCGCGATGGTCGGCGCGAGCGCCGCCTCGACGATGGCGATCGGTAACAGGACGGCCCCGATGATGAGCACGGACCGGGCTTGCTGCCGGGGACCGCCCTCGAGTTCGGCCAGCACGACGGCGACGGTAGCCGACCCGCCGAAGACGAGCAAGCCTACTTCGAGGACGCCGGTCCAGGTCGAAAGCGCCCCCGCGAGGACGAGCACCGGGAAGATGCCGTCCACTAACGGGAGGCCCATGACGGTCGCCAGGAGCCGGCCGCCGCGGCCGACCTGCTGCTCGATGTCGAGCGCAATCGGGTGTCTGGAGATACTCATGTCGTGTTACGGTCGAGCGTGACCCAACTCCCGTCGGGGGATTCTCGCTCGGTCCTGACGGGCACGACAGAACTGCCAGAACTGTTTACCGAACCGCATGAACGTTGTGTTGCCCGACGCTATCGGCGTCGTCTGACGGGCAGTACCGTTCCGTGCGAGTTCGGTGAGTCGCATGTTTTTAATTATCCTTCATTCCCACATAACCGTTGCGTGAGAACTGGGCACACACGCCACCGTTTCTCCGGAATCAGACGCCGTTTGTGGACGAACGTCTCACCATCGAAGGAGAGGCCTGACAAATGAGGCATCATGGGACTGTTTCCGGAAGGCCTCCCAGCGACGAGTGTGGCACCGAACCCCACGTAGCGTCGAGTCTCGCAACGTTTTTGCCGGGCCGTCGTGGACGATTTACATGGCGAACGATTCCGAGCCTTTCTCAGAGAAGCTCCGAGTGCCGGAGGCGTTGACGTTCGACGACGTACTCCTCAGACCCAAGGAGTCCCGCGTCGAACCGGACGAGGCAGACACGACGACGCGGGTCTCGAAGTCGGTCGAACTGACCGTTCCCGTCCTCTCCGCGGCGATGGATACCGTCACCGAGAGCGACATGGCGATCGCGATGGCGCGACAGGGCGGTATCGGCGTCCTCCACCGCAACATGAACGCCGACCAGATGGCGACCGAGATCGAGCGGGTCAAACGCGCCGACGAACTCATCATCCGCGACGTGGTGACGGCCAGCCCGAACCAGACCGTCCGCGAGGTCGACGAGATGATGGAGCGCGAGGGCGTCTCCGGCGCGCCGGTAGTCGATGACGACAACGGCGAGGTCCTAGGCATCATCTCCGGGACGGACATCCGGCCGTATCTGGAGGTCGGCGAGGACGACGCCGTCACGGATGCGATGACCGACGAAGTCGTCACCGCCCCCGAGGACGTGACGCCGCGAGAAGCGCTGGAACTAATGTACGACCACAAGATCGAGCGCGTCCCGATCGTCGACGACGAGAACCGGCTCGTCGGACTGGTCACGATGCAGGGCATCCTCCAGCGCCGCGAGTACGACCAGGCCGCCCGCGCGGACGACGGCTCGCTCCGCTGTGGTGCCGCCGTCGGTCCCTTCGAGATGGACCGCGCGCAGGTCGCCGACGAGGCCGGCGTTGACATCCTCTTCATCGACTGCGCACACGCCCACAACGCGAACGTCATCGAGAGCGCCCGCGAGATCAAGGCCGAAGTCGACGCCGACGTGGTCGTCGGCAACATCGGGACCCGGGAAGCTGCCGAGGCTGTCGTCGACTTCGCCGACGGCGTCAAGGTCGGTATCGGTCCCGGCTCCATCTGTACGACCCGCGTCGTCACTGGTGCCGGGATGCCACAGATCACCGCTGTCTCACAGGTCGCCGACGTAGCGAGCCAGCACGACGTGCCGGTCATCGCCGACGGCGGCATCCGCTACTCCGGCGACGCAATCAAGGCCATTGCCGCCGGTGCTGACGCGGTGATGCTCGGCTCGTACTTCGCCGGGACCGACGAGGCTCCGGGCCGCGTCATCACGATGAACGGCAAGAAGTACAAGCAGTACCGCGGCATGGGCAGCGTCGGCGCGATGAACGAGGGCGGCGGCGAGCGCTACCTCAAGGACGACGAGGAGGGCGAGGAGTTCGTCCCCGAAGGCGTCGAAGCCGCGACCCCCTACAAGGGCTCGCTGGCCTCCGAACTCCACCAGCTCGTCGGCGGGATGCAGTCCGGGATGGGCTACGTCGGGGCCGAGACGATCCCCGAGTTCAAACAGCGCGCCGAGTTCGTGCGCGTCTCCGCGGCCGGCCAGCAGGAGAGCCATCCCCACGACGTGATGATTACGGACGAAGCGCCCAACTACAGCCCCGACAGCTAAACGCCCACTGGTACAAAAGACCGCAGCCGAGTATTACGCGGTTTCGCAGGCCGGACTACACGCTTCCGTCTGTGCTGCGTTCGCGTCGGGGTACGCTTTGAACGACTCACCACAGTTCGCACACTCGAACGTGTCGAAGTCGGACATAGCGGACGGCCGTTCTCGCGCCGCGGAAAAAATTATTGCGGGTACGCCGGTCAGTCGTAGTAGTCTTCGTCCAGTGGCAGCTCCGTCCCGGACGACGTGACTTTGTCGACGGTCGTTTCCAAACGCAGTGTCTCGCTGCATTCGGGGCAGATGACCGCCACGTCGACCTGGAGAGAGTCATCGGTGTCGTAGATTCCCAGAACCTCCGCGTCAGAGGCGTACAGATACTCCGCCGACAGTTCGTGCTCGTGGTCACGAGCGTAGTCGTACGTCATACGTGCCCGCTACACCCGCGTCTGTGTTGATGGTTTCGGCGATTCCCAGTAACAGCACATACAGGGAACCCGTTCGAAGCTGGGGCCATGAGCGACTACGCTGTCGAAGTCGGGGCCTGGGACGAGTTCGAAGATGCGGCGACAGCCGTTCGAACAGCGGTGTTCGTCGAGGAACAGGGTGTCTCCGAGGACGAGGAACTCGACGGAAAGGACCCGGCCGCAGTCCAGTTCCTGGCCCGTGACGGCGAGTACCCCGTCGGCACCGCTCGGCTCCGGTTCCCCGAGCCTGCCGTCGGCAAGGTCGAACGGGTCGCGGTTCGCGAGCCCTACCGTGAGGACGGCGTCGGCGCGGCGTTGATGCGAGCCGTCGAGGACGCCGCTCGTGACGACGACGCGACGATGCTCAAACTCCACGCACAGACCCGTGTCGAGGCGTTTTATCGGAAGTTGGGCTACGAAACGGTCAGCGACGAGTTCGAGGAGGCCGGTATCCCACATGTCGAGATGCGAAAGCGACTGGACGGCTGAGCTGTCAATGAAGAGATCGACAGCCAATCCCGGGATCGAACAGCAAAGTCGGCCCTGGACGAGAGAACCGGATATGAGCTACGAGCTACATGCCCACACTGCGGACGTGGCCGTCGAAGCCACCGGCAGCACGCTCGGTGACGCGTTCGCCGCCGCCGACGGCATGGCCGCGGCGTAGTGTGACGCCGCGTGATGAGCCGAACCCAAGCGAAAAACGAGTTCTGGGGCGGCGGCGTACAGGACAGCCTCCGGAGCCAGCAGGTGTACGTCAAGGCCCAGAGCGGGGCAACCGTTGGCGAGGAGGCACCCGGAGTCTACAAGGACGTCGACGAGGTGGTTCGGGTCTCCGAGGCGCTGGGCATCAGCGACACGGTGGCCCGGACGTTCCCGGTGTGCAACAGCAAGGGCTGATCCCGGAACGGCCCCGCCGGGTGCTGCTGTTCCGTTCTGCCGATAGCTGCTGGTCGGGGATCGACTCAATACAAACATGTTTGCCTGGTGCCATCTTTGTTGAGATATGGCGCGACGAGCCGAGTGGGGCGCAAACGCGAAGGCAGTCGCCAGTATCGCCTACGACAGCGACATCAGGTACGTCGCGGCGTCGTTGGCGTACTACGCGTTCATTTCACTGATGCCGGTGCTGTTGCTCGTGTTCATCGCCTTCGGACGGCAACTCGCTAGCGTGGTCTCAGCCACGGGGGCGCAGTTTCTCACTCCCGAGACACAGCGATTGCTGTCCGAGAGCCTGACGACAGCTACGGGGCGGACGGCAGCGACGGTCCTCTCCGTCGTCGTCCTCGCCTGGAGCGGTGCGAACGTCGCCGTCGGCTTCCTGACCGTCGTCGAGCGGGTCGAAGCCGTGGCGGAACGCTCGCTCAGGAGGCAGGTCTACGACGCCGTGACCGTCCTGGGAGCGCTCTTTGTCGCGGTTCTCGTCATCCTCGTCCAGAGCGTGTTCCTGGCCCTGTACTCGACCGGGCCGGTCAGTATTGTCATCGGCTTCGTCCTGCTGTTCGGTGCCCTGACAGTGGCCCTGCTCCCCCTGTATCGCACTCCTTCCCGTGTCGCCAACTCGGTCACCGATGCGTTCCCCGGCGCGGTGACGACCGCTGTGGGCTGGACCGTCCTGCACGCAGCGATACAGTTCTACACCGCCAACGCCGGCCGATACGCCATCTACGGCGTGGTAAGCGGTATCCTGCTCATCCTCACCAGTACCTATCTGGCCGCGATTATCCTGATGGTCGGCATCGTCATCAACGCCGTGTGTGCCACCGACACTGACGACCTGTACGACGTGAGTTCCTGATACTGTCGGACAGAGGATCCATGTCGAGATCGCGCCGCTCACGGGTTCGCCCGCGTGACAAGGATACGGACTGGAAAGGATTGAACCACCGGAACTTCGCTCCCTAGATCGCTCCGTCGATCAAACCCGCTCCGAAGCCGCTCTGCCCCTCACGAAGTGCTCGTCGCAAAAACGGGCCGGAAGGGATTTGAACCACGGTCGGACGTGCTCGCTTCGCTGTGCGCGACCTCCCTGCTTCAAACCCTTTGGGCGTTTTCACTGCTCACGTTCGTTCACAGGAAGACGGGCCGGAAGGGATTTGAACCCTCGACCGACGGCTTAAGAGGCCGTCGCTCTGCCAGACTGAGCTACCGGCCCAGTGCACTCATTGCTCTGGACGGCCCGGTAAAATAGGTTTTCATTCGAACGCCTCGTGTCGGTCTGTCGCACGTTGCTTGCACACAACAGCCAGCTAGCGCGATGGACGGCCACTGGGGTCGCGCGTGGCGTGACTATACCCTGCATTGTACGGCGTTTACCTGGGTTTCGGAGTCCGTTCGCGGGCGACCGTTCCCAGTTGGTTGGAGAAATAGCTGGCATTAAAGAGGCTTGACGCCAAGCGATACAGACACTAATGAGTACAGCCAGCGGCATCACGATGGCCTCTATGTCGACCTACGCCATCCTCGGGTGTGGGAGTGTTGGCCACGCCGTGGCGGAAGAACTCGTCGAGGAGGGGAAGGACGTACTCATCCTCGACGCGGACGAGGGGCGAGTCGAGGCGCTCCGCGACCAGGACCTCAACGCACAGCAGGCCGACATCTGCGAGACCGACGTCGCCCAGACGGTCGCCGACCGCGACGTGGTGCTCATCATGTCCCCGGACGTGAACGCCAACGCGGAAGCGGTCCGAAACATCCGCGAGTCCGGCGGCGAGCAGTTCATCGTCGCCCGCGCCGACGACCCCGTGTCGGCCGACGACCTGACCGAACTCGGTGCGGACGTGGTCATCAACCCCTCCGCGGTCATCGCGGATTCGGCGCTGCGGGCGCTTGAAACCGGCGAACTGGAGTACAAGGCCTCACAGCTCGGGGACGTCATCGACGGGACCGAGGAACGCATGGCGATACTTATCCACCGGTCGCCGGACCCCGACTCCATCGCCTCGGCGGCCGCGCTGCGGGCCATCGCCGCGAGCCGCGACGTGGAGGCCGACATCATCTACGAGGGCGAGATCGGCCACCAGGAGAACCGCGCGTTCGTCAATCTCCTGGGTATCGAACTGACCTCGAACGAGGACGTCGACCTCGACGACTACGACACGTTCGCGCTGGTGGACGTCGCCAAGGGTGGTGAGCCGGTTATCGATTCGGTCGATATCGTCGTCGACCACTACGAGCATGAACACGAACTGGAACACGACGCCACGTTCTCCGACATCCGGCCGAACATCTCCGCCACGTCGACGATTCTGACGAAGTACATTCAGGAACTGGACCTCAATCTCGATCAGAGCGTCGCCACGGCGCTGCTGTACGGTATCCGCGCCGAAACGCTGGATTTCAAGCGCGACACGACGCCGGCGGACCTGACCGCCGCGGCGTATCTGTATCCGTTCGCCGACCACGACACGCTCGAACAGGTCGAATCGCCGTCGATGAGCCCGGAAACGCTCGACGTGCTCGCCGAAGCGATCCGGAACCGCGAGGTACAGGGCAGTCACCTCGTCTCCAACGCCGGGTTCATCCGGGACCGCGACGCGCTGGCACAGGCGGCACAGCACCTCCTCAATCTGGAGGGAATCACGACAACAGCGGTGTTCGCCATCGCCGACGACACCATCTATCTCGCTGCTCGGTCGAAGGACATCCGGATGAACATCGGGAAGGTGCTGTCGGACGCGTTCGGAGGAATGGGCGAGACGGCGGGCCACTCCACCGACGCAAGCGTCGAGATACCGCTCGGCATCTTCACCGGCCTCGACACGAGCGACGACAACAGAGACACCCTGCTGGAACTCACGGAAGAAGCGGTCAAGCGGAAACTGTTCGAAGCGATGGGCGTCGACAGTTCCAGTAGCGAGAGTTCGAACGGAAACTAGGCCGGGACTTCCTCTTCTTCGTCGCCGGCTTCGGGCTGGCGGAGCCGCTCCACGATGTCGCTGACGATGACGACATCGCCGACGGCCTGGACCCACCGGTACGGAATAATGACACCCCGTGCCGCGTTCACCTCTTCGTCGAACAGCTCCGTGTTGAGCTGGTGGAGTGCCAGCCCTGTCACTTCCTTGCGGTCGAGTTCCAGCCGAAGGTCCTCGACTTCGCCGACAAAGACGCCGTTTTTCGAATATACCTCGCGACCCACGAGGGCTGTGATCTCCTGTGGCAGATTCTCCGTTCCCATACGACGGTGGTTGGTCGGACAGCTTATAAAGCTTCTTTGCGACTGAAACGTCCACGATTCGGAGGAGTGACTGCCACACAGCAGTCCCGTATTTGGGTCGCGGGACTTTTGGGCCGCTTCCCCGTTCGCTCGGTATGCTCGACCCTGGCGACCCCGCCCCGGATTTCGACCTGCAAGGGACCACAGACGGTGGCGTCGGACCGTACCGGCTGTCTGCTGCGACGAACCGCGCGCCGGCGGTCGTGGCGTTCGTTTCCGGCGACGACCCAGATTCGCGGAGCCTCCTCACCGAGCTAGCCGAGACGGACTGGGCAAGCATGTCAGACGCCGTGGCCGTCTTCGGCGTCGTGCAGGCGCACATCGACGACTGTCAGAGTCTCGCCGCGTCGCTCTCGCTGCCGTACCCGCTGTTGTCGGACACGGCCGGCGTCGCTACCCAGTTCGGCGTCCGAAAACAGGACGGCAGCGTGCAGCGGGCGGCGTTCGTCGTCGACCGGCGGTGCCGCGTGCAGACGGCGACAGCGTTCGACGATTCGGG
This sequence comes from Haloarcula sp. HT12, assembly GCF_055271655.1. Taxonomy (NCBI): domain Archaea; kingdom Methanobacteriati; phylum Methanobacteriota; class Halobacteria; order Halobacteriales; family Haloarculaceae; genus Haloarcula; species Haloarcula sp. HT12. The sequence continues at coordinate 493,490 of NZ_JBUXKW010000003.1, forward strand.
CGAGAGCGCGCCGGATCTGGACGCGATTCTGCGTGGCCTCGCCGACCTGTAGCTACTCGCCGCGGTCCAGTTCACCGGCCAGTAAGCCGTACACGTACACGTCCTCGTGGCGGCCGTCGCGGAACCAGTGGTCCCGCAGGGTCCCCTCCCGCTCGAAGCCCGCCTTTTCGAGCACGCGCCGGGACCCGTCATTGCCGGCCAGCACCTTGGCGTACAGTCGGTGGAGCCGCCGCTCCCGAAAGCTGTACGCGGCGACCGTTCGAACGGCATCTGTCGCGTAGCCGTTGCCCCAGGCATCCGGTGTGAGGAAGTAGCCGATTTCGGCGGTCCCCGGCTGGGTCGAGACGGCCATCAGGCCGACCGTTCCGACCGGGTCGCCGTCGACACAGACCAGCAGATGGACGTTCTCCGAATCGAGACCGGTCTCGGATTCGAGCCACTCGCGTTCGGCCTGCTCCGTCTTCGGCTGGGACGCCGAGAGGCCGTATCGTACGTCCGGGTCGTTGACTGTCTCCTGCAGGAACGGGACGTCCTCGTCCGCTATCGTCCGGAGCGTCACCGTTTCCCCGCGGAGGAACACTGGGCCGGGCATACCGGAACGAATACACAGTTGACACAAGACTGTTGCCGTGGTGTGTGTACTGATAGCATTTATAGTCCGCTCGTCGGCCGCGATGCTCGGGCCAGAACGACACGCCAAAGGGACCCCGGCACTGCGCTGGGGTATGGGAACGCCGCTGGATTCACGCGAACAACAGGCGACGGCAGTCGTCGACCGACTGCACGAGGAATACCCCGACTCGGCTATCTCGCTGAACTACAGCAATCGGCTCGAACTACTGGTCGCAGTCGTCCTCTCGGCGCAGTGTACCGACGAGCGGGTCAACGAGGTCACCGCGGACCTGTTCGAGAAATACCGGAGTGCCGAGGACTACGCCGAAGCCAGCGAGGAGCAACTCGCCGAGGACATCTACGGCATCACGTTCCACAACAACAAGGGCGGCTATCTCCAGGGCATCGGCGAGATTCTGACCGAGGAACACGGTGGCGAGGTCCCCGACACGATGTCGGCGCTGACCGAGCTCCCGGGCGTCGGGCGCAAGACGGCCAACGTGGTGCTCCAGCACGGACACGACATCGTCGAGGGCATCGTCGTCGACACGCACGTCCAGCGCCTCTCGCGTCGCCTGGGACTCACCGAGGAAGAACGGCCGGCGGCCATCGAGCAGGACCTGCTCGACGTGGTACCAAGCGACGAGTGGCAGCAGTTCACACATCTGCTCATCGACCACGGGCGAGCGGTGTGTGGCGCGCGCTCCGCGGACTGTGAGGCGTGTGTGCTCGCGGATATCTGTCCCTCGGAGAAGGGCGACAGCGACATCGATCTCGCCAGCGGCGAGGCGTGGTAGCCCAGCGGCGAGCGGTTTAGCTGTCGTCCTCTCCGAGGCGCACAGTGAGAACAGGCACATCAGACGTTCTGACGACCTTTTCCGCGACGCTGCCGAGTAGATACCGCTCGACACCCGTCCGACCGTGGGTCCCCATGACAATGAGATCGATATCGTTCTCGGCGGCGTAGTCGAGGATCGCGCTGTGCGGTGGACCGCGTTCGACGGTGGTGACGGTGTCGACTGAATCGGCCTCGTCTGCCGCCGCGTCGACGATGTCCTGTGACCGCTGTTTCAGGGTCGATTCAATGTCGTGTTCTTCGCCGACCATACCCGGCTCTGACTCGTCGTGTTCCGTCGCAATCATGCCGGTCGTCGCCCCCTCCGTCCCCGCGGCGGTCATCCCGATGTGTGGTGACGACGTGTCGAGAACGGTCATGATGTGTAACTTCGCGTCGTGTGTCTCGGCGAGATTGCGTGCGTGGGCAAGCGCTGCTTCCGCTCCGTCGCTACCGTCCGTCGGTAAGAGGATGTGTTCGTACATTGGAACCACAACTAGCGATGGACATGCAACCCTATTGAAACATCCACTCCGTTCGCAACAACCGAGAATCAGGGCCGCTATCGACGCCACTTACGCCACGTACCGGAGGGCGTATCGAGCGACACCGACCAGATACGCCAGCAGCCAGAAGATGACGTATCCGAACACGCCGATCCGGAGCCGCGAGCGCCAGTGACTGAACGTCTCGTCGCCGATCTCGTCCAGCAGCAGGTCCTCGTCGTACTCGTTGTAGAGGTCGTGCTCCCGCTTTGCACGGAAGATGCGCACGATACCCGTCCCCCCGAAGGCGAGCAGCGCGTACGCCTGCAGGCCGAGCATCGCGTGGACGGCCGAGAGGCCGCCGAGCTGGTCCGGGAGGCGTGGGATCATCCAGAACACCATCGGGACGGTGGTCAACACTAGCCCGGTCGTGACGAACTTCAGGTGGTGCATGAGCACGTCCCAGGTGACCGGCTCCGTCTCGATGATGTAGTACGCGCCGTACAGGAAACAGGGGAGGCTGAGCGTCACCGACAGTAACACGACTGTGGCCACGAGGCCGTCCGACACCATGACCTGACCTAGGGACAGTGCTCGCTAAAGACTGCCGGATGCAGAAGGTCAGAACTTGTAAGCCGTCGCGGTCCGTACGGTCGGGCAATGGCCGACCCGGACTCGACGTCTCCCACAGAGGACGAGCGCGGGAACACCCCTGCGGACGCGATAGCCGCCGAAACCGAACCCGGGACCGAAGGCGAGAATGGAGACGGGGACGGGAAAACGGGCGACAATGCTGAGACGGACGACGACGGCGAGTCGGGCGACGAACTCGACACGGAGGCGCTTCGGAAGCAAGTCGAAGAGAAGTACGACTTCGACAACTTCGGCCCGGCTGACATGGCTGAGATGACCGCCGAGGAGTGGGACGTTGCTTTCGACGAGGACTCCTGGATCACCGGCGACGAACTCCTCGACCGTGTCACGCGGGACCTCCGGAACCGCGTCGCGAACCGCGACGTGTTCGCCCGCATCGAGCGCCACCGGGACCCGCCGCGAGTGCTCGCGTACTCCGACGAAGGGTACGCTGTCGTCTATCCCGACGGCAGCCTCGAAGGCGAGGGGACCGTCATGCGCGACGTGAAACCCACGGTCGCGCTGTGTTCGATGGATTCCTACGACGTGCCCGAGAACGTTCCCGACAGACCGCTTCCCCAGCCGGAGGAGGTCCCTGAGGGTGGCGGTGAACTCGGTAACTGGATGCTCCAGGCGATTGCCGGGACGCAGTTCCTCGCCGGGATCGCCCTGCTGGCGGGCGCGGTGCTTGCGACCGCTGGCGTCATCGGGAACAGGGGAACCAGCATTGCGCTCCTGGTCGTGGCAGGCGTCGCCTTCATCGGAGTCTCACTCGTCCTCTTTTTTACTGTGGCGAACGCGAGACTCTCGGACACGTTCCGCGCCGAGGAGTACCGGGACAGACTGCGGGCTATCGGACTTGAGGACGGCGAACGCCCGGAATTCGTTCCGGAGCTCGACCCGCAGAATTCGGGGTCTGAAGACGGGGCGAGCGAGACCGACGAAGCCGGGTAATGACGGTTCCTGCGGGCGGTATTCGGTGGGTTTATACAAACTCAGTCCTGATTCCAGAACGTATATGAACAGACGGGAGTTCGTCCGGACAGCAGGGGGGGCCGCCGGTGCCGCGGCGACCCTCAGTGCCACCGGCACAGCCGCCGCACAGGAGGAAGGCGGTGACGGTGGCGAAACCGTCCCGGACTACGGCGGTTTCCTGGACCAGGTCGGGAACTTCGACGGGTCGACCGTTGACGCGACCGGGCAGGACACGGTAACTGTCGAGGTCGGCGTGCAGGCCAACGGCGGCGCGTACGGGTTCGGACCGTCCGCCGTCCACGTGGATAACGGTGCGACCGTCCAGTTCGAGTGGACGGGCGAAGGTGGCGGTCACAACGTCGTTTCGGACGGCGATGGCCCGCTTGACTCGGGTGACCCAGTCAGCCAGGCCGGCGTCAACTACGAGCACACCTTCGAAGAAGACGGTATCTACCCCTACGTCTGTGTCCCCCACGAGGGACTCAATATGAAGGGCGCTATCGTCGTCGGCGAGGAGTACCCGACACAGACAATCGGTGGCGGCGGTCCTGTCGAGGTCGACCCTCACGAGGCCGGCGTCCCGATTCAGCCCCACTTCGTCGGGTTCGGCGCTGGACTCGCAGTCATCATCCCACTTATCTTCACCTTCTTCCAGCTGAAGTACGGCGAGTCGCCCCACACTAGCGGAGGGAACAACTAATGGCATCCGAAGGCTCCACCTACGGTGATATCCACCGGTACGAACCGCCACGCGAAAGCACGGCAGCGGCCGTCGGCATCGTGCTCCTGACAGTTATCCAGGTCGGTCTCGTCGGCCTCTTCACCTACGGCATGATCGCCGGGTGGGCGTCCGGCATCGGCGCGTCGCTGACAGTACGGCTCATCGAGGCCAACATGTTCCTCGGTGGCGTGCTGACGGCGATTTTCATCGACCTGTCGTTTATTATGCTGCTGTACCGCAAGGAGTTCCTCCCCGACGTGATGATCGTCAAGAAACGACGGCGCAAGTGGGAGGACCTCTACATCCGCCAAGAGGACGTCGACGGTACGACGATGGCAGACGGCGACAAGCTCGCAGAGACGTTCAAACGCGCAGTGTATCCATACTACAAGAAATAACATGCCACTTGATGAAGACAAATACCCGGCCGAAACAGGCCGTCGTCGCTTCGTAAAGGGCGTCGTCGGGAGTGCCGCACTCTCAGGCGTCGGCGTCGGTGGCGCTGCAGCCGTCGACGCGACGACAGACTCCGCCGGCGAAGGTGGCGGGACGACCCCATTCGTCGCCGTCGAGAATACTGCCGGACCGGCCCCGCGTGGGATGCCGATCATCCCGATCGAGATCAACGGCGGTGAAATAAGCGGCCTCTGGCCGGAGTACGACGAGAACGCCGGCGCGGCCGTCGCACCTGACTTCGGCGGGAGCGGCATTGATTACTCCTCGCAGTGGTTCCAGTACTGCGGCATCCAGAGCACTGCAGCTATCTACCCGCGGTCAGAGCGGAACAACACGTTCCTCAACGACACTGGGACCTTCTCCTGGCAGGGTGAGTACGACGACGGGCAACCGCTCACGGTCGACATGTTCGACGACTATCAGGACTGGGGGAACGGCATCGGCGATCCCGGCGTCGGGAAGCCTGCAAGCGTCGTCTGGCGGACCAACAGCGACGGAAACAACGGCGCTCCGGTGCAGATCATCAGGTCAGTCGAAGTCGAGAAGATGGCCAACGGCGAGGGCAAGTACGCGGACCTTCCAGGAAGCGTTCAGTCGTTCGTCTCCGAGGCGACTGACCAGGGCTTCATCGCCTGGCTGAACAAGTGTACGCACTTCTGCTGTGTGCCCGGGTTCAAGACACAGGAAGGGAGTGCGAACTTCGGCGGCGCAAACGCTATCTACTGTCAGTGCCACCAGTCAGTGTACGACCCGTTCAGTCCCGTGCAATCGACGTTCGTGGCGCTGCCACGCCCACCACAGACGGAGTAACCAATGAGTCTCGAACGCAAAGACGAACACGATCACAAAGGCTGGATGGAATCGCGCGAGCTGACGCCGATCGAATCGGTGTACCTGACCGTGCTCATCTGGCTCGACAAGCGCCTGCGCGTCGTTGACTACCTGGAGATCCTCGAAGATCTCTACTACAAGGTCAACATGCAGATGCCCAAGAGCCACACGGAACAGTACAACCTCGACAACAAGTTCTGGTACTGGTACCCGCTGTACGCGCTCGGGTCGTTCTCGACAGTCGCGTACATCGTCGCCGCCATCTCCGGCGCGCTGCTGGGCTTCTACTACGCACCAGCCGCCGCGGCTGCCGATGGGTCGCCGACGGTCGCGTACGACTCGGTGATGCTCATCATGGGGCAGCTCAACCTCGGCTACTTCCTGCGCTCGGTCCACCGGTGGTCCGCGCAGATCATGGTCGCTGCCGTGTTCCTCCACATGCTCCGCGTGTACTTCACCGGGGCGTACAAGGAACCACGCGAGCTGAACTGGCTCATCGGCATCGTCCTGATTTCGCTGACGCTGGTGTTCGGGTACACCGGGTACCTGCTGCCGTGGAGTCAGCTGTCGTTCTGGGCCGGCCAGATCGGCGTCGAGATGTCGCTGTCCATCCCGCTCATCGGTGAGTGGGTCGCACAGCTGATGTTCGGCGGGTTCACGCTCTCGCAGGCCACGCTACAGCGGATGTACATCCTGCACGTGTTCTTCCTGCCGTTCATCACGACTGCCATCATCGCGGTCCACATCGGCATCGTCTGGATGCAGGGGATCGCAGAACCACACTAATACTATGAGCGACAACGACACAGACGACGTTCGCACGGACGGTTCCGGCACCGGTATCGTCTCGCCGGACGACGAGACCCCCGCGTGGTCCGAACGCAAGGAGCGGACCCAGGGGCTCTCCCGGCTGACCTACGAGTACTTCGAGCGGGCGCGCCGCGAGGACCAGGACCTCCGCCAGGAGTCCGACTACATCGAGCGCGACGTGCTCGCGTTCCCGGCCTGGCCCCACGAGATGATGCGCAACATCGCGCTGTCATCCTTCTTCGTGGGCATGATCCTGTTCGTCTCGGCGACGCTGCCCCCGGAGATGCCGAACCCGGCCAACTCCAGCGTGACGCCGGCGATCATCCTGCCGGACTGGTACCTCTACTGGTCCTTTGGCCTGCTCAAGCTCGGCCCGCTGAACCCGGATCTGAGCATCCTCGGCGGCTCGAAGCTGATGGCTGACCGAACCTACGGTGTACTGGCGAACGTGGTGGTCGTCGGCTTCGTCGCCATCGTGCCCTTCCTGAACAAGGGCTCCGCGCGGCGCCCCGTCGAGCAGCCGTTCTGGGCTGCCGTCGGGATGTCCGGCGTCATCTTCAGCCTGACTATCGCCGCGCTGTCCATCAAGAACCTCGTGCCGATGGACTCGCACCTGCTGTTCGATCTGACGTTCCTCGTCCCCATCGTCAGCGCCACCATCACCTACGCGGTGCTCAAGACGATGCGCGAGGGCTACATGTTCGACCTCAACCGCCGGTACTACCGGCTGCGGCCGCCGAAGTAACCGACCCCGTTCGTTTTTGCCGTCGTTTCTCGCCGCTCGTTCTTTCCGCGTGTATTGGCCGCATCTCGCCGCAGTAAAGTGGCTCCCGTCCCTACTAGTGACGATGACAGAGGACCAGTCTGCGGGGGCAGCGGACGGTTCGGAGCGGCGGGACGTCGTGGTCCCGCTGCGTGTGTACAAGGCCGTGACGGTGTTCTCGACGCTGTTTGCGGTCGTCAGCGTCGTCGCCGGCTTCATCCTCGTCGACGTGGCGACACAGCGGGCCTCAGCGCCCGCCTCGGAGATCGACGTTCCGGTCGGCATCGCCGGAATCGCGTGCATCCTCGCCGGCACAGTCGTCTACGCGTTCTCGACGCGCTTCCGTACCGAGGAAATGGGAAAGTCTAAAGACGACGCTACCTAACGTTCGGATAATGGCTGACGAGTTCATGAAGGGGTTCGCGTGCCTCATGGTCGGCGGACTGGGCTGGATGACCATCAAGGGCTGGTACAACACGCCGAGTTTCGAGGGGGCACAGCTCACCGGCGAACTTACTATCGAGGAACCGACCACGTTCGACCAGATGGCCATATTCATGGGCGACGCGCTCTTCTGGTTCGCGGTCCTGGGCGCGCTGACCTTCTGGGTCGTGCTCCCGCTAATCAGTGAGTTCCAGACGTACCTCGACGAGCGGTCGGCATAACAGTAGGCAGTAGCTCTTCTTCAGAGGCTGAACTAACGTCGTTCTCAGTTCGCAGTATTGTCGACTAGCGCGCCGTCGTCTTCGTCACGCACCTGAATCCCACGCGAGCGAAGCGCCGAAGCGAACTTCGTCGGTGACACCCCGCTGTATGTCGCTGCTTCTTCGAGTGTGAGTGTTTCCCCGCGATACAGTGTCAGCGCCGTCGTGAGGGACCTGTGTGACATCTTCGTCTACAACGACACGAACGCTTTGGGAGTATTAAACTATTTCGGCTAGTTCTGGAGAGATTGAGCGAAGCTTTCGAATAAAGCCCCCCATTCGTAGTGTATTATCGGAAAAAACTACACGATAGTCGAAATATTGCGTGTGGCGTGCCGACCATACACGCAGTGCTATCGGCGCGTGCCACCAGCGGAGAAGTGAGTCGGGAAAAGCCGGGATCGTGGTCAGACGATGGCGCTCCAGGGACCCTCGATGACCCAGAACAGGCTCTGGTAGCCTGCATACATGAACACTACGAGGGCAGCGACGATGGAGCCCTTCGGCCGTTCCAGCGGAATGTCGCGGCGCGCTTCGACTTTTCGGGACTCGAACTCGAAGAAGTCGGTGATGACTGCGCCGAGCACGAGCACGGACAGGACCATCCCGCCGTGGTGGTGGAGCGTCATGTAGAAAAACGACAGCACGACCAGTGCGATGTTGGTGAACGTGTGCGCCGGGTGTCGGCTGATCGCGTCCGCGCCGTCGTTTTCGTACTGTTTGACGTGGCTTCTGTGGGCGAGCTGCCGGGTCAGGAAGTTGGCAACCACCACTCCGAAGATGATGTATTCGATGAGGAGCGCGCCGCCGACCGTGGGGCTCCCCAGAATGGTATCCAGTGGCCCAAAGAGCGTTACGGATGGCTGCATATGCAAAGTTCTGTCCACCGTCCATTAGTGTCTTTCCAATCTCACTCGAATCTGGATCGACTCTCGTCGACGACAGCGGTCCGAACGGGGGATCCGAGCGAAATCGTGATACGCTCCTGATAACTGACGGTCCGCGATACCCGATCATCGACCAGGAGCTCGACAGTCGCCTCGTCGCGCTCGATGGAGGCACTGAGTCCGGCGACCGGCAACACCCAGTGGTCCGGATCAGTCGCAAACGGGGCAATCGGTGCCACCACCGCCTGGTCCGACGGTGCCAGAATCGGGCCGCCGACGCGGTGGGCGTAGCCCGGCGAGCCGGCGGCCGTAGCGATGACGACGCCGTCAGCCCGGAACTGGCCGATGCGGTCGGCCGTCGACGCGACAGTGAACTCGGAGATGCGGGCGGCGTCGGCGGTGACGAGGGTCACGTCCCAGAACGCCTGCTCGACGGTGCCATCGGGCATCGTCACGTGGAGGACGGGATGCGTCTCGACGCGGGCGTCCGCGAGCGCGGACACGGCGGCCACAGCGTCGTCTCTCGCTACGGACCGAACGCCCCGGCCGGCCGCGACCGGTACCACGAGCGGGTCACCTTCGGCCCGCGCCACGGCAGCGACGGCGTCCTCGCCGACGGCGACAACCCGGTCGGTCTTCGGAACTGCGTCGTCACTACCCTCTTCAACGACCACGCCGGCGTCTCGAAGCGCGTCTGCCAGGGCATCGTCACCGACCACACCAACGGGGGTTCCCATCAACAGAACGTCCGGGCCGGCGGAAAAAAACCTGCCGCACTCCGGCGTGTGTTCGCCTTCAAATATCGAGCCGACGACGCGCGTATTCGACGAGAATCGGCACGTCGGAGAGATGTGTGAGCTTCGCAATCGCCCGGCGGTCGCCACCGTTGATCTGTCTGAGGGTGTCCTGTCCGGTGCTCCGGAGGTCGGCCATCAGCTGATCGTACCGCTCGTTGGGGGCGAGATACAGCAGTTCCGTCATCATCAAGCGGGCATTGTGTTTCGGGGCCACCTCGCTGTGCCAGAGTTGGTCGTAGACGGAGAGGTTCTCAGCCGAGGTGTCGGGCTCGTCCGGCGTCAGCGCCGAATCTGCCGTCGCGGCAGCCGCACGGGCCGACTTCATCCCTTTGTGGATGCCCTCGCCCCACAGCGGATCGATGGTCGGGACCGTATCGCCGATGGCCATGAAGTTGTCCGTACTCATCGAATCGGGGGGCTGAATGTGGGCCGATCCGCGGTGGGCTTGCGTGCCCTCGATTCGCTCGGCGTCGTCGAATCGGGGGTCCGAATCGAGCCAATAATCCAGGTAGTCGTCGATGCCCATCCCGTCTTTCGCGTACTTGCTGTGTGACTCGTTCTGGATGTAACAGAGGCCAACCTTCGCCGTGTCTTCGCCGGTGTGGAATATCCAGGAGTACCCGCCCGGGGCGAGGTCGTGATCCAGGCGGAGCATCATCGCGTCCCGGAGGTCGGCGTAGTCGTCGTGGTCGACCTCGACGCCCTCGAACTCGTACTCGACACCGATGGCCTGGTGGTCCCGCTGGAGGTTACACACGTCGAGTTTCTTCGCCAGCGGCGCGGCGGGACCGGTGGCGTCGATGACGATGTCGGCGTACACCTCCTCGTCGCCGTCGTAGCGGACGCCGACGATTTCCCCGTTCTCCATGATCGGCGCCGAGACGCGGGCGTCAAAGCGGTAGGTCGCGCCCTTGTCCCGCCCCTCGGAGACGAGCCACTGTTTGAACTCCGCGAATTCCAGGACGGCCCCGGTCTGGTTGCGGACGTAGTGGTCGTTGGGGGACTCCAGGACGACGTTGTCCGTGTAGTTCATCACCACGTCATCGGGGATCGCAAAGCCCGTCATCGCCGACATGAACGTCCCGGCGGTGGACTTGTTGCTCTGACGCGGGAACCCGTCTTCGGACTCGGTTTCGAGAACGAGCACCTCGTAGTTTCGCTCCGCTAGATCACGGGCACACTGCGCCCCTGCAGGCCCGGCTCCGGCAATCACCACGTCAAAGCGCTCGCGCATGGTTGTGGGTATTCCCTGTCGGTAATCAGTCTTTCCGAATACACCGACGGCGCTCTCGAAAGGGTAAAGACGGCCCCACTACCATCACGGGAACACCCGGGGCGACATACAATGGTTCTCAAGACAGGCGCGGGCGTGCTCGCGGACAGGCGACGGCTTCCAACGGCGCTACGGGCGGTGCTGGGGTATTATGCGGACACCGGCGTGTTCGACGCCGCCAGCCTCTCGTTGAAGTCCGAAATCGACGACCGAACGGAAGCGATGGTCGATGACGTGATCGGCCGCGTCGAGGACGCGCTCGAAGCGGAGTTCGGCCAGCCCGTCGACTTTTCCTACGACACGAAGCTCATCCTGCCCGCACAGCTGACCCTGGGCTACGTCTACCGCAAGGCCCGCCAGCAAGCCCCCGGCGACCCCGTCATCGACGCCATCGCTGACGGCGTCCCGAAAGTCGACGAGACCGCCCTAGAGCAGGGGCCGGCCCAGGACCTCGCGCCCCGCGAGATGGTCGTCCGCGCCGAGCAGATGACCCGCCTCTCCATCGAAGCGCTCATCGACGGCGACATGCGCGACGCCATCAACGACGACGAGTTCGAGGACTTCGAGGTAGATTTCAGCGAGGGCGCGCCCTCGAAGCGGAGCGGTAAGCGAAGCGAGCCGGGGGACGCCAGCGATGCCGACCGCCGTCGTGTCGCCGAGGTGGCCCAGTCCGCCCTGCAGTCCCACCTCAACGGGCTTCTGGAAGACATGCCCCCCGTCGTCGAGAACGCGTATCAGTGGGCCGTCGACTACAGCGAGGCCCACCAGGACCGGGACGACCACTTCCGGGAGCTGATGACCGCGGCCGAAGACGGCGACGCCGACGCTCTGACAGCTATCCGTGAAGAGTACAAATTCGCTGAGTACGATGAGGAGCCGGCGACGCTCACCGAGACGGAGAAGGAGCTACCATACAGCAAGACGCAGTACGCCCGCGTCGGCGTCCTCTACGACGGTATGCTCGACCTCTACCGGCTCGCCGGCCTCGATATCGACGACGAGTTCGCGAAGGCCATCGTCCTCGCTATCATCGGCGCGCAGGTTTGGCTCGACGATGTGGACGACTACGAGGACGACCGCGCGGAGGGGCAACTGACGCCCGTCACGTCCGAGTACCTGCTCGCGCCCGACGACGAGGCCGCCTACCGGCGCGTCGTCGACGTGACAGAGCAGTACCTCGACCTCGCGAAGACGTACGCGACGGCCGCTGACTCGCCGCTGACCGGCGTCGCCGTCGAGTACATCTACCGCTCCGGCGACCCCGACGTTCTGCCGGGTAAACCCTGAGAACGCGCACAAAGGAGATCGGCTCGGCCCAAGCGCCAGAATTTATATCCCGCCGTCCGCACCGGAATCTGAATGCTTCATTCGCGGGTGGGGAGAGTCGTCGCTATCTGTGGATTGTTGGCTGCCCTGTTCGCGCTCATGATGGGACTCGGGGCGGCCACGCCGGATCCGGCGCTGGGTGACTACCCTGATGAGGACGCGCTGGCTCAGAATCCCGACAACCACGTCGGCGAGTTCGTCCAGGTGACTGGCACGGTCCTTGGGACCGATCCCGTTGAGATCGCCGTCGGATACGAGTATGCCGACAGCGGCGAGCGCCACAGCGGCACGCTCACGGTTACGGTCCGGAACGTCGATACCGCCGTCACCGAAGGCGAATCGCTGCAGGTGTACGGCACGCTCGGCCCGGATGGGGCCATCACCGCGGCGAACAGCGTGAGCGTGCCGGCGATGAACTACACCGCGATGTACCTCGTGTCCGCGCTCGCCGGCCTGTGGACCTTCGGGCGGCTGATCTGTGGGTGGCGGCTGGACCTGCGGACGGGTGCACTGTGTCGGCGCGAAGAGCCACACAGACCAGCACGAGCACTCCTCGACTGGGTTCGGGAGGTGCTCTCCTGATGCCGGACTTGCTCTCGCACGCCTTCATCGCCTTCACTATCTGTACCCTCCTGTCGCTACGGTACGACTGGCTCACTGGCGAGTACGTCACCGTCGGGATGGCCGGCGCGTTCATCCCGGACATGGCGAAGATCAAGATTCTCGTGGACGCTGCGGCTGTCGAAGCAGCCCTGGAGATTCCGTTCGACTGGCTGGGCGTCCACACACTCGGGGGCGCGTTCGTCGCTGTCCTCGTGGGCACGGTCGTCGTGAACCGTTCCGACCGACGGCGAGTGTTCGGGCTGCTGTCGCTCGGGGCTGCCAGCCACCTGTTCGCCGATGCGCTATTGTTGAAAGCCTCCGGGCGGTCGTACGAAGTGCTGTGGCCGCTGACGCAGTATCACCCGCCGACGCCAGGGCTGTATCTGAGCACGGATATCTGGCTCACCGGCGTCACCGGGACCGTTGCGGTGGCGGCCTCTCTCCTGGTGCAGTACAGGTCGTAGCGCCGTCTCGGCGAAACACCCTCACCGTTTCCCGAGCGCCGTCTCGAACACGCGCTGGGCCCGCTCGTAGGCGGCGTTCCGGTCGACGATCGGATGTGGATACTCCGGAGCCAACTGCTCGCGTTCGCTGTCCGAGAGCGTCGGCCACTCGACGATTTTGTTCGCCGGAACACCGCGAAGCTCCGGCACGTACTCGGTGACGTAGTCGGCCCCGCTGTCGTACTTGCTCATCTGTGCCACCGGGTCGAAGATGCGTACGTCCACGGAGTCGGTGCCGGTCGAGGCCGTCCACTGCCAGCTGGCGGCGTTGTTTGCGGGGTCGTGGTCGACGAGCTTCCGGCGGAAATAACGCGCCCCCTCGCGCCAGTCCACGAGGAGATGCTTGGTAAGGAAGGAAGCGACATTCTGGCGCGGGCGGTTGTGGATGTACCCCTCCTGTTCGAGCTGGCGCATTCCCGCGTCGACGAGCGGGTAGCCGGTCTCGCCGCGCTTCCAGGCCTCCAAGTCCTTTTCGTCATTCTCCCACGCAATAGGGTTCGGGAACGACTTGTAGTTCTCCGATAGCAACGTCGGGTTGTAGTACAGCAGGTGGTAGCTCTGCTCGCGCCAGGAGAGTTCGTAGCGGTATTTCTGGATGTTCCGCTGGGCGTCGCCACTGGCTTCGGCGTGGCGCTCTGAGGCGTCACGCCACAGCTCGCGGATGCCGATCATCCCCGCAGCGAGATACGGCGACATGCGCGAGACGGCGCTGGTGGGGCGCTCGACGGCAGCCTGCATGTCGTCGCGGGTGTCGTTGTACGTCTCGATACCGCCGGTGAGAAAGTCGTCGTAGCGCTGCCGTGCGCCCTCGTACCCGGGTGCGGGCAAGTCAATATCCGTCTCGACGGTCGGGGCCGTCGTCGGGTCCGAGATGTCAACAAGGGACGGCGGGTCGGGGCTGTCGACGGGCGGCAGTTTGTGGTGGGCCTGCCAGTCGTCGTAGAAGCGACTGTGGTTCTCGTACCGGCTATCGAGCCCCGTCGGATCGACCAGCACAAGGTCGGTCAGCGATTTCGTCGGGAGCGCCTCGTCGACCCGCCGCTGGCGGTTCCGCCGTGCGGGCCGGTAGTGCTCGTTGTAGTACACCCGGTCGGCGTCGTACTCGTCGACGATATCCGAAAGCACGTCGACGGCAGTCCCCTTCTTGACGAGCAGATCCCCACCCTGGTCCCGGTAGGCCTTTTTTAGCGCCCGCACGCCGGCCAGCAGGAACGCCCGCTGGCGCTTCCCGACGTTCGACAGCAGATCTGCGTCGAGAACGTACACCGGTAGCACTTCGTCGTCCGCGGCGGCGGCAGTCAGCCCCCGGTTGTCCGGTATCCGAAGGTCACGCTGGTGCCAGAAGACGTGCATACCTGCTGTTAGGGATGCCCGCATATGGGTCCGAACCCGATTCTATTGTGTAGGCGTCGGTCCCAAAGCCAATGTGCTGTCGCCGGGTGGGTAGCGAGTCAAAAATTACAGTGGTCAGCATACGGCGGCCGCAGGCCGCCGTTTCCCGACTTCGCGGCGCGCCGCGAAGTCGCCTTTTTCGCCACCGAAAGACTCGCGTCACTCGTCTTTCGAGCCTTGCTTCGCTTCGCTCAGCAAGACCACGTTTTTGCGCGGGGGTTGAACGCTCGCCAACGGCGAGCGTTCAACCCCCGTGGAAAAAGGTGGTCTAGTAGAACTCGCGGACGAGATCCATCGCGCCCTCGGGCGCGCCGTCGGGGATCTCGGCCATCGAGCCCTCCACGCCTTCACGTTCCTCGAAGGGAACGGAGTCCTCGTCCTGGTAGAGGACGCCCATGTACTCCTTGTCGCTTTCGAGGATCTTGTCCTTGGCCTGGTCGCGGTCCGACGGGTCGTGGTCGGTCTCGTCGAGGTCCACGATGGCGTCGCGGAAGTAGTCGTACGTGTCCACGTCGTTGAACGTCACGCACGGCGAGTAGACGTTGACGAAGCCGAAGCCGTCGTGTTCGACGGCCTGTTTGACGATCTCGGCGTGTCGCTGTGCGTTCGAGGAGAACGATTGTGCGATGAACGTCGCGCCGGAGGCCAGCGCCAGCGCCTTCGGGTTGACCGGCGGCTGGTTCGGGCCGTCGGGCGAGGTCGAGGTCTCGAAGTCCTCGCGGCTCGTCGGCGAGGCCTGCCCCTTGGTCAGCCCGTAGATGCGGTTGTCCATCACGACGTAGCTCATGTCGACGTTTCGGCGGACGGCATGGATGAAGTGGCCGGCACCGATGGAGTAGCCGTCACCGTCGCCGCCCGAGACCATCACTTCGAGGTCCGGGTTGGCCATCTTCACGCCGATGCCCACCGGCAGGGCGCGGCCGTGGACGCCGTGGAGCGCGTAGCTGTGCATGTACGTCCCGATCTTGCCGGAACAGCCGATACCGGCGACGATGAAGGTGTTGTCGGGGTCGTTGCCCGTCTCCGCCAGCGCCTTCATCATGCCGTTCATCGTCCCGAAGTCACCGCAGCCGGGACACCAGGTCGGTTGCTTGTCGGATTTGAAGTCTGTGAAGCGAACGTCGGAACTCATTGTGTTGCCTCCGCGGGGGTGTCAAGCGTCTGCTTGATCTCGGTCGCCAGTTCGTCCGCCTTGAACCGGACGCCGTTGTACTTGTTGATGCGCTGGACCCGTTCGAGGACGTCGTGTTCGATGACGTCCGCGAACTGTCCCGTGGCGTTACACTCGACGACAATGACGTCCTCTGCGGCCTCGATTTCCTCGGTGAGGTCCGGCCGGGGGAAGATGTACGGTACCGAGAGGAACCGCACGTCGTAGCCGTCCTCCTCCAGCAGCGTCAGTCCCTCGCGCAGCGCCCCCTCGTTGGAGCCCCAGGAGATGACGAGCGTGTCGGCGTCGGGGTCGCCGAACTCCCGATAGTCGAAGTCCTCCTGCTCCCGGGCGGTCTCGACTTTCCGCTGGCGCTTGTCGACCTGCTCGATACGAACCTCGGTGTCTTCGGTCCGGCGACCGAGTTCGTCGTGTTCGAGGCCGGTCGTCATGTGCGCGCCGTCGGTCGTGCCGGGGAAAGCACGCGGCGAGACGCCGTCGGCGGCTGCGAAGTGGGCCTGGAAACGGCCCTTCTCGTCCAGCCACGCGTCGATGTCGTTCTCGTCGACGACTTTCCCGCGCTCGATCTCGACCTCGTCCATGTCGAAGGTCTCCGGGGAGAACGTCTGTTCGGTGACGGCCATCGCCAGGTCCGAGACGAGGAACACCGGTGTCTGGTACTTCTCGGCGAGGTTGAACGCCTCGACGGTCTTCCAGAAACACTCCGAGACGGTGGTCGGCGCGACGACGAACCGCGGGATCTCGCCGTGGCCGCCGTACAGCGTCATGTTGAGGTCGCCCTGCTCCTGCTTGGTCGGCATCCCGGTCGAGGGACCGGAGCGCATCACGTCACAGATGACAAGCGGCGTCTCGCTGGTGGCGACCAGCCCGAAGGTCTCGGTCATCAGGTCGATACCCGGCCCGGACGTGGCGGTCATGGCTCGGGCACCGGCACGCGCCGCGCCCAGCGCCATGTTGATCGCCGAGAGCTCGTCCTCTGCCTGGACGACCTTCCCGCCGAACTGGTCGACGCGGCCGGTCATGTACTCCATCACGTCCGTCGCCGGGGTGATGGGGTAGCCGGCGTAGAAGCGACAGCCGGCGGCGATAGCGCCCATACCGATGGCTTCGTCACCGTTGAGGAGCACGTAGTCCTCGTCGGTGGTCTCCATGTCGTAGTCGAACTCGCCGTACTCTTCCTGGACGTAGTGCTGGCCTTTGCGGGCGGCTTCCTTGTTGTTCTCGACGATGGCCTCGCCCTTGTCGCCGAAGCGTTTTTCGAGGCTTTCGTCGAGGTTCTCGATGGGGAAGCCCGTAACCTCACACGCCGCGCCCAGCGCGACGACGTTGAGCATGATGGCCCCACCCGCGTCCTCCGCGAGCCGTTTCAGCGGTACTTCGAGCGCCGTCGCGTCGCCGGGCACTTCCACGTCCTGCATCGTCGAGCGCTCGCCATCGTAGATGATGACGGAATCCTCGTGGAGTTCGTCCTCGTTTTCGTGGATCGTGCGCTCGGTGAGTGCGATCAGGATGTCCAGGCGGTCGACGACACTCTCAACCCGGTCGACTGACGTCCGTACCTTGTAGGCAGTGTACCCGCCACGGATGCGGGAGGCGAAGTCCTTTGAGGTGAAGACGTGTCGACCAGCCCGAGAGAGTGCCTGCGCGAAAATCTTCCCGGTGGAGTCGATTCCATCGCCGGCTTCGCCGCCGATGGCCCAGTTCAGGTCCTCTGGCATTATATCGCACGGGTAGCCAGCGTGGTAGGAAAAGCCTTCCGTAACCGCCCGCGCGCGCACTACTCGGTTTCGAGTGAATACCGGTGTAGTTTCGAGTAAATACCGGCATAATACACCGTATGCAGGAAAATATCGGCAATAGATGCCGACAAGCGTGAAACTCCGCGACCGTAATCCCCTTGCCCAGCCGCGGCAACTCCCGAGTATGGATGAACGCGTGCTCGACGTGGTGGGCGTCCGCGATGTCGGACCGGACACCGTGGCGATTGACTTCGAGACACCCGATGACTTCGACGCACAGCCGGGGCAGTTCGTCAAACTGACGCTGACCGTCGACGGGGAAGACGTCTCGCGGTTCTACACGATCTCCTCGCCAACGGTCGAAGAAGCGTTCGAGATTACCGTCGGCATCGATCCCGACGGCGAGTTGGCTCCCCAGCTCGGCGCACTCGAAGCGGGTGACGGCGTCCGCATCGCCGGGCCGTTCGGGTCGGATTATTACGAAGGGGAGAGCCGCGTTGTCGTTCTGGCCGGTGGCCCTGGGGTCGGCCCTGCCGTGGGTATCGCCGAGCGCGCGCTTGAGGACGGCAACGAGGCTGCCGTCGTGTATCAGGACGACGCGCCGGTACACGAGGACCGACTCGACGCGCTCGTTGAGGCGGGGGCGCTCGTCTCGGTCATCGACAGCGGGGCGTCCCTGACTGACCCGGTTGCGAACGCAGTCGAAGACGGCGGCCAGGTGTTCATTTACGGCTTCGCGGACTTCCTCGATGCCGCCACGGAAGCGCTCGACGCCGCCGGCGTCGGCACCGACGACGCGAAAGTCGAGAACTTCGGGTAGCGAGGCCGGCTACGCCTCGTCACCAGCGTCCGGTGCCCGGACGGTCATCACCGGAACCGGCGAGGTGCGAACGATTTTCTCCGCGACGCTGCCCAGCAGATAGCGGTCGATACCGGTGCGACCGTGAGTTCCAATGACGACGAGATCGGCGTCAGCGTCTTCGATGGCGTCGAGAATCGCGTGATAGGGAATACCGTGGGAAATGGCTGTCTCGACAGTCTCGACCCCCAGCTCGGTGAGTCGGTCGGACGCGTTCTCAACGGCATCTGTCGCGACCGACTCCAGTTCATCGACGATAACCGTAGAACCCACATCGACGCCGAGCGAGCGCGTGTCCACGACCGAGACGAGGTGGACCGTCGCGTCGGTCGCACTGGCGAGCGCGCCCGTCGGCTCGATGGCTGCCGCCGCGCCGCTACTGCCGTCGGTCGGGAGCACAATGTCGTCGAACGAGACGGTGCCCGGCTCCGCGTCGGCCTTGACGGAGAGGACTGGCGTATCGGCGAGTCGGACGACCTTTTCGGTGACGCTGCCGAGGAGGAATCGTCGGACGCCGGTCCGACCGTGAGTCCCCATGACGACGAGGTCGATATCGTTCTCGTCGGCGTAGTCGAGGACCTCGTCGTGGACGACCCCCTCACGGACAGCGGGGATGATGGACAGACCATCGGTGTCGACGTGGTCGGCCTGTGACTCGATGAACGCCGCTGCCGGGGAGTCGCCGTCGTAGTCCCAGTCGTCCTCCGTGGGGCCGTGTTCGTCGACGACCGAGAGGACGTGGACGGCTGCGTCGTGGGTGCCGGCAAGCGTCGCGGCCACTTCGAACGCGCGCTCGGAACCGGGGCTGCCGTCGGTCGGAACGAGGATGCTGTCGAACATCGGGTGTCGCTATTTATCACCGACGGTGATAAAGTATCGTGGGGGAGACAGGAAGCGGCTGCGAGAGTACCACTGTCCGCGTGGGAGTGAACAAAGCCTATAACAGTCGGATGCGAACTTCTCCCATGCGCGAGGCAAGTCGGACGACGCGCCAGCGCATCGCTGACCAACTACGCGACGAAGCGATGGCTGCCGGGACAATCGCGAACGAGTTCGAAATCCAGACGAGCGACGCGCTCACCCACGTAGAGCACATCGCGAAGTCCCTGGACTCGACTGACGAAGAGCTTCTCGTCGCCCCGCCGGAGTGCGAGGAATGCGGCTTCACGGACTTCGACGACCTGACGAACCGACCGAGCCGGTGTCCGGAGTGTAAATGCGAAGCCGTCGCCGAGCCCGCGTACTGGATAAACTAATCGATAGCGGATCCCGGACAATCCGGTTCTCACCGCTCAGTTCCCGGAGAAGCCGATGCGACCTCGCGAGGAGAGGTCGTGGTCGCCCGACGGCCCCTGGTTTTCGAACTCGTAGCGGTCGTCCGTGAGGTAGACGGCACCGTCCTCGGTGGTGATCGAGACTTCTTCCAGCACCGCCCCCTCGCAAGGGCCGTAATTGCACAGCCCCGACTCGGATTCGAACGTCGCCCCGTGTTTCTCACACACCAGTTCCCCGTTGCGGCGCGTCGCCCCACTTCCCTTGTCGAGTCGGACGTCCGTCCAGTGGGGACAGTAGTTCTCGAAGGCGACGACGGCGTCGGACAGCTCGACGATGATCGCCTCTTTGGTGTCGAAGCCGTCCCGAACGGTGAACAGAAAAGTTCCGTCGTCGGGCACCTCCTCCAGCGCGACGATACGGCTATCCTCGTCCATGGTACACGGCCGTACGGCGGTCAGGCGTTTCAAACCGCCGATCCCGGCGAGTTCTCGACCAGATGTAGGTGCGGCCAGCCCGCCCCTCGGACTAGTAGTGACGCTCCTCGATGCGCTCGTCGAACAGCCGCTGGAGGAGCTTCGTCATCGGCCCGGTCCCGACATCGATGCCGTCGACGGTCGCGATGGGGCGGATCTCCCACGTCGAGTTGGTAAGAAATGCCTCGTCGGCGTCGCGCAGGGCGTCAAGCGAGTAGTGACCGGTCTCGACGGGGAACTCCTCGCCGCGGGCGATGTCCATCACCACGTCGCGGGTGACCCCCGGCAGCAGGTCGAGGTCCGTACTCGGCGTCCGGAGGCCGTTATCCGTGACGAAAAAGAGGTTGCTCGTTGCGCCCTCGGCCAAGTTCCCGTCCGTGTCCCGAATGAGGCACTCGTCGGCGGGCTTGCCGCCGGCGGCTGCCTTGCGGAGTTCGAGCCGGCCGAGAATGCCGTTGAGGTAGTTGTGGGTCTTCGCGTCCGCCGGGACGGCCTCGCTGGGAATCCGCCGGGTCCGGACCGTCTGGACCGACGCCGGCTCGTCCCAGACGCGCTCGCCCTCTAAGCCGCCCCGAGGTAACTCCTTGCAGATGACGACGACCGTCGGGTCGACCTCGCTTCCCGGCGTGAGCTTCCCGGGCTGGACGCCCCGCGTGACCGACAGCCGGACATAGGCCTCCTCGATGTCGTTGGCCGCGAGCGTCTCGTCGACGCGCTCTCGGAGGTCCTCGGGCACGGCGTCGGCGAACCCCAACGTCTCGGCCGTGCGCTGGAGGCGCTCGCGGTGGGCGTCCCACCGGAACGGCTCGCCGCCGTACGCCCGGAGCGTCTCGAACGCCGCGTCGCCGTACATGAACCCGCGGTCGCGCACCGACACCGTCGCCTCGTCTTCGGGGACGAGCGCCCCGTCTACGTGGTATTGCATAGCAGGCAGAAGTTCTCGATCATGGTTTTACCGTGGTCGGTCAGAATGCTTTCGGGGTGGAACTGGACGCCGATGTGCGGGCGGTCGCTGTGGCGGACGCCCATGACGACCTGGGATTCGTCCGTGCCGTCAGTGGTGGCAGGCTCGGACGAGTCTGGCCCCGCAGCGGCGTTCGCGGAGCCGTCGTCGCTGACAGTGTACGCCGTCTCGGTCAGCACGTCGGGGAGGTGCTCGCGGCCAACCGCAAGCGAGTGATACCGGCCGACTTCAACGGGGTTCGGCAGGTCCTCGAACACGCCGGTGCCGTCGTGGGTAACCGACGAGGACTTGCCGTGGACGACCGCCTCGGCGTGACCGACGGGCGCGCCGTTGGCCGCACACAGCGCCTGGTGGCCGAGACAGACGCCAAGCGTCGGATACCGTAGCTCCTCGAATATCGGCATCGAGACGCCGGCGTCCTCGGGCGTCCCCGGCCCCGGCGAGACGACGATGCCGTCCGGGTCCATCTCGCGGATGCCCGCGACATCGATGGCGTCGTTTCGTCGGACGACCACGTCGTCCTCGGTCCCGCCGAGCCGGAGCACCACTTCGCCGACGTACTGGACGAGGTTGTACGCGAAGGAGTCGTAGTTGTCGACGACCAGCACGGTCGGTGCCAGCGAATCCGTTGTCGGACCACTCCCTTCCTGTGTGCCGTTCATCCCTCGTCCTCCATCGCCAGGTCGACACGCTTCCCCAGCGCCTCGTCGACAGCGTTGACGAGCGCCCGGCCCTTGTCCAGCGTCTCCTGGTACTCGCTGTCCGGGTCGGAATCGTGGACGATACCGGCACCGACGCGGAGGTGGTACTCCTCGGCGTACCGGACCAGGGTCCTGATGACGATGTTCAGCGTCTCCCGGCCATCGAAACCGAACAGGCCGATTGAGCCGGTGTACGGTCCCCGACGGGTGGCCTCTACCTCGTCGATAATCTCCATCGTCCGGGGTTTGGGTGCGCCGGTGATGGTGCCACCTGGGAACACCGCGGCGATGGCGTCCTGCAGGGTCGCGCCGTCGCGGAGTCGCCCCTCGACGACCGAGACGAGGTGCATCACTTCGGAGTAGCGGTCGACCCGGCGGTAGTCCGACACCTCGACGCTGCCGAACTGGCTCACCTTCCCGAGGTCGTTGCGCTCCAGGTCGACGAGCATCGCGTGTTCGGCCCGCTCCTTCTCGTCGTCGAGCAGGTCCGCCTCCAGTCGGTCGTCGGCCTCGCTCGTCTCGCCCCGCGGGCGGGTGCCGGCGATGGGTTCGGTCTCGATCCGGTCGCCATCGCGGTGCAGCAGCAGTTCCGGGCTGGCGCTGACGAGGTCGACACCGGGGAACTCAAGCAAGGCGGAGTACGGCGCGGGATTGACTGTCCGGAGGGCGTCGAAGGCCTCGACCGGATGGACTGCGGCGGGTGCGCGAAGCCGCTGGGAGACGTTGGCCTGGAACGTGTCGCCGTCGCGGATGTACTGCTTGACCGTCCGGACCCGCTCGGCGAAGGCCTCGCGCGTGCAGTCGCTCTCGAAGGTCGCTTCGTCGGCCTCGACGGGCGGATCGTCGACGGTTGGGTCGCCCTGTACGGCCGCCCGAGCGAGGTCCAGGGCGTGCTGCTTGCCGAACTCGTATGCCAGTTCGGGCGTCTCGAAGTCACCAACCTGCGGGCAGGCCGTCACGCGCAGCGTCACCGTGTCGCCGCGGGGTTCCTCCCAGGCGGCGAAGCGGTCGTAGCGAGCGATCTGCAGGTGCGGGAGCGCGCGGTCGGCGTCAGCGCTGTCGGGCAGCGACTCCAGTTCGCGCGCCACGTCGTAGGAGAGCCACCCGACCGCTCCGCAGGGGTACGGAACCTCGCAGTCACCGCGGACCAGTCGCTCGCCGTCGAGAAACTCGGTCAGTGCCGCGAGGGTGCCACCCGCATCCTGGTCGACCCCGCGGAAGTCTTCCGGGGCCGTCCCGAAGTACCCCCACCCGGACTGGCCGCCGGTGGTCGCCAGATACACGCCGCCAGTCTCGCCGCGCGCCCGCCGATAGGCGAGAAACGGGTCGTCGACGTCCACCCGCACCTCCACGGGGATGCGTGCCTCCGGCGGCGCGTCGGCTGCGAGGTCGGTGAACGCGGTCCGGTCGGTTGCGACCGATGGCATTACCGAACGAAAACAGTGCGGCGACTAATTCCCTTGCGGTTCGGCACAAAAAGACGGGCTCCCGGATATCTCAGAAGTCCTCGGCCCGCTCGATCCAGCCCGAAACGCGGCTCTCTGAGAGGTCGGTGTCCGCGGCGATGTCGGCCGCGTCCGCGGCGGCCAACTCGCCCACCGTCTCGATACCGATATCGGCGAGCCGGTCGGCGTAGGCGGGTCCGATACCCTTGATGTCCGTCACGGGGGCGGTGCTCCCCTGGTCGGCGGGCTCGGGAGCGTCCGCGGCAGCCGAGGCCTCGGAATCGCTGTCCTCGTCGTCGGCCGCTGTTTCTGGTTCGGCCTCTGTGGTAGAATCATCGGTCGCGGCCGGCGATTCGTCGTCAGCTGAGGGCGGTGTCGCCGGGGTCTCCGACTCCTCCACTTGGGCGGGTGTCTCATTCCCGTCTCCCGGTTCGGTACCGGCCCCGTCCGCGGTGTCGGGCGTGTGGGCCCCAGTAGTCGTCGCGGTGTTCGTCCCCTTGACAGCGTCCTCGTCTTCAGTAGAGGGCTCTCGCTCGACGGTCACGTCCACGTCGCGATTAGTCCCCGACGTGGATGACCCCGTTCCGTCAAGCCCGAGGGCGGATTTCAATTTCTGAAGCAGACCCATACATGAACGTATTTATCCCCCACACAAATCTCTTGCTGGTGGCCGCTTCGTCACAGGTGCTCGCGCAATTGCCCGTTCATCCGGTCTACGGGGGCGTCTTCGCCGGTCCAGCGTTCGAACGCTTCCACCCCTTGATAGAGGAGCATCCACGCCCCATCGACTGTCGTCGCGCCCGCGGCCGCCGCGTCCCGCAGCAGCCGGGTTTCAATCGGCGAGTACACCGCATCGAGCACCGCGAGGTCGCTGTGCAGCGCACCGGCCGGGACCGGCGTCTCGTCTCCTTCCATACCCACGCTGGTGCAGTTGACGAGGATGTCGGCGTCCGCGAGCAGGTCGGGGAGCGAATCGAGACCATGGCCCGTCGCGTCCGGGACCTCGTCGGCGAGCGCGTGGGCTTTCGATTCGGTCCGGTTCGCGACTCGCACCGACAGTCCCTCGTCGGCGAGGCCGAACGCGACCGCTCGGCCCGCGCCGCCGGCACCGACGACGACCGCCGTGCCGGACAGCGACACGTCGTGGTGTTCCAGGGCCCGGACTGCGCCGATTGCGTCGGTGTTGTAGCCCGTCGGCCGTTCACCGCTGAAATCGACGGTGTTGACGGCGCCGATGCGCTCTGCGAGCGGTGCGGGGTCGACGGCGTCCAGCACGTCCTGCTTGAACGGGATGGTGACGTTGAGGCCGTCGACGCCGAGCGTCTGAGCGGCATCGATGGCTTCGGCACCGGCATCAGCCGGCGGTTCGAACGTGACGTAGCGCGCGTCGAGTCCCAGCGCCTCGTAGCCCGCCTCGTGCATCGGCGGCGACAGCGAGTGCCCGACCGGGTTTCCGATGAGTCCGTAAACGTCCATACAAACGCCAGCGTCCCCCGATAGTATGAACGCCACGCTCTCCCACAAGTAGTCAGGATACTCAGTCGACAGTTTCGCAAGCTTTTCACCCGGACCCAGCCACGTCTCTGCTAGTGAGTCGTTTTCGCCATCCACTGATGCAAGTCGCAGTCGCGCTCGCCCTGACTGTCGGCTGGATCTATCTGTTTCTTTCCGGCATCGAGGTCGGGAACGTGACTACCGTCGGGGTCAGTGGGCTCGCCGTCCTCGGGGCGTCGTTCCTCCTGGCCTGGGGTGCCGAGACAGCCGAGAAAGACGTGCCGCGGTCGTTCGCTATCGCCGTCCTCGCTGTCCTCGCCGTGGCCCCGGAGTACGCCGTGGACGCGCTGTACGCCTGGAACGCCGGGGCGGGCGGCGCGACGACGGAGGCCTGTAGCCGACTGTCCGCAGAGGCCATCGAAGCCAGCGCGACACCGCTGGCTCGGGCCTGTCACGACGCGAACCTCGCGATTGCGAACATGACCGGCGCAAACCGCATCCTCATCGGCATCGGCTGGGCCGGTATCGCCGTGTTCACCGTCTGGCGCGCCGCGAAAACCCAGGACCCGGCAGTCCAGAAACGCGACGGGGTCCTGAAAGACGCCGTCCAGCTGGACACCGATATCGCGACCGAGATCTCCTTCCTCTTTCTGGCGACGATGTGGGCGTTTCTCGTCCCCTTCGGCGGCGGTATCGGCATCCTCGATACGCTGTTCTTGGTCGGCCTGTACGTCGCGTACATCGGCCTCGTGCTCAAGTCCGACATCGAACACAGCGAGCACACCGTCGGCGTGCCCAAGTACTTCCAGGAGTGGTCGTTGCCGTGGCGGCCGCTGGTCGTCCTGGCCCTGTTTGGCTACTCCGGTGCGATGATCTTCACAGCGGTCGAACCCTTCGCCCACGGGCTGGAAGAGATCGGCGTCGCGAACGGGATCCCCGAGTTCTTCATGATCCAGTGGGTCGCCCCGCTGGCGAGCGAGTCGCCCGAACTCATCGTCGTCGCCGTGCTGGTCAACAAGGCCCGGTCGACGGCCGGGTTCAACGCGCTCATCTCCTCGAAACTCAATCAGTGGACGCTGCTCATCGGCACCATCGCGGTGGTGTACTCCATCGCGCTGGGCGGGTACGGCGTCCTGCCGTTCGACGCCAGACAGGGCGCGGAGATCTGGATTACGGCGGCTCAGTCCTTCTTCGCGCTCGCGATTCTGGTCAACTTCGAGATCAGTATCCGCGAAGCGGTCGCGCTGTTCGCCTTGTTCATCTCGCAGGTGATCCTGGAGTTCGCCATCATCAGGGACCTCGTCGCTCTGCCGATATCGAGTCACGACCTCCTGCTTGCGTACACGGGGCTGTATCTCGTCATCGGGATGGCGTTGTTCGTCCAGCGCCGCGAGGCGCTGAAACACCTGTTCGGGCTGGCCGGTGACGCCGTCCGGACCGCGATGGGCCGTGAACCGATCCACCCGGAGAACGCCGACTGATGCTCGGAATCGTCGTCTCACAGGCTGACGCGGCGTCGGCCCACATCGGCGAGCATCTGCGCGCCTTGCGGGATTGGGAGACGAGCGTCGACGAGACACGACCCGACGCCGAGGGCGGCGGCACAGTGTACCGGAGTGACGGCGTGGAACTCCGGGAGTTCGAGTCGCTGCATCTGGACATCGACGACGCCGCGGCGGCGTTCGACGACCCGGACCTGCTGGTGTTCGCGTCGAAGCACGCCGGCGAGACGGACGAACTCCTGACGGCCCACCACACCGGGAACTTCGGCGTCGCGGAGTTCGGCGGCGAGGACGGCCGGTTCGCCCGCGCCTGTCCCAGTGCACACAAGGCAGTGGTTTCGGCGCTCCAGCGTCACGCCCCGCCGGACTACGAGGTCGGGATGGAGTGTACCCACCACGGGCCGACGGCCGTCGGCGTCCCCTCGATGTTCGTCGAGGTCGGCAGCGCGGAACCACAGTGGGAGGACCCCGACGCCGCCGAGGCCGCCGCCAGAGCGATACTGGACCTCGCGGGCGAACCGGCGGACAAGCCGCGGGAGAACGGAACGCGCCGCCACCTGCTGGGCGTCGGCGGCGGCCACTATGCCCCGCGGTTCGAGCGGGTCGTCCGCGAGACGGACTGGGCTGTCGGCCACATCGCCGCCAACTGGTCGCTAGACGCCCTGGCGGAGTGGGCCGACAGCGACGCGGAGCGAGACGCCGTTCTCGAACGTGCGTTCCGAGCCAGTGCGGCCGACTACGCACTCATGGAGGGCGAACGTCCGGACCTCAAGGCGGCTATCGAGTCGCTGGGCTACCGCGTCGTCAGCGAGACGTTTGTGCAGGAGACGACCGGTGTCGACCTGAGCTTGGTCGAGGCGCTGGAAGGCGCTCTCAGGACAGTCGACGACGGCCTCAGGTTCGGCGATCTCGCGCCCGGATACGACGGCGAGTGGACGGTGCTCGATCTGCCGGCCAAACTGATATCGGACGCGCGCGGCATCGACAGCAACGCGCTCCGTGCGACTATCCAGCGGCAATCCATCGCCTACGGGACCGAACAGAACGGGACCGTCGTCACCGGGCCGGTCGTCCGTCCGGCGACGGCGGACGCGGACGCCGTCGTCGACTCGCTCGTCGAAATTCTCGAACGGCGCTTCGACAGTGTCGAGCGGAGACCGACGGCGGTCGTCGCCAGCGAAACGACGTTCGACCCGGATCTCGCGCGCACGGCCGGCATCCCCGAAGGACCGAAGTTCGGGAAACTCGCCTCCGGCCAGTCCATCGAGGTCGACGGGGAAGAAATCGAGCCGGAGCGGTTCCAACGCGAGCGTACACGTCGATATACGCTGTGAACATCGGCGTGTCAGCGGCGGAGACTGACAGTCTCAGCGTCAGACGCCTGTCTGACAGAGGGGGAAAACTAATAACTGCTCGTCTGCAAGGACGCTTTAAATTATGGATTCGATAATTGACGACGCTATCGACGAGGCAGAGCAAGACGGGGAGGACGCGGACGGCGGGACTGTCGACGAAACGACATCGACGCCGTCACAGGACATGTCCACGTCCGGGACGATGTCCGACGAGGAGCTAGCAAGCGTCGTCAAAGACCTGGAGACGAAAATCACCGTCGTCGGCTGTGGCGGCGCCGGCGGGAACACGGTCACCCGGATGATGGAGGAAGGCATCCACGGGGCCAAACTCGTCGCCGCGAACACCGACGCCCAGCACCTCGCCGACGAGGTGGCCGCCGACACCAAGATTCTCATCGGCCGCAAACGCACCGGCGGCCGCGGCGCGGGCTCGGTCCCGAAGATCGGCGAGGAGGCTGCACAGGAGGACATCGAAGACATCCAGCAGTCCATCGACGGCTCCGATATGGTGTTCGTCACGGCCGGTCTCGGCGGCGGGACCGGGACCGGCGCGGCCCCAGTCGTCGCGCAGGCCGCCCAGGAAGCCGGCGCACTCACCATCTCCATCGTCACGATCCCGTTCACCGCGGAAGGTGAACGACGGCGGGCGAACGCCGACGCTGGCCTCGAACGGCTCCGCTCCGTTTCTGACACCGTGATCGTCGTGCCAAACGACCGCCTGCTGGACTACGCGCCCTCGATGCCCCTGCAGGACGCTTTCAAGATCTGCGACCGCGTGCTGATGCGCTCGGTCAAGGGCATGACTGAACTGATCACCAAGCCCGGCCTCGTCAACGTGGACTTCGCCGACGTTCGCACCATTATGGAGAACGGCGGCGTCGCGATGATCGGCCTCGGCGAGTCCGACTCCGAGAACAAGGCCCAGGACTCCATCCGCTCGGCGCTTCGCTCGCCGCTGCTCGACGTGGAGTTCGACGGCGCGAACTCCGCGCTCGTCAACGTCGTCGGTGGCCCCGACATGAGTATCGAAGAAGCCGAGGGCGTCGTCGAGGAGATCTACGACCGCATCGACCCCGACGCCCGCATCATCTGGGGTGCGTCGGTCAACAGCGATTTCGAGGGTAAGATGGAGACGATGATCGTCGTCACCGGCGTCGAGAGCCCCCAAATTTACGGCCAGAGCGAGGCCGAACAGGAGAAGGCCGCCCAGCAACTCGGCGAAGATATCGACTACGTCGACTAACCTACCCCGGTTCTCTGTCTCTCTCTAACTACGAGTAACTACAGTTGTAGTTACACTTTCCCTATCATGAATGATACTGTCGTCGAAAGGCGTTTATTTAGATGTTAGAATTCTCTCCGTATGTACTCAGATTCGAGACGTAATGTTCTCAAAAAATGTATAACTGTTGGGGGCTTGGGCCTTTCGTCCGGTTGTCTCGGTTCCCTGGGTGGGGGCGGCAACACTGTGCAGTTCGGTGCGCTGCTTCCGCTCAGCGGGCCGCTTGCCCCGCTCGGGCAACACGGCAAGCGCATGGTCGAGCAGGCAGCAAGCGATATCAACGCGGGCGGTGGAATCAACGGCGATAGCGTCGACGTAACGATTCTCGATACCGAGGCAAACGCTGAAACCGCAGTCGAGCAGTACCGTTCTCTCGTCGACCGTGGTATCGTGGGCTTCGTCGGTGGACTCGTCAGCGACGTGTCGATAGCGCTCGCACCGGAAGCGGCCAGCGACGAAATCATGGAGGTCAGTCCCGCGAGTACCGCCCCCCAGCTATCGGCTGCTGGCCGGGCCAACGGGCGCAAATACTTCGGCCGGACGGTTCCGAGCGACGGAACCCAGGCAGTGGTGATGGCGAAAGCCGTCGACAGCCCCCTGTACATCGACGCGGACTCCGTCGCGTTACTGAGTATCGACAACTCCTTCGGGGCCGGACTGGCCGAAGTCCAACGCGACGTATTAGACGCCGAGGTCGTCGCGGATATTCGGTACGACCCGGCGGCGGAGTCGTTCGACGACACGCTCGTGGACGTGTTCGAGAACGACCCCGATGCTGTCAGTTTCACGAGCGTTTCCGGACAGGAGCGCGGTATTCTCGACGCGTACAGTCAATCCGACCACGACGTGCCGTGGGTGCTGTCCGCCGGAATGTTCGCCGGCGATCTCCCGTCGTATTACGAAGGGGTCTACAGCGCGTCGCTGTCCTCCGCACGAACGCAGGCGTACTTCGAACTCGTCCGCCGACTCCCGGACATCGACGATCCCAGAGCGTACTCCGTCAACGCCTACGACGCGCTGTTCCTGATGGCCTGCGCCGCTGAGCAGGCCGGAGAAAGCAGTGGCCCGGCAATCGCCGAGACCATTCAGTCGGTCTCCGGGGGGTCGGGACACACCGTTTCAGTCGACGACTTCGGTCGCGTCCGCTCACTCACCGAGGCGGGCCGGAAGATCAATTACCAGGGCGCGTCCGGTGGCGTCGACTTGACCGACGACCTGGAGCCGTTGAGCTCGTACCTGATCGAGCGCGTCACGGACGGATCGGTCGAGTCACTGGAGCTATTGCAACCGCAGTTCTTCAGATCGGAGGGGAACCGATGAGTTCGCTGCCAAAGCGGATCGTTGAGGGGGTCGAACGCGCGCTTCCTGACGCCATCCGACGGCGGTACGCGGCGAAGTTCGGCGTCCTGTTGCTCGGCGTGGTCGTCGTGCTCGCGCTGGGCGGCGCGGCCATCCACCTCGAAACGGGGTCGCTGGTCGAGTCACAGACCGAGGAGCAAATCCGAGGCGTCGCTGAGTCCCAGTCGAGTTCCGTGTCGAGTTGGGTTTCGAACAAGCAATCGACGGCGTCGTTCCTCGCGGCGTCTCTCGGTGACCGATCCGCGTCGACCTCCGACAGAGAACACCAGCGGTGGCTCGAACAGAAGCTCATTGGGCTGCCGGGAGACGTCCGGGCGCTCCACTACGTCGACGCCGCTGACGGTACAGTCACCGCCAGCACCGACGACGAACTGAACGGCGTCGCACTGAGTGACGTTGACGACCCGTGGACCGACGCGAGCGGTGCAGTCGTCTCGTCGGGACCGACGAGCACGTCCGAAGCGTATCAGAGCGGTAACGAATCGGTTATCGCGTTCGTCCAACCACTGGCCGGAAGCGAGGAATACGTGGTGCTGACGGCATCGCTCGAGGCGCGCTCCCACGAGTTCACCTCACCGTTTGCGACCGGCGACGTGAAGGTCGTCGGGTCGAACGGCCAGATCATTCTCGACAACCGGAAGAGTTCGATTCTCGACGAGTACGCGGCAACCGGGGACGCGACCGACACGAGCGTCGACGCGGCACTGAACGGCGAAACCGGCTACGAGTCCGTCTCGGCCAGAACGGGGATGGACGAGGGCGAGTACGTGATGGCGTACACACCAGTTACCGGCACTGAGTGGGCGTTGCTGTATCACGTCCCGCAGGACCGTGCCTTCGCCCTGCAGTCGGCTGTTTCACAGAATATCGCACTTCTCGTCGCGCTGGCCGTCGGGGCGCTGTTCGTGGTCGGCGTGACAATCGGGCGCGGAACCGCGAACGCGCTCTCCCGCGTGGCCGAAAGCGCTGAGGACATCGCCGCCGGCGAGATCAACAGCACGCTCCCCGAAACCACACGCGTCGACGAAATGGGGCAGCTATACGAATCCTTCGCGTCGATGCAAGCGTACCTGACGACCGCCGCGAACCAGGCCGACGCGCTCGCGGACAAACGGTTCGACGACCCGGCGCTCGACGAGAGCATCCCCGGCGAGTTCGGTGCGGCACTGGAGGCGATGGGTGAAGACATCCAGACGTTGATTACTGACGTCGAAGCCGCGAGAGACGAGGCGGAGGCGGCAAAGGAAGACGCCGAGGAAATGGCGTCCGCCCTCGAAGCGAAGGCGGCCGAGTTCAGCGACGTGATGGACAGGTCCGCGGCCGGGGACCTCACCCAGCGGATGGCCACCGACAGCGACTACGACGCGATGGTCGATATCGCGGAGAGTTTCAACGAGATGATCGCGGAGCTCGAACGAACGGTCAACCGCATCGAAGGGTTCGCCGGAACCGTCGACAGTTCGACGGAAGCGATCTCCGCGAGCGCACAGGAAGTTCGGTCGGCCAGCGAACAGGTGAGCGAGTCGGTGCAACAGATCGCCGAGGGCGCCGACGAGCAAAACAGGAACATCCAGCAGGTGAGCGACGAGATGACCGACCTGTCGGCAACCGTCGAGGAAATCACGTCATCCACCGACGAAGTCGCCTCGAAGTCCCAGCAGGCCGTAACCGACGGCGAATCCGGCCGCGAATACGCTGAGCAGGCCGCCGCCGAAATCGAAGCGCTCGAACGGAAGTCTACCGAGGCCATCGAACAGGTCGAGTCCCTCGCGGAGGAGATGGAGCGCATCGGCGAGGTCACGACACTCATCGACGAAATCGCGGAACAGACGAACATGCTCGCGCTCAACGCGAACATCGAGGCCGCACGGGCCGGCGAAGCGGGCGAAGGGTTCGCTGTCGTGGCCCGCGAGATCAAGACGCTCGCCGAGGAAACCCAGGAAGCGACGACCGACATCGAGTCGATGATCGACGAGATCCGGTCCCGGACGGACTCCACCGTCGAGGACATGCGGGACATGGGCGAAAGCGTCGACACCGGACAGGAGACGGTCGAAAACGCGACGGACGCGCTGACCAATATCGTCCAGCAGGTCAACGAGGCCAACGACGGCGTGCAGGCGATCAGCGACGCGACCGACGAGCAGGCGGCCTCGATGGAAGAGGTCGTCTCGATGGCCGAGGAAGTCGGCTCGATCAGCGAGGAGACGTCGTCCGAAGCCGAGAACGTCGCCGCGTCCGCCGAGGAACAGACGGCGTCGATCACGGAGGTCACCGAGAAGATACAGTCGCTCTCCAGTCAGGCCAGCGATCTCAAGGGCCTCATCGACCAGTTCGAAACCGGCGGTGTCGGCGACGGGCGTGAACTAGGGACACACGAATCAGGCGGGACTGCGCTGACCGACGACTGACCGAGCGGATTCGGAACCGCCACTCCGACTGGTTCCACATCTCTGTCGCGGATCTCATGCGACACTGTAGCGAGGGTGCGCAGCAATGGTGCCGGACTCGTCGCCGCGCACCACAATATAGAAAAGCCACCAGTGGGTACGACCCGCTATGGACGTTCCATACGATCTCACCTCCTACATCCGGGTACTCAAACTGGCGAGTACGCCGTCGTGGGAGGAGTTCTCCCAGATCGCGAAAATCGCCGGCGCGGGTATCGCGCTGGTCGGACTGCTCGGGTTCATTATCTTCGCGATAATGGCCTTCGTGCCTGGCAGCAAGCCGGTGTAAACCGATGGGGATCTACGCAGTCAAAACCACGGCCAGCCAGGAACGCACCGTCGCGGACATGATCATCTCCCGCGAGGAAGACGAGATTCACGCCGCGCTCGCGCCGGACTCGCTCACCAGCTACGTGATGGTGGAGGCCGACGACGCCGCGGTGTTCGACCGCATCCTCGACGAGATCCCCCACGCCAACGGCGTCGTGCAGGGGGAGTCCTCGATGGCGGAAGTCGAGCACTTCCTCTCGCCGAAGCCGGACGTGGAAGGCATCGCGGAGGGCGACATCGTCGAACTCATCGCCGGCCCGTTCAAAGGCGAGAAAGCCCAGGTCCAGCGGATCGACGAGGGCAAAGACCAGGTCACCGTGGAGCTGTACGAGGCGACGGTCCCGATTCCGGTTACCGTGCGTGGTGACCAGATTCGGGTTCTCGACTCCGAAGAGCGGTAAGACCCATCCGGCGGCGAAGCCGCGATTCACGGCTGCGAAGCGGGGGCCACCTATTTCACAATTGCCACAGTAACGACGCTACGCTTCGCCGCCTTCCAGTCGGTCGATGACCTCACTCATGTTGGCTGCGGCCTCGACGGACTCCTTGATCTGTTCGCGGCGGCGGACCTCGGCGGCGGAGGCGTCGTAGGCGCGGACGTACTCGGCGCGGGAGTGCTCGTCGAAGGCGTGCTTGATGGCGAAGTAGCCGTCGGGGACGACGGCGCCACAGACCTTGCATTCGATGCGGTCGTGTTCGACCGACTGATGGATGATGAGCTCCTCGACGCGGTCGAACTGTCTATCGTCCCCTTCGATATCGCACTCCCAGCGTGGCATTTGCTCAGTGGCAGGCGACGCGGGGGTAAAAAGCTTGGCTGACACCTGTCAGCAGTCTGTCCCGCAGACTGCCGAAACGGAAACCCCTAATGGCAGTACGGAAATAGCGTTCATCGTGCAACCCGAGGGGTACGCCGTCGACCTCCACGTGAAGGTACTCGACGACAGGGTCGTCGAGCGTGCGAAGGCACGTGGCCTCGACGCGCTGGTGTACGCGCCGCATTTCACGCGGCTGCCGGAGATCCGGCGACAAGCTGCGGCGTTTTCTGACGAAGAGCTGACTGTGTTTCCGGCCAGAGAGGTATTCACTGGCACCTGGCAACAGCGCCGGCACGTGCTGGCGCTTGGCCTCGACGAGCCGATTCCGGACTTCATTACTTTCGACGGCGCGATGCGGGAACTTGACCGCCAGGACGCGGCGGTGCTCGTTCCCCATCCCGGATTTCTCAACGTGAGCCTGGGGCTGGACGACATCGAAGCCTACGGGGATATCATCGACGCGCTGGAAGTGTACAACCCCAAGCAGTTGTCCCACCACCGGGACCGCGCGCAGTCGTTTACCTCGGAGACCGGCCACGAGCCGTTCGTCTCGTCGTATGCCCACGTCCGGGGGACTGTCGGCGAGGCGTACGTGACTTTCGCCGAGGCGTTCGAAGACGTGGCGGCGCTCAGTGCGGCGCTGAAAAACGACGTAGAGCGGTCGCTGTTCCATCGCGACGGCATCGCACACGACCTCCGCCGGGCGGTCGAGTGGGCGCATCTGGGGCTAGAAAACACTTGGGGCAAATTTGATCGGCTGATGTTACAGGGCACCGAGCCAACTCACCCAGACCACGTCGCGTACGGCGGTCGGTTCGACGACGTGAAGGTGTACTAAACCAGGAACGCGCTGTTCTCGACGACGAAGGTCCGGACCGACGGCGGCAGGTACTGCGGGAGCACGTGTATCAACAGCCCGACCGCGGCCAGTTCGAAGATGGTAATCACGACGGTGACGACCTCTGCGTACTCACTTGAGGTGGTCACGCCCGTCGGTGAGCCATACTCTTTGTCCGAGATGGGGTAAAACAGCGCGATGCCACGGCGCGAGCCGAAGTAGTCCAGCACGTAGTGCGTGAGGACGCCGAGCCAGACCCACTGGAGATTGCCGCCGTGATACAGCGGATGGGCCAGGAAGATAATGAGCACGGGGATGTTGTGCAGGGTCTTGCGGTGCTTGCCGAAGGCGGTGTCGACGTCGGGGAACAGTGCGCCCAGGACGACGGGGAGAAACACTTCCGTGATTGTCGCGAACGTCGTCACGTCGCCCGAGGGGTCGAGAACGTATCCCAGTCCGATGCTCAGGAGGACGGCGTTCAGGACGTGCCCGCGTTTGTTCATCTACCGGACCGTCCGTGTCCCACCTAAAAGACCTTACTACTCCTGTAGGGCGGTTTCCAGGTCCCGGAGCGCCTGTGTCGCGATGGCATCTTTGACTTCTCGACGGGTGCCGTCGAACTCGTAGCGGGACACAGTCACGCCCGATTCGTTGGTTCCCCACGGGGCGGCTTCTGCCACGGCGATGTACACCGTTCCGACGGGCGTCTCCGGTGAACCCCCGCTCGGGCCGGCGACACCAGTCGTGGCGACGCCCCAGTCGGTTCTGGCGGTGTCGCGAACGCCCTGGGCCATTTCGACAGCGACCGGCTCGGAAACTGCGCCGTGAGCGTCCAGCGATTCCCGCGAGACGGCCAGCAGTTCTCGCTTGGCCTCGTAGGAGTAGGTGACCAGCGAGCGGTCGAAGTAGTCGCTGGAACCGGGTATATCCGTTATCTTCGACCCGACGAGGCCACCGGTACAGGACTCCGCGGTAGCGACCGTGGCATCAGCTTCTCGGAGACGCTTGCCGACGCGCTTCTCGACCGGGTCCGCTGTATCGTCTGCCATTGACGATAGTTGTCGCGACAGGTGAATAAGCGTTCAGGGCGGGCATAGATACTTTCAGTTCAGAGACAGAATTGCGTGTGTGAGCTATCGGACGACGCTTGGCTGGTCACTCGTTACGTCGGGTCTCGTGACGCTGTTTCTCTGGGTCTTGCCGGGGTCGGACCTCCTGTGGGGGGTGCTGTTGCTGGTCCTCGGCGGACTGACGCTGTACGTTCGCCAGTAGACAGAAAAGCAGACGGGGCCGGCAGCCCGAGACCGGGTATGGACTACACGGAACCCCAGTTCTTCCGGGTCATGCAGTACGCGGCCCGGGCCGACCGGGACGTGGTGGACATGGTGTCGGGCAATCCCGACTGGGACCCGCCCGAGGGGCTTCGGGACGGGCTCAGAGACTACGCCGAGGCCCCGGCCGACGACTACCAGTACCCGCCCAGTGTAGGGCTCACACCCCTCCGCGACGAAATCGCCGCTCGCCGGGACGTGGACCGGGACCGAGTGATCGTCACGAACGGCGCTGGCGAGGCGAACCACCTGGCAATGACCGGTGGGCTCCACCACTTCGACGGCAACGAGATCCTCCTGACAGACCCGGTCTACCCCTACTACGCCGGCCGGGCGAACTTCATCGGTGCAGACATCTCCTTCGTCCCGGTCGACGAGCACAACCGACTGGACCCCGCGGACGTTCGAGCGGCCGCGAGCGAGGAGACGGCCGTCATCGTCGTCAACTCACCGAACAATCCCACCGGCGCGGTGTACGACGCCGACGCGATGGCCGAGTTCGCAGCTATCGCCGAAGAGTACGACGCGCTGTTGCTCAGCGACGAGGTGTACGACCACTTCGACTATGCGGGTCGGTTCAGTTCGGCGCTACACGCCGAGTCCGACCACGTCGTCGCCACCAACTCCTTCTCGAAGACGATGGCGATCACCGGCTTCCGGGTCGGCTACGCGATTTTCCCGCCGGAGGACGGCCCGAACGGCGCACTCCTTGAGCGGGCTCGAACCCAGCACATGCTCACGAACGTCACCGGGAGTCGGCCGGCGCAGTACGCCGTCCTGCGAGCGCTAAAGACGACAAGTCCGGACTACTACGCCGCCTGTCGACGGCGACTCGAAGCCCGCGTCGACGACTTTTGCGCTGCGCTGGCGGAAGCCGGGGCCGAGTACAACCGCCCCGACGGCGGCTTCTACGTGATGGCGCGGTTCCCCGACTTCCCCGGTTCCTTCGAGAACGTGTACGAACTCGTCGACGAAGCCGGCGTAGCTGGGATGCCTGGGGAAGCCTTTGGCGAATCCCGGAGCGACTGGATACGGTTCGCGCTGGTGACGCCACGGGTCGACGAGGCGGCGACGCGGCTGGCTGACTACTTCGAGTGAAAGAACGAGCGGCCGCTCAGCCGAAAATCAGTTCGACATCCTTCGCCCGCTGTAGTAAGTCATCATCGTAGTACTCCTCGGTCTGCGCGGGGTGGGTGTCGTCGATTGCCCGCACCGTCTTGACCGTGTTCGCGAAGTTCTTGTAGGTCGCTTCGTCGACCATCTGGCCGTCGACGACGACTGCCCCGGTCCCCTCTCGCTTGGCCTCATTGAACGACTCGATCTTGTGGAGGTCCCGCTCCAGTTCCTCAGTCGTCGGCATGTGGATGCGGTTGGCCTGCGTGGTCTGTTTGGGGTGCAGCGACCACGAGCCGTCGATGCCGATGGTCGCCTCGTGTTCGACCTGGTCGGCGTACCCCTCGGCGTTGTAGTAGGTGACGCCGGCGCGTTCGTGGAACAGCTGGTCGAAGGGGCCGCCGATGGAAACGATGTCGGCGGCGCTCGTCTCGTTCGAAAGGGCTTCGAGCAGGCCGTCCCAGCGGGGCCGCTCGCCGTTGAGCGCGCGGCCGCCGAGTTCCGCCGTGTAGTCGACCGGCCCGAAGACGAGCGCCGAGAGGCGCGAATCAGCCGCGAACTGACAGATTTCGCGCAGGTCGGAGCGACCGGGAGCCGTCTCCAGAATGATCGCCATATCCAGCGCCCCCTCGGAAAGCCCGGCGTCCCGTTCGGCGTCGGCGATGACGCCCGCGGCGTCGCGCACGTCCTCAAGGCGACCGACCTTCGGGAAGACGAAGCCGTCCAGTTCATCGCCGACCTCAGCAGCCAGGCGGGTCACCTGTTCGATGCCGCGCTCGCGGGCGTCGGCGTCGTCGTAGGCCCACTCGACCCGCGGGAGAATCTCCCCCGCGAACTCGGCGGCGTGATCGGGGACGTGTTCGATGATGTTGTCGACGGCCTCGGCTTTCATCGACGGTGCGGTGCCGTCCTCGATGTCGGGGACGAGCCAGTCGGGGGTCTGGAACCCCTCGCTCGTGAGCCCCGAGACGAGGAACTTCGCGCTGTTGTCGTTCGGTATCGCGGCCGGTGCGGTCTGGAATGTGCGACAGAGTCGTGTCATGTATCTCGCTGAATGAGTGCGGTTCGCCGGCCAGAGTAGACCGGGGTCTGCTCCTGGTTGAACGCGACGTGTTCGAAGGTGACCGCGCCGGCCCGCGATGGCCCGGCGTCGGGGTCACAGTCGAGGACGCGGGTGAATCCATAAATGGTGTCACCGAGCGTGACGAAGTCGTGGAACCGCTCGTCGGCAAAGCGGTGCTCGCGGTAGGTCGCCTCGTCCGAGCGGGCGTGTGCCAGCGCAATCGAGCGGGTCACGTCGCCGTAGGCGACGATGTCGCCAGAGGGCGAGTCGGCCATCTCGTCGCGGTTGTGGTGCTGGCGAGCGGTGTTGAGCGTCGCCAGCGGGAGGCCGGCGACCAGCTGGTCGTCCATCGTCCGGCCGCGTTCGTGGCGGTAGGCGACGGCGGCGTTCTCCTCGCGGGCGGTGTCGAGCGCCCGCTGGAAGTCCCCGAAGTGTTCGCCCTCGGGTGTGACGAGCGTGTCCGGGAGCGTCGGGCCGCTCTCGTCCTGATCGCCGACCGCGCCGCCGTCGGTAGCCGCCGGCTCCCGGCGCGGGATCATATTCGTCCGCCGGTAGGAGACCAATCTCTCGCCTGTATCGCGGTTCCGGCCCTCCGTCTCCCAGGTGACGATACCGTACTTCGGCCGGGACGAGGAGGTCCGGGTGTCGACGACGGTCGAAGTGACCGACAGCGGCGTCCCGGCCGTAGCGGGTTGATGGAACGCCACGTCGTCCCGGCCGAGGAAGTACCCGCCCTTCTCCGAGAGGTCCTCGACGGTGATTCCCATCACACAGGCCAGCAGGTAGTCCGGGTGAACCGGGCGCTCCTCGAAGCCACGCTCCCGGGCGGTGTCGTCCCGCCAGTACGCCGGGTCGTGGTTGAGCGTCTGCCCCATCCACTGCTCGCTGCCGTGATGGGTGAGTCGGAGGCCGGGGTCGTGCGCGAGTTTGTCGCCCTCCGCGAAGAACTCGAAGAAGTGGCCCTTCTCCCGGGTGTCGGCCCGTTCAAGCAGCGAGTCGAACGTCTCGCCGTCCGAGAGATCCAGCGCGTCCGGGTCGGCCCAGTCAGTCATCTGCCGGCACCTCCTGAGTGGCATCGCGGCGTGCAAGCGCCCGCCGCATCTCGTTCGTGACGACCATGAACCCCTCGTCGAAGCCCATGCCCGGTTTCGCAAGCACCTGCGCGGCGTCGGTCGCCAGCGCCACGTGGGCACAGGCCCGCGCCGAGGTCACGGTCTCGTTGCAGGTCCCGCCGACGTAGGCGCGGGTGTCCGTACCCTCGCAGTACAGCACCGCTTCGGCCGAGCGCTGGATACCGCCGAGGTCCGGCGTCTTTATCTGGACCAGGTCAGCGGCTTCCGCGTCGACGAACGCCTGGACGTCCTCGAAGGTGTTGCACCACTCGTCGGCGACGATGTCGACGTCGACACCGGCAGTAGCCAGGCCGTCGCGGAGTTCGGCCATCTCAGCTATCTGGTCCGCGCGGCCGCCGGCGTCCATCGGCCCCTCGACCTGGAGGGGGTACGGCGCGGCGGCTTCTCGGAGTGACTCGAAGTAATCAGTCACTTCGGTCCGGTCGTACGGCGGGCCGAACACCTTCCCGAGGATGCCGTACACATCGACGTGGAAGCGCGGCGAGTACGGCTCCGGCCCGAGCGCCGTCGCTCGGTCCGAGAGCCACGCGAGGTAGTCACGCAGCACCTCGCCGTTCTCGCCGACCTTCTCGACGCTGTTGAACAGGCCGTGGGGCAGGACCGGGACGCCCTTGATGAGCATCTTCTCGGCGTTGATGCGGCGCTCGTCGCCCGACTGGCCGAACACTGGCACCGGGGAGGTCGCCGGCTCCGTGTCGTAGGTGTCGGCCAGAACGTCCGTCGGCGTCACGCCTCGCGCTTGCGCGGCGGCGTTCAGCAACGCCTGCGAGACGCCGTACCGGACCGCGGTGTGGAGCTGGTCGCCGCCCGAACGCTGTGGGTCCATCTCCTCCAGCATCGTCGCGTTGGCTCCGAACTGGGTCGCGTCCTGGCCGCGGAGCGCGTCGGCGACGGGGCCCTCGACGACCGGGCGGTACTTCTCGGCCCGGAACAGCGGGTCGCGGCCGCCAGCGCCGGAGTACTGCACCGCGGCGCAGTCGCCGGTCGCAATGGAGCCGTCGGCGAGTTCGATCTCCACGATGAGCGCCTCGCCGGCCTCGCGGATACGGTCGAACCCCTCCGTGACCGGCTGGCCGTCGTAGGCGAACCCGCTCTGGGTCGCCCCGTCCTTGATGGCCTGCTGGTCGTCGAAAAAAAAGCCCGAGAGCCCGGGAACCGTTCGAACGTCCTCAATCCGCATCGCTCGCACCTCCCGCGGGGCTGTTGTCGCCCGTCGGACGACCGATGAGCTTCCCGTCGCTGATGGCGTCCACGTCGTCAGCGACCATCCGGAACGACTGGTCGCGGCCCTCGGTCTCGGCCCGTTCACCGAGTCGCGCGGCGTGGATCTCCTTGATGTCGTCCGGGAGCGCGAGGTCCGCGAACTCGAAGATGCGGACCCGGCCGTCGTCGTCTCTGGCCGGGAGTACCGCGCCCTCGGCGGCGTCACTCGGCGCAAAGGGCACGTCCAGCGCGCCGCTGTCGAAGGCGTTGATAACCCCCTGTGCAACGTCCCCGTCGCCGGCCTCGTAGATGGCGTCCATCAGCGCCCGCGTCTCCCGTTCGATGAGCGCCTGTTCCTCTTCGATACCACCCAAATCGATGTCCTGTTCGATCATCATATCGATAAGCTGTCTCGTCGTTCGCAGTCCGGCCGCGTTGGCCTCTTTCGTCGGCACGCCCTGGAACTCCTGGGCGGACTTCGTGATGACTTTGTCCGGCTGGGCGACGGCCGCCGTCGCGCCGCCGAGACTGATGACGCCGTTGGCTCGCGCCTCGTCCGGCGGGAACCCGCCCATCCACTCGTGGAAGACGGTGGTGACAGTCACTTCGTCGCGGAGGTACTCGTTGCCGAGCTTCCGCAGCGCGCGTAGCGCCGCCACGTCCTGCACGAGGTTCCCGACCTGTCCGTAGCCCAGTGTGAGCGACCGGACGCCCTGTGTCGCCGCGAGTTCGCCCTCGACGAGCATCACCGCGATAGCGATGCTCGGCGGGACGAGTGTGCCGGTCAGCGGGCCGAAGGGTTCGCGGTTGATCGTCACGCCGCGCTCGGTGTAGGCTCCACAGAGCCGGTCGACGAACTGCCAGTGCTCGATGGTCGTCGCGAGGTCGTGCCGTTTCGTGTACGGAATGTTGTAGGAGATCGGGCCGCCCTCGAAGCTCTGGAAGCCGCCGGCGAGCGTGACCATCGCCAGCAGTCGGGCGTCGGGCGTGCCGTGGCGGACCTCGACCGGCGCATCCAGCGCGCGGATGAGCCGTCGGCAGTCCTCGACACCGTGGTTGACTGCGGGGAAGCCGTTCAGTTCGTTCTCGTCGCTGCCGCGGGAGGCGGCCAGGCCCTCCTCTGCTTTCTCGTACTCGTTGTCGCGCGTGTACGAGTCGATGGTCGTCGGCAGGAGGTCCGCGCCCCCCTCGTCCTGGAGATACCGCAGCAGGTCGATCTGTTCTTCGAGACAGGGAACCCCCGCCCGCGGCTGGAGGAGCGGCTGGTCAGCCGACTCCAGCACCGTGGCGAACTGTTTCGAGGCCGGCAGCGACTCGTGGAAGGCGATGGCCTCCTCGAAATCGACTTCCCGGCCCGTGTGCCAGTTGTCCCTGAGGTCGTTTGCGATGCGCTGTAGCTGGTCGTCGCTGAGTCGCTCGTCAGTTGGCATAGTCACCCGTCAACCCTGATCTGCTCCGCCTCTGTGGTCGTCAGTTGCAGGTCTTCGCGGAGCATCTCGATGGCCTCTTCCGGATCGGTCTCCGCGTCGAAGACCCGGTCGAAGCCCATCTGCCGGAAGGTCGCCTGCGTCTCCTCGAAGTCGGACTGTCCGACGGCGAGGTTCCCGCCGACGTAGGTGAGCACGTCGAGCCCGGCGGCGTCGAGCTCCTCGTGAAGCCCCTCGCAGTCCTGGCGGGCGTGCCCGTACAGCGAGGATACGAGTACTGCCTCGGCGTCGTGAGATTTCGCGGCGGAGACGAACTCGTCCTGTGAAGTCTGGACACCGAGGTTGATTACCTCGAAGCCAGCGGCCGAGAGCGCCTGCTCTAGAATCGTGATGCCGACGACGTGCGCGTCGGAGCCAATCACGCCGAGGATAACGGTCCGGGGCATGTACTACCCCGTCGTCGGCGGGTACTGATAAACCTAATGGTCTTTCATGATAATATGGCCTTAAGGAATTTATAATGGTCGTTCAGGAAGGTTTATACCGCCGCCCCATCGTGGTTTTTCCATGGGTGCGCTTGACGACTTGCGTGTGCTCGACCTGACACAGGTCCTCGCCGGACCGTACTGTACGATGTTGCTCGCGGACATGGGCGCGGACGTGGTAAAGGTCGAGCGCCCCGGGGGCGACCTCATCAGGTCGAACCCGCCGTTCGTGGCCGACGGAGACGAGGAGGCCTACGGCGGCTACTTCCAGAGCGTCAACCGCGGGAAGCGCTCGCTCGAACTCGACCTCGGGTCGGAGGAAGACCGCGAGGCGTTCCTCTCGCTCGTCGAGCGCGCAGACGTGGTGGTCGAGAACTTCAAGGCCGGCACGATGGAGAAGTTCGACTGCGGCTACGAGACGCTACGCGAACGGAACCCCGAACTCGTCTACTCATCGATCCGCGGTTTCGGCGATCCGCGAACGGGCGAGACCCACCGGCAGGGCCAGCCATCCTTCGACCTCATCGCGCAGGCGCTTGGCGGCGTCATGGAGATCACCGGTCAACCGGACGGGCCGCCGACGAAGGTCGGCCCCGGCGTCGGCGACCTCTTCACCGCCGCCCTGAACGCCGTCGGCATCCTCGCGGCCGTGCATCATCGCGAGCGCACGGGCGAGGGACAGTACGTCGATACTGCGATGTACGACTCGATGGTGTCGCTGTGTGAGCGGACGGTGTACCAGTACTCCTGCGACGGCGAGTCGCCGACCCGGCAGGGCAACTCCCACCCGACGCTGTTCCCCTACGACTCATTCGAGGCCGCCGACGGCCACGTCGTCATCGCGGCGTTCTCCGACGGCCACTGGGAAACGCTGTGTGACGCGATGGACCGCCCGGACCTCGCTGCGGACTACCCGGACGCTGGCAGCCGGATCGCGAACCGCGAGTCCCTGCGTCGGGAAATCGCCGACTGGGCAGCCACTGTCGATTCCGAGACAATCCTCGAACTGCTCGAAGGGCGCGTGCCGGCCGCACCGGTCCAGAACACCGCCGACATCTTCGACGACCCCCACATTCGCGACCGGAAGATGCTCGCCGATGTCGACCAGCCCGGTGCCGACGAGCGAATGACAATCGCCGGCAGCCCGATCAAGATGACCGAGACGATGCCTTCGCCGGGCGGTCGTGCGCCGCTGCTAGACGAGCACAGGGCGGAACTGCTAGAAGAAGTCGGAACCAGTCCAGTCGAAGGGGATGACTAACTCCGGGAGTCGATAGTCGCTGACACCCATTGCTCTACCGAGGGTTGTGACGAGACGGCATACCCAGTCAACAGCGCGAACACGGGCCCGAGAGGGGCTCTATACCGCCATGCCATGCTCACGAGCGTGATCCCGACGATACCGGTTACTGCGAGAATCGGTGGGACGAGGAGGCTCGTAATCTCTGGCCGCTCGCGAGCGGATTTGACACCGCCGTACAGCGATCCGAGCAGGAGGGGGATCAGGACAACGGCGTTGAAGACGTTCCAGAATGGACTCTTCCAAGCATCGACCAGCGGGACGTAGAGGACAAAAACACGAAGGATCGACATGACCGCAATGTGATCCACGTTTGCCAGGACGAACTCTAGAAAGGTCCCACCTGACCGAGGCGTGTACACGTACTCGGAAAAGAAAAGGTCGGTCTTTCCCTTGTAGAGAATCCAGCCCTCCCTCCAGCCGATTTCGACTTGGGTAAGTTTACGACGTGCGCTCGAAAATACCAGAACAACCGTTGGAAGGATCACGAACGAGGACGATGCGAACCAGCGAGGTAGCACATTCATTCGATATGGCGAATCGGAGGGAAGGATATCGCACGCGAGCCAGCATGCGACGATCGGCATACCGAACGGCCGTGTCGTCGAGAGCCAGATCATACTGCCGATTACCGCCGCTTTGTGCCACTTACCTGGGTTCTGAATATAGGTTACGAGCGACCAGATAGTGAGAACGAGCACGAAAACGAAAGTCGTCTCAGCAAGAAGGGAAACAGTATACCGAAACGTGTCGAAAAGTAGTGCTATCGACA
Organism: Haloarcula sp. HT12; assembly: GCF_055271655.1. Lineage (NCBI taxonomy): Archaea > Methanobacteriati > Methanobacteriota > Halobacteria > Halobacteriales > Haloarculaceae > Haloarcula > Haloarcula sp. HT12. Next base: position 537,978 of record NZ_JBUXKW010000003.1, read on the forward strand.
CTCCCGCGACGAAGCCGCCGACCCTATTCGTAAGTCGCGATCCAATATAAAAGACGAGGACAGCCGCCGACGCCGAGACGACAATCTGGAAGAGTACCCATGCGAGTCCGCTCCCGCCGCTTAGCCACTCAATAATGCAAAACGGAATATTAAAACCGAGATACATCAACCCCTTGACTCTGGACAGGACGTTTAACGGGTCAGTCGCCAGGACGTGACAACTGTTTCGGAACGCAGGTGTGTCACCGGCAACACGTACGCCACCGTGGACTTGAAGAATACGGCCTAAATACAGCAGTCTGAGCGCCAACGCTGTCCCGAATATGAACACCGCTACGTAGACTTTCTTTTTCAATAAACGGCTAAAAAGGTATGTGACAGGGAGGGAATAACTCATCGTATAGCATAAACCCGATACCGCTTATTTTGATGAGATTTATATATTCTTTTGGATTTTGTACCGAGCACCGGTACGACCACAATTTCACCCCCGATTGAGAAGTGATAGGCAGGACCATTATCTATCATGAGCCATAGAATAGGCTATGGTCGAAGTTCCAGATGCACTCAGTTCACTGTTCAGTGCGCGAATAGAGACGGATGGGGACCGATACGTTGTCGAAATTCCGAAAAGCGAGGTGTCCCACGGTGCGATTTCCCCGGGCGAGACCTACCGGGTAGGACTGCTCTCACAGGTCGATGCCGGCTCGGCGGCGACAGCCCGACCACAGGAGCCCGAACAGGACACCGACCCGGCGCGGGCCGACACGGGCGTCCCGCAACCGCCGGTCGACGAAGGCGAAATCCGAAACGTGACCATCGAATCGCTGGGGGACCAGGGCGACGGTATCGCCAAGGTCGAACGGGGGTACGTCGTCATCGTCCCCGACGGCGAACCGGGCGACTCCCCGACAGTCGAGATCGAGACCGTCCAGGAGAATGTCGCGTTTGCGAGCGTCGTCGACAACGACGGCCGGACAGTATAGCGGACCTGCTTCGTTTTCGACGGCTGGGTGGCCACCGGGCTGGTAGTCCCTGCAGGTCCGGAACAAACAGTCACAGCGCGTCGCTCGACCGACTTCCCCCACTTGAATGGAATCTGTCGGACGCGGTAGAGGTCGAAGAACGACTAGTAATCACAGCATCACAAACGTTTATATGATTTAAATCCGGTATTTAAAACACTATATGGTCGACCCAAAAGAGAGCATTGACATCGAAAATGTCGTTGCTTCGACCGGTATCGGACAAGAACTTGACCTTGAGAGCGTCGCGATGGACCTGGAAGGGGCCGACTACGACCCCGAGCAGTTCCCGGGGCTGGTGTATCGGACACAGGACCCCAAATCCGCCGCGCTCATCTTCCGGTCGGGCAAGATCGTCTGCACGGGTGCGAAATCGACGGACGACGTCCACCAGAGCCTGCGCATCGTCTTCGACAAGCTCCGCGATCTGAACATCCAGGTCGACGACGACCCGGAGATCGTCGTCCAGAACATCGTGAGCTCCGCGGACCTCGGGAGTTCGCTCAACCTCAACGCTATCGCCATCGGCCTCGGACTCGAGAACATCGAGTACGAGCCCGAGCAGTTCCCCGGTCTCGTCTACCGACTCGACGAACCCGACGTGGTCGCGCTGCTGTTCGGCTCGGGGAAACTCGTCGTCACCGGTGGCAAGCGAAAGGAGGACGCGGAGGAGGCCGTCGACACCATCGTCGAGCGGCTCAGCGACCTCGGCCTGCTGGACTGACCACGCGGTGCCAGTGACTGGGCGGCCGTCAGTCACAGCCCGTTTTTCCGTTCGTCTCTAGCTGAAGCGACTGCCACGGGATAGAACCCCGCGGTTCAAATACCAAGACGACCAAAGCCGGCCCAATGGCAGACCCCGCCTCGACGGGCACGGAGTCCTGGCGAACGTACTTCGGCTTCGACGAGCCCTACGAGAATCAGGCCGACGCCGTCGAACGCGCTATCGAGGCGGGCAAGGCGCGCGGCTTTCTCGCGATGGAGGGACCCTGCGGGACCGGGAAAACGATGGCCGCGCTCACCGCCGGCGCGACGCTGGTCCGCGATACGGACCTCTACGACCGGATGGTCGTCGTCACGCCCGTCAAACAGCAACTCCAGCAGTTCGTCGACGACCTGCGGGCGCTCAACGCCGGTATCGACGAACCGTTCGACGGTATCTCGCTGGTCGGCAAGCGCGACCTCTGTCCGTACGGCCGCGAGGGACAGTTCCCGGACGACGTGGGCACGCACGACCGCTGTGAGGATCTCAGGGAGGCCACGGCGCGGTTAGTCGAAGACGACGGTCGCTCGGACGGGGCGGCCGTCGCGGACGCCGCAATCGCCGGCGAAGCCGACGACGATCAGTGGTGGGACCCGCGGAAGGGACAGGACCTTGCCGCTGCCGCGCGCCCCGACGCCGCCGCGCAGGCGACGCTTGGCGACGACACGCTCTCGACAGCGGGCGCGAACTCGCCGTACCGGCAGGCCCAGCCGACGGCCCCGGAGTCGATGGCAGAGGGATCGGACCCGCCGCTGTACTGTCCGTTCGAGGCCGACTGGTACGCCCGCAACAAGGGCTCACCCGTCGACTTCTCGGCCGGGGAAGGGCACGTGGTGACGATGGACGACTACCTCCCGGCGGCGACGGAGCGCGGGACCTGCCCGCACCGGGTGATGAGCGTCATGCTTTCCGCGGCCGACGTTATCGTCGGGAACTACAACCACCTGTTCGATCCTGGCTCCCGCCCGCTACTCGCTGACGTACTCGACAGCCAGACGCTCGTCATCGTCGACGAGGCCCATCGGCTCGAAGAGCGCGTGCGGGACCTCTTATCGGACCGCCTCGGCCGGCAGACGATCGTCCAGGCGCGCAACGACTGCACGACGCTCATCCAGCGCGCCCAACAGAGCGCGGACCACAAGGCGCAGGTCCGGGAGGTGCTGTCGGCCCGCGAGGTCCCGCTGGACGCGGTCGACCAGGCCCGGAAGTTCTACGACGACCTCGTTCGGTGGCTCGACGACCGCATCGAGACGTTTCTGGACACCGAACATGAGGGCTGGCGCGCGGACCCCTCGACATTGCCAGAGCACGATAGAGAGATTCCGCTTCGGGACCCCGATACGGTCGAGCAGGACGAACTGACTGAGTGGGCCGAGCGAAAGGGGTACGACGGCTCGCTCTGGCGTTCGCTGTCGAAGGTCGGCGCGGCCGTCGAAGATGCTATCGACCAACTCGGCATAACTCGCCAGCCGGTGTGTGCCGCCGTCGGCGTGCTGGCCGGACAGTGGTGGGAGCGCGATCACGCGACCTTCCTCCGGGAGATCGAACTGGAGCACTCACCGAACCACGGCCAGACCCTCGACGCCGACTACCAGGCCGTCTACACGCCAGGGCTGCTCTGTTACAACTGCATGCCCGCGACGGCGCTTCGGAACGTCTTCGACGACCTCGGGGGCGGTATTCTGATGAGCGCGACGCTGGAACCGCTGGACGTGTTTACCCGCGTGTCGGGACTCGACTCGATGGCCGAGTCCGGGTCGACAGCCCCGGACGAGGGGGCCGGCGACGGGCGACCGGTCCGCACGACGACGTACGACCTGCCGTTTCCGCCCGAGAACCGAGCATCGTACCTCGTCGACGCGACGCCGTTTACCGCGCGCAACCGCGGGGACCCGGAGACGATGCGGCCGCTGGGCGACAACTGGAACCCGACGCGCGACGAGTACGCTCAGGCGCTGCGCGCGCTAGCCCGCTCGCCGGGCAACGTCATGGTGGCGATGCCGAACTACCGGGAAGCCCGCTGGGCCGGGGCGTACCTGCAGGAGGCCGTCGACAAGCCGGTTCTCGTCGACGAGTCGTCGAGCAACGAGGAGACCGAGCGGCTGAAACGGGCGTTCTTCAGCGGCGACGGAAAGGTCATGGTCACGTCGACGCGTGGGACGCTGACCGAGGGCGTCGACTACGACGGGGCGAAGCTCTCGACCTGCGCGGTCGTCGGGATCCCGCTGGTGAACATCGGATCGCCCCGTGTCCGGGGCGTCCAGCGGGCCTACGGCGACGCCTTCGGCGAGGAGAATGCTTTCGAGTATGCCCTGACTGTCCCGGCCGTGCGGCGCGCGCGCCAGGCCATCGGCCGCGTCATCCGCGGCGTCGACGAAGTGGGGGTGCGTGCGCTGGTCGGCCGTCGGTACACGCCGGACGCACGGCATTCGGTGTATCCGTACCTGCCCGTCGGTGAACGGGAGGAATTCATCCGGATGACGCCCGATTTCCTCGCCAGCCAACTGGATTCGTTCTGGGGCGACCACCGGTAAACACTCGTGTCTATTAACCGGAAGATATCGTTGGCAGCGGAAGGCATTTACATCGTGGAACGAGTGTACCTATAGATGCCCGAGTGTCAGAACTGCGGCGAGTTCGTAACCGAGCAGTACGTACGGGTTTTTACACCAGAAGCCGTCGAGGGTCACGGTCCTCGGGTCTGTCCGAACTGCGAGGACAAACTCCGGGACGGCGCGGATGTCCGTGAAGCGCGCTCTTCGAGACAGTAGGAGATCTCCTTTTCGGGAAGTACTCAAGGCCGGACGAGCGTAGCTCCTACCATGAGCGAACTCGACGTCGAGGCGGTCGACGACATCGACGCACCCGCGGGAATCGACGCGGCGGAGTACGTCCTTTACGGAGGGAAAGGCGGTGTCGGCAAGACGACGTGTGCCGCGGCGACGGCCCTTGCCTCCGCACGCGACGACACAGCGACACTCGTGGTCTCCACGGACCCTGCCCACTCGCTGTCGGACACGCTGGAGGCGGACATCCCGGCGACGCCGACACGAATCCGCGAGGACATCCCGCTGTACGCCGCGGAAATCGACCCGGAGGCCGCTGTCGGCGAGGGACCGCTTGGGATGCAGGAAGACGCGCTGGGCGGCGTGGGCGAACTGCTCGGCGGCGACGGGATGTTCGGCGCGGGCGGTGGGGCGGGTGCAGACCAGGCTGCGGACCCCATCGGCGGCGAGGAGGGGCTGCTCGGCGGGTCGATGCCCGGAGCCGACGAGGCCGCGGCGCTCCGGCTCCTGCTGGACTACGTCGACGACGACCGCTTCGACCGCGTCGTCATCGACACCGCCCCGACCGGCCACACGCTCCGCTTGCTGGAACTCCCGGAGACGATGGATTCGATGGTCGGGAAGATCCTCCAGCTCCGCGAGCGGTTCTCGGGGATGATGGACAATCTCACCGGGATGTTCGGCGACGATCAGGACGTGGATGCTGAGGCCGGCATCGAGGACCTGCAGGAGCTGTCGGACCGGATCGAGCATCTGCGGTCGATACTGCAGGACCCACGGAAGACGGACTTCCGCATCGTGATGGTGCCCGAGGAGCTGTCCGTGGTGGAGTCCGAGCGCCTGCTCGCACAACTCGACGAGTTCAACATTCCGGTCAGCACCGTCGTCGTCAATCGGGTGATGCAGGACCCCAGCGAGGTACTGGGCGAGGACGTGGATATCGCCGGCCCGAACCACGCCGACTGTGAGTTCTGCGCCCGACGCTGGCGGGTCCAGCAGGACGCCCTGGCCCGGTCACAGGACATTTTCCGCGGCCACGACGTGCGCCGGGTCCCGCTGTTCGCGGAGGAAGTGCGCGGCGAGCGATTGTTATCGGTCGTTGCGGCCTGTCTGGACTGAGACGGGCAGTGGAGGTTCGTCTAACTCGTCAGCTTCCGGATGACACCGAACGCCGCGTCGCGCCACCGCGCCGGCAGGTAATTGAGCATGAGCAGCAGTTGCGCGCCCTGGCCGACGGGATACCGTGGCTCGGGGTCGCTGGCGTTGGCGGCGTCGCGGATGGTCAGCGCGACCGTGCCGGGCGTGACCGACAGCGCGTCCTGGATGCCGACGAGGCTCGAATCCTCGTGGGCCTGATACAGCCAGTCGTACGCGCCGGACTTGTCGAGATCGTCGAGTTCTTCGTCGGCGCGGTCGTCGAAGTTCGTCTCGACCGGCCCGGGTTCGACGAGCACCACGTCGATGCCGAACTCCTCGACTTCCATCCGGAGTGCGTCGCTGAGCCCCTCCAGGGCGAACTTCGAAGCGGCGTAGCCGCCCTGGTTCGGGAACGCGATACGGCCCGCGACGCTTGAGACGTTGATGATGGTTCCGTTCTCGCGAGCCCGCATGTGCGGGAGCGCTTCGCGGATGAGCCGGTGCGGGCCATAGAGGTTCACGTCGAACTGCTCGTGGAGCGCCGCTGTCGACACGTCCTCGACCGCGCCGAACTGCGGATAACCGGCGTTGTTCACCAGGCAGTCGAGCCGGCCCTCTGCATCGATGAGCGCCTCGATGACCCGCTCGCACTCCCGCGGATTTGTCACGTCGAGTTCCGCGGTCTCACAGCCCTCTTCGGCGAGGGCTTCGATGTCCGATTCCTCGCGGGCGGTCGCCCAGACAGTCCAGTCGTCAGCTAGGAACGCCTCGGCACTCGCCCGCCCGATACCCGAGGACGCTCCCGTAATCAGCACCGTCTTCGCCATGTGTTGGCCGGGAGAACACACCCCGGGAAGTTATACTGTCGGTTATCCGGACGGAGTATCGACGGCTGCCTTCGCCTCGTCAGCGTAGCTGTCGGCCAGCCGGGTCGGTTCTGGGAGTTTGTAGCCGTCAGCGGTGGCTTCCACGAGATCTGCCGCCGTGCTTGCGCTGACGCGATGGCCGGGGCTGACGATGAGCGGATTGATCGACCGGTTCGGCGAGTCGTACTGACGCGTCTGGACCGCGTGACCGATGACAGTCCCGTTTGGACATGTCTCGACGCTGTCGTCGGCCGCAATCGGAATCCGCGTGCCTTCCGGGTACGTCTCCTCAAGTGACTGCGCCGGCGTGCCACAGAGTAGGCTCTTGGCGACGCCGATGGCCGGCACGTCCAGCGTGACACCGATGTGTGTCGCCAGCCCGGCCTCCCGGAAGTGGATGCGGCCGCTGCCGTCGACAAGCACCACGTCGGGGTCGGTCTCCAACTCAGCAAACGCGGCCAGGATTGCGCCGCCCTCGCGGAACGACAGCAGGCCGGGGATGTACGGAATCTCGGTTCGGACGACCGCACTGACCCGCTCGATGACCTCGCCGTTCCGTAGCACGACGACAGCCGAGACGGCCTTGTCGTCGACGAACGCCTGGTCGACGCCGGCGACCAGCGGCGCGTCCGTTGTATCGCCGCCAGCACCCAGCGTCGTCTGGTCGTCGTCCGGCGCGTCTCCGGCGCGCGCGATCGTGTCGGGTGACAATTCTAGGTCATCCGCGAATCGCGCAACCTTCGCGAGGTTGCGCTGGAGCGCCTCCATCTCCGCCTGCGAGAGGGATGGATCAGGGACGAACTCGGGGCGAACCGGCTCCATGGTCACGGGCGACGGCGGCCCGGACCGCCCGGTCCACCGGGGCCGCCTGGACCGCCGCCACCGCCGAACTGTATCTGGCCGGGCACCCTGGCCTTCCCCTTGATCTTCTGGCCGTACCAGAGCCCGATGACGAGGCCGATGAGGTGCGCGAGGTGGGCGATGTTGCCGCCGAGCAGTCCGGCCCCCATTGGATTGAGCGAACCCGCAATGCTCAACAGGAAGTAGAAGCCGGTGATCGCCCAGATTGGGACGGGGATCAGGAAGTACAGGTACACGCGGAGGTCGGGTTTCAGGACGGTCAGGAACGCCATGATAGCCAGCGCCGCGCCGCTGGCTCCGAGAACACCGGCGGAGGTGCCCTGTACGGTCTGAATCGCGATCTGTCCGAGCCCCGCCAGCGCGCCTGAGAGGAGGAAGAAGATCGCGAACTTCTTCGATCCGATCTGTTGCTCGACCAGCCGGCCGAAGAAGTAGATGATAATCCCGTTTCCGAGGATGTGATAGAACCCGAATGGGGCGTGTGAGAACACCGACGTGACCCAGGTCCAGACGTACTCGGGGTTGTCCGGATGGAGGACGAACAGCGTCTGGAACGCTTCGCGACCGAGAGACAGAAAGACGACGTGTTCGAGGATGAACACGATCCCCATGATCGCCAGGAACAGGTACGTGACGTTCCCCCGGAAGTACGCCAGCGGCCCGCCGGGCCCGGTGTCGATACCGAGCCGGTCGGCGACGCCGCCGCCTCCGGAGGTCTGGCCAGTGTTTACACTCTCGTCGAACCCGCTGTCGAACACGCCGCCCGGATCGCTCCAGTTATCCAGTCCGGGGCAATCGTGGGCCTCGGGCAGTCTGTGTTCCGCACAGTAGGTCCCGCCACAGTGCCCACACTGGTACGGCATGTTCTCCTGCTTTCCACAGGCATCGCACTCCGACATTGTACTACGGTAGGGGTGGGCCGTGGAAAGGGATTGTGCTTACAGTGCATCACCCCTCGAGTGACTGTCCCGGAACCGAGAGCTACGATTTCAGATCGAGACGAACCAGTGAGCGGCAATACAGCCCACCAGCAGCTTACTCGCCGTTTTCGGGGTTGCTTTCGGCGTCCCGGAGCACGCCGATCCACGCCGGTTCGCCATCGTACTCGATCGACCCGCCTGAGACCTCGATAGTGCGCGTTTCGCCGTCGGCCTGTTGCCCCTCGAACTCCGAATGGAACGTGTCGAGCTCGTCTGACTCCGCCGCTCGGAGTGCGTCGGGGAGCCGGTCTCCATCGCCCGCTGGTGTGAGGATGGTCGGGGACTCGTCGATGAGGGCACTCTGGTCGTAGCCGAAAATGTCGGCCAGCTTCTGGTTCACGTAGACGAACGTCCCGTCCTGAATGATACAGACGCCCGCGAGCTCCTGTTCGACGAGCCGTTGATACCACGAGAGGGCGTTCCAGAACCGCTGTTCGGTGCGGTGCTGTTCGACGGCGTTCTCGATGCGGTTGGCGAGAACGTCGTACGTATCCGACCTGCCCCCCTTCTGCATGTAATCCGTGACGCCCGACGCGATTGCCTCGCTCGCGATCTCCTCGCTACCCTTGCCGGTGAACAGAATAAACGGGATATCCTGGTACTGCTCGCGGACGAGTTCCAGAAACTCCAGCCCATCGGTGTTTGGCATGTCGTAATCGCTGACGATACAGTCGACCTGCTCGCTCCGGAGGAAATCGAGCGCGGCGACGGCGCTCGTCTTCGTCACGACATCGAAATCGTCGTTGATGCGTTCGAGGTACACCTCGACTAGTTCGCCCACCTGTGGGTCGTCGTCGACGTGCAACACGGTACATTGCTGGGACTGCTCGACTTTCGCCAGCGGAATCGGTACCTCGGCCCGCATCTCGTCACATCGATCCACTGATTCGGTCCGGAGAAGCGGTGTGTGTCGCGCCGCCGCGCGGCGGCTCCCGCTGATGGCTCCACTGGAGAGTGTTACCGTTTTTTCGCCCAGTTGCCATCCGTCAGGATTCATCTTTCCCCCCGCTGCTGTCGATAGGACAGAAACCGAAACCCGTCGTCCCTCCAGTCAGACTGGCAACGCTCGCTGCACACACCATCGGACCCCCTACGTCCGAGCCTTGCGGGGAGCCGGCAGGACGCGTATGTCCCGGATAGTCGTCAAGCGATTTCTTTTCAGACATCAATACCCAATCCTGGTCATTAGTTACGTACCAGTCTACTAAACGCTACTGATGGGGGGTACCGTTGACTCCTCCATGCGAACGCGCACCCGGGGAGTCTCCATTAGCACCTATATCTGCGATTAGAGCATTGTGCGTGTTGCTTACAGGATTTATCTTTTAATTCTATGCTTAATACAATATATAATATGTAGGTACTCTTCAAATAAATTTAATTATCTCCCACCCAACATCCAATTCGTATCATGTCCGATACTACCATGCGCGAATACCTCGCAGAGCACCCGAAAATGGCCGGCGCGCTGTTCACCCTCCTGATGCTACTATCACAGGCGGGGACTGCAGCTGCCGGGAACGGCAATACTTACTTTGGGCCCTGAAGAGTGGGAATAAAGGGGTCAAATAATCATAGACCTGGTTCTACCCGATAGATACTATCTATTAGAATAGTCTGAGCCGAATTCTGTCTCTATCTCAATAGACATACTCCAGTGCAATTCATCAGATACTTTCACTGGCACATCTTGCATATTTAAAAATCCTTCAAGATCAGACCTATCCATTTGAAAAGTTTTGACTCGTCCAGAGACCAGGAAATATTTCTCAATACCATCCAAAAATGGGATAAAAATGCTTCCGAGTGCTTTATTATCAGTTGAGTATGTTATGATATCAACATAGTATTTTTCATTTTCTCGGCTTATTTCAAGCAAATTTGGCACTCCACTTTCTGCCTGCGTCACAGTAACGCCACCATCACCAACGACAATGTACTGCCCGCCGAGGACACTCTCACCCCGAGCAATAGTAAGCGCCGCTCGGAGCGGGAACCCACAGTTCAACAGCCGGGCGACCGACTCACCGATGCGAACCGCACCGTCGTTCAGGACTTCGTTGAGGGTCACGATGCCGCCGATTGCGCCGTTTTCGACGAGCGCTAACCCCTGATTGTAGGAGTTGCAGGCATTCAGTAGGAAGGTGTCGACGCCGACCGAATCGACCGTCGTCACGTCAAGCTTGCCATCGCTGCAGACGAAGCCGTCGTGTTCGGTGTGGCCGATGTAGTGGAAGAACTCCGCGTCGGTCGTGAGCACAGTCCTGAGCTCCGCCGTCGTCAGGTCGTCGTGAACTGTCACGTCGAACGGCAGATCGTCGCGCGTGCCGTACACCTCGTCGACGAGTTGCCGTTCCTCGTCCATCCGGGCGTCGTTCTGGACGACGCGAATCGTGATGTCCTCGGCGTTCGTGTCGCGGTCGAGCCGGTGTTCGAACGCCGCCTTGGTCAGTTTGCTCGCGCCGATGGGGATACTGTCGCCGATCCAGGCCTGTTCGAGCGAGTCCTCGGCCTGCGGTTCGACGTAGTCCGTCTCGGTCGGGGCGGTGGCGGCGTCGGAACTCGCGGCGCGGGTGATGACGTCGTCCCGGGTGAACTCGGCCTCGGCCTCCGCGGGAACGCTCGCCTGGCTCAGCCGTTGTTGCTGGTGTGTTCGGACGATAGCGAGGTCGTCGACGACGTACGGCAGCTGTTCCGCGTTCGCCGGCACCGGATCGATGTGCGTCGTCAGCCGCCACTTCGGGATGTGGTCCTCGATAACGTCGTACGGGACCTGCAGGTAGGTGGCGACCTGCTCCGCCAGCGATTGCTGGTACAGCGATTCGAAGTCGAGGTCGACGTACGGCTCGATGGCGGCACGTTCGTGCAGGTCGATCTGGTGGAACCCCTCGGTGCGCGTGACACAATCGAGGAAGAACAGCCGTTTGAGTGTGCGTCCGACCTCCGACTCGAAGCCGCGTGCGGTGTCGAGCGAGTACGTAAACCCCGTGTCGGTCGTGAGCCGCGGCGTGGATGCGGGGACGAGCGAAGCACCGAGATAGTACGAAAGCGGTGCGGCGACGAAGATCGACGCGAGATCAGGCGGTAGTTCGAGCGTGACCCCGGTGTCCGGCCTGTCGATATCCGCCGGGATGTCCAGGCTGTCAGCGATTTCAATCGCCGGCGGATGGCCACGGAGCGTCGGATAGGAGCGCTCGGGGTCGTAGGCTTTGAGCGCCGATCCGAAGGTCTCGACTGCGGCCATCACGTCCCTCGGGTTCTCGGTCGTCGTAACTGTGGCTGCGGGCCGGTCGTGCTGGGACCGAGCGCCGATGAGCACGTCCGTCGGGGCGTCGAACGCGATGCGGGTCCGGTCCGAGTCGACGGTGACCTCCATCGCAGTGTCCTCGACTCGCATGTACGTCTTGATCTGTGTCAGCGGATCCAGCACGTAGTCATCCGCCGGGAGCGTCTCCGATTCGAACTGGGCAACCTCGGCGGCTATCGCTCCGCCGTCGTCGCGGACGTACACCATGACGACCGTCGGAAGTTCGATAGCGCGGGTGCGTATCCGGACAGCGTCCCCGACCGGATACTGGAACACGTCGGTCGGCGCCTCCCTGAGCGCGATAGGGGTCGGCGTGTGTATCCGATAGCGCTGGCGCTCGATCTGATCAATGACCGCGAGGCCGGGTCGGTCGTCGAGCGGTTCGAACGTTAGAGTCATATAATAAACGAGGGGGACAGTATTACTCTCGTACAATGAGAACGACAGAGACAATGAAAAAGATATCGCCGGCGGCGGTCCGTCCCAGTCACGACTGCTCGCGGTGACGGCTCGAAACCGGGAGACAGAACGGGGGAACGTGGGTGCCACGAAGCAGGCAGTTCCGTGCAACCCCAGCGTGTCTGCGGGCGAAGCGAGTAAGGGCCACCCGATCTAACACTGGCGTAGTGAAAGAGTTCGAGCGCAAACAGTTGCTGGAGCGCGTCGAACGCGACAGCGCGACCGTCGGTGCGGAGATCCCCGACGAGATCACCGTCCAGGGCGAGGAGATCGAACTCCAGTCGTTCGTCTTCGAGATCAAGCGTCGGGACACGGTGCCGCGGGGCGAGCGCGAACGCGTCGAGCAGGCGAAAAAGAACCTGCGGCGGGAGCGCCTCCAGCGCAAGCAACGCATCGAGGACAACGAAGTGAGCTACGAGCGCGGCGAAGAGCTGGCCACGGCTATCATCGGCATCGACCGGGCGCTCAACGCCCTCGAACAGCTCGGTGCGGCGGACATCGAACAGGAAGCACAGGCACAGGAGGCGGCCGACAGGAAGCGCTGGATGAAGTTCCTCCAGAAAGCCCTGGGCCACGAGGACGCGGACTCCGGCACGGGTCGTGCCGGGCGGAGCTACTAACATGAGCCGGAACGACGAAATCGCGACACTGCTCGAGGAGTTCGCCGACCTGCTGGACGCGAAAGGCGTAGAGTACAAACCCCGCGCGTACCGCCGAGCGGCCGAGAACATCAGGGATTTCCCCGGCGCAATCGAAGGGCTGGCCGCCGAGGGGGAGGACAGCGTCGGTGAGATAGACGGCGTCGGTGACGCCATCTCCTCGAAGGTCATCGAGTACTTCGAGACCGGCGAAATCGAGGAGCTGACAGAGCTTCGCGAGGAGCTCCCCGTCGAGATGGACGCACTCACCGCGGTCGAGGGGATCGGGCCGAAATCCGTCGGCTCACTGTACGAGGCACTGGGAATCACCACCCTCGACGAACTGGAGGCGGCCGCCGAGGCCGGCGAGATACAGGAAGTCTCGGGCTTCGGCGCGAAAACCGAGCAGAACATCCTCGACAACATCGATTTCGCCCGCGAGGCCCACGAACGGTCGCTGCTAGGTGAGGCCCGGCCGTACGGCGATAGAGTGCGGAGCTACATGGCCGGCGGCGACGCCGTGGCCGAGTGCGCGCTCGGCGGGTCGATCCGCCGCTGGCGACCCACCATCGGCGACGTAGACGTGCTTGTAGGGAGTACCGACCCCGAGGCCGTCGTCGAGCGGTTCGCCGACTGGGACGGGCTCGACCGGGTCATCGAATCCGGCGAGACGAAAGCGAGCGCCTACGCGGACGACGTTCGGGTCGACCTGCGGATCGTCGACCCCTCGGAGTTCGGCGCGGCGCTGCAGTATTTCACCGGCAGCAAGGACCACAACGTGGCGGTCCGCAACCGCGCTATCGAACGGGATCTGAAGGTCAACGAATACGGCGTCTTCGATGTCGAAGGCGTCGAGGACGACGACCAGCGGGCCGGCGAATTGGTGGCCAGCGAAACCGAGGAGGCAGTGTACGACGCGCTGGGCATGGGGTGGGTGCCGCCGGAACTCCGCGAGAACCGCGGCGAAGTCGAAGCTGCCGCCGACGGGTCGCTCCCGGACCTGCTGGCCGAGGGCGAGGTCCGCGGTGATATCCACATCCACACGAACTGGTCGGACGGGGGCAACACTATCGCTGAGATGGTCGAGGGCGCGACCGCGTTCGGCCACGACTACCTCGCCGTCACGGACCACGCGACCGGGCCGGGGATGGTCGGCGGCGTCGGCGTCCCGGACGAGAAGCTCCGCGAACAGATAGCAGAAGTCGAGGCAGTCGCGACGGACGCCGACATCGACGTGTTCACCGGCGTCGAGGCCAACATCGCCGCGGACGGCAGCGTCTCGGTCGCCGACGACCTGCTGGCGGAACTGGACGTAGTCGTGGCCTCGCCCCACGCCGCGCTCGACGGGGACGGCACAGACCGCCTCGTCGCCGCGGCGGAACACCCCGACGTGAACGTCATCGGGCATCCGACGGGGCGCTATCTGAACCGTCGGGAGGGCCTGGACGTCGACATCGAGCGTCTCGCAGCGGTTGCCGCCGACAACGACACAGCGCTGGAAATCAACGCCAACCCGGCCCGCCTGGACCTCGGCGGTAGCGCGGTCAAGCAGGCCGTCGAGGCCGGGGCGACAATCGCCATCAACACGGACGCACACAGCCCGGGCGACCTCGAACTTCTGCGCTACGGCGTCCACACGGCGCGGCGGGGCTGGGCCGAGACAGCGGACGTGCTGAACACCCGCGACGCCGGGGGCCTCCGCGAGTTCCTGGATGCCTGAGAACGCCCCGACCGACCGGCTCGTGCTCGATGCGATGCTCGGCAAACTCGCCACCTATCTGCGGATGTGCGGCTACGACACGGCTTACGTGCTGGACCGGGACGCCGAGGCCGACGACGACGTTCTCGGAGTGGCTGAGGGTGAGGACCGCCTGCTGATTACCCGAGATAGCGACCTCGCCGCCCGTGCACCCGACAGCGTGCTCCTCAGCGAGCGGGCGGTCGAGGACCAGTTGCGGGAACTCGCCGACGCTGGCTTCGAGCTATCCCTCGCTCCGGAGCCGGCCCACTGTGGCGTCTGCAACGGGTCGGTCGAACAGGTCGACCCGGTGGAATCCACGCCGGAGTACGCACCGAGCCCGGACGCCGAGACTGTCTGGCGCTGTACCGACTGCGGACAATACTTCTGGAAAGGGAGCCACTGGGCGTCAGTCCAGTCGACGCTCGATAGTTTGTAAAATACGGAACCCCACCGGGCGTCCCTACAGTTCCTCGGCCACGGCGACGGCCTCGTCGGTCGTCCCCTCGACGACCACACCGGTCGTCACGTCGCCTTCAGTCCAGTAGACCACAGTCCTGTCGTCACGCTCGATTGCGGTCGCGTTCTGCCCGTTCACCTGCACCGCCGTGCCGTTCTCCGCATCGTCCAGATAGCTCGATGCGCCGGTGGCGGTCAGGACCGTCACGTTCTCCCCGTCAGCGTCGTACTGCTGGACCACAGCCGTACTGTCGGCCCGGGTGATATGCCGGGCGTCCTCGAAGGTCCCGTTCTCGTATTCGGGCAGGTCCATCTCTGTCGCGGATTGAGCCGCGTCGTAGGAGTCGTACGTCTCGGTAGTCGTGACGGCGACCCGGTCAGCCGGTGGCGCGAACTGACTGTCGTCGATGCTGACATTGAAATTCGTCTCCTCGACGGTGATTTCGGTTCGGTTCGTCCCGTCGTCGGTGGTCAGCTTGTGGACCCGGTAGTCGTCAGTGTCGACCCACAGCGTCGTGTTCGGCGCGTCGATGCTCTCGTTTGTCGGTTCGAGATCAAGCACGTATGCTGACTCGCCGTTGATGTCGTCGGTCCCGCGAAGCGTCGCGGTGACGTTCTCCTCGGGAACCGGATCCGTGGTGTCGTCCATCGCTACCGATTCCTCGGACAGTTCGCGGGCGTAGGACAGGTTCTCGCCGACCGCCCAGACGACGGTCCCGTTCGTCCCCATCTCGTAGGACCGGTCCTCGCTCGTGACGGCGGCCCACGTCTTGTTCGGTTCGGCAGCGGCGTACTCGACTGTGGCAGTCTTCGAATCAGAATTGTTCGCGACGGTCACCGTCGCCGTTCCGGTAATCGTCTCGGCCCCATCGTAGCGCTGCTCGGTCCGGTCGAGCACCTCGTCGCCGGACGGCTGCCCCATCTGGTCAAGGCCCGAGACACCAGCGACGGCCCCGGCGGCCAGGAGTCCAACGGTGACAAACACCGCGACGATAGCCAGTCTCCGCCCGGTATCGGCTGTCATTGTCTGGGCTTAGGACTGGAATGGTAAGTGGGTTCCTCCTGTCAGACCGCGGACTGTATCATGTCGGGTCCGGACCCGGCGAACCCCTCATTGCCGTCCAGTCCGTACGCGGGGCCGTGAGCGAGTCAGCGAACACGACCGTCCGCGTCGATGGCGTCAGCAAGCAGTACGACCTCGGCGGGACGGTGACGGCGCTGGACGACGTGAGCCTGGACCTATCGGCGGGGTCGTACACGGCGGTGATGGGGCCGAGCGGCTCCGGCAAGAGCACGCTCCTGAACCTGATCGGCGGACTGGACACCCCGTCGTCGGGGCGAGTCGTCGTCAACGGACAGGACGTTTCGGCCGCCAGCGAAGCCGAGCGGGCCGACATCCGCGGGACGGAAGTGGGATTCGTCTTCCAGACGTTCAATCTCATGCCGCGACTGAGCGCGGTGGAGAACGTCGCCCTACCGCTGGTCTTCGACGGCTGGGACCGCGCCCGTCGCCGCGAGCGGGCGAAGTCGTTGCTCGCCGACGTGGGACTCGCCGACCGCACCGACCACGTCCCCTCGGAACTCAGCGGCGGCCAGCGCCAGCGGGTCGCCATCGCCCGCGCACTGTCGACCGACCCGGCGCTGATTCTCGCCGACGAGCCCACTGGCAACGTCGACACGGATACCGGCGCACAGATACTCGACCTGTTCGACGACCTCCACGCGGCGGGCAACACGTTCCTGCTCGTGACCCACGAGCGCCACGTCGCCGAGCGGGCGGAGCGTATCGTCCACGTCGAGGACGGCCACATCCAGTCCGTCGAGGACGTTTCCGGAGGCGAGCACTGATGGACACCGGCGAGAGCGTTCGCATCACGCTCCGGTCAATCAGGGCGCACAAGCTCCGGTCGGCGCTGACTGTCGTCGGCGTCGTCATCGGCATCGCGTCGGTCATCACCTTCGCCACGTTCGGGGCCAGCGTCGAGGCGGAGATCGTCGGCGACATCGAGACGTCAAACGCGGGCAACATCTACGTGTTCGGAACGCCGGCAGAGGACGACGATTTCGACCGGACGCTCCAGCCGGTGTTTACCGAGTACGACGTTCAACAGTTAGAGGGAATCCAGGGGGTACAGGCGGTGCTCCCGCGCGGGATCGTCCAGACACAATCGATACAGCACGGGAATCGGACGCTCGCCAGACAGCAGGTCACGGCGACACGGCCGGCCAGCATCACCGACGGGGTCCTCGTCGAGGGGCGCTCCTTCGAGGCCGACGAGGAAGCCGTCGTCGTCAACGAGCGCATGGCGGGGGCGTTCTCCGAGAACCTCACGGCCGGTGAGCGGCTTACGATGACGATGCCCGACGGCAGCGAGCGCACCGTCACAGTGGTCGGCATCGTCAACGGGACCCGCGGCGAGGTCCCGGTCAGCGAGTTCGCCCGCCAACCGAGAGTGTACGCCCCAATCGATCCGTTCTACGATTCGGTCGTCGAGAGCCCGTCGGCGGGCGTGCGACAGCGCGCGTACCCGCAGGTGACGCTCGTCGTCGATCCGCGAGAAATCCCGGAGACGCAGTCGGCCATAGAGACGTACCTCTCCGGCGATTCCGACGCGCGGTCGCTGTCGGCCGACGACACGGAACTGGTCGCCCGGTCCGGGAACGACTTCGTCGAGGAGATCAGCGACGTCATCGAGCGGATCACCCGCTTCGTCACCGGCATCGCGGTCATCGCGCTCGTTGTCGGCGCTATCGGCATCGCCAACGTGATGCTCGTCAGCGTCACCGAACGGACCCGCGAGATCGGCATCATGAAAGCCGTCGGGGCGCGCAACCGCGACGTGATGCAGGTGTTCCTCGTGGAGGCCGCGCTGCTCGGGACGCTCGGCTCGCTGCTCGGTGTCCCGCTGGGGCTCCTCGTCGGCTACGGTGCGACCCGGTACGCCGAGGTCACGTTCTCGCTCGCCCCGCTGTGGATGGCGCTTGCGGTCGGCGTCGGCGTGCTCGTCGGCGTCGTCGCCGGCCTCTACCCGGCGTGGCGGGCGGCGCGAGTCGACCCCATCGACGCGCTCAGACACGAGTGAGCATTAGCGGGATTCAGAACACCGAAATACGTGGTCGTCGTACCGCCTTCCGATGACCCTCTCGGAGGAGGCCCGCGAACGGCTCGCCGACATCGTCGAACTCCAGCCGACGAAAAACGGCGAGTTACAGGAGCGCTGGGACATGGACAGCGGGAGCGAGGTCCACCAGTACCTCGAATCCGAACTCAAGGAGTACTACTACCGCAACGACAACAGCCTCATCTGTGCGACGCCGGAGGCGACGACGCTCATCGACGGGGAGGATTCGGAACGGATACAGACGGTGACGGTCACCCCGCTCCAGCAGGCCATCGTCGACGTGATCGCCGGGCCAGACGAGGAGAGCCAGAGCGTCGTCGCCGTGTTACACGCCCTCCGCGAGGTCGGCGAGGACCGCGACACCGACGACGTTCGCTCCGCGCTTCGCAGCCTCGCGGATAAAGGTATCGTAGAGACCGTCGAGAAGACCGTCCCGACGTTCAGGCTGGCCGTTCCGCGCGACGAACTGGACATCGAACTGTCCGAGGAGTGAGTCCCTTCTGGGGTATCGGTCCGTCACTCCGGTAGTCCCGGCCGGTGTCGTCGCCGCCGCCGTTCTAACACCCGCTGTATTGCCTTGCCCGGCCCGCCCGCAAGCGGCCAGTCCAGCGAGCGCCACGCCGGCGGCTCCGGCTCGTAGGACGGGCACTGCCCCCGACACTCCGCCGCCGTCGGCAGGCATTCCTTCGCCGCACAGCGGGGGAACACGCCAGTCTCGTCTGCACTGAGCTGGAAGTGTCGGCAGTCAGGACGCATTGTGTCCGCATACGCGCGCCATCCGTGAGCGTACGCCCGCTCAGCGATAGCGAGCCGTCGCTCGCGCTTCCAGTCGGGACTCACGTACTCGAACCGCGCCGCGCTGGTGTCGTCATCGGGCCGCTCGAGAATGCGAGTTCCGGGTTCGTCGACCGACAGCGACCGCGGCTGCCAGACCGCCTCGGCAGCCCCCTGCTCTGGATCGACAGTCAGCACGCCGGCGGCCGCGGGCAGATCCGTCAGCAGGATCGGCTCCACGCGCTCGTCGGTCGCCGCCGTCGCGACCCACACCTCGTCGGCAAGCGACAGCGCGATGTCCCGCTGTAGTTGCGGGACGAGGTGTCTGGCCGCGCTGGCCGTCAGATCGGGTTTGTTCTCGATAGCGACGATTCGCCGGAGCCACGCTGGATAGGGGCGCACCCGACGGATTTCGATGCGGTTGCCACGCTTGCGGGTCTCGACGGCGTCCCGGTCGGCCGCCTTGTGAATCGACTCTCGGACGTACCGCCACGGATAGCCCGGATCGGGTAGCGCGTCGCGGTAGTACGTCCAGTCAGCCGGTGCGTTCCGCAGGACGTGCAGCAGGTCCGAGTCGAACGGATCGGCGCCGAACTTCGCCCGTTCCCGGAGTCCGGCGGGGTCACACTCCAGGACGATGGTATCCCAGCGGCGGTGTTTCGTCCCGAACTGTCTGGCGACCAGCACCGCCGCGTCGTCGGCCGGCGACCACGCTCGCTCGGCCCACTGGCAGACGGTCAGTTCGAACGCGAACTCGGAGTCGGCGGGCACGAGCAGTCCTTGTCGGGTTCGGACCAAAACCCTTTGTTACGACGCGGCTTCGTTGAAGCTCTCCACTGCTGCTATGTTTTGCGGGCGGGCTGACTGTAGAACGGATGTTCAGCGGGAATCGTTCCGACGACTCACCGTCTGGACGTAACCCCCGGTCGCTTACGGCATCGGAAACCGCCGGCGGGACGGTCGGGTATCGCCAACCGAGGATTGACCGGAGATCGCCGACCCGAAAGAGTGTCACTGCATCGGGACACAACAAACCGGGACAGCCGCATTACGGACAACTGTCTCGGTGACGCTTCCGGTGAGATATCGAGTGAGGCCGGACCGGCCGTGCGTTCCCATCACGATAAGGTCAATGTCGCGGTCCTCGCTGTAGGTGAGTATCGTGCGTGCGGCCGGGCCGCTTGCGATGTTGCCCGCAACACTGACGTCAGCTGCCCGGGCACGCTCGTGGACCGTCTCAAGTGCCGCCTGTCCGGTTTGCTCAAGTTCGTCGTGAATCTCTGCTGTCCCCTCAGTGCCGCCGAATCGACTCGTATCGACGGAATAGACCGTATGTATCGTCGCGTCATACACCTCGGCTAGCGTAATCGCCCACTCGACTGCGAGCTCTGCTCCCTCGCTACCGTCTGTCGGGAGAAGAACGTTTTCGTACCGCTGGTCGCCGATTTCGACGATGTCCCCATCCGGAGTCACCGTGACAATCGGGACAGTTGCGGTCCGGAGCGTCTTTTCAGCAACGCTCCCGAGTACAACCCGTTCGAACCCGGTCCGTCCTTGCGTCCCCATGACGATGAGGTCGATATCGTGGGCATCGACGTAGTCGTTGATCGTCTGGAACGGGATTCCCGACTCGACGGCAGTGGTGATCTGACCAGCGAGGTGAGTCCGGGCGAGTGTCGCGATTGACTCCACCGCTTGCTCTGCCTCCTCTTTGAGGAGTCGCTCCCGCTCGGACTGTCCATCGGAACTCAGCTCCGGTTCGATGTCACGGGAATCAACCGCTGACAGTACGTGGAGGTCGGCACCGATTGTGGCGGCGAGGTCGATGCCTCGCCGGGCACCTATCCGTGACCCGTCACTGCCGTCGGTCGGCACGAGAATCGAGTTGATCGTTCGGCTCATGAGCACAATTTGACACGCTATCGGTTTAACACTACTTTCGGTTCTCCACTGTGACACGGTGCATTCGAGATTCTGTATTGCATTCACGCGGTGTATTCAGCACCCAATTTTATCAGGATAGAAGGGTTTCGATGGGGCCCCACACGGGTGCTTGTCCGCGGCCGGAATACTGACGACCGGTTTCGTTCGGAAACACAACCCAGTTATTTATGTAATAGCTTCAGAAACAAACGGTCGGTTACATATGATTCGTCAAAGACCCGAACACCGCTCATCGATACGTGTCGGTAGCGCTGCAGGAGACCGACTGACAGTGAATGGAGCGCCGAGTGATGCCAACGGAGGTGCAGTATGAGCTCGTCACCCCGGGGTGATGGGATATTTGACCAGTACACCACGATACAGTGGATCGCAGCGGGCCTCGTCGCGGTGTTGACGTTCCCGATCGGACTCGCCGTTCCCGCCTACTTCTACATCAAAACGTCCAACGGCACCGCCCGGGAGCAGGGGGCTTGGGAGGCGTGGGCGGTCATCCTCGTCGGAATTATCGGTATCGTCGCGGTCGAACTCGGCGGGGAAACGGGCGCGAAAATCATCATCGCGCTCGCGCTGCTGGGGATTCCGGTGCTGTTCATCATCTTTGCCGCCGTCGTCGGGAGCTTCGTGCTCGGCATGGGTAACGCAGCGGTAGCAGCGCTGCTGCTTGCCGGCGTCGCGATCTGACGACCGGGTTCTCTCGATCCCGGTTACTCGTCGTCCTCACGCTCGTCGAGGAACTCGTGTGCCTCTTCGAGTATCTCGCGGGGGCCGTCCTGCGTGACCGTGTTGATGGCCTGCTCGTAGTCGCGCCACTGCAGGTCGCGGTGTTCTGTGGACAGTTCGGCTGACGCTTCGAAGGACTTCGCGACGAACAGGTGGACCGTCTTGTGGATGGTGTTCCCGTTCGCTTCGAACACGTAGTCGTAGTCTTCGCGGAACCCGTCTAAAAGCCGGAAATCGCCGATACCGGCCTCCTCTTTCACTTCGCGTATGGCGGTCTGCTGGAGCTCTTCCTCGCCCTCGACGCCGCCCTTGGGGAACTCCCAATCGCCGGGTCGGCTCTTGAGCAGGAGGTACTCCCGCCGGCCACGCGTATCGCGAAAGAGGATGGCTCCCGCGCTCGTGGCCTCTATCATTATCGGATTTTATGACACCGCTACTTAAGAGAATATCGGAGACACAGCGGAAACAGATGGCCTTTTGTCACTCGCGGCTGAGTGTCTGTCTACAGATGCCCTTCGTTACGACGCTGACCTTCACGAGCGGGGACCGACACCGCCTCGACGACGTTGTCACAGAGATCAAACAGAGCGCCGAGCAGAAAGGGGTCGAGCTGAAAGGCCCGCACCCGAAGCAGCCACAGGAGTTGCGGATCCCACAGTCGAAGTCGCTGGGGCCGAGCGGCGGCCGTTTCGAGTCCTGGAACCACACCGTCTACACCCGGACGATCGAGATCGTCGGGTACGAGGAGTTCGCCCGGACCGTCACCCAGCGAACCTTCCCGAACGCCATCCACGTCGAAGCCGGCGTCGAACAGCGGACGCAGGTCGGCAGCGGATCGTAGGGCCGCCGTCCGCGCCTGTAGATTCTTATAAGTGACTGTGACCCGTTTCGCCGGCATGAACGAGGCTCGGCAGGAACGGCTCAGGTCCCTCCGACGTGACCTACACAGCTACCCCGAACCCGCGTGGCGGGAGTTCTACACGACCAGTCGTATCGTCGACGAACTGGAGCGTATCGGTGTCGACCAGTTGCATCTCGGCCGGGACGTGCTCGATGGCGACGCGCGGATGGCAGTCCCCGAGGGCGACGAACTCGACGCGTGGCAGACGAAGGCCCGCGAAGCCGGTGCCCGCGAGGACGTCCTGGAGGCCACTGACGGGGGATTCACTGGTGCCCTCGCCGTCCTCGAACGGGGCGAGGGGCCGACCGTCGCGCTCCGGGTCGACATCGACGCACTGCCGATACGGGAGGCCGACAGTACGGCACACGCCCCGGCGACAGACGGATTCCGCTCAACGAACGAGGGGTACATGCACGCCTGTGGGCACGACGCGCACGCGACGATAGGCCTCGGCGTGCTGGAAGCGGTGAAGGAGAGCGATTTCCGCGGGACGTTCAAGATCGTCTTCCAGCCGGCCGAAGAGGTCATCGGGGGCGGAAAGGCTGTCGCCGAAAGCGGCCATCTCGACGACGTGGACCACCTGCTGGCGATACACATCGGCCTCGACCATCCGACCGGCGAGATCGTCGCCGGGGTGGGCGGCTTCCTCGCTGTCCGGCAGTTCAAAGCGACATTCACCGGTGAAACGGCCCACGCAGGCGGGCACCCCGCTCAGGGGCGGGACGCCGTCCAGGCGCTGGCAACTGCCGTGCAGAACCTTCACGCGATTCGCCGGCACGGCGACGGCGCGACGCGGGTCAACGCCGGTGTCGTCGAAGGCGGCACGGCGACGAACATCGTCCCCGGAGAAGCGACTATCGAGGGGGAGGTCCGTGGCGAGACGACCCCGCTCAAGGAGTACATGAGCGAGCGAGCGGATACCGTCATGTCGTCCGCAGCCGAGATGCACGACTGCGAGGTCGCTGTCGAGACGACCGCGGAAGCCCCGAGCGCGGTCAGCGACGACGCGCTCGCGGGTGTGGTGTACGACGCGGCAGCATCAGTTCCCGGCGTCACCAGCCGCCTCCGGACCGACGACCTCGGCGGGAGCGAGGACGCGACCTATCTGATGGACCGCGTGCAGGACCACGGCGGCACGGCGACGTTCGTCGGAATCGGCACCGACCATCCTGGCGGCCACCACACACCCACGTTCGATGTCGACGAGGACTCGCTGGCCATCGGCGTCGATGTCGTCAGCGAGGCGATCCGGAGTCTGAGCGAGTGACTAAGGCGCGTCCCAGCTGGCGAGCCGGATAGACTGGTCGCGCTCCGGTGGCTTCCAGTTTAGCGTAACCGTCGCATCTGAGAGGTCGAGTGAAGGCTCCGAAAACGTCACCCGTGACCCCGCTGAGATCTGTGAACTATCCGCCGGTGCACCGTCGAGGCTCGTGAAGTCGTGCTGTCCGTTGTGGGCGGACGTACCGCTGACAGTGATGTACAGACTCCCGGCCCGAACCGAGTCGCCGCTCCGGTGTTCGATCGTCAGACTGTCGGGACTCCCGGCGTCGTAATCGAACGAAAACGCGGCCTGTGGCGCGTTTTCGCCGAGGTTACCGGACCCGAAATCGAGGAAAAACGTCGCTGCTGTCGCCGCCAACAGCACCGTTATTGCGACCATCAAGATAACACCCACAACTGGTGAGACTGCGCTGTCGTCGGATCGGAACCCGTTCCCTAGCATGATTGACCCCCACTCGGGCGACGGCCGACACACTGTCCCGTCTCGGTGACCCCCCGGTCGACCGACCCCGAAGTGACTTCAGTTGGATATCATGTTGTTAAATAATAAAACTTGTTGTTCAAACGTATAGTTCACGTTTTAATCAACTACTATCCAGAATGCGGATCGAAGCGCTGTATCGTTCGCTGGCAAACCCAAATCAAGGTATCAACATCGGCCGAGATCCGTAAATAGCCGCCGAATCAGTACTTTGGCTCTGCGCCGGTGACCGCGTAGATATCGTCCATGATCGAGTCGCGCTCGCGCTGCCAGGCCTCGAAGCCGCTGCGGTCGCTGGGGTAGGATTCGTAGTGCTCCAGCAGTCGGTCGGCGGCCTTCTTCGTCTGATAGAGGTCCCGGATAGTCCCCAGGTGGCCAATGCTCTTGACCGCCATCTTGAGCTTGAGGCCGAGCCCGATGCTCGTCGAGCCGCCGTACAGCGCTTCGGCGAGTTTTTCGCCGGGCAACGCGGCCAGCAGGGCCATCAGGTCGTCGACGTCGTAGGCGGTGGTGAAGATGTTGTACACGTCAAGCGCCGCGTACCGAGCGCCGAAGTGGTCCATCACGCGCTCGTTGTACTCCCAGAGCGCGGCTTCGTCGCCCGTACGACCGGATTCGATGGCCTCGATAGCTTGCTCGGCGGCGTAGGTCCCTGCGTAGGCCGCACCCGCGATACCCCCGCCGGTGGTCGGGTTGACGTGACCGGCGGCGTCGCCAACGGCCATGAACCCGGGGGCGACGGCGGAGTCGTACGGCCGCCGGGTCGGCAGCGCAGCGCCGAGTTTGTCCTGCACCTCCGCGCCCTCGAACTCGCTTCGGCCCTGGAGGTCGCGTTTGAGATCGTCGACCAGTTCCATCGGCTCCTCGTTCATCTGGAAGCCGAGGCCGGCGTTGATCTCCGTGTCCGTGCGCGGGAAGTACCAGAGGTAGCCCGCGGAGCGCTCAGTCGGCTTGAACACGAGTGCGTCGTCCCACTCGACCGGTTCGTCGACCTCAATGATCTCCCGGTACGCCGAGCAGAACTGCGAGTACTGGACGTTCGTATCGAAGGTCGCGTCTTCGAGGTCGGTCTTGTCCTGAAGGATCGACAGCGCGCCGGCCCCGTCGATGACGATGTCGCCCTCGTAGGCGACCGGGTCGCCCTTCCGCATGGCTTTCACGCCGGTTACGCGGCCGCTGTCGTCCTGCAGCACGTCCTGAACGACGGTATCGTAGTGGAACGCCACGCCGCTGTCGGCCGCACCTTCGATGAGACAGCGACCGTACTCCCAGCGGTCGATGACGGCGAGTTCGCCCGGGACGGGGATTTCGAGGACGGTGTCCTCCTGTGGAATCTCGAACCGGCCGTGGTCGACGTCCGTGTTCGTAAACGCCGGTTCGAGCTGGGACTTCGGAATCGCGTCGGGGAAGTCACTGGCCCCCTTCAGCGCGTCCCCGCAGGCGATGTGGCCGGCCTCGGTCTCGTCCTTGCGCTCCACGACGACGACGTCGTAGCCCGCGTCCGCGACGGTCGCGGCGGCGTAACAGCCGGATGTCCCGGCCCCGACGACGACAACGTCCACGGAAACGGTCCGTGCGCCCGCCGACGCTCCGCCGGCGTTGCCGTCCTGGTGTGTGGTCATGCACTTCCGTCCTGCCCGGAGAGAGAAAATTATTCCGACTATCGGTTTCAGACGGACTGCTGTCCCTGTTTCCCGTGACGACCGCTGACTGGGGCGGTCGATGCGGCAATATCGGACAGCAGTCCGCCTCACTCCGGGACAGCGGTGATAAAGAGTTTTGCTGGGGGGTATCAAATGGCCGAGCATGACCGAGTACACGGTGACGTTCGTGGGGACGGGCGAGGAAATCACCGTCTCCGAGAAGGAGACGATTCTCTCGCGGTGTATCGAGGAGGGTATCGCCCAGGAGTACTCCTGTCGCGTGGGGATGTGTCTGGCCTGTTCGGCGGAAATCATCGAGGGGTCGGTCACCCAACCCGCCGCCCGCGGACTGACCGACCGGGAGCGGGAGAACTACGCGCTGACTTGCATGGCGCGGCCGCAGTCGGATCTGAAACTCGACCGCGGGAAGTACCCGCCCAGTATCGAAGGGGATGTCAGCCCGGAAGACGGTGATCCCACACCCGCGGACGACTAGTAGGCACTGAATACCGCTAACACACTGCTTGCTAGAAGGTCTCTAAATACCTTTAACACGGGGCTTAGATATTGCCTGATATAGAGCGGTGAGTCCGCGAATGAAGGACAGGTCATATAAGCAAGTGGCCCTTATGGAGTAGTGACTACAGCGTCAGCGGACGGCCTTCGACGACTGAGACACGCTTCCCCAACCATGACCAGCCGCGTATACAGACTCCACTCGACACTTGAACTGCCACTGGAAGACGCCTACGATTTCTTCGAGGATCCGGACCTTCCCCCAGAGATCGCTGACATCGACATCACCCGGCGAAATAATACGCTTATTGTCAGCGCCGTCGCGAAGGACGACTCCATGAGCAAGTACACCCCCACGGCCCAGCTCAAGGCCAGCGTCACGGAGAACCGGGTGTACGAGGAAGATCCTGACGAAATGGGGCCGCCCGGGGCCGCGAGTACCGGCAGCTCCGGCGGCGGCCCCCAGTGGGGCGCACTCGAAGAGGAAGAGGAAGAGATCGAGTCCGAACTCGTCGAGTACGCCTGTTTCAAGGGCGACCGCGAGACCGTGCTCCAGAACACCGCGCTCCAGTACGCGATGTTCGAAGTCCTGTGTGACATCGCGAAAGTCGCCGAGAAGGGGACGCTGACAGCAATTGCGGCGGTCGACGAGGAACTCGAAGCTGTCCGCATCGTCGACGGGGAAGAGCGACCCGCTGCGATCAACGTCGCAGAGGAGCCCCGCGACGGCGAGGAAGAAGAGGGCGTCAACTGGCGCGACAACGAGTTCATCTCGTAACGCAGTTTACGTAGCACTCGGTCACAGATTCGAATTTGTCAAGCCGCAGCTCAGTATCGCTTGGTGGACGCTCTGATAGTGATTATTGCGAGTCAGTACCACATCTACCGCACGACAGCGTGTGGTCGGAGCGGCAAACAGTCACAACAATCACTATGAGCCGCTACGCGGTCGTGATGCCCGAGAGATCAGCATCGGTAAACCGTGACGCGATTTCGAGTGTGAGGTTCGCTTCGATGTAGGCCGCAATCACGATGAGCACGGCGGCCGTCGCAAGCAGCCACCCGGCGTCCCGGATATCCTGGCCGGTGACCAGCTCGTCCGTGCGGCCGCGGATGTACTGAATCGTGCACCAGCCGAACCGGAGCCCGACGGCGGCGACGATGAGCAACGCGGGGATTTCGATAAGCCCGTGGGGGACGATGAGCGCGGCGACGACGACAGGGGAGACCTGCTTGAGTGCGATGCCGACGACGACGCCGATAACCAATCCGTTCAAGACGAGCGACACCACCGTCATCGCACCGAGGGAGACAGCGCCGAGGGCCATCACGAGCAACGCACCGAGGTTGTTGATCGTCAGCGAAAGGGTCGTGAGCTCAGCCGGCATAAAAGCGCTTTCGCCGGTCGTTCCGGGGTTCTGCAGCCATTCAGCGGGAATCTGGCTGCCGAGCCCGTATCCGACCAGTACACTGGCAACGAGTATCAGCGCGGCCACGGGAACATAGCGTAACAGCCAGCGGTGAAAGAGACGGGTTGGAAGGCCTGGGCGGTCGTCCATACCACGCCTTTCGCGCCGGCAACAAAAAACCCGAGTGACCGGCAGTACACCGACAGCGTCGTATTGCCATCGCCTCACACACCTGTCGAACATCCAAAAAGTACTTGGCACTCGTAATTATATCTCATTACACAATGTCCGAATCAGCAGAGTTCCCGGACTATCTGGACGTTGATTACACTGACGGAGAGGGTGAATCCCCTGAGGAGTACCCGACTGTCAATCACAAGATCGAGAAGGCTATCGAGGTCACGAAGACCGGCCTCGAACAGTACGATAACCCTGTCGTGATGTGGACCGGCGGCAAAGACTCGACGCTGACCCTGTACTTCGTGAAGGAGGTCGCCGAACGCTTCGACCTCGAAGTACCCCCGGTCGTCTTCATCGACCACTACCAGCACTTCGACGAACTCATCGACTTCGTCGAGCACTGGGCCGAGGAGTGGGACCTCGACGTCATCTGGGCCCGCAACGAGGACGTGGGCGACTACGTCGACGAGAACGGTCTCGAACCGGGTGACGACATCCCCATAGATGAACTCTCCGAGCACAACCAGCATCACGTCCGGAACATCCTCGAATACGAGGAGGACACGTTCCCGTTCCTGCTCGACACCTACGTCGGCAACCACCTCCTGAAGACGGTGGCGCTCAACGACGCTATCGAGGAACACGACGTCGACGGCATCCTGTCGGGCATTCGCTGGGACGAACAGGAGTCCCGCGCCGACGAGACGTTCTTCTCGCCGCGTCACGACCCGGACATCTACCCGCCCCACGACCGCATCCAGTCGATTCTCCAGTTCGCGGAAGCCGACGTGTGGGAGGCCTTCTGGAACTTCGTCGTCCCGGACACGGTCGAAGGCTACCCGGACGACGGCTACGTCCCGCAGGGCCAAGACGACCTGCCCGAGGGCATCGAGAAGGAAGACGTGCCGGTCTCACCGAAGTACTTCGCCGGCTTCCGCTCGCTCGGTAGCGAGGTCAGCACCGACAAGTCCGCCGAAGAGCCCGCCTGGCTGCAGGACATGGAGAACACGACCGAGCGCGCCGGCCGCGCCCAGGACAAAGAGGACCTGATGGAGCGCCTGCGCGACCTCGGCTACATGTAAGCGGACGCGGAACGTCGCCGTTTCCGTACCGTTGTTTCCTCTGCCGTCTCGGTACAGTCTGTCAGTGCTGAGTGTTATTACTGTAACACTTCGACAGGAGTCGATGTGGACAGTAACGGAAACGACCTCGGATCCCGTGTGGCCGAACACACGGAGCGTGCAGATCTGCCGCTGGATGCGCCTCTCCGGCGACACGGGTCGATTGGCCACCGTTCCAGGTCCTTGTTCACCGCTTCTGAACGACGCAATCATTCGGTTCATGGACTGTGCGACACCAGCCTAAGCCACGCTACTGTCCGAAACCCGGCTAAAAGAACGTTATAGACGATTGTCGAGGAAAGGTTTAGGTACTGTCGAACTCTACGAGAAGGTGAATGAGTTCAGACCAGTACAACTGTCCGAGTTGCGGGGCGGAATTGAGCTACCAGACGACGAAGCACAACGGCTGTTCGAACTGCGGTTTCGTTCCGCCACACAGCGCCGAGTAAGCCGATAAAAGTCGAGTTAGCGGACGCGCCGTTCTGTGGTTGATAGTTGTAGACGATTACGTGTAGGGTCTGATATTCGGGTCCGACATCTATTTTTCTGGGCTCGCTGTATCGTCGGCCGTGACGGACCGCACAGACCGGGGGCTTCTCGCCGGGATTATCTTCGCCGTCCTGCTCGCACAGGTCCTGCTGTATCCGGGCGTCGACAGACTCGTCCGGACACTGGGTGCGACCACGGACCTGAACGCGAGCATGTGGTTCCTCGCCGCTGAGTTCGGAGCGTTCGTCGTGTTCGCCGGCGTGTGGGGGGTGGTCAGCGACGCCACCGGACGGCGCACGCCGTTCATCGTCGGTGGAGCGGGCGCAGGTGCGGTACTGTACGCCCTCATCGCCGCACTCCCCGGCGCTGTCTCGCTCCCGTTTGCCGGCGTACTGGCTCTGCGGGCGCTCCAGGGTGGAGCCACCATCGCCGCGTTCTCGCTTTCGATGACGATGCTGATGGACCTCGGCGGCGGCCACGGCAGGAACATGGGAGCAGCGGGTATCGCAATCGGCAGCGGCACGGCGCTTGGCGCGCCACTGGGCGGCCAACTGTACGAGATCGGGACGACGCTGCCGCTGTACGTGGCGAGCGCGTTGTCGCTCGTCGTCGCAATGGCCGCCCTGCTCGTGACCGACCGCGCGCCGTCGGACGGGCGGTCAGGGCTGGCCGCGACTGTCTCCGGGCTCAAACAGCGGCCGACGCTCGGCGTCCCCTATGCCTTCGGGTTCATCGACCGGCTCACCGCGGGCTTTTTCGCGCTCGTCGGGACGCTGTACTTCAGGGAGACGTTTGAGCTCGGGCCGGGCGAAACCGGCGTCATGCTGGCGCTGTTTTTCGCGCCGTTCGCCCTGCTGCAGTACCCCTTCGGCGTGCTCTCGGACCGCATCGGTCGCACCGCACCCATCGTCGCCGGGTCGGTGCTGTACGGGCTCACCGTCATCGGCGTCGGGCAGGCTCCGACGGTCACCATCGCCGGCGCAGGGATGGTGCTGACCGGCGTCATCGGCGCGCTGATGGCCCCGGCGACGATGGCGCTCGTCTCCGACCTCGCTGGCGAGACGGAGCGCGGGACCGCCATGGCCGGCTTCAACATCTTCGGCAGCGTCGGCTTCCTCGCCGGGATCCTCGTCGGCGGCACCGTCGCGGGAGCCTTCGGCTACCCCATCGCGTTTCTCGTCGCCGGCGGGACAGAGATCGTTCTCGCCGTGCTTGCCCTGCCCGGACTGCTCCGGCTGGAAAAACCGACCGACGATGCCGTCAGTAGCTGATTAGGACGCCTCGCGGACCTCGTCCAGCGCGTCGGGGTTTTCGATGCTGGACATATCGCCCAAGTCCTCGCCGCGGTAGACGCCGGCAATCGCTCGGCGGATGATCTTCCCGCTCTGCGTCTTGGGGAACTCGTCGACGAACAGCACCTCGCGGGGTCGGAACGGCTTGCCCAGTTCCTCGCCGACGGCCGCACGGATGTCGTCCCGGAGGTCGTCAGAAGGCTCGTGGCCGGGTTCGAGCACGGTGTAGAGGACGACGGCGGTCCCGGTGGTGTCGTCCGGCGCACCGACGGCGGCGGCCTGATTGACGGCTTCGTGTTCCATCGCCGCCCCCTCGACCTCCGCCGGCCCGACCTTCCGCCCGGCGACGTTGAGCACGTCGTCGGCCCGGCCATGGAGGAACCAGAGGCCGTCCTCGTCCTTCTGGGCCCAGTCGCCGTGGTCCCACACGTCGTCCCAGGTCGACCAGTACTCCTCCAGATACCGCTCGTCGCCGCTCCACAGCGAGCGAGTCATCGAGGGACAGGAGTCCCGGGCGACCAGATAGCCGCGCTCGTGGGTGTCGGCGATGGATTCGCCGTCCGCGTCGACGATGTCGATGTCCATGCCAAGTCCCGGCCCGCCGAGTGTGCAGGGTTTGAGCGACTGGATGGGCATCGGCATGAGAAAGCAGCCCATGATCTCGGTCCCGCCGGAGATGTTGATGATGGGACAGTCCTCGTCCCCGACGTGCTCGTAGAACCAGAGCCAGCTCTCGGGGTCCCAAGGCTCACCGGTCGACCCCAGCAACCGCAGGCTGGAGAGGTCGTGGCCGTCCAGCCACTCGTCGCCTTTCTTTCGGAGCGCCCGGACGGCTGTCGGCGAGACGCCGAACGTGGTGAGGTCGTGGCGGTCTATCATCTCCCAGAAACGGTCCGGCTCGGGGTGGTCCGGCGCGCCCTCGTACATGAAGACCGTGCCGCCGAAGGCGTGGTTCCCGAGCAGCGTCCAGGGACCCATCATCCAGCCGATATCGCTGACCCAGAAGAAGCGGTCACTGGGCTTGTGGTCGAAGCCGAAGTAGATCTCCTTGGCCGCCTGCATGAGCGCGCCGGCGTGCGTGTGGACGATGCCCTTCGGTTTCCCGGTCGTCCCGGAGGAGTACAGCAGCATCGACTCCTGGTTACTCGGGAGTTCCTTCGCCGCGTACTCGTCGTCAGCGGTCTCTATCGCGTCGTCCCACCACTCGTCGCGGCGGGTCCAGCGGATCGTCTCCTCGGGGTCGTCGCCGACGCCGAGGCGGTCGTAGACGACGGTGTGTTCGACCGGTGTCGTCCCGAGTTCGTCGCCGGCCTGTTTGATAGCCTCGTCGGCGCTCTCTTTGAGGTGAACTCCCGAGCCACGGCGGTAGAAGCCGTCGCCGGTGAACAGCACTGAACACTCGGCGTCGGCGATACGGGTCGCCGTCGCGTCGACGCCGAACCCGGAGAAGATCGGGACAGCGATTGCGCCCACCTTGAGACAGCCGTACAGTATCGACGCCACTTCGGGGACCATCGGCATGTAGAGGCCGACGGTGTCACCAGTGCCGACGCCGACGGACTCCAGGTAGTTCGCCACCTTACTGGCCTGCCGGTTCAGTTCGTGGTACGTGACCTCCCGCACGTCGCCGGGTTCGCCCTCCCAGATGAGCGCGACCGTGTTGCGGGTGGGGCTGTCCCGCGCCGCGTGGCGGTCCAGCACGTTGTGGGCGGCGTTGATGGTCCCGCCGGTGTACCAATCGGTGAACTGCGGCCCCTCACTGTTGTCTCGGACTTCGTCGTACGCCTCGAAGAACTCGATGTCGAGGTACTCCGGGAGCACGTCCCAGAACCACTCGACGCCCGATTCGGGTTCGTCCGGTCGTTCGGTGGTCGTTC
Source organism: Haloarcula sp. HT12 (assembly GCF_055271655.1). NCBI lineage: Archaea > Methanobacteriati > Methanobacteriota > Halobacteria > Halobacteriales > Haloarculaceae > Haloarcula > Haloarcula sp. HT12. The sequence goes on from NZ_JBUXKW010000003.1 coordinate 570,747, forward strand.
GCTCGATGAGTTCGTCGTAGTCGCCGATGTCGTATTCCTGCATGAACTCCCAGACGTTCGTCGACTCGACGAACGAATGGCTCGGTTCGTGGACGATGGTTTCAGTGTGTTGCTGGTCGCTCATGTGATGTGGGTGTTTGCTATACAGTTACACAAATCTACCGCGGATACCGATGCCAGACACGTGGGGACTGTGTCGTCGGTCGAGGCTCTAGTCATTCGTAGGTCTTCGTCATGCCGCCGTCGAACAGCAGATCGCCGCCGTTGAGATGGTCGGCGTGGGACGAGAAGCCGAACACGAAGAGGTTCGCCACGTCGACCGGGTCCATCATCTCCTTGACCCGCGCCTGGCCCAACATCACGTCGTCGATGACCTCGTCGACGCTGATACCGCGCTGCTCGGCGGTATCGGGGATCTGGTCGACGACGAGTGGTGTTTTGACGTAGCCCGTGCTGATGGAGAATCCCCGCAATCCGTCGCCCCCTTCGGCGGCGATAGACTGTGTCAGCCCCCGCAGCCCGAACTTCGAGACGTTGTAGGCCACCTTATCCGAGGTGACGTAGTGGCCGTGGACCGAAGCCATGTTCCCGATGGCACCCACGCCGTCGTCGGTCCCGCGGATGTGGGGGATGACCTGCTTCGCGAGCGCGAGCGGGGCGCGAAGCATTACGTCGTGCATCTGGTCGTACTTCTCCATCGGGAAGTCCTCGATGGCGTCGATGTGCTGGAGCCCGGCGATGTTGGCGAGATAGCGCACCGTCCCGTGGGACGCAGCGGTCTCGACGATGGTTTCGATGTCGTCGTCGCTCGCGAGGTCGCCGACCACGGTCTCGACGCTGCCGTCGAGATCGAGGTCCGCCGCGGCCGTCTCGACTTCGGCGAGGCCGTCCTCGTCGATGTCCGTCGCGACGGCCGTCACCCCGTTTGCGGCCATCGCCAGCGCCGTCGCCCGTCCGATGCCCGACCCCCCGCCGGTCACCAGACAGACGGTGTCGCCAGTGTAGTGGTCGTCGTCGACGAACAGGATCGAGGACTCGTCGATTGGCTCGACTTCGAGCCGTTCGTGAGAGGTACTGGATGCCATTCAGTCACACGTTCTCCAGACATGGCCGAATAGGGGTGGGTTGATATGTATACCCGACCCGCTATGGGGACCTGCCGCTGTTCAGTTCGAGAACGTCGATCCGCTGTTTCACCGGCTCCCGTGGTTTACGTGTAAACCTCCCGTTATTCGGGGGTTACGTCGGAAGCATCAGTTATCCCTGTGAGCGTGGCACACACCGCGTGACCAGACAGCCCGGACGAGTCCGGGCTTCGTTGGGACACACCTATGGAACGAACGACAACGGATCATGACACTGGTGGCATCGGCAGGCGACAATTGCTCTCCGCGGTCGGCGGCTCGGCCGTCGCCGCAGCGCTCGCTGGCTGTTCGACGCTGCTGAGCGACGGTGACACAGCGGACCAGGGCGGGCAGTCCGGCGACGGCATCTCCGACGAACCGATACAGGCCGGGCTGTTGACGTTCACCCGTGGCGCACCGGGCGTCCTCGGCATCCAGGCCCAGCGCGGGGCCGAGCTCGCCGTCCAGCGCATCAACGATGCGGGCGGTATCGGCGGCCAGCGGGAAATCGAACTGGACGTGGTCAACGAGGGGTCGAACCCGCTTGACAGCTACAACCAGTTCATCGAGGAGGGGAAGGAGGTCACGTTCGGCCCGATTTCCAGCGGTACGCACAGCCAGATCGCCCCGGAGGTCGAGAAGAACGGGGTCATCAACGTCGGCACCGACGGCACGGTGACGACGCTGTACGAGGAGACCGTTCCCGACCCGACCTACTCCTTCCGCTTCCAGAACTACGACATCATGGAGGTAGTGACGATGGCCCGAGAGGCAGTCCAGCGTATCGGCGCTGACAACATCTCGACCGTCGCCGGGGTCAACCCCGGCTACTCCTTCGGCGAGGACGAGATGCGGGTGTTCACGCAGGCCATCCAGAAGCTCACGGACGCCGAAATCGTCTACGAGGGGTTCCCGGAACTCGGGGCCAGCGACATGGCGAACCACATCACCTCCATCAACAACGAGGAGCCGGACGTGACCTTCTCCAGCCTGTGGGGCGGCGACGTGACGACGTTCGTCCGGCAGGCCAGCGCCAACAACATGTTCGAGAACACGACGGTGTTCGGGACGACCCTCTACAGCGCGGCCGGCGACGTCCCGGCCGACGCGCTGGCCGGGACGGACATCTACTCCGGGTCGCGTAACTACTACTGGGGCCTGCCGGCGCTCGGGAACTGGCAGCCCGGCCGCGACCTGTTCGACGCCGCGACACAGCAGGAGGGCGTAACGGTCCCGACGGCTCACTACATGAGCGGGTACGGGGCGGTCACCGCCTGGGCGACTGCCGTCGAGAAGGCCATCGACTTGTTGGGCACCTACCCTAGCCAGGAGCAGATCGCGCAGGTGCTGGAGGGCCACGGCTTCTTCACGCCGGCGGGCTACCACAACATCGCCGAGGACCACCAGGGCGCGTCGAACTCTTTTGCCGGGCAGATGGTGTACGACGACGACCTCGGCGCGGCCAGGCTCGACGACGTGAACACGTACCCGGCGACCGAAACCGCGCCGCCGCCAGGCGTCACCGGGAGCGACTGGCTGGACAGCTGGAGCGCCTGATACCGAGCCATGGCAGTCTCAGCTACAGCCGCGCTCGTCCAGACGCTCAACGGCATCCAGTTCGGGTTCATCCTGTTCATGATCGCCTCGGGCCTGACCGTCATCCTGGGCATCCTGGACGTGTTGAACCTGGCCCACGGCGAGCTGTTCTCGCTGGGCGCGTACACCGCAATCGGCGTGTTCGGGTTCATCATCGGCGTTATCGGCCCGCCGGGCGGCGGCGTCGTCGGGACCGCCGTGTTCGTCCTCGCGGTCATCGCCGCCGTCCTCGTCACGGCGGCTATCCTCCTTCCCGTGGGAACCATCTTCGAGGCGGTGTTCCTCCGGCAGATCTACGACCGCGACCAGGTGTACCAGCTCGTCTTGACCTTCGCGCTCCTGCTCATCCTGCTGGACGTCAAGAAGTTCATCTGGGGGGACAGCTCGCTGCGAACCGATGCCGTCTACAGCGCCATCAACACGATCCCGACGAGCGAACTCGTCGGGCTGAACTACCCGACCTACAACGTGTTCGTCATCCTCGTCGGCTCGGCCGTCGTCGCGGGCCTGTTCTGGTTCTTCGAGCGCACGAAGACCGGCCGCATCATCCGCGCGACGGCCATCGACCGCGAGATGGCGACCGCTATCGGCGTCAGCACCGACCGCGTGTTCACGCTCGTGTTCGCGCTCGGGGCGTTTCTCGCCGGGTTCGCCGGCGCGATGGCCGTGCCGCCGACGGCGGCGACCCTTGAGATGGGCACCAATCCGCTGGTGCTTTCCTTCGTCGTCATCGTCATCGGCGGCCTCGGCAGCCTCCGGGGCGCGTTCGTCGGCGCGCTCCTGGTCGGCGTCATCCGTAGCTGGATGATCACGCTGTACCCGCCGGGCGAAATCGCGGCCCCATTCGCAATCATGGCGCTCATACTGCTGGTCAAGCCTGAAGGCCTGTTCGGAACGTGGGGTGAGACGGCGTGATGCCGGAGCGCGTCGACCGCGACGGGACGCCGGCGTATCGCTTCCTCGGGGTCGAGATGACCCGTCGGGAAGCGGCCTTCCTCGTCCTCGGGGTCGTGTTCCTGTTCGTCATCCCGGACATCGCGGGCCTCTCCGACAGCCTCCAGCTCAGCGTCATCCACCAGGGCCTGCTGTTCGGCTTCGCGGCAGTCGGGCTGAACCTCCTGCTTCGTCACACGAAACTCACGTCGTTCGGCCACGCGGCCTTCTTCGGGACCGGCGCGTACGCGACCGCAGTGCTGGCCCGCTACGCCGGGATCCAGAGCGTCGGGCTGCTGTTGCTCGGTGCCATCGCGGCCGCGACGGTAATGGCAGCCATCATCGGGGCGCTGTCGCTGCGACACACCGGGCTGTACTTCGCCCTGCTGACGCTGGCCTTCGGCCAGCTCCTGTATGCCATCGCGCTCGGCCAGAGCGCCCTCGGCGGGAGCGACGGACTGCCGATTCGGCCCGGCCCCGCCAATCAGCCGCTCCTGTTCGGGACCGCGTTCAGCCCCGACGTGTACCAGGTGCTCACCTACTACCTGACGGTGGTCGTCATCCTCATCGGCCTGTTCGTGATGTACCGCATCACGCAGTCGCCGTTCCGCAACGCCCTCGATGCCATCGGGCAGGAACGGACCCGGGCGCGGTTTATCGGCCTGCCGGTCCGCCGCTACGTCTGGGCCGCGTTTGTCATCTCGGGCATCTACGGCGGCGTCGCGGGCGGACTGTTCGCCGTCGTCCGCCAGTACGTCCGCCCGGAGGGGACGCTGTTTTTCCTCCGGTCGGGGGACATCCTGTTCATGGCGATACTGGGCGGGTTCCGGACACTGGTCGGCCCGCTCATCGGCGGTGTCGTGCTCATCTTCCTGCAGGACGTGGGCCAGGACGTCACCCAGTACTACGAGTTCCTGACCGGCGTGGTGCTCCTGATACTGGTGTATGGCTTCCCGCGTGGCATCGTCGGGTCGCTCCGGTCCGGTGGCATCGTCAACACGCGACTCGGCGAGCTGCGTCGGGAACCGTCCGTCCTGTCGACGTGGGGCCGGACAGCGGTGGAATCGGTAGAACGGAAGGTGGCCGAATCGCTGACCAGCCTGCGGATAATCCTCTTCGGAGTCGACTGATATGCTCGAAGCACGCAATCTACGGAAGTCCTTCGGTGAACTGGTCGCGACTGACGACATCACGCTCGAGTTCGGCAAAGAGGAGGGCGAACTCGTCTTCATCGTCGGCCCGAACGGGGCCGGGAAGACGACATTCATCAACCTCCTGACCGGGTTCCTCTCGCCGGACGAGGGCGCTATCGTTCTCGACGGCGACGACATCACCGGGATGTCGGCAAACGGGCGCGTCGACGCCGGCATCGCCCGGAGCTTCCAGGTCGTCAAGGTGTTCGAGGAGATGACGGTCCGGGAGAACCTCCGGACGGTCGTGTTGACCGAACGGGGCAAGACCTGGAGCCTGTTCTCGATGGCTGACGGCCACGCGGACGTGGAGGCACAGGTCGAGGAGCTGCTGGCGAAGTTCCGGCTGGAAGACGCCGCCGACACCGTCGCCGAGGAACTCCCCCACGGCGACCGGAAACTGCTCGACGTGGCGATGTCCTTCGGCCTCGACCCGGATTATCTCCTACTCGATGAGCCGACCTCGGGCGTGTCGACCCGCGAGAAGGAGTACGTCATCGAGACGATTGTCGAGGTCGGCCGGGCCGAGGGCGTGACGACAGTCACTATCGAACACGACATGGACATCGTCACGGAGTACGCCGACCGCGTCGTCGCCCTCCATCAGGGGGCCGTCCACGGGGTCGGCCCGCCGACGATGCTCGAAACAGACGACGAACTCCGGCGGCTCCTCCTGGGGGTGGGTGACGATGAGTAGCGAGCCGCTGCTGTCCGTTCGCGGCCTCAGTGCCGCCGTCGAGGGGTTCCAGGTGACCGAGGACATCGACCTCGACGTGAACGCCGGGGAGGCGGTCGGACTGGTCGGCCGCAACGGAGCTGGCAAGACCAGCACTTTTCGTGCGATCATGGGTCTGACGCCAGTCTGGAACGGCTCAGTCAAATTTCGCGGTGAGGAGCTGACCGATATCCGCTCGGAGCTGATTCCCAAGCGGGGCATCGGCTACCAGCCCGAAGACCGGAAGCTGTTCACCGGGATGACCGTCGACGAGAACTTCCGGCTCCCCATCTGGACGAGCGGGAAGGCCCGCGGTATCGACGACGAGGACGCCGTCATCGAGAGCGTCTACGACGTACTCACCGAACTCGACGACCGCCGGACGGCGAAGGTCCAGAACCTCAGCGGCGGCCAGGCGAAGATGGTCGCCATCGGCCGTGCGCTGGCGCTCCAGCCCGACCTGCTCATCCTTGACGAGCCACTGGAAGGGTTAGCTCCGGTCGTCGTCGAGAGCCTCAAACGCTACATCCGGGCGATCAACGACCGCGACATCGCGGTGCTCATCGCCGAATCCAACGTCACGCACGTCCCGGAGGTCGTCGACCGCCTCTACGTCATCGAGCGCGGCGACATCGTCGCCAGCGGCGACCCGGAAGAACTGGCGGCCGACGAAGACATCCAGAAACTGATGCAGGGCAGCGGGGCGGAGTAGCGAGCCGAGAGTAGCCGAGACGCGCCGTATCCTCCTCACTCGGTCACGTCGTTCATCGCCGTCGTGACGCGGTCGAGGATTTTGCGCTGGCTCCGCCGCAGGTTCTTCGAAATCGCCATCTTCGAGACGTCGAACTCCTCGGCGAGCGACGACAGGGTCGCGTCCCGGGGCGTGTCGAAGTAGCCGCCTTCGACGGCTTTCTCCAGCGTGTCCCGCTCCACATCCGACAGCTCCCGGCAGCCGTCGACCAGCCGTTTCGCCGAGTCGATGTTCTGCAGCAGGTCGTAGTAGTCCTCCAGGTCGACCGATTCCCGAGACCGGATCGTGTAGTCGTTGTCCCGTTCCAGTTCCGACAGCGTTCCGTCGGCGACCCGCTCGGTGTCGAAGCCGACGTGCCAGATCTCGGAGCCGTCCCGGATGCGGAACGGCCCGGTGATGTAGCCGCTGTGGTCGCGGATGACGCTCATCGCGTTCGTCTCGTCGATGCGCGAGCGGATGAGCGCCAGGTCCCCCTTCCGGCGGAGCAGCTGATAGGACTCCATGTGGTCGTGTGTTTCCAGCGCGTTCAATCCGCGGTCCAGTTCCGCTCGGTCCGCGCCGTTGACCATGATCCGCGTCTCCAACTCCCGCTCGACAGGGTGGAAATCCCACTGCTTGGCCAGGAACGACACCTCGTAGTCCCGTGTCGTGTCGATGTACGGACAGTCGTACTGGACCATGTCCATCTCGAGCGAGATCATAGATAATCAATCATGTTGAACTCTCTTAGTGATTGCCTCTCCGCCACAGACTCCTACCCCGCAAGTTACGCCGCAAACCCTTTTGACTGGGGCAGTTAAGTTTCGGGCATGTACGTCCGGGATGCGAAAAACCGAGAGGAAGTCTGGCTGCTCGACCGTATCGAAGAGATGGGGCTGGACGATACCGCTTTCAGATCCCGGGACTACGTCGTCGCTATCGACGAGGAGAGCCACGAAAAGGCGGGCTTCGGCCGGATCCGTATTCACAAGGGCGACGAGGAGTCCGTCTGCGAACTGACCAGCATCGGCGTGCTGCCCGAGTGGCGCAACCAGGGGGTCGGCGCACACGTCATCGAGCGGCTGGTCGAGTACGCCGGCGACGAGGGGTTCGACACCGTCTACTCGCTGACGAACGCTTCGGGGTACCTCTCGCAGTTCGGGTTCGAGCGTATCGAGGTCGCCCAGCTCCCCGACTCGCTCCGTGACCGGCTCGCGGCCAAACAGGAGACCATCCAGCCCGACGCGGTGCCGCTCCGGGTGGCCGTCGACCGCTTCGAGGTACCCGGCCACCTCCGAAGCCGGTTCAAGCAGGCCAGCGCCGGTGAGTCCGAGGAACCCGAGCCCGAAGAGGGCCCCGAGGACTTCGGCATCGACCCCGACGAAGCGACCTACAAGTACGACACGGGCGGCTGATCAGCTATTGACGACAGGCTGATTATCTGACGTCGACGACCTCGATGTCGAACACGAGCGTCTTGCCGGACAGTTCGTGGTTGAAATCGACCTCAACGGCGTCGTCTCGGACCGCGGTCACGTCCCCGTGGAGGCCGTTCTCGGCTTCGACGTGGAGCCCGACTTCCGGTTCCGTCCCGACCATGCCTTCGAACGTCTCCGGGTCGTACTCCCGGACGCGGTCGGCCTGGAACTCCCCGTAGGCTTTTCGCGGAGGGACCGTGACGGTGGCCTCCTCTCCAGCAGCCATGCCGACGACAGCTTCGTCGATCCCTTCGATTATCTCCCCCGCACCGACAGTGAAGGAGAGCGGCGCGTACTCGCTCGCCTCGACGCCCTGTGCCTCGATGAGCCCGTGCTCCCTGGCGACCTCGGGACGTGACGTGTCGAAGACGGCCCCGTCCTCGAAGCGGCCGACGTACTCGATGGTGACGCCGTCACCCGGTTCGATTGGCATACGTCCTCGATAGCGGGCGACGATATAAACCCACCTCGGAACGGACCGTCTCTGGCCCGCCGTGAATGTTAAAAACCGTGAAGGATTTGGGAACCCTTAAGCCGCCGCCGTCCGACAGTCCGCCCATGTTTGACCCCGACGAGCTGGCGGAGATACGGGAGTCGAAGACCCAGTGGGAGGAAGACGACGTCCAGCCCACCGTCGACCGCTTCGGCGAACGCAAGGAGACGTTCACCACGGACACCGAGGGACACGAGGTAGACCGTCTGTACACCCCCGAAGACATCTCCGATCTCGACTACGAAGAGGATCTGGGGTTCCCCGGCCAGGAACCGTACACCCGCGGCGTGTACCCGACCGGCTATCGCGGACGGCTCTGGACGATGCGTCAGTACGCCGGGATGGGGACGGCGACCGAGACCAACGAGCGGTTCAACTACCTGCTCGACCAGGGCCAGACCGGGCTGTCGATGGCCTTTGACCTCCCGACGCAGATGGGCTACGACTCCGACAACGCGATGGCCGCCGGCGAGGTGGGCAAAACCGGCGTCGCCATCGACTCGCTGGACGACATGGAGACCGTGTTCGACGGCATCCCGCTGGACGAGGTGTCGACGAGCATGACGATCAACGCCCCCGCGTCGGTGCTTTTGGCGATGTACATCGCCGTCGGCGACAAGCAGGGCGTCGACCGCGAGGAGCTTCGCGGCACTATCCAGAACGACGTGCTCAAGGAGTACATCGCCCGAAATACGTTTATCTACCCGCCGGAGCCGTCGATGCGGCTCATCACCGACATCTTCGAGTTCTGTGCCGCCGAGACGCCGAGTTTCAACACCATCTCCATCTCCGGCTATCACATCCGCGAGGCCGGCTCGACGGCCGCCCAGGAGATCGCCTTCACCCTCGGCGACGGCATCGAGTACGTCGAGGCGGCCATCGAGGCCGGGCTCGATGTCGACGAGTTCGCCCCGCAGCTATCCTTCTTTTTCGCCTCCTACAACAACATCTTCGAGGAGGTAGCGAAGTTCCGGGCGGCGCGTCGCCTCTGGGCGAAAATCATGGACGAGCGCTTCGACGCCCAGAACCCCAAGTCAAAGCAACTGAAGTTCCACACTCAGACCGCCGGCTCGACGCTGACCGCCCAGCAGATCGCGAACAACGTCGTCCGCGTGTCCTACCAGGCGCTCGCGGCGGTCCTTGGCGGGACTCAGAGCCTCCACACCAACGGCAAGGACGAGGCCATCGGCCTGCCGACCGAGCAGTCCGTCCGGACCGCGCTGCGGACCCAGCAGATCCTCGCGCACGAGTCAGGGGCCGCGGACACCATCGACCCGCTGGCCGGCAGCTACTACGTCGAGTCGCTGACCGACGAACTCGAAGCCGAGGCCCGCGAACTCATCGAAGAGGTCGACGAGCGCGGCGGGATGCGCCGCTCCATCGAGGAGCAGTGGGTCCAGCGCCAGATCCAGGACGTGGCTTTCGAGCGCCAGCGAGAACAGGAAGAGGGCGAACGCATCATCGTCGGTGTCAACGAGTACCAGGTCGAAGAGGAGGCCGAACAGGACATCGAGGAGGTCGACGAAGCCGTCGAGCAAGCCCAGCAGGACAACGTCGCCACCGTCCGCGAGGAGCGCGACGACGAGGCCGTCGAGGCGAAACTCGACGCGCTACGGCAGGCGGCCGAAGGCGACGAGAACGTCATGCCCTACATCATCGACGCCGTGAAGGTGTACGCCACGACCGGCGAGGTGTGTGACGTGCTTCGTGACGTGTTCGGTGAATACCAGCCCGGCTCCTCGATGTAAGCGCTTTTCCGAACGACCAGCTACTGTACGTCGTCGTCCGAAAGCCGCTCCCGGACCTGTTTCCGAATCCGCTCGGGGTCAGGGACGTTCTGGAACCGGAGGTGGGCGGGGCTCTGGGCGACGCTCCCCGTGAGAAACGAGACGCTTCCGATACCGAGCAGCGTCTCGGTCCTGTTCCGGCGGAGTTCGTGGCTTCGGACCTTCGCCAGGGGCAGCTCACGCGAGAACGACTTGTACAGCAGCGAGTACTCCCGGCGGACGGCGTCGGTCGTGAGAACGTAGCGGGTCCGGGTCAGCACGTACAGCCGGAGCAGCAACCGCACGAGTCCGATGACCATCAGAATCGCCGTGAGATTGAGCGCGATCTCGGTCCGGTCCACGGAGCCAAACAGCGTGGGGTTAGCGTACAGATACGCGATAATGCCGATCCCGAGTAAGACGACCGCGGCGATGGCTATCGCGGTCGGCTTCAACGTCGGTTGCGTTTCGACGACGACCTCGTCCTGTCGCCCGTCGGTCGTATCGGCCTGCCCATCAGTGTCTGTCTCCGATGCTTGTCGTGTGTCAGTGTGTTCGTGGCTCATATCGAAAGGCCTCCAGTCGAGTAAACGAGCAGGGCGGTGACGTATACCGCCGGGGAGAGACCGACCGCGAGGACAGCGAGAACGGCCCCCGTAACGCCGGTTCCGTGATTCAGTCGCGCACCGAGATACATCGAGTAGCCGAAATACAGCACCAACGTGATGAGGACGGCAACGATCCCGGCTTCGGCGTCAGTCAACTGTCCCGCCGCGACCGACTCGCTGACAGTGAACACGCGTTCGGACGGGGGCACCTCGAACAGGTCGTAGAACACGGTGATAAATCGGATCTGCAGGTTGGCGACGAGCGTGCGGGCCGTCGCGTAGGCGCTGTGCTGCGAGAGAAACACCAGGACCGTAAATATCCCCGCGAGATACGCGCTGACGCTGTACACGACAGTGTGTAACGTCAGCACGAACCCGTTGGAACTGCGTGTCAGAACCAGCGCGAGGTGATACGTCAGCAGCGTCACGCCGGAGAGGGCGATGAGAAACGCCGAGTTCTGTGCGATTCCAGCAACCAGCCACCAGACCGTATCGGGGTTGCCCAGCACTGCACCCACGACTGGTCCGAACCACGTCGGTGCCTGTGATTCGACGGCGACGCCATACCCCGAGAGCGTCAGCGGCGTCGCGTACAGGACGACGTTGATGAGAAACACGGCGAGCAGGGACTTGGTTCGGTCAAGACTGCCCCAGACGGAGGTCTGGGTGACAGCGTCGGAGGCTCTGACGAACTGCGACGGCCGGAAGACTGCGTTGAACAGGCTGCCGGCCGATTGCGCTATTTCACCCATATATGTACCACTTAGAGACGATTGTGCAGATAGTAGAGTGACGTATTGCCTATTATAAATATCGGATCAGTTTCAGACCGACAGGCGCGGTTCACCGGAGTATGAGCCCGGTGTCTGTCGGGGTGAGCTTGATCACTTGGTTCCGTTGAATTGGCTGTGCAGTTCCGATGAGGAGCGTCCACCCGTACTGTCCCGAGTCTAGGTCGATAGCAGACAGGTCTACGCGGAAAACGTCATCATCGACGACGTGCTCGGCTTTCTGCCGGGCCTTCGACTCGAACGTATTCTCTCCGATGAAGAGCTCGGCGACCCACTTTTCGTCCGTGGACGGCTGCCGAGTGACGTACAGTTCGTCTGCCGTCTGTTTCGCCCCCCAGTTGTACCGGATCCCGTAGACTTTCGGCGTGGTTCCGCCGATTCTCGTCCCGCCTTCAAGGAGGTCGACCTGGTACGCGCAGAACGTCTGCGTGTTGAATATGTCGCGGTCACCGGTCCACGTTCCTGACATCGAGACGTGCTCGCTCCCATCACCGACTTCCAGGCCAATCGTCGAGGGCGGAACGCCTTCGGTTTCGGGGTCGATATCCCAGTCGTTGACACGGTAGGCGGGGCTGTCCGAAGACGGTTCGAACGTTATTTCCGATCCAAGCGTCAGATTTCGGATCCGGATCGACCGGTTCGAGTCCCCGCCGAAGGCGATGCCCTCGTCGGAGACAGCCTCGAATTTGATATCAGACGACGTGTAGACGCCGCCTTGCTCCCCGGATCCCCAGCTGCTCCCCCAGCCCCCGCCGTGCTGTATCAATTCAGCGCTGGTTCGCCCGTCCGCGGAGATCGGGTTCGAAACGCTGGACGCAGCAAAGGACTGGGCGAATTCGATGGCTTCGGATCGGGACGCGAACAGTCCCTCCGTGTCGGATCCCGTCTGTCCCCCGGTTGACTCCGTAGGTGTCCGTTCCCGAGCGTCATCGATAGTTTCGGTCCGTTCCGATCCTGAAGCTTCCGCGCCATCGGATTGTGCGGTGTCACCGGTCAAGCGCAAACAACCAGAGAGTCCGGCAGTACAGAACGCCGCCAACACACGTCTCCGTAACATATGACTGAGTATCAATGTACTTGACAACAACTATAATAAAAATAGTGGTTAGCTGGAGAGTAATCTTATCTAATAGTATTCACCAGATATGTACACACTAAAATAGTATATATGCTACTATTACCTGGTTAATTAGGAGTATTGTTATGTCTGCATTCGACTAGCACACGCATGCAACGCCGAGCACTTCTCGCGACGGTGGGGATCGGGCTGAGCGGTGCTGGCTGTCTCCGCCTGACAGATTCTGACGACGAAAGCGCCGATACTAGCTCGACTTCCGAATCGGCTGAGCCGTCGGGGACGGATCCGCAGCCGACGGCCGAAGCGACCAGTGACGCAGCGACTGAAACGGAGGCGGAGACGGGGACTGAACGCCCATCCATAGCGGACCTCGCGTGTGCGAACCAGGAACCGCTTACTCCATCGAACACTGATGACTGGCAGCAGCCACACAACGGGCCGCGAAACACTGGCTCTGTTCCCGGGGAGACAGTTGGCCGGTCCTCCGCGTGCGTCGCGTGGCGGCGGGAGGAGATCGGTCCGGTCTCTTCGAGCGTGATACTGTCGGATGAGTTTGTCATCGCCGGCGGAACCGGTGACGAAGGACTCAGTGCATTCGAACGTTCAACAGGTGCAACGGCGTGGACGACCACGGAAACACTTCCGGCAGATGAGCTGATCAACGTCCGTGATCCGATTATCGTCGACGAAACGGTGTTCGTCGGCGCTCAGAGCATGCGAACGGGGGGTCACGTATTCGCCCTGGACCTGGAAACTGGCACAGAGCGGTGGCGGGCATCCGTGATAGACGGGACGCCAACGATCGGCGGACTCAGATACGACGGCGGGATGCTGTACGGCACGACGTACACCGACGGGACGACGAATGCGTTCGCGGTCGATACCGACGCCGAAACCACTGCTTGGCAAACCGAGCTCGGTAGCACCGGGACTCCACCGGTGGCCGTCGACGGCGGGATCGTGTACGTCGCCGGCGACCGTCAGGCGGACCACGGATTGCGGGCACTCGATGCCGAGACGGGCGATTTCCTGTGGGGTGCTGTGGATCAGGAGGTTCGTGGCGCGCCGACAATCGGTGATTCGGCGGTGTACGTCACGACGCCGAACGACGTGGGTCCGAAGACGCTCGTCGCACTCGATAAGGAAACCGGGGAGACGCGCTGGACGTTCGAAACGCTGAACGGGACCAACGGCTCAGCCGTGTACGCGGACGGAACCGTCACGTTCGGCACCTCGGACGGGGAGCTCTACTGTCTCGCTACCGACGGAACCCCCGAGTGGCGCTATGAGAGCGCGGACGCAAGATTCTCCCAGTCAGCACCGGTTCGAGTCGGGGATACTCTGATCGCTGGAGCGACGTTAGATGGATCAGGCCTGTACGCGTTCGATGCGACGACTGGCGATCTCCGATGGTCGCTTCCCGTCCCGGATGTCGATATGACCCCGGCTGTCTCGGACGGCGTTATTTACTCGTCGTATCGGACAGGGGAGCGATACACGTACAACCTCATGGCAGTGCGGACGGACTGACGCACTCGGCCGAATGAAGCCGGAGTCGGTCACAGAGTTTTATACCCCACGTTCGAACCCCCGGTCATGCGATTCGACCACGCCGGCATCGCCACCGCCGACGCCGACCCGCTCGCGGAACTGTTCGCCGACGCCTTCGAGACACCAGTCGTCCACGAGGAGTCGTTTGACGGTCTGCAGGTGACGTTCCTGGAGCTAGACAACGGCTACTTCGAACTGCTGGAGCCGATGCCCGACGCCGATGGCGCGATTCCCAGGTATCTCGACAGCAACGGGCCGGGCATTCACCACGTTGCTCTGGAAACCGAGGACATCGCGGCCGCGCTCGAAACGGTCAGCGACTGCGGCATCGACCTGATCGACGAGGAGCCGCGGCCGGGCGCGTGGGGACACGATGTGGCGTTTCTCCACCCAAAATCGACCGGTGGCATACTCGTCGAACTGGTCGAACACTAATCGGCGGTGTTGCGGCCGTCCTACTCGTCGCCGTTGTCGAGGAAGGCCGCAAACCGTTCTTCGGCACCGGGAGTCAGACGCTCCGGCGCCTCAGCGAACCACGCCGCCCCCACGAGTTCCGACTCGTCCACGTCGAGAGCGCCCTTCTTGTACTCCGCCTCAAGGTAGATATCGAGCGTGTGCACGGACCCCTCTGCGTCGGTGTCCGGATAGTACTTCGAGTGTACGACTTCGGCGACGCCGGTGACCGTACAGCGGATGCCGGTCTGTTCGTTGACGCGGCGGACCGCGGTTCCCTGCACCGACTCGTATTCGTCGCCTTTGCCGCCGCCCGGCAGCGCCCACATGTCAGCGCCACGGCCCAGCACCAGCAGGACGCGGTCACGGGTGTCGCCGGCAGCCTGGTCGGGTATCTGATCGCTCAGCTCCGGGAAATCGGTGCCGTCACGGGTGACGAACACGACGCTGTTCCCGGAGTAGCCGGTCCCGCGTGTCGCAGCGAACACATCAGCGTATTCGTCGGGCGACAGCTCGAAGATCTCCTCGGTGACCGGGACCTCGTCGTAGGCCGCTTCCAGGCTCGAAATACGCTTGTCGACGTTCGTCTGGTTGATTTTCTCCGTGAGGTTCGCATCCCCAGTCCCCGGACCGTCGGCGTCGTCAGTCATACGGGGTTGTACTCCGGGGCACCGATAAGTGCCGCGGTCCAGCCGATGAAAAAGAACTTGTATTCTGGTTGTCTGCTTCCGGACATGAAAGCGATTGTCCTCGCGGGCGGGTACGCCACCCGGCTCTGGCCAGTCACCAAGCACCGGCCCAAGATGCTGCTCCCCGTCGGTGAGACGACCGTCATCGACCGGATTCTCGGCGAGTTAGAGGAGGACGATCGCATCACTGACGTGTTCGTCAGCACGAACCAGCGCTTTGCCGACGACTTCCGGGACCACATCGCCGCGAGCAGCTTCGAGAAGCCGTCCCTGACCGTCGAGGAAACCGCCGAGGAAGACGAGAAGTTCGGCGTCGTCGGCGCGCTCGCCCAGCTGGTCGACCGGGAGGGCCTCGGCGACGAGGACCTGCTGGTCATCGCCGGCGACAACCTCATCAGCTTCGACATCGCCGAGTTCATCGACTACTTCGAACAGTACGACGACCCCACGCTCGCCGCCTACGACGTGGGGTCCCGCGAGAAAGCAAGCTCCTACGGCCTCATCGAACTGGACGGTGAGGCGGTCACGGACTTCCAGGAGAAGCCCGACGACCCCAACAGCACGCTCGTCTCGATTGCCTGCTACGCCTTTCCGGCCGACGCGATTCGCTTCGGGGAGTACCTCGAAGACGGGAACAACCCCGACGAACCCGGCTGGTTCATCCAGTGGCTCGTCGACGACGGGCCGGTCCGTGCGTTCACGTTCGACGACGCCTGGTACGACATCGGGACCCCCGAGAGCTACCTGGAGGCCGTGGCGTGGGAACTCGACGGCGAGAACGTCATCGCGGAGGACGCCACCATCGAGAACACCACGCTTGGCGAGAACGTCCACGTCCTCTCTGGGGCCGAGGTCGTCAACTCCAGTCTCGACGGCACCATCGTGTTCCCTGACACGACGATCCTCGATTCGGACATCCGCCAGTCGATCATCGACCGCGACACGCAGATCGAGAGCCTGGACCTGGCCGGCGCACTCATCGGTGCGCACACGCAGTTGACGAACGACGACTAACAGCTGTCGGTTTTATTCACTCCGCAGGTCACGCCAGCCACGCATCTTCGATCTGTAGCGTCCCGCGACTCCCGTCCCACTCCGTCTCGTACTCCAGTTCGATCCGGCGGTCCATGTGTGGCCCATCAGTCACGAGCGTCTCGAACTCGCCGCCGCACCTTTTTCATCGTCGGGGTCGCGTCGCGACCCACTCCTCGAAAAATCTGCATCAAAAATCCCGACCTCACGCTGTTCGGTCGGGTGAATCGGCTCACTTCGTTCGCCGATTGCTATGCCAGCCACGCATCTTCGATCTGGAGCGTTCCGCGACTCCCGTCCCACTCCGTCTCGTACTCCAGTTCGATCCGGCGGTCCATGTGTGGACCGTCAGTCACGAGCGTCTCGAACTCGCCGCCCTCACCGAGGATGTGAACGCCGTACTCCTCGTTGAGTGCTTCCAGTTCATCGAGCGCGTCAGCATCGAGCGTGCGCCCCAGCCACGACTCGTCGAGTCCGTACGCGGCCACCCGGATAATGCGGATTTCGAAGCCGGCATCAAGCATCGCATCCGCGAGGTCTCGCGGGTTCTCCTGCCACAGCGGCGCGAACACGTTGGCTTCGAGGCGCTCGGCCATCGATTCGATGCGGGTCGTCTGGTACTCGCTCTCGACAGCGCCGGCGGTGACGCCGCCGATGCCACCGTCCAGTTCGCTGTCAAGTTCGCGTAGCGCGGCCTCCAGCGGTTCGAGTTCGGCGTCGCCCTGCGCGCCGGAATCGGGCACGTCGTCGGCGTCGAAGTCGTCCGGCTCGACTTCCAAAAGCGGGATGCCGATGCTCTCGGCGGCAAGGCTGGCCAGTCGGGTCGCCGGGACGTGGTACATGTAGGAATCGCCCTCCGGATGCACCGTCACCAGTCGCTCGACGGGGTAGCCCCGCTCCAGTGCCCGGTACAGCGCCCACGAGGAGTCTTTACCGCCGGAGAACAGCGACACCCATGCACCGTCTGTCATGCCGGTCGGTAGCCGTCGCCGGCCTAAATCGCTGTCTATTCAACGAGTTCGTCTTCGATATCGGTGTGGCTGACGTAGGTCGCCACTCGGACGCCGACGAGGCTGATGAGGATCCCTGCGAGGATGAACAGCGCGAGGCGGGTCCCAGCCTCCAGCGTGAACCCCTGGATCTGGACGATGCCGAGGTTCGTCTCCGGGACCTGGAACGGTTCGAACACCCCGCCGCGTTCGAGGAAGTAGGCAGAAAAGCCGCGAACGACGAGACCGACAGCGACCGCACCGAACGGCAGGTTCACGTACGCGCTCCGGACTCCCTCTTGCCGGATGAGTTCGTCCAGCAGGCGACCGAGCGAGGCCGCCAGCGCCGCGCCGGTCAGCCACGGCACGGACGCGAAGGCAAAGCGATTCGCGAGCAGGAAGGGACTGATATCGCCGACCGCAGAGACGCCCAGCACGCCGGCGAAGACCCCGACGAGCGAGAGGCCGGCGGCGACGACGTAGGTCACGAGCGATACCTGTCCGGAGTACAGGGCTTCCCGGGTCTGGCCGGGCAGCCGCGAGAGGTACGTGTCGATACCGAGTCCCTTGTAGATGAGGAACACGCCGATGGCGGCCGCGATAGCGCCGACAGCGATAGTCGGGCTGGTGACGACGAGCAACAGCGGGAACGCGAGCATGATGATCCCGACGGGGACCAGCACCGTCTTGCGCAGCTCCTCGTCGGCCAGGAACTGCTTGAGCAGGTAGTACGTCGACTCGATGTCGCGGGCCTGGCGGACGACGACCCGGTCGACGGCGTCGACCCGGACGCGGCTCTCGATGATGGGAACCAGCCGCTCGTCGTCGGCGCTGTCGACGACGACGACCGCGGAATCGGGGTCGTGCTCGGCGACCAGGTCGTCGACCTGGCTTGCGATCTCCCGGTCCGAACCGACGCTGTCGCTCCCGCCGCCCACGACGGCAAGCACCGGCGAGGACCCCTCGGCTTCGAGTTCGTCCGCGACTGCGAGCCCTTCCAGCAGACAGTTGACCCGGCTATCCTCCGGGTCCACGACGCCCGTCTGCGTGATGAGTGACTCGACGGCGTCGCGGCCGACGACGGGACACGTCACTGCCGCCGGACTGTCCCTGTCGATACACACCACCAGCGTAGTCACACTACGGCGAAGGCGGTCCCCGGATAAAAAACCTCCCGAGCTATCGACGGAAGGAGAGGCCATCGATGTCGCCGTCGGCGACGCCGGCGATACCCGCACCGAGGGCGAACGCGACTCGCTGTGCGCCCCCGCGGAGTTTGCCTGCCAGCCCGCGATCCGGTTCGTACTCCTTGATCGTCACAGTCTCGCCCAGCCGCTGCTCCAGACTCGCCTCGACATCGTCCCGCGTCCCGAGTCGGTCGACGAGCCCGCGCTCCTCGGCTGCATTGCCGAGAAAGATTCGCGCTTCGGTGTCCTTGAGCGTCTCCGTGTCCATCTCGCGGCCCTCGGCCACGGTGTCGATGAACTGTTCGTAGTAGTCGTCGACGATTCCCTGGAGGTACTCGCGCTCGTCCTCGGTCATCTCCTTCAACGGCACACCGGCGTCCTTGTACTCGCCGGCGGTGAACTGCTCGTAGGAGAGGCCGAGGCGGTCGGCCAGATCCTTGGCGTTGACCCGCGAACCGATGACGCCGATCGAGCCGACGATAGAGCCCTCCCGTGCCCACAGTTCGTCACAGCCGGCGGCGATGTCGTAGCCGCCGCTGGCACAGACGTCTGTCGCGTAGGCGATGGTCGGGCCGTCGAACTGCTCAGCGGCGATGCGGATGTCCTCACTGGGGACGATTTCGCCTCCTGGCGTGTTCAGTTTCAGGAGGAGCGCCTGCGAGCCGCGGTCCGCGTCGGCGCGTTCGATCTGTTCGACGATGTCGTCGGCCGACGCGCCGACCGGCGGGCTGGTGATGCCGCCACCCCCGTCGCGGGTAATCGGTCCCTCGACGGCGACCTCCGCGACGTTGTGTGCCGGCAGCAGCGAGCCGGCGATACTGCTACCGATGCGCGCCGCAGCGATGACGACACCGAGCAGTAACAGGACGCCAAGCAGTTCCGCCAGGTCGTCCGGGACCGCGACGAACAGGAACCACGCCGCTATCGCTGCGACGACGCCGACAGCCACGACCAGTAACCCACGAACGATGTCGTTTGCGTCCGCCATTACTGATACATCCCGAGCGGCCGTGCGCTCGTGCTCTCCTCCTGGTTCTCCTGGAGCTGCTGAGCGAGCTGTGCCTTTGCCCGGCCGATTTCCTCGGCCTGGTCGACTAGCGCATCAGTGTCGACTTCGAAGTCGGCCAGCGGGCTGATCGCCGTCTGTAGAAGGGCTCGCGCCGCTTCCGGATCGGGGAACCGCTGGTCGGCTTCGACGATGAGCCCGATGCCCGTCAGTCCGACCCGCTGTGATTCGTGGATCAGCGCGCCGGTCGGTCCGGTGATCGCGCCGTTCTCCGAGGGCGGGTCCACGCTCGCCTCCTCGAGCATCGCGGCCCCGTCGCCGGTCGAGACGCCGTAGACGTTCGGAACGCCGTCTTTCTCGGCAGGGCGGCCGCTGAGATAGATCGGTGTCGCGTCGTTTGCCTCGAACCAGTTGACCATACAGCCGGCGAACTCCTTCGCTCCGGACGGGGAGATCGGTGCATCGCTCTGGAGAACGAGCAGGTCACGCTCTTCGTCTGCGTACAGGCGGACCGGCGGGCGAACCTGTGGGTCGTCCGTTCCGTACACGGCGATCTCCGGCAACCCCTCGCAGTGGGCCGACGCGTAGTACTCCATGTCGTAGACGTCGACGAGATGGTCGGCAGCTATCTTGCCGACGAGTCCGACGCCCGGCAGTCCCTCGATTAGTGTCGGGGAGTCGAGCGAAATGTCGTCGCGGTGGACCTGTATGTGTGCCATACATCAGGTATCGGCCGCCGGCGGCTTGAAAGCCATGGGCCGGTGCCCTTCGAAACCCACAAACCGACCGCAAGCGAACGCCGGACAATGGAACCACTCGACCGCTATCGGCCCATCATCGACGACTTCGAGGCGTTCATCGACGCGTGTGAACGCCCGCTGCCGTCGGCTGTCCGGGTCAACACCATCAAAGCCACCGTCGAGCGGGTCCGGACGGCGCTTGCGGAGGCGGACATCACCCACGACCCCGTCGACTGGCACGACGGCCTGTTCGTCCTGCCCGAGGACTCCCCCGGTGCGAACTGGCCGTACTTCCACGGCTGGATTCACGGCCAGGAGGAGGTGTCCGTGATTCCGGCGACCGTACTGGACCCCCAGCCCGGCGAGCGAGTCTGGGACGCCTGTGCGGCACCGGGCAGCAAGACGACCCAGCTCGCCGCGCTGATGGACGACACCGGCGAGGTCGTCGCGACCGACAACAACCTCGGGCGTATCTCGGCGCTGCGGACCAACACCGAGCGCCTGGGGGCGACGACCGTCGCCGTCACCCACGAGGACGGCCGTAACCACTCGCTCAAGCCCTTCGGCGGCGAGGGGTACGACCGTGCGCTCGTCGACGTGCCCTGCTCCTGTGAGGGGACCATCCGCAAGAACCCCGATACGCTGGAGGACTGGACCATCTCTCACGTCGAAGGCATCTCCGGCGTCCAGAAGGGCATCCTCAAACGCGCCGTCGAAGTGACCGAACCGGGCGGCACCGTCGTCTACTCCACCTGTACGTTCGCTCCGGAGGAAAACGAAGCCGTGCTGGACTACGTGCTCGACGAGACGGGCTGTGAGATCGTCGAGTACGACCTCCCGCTCGATCACGTGTCCGGAATCACCGAGTGGCAAGACGAGAATTTCGACCCCAGCGTGACCAACGCCAAGCGCATCTACCCGCATCACAACGACACGGGCGGGTTCTTCTGTGCGAAACTGGAGGTGCCCGCCGAATGAGCGACCAGAGCACCGTGTTCACGCGGCTCCCCGAAACGGACGACGAGCGCGAGGACCCCGAGCGAGCGACCCGCGAGGAAGTACTCGACTTCTGGACCGAGCGATTCGGCGTCCCGCCGGATACCTTCGACGGGTACACGTTCTGGGAGCGCGGCGCTGGCAAACTGTGGCTGTATCGGGGGAGCCCGCCGTCGCCAGTCGACATTGAAGGGCTGGGAATGACGGTCCTGCGGACGCGCCAGGAACACTGGAAGCCGACGTTAGAGGCTGTCCAGCGGTTCGGTGAGCACGCCTCGAAGAACGTCATCCACCTCGACGAGGACGCCGCTCGGGCGTTCGTAGCCGGCGAGGATCGGGAACTCGACTGGGACGGTGACTGGGGGTATCTCGTCGTCACCCACGACCTCGCCGGCACGGCCGAGCCGGTCGGCGTCGGCCTGTACGTCTACGGCGAACTCAGGTCACAGGTGCCGAAGGGTCGCCGCCGAGAGGTCTGACCCGGCGGTGTATTCAGATCCGATGGCGACCGCTCAGCCGCTTGAAAACTCCGCGGCCGCCGTACCCTGCATCGCGTACAACTCCGCGTACGTCCCGTCGTCGTCGAGCAGTTCGGCGTGGCTTCCCTGTTCGGTGACCTGCCCGTCCTCGACCGTGTAGATTCGGTCGGCGTTGGAGACGGTCGAGAGCCGGTGGGCGATTGCGATCACGGTCCGATCGCCCGCAAGCGTCTCGACGGTTCGATGTATTTGCCGTTCCAGGTTCGAGTCGAGGTCGCTGGTGGCTTCATCGAGCACGAGTATCTCCGCATCCTTCAGGAGCGCCCGGGCCAGTGCGACGCGCTGGCGCTGTCCGCCGGACAGTTTCACGCCGTCGTCGCCAAGTACCGTATCGAGCCCCTGCGGAAGGTCATCGAGGAATCCGAGAATGAGAGCTTTCTCAGCGACCTCGTAGAGGTCACTGTCGGAGATATTCCGACCGGCAGTGAGGTTGTACCGCAACGTGTCGTTGAAAATGTGCGGGTCCTGTCGAACCATCGCAACAGCGTTACGCCAGCCGTCGAGGTCGTAGGTCGAAATCGGTGTCCCGTTCGCCAGGATATCACCGCCGTCCGGGGCATAGAGCCGAGTGAGCAGCGAGACGATTGTCGATTTGCCGCCACCGGACTCGCCGACGATGCCGACGAACTCGCCTCGCTCGACAGCCATCGAGAAGTCCGCAAGCACTGGCTTGTCCTCGTAGGCGAACGAGACGTTCTCGAACGCGATTTCCGCGATTCGGTCCGGGACTGGCCGCCCGCCGGTGGGCTCCTGCTGGGTTTCGAGGCGGTCGATGAACTGGTGGGTTCGGACCAGATGTGGGAGCTCTCCTTCGATAGCGTAGACGGTAGAGTTGAGCGAACTCAGCCGGGGCGCGAGTCGGAGCATCGCGAACAGGAACACACCGAGTTCCGCGATTGACAGCGCCCGGAAACTAATAGCGACGTAGACGAGACCAAACAGGAGCAGTGAGACCGAGAGCCGATAGAGGCTCCCGATTGCGACCTCGTTTCGGCGAACAGCGACGCTGGTCGAGGTGTATCGGTCGAGCGTGGCCCGGAACTCGGCAAGCAGTCCGTCGCGCATGCCGAACAGCTTCACGTCACGGATACCCTGGGTCCCCGCCTGAGTCGTCTCCTGCAGTCGTTCGTTGGCCGTCGCCACACGGTCGCCGACGGCGTACCCGGGCTCGATACCGTACCTGATGAGCGCTGTGATGCCGCCGAGGGCGACAGCCGCACCGACTGCCAGCACCGGTGCGATAGCCAGTGCGATTCCGATGTACACCAGACAGAGAATCCCCTGCTGGAAGAACTGGATGATCCGGCCGATGACACGGCCGGCATACCGGGTCTGTGTCAGAATCGTGTTCATGATGTCGTCGGACCCCTTGTCGTCGTAGTAGGCAACCGACGCGCCCATCGCCAGTTCGTAGGCTCGGTTCTTGAGGTCGCGTTCGTACGTCTGTGTGAGCTTCGCCGCGAGCCATTTCACTGCAAACGACGCCGTGTACCGGACGATCATCACGCACGCGAGGCCGACCAGCAGGAATTCGAGCGTGAGCGGCAGTCCGGCGGCGGCATACGCGGAAAGGAACTCACCGGTAACGCCGTCCGCCTGAAGCGGGAGGCCTTGCCCCGCCTGTGCGGCGTCGAGTATCGGAAACAGGAACGAGAGGCCAACGCCCTCGAGTAACATCACGAAGAGGCTGGCGGCGACGATACTCCCCGTCAGCGCCGGACGATACAGCGCCACGCGGCGCAGCGATGCGTATTTCTCACTGATTGAGGGAGTATCAGTCATTGTTCTGGATGCAGATTCTATGTAACATAGTTACCGACTCACTACATTCGGGCAGTATGGGTGCGAAGGGAGCGTCTACCGCCAGCCTTGGTTGCGACGGCGACGAAAAGAGGCCATAACAAATGGTGTGAGTATCGCCGATATTCACATGGTAGCGATAGATTCCGGATCGACTGTCGTGGCAACTGACAACTGTGTCACCACGACAATCGACGGTGAAATCGTGCTGCTGAACAACGAAACGGGGCGGTACCAGGGCCTGTCGGGCACTGGCCCGGATATCTGGGGCCGGATTCAGGAGCCGACGGAGCCAACGGAAATCGTCTCGGCGCTGATCGAGGAGTACGATGTCGACAGGGACAGAGCCGAAAACGACGTAGAGCGCTTCCTGGAAACGCTTGCCGCGGAGCAACTCATCAAGATCGATGCGAGCCCGACTCCGTGAGTTCAGGGCGTTGCCACGGGCACAGAAACTGTTGCTCTGTGAAGCTGCGGTCCTGGTCGCGGCGAGCAAAACACTGCTTGCAGTCGCTGGGCTGGAGGCTGCAGAGCGATATTTCGGCACTATCTCTCAGTTCCTGCCGTGCCATCATCAGACGGGATCACCAGCGTCAGTCCGCTGGGCGGTTTTGACAGCGGCGACACATCTCCCGGGCACCTACGATTGCCTTGATCGAGCCCTCACGGGCAGCACACTGTTGGTGGCCAACGACCAGCCGCATTGTCTCCGCTTCGGTGTTGATACGCGGTCGGACACCTTCGAGGCCCACGCCTGGATCGAGTCGAACGGTGACGTCCTTATCGGGGAGGTCGACGATTTCGGTCGGTTCCGAGCACTCACGGAACGAGAAGTACGTGGCTAACAGGTAGTAACAGTCCTATTCTGATATGAATTTAATAAGAATAGGTGTTATAACAAATACAGTAATCTCTGTAGCCGAGGATGGGGTAACCCATGAAGGAATACGAAACGCCGTCGGTCGAAACGTACGGAACTGTCGAAGAAAAGACGAACTGGGGGGACTACGACGACGGGTACGGGAAGTGGAACTAGCGTCCATTGACGGTCCACACACCTAGCTGATTCTTCTTTTCATTTGCACTCGACTTTGGACTTACCCGTTCAGTAGACATATCCCGACGGTTCTCGTGCCTGTGGGTGGCGAGTAGAGAGATCATTCTTATCCACCATAGCAGTCAAGCGACCTGGTATGAACCAGGGGTGTCGTAGATGGGGTGTGTATCACGACGGACGGAATCGACGGATAACTAGGCAGGGAGGAACTTAGCGGGATGGCAACGACAGACGCAACCACGTACGAAGCCTTCGGGCTGACGGTCCGCTCGGCCTTCGACGTACCGGAGTTCCCGTCCGCTGAACCGGCGCCAGGCGAGCAGGCCGATATCACTATCACTGAGGAGCGGATTCCCCGTCCACTGTCCGCGGACCCCGAATCGACCTTTCACGCGATAACCGAGCGCGAGTACTACCTTCTGTATGACGCCGCAACCGTCAGAATCCGGGACGGGAAGTCTATCGCAGTAGACCCGGTCTCGGACGTGCCCAGCGAAGTCCTCCGGCACGTACTGGTCGGCCCGGCATTGAACCACCTACTGGACCAGCGGGGGTACTTCGTGCTGCACGCGAGCACTGTCAGCGTCGACGGGCGTGCAGTGGCGTTCGTCGGGGAGTCTGGAGTCGGGAAAACGACGACCGCTATGGCCTGCCTGGTCAATAACCATCGCGTTCTGAGCGACGATGTCGCTGCGATAGTACTGGGTGACGCGGGACCAGTCGTCCGGAGCGGATATCCCTCGATAAAGCTTGATCCGGCAGCGGTCGAAGCGTTCGACCCTCCGGTCGAACCACCGGAACGGACCCATGACGGACGTAAGCGGCATTTCTACGGGCTCATGCATGAACAGCCCGCGACCCCGGTGCCACTGGAACGCATCTACCTGCTCGAGGACGGGAAAACCATCGAGATGGAACCGGTCAGGCCAGATGAACAGATCATGGCGCTCGTCGATAACACGTACACGCTGGGTGCGCTGGAAGCCGACGGCCGGGCTGTGTCCAACTTTAGCGCCTGTGGAGAGGTCGTCGACATGACCGATATAAAACGGCTCCGCCGACCGCGCGACCTCAATACGCTTCCGGAGGTCGTAGACCGGATTGAGTCTGATCTCAAGAGTGAGCCATGCTGACGGAGGCTGAACCCGAACTCCAGTTGGTAGTCGACTGTGCTCGTACCGCAATCGTTACCGACGCTTCCCCCGATCCACCCGTGCTGGATGACACGCCTGACTGGGACCGCGTTGTTGAATTCGCCCGCTACCACGGCGTCGTGCAACTCCTCTATCAGGGGCTGGAATCGATGGCAGCCGAGAGTGGTGATGAGTTCACCGTGCCAGAGTCCGTGTTGACACGACTTAGCAGCACAGTACAGGGAAAGCGGATGCGAAATCTCGCATTCACGGCCGAGCTACAGGAGATAATCGAGAGTTTTGAGACGCGCGGTGTCCGTGCGATACCATTCAAGGGACCGGTGCTTTCGGCAGCCACTTACGACGACGCAACGGTACGCGAGTACAACGACCTGGACCTGCTAGTCCATCCGGAAGATATCACCGTTGCCGCGGATATTCTGGAAGGACGGGGGTACGAGTGGCGCGGGGGCACGCCGCGATTGGACGACACAGCGCTGTTGGGCGGCCCCGTGACGAAAGCTATTGTTCACGAGTACGAGATGCGAGGTCCGGAGTTCGACGTGGAACTTCGTTGGCGCGTGGGAGACGCCGAGCGACCGTTCTCCCAACCGTTCGATGAACTCTGGAATCGCCGTGATACAGTAGCGGTCGGCAGCCAACCGCTTCCGGCGCTTGCGCAGCCAGACCGGCTACTCATGCTGGCGTTCCACGGAACCAAGCACCGCTGGTATCTCCTGAAGTGGCTCTGTGATTTCGTTGCGGCACTGGAATCGACGGAAGCCGACTGGTCACACGTCCTCGCTCGGGCGCGGGAAACTGGCGTCGAGCGGAACCTACTGCTCGGAGCCGCACTTGCCCGTGTTATCTTCGGGTATGCCCTTCCAGCGCCGATGCTGGATCGCCTTCACACGGACGACCGCGTCACCGAATTAGCCAAGGACGTCGTCGAACCGCTGGCCACTGGGACGCAACAGGCGCCCACACAGTTCGAAGCCGCTCGGTTTTATCTTGCTGCCAGCGATTCGGCAACTGCGCTGGTGCCATTCCTGCTGCTACATTCGTCACTTCACCCGACCTACTCGGAGTACCAATTTTGTCCGCTCCCCGGCCCGCTGCATCCGCTGTACTACGTCATCTGGCCGCTCCGGCTCCTCTTCGAAATGCCACAGTGGGGGCGACAGCGGTCCGAGGACCCACTTGACGAAGCGACCTGAGCGACGGTCGCCCCGTTCATCGCGGTGCGGCATTCTGTATCTGGGAGCTGATTCCCCGCTATGTTCCACTGGCCTCTCAGTCCCGCGATTCGATGGTCCCCTCACCCAGCCCTTCCCAGGCGACGCGGTAGCCAAGGTGTGCCAGGGCGGCGCTGTCGTCTTCGATACCGTAGTCGGCCAGTCTGTCACTCGCCGTCTCGTAGGCCATTCCGGGCTCGATCTGCTCTGCCAGGTCGTCTAGCACGGCAGGCGAAACGAGCGTGCGCCCGACGCGCTCGTGAGCCGGATAGGCCACGTCTTCCAGCGCATCCTCGCTGACACCGTACTCCGCGGCGAGGTCAGCGAGAGAAATGACCGAGGCGTCAGGGCGGAGTTCGTCAGGGATGTCTGCGGCGCTCTCGCGCACCAGTCGCTCCTCGTATGGCCGCAGGGCGTCCCGCACGGCTTTCACTCTGACCGTCCCGGCGTACCGGATTGCTCGGGTCTCCGTCGCTTCGATGTCCTCCCCAACGCCGAGGGACTCGTCGACAGCGACCAGCATCTCGACATCCTCCAACGCGTCGAGACAGGCGAGTTTCTTCTCGATATACTCCGGCGTCCAGAAACCCATAATTTCGAAGAAAACCCGGAAGGGTAGGTCACCGTCGGTTCCATCGGAGCCTTCCCCACGTCCCGTATCCCGCACCCCGGTGTCAGCGCCGGGTCGCCACTCGAAGGCGAAATCCGGGATGACGACGTGTTCGCCCGCCGCCAGCGGCTCCGGTTCGCGGATCAGGTCCCAGTCGAGGTCCAGCGCGGCGAACCGGCCGGCGAAGTCGGCTTCGACGCCGCTGTCGTAGCTGACCTCTGTTACGGGTTCGACGCCGGGGACAGAGACATCCCCGTCCGAGAGCGTGAGTTCCCGCTCGGTGCCCCGGTCGTCGATAGTCGCCGTCAGTTCCCACTCGCTCGCGGTCGCGACCGTTCGCAGGAGTCGAGCGAAGCGAGTGCCGTACCGTCGGGTGTTGGAGAACAGCGCGTCCGGCCCCGTGACGACGACCTCTCGTCCGTGCTCGGTCCGGCGAATCTCGTACATCAGCCGGAGGCGCTTGACCGCCGAGACGAGCGCCTTCGGGTCGGAGGAGCGGACCCGTACCTCGGTCGCGTCGAACAGCGCTGTCTGCGCCAGCGAGAGGTTGTACTGGGTCCGCAGTTCGGCCGGCCCCCAGCGGGAGTCGACGGCGGTGAGAATCTGGCGCGATTCCCGGTCGGCGTACAGCGCATCGGCCAGCGTCGCGGCGTCCGTGCCGAAGTGGTCGGCGGCCGCTGCGAGTGCCTGTTCCCGCTCGACCTCGCTCACGACGCCGATGTCCGCCGCGGCTTCGAACACTCGGCGACGGGCGCGGACGGGGTCGACCGGTGCCTGCGTCTCGAACGTGGCCTCCCGCT
Source organism: Haloarcula sp. HT12 (assembly GCF_055271655.1). Lineage (NCBI taxonomy): Archaea > Methanobacteriati > Methanobacteriota > Halobacteria > Halobacteriales > Haloarculaceae > Haloarcula > Haloarcula sp. HT12. The sequence continues at coordinate 599,066 of NZ_JBUXKW010000003.1, forward strand.
CGACGAGCTTCGCCAGCCCGCGGACGAGCTTGAAATCGTCGGCCTCCCGCTCCAAATCCGCGAGTGCCGTCTCCAGTGTCTCGCGGGATTCGGCGACGTGGCCCTGGTAGATGCCAATGACGCGGGCCGCCAGTCGCTCCGCATCGGCGTCGGCGAACTGCAAGTGGTACCCGCCGCCGGCGCGGGACACCCGCAGGAGGTCTTTCGTCAGCACATGCGTATCTCCGCCACGGAGCGACAAAAACACGGGGAGTCAGGGCGATCCTGCCTCGACACGCTGAGGTGGTCCGTCGACGCTTTACTGTCGGCTATCTGCGTCGCCTGGCGACCCGTTCTTCGGCGGTTTCCTCGGTCACGAGTTCGTACAGCAACGCCCGCCCGCCGTCGGCTTTCGGCCGGAGAATCCGACCGAGCCGCTGGGTAAACTCCCGTTCTGACCCGCTCCCGGAAAGGACGACGGCGACGTTCGCGTCGGGCACGTCCACCCCTTCGTCGAGGACGTTCGCCGTCACGACACGGGCGTAGGTCCCGTCGCGGAACCGCTCTAAGATCTCCCGGCGCTCGCTCGCGCCCGTTTCGTGTGTTATCGCCGGGATGAGGAACCGCTCGGAGAGGCAGTACACGAGGTCGGTGTGAGCGGTGAAGACGATGATTCGGTCCTCGCGATGGCGGTCTAGAATCGTTGCCAGCCGGTCGACCTTCCGCTGGGCGTTCATCATTACCTCACGTGCGCGCTGTTTCGCCAGCAGCGCCTCGCGGGCTGCCGGGTCGGTACCGGACCGCTTGACGAGTTCCTGGTAGTCGCTGCCCGACCGGAGCTGGATGTTCGACTGCGTGAGGTAGTCGGTGAACGTCCCCTGGTGCTCCTCGTAGCGGTCCCGTTCGTCCGGCGTAAGCGCGACCTCGATTCGCTTGATGTCGTAGTCCGCGAGGTGCTCGCCGGCCAGATCGTCGACGCTGACCCGCTGGACGAGCGGCCCAACGAGCTCCTCGATAACCTCGTGAGCCCCGTCCGGCCGCTCGAACGTCGCCGTCAGTCCGAGCCGTGCCGGCGCGGTGAGCAGCCGAGCGATGTCCCGATACCCCTCGCCGCCGAGGTGATGGACCTCGTCGAAGACGACGAGTCCGAACCGGTCGCCGAGTTCGTCGGCCCGCAGGTACGCCGAGTCGTACGTCGACACCGTGATGTCTTCGACGCGCTGCTCGCCCCCGCCCATGCGGCCGACCGGCCGGTCGAACTCCCGCTGTAGCTCGCGCTGCCACTGCTCCAGTAGGTCGATGGTCGGGACCACGACCAGCGTGGGCGTCCCCAGCGCGACCATCGCCGCGATGCCGATGACGGTCTTGCCGCTCCCTGTCGGCAGCTCCAGACACCCTTTGTCGTCAGCGTCCCGCCAGGCGTCCAGCGCCGCCTGCTGGTATTCTCGGAGGTCGTACGTCGTCGAGAGCGACAGCGACGGGAGCGAGCAGACGGCGTTGTCGTAGGCCACGCCGCGCTCGTCAAGCGCCGCCACGAGGTCGGCGTACCGGTAGGCCGGTGCTCGTCCGGTCTGCGTACGCTCGTCGTACTCGACGCCGGGCAGGTCCGACGGCGGGTCCCCCGTCACGCGGACCGTCCCCGACTCGTACGTCAACTCCAGCACACGCAGGGGTTCGCCGGTCGGGCCGATAACGCTTTCGCGGGCCGTACCCCTGCGCGCCCACGGTGAAATATCAGTACCGTTTACGTCCACTCGTACCTATCGTTCGACTATGGACGACGCGCGCACCACACTGCTTGCCCTCCTGCTGTCGGTTGTGCTGACTGTTGCCGTGCTACCGGCGAGCGTTGCTGGGGCACAGACGGGACAGGAGACGCTGACCGTCGACAAAGACGGGAGCGACGATTACCGGTCGATACAGGCCGCCGTGGATGCCGCCGACGGCGGTGATACCGTCGAGGTCCGGCCGGGCACCTACTACGAACAGGTCAGCGTCGACGAGAACATCTCCCTCGTCGCCCCCGACCGGGCGATCCTTGACGGCTCGCGGTTCGTCAACGGGACCGGCGTGACGGTAACCGGCTCGGCGGAACCGACCGTCACCGGGTTCACCGTGCGGAACTACCGCTTTGGGGTCGTTGCCAACAGCACCAGCGGGGACTGGACGGTCACTGACACGACTGTGATCGCCGCCGACGTCGGCGTGTACGCGCCGAACACGACAGGGAGCTGGACCATCGAGGATGCCGCCGTTGCCAGCACGACCTACAGCGGTGTGTTCGCCCGCGCGACCGGTGGCGACTGGACGATCCGTGATACCCGCTTCGTCGAAGTCGGCGGTGACGGTGTCGATGTCCGCAGGTCTTCCGGCGACTGGACGGTCGAAGCGGTGGTCGTCGACCGCTCCGGTGCGGACGGCGTCGACGCCTCAGGGACAACTGGCGACTGGGCGGTCCAAAATACGGAGGTCCGCCGGAGCGACACCGGCGTGAAAGCTATTGGCAGCGAGGGCGACTGGACAGTGACCGACCTAACGGTCCGGCGGAGCGACACCGGCCTCGTCACTGCCTTCTCAAGCGGCGCGTGGACGGTCACTGACGCCACACTCGATACCCGCGATATTGGTGTGTTCGCCGCTCGAACGACCGGCGCGTGGACGATCCAGAATACGACCATCGAAAGCCGGCAGCAGGGTATCCACGCTGTCAAGACGAACACGTCGTGGACTGTCTCCGGTTCGACTATCTCCGTGACCGCAGATCGGAACGCCATCGGTGTCGACGCCCGTTCCGCAAGCGAGGGCTGGTCGCTTGCCAACGTTACCATCGACAGTCCCGGCATCGAGGTCGCCGAGTGACGGGGACGCGCCAGCACCGTCAACCCCGTCACGGGCTGGCACTCTCGTCACCAAAGCGAAGCCCTTAATTAAAACACCCCCCTCTCCCAGAGTGCGGGACCGTGGGGTAGCGGTATCCTCGGCGCATGGGGTGCGTCGGACCTGAGTTCGAATCTCGGCGGTCCCATCACAATTTCTGCAAAAGCCGATCAGATAGTGGCAGTACTGTTCCATTTAGGTGTACCGAAGCCGTCGTGCACGACCGGAAAGCGAACACAGATTGAGAGTGTGGGTACGAGTCAAAACAGATGTTGTGTAGCTGAAACGGTGTGCGACCGATTTCCTCTACACTTTTGTGACGCCGATAGCAAGCGGAGATATGGGAAAGGCAAACGACGTAGACTACGCTGACCTGCACGACCCGAACGCAGAGTACACGATGCGGGAGCTCTCCGCGGAGACGATGGGCGTCACCGCCAAGCGCGGGGGCGGCCGCGACGTGGAGATCACCGACGTGCAGACGACGATGGTCGACGGGAACTTCCCGTGGACGCTCGTCCGGATTTACACCGACGCAGGCATCGTCGGCACGGGCGAGGCCTACTGGGGCGCTGGCGTCCCGGAACTCATCGAGCGGATGAAGCCGTTCGTCGTCGGCGAGAACCCGCTGGACATCGACCGCCTCTACGAGCACCTCATCCAGAAGATGAGCGGCGAGGGGAGCGTCGAGGGCGTCACCGTCACCGCTATCGCCGGCATCGAGGTCGCGCTGCACGACCTCGCGGGCAAGATCCTCGAAGTCCCGGCCTACCAGCTCCTGGGTGGCAAGTACCGCGACGAGATGCGCGTGTACTGTGACTGCCACACCGAGGAGGAGGCTGACGCCGACGCCTGCGCCGCGGAGGCCCGCCGCGTCGTCGACGAGCTGGGCTACGACGCCCTGAAGTTCGACCTCGACGTCCCGAGCGGGCTGGAGAAAGACCGCGCGAACCGCCACCTCCGCCCGGGCGAGATCCGCCACAAGGCCGAGATCGTCGAGAAGGTCACCGAGGAGGTCAAAGACGAGGCCGACGTGGCCTTCGACTGTCACTGGACGTTCTCGGGCAGTTCCGGGAAGCGCCTCGCAGACGCCATCGAGGAGTACGACGTCTGGTGGCTCGAAGACCCGGTCCCGCCGGAGAACATCGAAGTCCAGGAGGAGGTCACCAAGTCCACGACCACGCCGATCACCGTCGGCGAGAACCGCTACCGCGTCACCGAAGAGCGCCGGCTCATCGAGAACCAGGCGGTCGACATGATCGCGCCGGACATGCCGAAGGTCGGCGGGATGCGCGAGACGCGGAAGGTCGCCGACGTGGCCAACCAGTACTACATCCCGGTGGCGATGCACAACGTCTCCTCGCCGATTGCGACGATGGCGAGCGCCCACGTCGGGGCCTCGGTCCCGAACTCCCTGGCCGTCGAGTACCACTCCTACGAACTTGGCTGGTGGGAGGACCTTGTCGAGGAAGACGTCATCGAGGACGGCTACATCGAGATTCCGGAAGAGCCGGGCCTCGGCCTCACCCTCGACCTCGACGCCGTCGAAGAACACGTTGTCGAGGGCGACACCGTCTTCGACGAAGCGTAAGGTTCGGACCCCTAGTTGGTGTTGGCTGGGGCGGCACCGGGTGACGTGGTGGTCACCCGATACCACGGCGACACGGTTACGCCGTCTCGAACTCGACGCCGGTGATCTCGAAGCGAGCACCGCCGGCGTCGCTTTCTCCGACCGCTATCGACCAGCCGTGGACCTCGGCGATCTCGCTGACGATCCGGAGCCCGAACCCAGCGAATAGCCGCCCTCGAACACCTTCTCGCGCTCGTCCGCCGGAATCCCGACGCCGTCGTCGGCCACGTAGAAGCCGTCGTCCAGTTGGCCGACGGTTAGCGTCAGGTCGGTGGCTGCGGTCCCCTGCGACTGTGACAACGAGGTCGTCCCACGCTGCTCGCCCGTGTCCGCCGTTCTCTCGGTGTGTGGCGTCGGACCGTGTTCCACGCTGTCGTCGGCCCGCGGCCGACTGCTTGTGGAACCGTGTTCCACACTGTTCCGGACGAGGTTCTCGAACAGTTGTCGGAGCCGGCTCGGGTCCGCTCGGACGACAGCCGATGTCTGGAGTTCCAGCGTCGCGTCGCCGGTCTCGACGGTTTGCCAGCACTGCTCGACAACTGTCTGCAGCGGCACCGGCTCGCTGTCGAGCGCTGCCTCGCCGTCTTGGGCCAGCGTCAGCAGGTCCTCGATGAGCTGTCCGATGCGGTCGTGTGCCCGCTCGACCGCATCGAGGTAGTCGCTGTCGTGTTCCCTCCGGGCGAGTTCGAGTTGACCGCGGGCAACGTCCAGCGGGCTTCGGAGGTCGTGGCTGACCGCGCTGGCGAACGCTTCGAGACGCTCGTTCTGTCGTTCGAGGGCCTGCTGGCGTCCGTCGCGAGCGGAAAGTCGTGACTCACGGCGTTTCTGCTCAGTGATATCGCGTGAAGCGCCGACGATTCTGTCGACTGTACCGTCCTCGACGACCGGTTTCGCCTCAGCCTGTACCCAACGCTGTTCGCTGTCAGGTCGGGTGATGCGGAATTCGAGCGTGACGGATTCGCCCGCCGACACGCGCTGCATCGCCCCGATGACTCTGTCCCGGTCGTCTTGATGGATCGCCGTCATGAACTCCGCGGGGTTGGCTTGCAGCGATTCGACGGACCGTCCGTACAGCGATTCGTACCTCGAATTGACGAACTGTATCTCGGTCCAGTCCCCGGAGAACACCCACAGCAGTTCGTCGGACTGAGCCGCCAGTTCCGTCAGTCGCCGTCTGGCCCGGTCGGCGGTTTCTTTTGATCGGTGCCGTTCGACAAGCAGCCGAATCCGGTTAGCGAGGAGGTCGCTGTGGCCGGCGTGTGTGTCGGTTCTGTAAACGTCGGTAACACCCTGCGAGATGGCGTCACTAGCGACGGACTCCGACTCGGTCAACAGGAGTATCGGGATGTCGTCGTCCCGTTGGCGGACCGCGTCAACAAACGAGAGGCCGGCACTGTCGGGTAACTCGTCCGTGGCGACGATACTGTCGATAGCGTTCGCCTCGAGGAGGTCGAGCGCGTTCTCGGCTCGGCCGGTCGTGGTCACCGTGAGCGAGTCCGTCTCCCGTGTATCCGGGAACTCGATAGTGTCGTCGAGCAGCGGCGCATCGTCTACCTGCAGTACGTGTATCGGATCTGCTGGATCGTACATGTCAATAGTATTTCTAGAGAAGATAACCTCTCCCTCCCTCTTGAAGATACGCCTGGATTGACGGATTAGGCCCCGAATTGATCCGAAATCGCATCACGGTCGGTTTCGTCCGGACCGTCAGTCGGCATCACGTCGTTCGGGTGGATGCACAGGGTATTCGGCTCCCAAGCGTCACCACATTTCATCCCGCTCTCTCGGCAGAGACAGTCGTCCCGACCGTCTCAAAGACAGCCACCGAACCATCGCTCTGCCACCCTAAGGACTGGGCGGTACTTCCACGCCGAACCGCGATTGTACCGTGTGAGTGGCCGTGTACTGGCGGTGTTTTGATTAACAACACCTGTTGTATATTTGGGCTAGTTTGATATTCCAGTCGCCCGTCAGGTCAGTATATGCGACGGGTAACAGGACAGCTCGGGAGAGGGCGATGGCTTCACTGCTGACGGACGAGTCGGAGGCCCTGGTCGAGTCACAGCGGGAGACACTAAACGCCCACGACGACCGATTCGAGGCGTGTAAGGAACTGACGACACGGCTGGGCGCGCACTGTCGTGGCGACCACGCCGCGTTCGGTTTCTGGACGCCACAGCTCGTCGATTCGGTGCCGGCCACGGAGGTGCACCTCGAACTGCTGACGGCCACCGAGGACGTCGACCTCACTGCCGACGAGCAGACCGTGACCTTCGACCGCGAGTTCGTCGAGACGCGACGGGAAGGCGAGTTCACCTGGGCAGCTGTCGAGGGCGTGCGGCCGGGAACCCGTGAACAGTTGGGGACGCTGTACCGGCTCAGCTACGGACCCGACGGCGACCGCGAGACCATCACCGACCCCTTCGCTGATTCGCTTCCCTTCGGCGCGTATGGTCCGCCCGAACTGTACGACATGGGCCGACTGGACGACGAGCGGGCGGACCGCGACTACTTCCAGCGGCTTGCGGAAGACGGCGTTGCGCCGCATGCGACCGAGGACGACGGGCTCCCGCGGTTCGAGCCGGCCACCAGCATGCTGGAGATCCACCCCGGGACGGCCACAGAGTCGGGGACGCTCGCCGGACTGACCCGGCAGTTCGAGACCATCGGCGAGAAGCAGGCCGCCGGCGAGGAGCTGACCCCCGCCGAGCGGAACTTCGTTGGCTACGACGCCGTCCAGCTGATGCCCCTCGCGCCGATTACCCAAAACGAGGACGAACTGGGCTACTGGCTGCCCGAGACCGAAAGCGACGACGCCCTGCAGGCGACACTGCGGCGGCCGGACATGGTCAACTGGGGGTACGACATCGTCATCTCCGGGTTCGGCACGGTGAACCCCGCCATCCTGGAGACGCGACGGCCCGACGAACTCGTGGATTTCATCGCCACGATGCACACCCTGCCGGAGCCGGTCAAGGTCGTCTTCGATATCGCGCTGGGTCACGCCGACAACGGAGCCCTGCCGCTGTTGAACGACGAGTGGTTCGCTGGCCCGGGGATGTACGGCCAGGAACTCGACTACACCCAGCCCGTGGTTCGGGCCGGCCTGCTGGAACTCCAGCGCCGGAAGATGGATTTCGGCGCGGACGGCATCCGCGTCGACGGCGCACAGGATTTCACCAACTGGGACCCGGAGGCCGAGGAAGAGTGGCACGACGACGAGTACCTCGCCGAGATGGACCGGGTCACCCAGGCGGTCGCCGGCGTCGAGTACCGGCCCTGGATGATATACGAGGACGGCCGCCCGTGGCCCCGTTCGGACTGGGAACTGGCCTCGACGTACCGCACTCTCATCGAGCAACACCCCCACGCCTACCAGTGGGGGCCGGTCACCTTCGCGCACAACACGCCCGCCCTCCAGACCTTCTGGGCGACCAAATGGTGGCGGGTCAGGGAGGTCGCCGACATGGGCGAAAACTGGATTTCCGGCGTCGCCAACCACGATACTATCAGGCGAGGGACACAGCTCGAACCGGAGCCGCCCTTCAGCCAGCCACAAATAAACCGCTATCTCGGCGACACCGAACCGGAGAAGCTCGACCGGGCATACAACAACCCCGCCTCGACGGTCCTCTTTCACGCGTTCATGCCCGGCTGTCCGATGGACTTCACGCACGCCAACATGCGCGCGCCGTGGGGATTCGTCCGGGACACGGACGCTGTCTGGAACCTGAAGGTGCTAGCGGAGGAGAAGAACTTCCCGGAGTGGCAGATTCGCCCCGAGGAGTTCCGCGAAGAGGGGCACTTCCGGCGGCTCAAGGAGTGGGGCTTCGAGGAGCGCGACGAGCTCACCGAGTTCCTCTCGCTGCTCGCCGACGCCGTCGACATGACGGAGTACGACAAGGCGGACATCGTCACGCTGCTGAACACGCTCGGAACGCCCGTCGGTGACTCCTTCACCATCGCGGAACTCGAACAACTCGGCCGAGACTGGATGCGCGACGTGGCCGCGTTCGCGAACCTCGCCCACTGGCACGACAGCCAGGACGACGACCGGACGGCATTCGACCGCAAGATCCGGCAGTTCCGCCACGACCACCCGTGGGTCACCGGGAACCTCACCGACGAGGACACCCTCGACTACGCCTATCCGACCGACGGGACAGTCCTGTACTACGGCTACCGCAGCGCCCCGGACGGGAGCGAGGAACTCCTGTTCGTCGCGACGATGGAAGGGGTCGCGGAGACGGTGACGCCGACGGAACTGGTCGACGTGGACGGTGGCGGATGGGAGGTCGCGCTGGCCTCGCCCGGGCTGACTGTCGACAATGCCGACGAGCCCGTCGAACTGGCCGACAGCGAGGTCGCGCTGTTCGTCCGGTAGCTACTCGCCCTCGCCGAAGCGGTCACTGATCGCCTGGCGGTCGATCTTCGACGGGCCGCTCGTGGGCATCTCCTCGACGAAGGCCAGTTCACGGGGGTGTTTGTACCGGGCCAGGCGGTCATCGAGGAACGCCCGCAGGTCCGCCAGCGAGAACCGGCCGAGACCGTTGTCGAGTACGACGACGGCCTTCCCGACCTGGCCCCACTGGTCGTCGGGAACCGGGATAACGACCACCTCCGCGACGGCGGGATGTTCGGAGATGACGTCCTCGACCTCGGCGGGATAGACGTTCTCGCCGCCGCTGACGAACATGTCCTTCGTGCGGCCCTCGATGTAGTAGTAGCCGTCTTCATCCACGCGGGCGAGATCTCCGGTCGACACCCAGCCGTCGCCGAACGTCTCGGCGGTGGCTTCGGGGTTGTCGAGATAGCCGGTCGCGGCGTGGGGCGAGCGCAACTGGAGTTCGCCGACGGTGCCGGGGTCGACTGGCTCTCGTTGGCTGGTGGCGCTGTTTCCGTCGGTTGCGTCCGCTGGCTCGACGACTCTGGCGTCGACGTGCATCACCGGCGTGCCGACGGAATCGGCTTTCTCGCGGGTCCAGCCCTCGGGCATCGCGAAGTTGTTCGGACCGCACTCGGTGAGGCCGTAGCCCTGCGAGAGGTCGACGCCGCGGTCCCACCACGTCTCCATCACGCTCTTGCGGCAGGGGCCGCCGCCGGACTTGGCAAAGCGGAGCGTCGAGAGGTCCGTCGCGTCCCAGCGGTCGTGGTCCGTCATCATCCGCAGCACCGCGGGGACGGCGACGAGGACGGTCCCACCCTCCGCGTCGATGGTTTCCAGTACGTCGCCGGGGTCGAACTCGCGGGCGATGACGACCGTCCCGCCCATGTGCCACAGCGGGACGGTGAGGACGTTCCAGCCCCCGGTGTGGAACATCGGGAACACCATCGGCGTCACGTCGTCCTCGCGCAGGCCCCAGGCCGTGATCGTGTTCAGGGAGTTCCAGACGACGCCTCGGTGGGTGATCTCCGTCTCCTTTGGCGTCCCCGTGGAGCCGCCGGTGTGGAGCAAGAGGTGCGTGTCGCCGGGGGCCGGGGTCGCCGTCTCGACCGGTGCGTCGTCCTCGGGGAGGGCCGAAGCGTAGGGTGTGCTGTCGAGCGTGGCGAAAGCGGACGACTCCGTCGTTTCGGTTTCGAGATGGACGAGTTGGGGGGCAGCCTCGTCGACTGTCTCCAGGGCGGCCGAGACAGTTCCAGCGAAGCGGGCCTCGATGACGAGGATTTCGGGGTCGACGCGATCCAGCAGCTCGGCGAGTTCCGGGGGCGCAAGCCGGTGGGACAACGGGGCCAGCCGGCTCCCGGTCTTGCCGGTGGCGAAGAACAGGTCCACGACGGCGGGGCGGTTCCGTGAGATAACGGCGACGGTGCCGGCAGTGTCAGAGCCGGCGGTCTCGTCGTCCGCGCCGACACCGTACTGCCGGAGCAGGCGAGCAGTCCGGTTCGCTCGCCGGTCCAGTTCGGCGTAGGTGAACCGCTCGCCGGTCGTCGCGTCCACCAGACCCTCGCGGTTCGGCGTGAGCGCGGCCCGACGCTCGCTCCAGGCACCGACCCACTCCTGTGACGCCGCAGAACCGGCCTCAGACGTCATCGATGAACTCCCGTATCTGGGTGTTGACGCGCTCGTACTCCTCGATGAACAGCAGGTGCGGGCCGCCGTGGACGGTGATGAAGTCGGCGTTCGGGAGGTCACGAGCCAGCAGCTTCCCGTTCTCGTAGGGGACTACCTTGTCGGCAGTCCCGTGGATGACCAGGCACGGTTCCGCGATTTCGTCCAGGCGGTCCGAGACGTTGTGGGCCTGCACAGCCGCGCCCTGCCATTCGAGCGCCTGGTCGCTGGCGTCGCTGTCGATGCGCCAGTCGATGATCCGCTCGATGAGGTCCTCGTGTGCCTCGATGAACGACTCCGAGAGCGCCGGCTGCATCTTGTACCGCCGGAGTTCCCGTTCGTCGAGGTCGTCGGGCACATCGAACATTCGCTGCTGTGTCTCCTCGGGGACCGGCTCGGCGTCCGGCCCGCCGGGCGAGGTACACATGAGCGTCAGCGACCGCGCCCGGTCGTACTTTAGGGCGTACTTCTGGGCGATCATTCCGCCCATGCTGGCCCCGACGACGTGAGCCTGCTCGACGCCGGCGTCGTCAAGCACCGCTTCCAGGTCACCCGCCATCTGGCTCATCGTGTACGGGCCCTCGGGTTCGTCGGAGTCGCCGGTGCCGCGGTTGTCCCACACGATGGTCTGGTACTCCTCGACGAGCGCCTCCTGTTGCCACAGCCACATCCAACGGCCGTAGCCGATGCCTTCGACGAAGACGACTGTCTCGCCGTCCGGCGGCCCGTCACGTTCGTAGGCGATGTCGACGCCGTCGTTGGTCGCGTATTGCATACTCGTTGTTTCCGGTTGGATATCCTTCAAGTGATCCGGTTCTGCGCTCATTGCTCTACTGGCTCCGTTTTCGGCCGCTCGCACGGCGTGTCGTCTCGCCGGCGGTGCCTCTCCGTGGGTTGGCCGGGCGGTGGACGCTCGCCCCACGCCCAGGTCGTCGTTCGTTTGGGCGGTTCGATGGTCGTTTTCACTGACTTCGTCATTCTGACTCACTCCAGAGCTTCTCCGGCAACGCCTCGGCGAACGTCCCGCCGATGCGCGCCCGGAGCGTCCCGAGCAGTCCGTCGGGGACGTAGAGGACGAACAGTACGAAGACGAGGCCGACATAGAGGCTCGCGTGGCCGTTCAACAGCAGGTCGATGAGGCCGCCGATGGTCGTGTCGCCGACGAGCGTCATGTCGAGCGTTTCCTGGCCCAGCAGCGCCCGGAGATAGGGCAACAGCCCCCCGCCCTGCCCGGCCTTCGAGAGGAACTCCCGGACTGTTTCGTCGAACAGGTGGCCGTACAGCGAGCCCGCGAGCGTGCCGAAGCCGCCGATGATGCTCGCCAGCAGGGCGTCGCCGGTCACCAGGAAATAAAAGGAGTTCTCCGGGCTGGCCGAGCGCTTGAATCCAGCGAACAGTCCACCGGCGACGGCCGCGAAGAAGCCACTGATTGCGAACGCGCCGAGCTTATACAGGTACGTGTTGTACCCGATGGCGATAGCGCGCTCCTCGTTCTCCCGGATAGCGATCATCACGCGGCCAAAGGGCGAGTGGATGACACGCTGCATCGCAAAGTAGCACGCGAGGACGACCAGCCCGATCATGTAGTAGGACACTTCCGTCCCCGACAGCGTCGATCCGAACAGTGCCACCTCGTCGCCGGTCAGCACGCCGATAGACAGCGATAGCTGGTCGATGCCGGGGACGCCGATCTGGAACCCTTCGGCGTGGCTCGGCCCGACCGCAGGGCCGTCGCGGGGGTTCGTTGCCACGTAGTCCCAGCCGCGGACGAACACGTAGAAGACCTGCGCGAAACCGAGCGTGATCATCGCGAAGTAGACCCCCGACAGCCGGAACGAGACGAGTCCGACCAGCATTGCCAGGACAATGGCGATGAGGCCACCGACCAGCAACGACAGCATAAACGGCGTGCCGGGGCCCAGCAGCGGCATCTTCCCGTTGGCGATGAGGATGACCGTGTACGCACCGGTTCCGTAGAACACCGCGTGACCGAAGGAGAGGTAGCCGGTGTAGCCGCTGATGAAGTCAAACGAGATGGCAAAGAGGCCGAAATAGAGGACGCCGACCATCGTCTCCACCGTCGGCAGGAGCATCTGCGTCTCTGCGCTGACCGGGGAGTTCAGCAGCGTGTGGTACACTGGCGGGTACAGCGCCAGCAGGGCGATGATAACGAGGTGGGCGGTGTGATCCCGCAGATACTCCCGGGGCCACCCCGTCTCGACGGTCGTGGCGGCCTGTGGCTCGGACGCCGCTTCGGCGTCGGCCTCGGTTTCGGCGCTAATGGCCCCCCACCTCCTCGACGCCGAACAGCCCCTGCGGGCGGACGATGAGCGTCACCACGAGAACCAGAAACAGCACCAGTTCCGGCAGGCCCGTGAACTCGATGACGTTCTGGAACCACCAGGTCGTCACCGCGTCGGCCATGCCGACGACCAGCGCAGCGACGACAGTGCCACGGAACGTCCCGAGGCCGCCGACGATGACGACGATAAAGGCCGGCAGCAGCGTCTCGGCCGCCAGCGGGACGCTTGCGCCCCACGTCGGATCCCACATGAGCAGGGTTCCGGCCGCGCCGGCCAGGCCGATACCGAGCGCGAACACGACCGTGAACACCTGGCGTACGTCGATGCCGAGCGCCGACGCCATCTCGGTGTCCTCGCTGCCGGCCCGGATGTACAGGCCATAGCGGGTCTTCGTGAGAAACGCCCAGATGCCGACGACGGTAATAGCCCCCAGCAGTATCTGGAATAGCGACATCCACCCGGCGCTGACGGGGCCCAGCGTGACCGGTTCCCGGAGGAACTGTGGCTTCGTCGCCAGCGCGGCCTGCCAGTCCGACAGCGGCTGGAGGTCGTAGACGCCCAGCACGATGCGAACGACCTCCTCGATTACGAGCGTCAAGCCGAACGTCAGCAGAATCTGGTATATCGGCGGCCGGTCGTACAGCGGCCGGATGATGGTCGTCTCGATTGTGCCGCCAAGCAGGGACAGCAGCGCGAACACGACGACGATGGCGACGAAGAACAGCCCCAGCCGCGTCAGCGGGGCTGTCCCGCTCGTCACCGTGACGACCATCAGGAGGCCACCCAGATACGCCCCGACCATCGTCAGCGACCCGTGGGCGAAGTTCAACACGCCCATGAGACCGAAGATGAGGGTGAGTCCGCTGGCTATCATCACGTACAGCGCCGACTTGGCGAGACCGTTGACGACCACCTCGCCGAGTTCGCTCAGCGTCAGGAACTCCGCGAGCGCTTCCAGGATCATGCCGAGAGATACCTCCGGAACCGTTCGTCGTCGGCCGTCACTGCCGCTGTCTCGCCATCGTCGACGACCCGGCCCTTGTCGAGGATGTAGAACCGGTCGGCGAGGTCAAGGGCCAGCGGGAGATTCTGTTCGACCAGCAGCATCGTCACGTCCTCGCTCGCTTTCGACAGCGCCTCGGCCACGTCGGCGACGATTTGGGGAGCCAGCCCCTCACTCGGCTCGTCGACCAGCAGGAGGTCGTTGTCGCCGACCAGCCCGCGGGCGATGGCGAGCATCTGCTGTTGCCCGCCCGACAGCGTGCCGGCGTCCTGGCCCCGCCGCTCTTCGAGGATGGGAAAGGAGTCGAAGGCCAGCCGGAGGCCGTCGCTCACCTCGTCAGGGTCCGGTATCGCCGCCCGGAGGTTCTCTTCGACGGTGAGCTGGCCGAATATCCGTCGGTCCTCGGGAATCCAGCCAAGGCCCCGGGACGCAACCTCGTGTGTCTCCAGCCCGACCAGCGACTCGTCCCGAAAGGTAATCGACCCCTCGCGGGGCGGCGTCAACTGGAGAATCGTCCGGAGCGTGGTCGTCTTACCGACGCCGTTGCGGCCGGCGAGCGCGACCACCTCCCCCTCTTCGACGGCGAGATCGACCCCTTCGAGGATGTGGCTGTCGCCGTAGTAGGTGTGGACGCCGGCGAGTTCGAGCAGGCTCATGCGGTTCCCCCCTCAGAGTCCGGTTCGGACCCGGCTGCTGTCGTGCCGTCGTTCAGGCTGCCCGGTTCGTAGCCCCCAAGGTACGCCGACTGCACGTCGGGGTCCGCCCGCACTTCTGCCGGTGACCCGTCGGCGATGACAGCACCCTGGTGGAGGACGACGACGCGGTCGGAGACGCCCATCACGATGTCCATGTTGTGCTCGACCAGCAGGACCGGGTAGTCCTCAGCGACCGATTCGATGAGGTCCCGGATCTCATCAACGCTCTCCGAGGAGACGCCGGCGTTTGGCTCGTCAAGCAGCAACACAGCGGGGTCGCCCGCCAGCGCGATAGCGACTTCGAGCTTCCGTTTCGCGCCGTGGCTCAGCGTGCTCGCGAGGTCGTCGGTCCGGTGGGAGAGGCCGACCCGCTCCAGAATCTCGTGGGCGCGTTCGGTGAACTCCTCGTAGTGGTCGACGTTGCGCCAGAACGTCGTCGCCTCGTCGCTGTGAGCCTGTTCGGCGACCCGGACGTTCTCCAGTACTGTGCTGTTCGGGAAGACGTTCGTCACCTGGTAGGAGCGGTGGATGCCCTTGCTGGCCGTCTCGTGGGGGGAGGCGTCGGTGATATCCTGCCAGGTTCCGTCGCGTCTGAGTTCGACCGCGCCCTCGGTGGGGGAGAGGCTCCCGGTCAGCAGATTGAAGAACGTCGTCTTGCCGGCCCCGTTCGGGCCGATGAGCGAGCACAGTTCCGCGTCAAGTTCGAAGTCGACGCTGTCGACGGCGGTGAGGCCCCCGAACTCCTTGGTCAGTCCCTGTGTTCTGAGCATACCTACAGTGAACAGCCCATCTGGTCGCTGTCCTGCGGGATGGTCGTCTCGTCGGCGCTGATGCGGGCGAGCGGTTCGCCGGGCATGATGGCAGCTCCCCAGTTGTCGGCCCACTCGTCGGTCGTCGGAATCGGGTTCGCGACGGTCATCGCCGACCGCGCCTGGTTGTTGTACTCCTGGAAGGTGTAGCCGTTCTCGCCTTTCGGCGTGTCGGTGACGGTCATCCCCTTGAGGGCGTCGGCGATGTCTGCCCCCTCGGTCGACCCGCTCTCCTGAACCGCCTGGTGAATCGCCGACGCGCCGGTGAACGTCCCCGCGGTGAAGAGGTCCGGAACGACGCCGTAGGCGCTGGTGTAGCTCTCGACGAAGGCGTCGTTGATCGGGTTGTCGTACTGGTTCCAGTGGTACCGGGTCGTGAACGGCCCGAGCTGTGAGTCCCTGATCTTCTCCTCGGTCAGCGGTTCGCCGAGCACGCTCTGCATTGTCCCGCCGACGACGCTGTTGGTGATTCTGGTTGCGAACCCGCCGAACACGCGGTAGGAGTAGTCGCCCGAGAGGAAGGCGTTGAACATCGCCGGGAGTGTCGCGACGGTGAACCCCCCGACGACGCCTTCGGCCCCGGCCTCCTCGGCGTTGTCCAGCAGCCCATCCCACTCGGCGTATCCCTGTTCGACGAAGCGTTCGCCGACGATATCGACGCCCTCGGCCTCCAGTACGTCCCGGTAGTTGTTGACGACGGCGCGGCCGAAGCTGTAGTCCGCGCCGAAGAGGTAGACGCTCGAAACGTCCGTCTCCCTGGCGACGTACTTCCCGCCCGAACGGGCGTCCATCGCGGTGTTCTCGCTCGCCCGGTAGACGAGGTCGCTACAGGTCTCCGAGTTGGACGTGATATCGGCCGACGCCGCCGGCCCGAGCATGATGGGGACCTGCGCCTGATTGACGACGGTCGTGACGACCCGGCTGGCGACGGCCGAGGACGCACAGCCGGCGAGCATGTCCACGTCCTCGTTCTCGACGAGGTTCGTCGCCGCCGTCTGGGCCGTGTCCGCCGAGAACTCCGTGTCCCGTATTAGCAGGCGGTACTCCGTGCCGCGGGCGGTGATTGTCACTTCACCGCTGCCGGGATCGGTCGGCGGGTCGGTATCACCTTTGTACGCCAACCCGGAGAGGAACCCCCACAGCGACTGGTCGCCGTAGTACTTCAGATCACCAGCGCGGGGCTGAAGGACGCCGATGCTGACAGTCTGCATCGAGTCACCGCCGCCCGATTCGCCGTTCGTGCCACTGTCCGTCGTGCCGCCGTCCGAATCGTCCTGTTCAGTCATGGATGAGTCGTCACTGACACAGCCGCTGAGCCCGACAACACCGGCACCGAGCGCGCCGAGAACGCGCCTCCGTGTAGCCGTATTCTGCATAACAGATTATGGTAGACTCGCCGGTCATATAGTGTTCTGAGTTAACATGTTAACGCGAGACGGCTCTCTCGTGCGATAAGATAACTGGACTGACGGCCACGGCCAGAATCAGTCCTCGATGTCGTCCAGCGCCTCGACGACGCGCTCGATCATCTTTCGCTCGCCGCGCCGGAGATTCTTCGAGACGGCGGGTTTGGACACGCCGAAGTCCTCGGCCAGCGACCCCAGCGTCGCGTCCCGGGGCGACTCGAAGTAGCCCTCCGAAACGGCGGTTTCCAGCGTCTCGCGTTCGGTGTCCGAGAGGTCCCGACAGCCGTCCACGAGCGTCATCGCCGCGCCGGCGTTCTGCACGAGGTCCTGAAGCTGGGGGAGCGTCGTCGACGTGCGTTCGACCACGTCGTACTCGTTATCGCGGTCAAGCTCCGAGAGCGTCGTGTCGGCGTCCCGGCCGCGGTCGAAGCCGACGTGCCAGGTCTCGCTACCCGCCTCGATGTGGAACGGGCCGGTGATGTAACCGCCGTTGTCCCTGATGGTCTGCATCGCCGCCGTTTCCTCGATGGTCGTCCGGATGTGGGCGGCGTTGCCCTCGCGGCGCAACAGCGCACAGTCGTTCATGTTCCCGTGGGCCTGCAAACTGCGCAGCCCCGTATCGAGTACCCTCGCGTCCTCGGCTTCCACGACCATCCGCGTCTCAAGCTCCCGCGCACGCTGATCGAAGTCCCAGTGCAGGGCCGCGAAGGCGACGTCGTGGTCTGCCGTCGTGTCGATGAAGGGGCAGTCGTACTGCTCCATGTCCAGGGCGATATCTATCATTGGCAGTCCACTGTATCCTGCGTGGTTCGTGTGATACGGTAAAGAATCCCACGATTAATGATAGCTATTTCTCGCAACCGGATTCTTCACGAACGTCTATCCCTGATACACCGTTTCAATAGTGTTTTAGGGCTCGGTTTTGGAGGAAGTGGTATGACTTTGCACGCCAGAGAGATTAACCAGGACGTACGGGAGTTGGGCGCGCTCCTGGGCGAGGTCCTGGAGGCACAAACGTCGACCGAAGCGTTCGAAACGGTGGAAACGATCCGGAACTCGTGTATCGACTACCGGCGCGGTGACGCCGAGACGCGGGACGAGGTCCACCGGGCGCTGAACCGACTGAACCCGGAGACACAGGATATCGTTGCCCGCGCGTTTACCACTTACTTCGAACTTATCAATCTCGCCGAGGAGCGCGAACGGGTCCGCGAAATCCGGGAGGGCAGCCAGGATGGTGTGCTGGCTGACAGCGTCGAGGAAGCCGTCCGGGACCTGGCCGAACGTGGTGCAGACCCGGCGGAGTTCGAGCAGGTACTCGAAGACGTGCTCATCCAGCCGACGTTTACGGCCCACCCGACCGAGGCCCGCCGGAAGACGGTGAAAGCAAAGCTCCGGTCAGTCGCCCGCGACATCGAACGACTCGACGAGCGGCGGCTCACCGACCGCGAGCAACAGCGTATCGAACGCAACCTCGACGCCGAAGTGACGAGTCTCTGGCAAACCCCGCAGGTCCGGGACCGCCGCCCGGAGGTCACCGACGAGGCGCTAAACGTCCAGTGGTACTTAGAGAACGTTCTGTTTGACGTTATCGACGAGGTGTACGACGAACTCGAACACACCATCGAAGACGTGTACGACGAGGAGATCGACATCGACACTCTCTACGAGTTCCGCTCGTGGGCCGGGTCCGACCGCGACGGCAACCCGTTTGTCACCACCGAGGTGACCGAGGAGACGCTGGAGCGCCAGCGCGAGACGGTGCTCCCGCTGTACCGCAACAAGCTCAAGGAGCTCTCAGGCGTGCTGAGCCAGGACGCCTCGAACATCGCGACCGACGCGGTGTTCAACGAGCGGCTGGACCGTCACAAGTCCAGGCTCCCCGGCATCGCCCGGGAGGCCGAGGAGCGATACCCAGACGAACCGTACCGCCAGAAGCTCCGCCTGATGCGCGAATCCGTCATCAGGGTCAGCGATGTCCGCCAGGGCGGCTACGATAGCGAGGAGGAACTGCTGACCGACCTCCGCGTCATCGCCGATAGCCTCCGGAAGAACGACGCCGAGGTGATCGCCGAGGCCCACGTCGACCCGCTGATCCGAAAAGTCGAAACCTTCGGCTTCAACCTCGCCAGCCTCGACCTGCGCGACCACCGGAAGATGCACACCGACGCCATCGCCGAGTCGGTCGAGCGCGAGGGCATCGACTACGCCGGCATGGACGAGGACGAGCGCGTCGAGTTCCTAACCGAAGCGATCCTCCAGGACAACCCCGTCATCGACATGGAAGACACCGAGGGGCTCTCGGAGGACGCCACCCGCGTCCTCGAACGCTTCCGTGCGGCCGCCGACTGGCAAAACGAGTTCGGTATCGACGCCATCGACACCTACGCCATCTCCTGGTGTGAGGAGCCGAGCCACGCGCTGGAAGTCCTGTTCCTGGCTGACCAGGTCGACATTGTCGATCTCCCCGGGTACTGCGGATTCGACGTGGTCCCGCTGCTGGAATCCGAATACGCCCTCTCCGGTGCCCGCCGCATCATGGGCACGCTGTTCGAGAACGAGGCCTACTCCCAGGCGCTTGAAGCCCGGGACAACGTCCAAGAGATCATGCTGGGCTACTCCGACTCGAACAAGGAGAACGGCTTCCTCGCCGCCAACTGGTCGCTGTACAACAACCAGAAGCGACTGGCGGACATCACCAGCGACTACGACGTGGAGATGCGCCTGTTCCACGGCCGCGGCGGCTCCATCTCCCGCGGTGGCGGCCCGATGAACGACGCCATGCTGGCCCTGCCAAACGAGACGGTGACCGGCCAGATCAAGTTCACCGAGCAGGGCGAGGCCATCGCCGAGAAGTACGCCAACCACGACATCGCCCAGCGCAACCTCGAACAGATGCTCAACGCCCAGATCCGGGCGCGGAAAAACGCTATCGAGGAGCCCGTCGAGGAGATTCCCGACGAGTGGGAGGAGGCGATGGAGACGGCGGCCGACGCCGCCCGCACCGAGTACCAGGACCTGCTCGAGACCGACGGCTTCGTCGAGTTCTTCGATCAGGCGACGCCGATCACCGTTATCGAGAACCTCAACATGGGGTCGCGGCCGGCCTCCCGCAGTGAGGACCGTAGCGTCGATGACCTCCGGGCCATCCCGTGGGTGTTCTCCTGGACGCAGGCCCGCTGTATCATCCCCGGCTGGTACTCCATCTCGACCGGGCTGGACGCCTATCTCGAGAACGGCGGCGACATGGAGACCCTCCAGGAGATGTACGAGAACTGGCCGTTCTTCCGGACGAAACTCGACAACGCGTCGCTGGCGCTGGCCCGCACTGACCTCGAAATCGCCGAGGAGTACGCCGACCTCGCCGACCCCGACCTCCGCGAGCGCATCTTCCCGCGCATCGTCGAGGAGTACGAGGAGACCGTCGAGAAGGTGCTCGAAATCACCGGGCAGGACGGCCTGCTGTCGCGTGACTGGCTCGAAGAGAACCTGGAGCGTCGGAACCCCTACGTCGACCCGCTGAACCTGTTACAGGTCCGCCTGCTCAAGCAGTCCCACCGGACCGAGACCGAGCGCCGGACCCTGCGGCTGACCGTCCAGGGTATCGCGGCCGGGATGAAAAACACCGGATAAGGGTTTGTGAGGGAGTTACAACAAAGGTAGTACCCATCGAAGGATTTAGGCCTCTTCCCTCGGAGTAGCCGATATGGCACTCGAAACTGTTCTTCTCGCAGTTGGGCCGAACGACGCCGACCGAATCGACGAACTCGCGGACGCCGTGCTCGATATCGCGAGCCCGGCCGGCGCGACGGTCGTCGTTGCACACGTATTCACTGACGACCAGTACGACGGCGTCGTCGACCGGCTCGAATTCGAATCGACCGGCGAGGCCGACCCGAACGAGGTCGCGGACCGACACACCACCGTCCGGGAACTCGTCTCGCGGTTCAACGACGCCGGGCTGACGACACAGGTCCGCGGTGCCGTGGGCAACCACGGCGAGCAGATCGTCGATCTCGCGGAGGCCACGCAGTCGGACCTCGTCGTCGTCGGCGGCCGCAAGCGCTCGCCGACCGGGAAGGCCGTCTTCGGCTCCACCGCACAGGAAGTCATGCTGAACGCGCCGTGTCCGGTCACGTTCGTCCGCGGCGAGGACTGAGACCGCAGAAAACGGGTTTTTTCAGTTACTCCACCAGCGCGGCTTCCAGCAGTTCGAGCGGATGCCGGATCTCGTAGCCGCTGCCGTGTTCCATCTGCATCGCGCAGGTCGGACACTCGGTCATGCCGGTTTCGCCCTCGGCGTGGTCCATGTGCTCGAACATCTCCTCGCCGATCTCCATGGACTTCTCGTACTTCTCTTCCTTCCAGCCGTAGGTCCCCGAGATGCCGGAACAGGAGTCACCCACGTCCTCGACTTCGACGCCGTCGAGGTCGCGGAACAGTTCGACGGCCTGGCGGTCAAGGCCCTGATTCCGTGAGTGACACGGGGCGTGGTAGGCGAACTCCTCGGCGAGGTCGCCGTCAACGTCGGCCGCCTGCACTTCGCCCTTGAGGTCCTCGTGGATGCGGAGGTACTCGATGGCCTCGAAGGTGTTCTCCGCCACCTCGTCGATACCCTCGATGTCGAACAGCTCGGGGTACTCCTGGCGGAGCGCCATCGAACACGAGGTACAGGAGGCGATAGCGTGGTACCCCTCCTCGACGAGTTCGGACATCGACGAGACGTTCGTCTCGGCGTGACGGCGGGCGTCGTCGAGCATGCCGTTGGCGAACATCGGCGTCCCCGAACACTTCTGTTCGGGCGCGACGACTTCGTAGCCGAAGTGTTCGTACACCCGGACCATCGCCTTGGCGACTTCCGGCGTGTTGTAGTTGGAGTAACAGCCGTGGAAGTACGCGACCTTCTTGTCGGCGTCCTCAGGGAGGCCGCGGCGCTCGCGGGCTTCGCGGGCATTCTCCCGTGACTGGACCTGTCCGCCGCGGTCGGCCCACCAATCGCGGAAAGTCTGTTTTGCGAAGGCGGGGAAGTCGCGTTCGCTGGTGACGCCAAGCGTCTTCTCCATGACCCAGCGGGCCGGCCCGAAGTTCATGGCGAAGTTCGCGAGGCGGGGGACCTTGCTCGCCAAGAACGCGGAGGTGCGGTAGTTCGCGAGGATGCGGTTGCGGATGTACTCGACGGAGAGCTTGTCCATCTGCTCGCTGACGTACTCCCCGCGGGCGGTGTTGTGCATCTGGCTGAGCGGAACGCCCGACGGACAGGCGTTGTCACAGCGCATGCAGTTCGAGCAGTCCATCACCGAGTCGTCGATGTCGTGGTCGTCGTCGGACTGCTTGAGCCGCCACTGTTCGGGGCCCTGGAACTTCGGGCCGGGGAAGTCGTCGTCGACCTCCGCGACGGGACAGTTCGTGTCGCAGATCGAGCATTTGTAACAGGAGTCAGCGCCGGGCCGGAGGTCGAAGTCGTCGCTGTCGGGGAAGACGTCGACGGGTTCGAACTCCTCGCCTGTGTTCGGTGCAACCGGGTCAAAGTCTGTCTCTGGTGGGGTTTCAGCGTCGCTCATCGTGCCTCCTGTGCGGCGCGCTGGCCCGCCGCGTAGCCTGTGGCAATCGAGACGCCGCTGCCGGATTTCTCGGCGGCGAAGTCGTAGCCGCCAAGCACTGAGCCGGCGGCGCGTAGGTTCTCGAACTCGCTGTGCTCGCTCGCGTCGAGGGGCCGCAGGTCGTCGTCGGTCGCCACGCCGTAGCGGGCGAACTCGTGGTCGCCGAACAGTTCGCCCTCGAACCAGTCGTAGCGGTCCGCGGCGTGGGGAACGTGGCAGTCGAAGACCGGTTCGTACACGCCCTCGCGGTCTGACTCGACGCCCTTGCCGACGAAGCCGCCGGTCGCGAGGACGTACTGGTCGGCGCTGTTGGGTATCTTCGTGCCGTTCTTCTCGATGAACACCCGCTCGATGTGGTCCTCGCCCTCGAAGTCGACGACGGGGTTGCCGGTCTCGATGCTCGCGCCGGCCTCGTCCAGCGCCGAGAACAGGGCGTCCTCCAGCCGGAGGCCGGGCAGCGACGGCGGCCCCATCGGTACCTCGAACACGTCGACGCCGAGACGGTCGCCCAGCGAATCACGGATAGCGCCGGGGTTGTCATCGCCCAGAATCGCCGGGAAGCCGACCCGCGTTTCTCCCTCCAGCAGCGGATTCACGCGCTGGGCGAGCGCCTCGCGGGCTGGGACCATCCGTCCGCGAACCGCCACCTCGCTGTTTGTATCGAGCAGCTTGGCGTATCGCGTGACCTTCGCGTCCGCACGCAGATCGCCGGGGAACCGGATCGTCTCGCCGCGCACGTCGAACGGGACGCCCGTGGCTTCGAGGTGGGCGGCGACGTGGGGCGCGTCGAAGTCGACCATCTCCTCGATGCCGACGAGCAGCGTGTCTCGGGTATCGCTGGCGAGGCCGGCACTGGCTCCAGCCGGGTAGCGGGCGGTCGGTTTGATAGTCCCGCCGTGGGTCGGCAGGAGCGCGTTCGTGTCCGTGTGCTCGCCCTCGTAGGTCGGGACCGCGTCGTCGAACAGCGCCATCGCCTCCCGGACGGTTTCGACGCCGACTTTCCGGTACGGGTGCTCCGCTGGCAGCGACGGAATCGCCTCGTACGGGTCGGTCAGCGGGCCGTCGCCGTCGGGCGTGTAGCCGAGCACGTCGACCAGGCCCGACGCCTGGCGGAGCGTGCTCTGTTTGTACGAGACCAGTCGCACGTCGGCCCCCTCGCGGGCGGCCGCCAGCGCGCTGGTCAGCCCACCGAGGCCGCCGCCGATGACGAGCACCTCCGACTCAATAGCCATCCGTCCCTCCGTCGGCGGCCACGTCCGCGCTGTCGACGCTGCCGCCCGTCTGCCCGCGACCCGAATCAAAGGCCGAGAAGTCGACCGGATCGCCGTCCGCCGGGTCCTGGTCGCGGTTCTGCGTTGTTGCGTGCAGCGCGTAGTTCAGTGCCGCCTGGGAGAGCTGTTCGCCCCAGAGGGCGTGTCGCTGCCCCTTCCAGCGCTCCTGCAGCAGTTCGTCCCAGGCCTCGCGGACGACGGCCTCGTCGTACTCTGAGTGGAGTTCGCTTGCCATCCGATGACAGCAAAAGCCGCCCTGGCAGTTGCCCATCGACGCGCGGGTCCGGATGCGGACGGCGTTGAGGTCCGAGCCCGAGCCTTCGATTGCGTCGTGAATCTCGGCGCGGGTGACGCCCTCGCACTCACAGACCGTCGGGTTTGGCCCGTCGGTTTTCAGCACTTCGTCGGCCCGGGAGCCGAGCCGCTCGACGCTCCGGCGGCCGATGGGCGAGCGAAGCCCGAACTCGTCCATGTAGTCCCGCAGCACCGAGAAGTCCTCGCTGCCCGGGAGCGGCACGTCGGCGGTCCGGCAGTCGGCGTCGATACCGAACTTCCCGCAGACGTGGTCGGCGATCTGCTCGCCCATCATCCGGTAGGTTGTGAACTTCCCGCCGACGATGCTGGTCATGCCGGGCAGGTCGTCGCGCTCGTCGTGGTCGAGCAGAAAGAAGTCCCGCGTGATGTCCGTCGGGTCGTCGCTGCCCACGTCCGGCGGTTCGTACAGCGGGCGGACGCCCCAGAACGAACGGATAGTGCGGGCGTCTTCGAGCATCGGAATCAGTTCCGAGAGGGTGTCGATCATCATGTCGACCTCCCACTGCTCCTCGGGGTAGTCCTCGGGGTCCTCGACCTCCTCGTCGGTCGTGCCCAGAATCGCGGTCGTCTCGTGGGGCACGACGATGTCCGCGTCGCCTTTCGGCCGACAGCGGTTGATGACGGTGTCGACCTGACGGATGTTCATGATGGTCATGACACCCTTGGAGGGGCGGACCTCGATGTCGAGTCCGGCCATGTCGCCGATGCGGCCGGCCCAGGCCCCCGTCGCGTTCACGACGTAATCCGCCCGGATCTGCTCGGTGCCGCCCTCCGTACCGTGGACGCGTTTTCCGGGGCCGGAGTCGTGCTCGACTTCGATACCGACGACCTCGCCGCTCTCGACGAGGAGGTCAGTCACTTTGGAGTGTGTCTCGATGCGCGCGCCGTGTTCCTGTGCGCTCGCGGCGTTGGCGACCACCAGCCGGAACGGGTCGATGGCCCCGTCGGGGACGCTGATCGCCTTGTCGATGTCTTTCGCCAGGTGGGGTTCCATCGCGCGGGCCTCCTCACCTGAGACGACTTCCGCGGGAATCCCGCACTCCTCACAGCCGCTGAGTTTCTGCTGGAAGTACTCCTCGGAGTCCTCGGGGCGTTTGACGAACAGGCCGCCGGTCATTTCGACGCAGTGACTGGCGATGTCCCTGAGAACGCGGTTCTCTTCGATACACTCGGTCGCACTGGCCTGGTCCGAAACGGCGTATCGCCCGCCGCTGTGGAGCAGCCCGTGCATCCGACCCGTGGTCCCGTGGGTCAGGTTCCCCTGTTCTACGAGGGTCACGTCGAGTCCGCGCATCGCGAGGTCCCGCGCGATGCCCGCCCCAGTCGAGCCGCCACCGATGACGGCGATGTGTGGTGTCGGTCCCATCTATCTTTCCGTGGGTTTGGAGCGCATACACTTCACTTTACCGTTGATAGTGCTTGGGTAGTAAATTTTCTATGTAATCATGAGGAATACCGGTAATACCCGCTAATAATTGTGAACATGGAACACATTATTCTCTACTAACTGGTCTGCCACGAGTTGTACACACTTGCTCAGATCAGGGGTATAAGTTCCCATTTTCCATGGATACGGCTTCCTGGACTCCGTTATAGTATTGATACCGTCTACAAATTATAATTATCACTGCTACCGGTCCAACAGTAACTATTATATATTTTGATAGTTGATTTCTCCCGAGAACGAGTTGGCCGTTCGGCCAACGTGAGCGACAATGAGTAAATGGAACCCACTTGATTCGGAAGGCGACCGATCCGACAGGGGACACACCGACGGTGGTGTCACAGAAGAACGGGACAGAGACGAGTCGAAGCGTGAACCGCCGTCGGCAGAAGCCCCCCAAGAGGAGTCAGAGACCGGGCAGACGAAAGACGACCCCGAACGGGCGGAACTGAAAGCGCGGTGTGAGCAACTGACGGCGGAACTCGAACAGGAGCGGGCGGACCGTCGCGCGCTCGAAACCGCCGTCGACCACCTCACCACTGTCGCAAGGGCAAACGCCGACGGCGACCTCACGGCGAAACCGGAGCAGCCGCCGATTGAGACGGCTGCGCCGCTGTACGACGCATACGACGAACTGCTTCGAGAGTGGACCGACACCGTCGACCGGATGGCGTCGTTCAGCGAGCAGGTGACCGCCGCGACGGAACAGGTCGACACCCGTCTCGGTTCGGTCAAGTCCGCAAGCCGGGACGTGAGCGGCGCTGTCGGTGAGATCTCGACCGGGTCGGACGAGCAGCGCGACGAAATACAGTCGATCTCCGACGAGATGCGGAACCTCTCGGCGACGATCGAGGAGATAGCGAGCGCCGCGAACGAGGTCGCAGACACCTCGGGCGAAGCCAGCGTGCGGGGCGAATCCGCGCTGGAATCGGCGTCCGCAGCGATGACGACGCTCGACCGACTGACCGACAACGCCGAAGCGACCGTCGACAAGGTCGAACGACTGAACGACCTCCTTTCGGACATCGAAGAGATCGTGGATTTCATCACGGATGTCGCGGATCAGACCAACATGCTGGCGTTAAACGCCAACATCGAGGCTGCCCGGGCCGGGGAGTCCGGTGACGGGTTCGCCGTTGTCGCCGAGGAGGTCAAATCGCTCGCAACCGAGACGAAGGAGGCGACAGACGAGATTGCGGCCTCCATTCAGGATGTCCACGAACAGGCCGACGCGACGGTTTCGGAGATGTACGATACCCGAGCGAGCGTCGAGGACACCCGCTCGTCAGTCGCTAGCGCGCTCGATGAACTGGATTCCGTCGTCTCGATGGTCGAGGAAGTCGATACCAGCGTCCAGGAAATCGACGCGGCGACGGATACGCAGGCCGATTCCACACAGGAAGTCGTGTCGATGGTCGACGATGTCGAGGATATAAGCGCCCGAACCGCCGAGGAAGCGGCTGTCGCTGCAGACGCCGCCGCGGACCAAACGACGGAACTCGCGGAGGTCTCGACGCGGGTCTCGACGCTCACCGAGCGGGCCGAGTCGCTCGAAGCGTCGCTCGATTCCTTCGAACTCGCGACCGGCGCGGCGGCCGACACGGACGGAACCGTCGTCGAGTTCTGGCACGCGATGGGCGGCGAGAAGGCGCTCCTGCTCGAAGAACTCGTCCGGGAATTCGAATCACAGACCGACGGTATCAGTCTCGCACTGCGGTCGAAAGGGAGCTACCGTGGAACCCTCGATGCAACGCTGAATGCGGCCGAAAACGGGGACCCGCCCGGGATCGCACAGATATTCGAGATCGGGACTACGCGTGCGCGCGATAGTGGACACTTCAAGCCCGTCGAGGAACTCCTCCCCACAGCCCACATCGACTCGCTGCTCGATCCGGTGACGAACTACTACCGCTTCGACGGGACGCTCCATTCGCTGCCGTTCAACGCGTCGAACCCGGTGATGGCCTACAACCGCGACGCGTTCAGGCAGGCGGGACTCGACCCCGATTCGCCCCCGGAAACGCTCGCTGCCGTTCGGAGCGCGGCTGAACAGCTTGTCGACGGGAGTGGTGTGGATGCCGGTATCACGTTCGCGAACTACTCGTGGTTCGTCGAACAGTGGTTTGCCGAGGCCGATCAGCTCCTCGTGGACCAGAACAACGGTCGGGCCGGATCGCCGACGGAAAGCTATCTCGACGGGGCGTTCGCCCACGACCTGTTCAAGTGGTGGCAAGGGCTCGGGGCGGACGGGCTGTATCACGACCCCGGCATCGAAGCCAGAGGAGCGGCGCGGACCCACTTCTCGGAGGGGAAGTCCGCGATGCTGATCGGCTCGACGTCGTCGCTCAACAGCATCGAAAGCGGTGCCGACTTCGATGTCGGAACCGGCCGGTTCCCGGTGCTCGACGACCGGACCGGCGTGCTCGTCGGCGGCGCGTCGCTCTGGGTCGGCGATGGGGTTTCAGCGGCCGTCCACGACGCTGTCGCCGAATTCCTCACCTGGCTCACCGAACCGGCCCAGCAGCGCCGGTGGCATCAAGAAACCGGGTACTTCCCAGTGCACGCGGATGCGATTCCACAGCTCCGGTCGGCGGACTGGTTCGAACAGAACCCACACTACAGAACGGCGTTCGACCAACTCATGGAGACACGCGACACCGCAGCGACGCGGGGCGCGCAGATCGGCCCGTTCGATACGGTGCGAACGATCATCGAAGACGCCGTCGACAGTATGGACGGTCCCGACTCGGTCCCGTCCGCGCTCGAACGACTCGACGCACAGGTCGGGAAACAGCTCGAACGGTACGATTCCGGCCGGTAGCACCGTCTCTCCCCTTCTTTACTAGCTAAACATCACCATTAGTAATCTTTATAATGGTTCACTATGTTGTTTACTGGCAAGGTGGTAGCTTTCATAAACAAGCTACCCCACCACGGAGAACACAACAATGGCAGACACATACGTTGGCGCGATCGACCAGGGAACGACCGGTACCCGCTTCATGGTATTCGACCACAGCGGCCAGGTCGTTGCGAACGCCTACGAGAAACACGAACAGATCTATCCGGAGCCCGGCTGGGTCGAACACGACCCCGTCGAAATCTGGGAAAACACGCAGGAAGTCGTCACGCAGGGGCTGGCCGACGCCGGCGTCGGTGCCGAACAGTTGGAGGCGCTGGGCATCACGAACCAGCGTGAGACGACGATCGTCTGGGACAAGGAGACCGGCAAACCGGTCCACAACGCGCTGGTCTGGCAGGATCGCCGAACCACCGACCGCGTCGAGGAGATCCAGGACGAGGACAAAGTCGAGTGGATCCGCGGCAAGACCGGACTGGAGTGTGACGCCTACTTCTCGGCGACCAAGACCGAGTGGATTCTCGACAACGCCGAACCGCTCAAGATGCAGAGCTCGCGCGGCGCTGACCTCCGCGACCGGGCCAATGACGGCGAACTCCTGATGGGTACCATCGACGCGTGGCTCATCTACAAGCTCACCGGCAACCACATCACGGATGTCTCGAACGCATCGCGGACGATGCTGTACAACATCCACGACATGGAGTGGGACGAGGAACTCCTCGAAGAGTTCGGTGTCCCGGAGTCCATGGTTCCGGAAGTCCGCCCGTCCTCCGACGAGAGCCTGTACGGCCACACCGACGCCGACGGCTTCCTCGAGGAGGAAGTCCCCGTCGCGGGCGCGCTGGGCGACCAGCAGGCCGCACTGTTCGGTCAGACCTGCTTCGATAAGGGCGACGCGAAAAACACCTACGGGACCGGCGCGTTCTACCTGATGAACACCGGTTCCGAGGCAGTCGCCTCGGACAACGGCCTGTTGACGACCGTCGGCTTCCAGATGTCCGGCGAACCCGTCCAGTACGCGCTGGAAGGCTCCATCTTCATCGCCGGCGCAGCCATCGAATGGCTCGAGGACGTCGACCTCATCAACAACGCCGCACAGACGGCAGAACTGGCCCGCTCTGTGGACTCCACGGACGGCGTCTACATGGTGCCGGCCTTCACGGGCCTCGGCGCCCCGCACTGGGACGGCCGCGCACGCGGGACTATCGTCGGGATGACGCGTGGGACCCGGAAAGAGCACATCGTGCGTGCGACCCTCGAGTCCATCGCGTACCAGACCCGCGACCTCGCGGAAGCGATGGAAGAAGACTCTGGTGTCGAGATGACGACGCTACGAGTCGACGGCGGTGCTGTCAAGAACAACTTCCTCTGTCAGCTCCAGTCCGACATCATCCAGACGGACATCGCCCGCCCGCAGGTCGACGAGACGACCGCGCTGGGGAGCGCCTACGCGGCCGGCCTCGCCGTCGGGTACTGGGACACCGTCGACGAGCTCCGCGACAACTGGCAGGTCGACGAGGAGTTCTCGCCGGAGATGGACGCCGAGAAGGCAGACAAGATGTACTCCCGCTGGGACGACGCCGTCGACCGTGCCCGCGACTGGGCACAGGAGGAATAACCCATGATAGAGACCCTGCCAATGCAGATTCCGGTTTTCGGTATGGGGGTTCCGGACCTCCTGCTGTTGATAATCGCCGCGTTCGCCGGTGGTGCGTTCGGCGCGGCAGTCGGCGCGCTCCCGGCGTTCTGTTTCACCGGCTTCATGGTTATCGCCGGGCAGGCCGTGTCGATTCTCCGCGGCGAAATCGCCGGTGAACTCGGTGAACTCGGCGCCGGGGCACTCTCAACCGGCGTGACCGGTGCGGTTGCGTTCGGTCCCGTCTTCGGCCCGCACATCTCCTTCGCCGGTGGTGCGGCAGCAGCCGCCTACGCCGCCAAGAGTGACGGCATGTACGAGCCGGACGACGGCGACTACCACCCCGCGAAGGACATCGCCTACGCGCTGGGCACCCGCCCGGACATCCTGGCCGTCGGTGGCCTGTTCGGTATCTTCGGGATGGTCGTGCGTCAGATTTCCGGCGGGCTCGCGCTCCCGTGGGACCCGATTGCGATGGGTGTCGTCCTGTCGGCCGTCGCCCACCGCATCGTGTTCGGCTACCCGCTCATCGGCGCTGGCAGCCGGAACATCCTCGACATGTCGCCGTTCGAGAGCGGCGAGAAACGCATGGCCACGGACGGCGGCGAGGCCCAGACCGATGGCGGAACGGCGGAATCGTACCGTCTCGCTGTCGAGCCGTGGCTCCCCCACCAGTACAAATGGGCGAACGTCGCGATGATCGGCCTCGTCGCCGGCCTGCTTGGCGGCTGGATCGCCATCCAGACCGGCAGCCCGTTCCTCGGCTTCGGTATCTCCGCCGCGAGCCTGACGTTCCTGAACCTCGGCGTCGAGAAGATTCCGGTCACTCACCACATGACCCTGCCCGCGAGCACGGCCGCACTGGCCGTCTTCGGCGGGACGCCCGAAACCGGCACGATGGCCGCTGTCATCGCCATCATCGTCGCCGGTGTGTTCGGCGCCTACGGCGCTCTCGCCGGTGAGGTCATCCAGCGTGTCTTCTACGCGCACTCGGACACACACTTCGACCCGCCCGCGGCTGCTATCGTCGTCGGGACGCTGACTGTCGCGATTCTGGCAATAGCGGGCGTCTTCGATAGTGCTTCCTGGGTCCCGCTACCGGTGTGAGGGCCACTCTAAAACGGTAACTCTATATTTCCGATTCCAAACGCTAATACATATCTCCCTGAACGATGGACATTGAAGCGAGAATCAAGCGCCGGCAACGCCGGAACGGTGAGCCACGGCTCATTCAGGACTACGAGGCCATCTCACCGGTTGTCCACATCGAGGAGCCGGCTGACCGCGGTCCGGTTCTGGAGCGGCTTCTGGACCATCTCGATCCGGTGTTCGACGGTCAGCTGCCGCCGAACGCGTACGTGTACGGCCCCCACGGCTCGGGGAAGTCCGCAGTTATCACGGCGCTGTTCGCCAATCTAGAACAGCTCCCGACGGAACAACAGGCGATCATCCACACGACGACCCGTGCACAGCCACCGACCTCTCCATCGTTCGTCTACGTGAACGCCCGAGAGACCGCGAGCGAGTTCGCGTTCTACCACGCGGTCCTAGATTCGCTCGTGGATGAATCGGTGCCGGAACACGGGATCGGAACGGAGACGCTCAAATCTCGACTTCACGAGCTGGTGCGAGAACAGCGAACGGGCATCGTCATCGCCGTCGACCACATCGGTGAACCGGAGAGCATCCAGGCCCCGGCCCTCGTCGACCTGTTTGCCGGCCTGCCGAGCAACGTCAGCTGGATCGCTATCGGTCGCGACGACCCGTCTGCGACCGAACTGACGCGGTACACCGCCGAATCGATCAGTATCGACCGTTACCAGCGGCAGATGCTCGTCGACGTGTTGATGACCAGAACGTCGAACGGGCTAGCCCAGCAGGGACTCGACCACAGTCTGGCGAGACGGATCGCCGACTGGGCGGACGGAAACGCCCACGATGCCCTCGCCGCGTTGTTTATCGCGGCAGAGTTGGCCGAGGAACGAGGTCAGGACCGAATCACGCAGGCCAACGTCGACGCGGCCATCGCGGAGGTGCCCGTTCCCTGTGTTTCGCTGGGCGTTGTCCTCTCCCTGCCGACGAACCGACAGGCCGTCCTCAGAGAGCTCATCGACTTAGAGGAGAGCGAACGCTCCTCGGTAACGGCGACGACGAAGGCGATTGCGTCGGCAGGATCCGTCGATCTCTCGGCCGGGACCGTCAAGCGTTTCCTCTACGAGATGGCCGAGTCCGGCGTCGTCGACCGAGTCGAGGCGACGACCACCAACGGCCAGGGGCGACCGCCGAGCCGCGTCGAACCGCGGTTCCCGCCGACGGCCTTCCGGCGGCTGTACGACCTGCAACAGTAGGGAGACCGTTCGCGAGCGGTTCGACACTTTTCAGACGCGCTGTGACGGGTCGCCCGTGCCGCCGGTCAGCGCCGACGCCAGCGCGCCGCGTACCACGACATCGTCGCCGAACTGCGTCAACTGGATGTCCGGGATGTTCGACATCACCATGTCATCGAGGCGATCCCGGATCGGGTCTAACACCTGCTCGGGGTTGTTGAGCGCAACGGCCCCGCCGACGTAGACGACGAGGGGTGCGTAGGCGTGGACGATGTTTGCGACGCCGATGGCGTTCCAGTGACAGATCTGATCGAGGACGTGGGACGCGAACTCGTCTTCACCGGCATACTCGAAAATATCCGCCGCCGAAAACTCCTCCGTCTCGATGGGGAGTGCCGTCTCGACGGGGTCCTCTCGATGCAGTTGTGTGGCGTAGCGCGGGATGTTCTCGCCCGAGCAGTACGCTTCCCAGTGGCCGTCGTGCCCACAGCCACAGGTCATGAACCCGTGTGGGTCGATGGTCAGGTGCCCGACCTCCCCGGCGTTGCCGTCCCAGCCCGACAGGATGTTCCCGTCGACGGCGACCCCCGCTCCGACCCCGGAGGAGATAGTGAGATACACCATGTCATCTGGGCTCCGGTCCGAGTAGAACCGCTCGCCGATTACGCCGGCGTTGGCGTCGTTGTGCAGCGACACCCGCTCGCTGCCGATGAGATTTTCGACCGGGCCGGTCAGGGGGATCCGGTCGATAGTGTCGGGGAGGTTCGCGGGGTTCTCGACGACGCCTTCGGCCAGATCCATCGGCCCGAAGGACCCGATGCCAGCGGCAACCACGTCTGTGGGGGCGATATCGGCGGCGTCACACGCCTGCCGGATCGCGTCGAGGACCGCCTCTGTGACCGCGATACCGGCCGGCCCACGCGGTGTCTCAGTTTTGTGTGACGCGACTATCGAACCCGTCTCGTCACCGATAACAGCGCGAATATGTGTCGCTCCGAGGTCGACCCCTGCGTAAGCGCCCATGCTGGTCGAAGCGTTGCCCCACCGATACTTAACTACACAGATTCTACTGCGATCAGTAGTCTCGCTCCGCGCCCGAGATGTCTTCCCGCCCGACGGCCTCCTCGTAGACGACGCCGCGCTCGGAGTCCAGCGTGACGGTCGATCCGTCGGCGATAGCATCGGGCAGGTCCGCGTTCGAGATCATCGGAATCGACAGTTCCCGGGCGACGATGGCCGCGTAGCTCGTGACGCCCTCGTGAGCGTCGATGATGCCGCCGATACGGCTGGTGTCGCCGACGAACTCGCCGTCGAACCCTTCCGGAACCGCCAGTATCGCCCCGTCGGGGACGTTCGAGAGATCGCCCGGTGACTCCCGTGGTGGGGCCGTCGAAACCCGATGGACCGGACCGGTCACCAGCCCGTCGACGATGGACCGACCGCTGGCGACCGTTTCGGCCGCGACGTGGACTTTCAGCATGTTTGCCGTGTTCATTCCCTCCAGTTCGGTCATCATCCCGGAGAGCACGACCACCGTGTCGCCGCTTTCTGCGGCCTCGGTGTCGAGAGCCGATTGGACCGCCGTCTGGATTATCGCGTCGGCCCCTTCGGTGGTGTACTCGGTGGTGACCGGTGTGATACCCCATGACAGCGCGAGCTTCCGGCGGACGCGCTCGCTGGGCGTCGACGCGACAATGGGAATCGACGGCCGGTACTTCGCCGATTTCAGCGCGGTGTAGCCAGACTCGGAGGCGGCGACGATGGCCGACGCGCCGATATCCCGCGCGAGGAACCGGCCGGAACGGGCCAGCGCGTCCGTCCGGGTGTTACCGGCGTTTGGCACCCGCTGTTCGCGGGACTCGGCGTACTCCTCGCTTGACTCCACGTCGCGGATGATCCGGTCCATCGTCTCGACGACGCGGGTCGGGTGGTCGCCGATGGCGGTTTCGCCCGAGAGCATGACCGCATCCGTCCCATCGAGCACCGCGTTTGCCACGTCCGAGGCTTCCGCGCGGGTCGGCCGCCGGGAGTGGACCATCGAGTCCAGCATCTCGGTCGCCGTGATGACCGGGACGCCGGCCTCGTGGCAGCGGCGAATGATGCGTTTCTGGATGATCGGCACGTCCTCCAGCGGGCACTCGACGCCGAGGTCGCCGCGGGCGACCATCACGCCGTAGGCCTCGTCGATGATCGAGTCGAGGTTTTCGACGGCTCCGGCCCGCTCGATCTTCGCAATGATGGGAATGTCGACGCCGCGCTCTTCGAGTGCCTGGTTTATCTCGTAGATGTCCTCGCCGTCGCGGACGAACGACGCGGCAACGAAATCGGGTTCCTTCTCGGCGGCCACGTCGAGTTCCTGCTCGTCGTTTTCCGTAATCGTCGGCAGGCCGAGTTCGACGCCGGGGACGTTGACGCCCTTGCGAGCGGCCAGTTCGCCGCCGTTCTCGACGGTCGCGTACACTGTTTCGCCCTCGACGCGCTCGACGGTCGTCTCGATGCGACCGTCGTCGAGCAACACCCGGTCACCCGGTTCGACTGACGTAATCGACTGCGAGAGGCCGACTTCCTCCGGCGTGGCGTCGTCGCCGACGACGTACCGGATCGTCGACCCCTCCGTGAGTTGAATCGGCGCGTCGATCTCAGCGGTCCGGACCTCCGGCCCCGGCATGTCGAGCATCGCCGCGACCGGCTCCTCGACTGCCTCGTCTACCGTCCGGATGCGGTCGATCATCTCCCGGCGGTGTTCCGGCGAGCCGTGGCTCGCGTTCAGTCTGGCAACTGACATCCCGGCCTTCGCAAGTGACGCGATATCGTCGACCGAGTCCGATGCCGGACCGAGGGTGCAGACGATCTTTGCGCTACGCATCATAGCCTCCGTGTCCGGCGATCCGCAATTTACAGCGTTCATAGTTAATCATACTCTGCCGTTCCCAGCGAGGGGATAAGAAGCTTGCTGGACGCCGTAACTACCGCGAGATAGCTTCCGTCTCGCCGCTGAGAATCGAGCGGATCTCGTCAGGCGAAACGACGGCAATATCGCCCGGGATCGTTCGCTTGAGCGCGGCCGTCGCGGCACCCCAGGCGAGCGCGTCCGGGACAGAGCCACCGGAGAGGTACTGTGAGAGGAACCCGCCGACAAAGGAGTCGCCGGTTCCGACCGGATGCGCGTCGGTCGATTCGAACGTCGGTTGCTCGAACACAGTGTCGTCAGAAAGCGCGAGCGCACCGTCGCTGCCGCGGGTGATCACTGTCGCCTCGAACCCGTACTCGGCGGCGAGGTCCCGGGCGACCGTTTCCGCGTCATCGGTCCGGTCCAACACGACGCTCGCGTCGCGCTCTGCGACCACGAGCACGTCGACATCCGGGAACAGTTCGGTCAGGACCGACCGGGCTTCCGACGGCGTCCAGAGTTTCGAGCGGTAGTTCAGGTCGAGACTCGTCGTCGTGCCCGCGTCCTGTGCGAGCGAGAGGAGATCAGCCGTCGTCGATTCGAGCGTCTCAGAGAGCGCCGGTGTGATACCTGAGGTGTGGAATCCCGCGGCGTCCGCGATGGTATCCGTGGGAAGCTCCGCCGGCGTGGCGGTCGTGACACTGGCGTTCTGCCGGTCGTATATCACCTCGTTACCCCGCGGTGGACTGCCCTGTTCGAGGTAGTATGTCCCCTGTCGGGCGCTGTCCGAGTCGTCCCAGATGACGTCGACCGACACGCCGTGGTGTCTGAGTTCACCGGTGATCCGGCGACCGACCGGTGAATCCGGGAGCTTCGAGGCCCACAGTGCGTCGAGTCCGAGTCGCTGTGCGGCGACGGCGACGTTCGACTCCGCGCCGGCCGCCCGGACGGCGTACTGGTCCGCCGTTTCCAGTCGCTCGTCGTCGGGCGGCGAGAGCCGCAACATCGTCTCACCGAACGTAACTAACTGCGTCATATCCGACGTTCCACGCTGGGTATGTATAAATCCCGGAGAACCAGTCGTCTGGCGGACTCATTAATTACATCCTACTGGGTCGTAGAGAGTAATTTCGTAGTTTTGGCCGTTGATTACTGGCAGCGTTAGTCTTCTCCAAAAGTTTATGTGCGATAGTAATTACAATTGCCAGTATGGATCCAGGGAGAACCGGTGGTGGAAACTCCGTCTTTAGGCGGAACTTACTACGTTCAATCGGCGCGTCCGGGTTGGTCGGACTTGCGGGTTGTGGTGGTAGCGAGGGTGTAACTGACAGCGGTGGGACACCGACTCCCGCTCCGATCGGAAACTATCCGGTATCCGGGGACTCGGTGACGTTCGGTTTCAACGTCGCTTCCTCCGGGACGTACTCCCCGGCCGGTCAACAGGAACTACGAGGGTTCGAACTCGCAGTCAAACATATCAATACCGGTGGCGGGTGGGTGACGAGCGAG
The DNA here is from genome assembly GCF_055271655.1 of Haloarcula sp. HT12. Taxonomy (NCBI): domain Archaea; kingdom Methanobacteriati; phylum Methanobacteriota; class Halobacteria; order Halobacteriales; family Haloarculaceae; genus Haloarcula; species Haloarcula sp. HT12. Next base: position 635,672 of record NZ_JBUXKW010000003.1, read on the forward strand.
CGGTACGAGTCTCCCCTGACCGGTGACGGCCTCCTCGATAAGGACGTTGAATACGCTGTCGAGGACACAGGTGGCAGTTCAGACACCGCCCGAAGTAACGCAGAACGGCTCGTCGACAGCGAAGAGGTCATCATGCTCGCCGGCGGCACGTCCAGTAGTTCGGGAACGGTCAATCAGGAAGTCGCCGCCCAGAACCAGGTCGTCTACATGTCGACGATGTCCCACGCGAACTCGCTCACGGGTGCGGACTGTAACCGGTACTCGTTTCGAGAGATGTTCAACAGCCAGATGACGGCCGAAGCGCTGGCCCCGGTTCTCCGTGAAGAATACGGTGAGGACGTCAACTACACGAAGTTCTTTGAAAAGAGCGACTGGGGGGAAACGCTTCGGGAGGATATGGACACAGTCCTCGGAGAACTGGGCTGGTCGCCTGTCTGGGAATACAACGCACAGGCCGGCACAAGTGATTACTCCCAGTACGCAGCGGATATCGAGTCGGTCGACTTCGACGTAATCGTGCTCGGACTCCGTGGTCTCGATGCAGTGAACGCCCTCAGAGCGTTCCGGGAGGAGTTCCCCGAGGCAGATATCGTCCTTCCCCTGGCTTCGCTAGAAATCGCTCAGACAGCGGGCGAGGCGATCGACGGCGTTATCGGAACCGTCGCCTGGAGTCCGGCGATCAACTCGCCGCTCTCCGACGCCTTCCGTGAGGCGTTCCGGGAGGAGTACAGCAGTACCACGGGGTCCTCGAAATCAGCTCCGCCGTCGGGTCCGGCACATATCGCGTATACACAGACGCTCCAGTACGCCAGCGCCGTCGAACGTGCGGGAACGTTCGACCCGAGGGAGGTGATCGGAGAACTCGAGGGCCACGAGTACGACGCCGGTCTCGGACCACAGACGCTCCGGGCCTGTGATCACCAGGCGATGCGGCGAGTACCGGTTGTGAAGGGGAAGCCGGAGGTACAGCACTCCTACGGCACATATTACGGCCTCGTCGGTGAGCCAGCGGATGTACAGTACGCGTGCGACAGCGGTCCAGCAGCTAACTGCTCGCTTGGAGAGAGCTAACGATGAGTACAGACGACACACAGCCAACAGACAGTACAGATACCGACTCGAAGGCGTCCGGCGGGATTCTGGCGACGGCGGTCCCGGATTTCATCCGGCGGAACTTCGCACTGAAGTTCGGGATCGTCCTGTTTATCATGGCGCTTTCGGTGGGGCTTGTCGGCCTTGCCGCGACAGAGCAAGTCAGGAACTACACTGAACAGCAGGTGCTGAGTGATTACGAAAACGCCGCGGCACAGGAGGCAAACATCCTGTCACAGTGGGTCGACCGAAACAGGTTATCGACGCAGTTCGTCTCCTCCGACGATATCTGGGCCAGTAGCGATACCGACGACATCGCGATAGAACTCAACAATCGAAAAGCCTCCTTGTCGGCAGACGCCTCCGATATCCATCTCGTCGAGCGCGGCGTCGGCCAGTCTGAAGTGGTCGCGAGCACGTCTAACTCCGAGGTGCTGACCAACTCTCCGCTCGATTCGACGAGCAGGGCGTGGCTCACCGAAGCGAACTTCGAAACGGCAAGCGATGTCGTCGTCTCCGACGTGTACCAGACGAACTCCGGCCCGGTCGTCGGCTTCGCCAGTCCCGTCGACGCCTCCCAGAACCGGTATATCCTCATCGAGTACTCGCTCGACGAGATCGCGAACGCGTTCCAGGGGAGTAACAGGGCCGACGGCGGATTCACACAGGTCGTCAACGGTTCGGCGGTCGTCATGATCGACGAGCCCAGAGACGGGAGCCGCGGCGTCGGCGAGAGCATGCTGCAGCCATACAGTGCGGACACCCGTGCCACCGAACCAATCGACGCGGCGAATGACCTCCGGTCGTCGGATCAGCAGTCCGGTGTCGACGATAGCATGCCGGAGACCGACGTGCTCAGTGAGCGCTACACTGTCGGCTACGCGCCGATTCAGGGCACTGATTGGGTCGTGCTCGTACACGCGCCCAACTCCGCGGTGTTCGGGTTCGTCCAGAACGTCCAGCAGTACGGACTCATCGGCACGGCGCTGATGGTGTTGCTCATCGCGGGCGTCGGTGCGATACTCGGGTACAACACGGCGACATCGATCGACCGGCTGACCCGGAAAACGGACCAGATGCGACAGGGGAACCTCGACGTCGAGATCACCACCAGCCGCATCGACAACATCGGCCGCCTGTACAGCGGGTTCGCTGACATGCGCGATGCGCTCAAAGAACAGATCAACGAGGCCGAACGCGCCCAGAAGGAGGCGGAGGTTTCCCGGGCCGAAGCCCTCGAAGTCAACAAGTACCTCCAAGAGAAGGCCGATGAATTCTCCGACGTGATGGAGGAGACAGCCGCGGGGAACCTCACTGAACGGATGGCGACCGACGGCGAGAACGAGTCGATGGACCGCATCGCCAGTGAGTTCAACGGCATGGTCGACGAACTGGAAAAGACCGTCGGCCAGCTCAACAGCTTCGCTGACGAAGTCGCGGAATCCGGTTCCGTTGTCCTATCCAGTGCGGAGTCGGTCCGTGACGCGTCCGAACAGGTCGCCGAATCGACACAGAAGATCTCCGACGACGCCTACGACCAAAAGGATCGCCTCGCCTCCATCTCAGAGGAGCTCGACACCCTCGTCGATACTCTCGAAGACCTGGAGGCGAACAATCCGAACGTCGATCTGGGCGATTCGCTCGAACGGTTCCGGACGGTTGCGACCACGCTCCAGTCGGCCGCCGAAACGAGCGATCAGATGATGGCCGAAACCCAGACCGTCGCCGGAGCAGCCGAAGAGCAGGCCGCAGAGCTCAACGAAGTGTCTTCGCGTGCCGAACAGCTCAAACGGTATGCGAAGCCACTCGGTGACATCCTGAACCGCTTCGAGACTGAAGCCGAACACGAGTTCGTCTTCTCGGGCGGTCCGTCACAGAGTCTCGGTGAAGAGGACGAAGAGTAGCCGCTCGCTGCGTTCACCGAAACCGATTTTCGCGCCGGAGCTGTATCGTCTTCAATGACCGACGACACGGGCGAGATTTCCCAGGCGGAACTCGCCGAGTACTGCCGAACCCAGGCCGGGATTCTCGCGGGCCATCTGGAGCGCCTCAGTACGGACCTCTCCGATCTGCTCGAAGAGATCGAACAGGACACCGCCGACGCTCGCGCGACATTGACTGAGAGCAACAGTGAATCCCCCGTCGTCGACCCGGAAACGACTGTCGCCGATATCGAGGCCAAGCAGGAGCGAGCGCAGGCCAAACAGGCGGAGATTGACGCGTACCGAACGCTGGCTGAGGGGTACACGGATCTCGCCGAGCAGCTTGCTGCTGGGTCCGGTGGCCTTGAGACGGTTCTGGAGTTCGAAATCGATACCGACGCACCGTCGTATTTCGACGCCGAGACGACCATTCTGGGAGTGGCGACCGGGGAAGACAACGATTGACGGATTCCAGAGTCATCGACCAGGAAGGGCTACAGGGCTGGTTTCTGGCGGCGGCTATCGTTCTCGCAGCGACCAAACACTGACACCCGGTTCTCCGGAGATGCTGTTCTTGACATCGGAACCACGTGTAGCTCATCTTATAAAATGCAGACGCCGGTGTGCCGGTGCGTCGTCTATGGCCTGCTCACAGAGATATTTGACTTCCGTACTGAATGGACAGTCGACCCACATTCGATATAGCGATATATGATTTATACGTCGGGAGCACACCACTGTTGGCACAGCGGCATATTACCTTTAGTAATTAACGCACGGAGTACCGACTGAAATCTCAGTCAGTCAGAGAGCAGAGGTGGCCGAAATTACGAATTGAACGTGCGCTCGACGAGGTATTTGACCAGATAGAACCCACCAATAAGCCCGACAGCCATGACGGCGAGTACAATACCGATCATGAACAACAGAACGAGCGCGTCGTTAGCCATCGAACCCACCTGCCTGAGATGGTCTGTGTCGCCGATAGTGCATAGCGTTAGCTTTAGCCCGCAGACGCTAATGCAGTGGGGGTTTCCGGCGAGAATCGCGTAGCGTTCGGAGCCCATAGACAGTGCCGGTCTGTCCATAGCATGGTTTCTGCTGTGTGAGTGGTCGGACGAGAGGGCGTAGTCGGTTGCCACAATATCCCGCTGAACTACGCCACGTGTTTACGCACGACGATAGAACGCTGTACGGGCCACTCAGCCAAGCGCAATATTCTCCGAGGCCCGCGGGTACGAATCACCGGAAACGTAGAAGTCCCGAGGATGCTCGGGGAAAACAGAGGCGAGGGTGGTGATCTGGTACAGTAACTGCGACGAGAACCTGTGTCGGCCCCTTCGGTGAAAACGTCACACGCCGCTTCGAGGGGACTGCAGGGAACCACCACAGACGGCAGGCTGTAGGGTTGCTCCAGTAATACGGTACCGAAAGCACGTCTCAGTTCTCGGCGTTCGGGGCAACGCGGAGTAGACGATTGTTATTGAACTCCTATCGAACGGGTCGGAAGCTTCCATCGTCCGCCAACAGGCTTTCAGCGGCGAATACGTCCATTTCGGAAACGAGATTGATATAGAAGGACATACGCCACACGGGGGCCTCGTATCCGGGAATCCAAGCGGCGGTACAACCGTCCGAGCGTGTCCGTTCGCCTGCGCGCTAGAGATAGATCTGTGCCCGTAGAGACACAGCGTTCAGTTACCGACCTGTTCATTGCGATAACGTATATGAAGAGCATGTTGGCCGAGCCTACAGCCCGGCAGACATTCACCCTGTGGCGTCAGTGGTGTACTGTATCGGCCCAACGGATCGTGAGGGTCAACAGTCGGGCTACGAACGCCCTGATCGACAACGGCGGCACAGGCGTCCTGCCGGCCTGACGCGTTTCCCCTAGGGGATATCGCGGACACTGGTGATGGGGTTGTTGAGGCAACCGGTGTCGGGGAAACTGAATCGGTGACAGCCGGTCGGTTGGAATAGCTGTCGGCGTCACTGCTCATCAAACGAATCAGTCCAGGACAGTATGGATTCTATCACAGTAGCTGCTTCCCACACTGAAGTTCCGATTGGGACTCGCGGTTTTCAAGCCACGTCACAGCATACCTCGGTTTCATTGGATGGCAGGGCTAACTGGCGTCAGGGCCTGATTCCAGCAGAGATTTTGTATTTGTGAGTATGTACTTATCCCATGCTAAAATAATATTCATCTGTCAGAAAGCGGGGGAAATGGGCGGAAATAGGGTACTACACACCCAAATAAGTGTGTTTATCTCTGAGTATGGGACTACATTGAAGTTCCCGGCGTTCCAGGGTGAAGTATGTCCAGTGACAGCGAGCGAGCGACGGTTCGGACGTACGTTCCGGCCTACCAGAAAGAACAGTGGCAGGCCCACGCCGAGGAACTGGATATGAGCCAGAGCGAGTTCGTCCGGACGATGGTGCAGGCGGGTCGAAGCGGCTTCGAGCCAGCAGCGTCCGGAACAGCCGAACCGGACGCCGCTGAGAGCAATAGCGAGGAACCCCGTTCTCCGGATACAACCCCTGGGGGTGACGGGCTGAAAGACCGGGTCCGGGAGATCCTGGCTGATGGGGACTACTACGAGTGGGACGATCTGCTCGCGGAGCTGACCGACGATATCGAGGAGCGCCTCGAAGACACGCTGCAGGAGTTGCAGTCCAACAACGAAGTGCAGTACAGTGGCCGCCACGGGGGGTACGTTCGGGACGAATGAGCGCGGATACAGCTACCCCGGACGCCGACTCGGATCCCATCGGGTACTTCCTCGATGACATCACGTATCACGGAAAGAGCGACCGGACCCGTGCGTCGTACGAGCGCGTCCTGCGGGACTTCGAATCCTATCTGGCTGACGGCCGGCAGCCAGTTCCCGTTCGGGAGGCGTCACATCGGGACTGCATGGCATACGTCCACAGTCTCCGTGGCAGCGTCGAGGAAAGCACTGTCGCGACGTATGCCTCCTATCTCCACCGGTTTTTCGCGTACATGACGCAAGTGGGGGTCTTCGAATCGAACCCGATGACGCTGGTCATGGAAGAGATGGACGAGTCTATCAACACCGACCCGACCCGCCGGGAAATAGGCCTCCAGTCGATGCGTGCGTTCGTCGACGGCGTCTCGCATCCGCTAGAACGGGCTGTCGTGGTGGCCTTGCTGAAGACGGGGATGCGAGCCGGGGAGCTGTGTAACCTCGATATACGCGATCTCAACCTCGAAACCCCTGGCCCCAGGCCGGACGTTCAGGTCCGAGCGGGGCTCGAAGGGCGTCCGGATTCGTTGTTCGTCGCTACGGACCCGACCCGGGGCCAGACCACCAACGGGGAAGAACGGACAGCCTCTAACAAGCGAAAGCGCGAGACGACGATCCCGGTCGACGCGGAGCTGGCGTCCGTGCTGCGACGCTGGCTCGCGATTCGCCCGGATACGCGGTCCGCGGCGGAGCCCCTATTTGTCTCGACGAGTGACAGTTGGGGCGAGCGTCTCACACCGAACATGGTACACCACATCGTCGAGTCCCACGCCCGCGAGTTCGGTTGGTACGCGGACGGTGGCGGGGCCGAAGAGAACGTCACGCCACACTACTTCCGGCACTTCTTCACGACACACCTCCGGGACCGAACCGGTGACCGCGGCGTCGTCAAATACCTCAGAGGCGACGTGGCACAGGACGTCATCGATACGTACACCCACGAATGGGGGTCCCGAGTCAGGGATGTGTACGAGGCCGAAATTTACTCACTCCTGTAATTTTACTACTATTTCTCGGCTATCTATCAGTATCCGGAACGGTGGCAGTCGAACTAATAAATCATATAGTGCTATACAGAATTGAGGGAATTTTCGCAATCAGTTTTGCTGTCCTTTTAGGGCTACTCAGGGTCCAGGAGCTTCGATTCAGCCGTTCGGAGATGTTCAAGGAGGGTGGTCTTCGAGAGATCCATCTGGGAGGCGAGTTCGCGAACCGAAATCCCGCGCGGCCACTGGTAGTAGCCTGCCTCGCGTGCCGCTTCGAAAGCACGCCGCTGGGCCGGCGTTAGCGAGTCGGTTCGCAGGTCCGTCACAGGCCGTTCAGAATCACTGTCCGGCGTGACGATGGACTCGACAGACACGTCGGCGTCGGCGTCAGTTTCGACGGCATCGAGTGCGGACTGGATTTCGGGCCGCGCTCGGGTGAAACTCACTTGCCACCGTTCGCGGCCGTCTTCGATGCGAACGGGCGCGCTGTGGACGAACCCGTGTTCGAGGAGTATCGGGCAGACTAACTCGTCCGGGTCGTACTCTAACAGGAACTGCCTGACGACGGTCCCCGGCGCGTCGCGCTCGTGCCCGACACGTGCCTGGAGTTCCCGTATCTCCCCGGCATGGGGTGACGCACGCACTGCGTCGAGGCAGTCCTCGACAGCCGACCTGGTGTCCCCGTACGCTGTAAACACGCCGTTGACCGATTCCGTCGACGACTGGGTACTCTGGTGGACCGTGTGTGCAAGGATGCCGCCGTCAGTGCGATCGGTTGCTTCGATTGCCCAGCAGTTCGGGTGCCACAGATCTAGCGTGAGCCGTGAGCCGGCGTTGTCAGTCTGACTCATGGGATATGATGGAATGGTTGGTCGGAGGGGGTGAGAGAGCGGTCATTGTCTGGTGTGTCCGACACCGGCAGTTGCCGTGTGTGATTCGACACGGTCCATCAGTGCCGATGCCGACACGACCAGGGCCAGGTACAGTATCGCCACCAACACGAAAAGCGCCGTGTACTGGTACGTCTCGTTAGCGAGGGTACTCGTCCGGCCGTACAGCTCTTGCACAGTGATGAAACTCGCCAGCGAGGAGTACTTGATGAGGTACACGAGTTCGTTCGTCCAACTGGGGAGCGCGAGCCGGAGGCCCTGTGGAACGACGACGTACCGGATCCCTTCGAGCTTCGAGAGCCCGATAGCGCGTGCAGCGGTCAACTGCCCGCCGTCGACTGATTCGAGTGACGCACGCAGGTATTCGGACTGGTAGGCGGCGCTGTTCAGCGTGAAACTGATGACGGCGACCCAGAACGCCTGTGCCGGGACGAAACCGACACCGACCCCCGGGACGCCTCTGAGAACCTCCGTCAGCGAGGTCGCGAAGTAAAGCACGAACAACTGGGCGAGCAGCGGGGTCCCGCGGATGAGTTCTGTGTACGACAGCGCGAGCCAGCGGGCCCACCGTCCCCCGTACACGCGGACGACGCTGAGCGGGAGCGCCAGCGTGAACCCCAGACAGACACTGAACACTGTGAGGAGGACGGTCGTCCAGATACCGTGTGCCAGAGACGGCAGGTACGTCGTCGCGTCGGCGGCGAACCGGAGCGTCCCAGCGAGCCACACTAACGGTGCGCCGGCGACGCCGACCGACGCGGCAAGCGACGCGACGCTGTCCGCGCCTGCCAGAAACGGGGCCGCCGGAACAAACGGCGTACCGCGATCAACCCCGAGGACCCCTGCGAGAACGAAATCAGTGATCCAGCGAGCGAGAACCCACGCCCAGAACAGTGCCAGGCCCACCGTGAGCGGGCGAACACGCACGACCGTTTCGACGCGGTCACGGAGCCCCGGATTCGGTGACGTCGTCGACTCGGCCGTGCTCATGGCGTCTCCTCGTGGGCGTGCAGCCTGCTCAGGAACTGTTCGGTCCGGTCCGCAGTCGGGTTCTGAAACAGTTGCTCCGGCGGGCCGTGTTCGACGATCTCACCGTCGTCGAGGAACACGATATCCGACGCGGCCGACCGGGCGAAATCCATCTCGTGACTGACCACGAGCATCGTGATGCCCTCCGCTGCGAGGTCGCGCATCACCTCGACGACCTCGCCGACGAGTTCGGGGTCGAGCGCGCTGGTCGGTTCGTCGAACAGCAACAGTTCCGGGTCCATTGCGAGTGCGCGCGCGATGCCGACGCGCTGTTTCTGCCCGCCGGAGAGCTCAGCGGGGTAGGAATCCGCTTGCTCCAGTAATCCGACCTGTTCGAGATGGGTCCGCCCGGCCGCCTCGGCGTCAGCAGCGTCCATGCCCAGGACTTTTCGCGGCCCGAGTGTGACGTTCTCAAGCGCGGTCAGATGCGCAAAGAGGTTGAAGTCCTGGAACACCATGCCGACCTGCTTTCGCAGTTCGTTGACGTCAGTGTCCGGCCCGGTCACGTCCTGCCCATCCAGGGCGATCCGGCCGCTGTTGATCTCGGTCAGTCGATTTACACACCTGAGTAGCGTGGATTTGCCCGAACCGCTAGGGCCGATGAGGACTGTCACGTCGCCCTGGTCCATCTCCAGGCCCACGCCTTCCAGTACGTCTTCGCTCCCGTAGGACTTGTGCAGGTCGTCGATTGAGAGTAGTGGCTGTGTCATGTCGTTCCCTCCGGTACCGCGTAGTAGTCGCTGAGTCTGTCGAGCGACCGGTTCGTCGCGAACGTCAGCACGAAGTAAACGAGACTGACGACGAGGAATATCTCGAGTGCCGCGGTCGACTGTCCGCCCTCGTAGAGGTTCTGACCGGTCGTCAGCAGTTCGCCGATGCCGATGACGATGGCGATGCTCGTGTCCTTGAGGACGATGGTGAACTCGTTCTGGAACCCCGGCACGCTCCGGCGGAGCGCCTGGGGAACGACGACGTGGCGGATCGCTTCGAACCGCGACATCGCGACGGCGCGTGCCGCTTCCAGCTGTCCGTCGTCGACGCTCTGGAGCGCGCCGCGGAAGATCTGAGACTGATAGGCGGCGCTGCGAAGGCCGAGCGCGACAACCGCCGTGACGAACGCGCTACTGGAGATTGACAGGCCGAAGTACAGGAGCATGATGATGACCAGAAGCGGCGTTCCGCGGAGGACGACCCCGACCTGTTCGACCAACCGCCGGGCACTGTCCGAGCCGTACACCTCGATGGCACCGGCCGGGAACCCGACGACGAACCCGAGGAGGATGCTAGCGGCTGTAAGTGCGATGGTGACAGCGGCTCCGCCGACCAACAGCCCGAGGTTATCGACGACGAACAGCCAGTCGGCGGTCTGGAGTAGGGTTGCTGCCATGGCCTCACTTCTGTCCGAACCACTTCTCGGTCAGGTCCCGGTACGTCCCGTCGTCCTCGACCGCGGTGAGCCCGCTGTTGAGCGCACCCGTGAGTTCGTCGTTGCCGGACTGGACGCCAAAGCCGAACTGCTCGCCGGTTTCGTGGACGAACGCGGACTCGATCGAACGATCCGCCACGAAGGAGTTGGCGACGGGGACGTCGATGATGATGACATCGACGTTCTGGTTCAGCAGATCTTCGACGGCGAGCACGTAGTTGCCGTACGCGTTGTAGTTCGACTCCGGAATCGTGCCCGCTTCGATGAGCTGGTCTTTGATCACGGATTCGCCGGTCGTCCCCTTCTGTGCGCCGACTGTCGCGCCAGAGAGGTCGTCGAGCGACGACGGCGAGAACGACCCGCTCTCGCGGACGACGATTGCCTGGTCCGAACTGTAGTACGGATCGGAGAAGTCGATCGCTTCCTTCCGGTCGTCGTTGATCGTCATGCCCGCAGCGACGACGTCGACGTTCCCGTTGTTCAGCGCCGGAATAAGTGATTTGAACTCCAGTTCCTCCCAGCCGCTCAGATCGTACTCCGTCGCCGCGATAACGGCTTCCAGCAGTTCGATGTCGAAGCCGACGAGTTCGCCGTCCTGCTTCATCTCGAACGGGGGAAACCCCGGTGCTGTCCCCGCAGTGAGCGTCTGGGTATCGCCGCTGCCCGATTGACAGCCGGCGACCGAAAGCGTCGCGACGGTCCCACCGATTACCTGCAGGTACCTCCGTCTGTCTACGTGTGCCTCTCGTGGCATAGTCCCACAGTCGAATCAATCATATTTTAACATTTCGGTTACCGCAGAAGTCGCGACAGTCAGGCCGACGCAACAGGGTCTGCAACCTCGGTAAACACCGATTCGAGGATGTCGAGACAGAGTTCAAGTTCGCGCTCGGTGACGTCAAGCGGCGGGAGCAGTCGGAGGGATTTCTGCCCACAGCCGAGCGTCAGCAGGCCGTGCTGGAGCGCGGTTTCCATCACGGCGTCGCGGCGGTCGGCCGTATCGAACTCCAGGGCGGTCATCAGGCCGAGGCCGCGCACGTCCTCGACCAGTTGGCGGTCCGCCGAGATATCGCGGAGACGGTCGAGGAAGTACGTCCCCTTCTCGGTGGCGTTGTCCAGCAGGTCGTGGTCCTCGATAGCGGCGAGTGTCAGCGCGCCCCGCATCGAGCCCAGGATGTCGCCAGCCCCCCACGTCGAGGAGAGCCGCGACGTTTCCGACGGGAAGATGTCCGACCGAGAGACGGTCGCCCCGACCCGGAGCGCTTTCGCGCTGGTGATGACGTCCGGTTCGATGTCGTAGTGGTCGACGGCCCACATCTCGCCCGTTCGGCCGACCCCGGACTGGATCTCGTCGGCGATGATCGGGATGTCGTGCTCCCGGCAGAGGTCGTCGACGGCCGAGAGGAACTCGGGGCTCGGGACGTGATAGCCGCCTTCGCCCTGTATCGGCTCCAGGATCAGGAACGCGACCTCCTCCGGCGGGATGTGGCCGGTGTCCGCGTCGAGTTTCGCCCGGAGGCGTTCGACCCCGGCCTCGGAGTACTCGACGTCGTGAATCCCGCTGAGTTCGGGGAACTTCCGTCGGTAGACCGACTTCGAGCGGTTCAGCGAGAGCGCGCCGAGGGTCCGACCGTGGAACGCGCCGTCGAAGGTAATGCCGTACTTGGGCGTCTCGCAGTTGTCGTAGCAGATCTTCATCGCGTTCTCGACGGCCTCGGCACCGGAGTTCGAGAGGAAGACGGTGTCGAAGCCGTAGTGACTGGATATCTCCGTCAGTTTATTCATCAGATGGGCAGGCCCGGGCAGCGACGTTTCGTCGGGCGAGCCGCCGGTGCTGACGTAGAAGTCCTGGCCAGCGATCTTCAGCGGGTCGACCATGTCGAACTCGTCGGCGCGGTCGAGCACTTTCGGGTTGTTGTACCCGAGCGGCGACGCGGCGACGTGGCTGGTGAAATCCAGCAGGACGTTGCCGTCCGCGTCGGTACAGAACGGCCCGATGGCGTCTTCAGTGATGTCCCAGACGAAATCGTACACGTACGTGCTCGGCGCGGCGGTCTCGTGGTGGTACTCGACCCACTCGCTGCTCCGTGGGCCCGGCAAGGTATCGACACGCGGCTCTACGGTATCACGGTCCATGCTAGCATATTAGTAATCATTGGTAATAAATCACTGTGTTCCGAGACCGCACGGCGGTCATCCCTCCGGGTCGTTTGCCGCGGTTCGAACCCGGCCTACAGAATCCGCTTGCCGAACGCGCTCGCGGCGAGTTCGGCAGCCCGTTCGCCGGTCTTGTTGCACCGGTCGAGGATGGGATTGACCTCGACGACATCGAGCGAGCGCAGCACCGATTCGGCGGCGTCGCGGTCGGCGACCCGTTCCATCGCGGTGTGTGCTTCCCGGTACGTGACGCCACCGGGGACCGGCGTCCCGACACCCGGTGCGTCCTCCGGGTCGAGCCAGTCGAGGTCGAGGCTGACGTGGATCCCATCGACGCCGTCGGTGGCGATGCTGAGTGCGTCGTCCGTGACAGCGCCGATACCCCGCCTGTCGATGTCGGCCATCGTAAAGACGGTTATCTCGCTCTCCCGCAGAACCGCGCGCTCGTCGGCGTCGAGGCTGCGCGCCCCCACGATGACAGTGTTCTCCTCGGCGACGTTCGGGGCGGTAGCCCACGGTTTCTCGGCGAAGTCACCGTAGCCGTGGGCGGCCGCAAGCGGCATGCCGTGGACGTTGCCGCTGGGCGAACTGGTCGGGGTGTTGTAGTCGCCGTGGGCGTCGAACCAGACGACGCCGATTTCGGCTCCCTGGGCCGCGCCCCGCATGGTCCCCATCGCGATGGAGTGGTCACCCCCTAACACGAGTGGGACGCTCCCGTCGGCGATTTCCGTCGCCACTCGGTCCGCGAGCGTGTCGGTCATCTCCGCGATGGCGTCGAGATGCTTCGCACCGCTGTCGGGGGGCGCTGGCTGTGTCCGGAGCGACGGCAGCGACAGGTCACCGACGTCGGTGTAATCGATGCCGGCCGTATCGAGCGCATCACCGAGGCCGCCGTAGCGAATCGCCGAGGGTCCCATGTCGACGCCGAACCGGTCGGCACCGAGGTCGAACGGGACACCGAGCACCGAGACGGGTGGCACGGGACGACTGTGGTCTCGCGAGTGTGTGGATTGCAGCGACATCCGTTGCTACGGCCATAGCCCGCGGGCGTTCATAGCGTCTCCGATCCGGGAGAGCGCGACGATGTAGGCGGCCGTCCGCCACGTGACACCGCGGTCTTCGACCTCTCCCCGGAGGGCGTCCCAGGCGTCGAGCATCTCGGCTTCGAGTTCCTCGTTGACCTCCTCGCGGGACCAGCTCCGGCGGTTGATGTGCTGGAGCCACTCGAAGTAGCTGGCGGTGACACCGCCGGCGTTGGCGAGGATATCCGGAATCACGGGGATCCCCCGCTCCTCGAACACGGCGTCAGCGGCTGTCGTAGTTGGGCCGTTTGCCCCTTCGACGACGATGTTCGCCTGTACGTCCGCGGCGTTGTCCCCAGTCAGGACGTTCCCGACCGCCGCGGGGATGAGGACGTCGACGTCGAGTTCCAGCAGTTCGGCGTTGGAGATCCGGCGTGGTGCGTCAACGTCCTGTATCCGGCCGTGGTCGTCACCGTCGGCGGGAATCGACGAGACGTCGAGGCCGGATTCGTCGTAGATACCGCCGTCGACGTCGCTTACAGCGACGACGGAGCCGCCCCAGGAGTCGAGGAGGCGGGCGGCGTTCGCGCCGACGGCACCGAAGCCCTGGACGGCGACGGTCGCTCCCTCGATGGTGGCGTCGTAGTAGTCGAGCGCTTCGCGGGCGACGATGGCGACGCTCCGACCGGGTGCCGCCTCGCGCCCACGTGTTCCGCCGACGGCCGTCGGTTTCCCGGTGACGATGCCGGGGACCGTCTCGCCTTCCTGCATCGAGTAGGCGTCCATGAACCAGGCGACGGTCTGTTCGTCGGTGCCCATATCCGGCGCGGGGATGTCCTTCGTCGGCCCGACGACCTCGCGGAGCTCCTCGGCGAACCGACGGGTCAGTTGCTCGGTCTCCTGTGCGTTGAGTTCCGACGGGTCGACGACGATCCCGCCCTTCGCGCCGCCGAAGGGGAGGTCCATCACCGCGCACTTCCACGTCATCAGCATCGCCAGGGCCGTACACTCCTGGGCGGAGACACTGGGATGATAGCGCATGCCGCCCTTGTACGGCCCCCTGACCTCGAAGTGCTGGACGCGATAGCCGTCGAACACCTCGACGCTTCCATCGGTTCGGCGGATCGGGACGGACACCTCGACGGTTTTCGAAGGATGGCGGAGCTGCTCAAGCAGGCCCTCGGATAGGTCGAGGTGCTGGGCCGCCCGCTCTAACTGGTGGCGGGCAGTCTCGATTGGCGATTCGTCCTCGTCTGGCACTTGCGCTGTCGGCTCCTTTTGTGTGCTCATGATTTGCTGGTGGATCCGGCTGTGGGTGCCGTCACGGACGCCCGCTCCCGACAGGGACGCGATGCTGCCGGGAGCAGTACGCTCAGTGGTCGGCACGCTGTTTCCGCAGCGACTGTCAGCATCCGACGGCTGGGGTGTGACAGTGTATCCGCACCAATAGCGGTGTTGTTAATAAATATTTGGGAGTGTTCGCGGCGGATCTGTTTTGAAATCAGCGAAAGCAACGAAGAGCGTGTAAAACAAGTTCTGCGCCGCTAAAGCCAATGGTTACCCCACGAAATAGGCAAATAGCGGTGAGGGAGATTTGATATTGTCAATGTAGAAGCGGCCCCGATGTACCGGCGAAGCAGTGTCGGATACGTCCTTGTGAGGCTTTTTAACGGAACACGGCGGCCGAAGTGCTGTGAATTCTCCCGCCAATGCTTTGATTATCTCAAAAGGAACGGCGGCGACACAGCGGTGACTTCCTCTACAGGTGTCTTTCCCCACTACGGGGACAGCCTCGCGACATCCCGCAGTAGACTGTCCATACGGAGGGGTAGCTGGTCTGGCTCGCGTTCACGGACAGATACTAACGATGGTACGACTGTTATCGCGGCTGGCGCAGCGGTCGAGCGTCCCGGCTCATCGCCGCTGGAGCGCAGCCGCGATTTGAGGTAGCCGAATCACGTGACCGTAGATGGTTCGGTCGTGTAGTCGGCGGTTGCGATGGCAGATGCCGGCCTCGTCGTGACGCCTCCGCCACGCTGCTCTCACGTGCCCCGGTCGAAGGAGGTCATTTCGAGGTTGACTTCGATGAGGTTCGCGGCCTCCATCACCATCTCGGGGATTTCGGTGTCGAAGCGGTCGCCCTTCAGACGGCTGGTCGGTGCAGTCACGCTGACTGCGCCGACGACGCTCCCGTCGTTGTCCAGGATCGGCGCACCGACTGCCCGGAGGCCCCGGATCTCTTCCTCGTCGTTCGTCGCATAGCCCCGGTCCTGGATGGTTTCCAGTTCCTCGCGGAGCGCCTCTCGGTCCGTGATCGTGTGCTGCGTCTGGCGCGACAGACCCTCGCGGTCGATAATCTCGTCGACGCGGTCGGCCGGGAGACAGGAGAGGATTGCCTTCCCCGAGGCGCTGTCGTGGAGGTGCTGTGGTGCCTCCCGCAACTGGAGGTGATAGTCCATCCCGACGGCGTGTTCGCCCCGGCGCTCGTAGATAGCCACCTCGCGGCCGTCGTTTTCGACGACCAGATGGACGTACTCGCCGGATTTATCGGCCAGTTTGTCCACTTCCTCCTGACCGGCAGTGTAAAGCTCCGTCTCGTTGCGGACGTGTTCACCCATCGTGACGAACCGAAAGCCGAGCTGGTACGTGTCGTCGTCCTTCGTGAGAAAGCCACAGTCGGTCAGCGTTGCCAGATACGTGTGCAGCGTTCCCTGTGAGAGCTCGATTCGCTGGCTCAGTTCCTGCAGCGTCGCACTGTGTGACTGCTGGACGGCGTCGATGATCTCGCAAGCGTTCTCGACGGACTGTATCCGCCGGCCGGCGTTTTGTGTGTGGGCGTCCTTGGTCATTATCCGAGTAGAATCGCCGTCATTATTTAAAAACCGGGATGTGGGACATGAGCGACCAGAACAGCAGCTCGGTCGCGACGGACTGACCGATAAAAGAGACAAGCACAGTCAGGCCCCCGACTGATCGCTTACAGAATTACTGGAAATCGAAACGTCGCTAAGTATGCACTTCGAGTGAAGGAAGTGCGCCCCTCCGAATTATTTAGCCTCATTCACACCATATATACATATAGAAACCCAATATAGAATCAAAATTAGGAGATATAAAGCCATAGATGTCTATTTTGGCCAGAAGTCGTGTTTAGCCACCATGTACAATTCCAAATAGTACACATTGATAGATAGCCGGAGTATGCGAGAGTCGTTTCCCGGAACCAGCCGATGATCTGCAGGCACCGGACCTCTCAATAGATCGAAACCGCACGACACACCCTGGAAGCGCCACTGCTGTCGCACCGAGAGTATATAAATAACGGTCCAGAACACAGCGGTGTTGTCCGGTAACTAAAACACTTATTGTTGTTACCGGACGATACACTAGCATGTCAACGACGCCTGCGCAGGACGGCACGCAGTGGTTCCTGCATACATGGCGAGACCACATCCTCGAGCCGGTAGAGACGGCTCTCACTGTGCTTGATACGGAGCATACAGAGCTTGTGGCCGAGCGAGACGGTCTCGAGGACTTCCTCCAGCGTCTGCGTGCCGTCGACCCCGCCGAACAGCCCTCCTCCCCCGTCGGCACGCCGAGCCGACAGTCCGCTTCCGATCCCGTCGACGCGCTTCGTGACGCCTACGCTGATACGGTTCTCGCTGTCGATCACTACGAGTCGGTGTACGACGAATCGCTGGTGGAGAACGTCGCCATCGAGTTCGGGCCGGACTACGCGGCGCTGTTTCACTCTGGGACGAACGTCGGGTTTTCGCCGCCGCTCAAGCGCTCGCTGGCCGGCGCAGTCGAGCAAGCAATCGACGAGCGGGCCTCGCTAGACCGCGCTGTCAGAATCGAACAGGAGTCGATGCAGGAGTACCAGGGCCGCCTCGAAGAAATCATCGATACGCTCGACAGCACAGTCGTGCCGGAGTGGTACCGCGAGACGTTCCAGAACGACGTTACAGCGCTTCTGGAAGAGCGCCAGGAGCAACTGCATTCCAGCGTTCACCGGTTCGAGACCCACGAGTTCTGTACGTACATGTACGAAGAGCAACTCTGGACGTACCCGGTGTTGACCAGTCTCGCGCGGTTACAGGAGTCTGTGGACAGCTGAGCTACTGGAAGCCCACGCCGCGTTGGATCATCTCGGAACAATCCACGCCGCGTTGGACCATCTCAGAACCGTAGACCCCGCACGCGTACACATGTGCGACATCCTCCAACAGGAGACTCTTCTCGCTACGGCTCGAATCCGGGCGTATGGTCCTCCCCCTGGAGATGGGCTGGCGGCAGTTGCTGTTCGAGAACTGGCCGGTCGACCCCGAACTGATGGATTCACATCTCCCGCCGTCGCTCGAAGCCGACCGGTACGACGGGGCAGCGTGGCTCTCTGTCGTCCCGTTTACCAACGTCGCCGTCCGTCCGAAAGGGGTCCCGCGGTCGCTCGGTATCCGGCTCCCGGAGATCAACGTCCGGACGTACGTCACCCGCGATGGCGTCCCCAGCGTCTACTTCTTCAGCCTCGACGCACAGGGACTGGCGAGTGTCGTCGGCGCGCGGCTATTCCATCATCTTCCGTACTACTACGCTCGCATTTCTCTGGAGTTCCATAACGGCCGTGTGCAGTTCGACAGCCGGCGGCACCACCCTGGGGCACGTCCCGGCGCGTACAAAGCGGCGTACTGGCCGACGGGCGACCCGTTCCCGTCAACGGCGGATTCGCTGGCCGAGTTCCTGGTCGAACGCTATCGGTTTTACGCCGAGGCTCCGGACGGGTCGCTCCGGTACACTGATGTCAGCCACGATACGTGGACGCTGTACCCGGCAGCGGCGACTGTCGAGACCGATACGTTGCTGCGGGCCGACGGGTTCGCCCGGCCCGAGGATGACCCCGTGTACTACTACAGCCCCGGCATAGACGTTGTGACATCTCGGAGCAAACAGTTGTGAACGCCCCCTCGTAGCGACCTGTGCCGGCTAGTACCGACTGACCCGGGCTGGCAGTTCGACAGTCACCGGATTCCGACTGTGGAAATACGCGGGCCACTATCCACTGCCGAACATATTCGCCCCGCTTCCTGCGAAATGAGAGTCCGGTTCCCTATATATACAGGTTGGTGTTCGAGTTACGTCCGTGAGCTACCATGGAAACGCGTAGGACATTCATACGTGGTCTGGGCGTCGCGGCTGGGATCGCCCTGGCTGGCTGTTCATCGAGCGGCCAGTCCGACAGTAGCGGTGTCGGTGACTCGGGTAGCGGCAGTGACGGATCAGACGGCGGCGACACCGAGTCAAGCGACGGCGGAAGCGGCTCGGAGTGGACCGAGACGAGCACCGTCGAGATGACGGACGAACTGGCATACGAGCCGAAGAAAATCCAGGTCGAGGCGGGCACGACGGTCACCTTCGAGAACGTCGGCAGCATCGGCCACACGGTGACAGCCTACGAGGACGAGATTCCCGACGGCGCGGATACTTCGCGTCCGGCGGGTTCGACTCCCTGCAGGCCGCGAAAGACGGCTACAGCAACGGACAGGAGGGCAACATCCCGGAGGGCGAGAGCTACGAGGTCACGCTGGAGACGACGGGCACGTACGAGTACTACTGCATCCCACACGAGATGAACGGGATGGTCGGCACAATCAAGGTGATCTGATATGAGCAAGAACGAAACCCCACGCGATCCGAACGAGGTGCTCGAAGAGTACGAAGAAACGCTCGACTCAGTGCTGGCAGAGGTCGAGTCCCCGGACGAAACGGCTGAAGAAGACGATCTTTCGCTGGGACTGCCCGGCCTCTCGCTCGGCCGCCGGGACTTCATGAAGGCCGGCGTGGCCGCCGGTGCGATGGGCTCCGTCGCCGGCTGTTCGGCGCTGACCGGCGGTGGCGACGGCAGCGCTGGCAGCCAGTCGACGGAGTCCGGAAGCAGCGTAAGCCACACGGTCGAGCCGGGCGAACACGACGAGTACTACGGCTTCTGGTCCGGTGGCCACTCCGGCGAACTACGGGTCATCGGCATCCCGTCGATGCGGGAGCTCACCCGTATTCCGGTGTTCAACACCGACTGTGCGTCGGGCTATGGCTTCACCGACGGTACCAAGGAACTGCTCGAAGAGGGCGGCGGCTACAGCTGGGGTGACAACCACCACCCGAACCTCTCGGAGACGGACGGCGACTACGACGGCGAGTACCTGTACGTCAACGACAAGGCCAACGGCCGCATCGCCCGCGTGAACCTCACGTACTTCGAGACGGACGCGATCACGGATGTCCCGAACATGCAGGCCATCCACGGCTGTTGTGTCCTCTCACCGGACACGAAGTACGTGCTGGGCAACGGTGAGTTCCGCGCGCCGCTCCCCAACGACGGGACCGACGCGAAGAACCCGGACAACTACACGTCGCTGTTCGTCGCCGTCGATCCCGAGTCGATGGAGACCCAGTGGCAGGTCAAGGTCGACGGCAACCTCGACATCGTCGACACCGGCAAAGAGGGTCGGTGGGCCATCTCCTCGGCGTACAACAGCGAGGAGGCCACCGACATCCAGGGTATGACGAAGGATGACCGGGACAACGTCAAGGCCTTCGACATCCCGGCCATCGAGCAGGCCGTCGAGAACGGCAACTACGAGGAGGTAAACGGCATCCCTGTCGTCGACGGCACGCAGGGGAGTTCGCTCAACCAGGGCGACCGTCCGATCGTGAAGTACATCCCGACGCCGAAGAGTCCCCACTGCGTCGAGGTCGGGCCGAACGGCGACTACGCCTTCGTCGCGGGGAAGCTCTCGCCGACGGTGACGATGATCGACCTCGACGCGCTGGCCGATTCCTCGGACCCGGAGGATGTCGTCGCCGGACGACCGCGCGTCGGACTCGGCCCGCTGCACACTACCTTCGACGGCAACGGGCACGCCTACACGTCGCTGTTCATCGACTCCCAGGCGGTCAAGTGGGACATAGAGGCGGCCGTCGAAGCGGAAGAGGGATCCGAAGACCCCATCATCGAGAAGCAAGACGTCCACTACAACCCCGGGCACATTCAGGCGCTCGAGGCGATGACGACCGATCCCGACGGGGAGTGGCTCGTCAGCCTCAACAAACTCTCGAAAGACCGGTTCCTCCCGGTCGGCCCGATTATGCCCGACAACGACCAGCTCATCCACATCGGGCAGGGTGAGGAGGAGATGGAACTGGTCGCCGACCATCCGGCCTATCCCGAGCCACACGACTGCGTGTTCGCCCACAAGGACAAGATAGACGCCAAGAAGGTCTACGACAAGGACGACTACGACCAGACGTACATCACCGAGGAGGACTCCGGCGTCGAGCGCACGGGCGAGAACAGCGTCCACGTGAAGATGACGACCAAGCGCTCGGAGTTCGGCCTGCCGGACTTCACGGTCCAGGAGGGCGACGAGGTGAAACTCTCCACGACCAACATCGAGGGCGTGCAGGACATCATCCACGGCGTTGCCATCCCCGAGCACGACATCAACTACGCCGTGGCCCCGCAGGACACCCGCGAGGTCACGTTCACGGCTGACGACCCCGGCGTGTACTGGATCTACTGCACGTACTTCTGTAGCGCCCTGCACCTGGAGATGCGCAGCCGGATGATCGTCGAACCGGCGGAGGGGTAACGCCACAACCCATTTCGGAGGTGTCCAGCCATGCAACGACCCACTTTCGACGATTTCCGCGAGATTCGACGGGGCCTCCCCGTGGTAGCGGCGCTGCTGTTCGTCGCGGCGCTCGCGTTCCCGATGTGGCAAATTAGCGTCGATGCGGTCCAGTACCCCAGTACGACGCTCCACGTCTCCCTGTACGCCTTCCCCCACCTGACCGGGGACTTCACCGAGATGGCGCGGCTGAACCACTACGTCGGGTTCTACTTCCCCGACCCGGTGCTGATCGAGCCAAACTACCCCGTCCACGAGAACGCTATCAAGGTGCCCGAGTGGTCACTGGGACCGGTCGCGTTCATCGGCGTCTCGCTGCTGTCGGTGTTCGTCGCAATCGCACCGACCACCGAGAAGCTCAAGCGCGGCCTGAAATACCAATTCGGCGGAACCGTGCTGGTGTTCACCGTGATGCTGGCCGATATCCAGTACCGACTCTGGCAGGCCGGCCACACGCTCGATCCTGGTGCGCCGGTGATGGGCGTCGACGGCTTCACGCCGCCGCTGTGGGGCCAGTACCAGGTCGCCAACATCACCAGCGTCTCCCGGTTCGGCCTCGGCGCGTACATGGCCGCCACGGCCGTCGGACTGCTCGCGGTTTCGTACTACTACCGCGACCAGGCGGCGACGTTCAGCGAACTTCCGGCCCGACTGCGCGGGGGGCTGACCGGGCTTCCCGACGCTGTTCGGGACCGCCTCGGGCGTGACGGCGACACCGACGACGAGGAGGACGCCCCGCACCGCCCGACGACCACCGCGGCCGAATCCGACCAAACAGGAACCCGCCCATGAGCCCACTGTCCCACGATTTCGAGCGCGCGTTCGCCATCGGTACTGCGGTCCTGCTCGTGCTGTCGGTCGTCGCCGTCGGCATGGCAAGTGCCGGCGAATCCGACGACGCCCGCGACGATCTCGCCTTCGACCCTGACGTGCCCGACACCGACTCGTTCAGCGCCCCGTCGGCCGACGGCACCGCGACAGTCGACGGCGAGACGTACGACAGCGCGCAGGCGGCGGTCGACGCCGCTGACCCCGGTGAAACTATCACACTTGACGGTCGCTTCGACGAGACTGTCGTCGTCACCACGCCGAACGTCACGCTGGCCGGGAGCGGCCCCGGGTCGGCGCTGCTGCACGGCGACGGTGAGGGCGACGTGCTTGCCGTCGAAGCGCAAGGCGTTACCGTCACGGGCCTCTGGATCCGCAACAGCGGCTACAGCACGGCGACGAACGACGCCGCAATATTCGTCAACGCCAGCGACGTCACCGTCCGCGACAGCCGCGTGACCGACATGACCTTCGGGATCTGGCTCGACGGCGTCGACAACACCGAGATCCGCAACAACACCATCGCCGGCCGCGAGGAGATACGGCAGTTGACCGAGCGCGGCAACGGCATCCAGATCTGGAAGACCGAAGACAGCGTCATCCGGAACAACGACATCACCACCGTCCGGGACGGGCTCTACTACAACTGGGCGAAAGACGTGAACGCGACCGGCAACACCATGTGGGACCTCCGGTACGGGGTCCACTACATGTACTCCGACGACTGCCACCTGCGGGACAACACCGCCTTCGACAACGACGTCGGGTACGCGCTGATGGTGTCGAAACACCTCGTCATCGAGGACAACGTCGCGGTCAACAACAGCGGGCAGTCCGGCCACGGCATCCTCGTCAAGAGCATCGACGACACGGATATCCGGGGCAACCACCTCGTCGACAACGAAAACGGACTGTTCGTCTACAACTCCGTCAGCAACCGCATCGTCGGCAATCTCGTCGTCGGCAACGACGTGGGCGTCCACATCGCCGCGGGCAGCACCGACGGCACTGTGACGGAGAACAGTTTCATCCGTAACAACCGACCGGTGCTGGCGGTGATGAGCGATCAGGTCCACTGGAACGAGAGCGTCGGGAACTACTGGTCCCGGGCGAACCCGACGGACGTTGACGACGACGGCATCGGCGACACCCGCTATCAGCCGGCCGGGACCGTTCAGCAGGTCACTGCAGAGAAGCCCGCCGCGCGGGTGTTCGCCAGCAGCCCGGCCTTCGACGCCGTTCGGCTGGCCGAGTCGTCCGTGCCGGTCGTCCAGTCGCCCGGCGTGGTCGATGCCCGCCCGCTCACCGAACCACCCCACGAGAACTGGAGGAGCTACTATGAACGTGATTGATGTCGACGACGTATCGAAAGCTTACGGCGATGTGCAGGCGCTTGACGGACTGAGTCTGTCCGTCGAACAGGGGGCGACCCTCGGCGTGTTCGGCACGAACGGTGCCGGCAAGACGACCCTGTTCAAACTGCTCGCCGGATTGAACCGACCCGACGAGGGCAGCGTCTCCGTCGCCGGCGCGGACCCGACCGCCGGGACCACCGTCCGCGAACGTGTTCGCTACCTGCCCGAACACGCCGGCTTCCCGCCGAGCCTGACCGGCCGCGAGATACTCCGCTTCCACGCGCGGATGCGCTCGGTACCGAGCGCGGAGCGAGCGCACCACGTCGAGCGTATCCTCCACACCGTCGGCCTCGCCGACGCCGCGGACCGCCGCGTCGGCGGCTACTCCAACGGGATGAACCGCCGACTCGGGCTCGGCACGGCGCTCGTCGGCGAGCCGGCCGTACTGATACTCGACGAACCGACCGCGGGGCTGGACCCCGACGGCATCCGGGCGTTCCACGAGGTCGTGGAGTCCCTGGCGGCCGAAACCGACGTGACTATCGTCTTCTCCTCGCACGCGCTCGGGGAGATCCAGCGGCTCTGCTCGGAGGCAGTCATCATCGCCGACGGACAGGTGGCGACTGCCGGACCGGTCGAGGAGCTTCGCCGCGCTGCCGCCGACGAGGTAACAGTGTCGCTGTCGCTTGCGTCCGAAGGGGATGCAAGCGATGCGGCAGCCGAGTTGCAGGATTCCGAAGCAGCGGCCAGCGTCGCCCGCGCCGGCGCGGACGTGACGGCACGGACCACGCCGACCGACGCCTACGACCTGCTGACCGCCGTCGGTGAGGGGTACGACCTCGACCGCTTCGAGGTCCGCGAACCCGGCCTCGAAGCCGCGTTCCATGAGGCTGTGAGTGGGAGTGATCACAGCGGCGATGGCACGCGCCCGATAGCGACCGAGGACTCGGGAGGTGAGCCGGTATGAGCGACGGCGAATCCTCGGCCGACCCGACCCCCGACGGCGGGGTCGTCGCGGCTGACGCTCCAGCCACTCGGTTACACGACGGCGGCACCGAGCGGAACGCGACCGCAGCCGCGACCGACGACTCCGCGCTCGCCCGGCTTGCCGACAGCAGCCTACTCACTATCGCTCGCCGGGAGTACCGGCTGGCCGTCCGAAGCCGATGGGCGCTCGGCGTGGCGCTGTTGTTCGGTCTCTTTACCGCCGCGGTCGTTCAGTTCGGCGCGAGTTCGGTCGGTCCGGGTCGCTTCGACGCGGTCGTGGCGACCATCGCGGAACTGGGCGTCTACCTCGTGCCGCTGACGGCGCTTGCGGTCGGCTACGACGCCATCGTCGGGGCCGACGAACGCGGCTCGCTGGAACTCCTGCTCGCGCTTCCGGTGACGAAAGGGCGTGTCGTCGTGGGTACCGCCATCGGTCGGGCGGCGGTGCTGTCCGGCGCGATGTTGCTGGGCTTCGTTCCCGGCGCGCTGTTGACCGTCCGGTACATCGGGATCGCCAGCGTCGGCCAGTACGCGACCGTCGCCCTCGCTGCTGTGCTGACCGCCTGTGCGATGCTGGGCGTGGCGGTGCTGGTCTCGACGGTCGCACGGACGAAAACTCACGCGCTCGGGGCCGCACTGGCTATCTGGCTGTGGGTCGCGCTGTTGCACGACCTGGTCGCACTGGGGGCGATCGCGGGGTTCGACCTCGGGTCCGGCGCTATCGCCGCCGCGATACTGCTCAACCCTGTGGACTGCTTCCGCGTGCTCGCGCTCTCGCAGGTGGACGTGGTCGCCGGCGGCTTCGGGAGCGTTCTCGCGCAGGCCGGGCTGACCACCCCTATGGTCGCCGCGGCGCTCGTCGCGTGGGTCGTCGTGCCCGTCGGCATCGCTGCGAAGCTTATCGAGCGGCGGCGTCTCTGAAACCCGTTTTAAATCGACTGTAGCGCCGTTTCTTCGGGTTCCTCGAACAGACTGGCGACCTGTTTCGTCGTCTCGGTGCGCTCGTGGGCGTTCTCGAGCAGCACGGTCTCGCTGGGGAACAGCCGTTCGCCGAGTTCGAGGCCGTGGTCGCGCGCGGTCGACCCCGTGACGGTGAGGTAGACGCCAAGGCCGGTCGCCGCGATGTCCGCTTCCTCTTCGCCGCCCTCCGTCGGATACGTAAACGAGACGCCATCGAGCGCGCTCGTCCCGAGGACGGCTTCGACGAGCCGCTCGTAGCGCGGTGAGATGCAGAGGTCGCCCTCGTAGTTGGCGACGAATGCCCGGTCGAGGGGGCCGTCCTGTGAGTCCATGACGGCCGGCGTCGCTAGCAGCGTGTGATACACCGTATCGCCCAGCCCGGTCACGACGCGAACGTCCGTGTCCAGCGGATCGATGCGGTCGTTGATCTCGTGGATGGCGGTCAGCGGGTCGTCCCGAAGCTGGACGACCTCTTCGAGGACGAGGTCGGCACTGTCGAACCCGAGCGCGAACTCGTGGGTCCGGAGCGCCCGGAACGGCTCCTCGCGACCGACCAGCTGAACGTCGCCGTGTTCTGTCGGGACGGTGACGCTGTCGAAGACGATCCGTCGCGGCATCCCGTCACGGTCGTCCCGCAGCAGCGTGTACTCCGGCTTAGACGGGTCGTCGAGCGAGGAGTAGTCGCTGATGCGATGGTACACGTCGGCGACCGCGTCCTGCTTGCCTTTGGTGACGGCTTTCTCGTAGCGAAGCGTCGAGATGATCTCGTCGGCCAGGTCGGTGGTCCCCGTGCGCCCGGCGAGTCGCTCCAGCACTGCTTCGAGGGGCCGACCCTTGCGCGGCACGGCCACTCTCGTCGTCGTCATTATGCAGGCACAGACGGGGGACCGGTAAAACGAGTTCGGTTAGTCGCCGCCGCCGATAACCGACGACAGCTGTTCGCGCCACTCTTGGAGCTCTTCTATCTCCGATTCGGTTTCGTCGATCCGGTCGGCGAGTTCGCCCTCGCCAATCTCCTCGCGGACTGCTTCGATGTCGTCTTCGAGGTCGTCGAGCTGTCCTTCCACGTTCTCGACTTCCTCGGAAAGTTCGTCGACCTGGTCGGAGGCGGCGGTAGCCGTCTCTGTCGCCGACCGGATCTCGTCTTCGAACCCGTCCAGCGTCTCTTCGAAGGAACCGAGGCGCTCGCTGAACTCTTCGATCATGTCCTCGCCGGTCCCGTTCTCTTCGAGGAACTCTTCGAGCGCGTCGGTGTACGCACGGAGGTCCGCGATGTCGCTCTGGATGCGCTGGATCCGGGCGTCGTTGACGCCGCTGGTATCGTTGTCATCCTCGGAGACGGCGTCAAGTGCGCGCTTGAGGAGTTTCACGTCTTCCGGGGAGACGTTCTGCTCGCGGATCTCCTGTGCCATCGTCGCGACGACAGCGCCGGACTGCACCTCGGAGTCCGCCGGTGCGGCGTTGCTCTCGGCAGGGGGTTCGACGCTTGCGTCCGGGTTGTTCGGGTCCGAGAGGTCCAGCGTCTCGATGTCCTCGTCGTCCTCGTCTTCGAGGCCGGGAACGCTGTCGGCGTCGCCGGCGATGACGTCCCGAACAGCGTCGTCGCCGCCACCGACGAGG
The DNA here is from genome assembly GCF_055271655.1 of Haloarcula sp. HT12. Taxonomy (NCBI): domain Archaea; kingdom Methanobacteriati; phylum Methanobacteriota; class Halobacteria; order Halobacteriales; family Haloarculaceae; genus Haloarcula; species Haloarcula sp. HT12. The sequence goes on from NZ_JBUXKW010000003.1 coordinate 662,396, forward strand.
TCCTCCTCGTCCTCGTCCAGGGACGGGTGGACGGTCTCGATTTCCGGCTCCGTCAGGAACTTCTCGACGTCGTCGGTGCCCGTCGCACGGATACCGTAGACGGTCGTGTAGTCGGCTTCGGGTTCGAGTTCCTTCTCGAAGGCGATCCGGTCCTCGTTGATGTCCCAGTACTCGCTGCCGTACTCGGGGTGGAAGCCGAGGTCCTCGACGGCCACGTCTTCCGGGACGGTGTCGACCAGTCTGACCGTCACCGGAACGGACCGACGCGAAGTGAGATTGAACGCAATCGCGGGCACAGGGAATTCGTCCGCCTCGAACCGTTTGGTCACTGTCACGCCGTCCGAGGTGACAGTGACTTCGTCGTAGGCTTGCGAATTGCTCATGGTCTGTATGGTCTCAGCAATGGTATTAAAGGTACGTACCTGACCAACATTTACGCCTTTTTTCTATGCGATACTGGTTAATATAATATATGGAAAATAGACTCAGTAACACGAACAGGGCGTGAGGCGGGAAGGATGGACAGTTCGTACCCGTAGCGCTGGCCTGGCGGTTCTCAGTCGAGATCGTACCGGTCCCCGATTTCAACGATTGAAAGCGTCGACGGATACGCGAAGCTGTTGGCGTGGTTGTGCAGCACGGTCGGCTCAGTCGTCATCCCCTTCCACATGTCCCAGTGGGTCGGGACGAGCGTGTCCAGTTCGAGTTCGTTCGCGGCTTCGATTATCATGTTCTCGTCGTTGTACCATTGCGTTCGTGTGGGCTCGCCGGTCTCCTTGTCGTCGATCATCCCGACCGTCCCGAACGCGAGGACGCCGACGTCGATATCGTAGCGCTCGCCGACGGATTCGAACTCGCCGGGGCGGGCGTCGCCGCCGTGGAAGAACGTGCCCGATTCGTGTTCGAACACGTACGACACCGGGTGCTCGGCGTCGGGGTCGTTGGCCGGTTCGACGTGGACCGTCAGGTCACCGAGTTCGAGCGTGTCACCCTCCGTGACTTCGTGGAGTTGGTCGTCGGTGACGCTGTAGTTCTCCAACCACGCCTCCTCGCGGATGACTTCGTGACCGCTGTCAGTCGTGTAGTAGTCCGCGCCCGTGCCAGCGAGAATCGGGGCCTGAGACGGTCCGTGGACGTGGTCAGTGTGTTCGTGGGTGCCCAGAACCGCATCGCACTCGGTGATGTCCTCGGGGTTGAACGGCACCGGGACCATCCGCACGGTCCGCGGGGGGTCGCCCGTGCCGAGATACGGGTCGATGAAGACGGTCGTCCCACCGCTCGATTTCACGATGAAGCCGTTACAGCCCAGATACCAGATCGCCAGTCCGTCAGGCGTCGCCGACTCAACCGCACGCGGGAGCCAGTCATCCCAATCGGATTCCACTGTCATGCCGGGAGATGCCACGTCCGGTCGCTAAGGTGTTTCGAAGACACCGGATCGTCAGCACTGGTGCTGTAGGGCGTTGCTGTGGCCGTCTGGTACTGACGCCACGGGCGCTCGGCTCCCGTGGACGCCATCGCCTCCCGGTATCTGAGAACGGAACCCTCGGTTTATTTTCCGACTGCGTGAAGCATTACCTGTATGTACGACCGAATCCTCCTCGCATCAGATGGGACGGAAGCCTCGACAAACGCGGAGTCCCACGCGATTGCTCTCGCAGCGGAACACGGCGCGGCCCTCGATGTACTGTACGTCGTCGACGAAGACGTGTACACGGCCTACAGCGGCGACGAGTACGTCGACGAATCGGAGGGGCCGGAACACGGCCTCGAAGAGGAAGGCGAAGAGACGCTGGCCCGGATACAGGCCGACGCGGAGGCGTCCGGCGTCGACGTGACGACGACCCTGAAACACGGACGGCCGGCCGAATCCATCATCGAAACCGCCGACGAGGCGGACGCCGACGTGCTCGTACTCGGGACGAAGCGGCGGCCGGCGGAGTACCGGAGCCTCCTGGGGAGCGTCACGGACAAGGTACTCAGACTGACCGAGCGGCCGGCGGTCGTGGTGAAAACCGAAGTCGAGGAGTAACGGCCCAGTCGGAGAGCCCGTGTCGCTGGCGACTGTCAGCGGCACTGGTGCTCCCGACCTGCCGATTCGGAGGGGTGAAAAACGCGACCGTGACAAATACCGGTGCTCAGTCCTCGCAGCAACCGCCGGCCTTCTGCCCGAAGTCGACGGCCAGTTCCTCGGAGACGATCTCGTTGAGTTCCTGCAGGCGTAGTTCGAGCTCGTTCTGAGCCTCCAGATAGTCGCTCATCACCGGGATGTCGTGGAGTGCCTCCTGTTTTTGCTGGACCTTCCGGAGGTCCTCCTGTGAGGCGTTGCCGGTCTGGCGGGCGAGCATGAACTCCTCGCGGATCTGCTCGAACTCCTTGATGGCCTCCTGGGCCTCGTCGTGGTTCTCGACGGCGTCTTTCGTCTCCTTGAATCGCTGGTACACCGGTAGTTCGGCGATTGCCTCGCCGAACTCTGTAGCGAGCGCCTCGACGTGGTCACCGTCGATATCAGCGGCGGTATCGGTCTCGATACTCATCATCACGAAGTATGGACTCGGGCGGTATAGGCCTGCCGAAACAGGGTGTTCTCCGGGCAGGCGAGCGCGGTGTGACCGGCGCGCTACGGAGTACGGAACTTCAAGTTCCCCCACTGAGTTGACAGGCCATGCAACTGGTTGAGGGGATTGCTGGTATCCTCGCGATATTTCTCTATATTCTCATCTTGGCGGTGCTGTCGCTTGGCATCCTGATCGGCATCGCGGTGATAATGGGCGTCGCCGGGTCGATGCTCTCGGTTCCGCTTCTGTATGTCCTGCCGGACGTACGCCGGTTCCTGCTCCTCGCGTCCGGGGGCGTGCCCAACGACCGGACGCCGCCCTGGCGCGTGGCCTTCCGACTCCGATATCTCCTTCTGTCGGTGCTGTTCGGCGTCAGCTACGGGGTCATCTTCCTGCTCCTGTTCATTCCGTTCCGCGAACTGGGGATGGTCCACGCCAGCGTCGGTCCCGTGCCGCTGTTGCTTGGCATCCCGCTGTCGTTCGTCGCGCTGGCGGTGATGCTGGCGTTTGGAATCCAACGGACGACGAGTGCCTGGACCGACACGACCGACAGCCGCTCGGTGCTGGTCCAGTGGACCGTGTTCATAGCTGTCGCCGTGACAATCGGGACTGCCGTTCCAGTGATCGTGACGCAACTTTGACCGGGGTGTTCCGTTCTGGTTTCGTTATCAACTATTGTAATCGGACGCAAACGATATATCCGGATCTGGGTTCGTCTATGACAATGGCACAACGAGCTACAGCGAGCGAACTGCTGCCGGATTCTGTAGAGAACACCGGGGAGTTCTGGCTCCACGCGTTCGAATCGCTGATCGAGGACCTGCCGGAGGCGGCGTTCATCGTCGACGCGAACGGGGATATCACGCACTGGAACGAGACGGTCGAAGACATGCTCGGCCTCCCGGCGCGCGAGGCAATCGGGATGAACGCCTACGACGTGTTCGGGACGGAAGGCGAAGACGAGACGCTCGCCCAGGAGGTCATCAGGACGGGGACGCCGGTCCGCGAGAGCGAGTTCCGCTCGGCTGAGCGCCCAGACGGGACGATGGCCCACGCGCGGGCGGTGGCCATCCCGCTCATGAGTCCCAGCGGTGACGCCGTCGGTGCGGTGGAACTGCTGCTCGATTTCAGCAATATCGTCGAGCAGCGGGCGGAACTCCAGACCCTCCAGTCACAGATGGCGACGGACGTGGAATCGGCGGTCGGCGAACTCGGCGAATCCGCGGCGTCCGTCACCGAACAGTCCGACGAGATCAAGGAGATGACCGATGAGCAAGCCGAGAGTCTCGATGAAGTCCAGTCCGAGGTGTCCGGATTCAGCGCGACCGTCGAGGAGATCGCCTCCAGCGCCGAGGAAGTGAGCAGTCAGAGCGGTGACGCCAGAGAACTCGCCGAGGAATCGGTCGAGACAGCGACGGAAACAATCGAACGCGTCGAGGACGCGACGGAGTCCGCCCAGCAGGTCGCGGCAGACTCGACGGAACTCCGGGGCCACATCGAGGAGATCGACGAGTTCGTCGAGGTCATCAACGACATCGCGGACCAGACGAACATGCTGGCACTGAACGCCAACATCGAGGCCGCCCGGAGCAACAGCGACAGCGACGGGTTCGCGGTCGTTGCCGACGAGATCAAGGAACTGGCAGACGAGTCCAAACAGCACGCCGACGAGGTCGAGCGCATCGTCGGCGAGGTCCGCGAGATGGCCGACGACACCGCCGAAAACGTCGAGGAGACGACGGACGCGATCCAGCAGGCCCTCTCGGACCTGGAGACGGTGCTGGACAATCAACAGGCCATTCTCGATGCCGCGTCCGAGACCGAACAGGGCATCGGCGAGGTGGCGGAGGCGACGGACGACCAGGCCGCAAGCGCCGAGGAGATCGCCAGTATGATCGACGAAATCGCCCAGCGTGCCGCCGAGGTGTCCGAATCCATCGACGAACTCGCGGAGGCAAACGAGACACAGCACCAGATGGCCCGGGACTTAGAGGAGAACGTCGAGCGAGTCGAACGTCGGCTCGCCGAGATTATGGAGTAACTCCCGCTCGGGGAAACACGGGGGTTATGCCGCTCGAACGGATACAGGGTTGCAATGAGTCAAGAGCGGACCGAGGGCGACCTCCGGAACACCGGACTGTCGCTCAAACACGACCGCGAGTGGGACTACGAACTCGACAGAATCATCGAGGCCGTCGAGGAACGCGATGCAGAGAAGGTGGGGCTGCAGTTCCCCGAGGGACTGAAACGCCGCGGCCCAGCCGTTGCTGACGACCTCCGAGAGAACCTCCCTGACGACGTAACGGTGCTGCTCTCGGGCCAGCCGTGTTACGGCGCGTGTGACCTCGACACCTACATGATGCGCCGGACAGACGTCTTCGTCCACTTCGGCCACTCGCCGATGAAGGAGTCCGACAAGATCATCTACGTGCCGCTGTTCTCGAACGTCGACGTCTTCCCCATCATGGAGCAGGCCCGCGAGGAACAGCTCGCGGACCCCGAGGAGGACCCCGACGTGGGGCTGGTGACGACGGCCCAGCACATGAACAAGTTCGAGGAGATGCGCGAGTGGCTCGAAGAGCGTGGCTACACCGTCCACACGCGCCGGGGCGACGAGCGACTCACCCACGAGGGGCAGGTGCTCGGCTGCAACTACGCCAGCGCCGACGTGGACGCCGACCAGATGCTGTACGTCGGCGGCGGGAAGTTCCACCCCCTCGGCCTGGCGATGGAACACCCCGAGAAACACGTCGTCATCGCGGATCCGGTGAACAACGTCGTCACCGTCGCGGACACGGAGAAGTTCATGAAGCAGCGCTACGGCGCGGTCCACCGCGCGATGGACGCCGAAAGCTGGGGCGTCATCTTCTGTACCAAGATCGGCCAGGGCCGCTGGGACAAGGCCCAGGAGATCGTCGACAACAACGAGAACGCATACCTCATCACGATGGACGAGGTGACGCCGGACCGGCTGACGAACTTCGGGATGGACGCCTACGTCAACACCGGCTGTCCCCGGATCACCACCGACGACGGCCCGCAGTTCAAGAAGCCGATGCTCACGCCCGGCGAGTACGAGATCGCCATCGGCGAGAAGCCCCTCGACTCCCTGGAGTTCGACACCTTCCACGGCACCTGGTAGCGCCAGTTTTCACCGCTGATAACAAGGGGCGTACTGTCTTGTAGCGCGGGCGCCGATACGGGCTATGGCTTCTACAGAGGACGCCGCTATCTATCAGGACGTTTTTGCGGCGAGTCCGGACCCGATTATGATCCACGACGCCGACACCGGAACCGTCGTCCAGGCCAACCAGGCCGCGGGCGCGCTCCTGGGGTGTGCCCCGGACGACATCGTCGGGATGCACGTCGGCGAGTTCAGTCCGCCGGGGTTCTCCACAGCGGACGCAAACGACCTGATAGCCGAGGCGGCCACCTCGGGGTCGGTACAGGTCGAATGGGCGACAGAGAGACCCGATGGGACGGACCAACTGGTCGAGGTAACACTCAAGCGAGCGACGCTCGGTGACGAGCTTCGTGTCGTGGCGTTCGTTCACGATGTGACCGGCATCCGCGAGCGGGAACGGAAGCACGCGGAGCAAAGCGAACAGCTCCACACCCTAATGGGGAATCTCCCTGTCGTGGTGTTTACGCTCGATCCCGACGGCACGTTCACGTACTCGGCCGGGAAAGGCCTCGACGGGCTCGGGCTGGAACCCGGCGAACTCGAAGGCGCGTCGGTGTTCGAGGCCTACAGCGAGTATCCGGACATCATCAGCGCCGTGGAACTGGCCCTCGACGGCGAGGAGGTCCGCGTGACCCAGGAGATAGACGACCTCGTCTTCGAGACGTGGTATCGGCCAGTGTTCGACGACAGCGGCCAGCTCAAACAGGTCGTCAGCGTGGCCAGGGATATCACCGACCTCAAGCGCCGCGAGGAACGCGTCAAGGCACTCAGCGACGCGACGAACGAACTACTGTACAGTCGCACGGAGACCGCGGCCGCGGACACAGTCGTACAGATCGCACAGCGCATTGTCGACCAGCCACTCGCTGCGATCTGGTCCTACGACAGCGGCGACGACACGCTCTATCCCATCGGTGCGACGGCGATGGCGGCCGACTTGGCCGGAGTGAACACGCCGGCGGACCTGCCGCCGATGGGACCGGACAGCGACGAGAACCGTCTCTTCCACGACGGCGATCCGACCGTTATCGAGGACTATCAAGCACTGTCGAACCCGTCAGCGCCGTCGATGCCGATACGGACGCTCCTGTGTCTCCCCCTCGACGGCCATGGGATGCTGTGTATCGGGTCCGAAACTGTGTCGTCGTTCGACGGCGACGAGCGGTTCCTGCTGGAGATTCTCGCGAGCACGGCGGCCGCCGCGCTGGAGCGGATCGAGCGGGAGACGCGGCTCAAGTCCAAACAGACGGAACTGGAGCGCTCGAACGAGGCGCTCCAGCAGTTCGCCTACATCGCCTCCCACGACCTGCAGGAACCGCTCCGGATGGTCTCGAGCTACGTCGACCTGCTCGACAGCGAGTACGGCGACGAACTCGACGAGGAGGCCGCCGAGTACATGGCCTTCGCGGTCGACGGTGCCCACCGGATGCAGGAGATGGTCAATGCCTTGCTGCGGTACTCCCGTGTCGAGACGAACGCGGGCGCCTTCGAGGAGACGGACGCGGACGCGGTCCTCGACCGGACGCTGGACGCCTTGCAGATGCGTATCGAGGAGGTCGACGCGACCGTCACGGCGGAGTCACTGCCACCCGTCGAGGCCGACCCGAACCAGGTCGGGCAGGTGTTCCAGAACCTGCTGGAAAACGCCATCGAGTACGCCGCGGAGGCCGGTATCGAACCCCGTATCGAGGTCAGCGCGGCGGAAGACGACGACGTGGTGACGTTCACTGTCTCGGACAACGGGCCGGGGATTCCGGCGGCAGATCACGACGAGGTGTTCGACATCTTCCACCGCGCCGGGGCCCACGACACGGCGGGCACCGGCATCGGGCTGGCCGTCTGCCAGCGGATCGTCCTGCGCCACGACGGGCGCATCTGGGTGGAACCGTCCGACGACGGCGCGACGTTCAAGTTTACGCTGCCCGCGGTGACGGAGGTGAGCGGCGATGACTGACTCAGAGGAGGGCCGGCCGGTCGAGATTCTGCTGGCGGAGGATAACCCCGGGGATGTCAAACTGACAGAGAAGGCCCTGGAGAAAGGAAAGGTGCTGAACAACCTTCACGTCGTCAACGACGGCGTCGAGGCACTGGCGTTCCTCCGTCAGGAAGGCGAGTACGCCGACGTACCGCGGCCCGATCTGTTGTTGCTCGACCTCAACATGCCGCGCAAAGGGGGTCAGGAGGTGCTCGAAGCGATGAAAGGCGACGAGTCGCTCCGACGGATTCCGGTCGTTGTTCTGACCAGTTCCGAAGCGGAAGAGGATATCATCGAATCGTACGACCTCCACGCGAACGCCTACCTGACGAAGCCAGTCGACTTCGACGGGTTCGTCGACATCGTGAGTAGCGTCGAGGAGTTCTTCCTCACGGTGGTCAAGCGGCCGCCGAAATAACGATGACCGAGACGGTACATCTCGATGTGCTCCTCATCGAGGACAACCCGGGCGACGCCCGCCTCGTCGAGCACCACCTGAACTCGCCGGCTGTGGCGCATTTCGTCGACGACGTGACGGTTTCCCACGTCGAGTCGCTGGCCCCGGTCGCCGATCATTCCGGGGCGGCGTACGACGTGGTGTTGCTGGACCTCGGGCTCCCAGAGTCCACGGGGCTTGCGACGCTGGACCGGGCGACCGAGATGGTTGACGGCGTGCCGATTATCGTCCTCACGGGGATGCAGGACCGGGAGGTAGCTATCGAAGCGATCAACCGGGGCGCACAGGACTACCTGCCGAAAGAGGACTTGGATGGTGACCGGCTCGTGAGAGCGCTCCGGTACGCCGTCGTCAGGAGCCGCCAGCAGCGTGCTATTCAGCGCCAGACCGACCAGATGGACTTCTTCAACAGCATCCTGCAGCACGACATCCTCAACGGAATGAACGTCATCCGTGCGCGGGGCGAACTCCTCGAAGACACGCTCGACAGCGAGGAACGCGAGTACGCTTCGACCATCGTCAAGTGGAGCGACGACCTCATCGACCTTACCGAGAAGGTCCGGTCGGTACTCGAGACGGTCACTGACGAGGGCGGGCGGGACCACGAGCACCGCGAGCTACAGACCGTCCTCGCCGCCGCGGCGGACCGCGCCCGGTCGGTCAGCGACGACTGTACCATTTCCATCGAGCCACAGGCGGTCACTGTCGTCGCTGACGAGTTGCTCGATGACGTGTTCGGGAACCTCTTTCTCAACGCCGTCGAACACGCTGGAGCGGACGTAACGATCGAGGTGTCGACGACGGTTGAGGAGGGCACCGTGACCGTCTGCTTGGCGGACGACGGGGATGGGATTCAGGACAGCGAGGCCCGGCGCATCTTCGAGCGTGGCGAGAAGGGTTCCGAGTCCGGGGGGACTGGTTTCGGGCTCTACTTCGTGGACACGATGGTCCGGAGTTACGGCGGCGACATCTGGGTCGAGGACAGCGACCTCGGCGGTGCTGCCTTCTATATTGAACTCCCACAGGCAACGCTCTAGGCGCAGTCGGCTGTCCGCCAAGCGGTAGTCCGTTGCGTTTCAATTCCTGAGAAAGAGACCAAATATTCAATCTTCGGGGGAGCGAGTGACCTGCTATGGATGATCCGCTGGACGACACCGAGGGTAGCGGTTCGACAGAACAGGATCGCTATCTCGCGGCTATGCGGGAACTCACTGCGGCGATGGCGGCCAGCGGAGACTCGTTTCGGGAGCGCGTCGAGCCGGTCCTGGCCGTCGGTCGGGAGCATCTGGGGTTTCCGAACGGCCACATCGCTATCGTCACGGGTGAGGAACACAGAATCGTCGCCAGCAGCGGCCTGGAATCGACGATCGTCCCCGGCTCGGAGACACCGCTTTCCGAGACGTACTGTAGGCACACCCTCGACGAACCCGGGATTCACGTCGTCACCGACGCGAGCGAGTCGATGGCCACTGACCCCGCCTACGAACGGTTCGGGCTACAGGCGTACGTCGGCACGACACTGCGGGCGGACGGGTCGGAATACGGCACGCTGTGTTTCGTCAACGACGACGAGGCGATTGCGGAGTTCTCGGACTGGCAACAGACGCTGTTCGAGCATCTCACCCAGTGGGTCGAGGCGGAGATCGAACGCGAGCAAGCGGTGGATACGCGCAAGCAGAGCCAGCGGCTGCTGGAAGCGACGTTCAACTCACCGGAGACGTTCATCGGCATCCTCGACGCCGAGGGGAACCTCATCAAAGCAAACGAAACAGCACTCGGGTTCATCGATGCTGATGAGGCCGTCCTCGGAGAACCGTTCTGGGAAACGCCCTGGTGGAACCACGACGAGACGGTCGCACGCCGCTGTCAGGATGCCGTCGAGCGAGCGGGAACCGGCGAGATGGTCCGGTTCGAGGCCGAACACATCGGTGCAAACGGCAAGCGCATCGCTACGTCAGTCGTCGCAAGGCCAGTGGTGAGCGATGGCACCGTTGAGAAAATAATCGTCGAAGGGACGGACGTCACGGACCTTAAACGCCGCGAAGAGCAGATAGAGTTCTTCAACAGCATTCTCAGACACGACATCCTCAACGGGATGACAGTCATCGAAGCGCGCGCAGAGACGCTTGCAGACACACTCGACGAGACACAGGCGACCTACGCCGAGACGATCCTGGACTGGAGTCGGGATATCGTCGACCTCACACAGAAGGTCCGGAGCGTCCTGAGCACGATGTCGGGCGACGGATTGACCGAGCCGGAGACGATTGAACTGGCTCCAGTCATCGAAGGGGCGGTGAACAAGGCAGCTTCGATGGATGCGGACTGTACAATCGAGACAGCCATCCACGACGACATCGCGGTCGTGGCCGACGACCTCCTCGACGATGTTGTCGGGAACATCTTGACGAACGCCGTCGAGCACGGCGGCCCGGGCCCCACAATCGAGGTGACAACGGAACTCGTCGGCCCGATGGTTCGCCTGCACATCGCGGACGACGGACCCGGGATACCGCCCGCGGAGCGCGACGCGATCTTCGAGAAGGGTGAGCGCGGAACCGAATCAACGGGGACCGGATTCGGGCTCTACTTCGTCTCTGTGATGGTCGAGAGCTACGGCGGCGATATCTGGGTCGAGGAGAGCGATCTCGGCGGCAGCGAGTTCGTCGTCGAACTCCCGGAGAAATAACTACTGGGCATTTCCAAACGTTTTTGAATGAATCCAGTGTATCTCTGATAATGCCCACAAAGAGTGCACTCGCCCAGCAACTCGCTGTTGTCGCCGGGTTCGACAACCCACGGGCCAGTCTCGAACAGTACCGGACACCACCGGATCTGGCGGCGCATCTGGTCCATACCGCGGACCTCCAGGGCGACATCCAGGGGCGGACGGTCGTCGACCTCGGCTGTGGGACCGGGATGCTGGCGCTGGGTGCGGCACTGCGGTCACCGGCCCGTGTCGTCGGACTGGATATCGACCCCGCGCCGCTGTCGACGGCGCGGAAGAACGAGCGGAAGGTCGGGTCGACGACATCGGTGTCGTGGGTCCGGGCCGACGCCACTGCGGCTCCGTTGTGTCCCCCTGTCGACGAGACGACTGTCGTCATGAACCCACCCTTCGGTGCCCAGTCGGACAACGAACACGCCGACCGTCGGTTCCTCGAAACCGCCGCGGCCATCGCGGGGGTCTCGTACTCGATTCACAACGAGGGGAGCCAGTCGTTCGTCGAGTCCTTCGCCGCCGACAACGGCGGCGAGGTGACCCACGCCTTCGAGACGGAGTTCGACCTGCCGCGACAGTTCGAGTTCCACGAATCGGACCGGCAGGCGATTACCGCGGAAGTGTACCGCATCGACTGGACCTAATTCTCCGAGACTTTCTGGCGGCGTTCCGCGATCTTGACGCGAGTACCGTCGGTCCGTGCGTAGAGCCGCGAACGGTTCCGCTCGAAGGTCAGCCCGCCGATTCGCGTCCGCGTCATGTTCGCCGGGAGCGGTGCCTGGCCGACCGTGTCGTTCCCCCGGGTCACGACCACGTCGAACCCGTTGTCACGGGCCGCTACTGTCACGTTCCGCCCGTCGAGGATCACGTCCGCCGTCGACGGCTCCGAGGTGTAAACTGTCCGGGACTGTCCGGCGTCGCGTCTGAGCCGGACCCGGTAGACGCTATCGTTGCCAAGCACCGACCAGTCCGTTCGGTTCGCGTACACCGACTCGCGCCAGGTCGGGCCGCCGACGGTGACCCGCGCCTGGCCGTTGACAGCGAGCCGGCCCGGCTGGACGGCGGCGATCCAGACCTCCCGCTGTGCGCTGGCGACGATGACGCCGCTGGCGTTGACGCTCGTCCCACCTCGCTGTGTGGGGACCCAGATGTTCTCAAAGTACGCGTTGGGCACGTCTTCGTCGTAGGTCACCACGTAATCTCTCACCTCGACGCCGTTTTCGGGGAGCTGGTCCTCCTGCAGGTCGACGACGTTTGTCGGAACCGCCGCGAGGCTCAGCGCGCTCAGGACGACGAGCAGGACCAGCACGGCTACCGAGGCCGGCCGGCGGTCGAATCCCGGCCGGAACTCCCGGTCGGATCCGACGGTCGCCGCGGCGACGACGAGCGCGAGGACGAACACCAGTGCCGTCCCGACCCAGCGGAACAGCCGAAACCGGCCGCCGCCGAGCGGCAGATACACTGCCCAGAGTCCCTGCGCAACGGCGAACACGAGCGCCGCAAAGAACACCAGAAGCGTGTTGGGCCGTTCGTCTCGGTACCACAGCAGCGCGAGGGCGATGATGACGCCGGCCAGAATGCCGATTGCATGCCCCTGGATGGCGATGTTGGACCACCACGGCGTCACGAAGCGGGTCTGGCCCGAAGCCGTCGACACCGGGTAGCGAAGCGCCGAATACAGGAGGTCGAGCACGCGGTTCCCGAGCAACGCGCCGAGAAACAGCGTCGGCCGCGTCACGAGCGCGAACCCCGCAACGGCGAACACGACGCCGGAAAAGCCCACGACCGGCCCGATGGCGAACACCGCGGAGAACACGCCGACGACGAACATGACGACGGGAACGGCCAGAATCCGAGCGAAGGGGTTCGTCCGCAGCGACGTGAACGTCTGGATGCCCCGCTTGCGGGGGTAGTGCCCCCAGACGTACTCCGCGACCGTCCCGTACACCAGCGTTCCCATGAGGTTGCCCGTGATGTGTCCCTGGCTGCCGTGGGTGAACGCGCCGGTGAGCATCCCGAACGGGTAGAAGTACGACCACGTCCGGAACGGCGTGACAAGCGGGTTCCGCGGGTGCCACCACGCGCCCTGCAGGAACAGATACACCGACAGCACGCCGGCAATCGTCAGCAGCGTTCCCCACGGAACGCCGAGGAAGAAGCGTTCGCGTAAGACAGCCCCCGGTCGCGCATCCGAGAAGCGGCGGACGGCAGCGAGAACCCCGAGAACCACGACGAGGACAACCGCTTCCTGCCACGGGAGCCAGCCCGGCACGGTCGGCGTCGGCAGCGACTGCATCATTCACGCACAGTTCGGGTACGGGACGGCTTATGGATGGCGGCAGGTGTCACTCTCGAACAGTGACGGGCGGAACGCGGGCCGGCCGCAGACAACCCGACTGTGATAGACTCGGGACCTCAGAAGAGAGTCATGCCGACGCTGTACGGCCACGACGTGCCGGCCACTGCAAGCAGCGCCAGTGCGCCCCCGGCGAGAGCGATGTTCTTGAGGAACTGCGTCATCTCGTCTTGCACCTGGTCGTCCGGAACCGCCCAGAAGTTGTGCATCAGGACGGCGGATGCGACGAGGAACGTCGCCAGCGCCCCGGCCGCGATGACGGGGTACGCACCGAGGATGAGGAGCACACCACTGACGAGGAGCAGCCCGCCGCTCCCGTAGACCGACGCCGCGGGTGCCGGGAGTCCCTTCGCCTCCGCGTAGGGAGTCATCTGCCCGGCGTTCTGGAAGTGGTTCAGGCCCATGAAGGCGAGGACCCCGCCGAACAGGAGCCGGCCCAGCAGGAACAGTTCGGCCGCCCCGGCGGACTCGAACGCCATCAGGCGCTCACCGCCGGAGTAGGGATGGTTTCGCTGTGAGACTGTCGAACCGCGATTAGTAGTTTCATTACGTTACTTGGTTCGTATCCGAACCTATTTGTACGTTCCCGGACAAAGAAGATACCAGGTAGCACCGATGTCATCTGAAGTATTCCCCGCAGCGGACGAAAAAGAGGAGAGCGGGCCGTGTGCCGTCATCGAGTCGCTGGAACAGATCGGATCGCGCTGGCGGCTGGTCGTCCTTCACGAGCTCCAGAACGGCGAACAGCGATTCAACGAACTCAAACGCGCCACCGACGCCAGTTCGCGCACCCTCTCGCGGGTCCTCGACGACCTGCAGGAGATGGACTTTGTCGACCGGCGGCTCGAAGAGGACGCGCCCGTCGCCACGTACTACCAGCTCACGCCCAAGGGCGAATCGCTCTGTCCGGTGTTCGACGAAATCGAGGAGTGGGCCCAGGAGTGGTTAGCCGGCTGCGAGAGCTGACCCGACAACACAGACTTTTCTATCCCCCGGCCCCATCGCTCTACCAATGGGAGTACGGCCACCAGCCGATAACAGCGACGAGCCAGACGTCATCGAGTTCGGTATCGCGGCCCTCGACGCCCGCCTGACGGACGTGGAGATCGAGTATCCCGCGACCGCGGCGGAGGTCCGGGACGCGGCCGGCCACATCACGGTTCCGTTCGACGCGTCGGGCCACTCGATGACCGTCGCCGAGGCGCTCGACGAGACGAGCGCCACGGAGTTCGACAACGAGCAGGAGCTGCTCAACGATCTCCATCCGATTTTCGAGCGCAAGCGCGAAGCCACCAGAAACAGTATTCTCTCTCAGCTGCGCGCGCTGGTCCCGTTCTGAGTTACTCGTCGGGCTGGTGCGGGGGAACCGCCGGTTCCGCCCCCGCGTCGCCGTCTTCGGCGTGGTCCGCGCCGCTATTCTCGCTCCGGTCCGTCCCGCCGACTTGCTGGTCGTCGAACACGTCCGCCGATGCGGTGGGGCTCTCCTGGGTGAGTTGAACGGCGATGTCCTCTAACCGGCGCGTCTGTTCGCGGTTCACCGCCACGAGCATGTCCGATAAGACGCCGAACATAAGGAGCTGAATTCCCAGCAGAATGGCGAACGAGCCGATAACTGCAATCACCTCGTGTGAGATACTGTTGACGACCCAGTCGTAGGCCACGTACGCGCCGAGCCCGAACCCGATGACAGTGCTCCCGAGGCCGACGCTTCCGAAGTAAAACAGCGGATTGTTGGTCTTTGCCATCTGGTACAGCGTCAGGATGATCGTCGCGCCGTCCCGGAACGGCCGGAGGTTCGTGTCGGATTCGTCGGGCCGGGGCTGGTAGGTGATCGGCACCACCGCCGTCGAGACGTTGTGTTTGACACACTCGACGGCCATCTCCGTCTCGATACCGAAGCCCGACGCCGTCAGCGAGCTCCGCTGGAAGGACTGCCGCGTGAACGCCCGATAGCCGGAGAGGATATCGGTGAGGTCCCGTCCGTGAATCGTTGCGAAGGCGCTGTTGATGATACGGTTACCGATCTGGTTGAGTTTCGTCATCGCGCCGGGTTGCATGTCCGCAAACCGGTTGCCGATGACGTGCGCGGCCTGGCCCGACAGCAGCGGTTCGAGGAGCCTGTCCGCTTCATCGGGTCGATAGGTCGCGTCGCCGTCGGCCATCAGCACGTACGGCTGCTCGATGTGGCGCGCCACCGCCTCTCTGACAGCCTGTCCCTTCCCCGAGCCGGACTGTTCGACGACCCGCGCGCCGGCTGATTCGGCGATGTCCTGTGTCCCGTCAGTCGACCCGCCGTCGATGACGAGGACGTTGTCGAAGCCCTGCTCGCGGAACCCGGACACGACCGATTCGATAGTCTCGGCCTCGTTGAATGTCGGCAACAGTATACAGACGTCGTCTCGGTCGGCCATCGACCCAACGTCGGCCACGCGGAGGCAAATAAATGCGGGTCTGGCCGCGTCCGGATTTTGTATCTGTCACCCGAAGATCGTTAGCCCGGAAGCAGCGGCAGCCGAAACTGACGGCCACAGGGCCGTCTCAGTCCTCGCGCTGCTCGCTCATGTGCTCCCAGACCTCCGTACAGCCACAGCCGTCTTCGATGTCCGCTAGGTGATCGTCTCCCTCGGTCTGCGACTGGTCCCGTTCCGCGCTCTGTGACTGCTCCATCGTGTTACTCACTCTGCGAGTAACTACTTGCCGCCACCCACTAATAGATTCGGGCAGTTTGCGAGACGTTTTACATCCCTTGCCACACATGAGCGTGTATGAGCGACCCCGCGGACGTGTTCGACCTGGTCGGGCTGACCGAATACGAGGCGACGGCGCTGGAACAGTTGCTCTCGCTCGGCCGAACGACGGCCCCGAATCTCGCGGAGGCGAGCGGCATCCCGAAGGCCCGCGTCTACGGCGTGCTGGAGTCGCTGTCCGACCGCGGCTTCATCAAAGTGATACCCGGCCGCCCCAAAGAGTATCAGCCGAAATCCCCCGGCGAAATCCTGGACCGGGCCGTCGAGAACCGCAGGCAGTCCTACGACTCCTTCGCCGCCGATATCGACTCCCACCGCGACGCCTTCCTCGCCGAGTACGAACCGCGGTTCGAACGCGCCAGCGAGGACATCTCGCCGACCGCCGAACTGTTCCACGTCGTCGACGTGGGCGAACCGAGCGAACGCGAGACGAGGCGGCTGTACGACGACGCCGTCGAGACGCTCCGAGTCATCACTAACAGCTTCGCCTACCTCGACAGCGTCGAGCGCGCATTGGCCGAGACGCTCGACCGCGGGGTCGACGTCAGCGTTCTCTTCTTGCACCCCGACGCACTCCCGGCGGAGAAGGCCGCTGTCCAGGCCGACATCGTCGACCGACTGACCGCTGAGTACCCCGCCGTCGACCTGCGGTTCAGCACGGAGAAACTCCCCTGGCGCGGCACGCTCGTCGACCCAAGTATGGACTACGACAGCGGCGAAGCGATTCTACTGGTCGAGGAGCCCGAGGTTCCGAACCACATGCGTCAGGCCGCGATTACCGACAACGGCTCGTTCGTCGCCGGGATGAAACGGTACTTCGATCTGATCTGGGAGTACGAGAGCGTCGAAACGGTCCGTCAGACGTAGCCGAGGTCCTCCAGCCGCTGGTACGTCCCGTCGTCGAGGTCGTCGAAGTCCTCGCCCGCCGTCTTGACGTCGCGTTCCGCTATCGATTCGAACGCGCGGTCGACGTGCTCGGCACCGTCGTCAGCTACTTTGTACGATGTCTGGGCGTCACGGCTGACGACCGTAGCGGCGCGGTCGCGGTTGGTACAGTACTTTATCACGTCTTCGCCGTCGTCTTCGAACACCGCGCGCGATGTTGCGGTCCAGGGCGACAGGTCGTCGACGTACGCACCGGCACGTTCCTGAAGCGGTTCGTCGAGACCGACTGCAGTAGCAAGGGCCGGCCCGTCCGGACAGAAGCCGTCCGTCTGTTGGTCGCCCTCGCGCAGTCGGTTCACGACCCGCGGAAATTCGACCAGTGACGCGGGACGGTCGACCCGATGGGATTCTGTCTGGCCCGGATAGTGCACGATGAGCGGGACGTGGAGCAGGCAGTCGTGAATCGCGACGCCGTGTTCTGCGACCCGAACCCCCGGGCGAACGTCGCTCCGCTCGCCGAAGCCCTCGCCGTGGTCGCTCGTGACGACGAGGAGGGTGTCGTCGAGTTTACCCCGCCGTTCGAGCGTCGAGACGAGCCGTTCGAGTTCCGCGTCCATCTGTCGAATCGCCCCGTCGTACAACGACTCGACCGCCTTCTTCTGCCACCACGGTCGGTGCCCGCCGTTGAAATCCCACTTCTGGTCCTCGAAGGACGACTGGAGTGACGACGCCTTCGAACCGCCCCAGTGGTCGTATTCCGGCATCGGCTCGTACGGGATGTGGGCATCCATCAGATTGAGACACGCCGCCCACGGCCCGTCCTGTCGGTCGCTCCAGTCCAGCAGCGAATCGACGTAGACGTCTGCCGGCGTCGACGCTCTGACGCTGTCCGGGAGGAATCGCTTGTAATCTGACTGGAGTTTCGTCGCCACGCCGTTTGCCAGCGACCGGAGCGGTGCATCGTCTGTCAGCGCGAGCTTGACGAACTCCGCGTACTGTCCCCGTCCCTCGTTCGAGACGAACTCGTGGGGATTGACCGCGCCCGGAAACGGGACGTTCCGCGCTCCGACGATTTCGTCGAACCCGTCCCGGAGCCCGACGTCGACGGCCGTCAGCCAGTCGTTCTCGGTGAACACGCCGGTACTGTATCCGTCTTCTCGTAACTGTGTGAAGACCGATGCAGAGGGGTCCAGTCGATGCCCAGCCGAGACGATACCGTGCTCCTCGACGTGCAGCCCGGAGAAGATGCTCGCATGGCTTGTGACGCTCCTCGCACCGGGTGCCCGCGCCTGCTCGTACAGCGTCGCCCGCTCGGCGGCGAACGAGTCCAGAAACGGCGTCGTCTCGTTGACGTGGCCGTAAGCGCTGAGGTTCTGTGCACGGACGCTGTCGAGGATAACCAGCAGGACGTTTGGATCGCCAGACATGGCTACATGTACCCGAGGTCTTCGAGGTGCTCTCTGACTTCTTCCCCCGTCTGGTCGCTGTCGCCGTCCGACGCTGTCACCTGCGGCGTCGACGTGTGATCGGTTTTGTCGAGTTCGGCTTCGATAGCCGCCCGCACATCGACGACGCTCTCGATGGAGTCGACCATGGCCGCGTCGGTCCCCGCAACCATCGCCTCATCTGTGTGGACGCCGTCCTGCAGGCCGTGGTCGCTGACCAGCAGTAGCTCGTCGTTGTCACCGAGGTCGTCCCGGACTTCACCGACGAACTCGTCGAGTTCCTCGTAGGCGCGGTCCTGCAGCGACGGCTGTTCGTACGCGACGTGGCCGATGAGGTCGAGCCCGCTCGTGTATGCAAACACCAGCTCGTGTCGCCCCCCTCTGAGCGCTCGGCGTGCGCGGGCGAGGCGAACCATCGACATTTCGAGGCACTGCTCGTAGAACAGCGCCGGGTCCGCCGACGAGTGACCGCCCTTCGCTTCGAGGTCGCGTTCGAAGAGGTCCCCGAGGTTCCGCCGGAGGCTGTGTTCGCGGTCCTCCGAGTCCGGGTCGACCACGTAGTTGGGAATACCGATGGGTGCCGCCCGCCGACCGTCAAAGACCGTCGTCAAGTCGTTGTCCTCGTAGTATGTTGCCGGAATTCGGAACGCGTCCTGTTCGGTGTTGTTCAGTAGCCACGCGCCAAGTCGCGTCTGTAGTCCCGACGGGAGCAGATAGTCCGCGGCGGCGCTTCCAAAGCGGAGGAGCGGGTTCTCCCAGGCGACGCCGTCATCGAGCGTGATCCCGTGTTCCGGTGGCGTGAGGCCGGTAATGATCGTCGGCCAGAGTTCGTGCGTGCTGGGTCCGCCCTCGACACTCCTGATCGTCTCGATAGCGTGGTGGTCAGCGAGCGTCAAGTTCGGATGCGCCGTCGAATCAACTAGCTCAGGGTCGAGTGCATCGATACCCAGCACTACGAGGACCATATCTACCACGAACCTCTCAGTCGACGGCTTAAGACCTTTCGATGCACGTGATGTGTGACAGCACGACCTCACCTGGACAGCGAACGATACAGATCGAGGTACTCTTCCGCGATTTTCCGCCAGTCGTACTTCTCCTCCACGCGCTCTCGCGCCTGTCTGGAGATCTGCTTGGTGAGTTCGTAATCGGAAAGCAAAGTGGTGACGGCGTCCGCGATTGGTTCCGGTGACTCTATCGGGACGACAAATCCCTCTTCCCCGTCGCGGACCATCTCGCGCGCTCCGGAGATGTCGGTGACGACCACCGGACAGCCGGTCGACATCGCCTCCAGACGGACCAGCGAGAAACTCTCCGACCGGGACGGGTGGACGAAGGCACGCGCCCGTGAGAGGTGTTCCCGGACGATAGACTGGTCGACGTACCCGTGGAACGTGACGTTTCCCTCCAGATCCAGACGCTCGACCTGGGCGTGCAGTTCGTCTTCCAGTGGCCCATCACCGAAGACGTTGAGGTGGACGTCCGGATGCGCCTGCCGGATTACATTGAGCGCCTCGAACAGGATATCGTACCCCTTCCGTTCCCGGAGGCTGCCGATAGCCACGAGTTCCTTTGAGTCGGCAGGCTCGCTGTACTCGAAGAAATCCGGATCGACGCCGAGCGGTATCGTCCGGAGCTTCGACTGGTCGACGAACTCGGCGTACTCCTCTCGGGCTTCCTCGTGGACGACGACGACCCGATCCGCGGCTTCGAGTGTTCGCTCGAATAGCTCCACCCTCGGCGGATCCAGAACGACGTCGCGCGTCGCATCCACGGCTGCATGTAGCGGGTCCGTGAGCGACCGCGAAAGATCCCTCCCGATCCACGAGGAAAGCATACGGTTGAACTCCTCGGCCATGATGGCGTGTCCCGCCTGGCAGGGCCCGACAACGACCGGGACATCGCCCTGCAGACCAGAGACCAGGAGCGGATTGAACCACCGGTAGCTGAGGTTCATGTGGTGGTAGATGTCCACGGGCTCGTGACGCAGTTCCCGCAAAAGCGTCCGGTATAATTTCGCGTAGAACGCGATCCTGTTAGAGCCGCCAAGCGGGTGCACGGTGACGTTTTCGGGGTCGAGTGGATCGGAAACCGTTCTCGTGTACGTATCGAAAGTGAACTGATCGTCCCGGAGGTTGTTCAAGAGATTGTAGCTCTTCCCGTATTCGTCGTTGTGCATATCCGCTTTGGTCGGCCCGACGAGAACCCGCGGCATGGGTGGTGATGGAGTAGTGGGAGAGTTAACCGTTGTGTCTGGCGTTTCGGCATTGATTGCACTCGGTATTTTACGCGCTGTACTTCACGAAAGACATATTATTGCCACTCCGGTCACTCAATACAATGAATTCGCCGAACGTTCTCCTCGTCATTCTTGATAGCGTCCGAGCGAAAAATATGAGTCTTCATGAGTACGGTGCCCGGACGACACCGTTTCTCGAACGGTTCGCCGACGAGGCTGAGGTTTACGAACAGGCGCGCGCGCCGAGCATTCACAGCGTTTCGAGTCACGCGAGCATCTTCACCGGCTATCACGTCCCTGAGCACGTCGTGACCAAGCACGAATCGGAGCTCGATCCGAAGAGCACGATCTGGCATGAGCTCGCGAACGACTACGAGTATGAAACGGGTATTTTCACCCCGAACGTCGTCGTCAGTGTATCTTCGAACCTGGTCGAACCGTTTCAGACTGTCGACGGGCCGCGACAGGATCCCGGGCATCGATACTTCGAGTCGGGAATCGCACCCTCAGATATCGAAGGTCACCAGACGAACCGCGATTACCTCACCCGGTGTTTCAACAGCGATGCGCCACTGCGGTCGGTCATCAACGGTCTGTACTTCCAGTATTACGACGGCGGGACCGACACCGAAGACGAATCGGCCACTGAATACATCGATTCCTTTCTCGACTGGTCCGGCGCTCGAGACGGGCCGTGGGCGGCGTGTCTCAACCTGATGGACGCACACTACCCATACGAACCGGACGAGGAGCACGACTACTGGGGTGGCGACGAGTTACAGGACCTCCACGACTCCCTACCGGCTCCGCCGTCGCGAGAGATCGCTACGGACGGAGACTGGTGGAAGCTCCGAGCGGTCGAGAGTCTCTACGACGGGTGTATCAGGCAACTCGACGCCGCGATAGAATATCTCACCGCGGCGCTCAGGGAACGGGGTGATCTGGACGAGACGCTGCTGGTCATTACAAGCGATCACGGTGAGGGATTCGGCGAGCGGAGCCGAATCGATCCCGATGTTCAGGTCGCGGATCATAGCTGGGGCATCAACGAGGTGCAAACGCACGTGCCGCTCATCGTTAAGCGACCGGGCGACTCGGACGGCGTCGTCGAAAATCGTCTCGCGAGCCTCACTCGGTTCCCCGACGTGGTCAGGGCCGAAGTGGCCGGCGAGCGCGGGTCGTTCACTGTAGACGACTACGCGATAGCTATGACACACAGACTCGAACACCCCGAGCGTGTACTGCCAGCGGCGTGTCCGGACAGGGAGAAATACGGCGGCCCGTGGCGAGCGGTCTATCGACAGGACGGGGACTACGTTCGAAAGGACGCCGACCACGGGTCCCGAGCACGAACGATACTGGTAGAGAACGCTCAGGTGTCCTACCCGCGGGACGGGGAAGAGCCGTCTCTCGGAAGGGTTTACGACAGCTTCGAAAACAGGGGCGTTCGGAAGGACCAGGGGGGCGGAGCGGCGCTCGACGACGAGGTCGAACAGCAGTTAGAGGAGTTGGGCTATCTCCGGTAACTGGTGCTGTCGATCATCGCAGTGAGGCGACCTGCGGGACGTTGTCGAGAACCACGGTTCGGAACTGGGACGAGATGGACACGAGAACCAAAAAATAGGTGGCCGCCCCGAGGACGATGAGCGCGGTCGTGGTGATTTCGTTCGGGAACGGCTCGTTCGCCCGGGCCAGCGCGCCGCTGAGAACGGTGATGAGTGCTCCCATCGCCACCGTCGCCCCGATCTGCCGGGCGATCTCGGCGACGGGAACGCCGAAATCGAGATGTCTGCCAAGGATGTAGTACCCGCCGATCAGACTCAGGAACGAGGACAGCGCGGACGCCAGCGCCGCTCCGATCATGCCGATGGAGTAGACCAAGACAACGTTCAGCGTCACGTTCGAGGCGATCAGTATCCCGTTTACCTTGAACGCCGCCTTCGGCCGGTCAATCCCACCGAGCGCGTTCGTGAACTGCTTTTGGTAGCCGTAGAACAACACCGAGAGGATGAGGAGCCCGAGGACTTGAGCGCCCTGCACGAACTCATCACCGTAGATTCGAAGGATACGGTTTGACAATAATAGCCCGCCGACGAGACCGGGTATGGTCACCAATCCGGTGTAGGATAACGCGTCCTCGACGAGGGAGGCGACCTGTTGGTCCCGGTCGTCTACCGACAGCTTACTCAGTTCAGGAAACAGCGCACCGCTGATCGACGTACTGAAGATGATGAGGAAGTTCGCGATGTTCCAGGTGATACCGTAGACGCCGACGAGCGAACTCGGCACGAACAGTCCGAGAACGATAACGTCGGCCTGCTGGAACGTCTTTCCTTCGAGTCGCCCCATCCAAGCGTACTTCGCGTAGTCGACGAGCCGCTCGAAGTGGTTCTTCCGGGGCAGGTGGTACGGTCCGCCGAGAACGTAGAGCCCGGCGATCACGAGCACGAGCCCGCCCAGCGCGTACCCCATTACGAGCGCAGTCAGCCCAAAGCCTAGGAGGACGCCGCCGACCTGTAACACCGTTCTGGCAATTCGCCGAGCGACTTTGAGCACCGCCGCGATGTGGACCATGTGGGCTCCGTTGAGCATCGCATCAACGTACGACCCGAGCAGACCGACCGCAAGGAGGACGATCACGAACCCGATCCGGTCGACCTCAAAGCTGCTGGTAATACTGTCCTGAAAGAGCAGTAAGCCGACGATGATGACAGCACCGATGAACCCAATAGTGAGCCCTCCCGCAAGCTTGTACTCCCCGATGTCCGCTCCCTCGCTGACCCGTTTCGTGATTGCGCTGCCGATTCCGATAGAGCCCAGGAGCGAGAGCCACGCGACGAGAGAGAGTAGCAAGTAATACCTGCCGAGGACTTCCGCACCCAGCAGCCGCGCAAACAGGATCGTCGCGATAAAGCCGGCCGCAGAAGAGAGCCCCTTCGAAACGAAAGAGATGAACGACGTTTGTCCGATGCGCATCAGTATGGGTCATGCAACGAACAAGACCGTATAAGAACTATTGATATCGCCGTAACTGCTAGCCCCCGGCCCGACTCACGCGCGCTGAGGCGGTCGTCGATCAGTCGGGTTCATCTCTCGTTGCTCCCCGGTCGGAAGGAAGACAGGCTACTAACC
Organism: Haloarcula sp. HT12; assembly: GCF_055271655.1. NCBI lineage: Archaea > Methanobacteriati > Methanobacteriota > Halobacteria > Halobacteriales > Haloarculaceae > Haloarcula > Haloarcula sp. HT12. The sequence goes on from NZ_JBUXKW010000003.1 coordinate 686,096, forward strand.
ACCCGGATTTGCCGATGCGTGCAGTACCTGCTATAGTCGAGAGAGAATGGTGCTGTACCGTTCACAGGCGGCGTCGAAACTGTACTCGCTTTCGATCAGGTCCCGCCCGGCTTCGCTGATACAGTCCAGGTCGTCCCGGTCCAGAATATCGATGATGGTCGCTCGGAGCGCAGCCGGCTCCCGCGAATCGAGGAGAAAACCAGTCTCTCCCTCTCGAACCACGTCTGGGACACCTGAAACCGGTGAAGCAAGCACTGGCGTCCCACAGGCCAGCGCTTCCAGAATCGTCGTCGGAAGCCCCTCCGTCGGCTGTGACGGCAGCACGAGCAGCGAGAGGTCGTTGAGTTGGTCGGGCACGTCGTCGTGATCCACCCAGCCGGTGAGTTCGACCCCGCCGCTTTCGATTTCCGCCGCGAGTTCGGTTTCCAGCCACTCCCGCAGGTCGCCGTCGCCGATGAACCGGAAGGTCACGTCCTCGGGCAGTTCCGCGGCGACAGTCGCGAGTTCGCGGATCCCTTTCTCCTCGTCGAGCCGTCCGAGGAACCCGACGATTCGGTCGCGGTCGGCGTAGGGCTGCCCGACGCGGAACTCGTCTGTTCGAACGTACCGCGCACCCGTCGGATACACTGTCGGGGCTTCCGGATGGAGGTCCAGTTGGCGAGCCATCTCCGGCGTGTAGGTGATGACCCCGTGGGCCGCGGCGAAGCCGACCCGTTCGAGTGCGCGGACTGCGCCGGCGAGTCCGGCAGCCACCTGTTCGGGCAACTGTTGTTCCCAGTTCAGTCGGAGCGTCAGCGGGACGTCGCCGCGGGGTTCGACGAGAACCGTTTTGCCGAGCAGTCGTGCCGCGACAATGGGCAACAGGTACGAGGTCGCGCCGAAAAATAGGACCACGTCCTCCTCTCGGCCGGCGATGACTCGGCACATCCGAAGTTGGTTCAGCAGGAACCGAACGGCTGCGGTGATAACGGACTCACCCGCGCCTTTCTGCGTGAGCTCGACGAGTTCGTGCCGATCACGAATCTCGGAGTCAGCCGGCAGATCAGCCGTCACGAGCGAGACAGCCGTCACAGCTGACAGGATGTCGAGCAGGCTCCGGGTCGCGTTCTCGCCAGCGGCGGCGAGGGGATGGGTTACGACACAGACGCTCGGAAGAGACTCGTCGGTCACGGTCGACCCCAGTTGTGAGACACGGTTGCGTTAGCTATCATGTTGTATACTTGTATAACGCGGGCAGGCGGCGGGGAGTGGCGTCGACACACAGTTGTCATCAGCAGGTCGGTTCATCGTCTATCCGCTTCAGCACAACGATAGTCGGGTTCCCGTCCTCGGGGAACGACGATAGTCCGGCGCTGTCTTTGAATTTCCGCTCCGCACTGAGTTCGGTATCAATCGGCGGACCGAACGTCCGGACGATCTCGTACTCTTCCTCGGCGAACAGCGCCGACATGCGGTCGGTCACCTCGGGATACACCGATGGGTCCTTGAAAAATCGGAAGTAGTGGTAGCTGGAGAGGACAACGTACTCGGGCGCGTTACAGTCCAGCCGATCAAGTCCGGGTTGCCACTCTTCGCGGGGGAAAGAAGAGTGTATCTCGTATCGGTTCACCGTCGTTTCCTCGGGGAATTCCGGGAGGTACACTCGCTGTGAGTATACGTCGACGGTATCGGAGCTATCTAGGTTGTTGTGCGTCCACTCGGTTGCGTCCTGGCGTGACTGGCTGATATCGGTAACACCGGCGACGGTGTGTACGCCCGAGAATACCACAACCAGCGTCAGGAGCCCGAGACCGGCCACGCGGACCGAGCGGGCCGACTGGGTCAGCTCGGATCCGGCGATGCCAGCCAGGACTGCGAGAATCGGGAACAGCGGCATTACCCGGGGGAACTGTGTCATGTTCCCCTGTATGAGGACCGTAAAGTACGGAACGGCATAGAGGAACAACAGCCAGCCCGCGTTATCGACCGCACCACGCAAGAGGAACGCGACGACAAGCACTACGGAGAGTAGCGAGAACAGGAACAGCGCTATCCCCTGTCCTTCGGCGAGATGTGCGAGTTGGATGAGCCATCCGGGGTCCGACCAGCTGTACGAAACATCACTTGTACTCCGGACGACGTACCGGGATATCTCGTCGGCCCACGAACCCGGATGAACGAATAACGACGGCGTCGTGGTGACGTATCCGAGTATCGTTAGCGCCGGGTACCTCCAGACCGTTCCGATAAAGTCGGCGACGGTCGCCGACTCGCCCCAGTGGCGTTCGATGATGACGACAGCGATGGGCAGGACGAGGAGCCCGGCAGTCGCCTTCGTCGACGTTGCCAGACCGGCCACCAGCGCGGCAGCGAGAAGCGTTCTGGTTTCCGGTGTGTGAAACGCGCGAACCGTGAGCAGGAACCCGAGCATCAGGAAAAACGTCATCGGGACGTCTTCAGTGGCGTAATGGGCCGTCAGGACGTACCCGACAGTGAACGTGAGAAACACCGACGAGAGGATTCCGGCCCGGCGATCCAGTAGCTCCCGTCCCAGATAGTACACGACGACGACAGTACCAACGCCGAACAGGACAGAGACAAGCCGACCGGCGAACAGCACGTCGTAGAACGCTGTGAGGAGGTCCGGAGACACGCCCCAGCTGGGCGAACTCCCGACACTAGCCGCTCCCGACATGATATCACCGAGCTGTCCGGTCACGAGCCAGTACAGCGCGACCGGGACGAACGAGAGCGCGAGCAAATAGAGGTGGAGGTTCCCTCCTTTCCGGAAGCTGTCTATGAAGGGGTTCTGCTCGTAGCCCATCCTGAGTGCGAGTTCGATAGCGCCGGTTTCGTCGGGAAACGTCAGATGCGGGCGCAGCCGCCAGGTTCCGTAAAACATCAGCAGGAACGCAACGAACGCGACGAGTAGCACATACGGCTCGCGTCGAACAAATTTGCTGATTCTGTCCCACAAACTAGAGGGCATTTCCTCGTGATTGACTACTGATCGTAATAGTCTGTACGGTTCCGGGGAACGGCAACTAAATCCCGTCACCTGGCGGTAGTTGCCGGCCGGTGTATTGCTCCAAAGATATTACTTGAACAGTGCTCTGATACTCCAATACGGTTGATATACGGGTTATCCGCCTGACTCGGACAGGTAGCAAATGGCAACTGTTAATAAATGCGCATCTTGTAGCACATACAGAGCCTTAAGATGGCAAAGACAGGGAGCATACCGGATGGATCGGTCGTGGCAGCGACATCGACCGACAGTGACGTCCAGACCTCTATTGTGCTTCCTGCCTATAACGAATCCGAGAACCTGGAGCCGCTGATCGATGAGATCCAGTCTACGTTCCGTGACGATACGGCGTACGGGCCGTACGAAATAGTTATCGTTGACGACGGAAGCACGGACGGGACGGCCGAGGCGATACGACAGATCGCGACGGACCGTGACGAAGTGACCGGCGTCCTCCTCCGACGCAATTTCGGACAGAGCGCCGCACTGGCTGCCGGAATCGACTACGCTACGGGCACTTACATCGTGACGATGGATGCTGACCGGCAAAACAACCCGGCAGACATCCCGAAACTGCTCACGAAGCTCGAAGAGGGGTACGACTGTGTCAGCGGGTGGCGGCGTGACCGCGACGATCCGCTCTCGAAGACCATCCCGTCGGCGATACAGACGCGGTTAGCGAAGCTGACCGGCCCTGACATCCACGACTTCGGGTGTACACTGACCGCCTATCGGGCCACGGGACTGAAAGAGATAGACCTCTACGGGGAGGGCCACCGCTACATCCCGGCGAAGTTACACAAGCGCGGGTACAAGATAACGGAGCTACCCGTCGACCACCGACCACGAACCGCCGGGGAGACGAAGTACGGCATGAAACGGCTGGTCAAAGGATTCGTCGACCTCCTGTTTCACGTCTTCTGGAACCGGTTTTCCACCCGGCCGTCGCATTTCTTCGGTGGTATCGGGCTGGTCCTGATGATGATCGGTACCCTCATCGGCTCCCACATGGTCTTTCTTAAATACGCCTTCGGACGCTCGCTGGAGCCGCACGTACCGCGGCTCATACTGACCGTCGCCCTCGTCATATTCGGCGTTCAGTTGGTGATGTTCGGCTTCCTCGCGGAGATGATCGTGAAACAGCAATATCGGGACGAGGAACCGTACCGCGTGAGCGCTATTATCGGTGAAGACTGACAATGCAAGATTTCAAATCACCCGCCATCGAGAACGTACTGCTCGTCAGCATCGACTGTCTCCGTGAAGACTGGCTTCAGCGGGGAATCTCGGAGGGCATCGTCCCGACGCTCGAACGACTGGCGACTGACGGTCTGTACTTCGATCAGGCGTTCACCGTGGCGAACACCACCGACCCGAGCCTCACGTCGTTCATGACCGCCTCGTACCCCCACACGCACGGCGTGCAGGAGAACGGCTGGGGGCTGGATGAATCTGTTCCTGTACTCGCAGAGGAGATACAGGAGGAAGGGCACGACACGTTCGGCGTCGTCAGTGTCGACCACCTCAGCGATGAGCACTCGGGGCTCGGACGCGGGTTCGACGAGTACTGTGACGGAGGCGGCTCCTACGATACGCTGTACCCGATTCTGAGTCGAATATACGACACGAAGACGTTCAACACGGTGTTCGGCGCGGTGAAGGATATCGGAACGGAACAGTGGAACCTGAAGTCGCTCCTGCGCCAGACAGGCCTCATCAGGCTGCACTGCCGAACGGCCAAGAGCGTGACACAGGACGCTGTCGACCAGCTCGACCGCGTCGACGGCCCCTTCTTCGGCTGGGTCCACTACTTCGACATGCACGAGCCGCGGAACTACGACCGGAGCGATCTCGACGAACACGACGAGTACACGGCCGCGATGAAACTCGTTGACGGGTACGTACAACAGTTACTCGATGAACTCGAAGCACGAAACCTCCGTGAGGATACGCTCGTAATTCTCACCGCCGACCACGGCGAGGCGCTGGACGACCACGGCTACACGGGCCACGGCCGACAGCTCTACGACGAGGAGCTCCACGTCCCGCTCGCGTTCCATCACCCGGACATCGACCCGGAGACCGTCTCCGAGCAGATCCGAACGATCGACATCGCGCCGACGGTGCTTGACCTGCTGGACGTCGAAGTCCCGGACGAGTTCGAGGGGTGGAGCATCCGCACGAACGACGACGGCACGCCGCCGGGTGACCGCGACGCCTTCCTGACTGCTTATCCGGAGTTCGCGGAGTCGATCGGCCTCCGCACGCCCGGGTGGAAACTAATCCGTGAGGGGGCCGAGCACGAGCTGTACGACCTCTCGGCGGACCCCGACGAGACGAACGACCTCGTCGCCGCTGGCGCGACAGACGGGACGCCGTACGACGACCTCCGGGAGAAGCTGGAAGCGTGGGACAGCGCCGGGAGCGACGTCAGCGACCAGGACGTCGATGCCGACACCCAGGAGATGCTGAAAGACCTCGGCTACGTGGACTGACCGCAGGACTCAAGTGTTTCTCAATCGGTGCTGGTAGCAATGAGGGACATCATCTTCGTTACTGCAGACTCCGTCCGCTACGATTTCTTGGACGCAATGGAGTTCGTTTCTACGTTCTCGAACCACCGGGGCGTGACCGGAGCCCACTACACGCGACCGAGCCTCGCCAGTATTCTGACCGCGTCGTACCAGGGGGCTATCGAATCCCGCGCGATGTCCCCGACGGTCGCCGAGGCGTTCTCTCAGACCGGGTACACGACGATCGGTCTCTCCTCGTCCCCCCACACTGACCCGCGGTTCGGGTTCGACGCCGGGTTCGACGTGTACAACAACTACTGCGAGGCGGGCAACCGCGGCAATCCACTCAGGCAGTTCGCGTCACAGTTCGACCTCATCCGGAAGGTCTACCACCGCTTCCGGCCACCCCATGCGAAGTTGTCGAACCGGCTACCCGACGACGAACTCATCGACAACGCGATAGCGGCGTTCAACGACGAGTCGGGGCCGCGGTTCATGTGGCTCCACATGATGGGGACGCACCGCCCGTACGGCCTCGGTGACGACGCCGTCCCCAAAGAGATAGACCGGAAAGCGCTGTTCGCTCCAGAGACGATCGACGCGGACGAAAAAGAGACGATCACGGGGAAGTACCGCCAGTCCCTCGCCCGGGCGGACGCCGAGATCGAGCGACTGATCGACGCCGTCGACTCGTCGGACCCGCTCGTGGTGTTCAGTTCGGACCACGGCGACGAGTTCGGCGAAGACGGCCACTACTTCCACCAGCCACAGCGGCGACGGGTGGCTGACACGCTGACGACCGTTCCCGTGGCGACGAACGACCTCTCGCTGTGTGAGCCACTCAGCGTCCTCGACATCGCGCCCTCGCTGCTGGGCGAAGTCGGTGGTGAGATTCCCGACGAGTGGCACGGGAAAGACGTCCGCGAGACGCCACGCGACCAGACGCTCACCATCGCCCCGTGGCACGGGACCACGACCGTCGCGTGGCAGGACTTCGAGACGAAGATCGTGAGCCGTGACGCCGACGTATCGATGGTTCGGAACGGTGAAACGGTCGACGTCGAACGGGACGACGTGGACGACGACCTCAAACAACAGATGCGCGACCTCGGCTACGTCGAGTGATGGCCGATGACGGCAGCATTCTGAAAGGGTACCTCTCGGTATTCACCGGCGACCTCGGTCGGCTCCTGACGTTCGCCGTTTTCATCCCGCTACTAGTTCGTACCGTTGGCGAGGACGGGTTCGGGACTTACGCGCTGGTGATGGCGATTTTTCTCCCAAGCCGGAAGATACTGAATCTCGGGCTGTTCGAAGCGACCAAGACGTACGCGTCGCGGGAAAGTGGCGACGACCGCACCAGCGTCGTCACCACATCGTTTGCACTCCATCTCGGGAGCCTTCTCATCGGGATTCCGACGCTAGCTCTGCTCATCACTTGGTTTACCGACGGAACACTGCAGTTGGCGCTGTACCTGATGCTCGGCGCGGTCGTCGGCGAGCAACTGTACTACTTCGGGCGTGGCGTCCTCCACGCGTACAAACGGGAGGAGCTCGCTGAACCGCTCGTTCCCGCCCGGTCAGTCATCCTCGCTGTCGTGGGGCTCACCTTAGCTGGTTCCGGGTACGGTGTCCCGGGTGTCTTCGCCGGGTTCGCGACCGGGTTTCTGCTTACTGGACTTGTTTCGACGGGACTGGCGTTCCGTGAGGCCGGAGTATTCCCGTCGATAGGCAGCCTGGCCCTCCGAACGTACACTCAGCCACTGGTACGGTTCGGAGTCCAGTCGATGGCGCTGACGCTTCTGCTGACGAGCATGTACAAGGTGGATGTCCTCCTGGTCAGCCATTTCTGGGACGCGACGAAAACCGGGCACTACCGGGCGGCACTACAGGTCTCTGAGTTCATGTGGGTCGTTTCAGTAGCGATGGAGATGGTAATGATTCAGTCGACGGCGGACCTCTGGGCGGACGGGAAGCTAGGTCAACTCACCTCGCTGCTGTCGCGGCTCCTCCGGTACGTCGTCGTCCTCACGGTGTTGCTCGTCGCCGGCGTGTTCGTCTTGGGCGAGCAGTTCCTCACCGTGTATTTCGGCGCACCGTACGAGGCAAGCGTCCGCCCGCTCCAGGTCCTCCTCCCGGGCGTGCTCGGGTTTGCTGTCGCACGGGTCATCTGGCCCGTGCTACAGGCCGGAGGGCACCTGCGACAGTTACTGCTCGCGACGGGGGCGTCGGTGGTCGTCAACGTCGTACTGAACCTGCTGTTGATACCGCGTGTCGGGATCATCGGCGCGGCTATCGGCACCTCTGCTGCATATGGGCTTATGGCAGTGACCCACGTTGCAGCCGCACGTAACGTCGGGCTCAAGCCACTCACCGGGTTCCCGGCGGGTCGGGTTCTCGCTCTCGGTCTCGGCACGACGCTGCTGTTGCTCGCACTGGAACCGTACGGACCGTGGTTCGTCGATCTGACCGTTCTCCCACTCGTCGGGCTGGGGGTCTACGCGTTCGGGAGTCACGTTTCCGGTGTCCTGACTATTGGCGAAGCCACAGACGTGCTAGATTCGGTACTGAACTGAGACGCCGCTACGGTACTGAGGCCTGACGGACGGACCGCGGCTACCGCCAGACGTACATCCCGTAGAGGTATCCGACGCCGACGCTGCCGGTGAGAAGAAACAGGAAGATGAGTTGCAGTACCGCTCCGAACGATGGGGATTCGGCGAGTCCACGGAGACGTGCCGGAACGAATCGAAACAGGAGGTCACCGAGGAAGTCGGACTCCTCGCCGGTCGACTCGGGAACGAACACTTCCATCCCGCGCTTGGAGTACCCCTGCCAGAACGCGCGGTCGACGAGCCAGCCGGGGTCAGTACGGTAGTCGAATATCTTGTGGGCGACGAGCGCGTCCGGGGTGTAGTACACCCCTTCGTCGTACTCGGTTCGCAGGCGCGCACAGAGCTCAGTCTCGCCGCCCTGGAGGTTCTTCTCGCCCTGGCGGCCACCGATGTCGTCCTCGAACCCACCCAGTTCGAGGAACACGTCCCGATCGAAGGAGATGTTCGAGCCGAAGGTGTTGCGCACGACGCCGGCTTCGTCAGGGTCGCCGTTCGGTCCGAACCCGCGGTGGGTGACGCCGATGAGCCAGTAGAACTCCGCGGGCAGAAAGCTGGGTTTGCCGGCGACCCAGGCTGGGGTCATTCGGCCACCCACCGCGAGCGCGTCGTGTCGTTCGTAGGCATCGACTAACTCTTCGACCCATTCCTCGTCAGCGATAGCATCGTCGTCGATGAACGCGACCACGTCACCCGTAGCGACTTCGGCCCCGTTGTTCCGGCTCTCCAGCAGGCCGACGTTTTCGTCGTTACAGTGGATCAGAACGCCGTCCAGATCCCCGAAATCAGATTCGTACTGTTCGTACACAGCCCGGTCCCCATCCGAAACCAGTACAAGCTCCACGTCGTCGTAGGTCTGGGCTAAGACGCTCTCGGCCGCCGCTCGGCAGTCATCGTATCGCTCCATCGTGTGCGTACAGAGCACGACCGAGACTCGCATGGTCGGTGGTGTGCCACCGGTGCTGTTAGGCGTTTCCATCCTGCGCTCGCACAGAGGTCAAAAGGCTTATGCGCGCCTTGGCAGTTTTTCCGTGCAATGAGTCAATCACGGGGCTATCTTGACGACAACCCCGAACTCGAGTCCGCCCTGGAGTGGGCCGAGCGCTGGTACCACGTCCCGGTCCTCCTGGTACTGCTCGGGTTCATGCTGTGGAATCGCGTCCGGAGTTGGCAGAACTTCATCGTCGACGGCGAGGTGCTCTTCAGCGGGAACGACGCCTGGTATCACTACCGCTCGACGCAGTACGTCGTTAACAACTGGCCCTCGACGATGCCGTTTGACCCCTGGACGGCGTTCCCCTACGGGACCAGTAACGGCCAGTTCGGGACGCTGTTCGACCAGCTCATCGCGACGGCCGCCCTGATAATCGGTCTGGGTTCCCCCAGCGATCAGACGGTCGCGATGACCCTCCTGTTCGCACCGGCCGTGTTCGGGACGCTCGTTGCGATTCCGACGTACCTCATCGGTCGGCGACTCGGCGGCCGAATCGGCGGGGTGACCGCGGTCACCGTGCTCGCGTTCTCGACGGGGTCGCTTCTCCAGCGGAGCCTCGTCGGGTTCTCGGATCACCACGTCGCGGAAGCGCTCTTCCAGGTACTCGGCGTCCTCGGCGTCATGGTAGCAGTCAGCGTCGCCGCACGGGACAAGCCGATCTACGAGCAGTTTCTCGAACGGGACGTCGCGGCACTCCGGGACACGATTGCCTGGTCCGTCCTGGCTGGCGTCGCCATCTCGCTGTATCTCTGGACCTGGCCGCCCGGTGTCCTGCTGCTCGGGATACTCGGTGTCTTCTTCTTGCTCCGATTGAGCTTAGAGTACGTTAAGGATAGCAGCCCGGAACACACGGCCATTGCGGGCGCGATCACGATGACGACTGTCGCCGTGCTCAGTGCGTCTCGGATCACCGCCCTGGAAGTCACAGCAACGTCTCAGTCGCTGCTCCAGCCGAGTCTGGCATTGGCCGTCGGTTTCGGCTGCGTGTTCATGGCATGGCTGGCCCGGTTCATGGAACAGCGCGAGTACGGCCGGTACGTGTATCCGGCAGCCGTGTTCGGGATTCTCGCGTTCGGGGCCGTTCTGCTGGCAGTGTTGGCGCCGAACCTGTGGAATTTCCTGACCCGAAACGTGATGCGGGTCGTCGGGTTCACGATCAGCGAAACAGCCGGCACCGTCGGTGAGGCTTCGCCGCTGCAAAACGCCGGCATCCTGTTCGACCGACACGGGTTCGCCGTCATCGTTGCGGCGATCGGTGGCCTCATTCTGCTCGGGAAACAGTTCCTCTCCGACGACGCGCCTGCGGAAGAGCTACTCGTCGTCGTCTGGGCACTGTTCATCCTATTCGCCACGTTCACCCAGCGGCGGTTCGCGTACTACCTCGTCGCGCCGATCGCAGTGCTGTCGGGGATGCTCGTCGGCCGGTTCATCGTCTGGTTCGATTTCAGCGCCGACGACGGCATCGAATACTATCAGGTCTTGACCGTTCTCACGGTCCTTCTCGTCATTGTCGTCCCGCTGTTCGCCTTCGGTGCGACGCCGGTCGAGGCCGGATCGACAGGTCCCGGACCGGCGATCCAGAACTGGGACGAGAGCATGCAGTGGATGGAAGCCAACACGCCCGCGGAAGGCGCGTACGGATCTGGCGGTGAAGCGACGCTAGATTACTACGGCACCTACCCACAACAGGACGACTTCGACTACCAGGAAGGCCAGTACGGCGTCCTGTCGTGGTGGGACTACGGGCACTGGATTACGACGCGGGCCGAGCGCGTGCCGAACGCGAACCCCTTCCAGCAGGGAACGGACACGGCCGCACCATTCCTCGTTGCACAGAACGAAACGCGGGCGAACGATATCCTCGACAGCACAGACGAGGATGACGCGAAAACGCGGTACGTCGCTGTCGACTGGAAGATGGCCGAGACCAACGGAAACCTCGGTGGGAAGTTCTTCGCCCCACCGGCCTTCGTCGACGGGGTTCAGTCCAGTGATTACTACAGCCGGCTGTACCTCCAGTCCCAGGGTGGCGTCCAGCAGGTAACGTTCCAGCGGCAGGCCTACTACGAGACCATGGTCACCCGGCTGTATCGGTTCCACGGCAGCGCCGCGGAGCCACAGCCGATCGTCGTCGACTGGGAGAACAAGCAGACACAGCAGGGTGCCCAGTACCGCGGTGCACCGACCAACGAACAGGAACCGGAGGGCCAACAGCAAGGGCAGGTCATCCGGCAGTTCGAGTCGATGGAGCAGGCACGTCAGTACGTCGAAGAGGACGCGACATCGCAACTCGGTGGCTACGGCGACAACCCCAGCGAGCGGGTGCCGGCAATGGAGCACTACCGCCTCGTCGGTTCCAGTGAGACAGAGGCGTTCCCGAACAATCCGCAATACCGGCACTCCGCCTGGACGAAGATATTCGAACGCGTGCCCGGGGCAACTGTCGAAGGCACCGGCCCGGCGAACACGACAGTGCAGGCCGCCGTCCAGATGCGCAACCCGGCCACGAACAAGACATTCGTCTACCGCCAGCGGACCCAGACCGATCAGAACGGGAACTTCGAGATGACCGTCCCCTACTCGACGACTGGGTACGAAGACTGGGGTACTGACGAAGGGTATACGAACGTGAGCGTCCGCGCCGAGACCCAGTACCAGTTCACCGCCGTCGGGACCAACAACGGGGAGCGAACTGGATTCACTGGCACGACTGAGGTCACGGAAGGACAGGTCATCGGTGAGGACGGTTCTGCCGCGACCGTCGAACTGGAGCCGATATCGGTTCAGCAGGGCGACGGGAACAGCGACGAATCGCGCATCCCGACGACCGAGAACACGGCTAAAGCAGGAGCGTAGCGGGTTAACGGTAGCCGGGCACTGCCCGGACAACTGTTCGACTCAACCCAGGTTTTTTACGGGATTTCGTCGACGGACTGCGTTCTATCAGTGACGCACCTCTCCGCGAGAAATCGACAGTAGCGGTGCCGCGAACTCACTCGGCCAGCGGATTGAACGTGCCGTTGATGTCCCACTCGTGGAGACAGTGTGGGTCGCCGGACTGTTTGGTGCCGTCGTCGGTGACGATACGCCAACTGTGTCGTTCCGGGTCCCACTCGTCGACCCGCCCACACCGCTCGCATTCGCGTTTGCGTGGGGTGACGATTTCAGCCATATCTGGTGCAAGCGCGTGGGTGGTTATCAGGCTGCCGGTCCCTGACGACCCTGACCGAAGCGATTCGCAACCGACGACGTGCACGGAGTTCAAAAGTCCGGGAGGTCGTCCGCACCGACTTCCTCCGCTTCCCAGTCGATGTACTCGTCGGCAAGCACCTCACAGACGACCTGTCCGAACTCGGTCAGCCCGGCGTTGATGCCCGAAACGGTTCCCCAGGATTCGATGTCGGGGTGGATCTCCCGCTCGCGCCAGTCCTCGGGCAGGCCCGGGGCGTGGTAACCGACGCGGCCCGCGAAGGAGTCCCAGAAGAAATCGAACTCCTCGATGAGCCCCAGATCGGTGACGATTGCCCACTGATCGGCATCGAGCGACGCGTCCGCGGCCCATTCCTCGAAGGCATCTTCCCACGCCCCGTCGTCGAGGGCCTCCGCGAGCTCGTCTCGCCGGTATTCGTCGCCCTGCACGTCCGCATCGTCGTACTCGTCGGCAGCGACGCCGGTGGACAGTTCCGGTCGCTTCGGCGTCTCGACATCGAGTGTCATAGTCGTGGTAGGCGGGGGAGCGGAATAAAGGTCACAATATTCGGTACCTGATTGCAACCGACAGTTTCAGCGCTTCGCCTCCCCATCGAGGGCGCGCTGTCGCAGCCGCTCACCCCGGTCCGTTTCCGTAGTCACGTCGGGGACTGGAACCGGATTCCGGTCCTCGTCGACGGCGACGTACACCGAGTACGACTCCGTCGTCGATTCGGATTCGCCGGTTTTGGGGTCCTCTCTGGCGGCCCGGAGCCGAACCTTGACGCTCGTTTCACCGGTGTCGTAGACGAACGCCTCGATGAGCGCGGTGTCGCCGACGGGTATCGGGCGCTTGAAATTCACCTGATCCATCCGGACGGTGACACAGGTTTCGCCGGCAAAGCGCATCGCCGACATCGCACCGAGTTCGTCCATCCATTTCAGGACGTTTCCCCCGTGGGTCGCACCCAGGTGGTTCGAGTGGTTGGGCTGGACCATCCAGCGGTTCTCGATATAGGTTTCCAGTACCGTTGGCACGGCGAGAGGTTGGCCAGCACCCCGGTTGAGTCTGTCGAACGGGTCGCAAAAACCAGCTACGCGGAAACGTACTGCGCTTCCCACTCTTTCCGGGCGTCGAGTTCGCGCTGGCCGCGCTTGGTCAGCGTGTAGAAGTTCGTTCGACGGTCGCGTTCGCCCTTCTCGATAAGGGCCTTCTCGACGAGCGTATCAAGATTCGGATACAGTCGGCCGTGGTTGACCTCGCTCTCGTAGTAGTTTTCGAGCTCTTCCTTGATCGCTAACCCGTGGGGCTCGTCAAGGCCTGCGATGACATACAGCAGGTCCCGCTGGAATCCAGTCAGATCATACATCGTATATCCGACACAGTTTGACCCCATACATATCAGTCTTTTGAATCGGTGGAATATCCAGGTCTCAACGAATACCGACACCGTCCCGTAGTTACCACTGCATTTGTGGCTGTATTAACACGAGAGTCGGTAATACCTTCGCCACGTGACGAAAACATACAAAGCCACCAACATAATTTCCGAAACCGGTTTCGGCAGTCAGCCGGACCCGACAAGGGTAAAGGATACGAATGTGTAACGCGGATGATGACCGAACACGCGGAGTCGGCGGCAGACGCGTTCCCGGAGCCGTCAGGGACGGGGCGCGTCGACGTCGTCGGAACCGCCCACGTTTCCGAGCACAGCGTCAAGGAAGTGGAAGCAGCGATAGAGGAGTCCGAGCCCGATATCGTCGCCGTCGAACTCGACGAGGGCCGGTATCGCCAGATCAAGGGCGAGACCCCCGACGACCTGGATGCGAGCGATCTCCTGCGCGGAAACACCGTCTTCCAGTTCCTCGCGTACTGGATGCTGTCGTACATCCAGACCCGGCTGGGGGACCGATTCGACATCGAGCCGGGCGCGGACATGAAGGCGGGCATCGACGCCGCCGAACGGCTCGGCCTCGGCGTCGCGCTCGTCGACCGGGACATTCAGACGACCGTCCAGCGGTTCTGGGCGCGGCTGACGGCCGTCGAGAAACTCAAGCTCGTCGGCAGCCTCGCGGCCGAGATGGGGCCGCCGTTGACCGTCGGGCTGACCGTCGGTGCCGTCTTCGGCGGGCTGGTTGCGGTCGTCGCCGGGGCCTTCGGTGGCCCGTTCATCGTCCCAAGTGGCTCCCTGTCGGTTTTGCCGGGCGGCCTCGGCGGCACAGTCGAGGGCCTGCTCGACACGCTGTTGCTCATCTGTGTCGTCGCGGCCGGTATCGGGATTCCCATCGCCGCGCTGCTGGTCCGGTTCCGCGGCGAGGCTGACGTCGAGGAGTTCGACATGGAGAAACTGACGGACACCGACGTGGTCACCGCGATGATGGAGGAGTTCCGGCAGTTCTCCCCCGGCGGAGCCGAGGCGCTCATCGACGAGCGCGACGCGTTCATCGCCCACCGTCTGATCGCCCTCCGCGAGGCCGGCTATCACGTCCTCGCTGTCGTCGGCGCCGGCCACCGTGAGGGCATCGAGAACTACCTTGACAACCCGGAGTCGCTCCCGCCGATGGAGTCGCTCATCGGCACCGAAGGCGGTCGACGCTTCTCACTGTACAAACTCGTCGGCTACGGTTTCGGCGTCGTCTTCCTCGTTTTCTTCGGCCTCCTCATCCTCGGTGGCGCGAGCCAGGCAGTGCTGTTAGAGCTGTTCATCGCGCTGGTGGTAGTCAACGCCGTGCTGGCCGGCGGGCTGGCGAAGGTGGCCGGCGCACACTGGTCGAGTGCCGCTGCCGCCGGGGCCTTCGGCTGGCTGACGAGCCTGTTTCCGCTGCTGGCCGCTGGCTGGTTCGCGGGCTACGTCGAACTGCGATACATCTCCGTCAACATCAGCGACATCGCGACGCTCAACGAGATACTCAACGACCAGGAGTCCCCGGTGCGTGACCTCGTCAGTCGGATGCGCGGCGTGCCGCTGTTTCGGTTGATCCTCGTCGTCGCGCTGACGAACGTCGGCAGCGCGATTGCCTCGTACGTCGTCTTCCCGATCCTTATTCCGTATATCTCGTCGGACATCGGCGGGATGCAGGGCGTCTCACGCCTGCTCTGGCAGGGCGTCCGCGAAGGGACGCAGATACTCGTGGGGGTGCTCTGATGGCTGGCCGACGACAGCGCGCCACCGAGGGCCGGACCGTCGGCGGCCTCAGTTTCAGTCAGCGCGAACTCCGGGACCTCCTTATCGCCTGGCTCGCGCTCGGGCTGGCCTTTACCTTCTTCCTCGAACGGGAGTTCCGACGCATTGTCTTCGGCCAGTTCGGCGGGCTGTCGACGGGCGAGATCCTCAGTACGTTCGCGGTCAGCCTGCTGACCGTCGGCGTCGGCTTCCTGTTGCACGAACTGGCTCACAAAGTCGTCGCTGTCCGGTTCGGCCAGATCGCCGCGTTCCAAGCCGATTACCGGATGCTCGGGTTCGCTGTTCTGGGCGGCCTCGTCGGCTTCCTGTTCGCCGCGCCGGGCGCGGTCGTCCACCGCGGCCGCCTCACGGCGAAACAACACGGCCTCATCGCCGTCGCTGGCCCGGTGACGAACCTCGCGCTCGCCGTCGTCTTCCTCGTCCCGTTCATCGTAACCGAATCTATAGGAGTCGGAGGATTCCTCAAAGAAGTCTCCGAAATGGGCCTGCAGATCAATCTCCTGCTCGCCGGCTTCAACATGCTGCCCTTTGGCCCGCTCGACGGCCGAACGGTACGAGAATGGAGCACGCCTGTGTTTCTGGTCGTGGCGATCCCCTCTATTTTGCTCGGAGTCGGTGCGTTGTTCGTTCTCTGAGCGGCTCAATCGCTCCGCCGGAACGACGCTCTTTTGCCCGCGCCACGCACGCTCTCGGGTATGACCGACGGTGAACCCGAGACCGACGACACGGACGAGGAAGACGCGGAGGGGCTGACCTACGCGGAGACGGGCGTGGACATCGACGCCAGCGAGGCGGCGACGAAGGCGCTCATCGGCGCGGCCGGCGAGTTCGAGGGCGACTACGCCGGGCTCGTCGACATCGGCGACCAGTACCTCGCGCTCGCGACGGACGGCGTCGGGACAAAGCTCCTCGTCGCGGAGGCCGTCGACGACTACTCGACCATCGGCATCGACTGCATCGCGATGAACGCAAACGACCTCATCGCGACCGGCGTCGAGCCGGTGGCCTTCGTCGACTACCTCGCGGTTGAGACGCCCGACGAGGGGACGAGCGAGGACATCGGTGCAGGGCTCCGGACGGGGGCCGAGCGGGCTGGCGTGGCGCTGGTCGGCGGCGAAACCGCCGTGATGCCGGACGTGATCAAGGGGCTGGACATCGCCGGCACCTGCGCCGGGCTGGCGCCGAAAGACGCCGTCTTCCCCGGCGAGGCCGAACCGGGTGACGCAATCGTCGGCTGGCCCTCCTCCGGGATTCACTCGAACGGCCTCACGCTCGCACGCGAAGCGGTCACGCGCGACCACGAGTACACTGACCCGTTCCCGCCGAAGCCCGACAGGACCATCGCCGAGGAGCTGCTGACGCCGACGCGGATCTACAGCGAGGTGCTTGCCCCCCTCCGGGCCAACGAGACACACGCGGCGGCCCACGTCACCGGCGGCGGCTGGACCAACCTCACGCGGATGGGAAGCTACCGGTACGAGATCACGGATCCCTTCGAGGCCCAGGACGTCTTCGAGTTCGTTCAAGCGGAAGGGGACGTAACCGACGAAGAGATGCACCGAACGTTCAACATGGGCACCGGGTTCGTCGCCGCGGTCCCCGAAGCCGACGCCGACGAGATTGTCGCCGAAAGCGAGGACGCTCGCGTGATTGGGACAGTGGCCGACGGAGACGAGGCGGTCGCGATTCGCGGCCTGGAACTCACCGACTGAGTGGTTTGAAGATCTGACGGAATCCGGTCAGGCGGACAGGATGTCTTTACCGGCGGTCTCCTCCGCGATCCGTATCTGGAGCGCCTGCCGGATGTGGTATCTGGCGGCCTCGGTTTCGGCGTGTTCGAGAGCTTGTTCGAGTTCGGCATACAGCGGATCGCTGGGATCAGGCATATCGCTATATCTCTCGTTAGTGAGAATAGACATATACCCCTGACACCGTTTTCGGTGTTAAGCCTCTCCTACGGGCATTACGGAGCCACTATCGCGGTTCGCGCATCTGAGAATCGGAGTTAGCTGACCGTACGGGCGATGTCTGCTTCGGTTATGACACCGATAGTTTCCCCGCCTTCGACGACCATCACGGCGGCATTGTGGTTCAGGTAAGCATCGACTTCGTCGATGGGAGCGTCGGGTTCGACGGTCGCGATGGACTCGTTCATCACCTCGGCGACGGGAAGTTCGCCGACATTCTCTTCGGGGCGCTGGCGGATGTCGGAGTTGCCGATGAGTCCCTGCGGTGCCCCGTCCCGGATAACGGGGACCTGCGAGTACCCCTTCTCGTCCATCAGCTCCTTGGCCTGGTGGACGGAATCGTCGGGCGCGACGCCAACGACTGGGGAGTTCATCAGGTCGCGGGCCTTGATGATGCCGCCCTCGGCTTCTTCCAGTGCGGTCACGATCCGGCGTAGCGTCGACAGCCGCGGGTCCACGTCGCCGCCTTCGATACGGGCGATGAGTGGTTGAGAGACGTCGGCCCGCTCCGCGAGTTCGCTCTGGGTCAGTCCGAGTTCGTTGCGGCGCTCCCGCAGGTCCTGCGGCGTCGGTAAGTCCATGTCCGGTGATTACCCGTGGTAATATAAAAAGCCCACGGCTAGCGAGGCGGGCGAATCAAACGGAGAACGGACTACGCTTCGGCTTCGGCTTCGTCCTCGTCAGCTTCGGTCTCGAACACCTCGATGACTTTCAGCGGGACGTCTCGGAGCGCGCCGCCGATCTCGCTCTTTGCGATCCGCTGAGCGTGTTCCGGGGATTCGGCGTTGAACACGTCCATCTCGAGCACCAGTCCGACGAGTGCCGTGTCGGCCGCGATGAACGCCGAGTCGAACGGTTCGCCACAGGCCGGGCAGCCGGTCGCGCCGACCTCGACCTCCACGTAGTCCATCTCGGCCTCGTTGAGCCGCTTCCCCGCTTCGCTCACTGCTACACCGATAGCGTCGTCGATGTCGTCTACGTCACGAACCAGCCAGGCTGCTTCCATCGCCACGAGGTAGTTCATACACTAGCTCTCGTGGCCCGACTATTCGATAGTTTTGATTCGCCCGTGGTGCGCACGTCACCGTTACTATCTCCATAACTTATGCGAACCAGCCGCCTGACCCACGCTCCCATTATGTCAGTTCGGGGCTTCGTTCCGGCGACGGTTGGGTATTTCATGGTCAGAATCAAACCGCAAGACTGCGGCGCATTATTTCCTCACTATCGATAATACTGGACTCGAAATCGGCAACAAGGCTTATATACTACACTCACTCTGGATGGACCGAGGAAGATGGTAGCTCGACTGTACACCGCAACGCTGTTCGCACTGTACCAACTCACCCTGCTGCTGGGTATCATGCTGCTGCCGGTAGCGATGATCACGGAACGGTTCGGCCTCCGACTGCCGATGGACCGGGCCGTGTCGGGACTCAACGAGGCGTACGAGCAAGCGAGCGCGTAAGACGGGACAGCCGACTGGGGTCTGACCGTAGTGATGGCGGTCAGGTTCATCAGGAAAAGAGGTTTTATCAGCGCCCGACTAGTATCGCACAGTAATGCGAGATATGACTCCGGGGCCGGAGCTTTCTGGACCCCAGGCTGCTGCGGAGTTCCAGAGCGACCCGTACGCGCCCGAGGTCGGCGAACTCCCCGAACAGTCCGCACAGGATTCGGAGAAGGTGAACAAGACCGGGACGACCACCATCGGGATTAGCACGTCCGAGGGCGTCGTTATCGCGACGGACATGCGCGCCTCGCTGGGCGGCCGCTTCGTCTCGAACAAGAACGTCCAGAAGGTCGAGCAGATCCACCCGACGGCGGCGCTAACCCTCGTCGGCAGCGTCGGCGGCGCACAGTCGTTCATCCGGACACTCCGCGCCGAGGTCAACCTCTACGAAGCCCGACGCGGCGAGGACATCACGATGAAGGGGCTCTCGACGCTGGCCGGCAACTTCGCCCGCGGCGGCCCCTTCTTCGCTATCAACCCCATTCTCGGCGGGGTCGACGACGACGGCCATCACGTCTACTCCATCGACCCGGCCGGCGGCGTCATGAAAGACGACTACACCGTCACCGGTTCCGGGCTCACCGTCGCGTACGGGACCCTCGAAGACCGCTACGAGGACGACATGACCAACGAAGAAGCCAAAGAGGTCGCCGCCGCCTCGATCAAGGCCGCCGCCGAGCGCGACACCGGCTCCGGCAACGGCATCTATCTCGCCGACGTCACCGCCGAAGGTGTCGACATCAACGGCTACGACTTCGACGAACTGCTGTAATCGGGCTCTTCGCGGTCTCTTTTGTGCCGTTTGTGTCGGACGTCAACTCCAGTTCTCGGCGGGCCGTGGACACGGCAACTATAGACTGACGTGCGAACGAGAGAATTATACGGTCGGCTTCCGCATCGCCGGTATGGAACTGTTCGGAACCGCGGGTATCCGCGGTGATGTCGTATCGAAGGTGACGCCGGACCTCGCGTTGCGCGTCGGGCAGGCCACCGGCCGGGACGGCGAGACGTTCGTGCTGGGGTACGACGGGCGCGTGACCTCGCCGGCCCTCGCCGATGCGATGGCCGCGGGGCTGCAAAGCGCCGGCGCGCGCGTCTTCAGAATCGGCCGCGTGCCGACGCCGACGCTGGCGTACGCCTCGCAGGGACGGCACGGCGTGATGATCACCGCGAGCCACAACCCGCCGACGGACAACGGTGTCAAGGTGTTCGCCGACGGCACCGAGTACGGCGACGACGACGAAACCCGCATCGAGCAGCGGATCGAAGAGGGGTCGACGCCGACGGCCTGGCGCGACTGGGGCGATACGGAATCGGTCGACTTCCTCGATCAGTACCGAGGCGCTGTCGCCGACTACGCGGGATCGCTCGGCGCAGACCCGTCGGGACTGACAGTTGCGGTCGACTGCGGCAACGGGATGGCCAGCGTGGCGACGCCGCAGGTCTTGCGGGAACTCGGGGCCGACGTACTGGCGACGGAGGCCAACGTCGACGGGACCTTCCCCGGCCGCGAGAGCAAGCCGACGCCGGAGACGCTGGCGGACTTCCGGCGGTTCGTCGCAGAGACGGACGCCGACTTCGGGTTCGGCCACGACGGCGACGCCGACCGCATCGTCGTCGTCGACGCCGACGGCGACGTGATTCACGAGGACACGATACTCGCCATGCTCGCCGAGCACTACACGCGCGCCGCGGCGGTCTCGGACCCGGTAGTCGTGACCACACCCAACGCCTCCGGGCGCATCGACGAGCGGGTCGAAGCCGCCGGCGGCCGCGTCGAGCGCATCCATCTGGGCTCGCTGCACGTGGGTATCGCTGACGTTCGTGCGAATGCGACCGACGAAACCGAGGTCGTCTTCGCCGCCGAACCCTGGAAGCACATCCACACCGCCTTCGGCGGCTGGATCGACGGCGTCGCCAGCGCGGCCGTGCTGACGCGCCTGTTCGCCGCGGACGGCGTCGCCGACAGGCGGGCCGTCATCTCCGAGCGGCCCTACGAGAAGGTGAGCGTCGAGTGCCCCGACGACGCCAAGGCGGAGACGATGGCCCGGCTCGAATCCAGTCTGCCCGAGACGTTCCCCGAGGCCGACGTCTCCACGGAGTACGGCGTCCGGCTCTCCTTCGACGACGGATCGTGGACGCTCGTGCGCCCGAGCGGGACCGAGCCGTACGTCCGGGTGTACGCTGAGAGCGACGACATCGACGCGCTGGTGGCGGACACCACACAGGCGGTCCGCGACGCCGTCGCCGCGGTCAGCGCCGCCGACGCCTGATCCCCGAGCGCCCGACCGCTACCAAGACCGACAGAATTTCTACGCGGCCCGCCGACGCCCAGAGCATGGAAGACCTCCTCGACGCAGCGAGAGACGCTATGGATGCGGCCTACACGCCATACTCGGAGTACACCGTCGGCGCGGCGCTGGAAACGAGCGACGGCAGCGTCTACACCGGCTGTAACATCGAGAACGCGAACTACAGCAACAGCTTACACGCCGAAGAAGTGGCTATCGGCGCGGCCGTCAGCGACGGCCATCAGTCCTTCGAGCGCGTCGCCGTCACCTCGGGCAAGCGCGACGGCGTCACCCCCTGTGGGATGTGCCGCCAGACGTTCGCCGAGTTCTGTGACGAATCGTTCGAGATCATCACCGACGGCGACGAGCCGACTGTGTACGAACTCGGCGAACTCCTGCCCAACACCATCACCAGCGACCACCTCGACAAATGACAGGCGACAGTGAAGACCCGAACGACGACGTACAGTACCATCTGGAAGTGAGCGCGGACGACGTGGCCGACAGCGTCCTGCTACCGGGGAACCCCGAGCGCGTCGAGAAGGTCGTCGACTACTGGGACGACCACGACATCGTCGCCGAACACCGGGAGTACCGCACGGCGACGGGCACCCACGACGGGACCCCAATCTCTGTGACCTCTACCGGTATCGGCGGCCCGTCAGCTGCAATCGCGCTGGAGGAACTGGCCCGCGTCGGCGCTGATTCGTTCATCCGGGTCGGCTCCTGCGGGGCCATCCAGGAGGAAGCCAGCATCGGCGACCTCGTCATCACGACCGGCGCGGTGCGACAGGAGGGCACCAGCAAGGAGTACGTCCGCGAGGACTACCCCGCCAGCGCCGACCACCGCGTCGTCTCGGCGCTCGTCGCCGCCGCGGAGGAACTGGGCTATGACTACCACCTCGGCGTCACCTGCTCGACGGACAGTTTCTACGCCGGCCAGTCACGCGCCGGGTTCGAGGGGTTCGAGGCCAGCGGTAGCGACGAACGGATCGCGGCGCTGCAAGAGGCCGGCGTGCTCAACTTCGAGATGGAGGCCGCCACGATCCTCACGCTCGCGAACCTGTACGGCCTGCGGGCCGGCGCTGTCTGTACGGTGTACGCCAACCGCGTCACGGGTGAGTTTCGCACCGAAGGCGAGCGCAAAGCGGCTAAGTGTGCCAGCCTCGCCGTGTCGTATCTGGCCGAGATGGACGCCGCTGTCGAGGAATCCGACGCCGACGGCTGGCACGCCGGTCTGTCTATCGACCGCTAGTCCGATTTTCGTCTTGCGCTAGTGGAAGCAGCGGCGGTTCAGTGCGGTGGTGGAAGAAGTAGCATACCGCGCCGAAGGCGCGGTTTCACTCCGAGCGCGGCCTCGGCCGCGATTCGGAGGTCGTTTTTAGCGTAGATTTTTACGAGGAGTGGTGCCCGCAGCACGCTCGAAGAGCGTGCGAGGACACCCGACGAAGTAAAAAGGTACTACATGTCGGGCCAGGCCTTGGCGGCCCGACCGACGCCGGTCACGTCGTTGATCCAGCGGGCGGCGATGGCTTTCTTCAGCAGTTTCGCGGGCACGCCGCCGAACGTCTCTATCGGGACGTTCACCACGTCGTGGGCAACGGCCTTCTCGCCGACCGAGACGACCGTCCCCTTGTCCTTGTGGGTCCAGGTCTTGAGTGGCTGGCCCCGAACGGCGCGAGCGAGGTTCTCGCCGGCGACTTCGGCGGCTTGCCAGGCGGCCTGGGCCGTCGGCGGCGCGGGCTGGTCGCCCGGCTGGTCGATCAGCGCAGAGTCGCCGATAGCAAACACGCGCTCGTCGTCGGTCTGGAAGTTCCCTTCAGCGTGGACGCGGTGGTTGCGCTCGTCCTTGTCCAGATCCACGTCGTGCATGCAATCGCGGCCGGTGATACCGCCCGTCCAGACCAATACGTCGTAATCGAGTTCGTCCTCGTCGCCGATGTAGACGGTTTCCTCGTCGACTTCGCCGATGAA
>NZ_JBUXKW010000004.1:0-695934 GCF_055271655.1 Haloarcula sp. HT12
ATCACCACCTCGACGAAGGATCGGGACTACTTCCACTCGCGGTACATCACCGAACCCGGCGGCGCCGTCTTCGAGTACGCCACCGACGGCCCCGGCTTCGACATCGACCAGGACCCCGAAAACTACGGCGAGGAACTCAAAGCTCCCGACTGGCTCGAAGTCGACGTCGAACGCATTGCCGAAATACTCCCACCGCTCGAAACTAACTGACGTAGTACGCACTGGTTTTCAGGGCTACCGGCTTCTGCCCCCTCAACGTTTATTGTGTGTGCCTCACAACCGATGGGCAGCATGCGAGCCGCTCGCTATTACGGTCAGAAAGACGTCCGTATCGAAGACATCGAACCAGCCAGCGTCGGCCCGGATGATGTCCGTATCTCCGTGACGGCCTGTGGGATTTGCGGGTCGGACCTCGGAGAGTACGTCGGTGGCCCGATTACGATTCCGGACGAGCCACATCCGGTCACCGGTGAGGAGTTACCGGTGACGCTGGGGCACGAGCTCGCCGGAGAGGTAAGTGAAGCCGGGAAGAACGTTGATATTGACGTCGGGACCCGGGTCGTCATGAACCCCATCGTCTGGTGTGGCGACTGCCAATACTGCGACGAAGGGCACTACCGGCTCTGCAGCTCTGGCGGGTTCGTTGGTCTCTCTGGCGGTGGCGGCGGATTCGCGGAGAACCTTGTCGTGTCCGCCGAGAAGGTCGTCCCCGTCCCCGAAGACGTACCCTCGGAGTTCGCTGCACTCGTCGAACCCTTCACAGTGGGCGTTCACGCCGTCGCACAGTCGGGTCTGGGTGCCGGAGATTCCGTAGCGGTCTACGGGAGCGGACCGATTGGGCTGACCGTCCTGCAGTCTGCACTGGCCGCCGGTGCGGGCCCGGTGTACGTCTCTGAACCGCAAGGGATGAGGCGGGCACTCGCAGCGGAGTGTGGTGCAGACGAGGTAATCGATCCCCTCGAAACGGACCCCGTGGAGTACATCACCCGCGAGACAAACGGCGGCGTCGACACCGTGTTCGAGGTCGCCGGTGTCGAGCAGACGGTCAATCAGGCGCTCCAGACGACGAAATCCGGTGGCACAACGACCATTGTGAGCCTCTTCGAAGATGGAGTCGAGATCAATCCGAACGATATCGTGATGCCAGAGCAAGCAGTCGTAGGCACGGCCGCATATGAGGGCGGCCCACTCTCGGCCCGCGAGTTCGGGACGACGCTTCGGAACTTTGCGACCGGTGTCTTCAATCCCGAGCCGCTGGTCACCTCCCGAATCGCTCTCAACGACATTGTGGACTCCGGCTTCGAAGCGCTGTTGGATGAGGGCAGTGAAGAAGTGAAGATTCTCGTCGAACCCTGAGACCGACGGTCTGTTACGGTGACCGCAGCATACCAACGGATTCCTGAGAGTGGGTGATGTTCAGTTCGAGTTCGTTGACCGCACTCAGCAACAACCCGACGATATCGTCCTCCAAGCGACTCTCATCCATTCGGTGCCGTGGACCGGCAACCGAGCACGCCCCGATAACAGTGTCGTCAGGAACGAGCGGGACCGCAACGGCGACCAGCCCCTTGGTGCTCTCCTCCATGTTGAACGAGTAGCCGCGATCTCGGATCGTGTCCAGCTCCTCATGGAGTTCGCTCTCCTCGGTAATCGTGTTCTCGGTCGCTTTCGGGAGGCCCGTCGTCTCCAGCACAGACCGAACCTTCTCCTCGGGGAGCTGTGAAAGAATTGCTTTCCCGCCGGCAGTTTGGTGCGGATAGAGCCGACGACCGAGGCGTGTCCGCGTCGACACGCCTTGATTCCCGTTTTCTCGGAACAGCGTGATTATACGGCTGTTTTCCTGAATAGCGAACATCGCGACCTCGTTAGTTTCCTCGGCGATCTCTCGTACTTGCGGTTTGATTATTTCAGAAGCCACGTAGTGAGACCGGAGCCAACCGCCATAATCGAGAAACCGGAAGCCCAGATTGTACTGACTCCCGTCTTTCACCACGAGGTCGTGAGCCCTGAGCGTCGAGAGGTGCTTGTACACCGCCCCCTTCGATAAGTCAGTTTCCTCGACGATCTCAGTGACCTTTCCCCCACCAAGGCTCTGTATCGTGTCGATGATCTCGACGGAGGTATCGACCGCCTTCACTCGCGGCCCGCCCTCAGAACGGTCCTGAGCGTTTGGGTTCTGGGTCATAACACTCTCTATGAACGGTTTCGGTATATAATTAACCCATTATAAATAATATAGAATTCTGTTTACCAGAAGAAATCGATCCTCAGCGGAAGTACACGGATTCCGACACCTGCAGAGAGATATGTGAATTCATGCCAGGGAACTGAATGGGTCGTATTGTACCGAAGGGACGTAAGAAACAGATCCACGCATGACCTCAGACCGAACCACGGCGTCCCGCACCAGCGGACGTGGGTCACCAACGGAGAGATACAGAGGAATGTCACCAGTGCTTGCAACGTTGGTGGTTTTACGATTAGTATAATGAATGAATATCTACAAGAAGTAGCTATTATTGCATTTGGGCCTAATAATCTCGGGCGCTGCGAAGTGTTCATCAAGATTATCTCGGGATATGTGACCAAACCCCTGGTGTACTGTCACAGAGAGAAAGAATCTATTAGTAAAAGTCAATATGGTTGACGCCATCCTGAATGATGGGAATATCGGTCCTATGTAGTAGCCAAGTTTTCCGTAACAATAGTAACGTTGTTATGGTTATTAGAGTCACGCCCTCTCGTCCTATGTTCGAATGAACCATAGCGCATCCCAGATGTCGTCCGCCATAGGCACCAGTAGATTTTTTATAGCATATCAAAGTATTCTCTATATTTTTAATAACAGAGGGAGGGGGCAGAAGGGGGCAGCTTCTTCGACAGTCCTACTTAGATATTGTATTTAATTTTTCTCTTTGATACCCAATATAATACTTTTCCACCAGCTTTTATCCATATATTACGAGATTGTCGTCTTCATCCCGTGATCAAAATCCTACCTAATTATCTTTCCATCCAGCTCGGGTTTTAGCTATATTATCTAATTCCTACTGTTTCTAATACTTATAAGATATAGTATATATTTGGGAGAGAAGAAAGACATTTTTGTCTCAGCGCCCTCTCGAACATATGACCTCCGCAAACGACGGGCAGAATTCTTCGAGAGGGCGCTCGAGCAAAGTCGCACGCCTCATTGACCAGTACGGATTACAGGGAATCGGTCCGCAACTGGAAGAATTATGGACGACTGATGACCCGGACCGGCGCCGAAGCCTTCGTTCGCTCGCGGATTTCTTCAATCGACAGCTCCTGAAACAGGAACTCGAACGAACCGATATGCAAACGCTAGATGGGGAAGTAGAGAACACGTACCGGCTGTTGACGGACGAATCTGTGAGTCGAGCGAATCAGACACGAGTGCGACGTCAACTTGAGCGGGAAGGGATTGATGTCGATCAACTTCAAGACGATTTCGTGTCGTACCAATCGATACGGACCTATCTCACGAAGTATCGGAACGCAACTTACGATAACGATACCGATCCCGTAACATCAACAACAGAGATGATACAGCGCCTGCAAAGTCGTGTCTCGAACGTGGTCGAGACAAAAATCGCTGCGTTGAAAGATTCGGGTGCTGTGTCGCTGGACGAGTTTCAGGTCATCGTTGACGTCCGCGTCATCTGTGAGAACTGTGGAGCACAAAAGGATGTCATTTCTTTTCTTAGTGACAAGAAGTGTGACTGCAGTCAACTTGGAACCGAATGAGCCTGAACATGGCGCCGATTACTCGCTCACTCGACAGTGTGGGCAGAGACGACAGTAGTTCGATAGATCTTATAATAGCGGGGAGGAATAGCGCAGTATGAGCACCGAACAGACGGGCCAAAAAGCCGAAATCGCAGTTGAAAACATCGGGGGAATCGAACGTGCAACTGTGGCGTTCGAACCAGGGGTGACGCTCTTAGTCGGTAACAACGCCACTAATCGAACGTCCCTCTTGAGCGCAGTGATGGCCGTAGTCGGGAGTGACGATGCCGCGATCAAAGGCGACGCCGACGAGGGGTACGTCGAACTGACCATCGACGGCGAAACGTATACGCGGACTCTCAAGCGAGATGGAACGGCAGTCGTCACGAGTGGCGAACCGTATTTAGAGGACGCGACTGTCGCAGATCTCTTCGCGTTCCTGTTGGAGAACAATGAGGCGAGACAGGCCATCGCCCAGAACGATGATCTCCGAGAGATCATCATGCGGCCAATCGATACTGACGAGATTCAAGACGAACTCGATCGCCTCAAACGACAACAGGACGACCTGGAGCAAGAACTGGAGGAGATTGATTCGTTGAAAGGGCAGCTCCCGTCGCTGGAACAAAAGCGTGTGAGTCTCCAAGAGGAAATCGACGAGAAGCGGGCTGAGCTGGAAGCACTGGAATCGGAACTCAGAGAGAAAGACACCGACGTACAGCAGCGTCAGCAGGAGAAAGACGAACTCGAGGAGAAACTCAATAAGTTACAACAGAAGCGGGGCGAGCTCGAGGATGTCCGTTACGATCTAGAGACTGAACAGGACAGTCTGTCCGAACTGAAGTCTGAGTACCACGACGTGGAGGCGGAACTATCGGAGCTGTCCGACGTCCCAGCCGGCGAACTCGGCGGCATCGAAGCGGAGCTTGACCAACTCCGGACACGCAAGCAGGAGGTCAAAGCCGAACTCAGTGAGCTCCAGAGCATCATCCAGTTCAACGAGGATATGCTGGAGGAGGACGGCGTCCTCTCGACAGTCGAACTCGATGGGGTCAACGATGATTCGGTTACAGACCAGCTCCTTCCGGACGAGACGATCCAATGCTGGACGTGTGGGAGCACGGTCGAACGCGAGCAGATCAACGCGACCGTTGACCAGCTTCAGGCTGTTCGGCAGCGGAAGTTCCAAGAGGTACAGGACATCGAGTCGGACATCGAGTCATTCAGAGAACAAAAACAGGAACTGGAACAACAGAAACGGCGCCGTGAAAAGCTCGATATGCAACTTCAACGGGCCGAGCGGAATATCGACGAGAGCAAAGACCGTATCACGGAGTTACAACAGCGCAGAGACGAGCTCACCGATGCCATCGAAGCCATCGAGGCCGAAATCGATGAGCAGGAAAACGAAGAACGAAACGAAGTTCTATCACTCCATAAGCAGGCGAACCAGCTGGAGTACAATCTAGGTCAGTTAGAGAACGAGCGCGAACGGATAGAAGAAGAGATAGCGGATATTGAACAGCGAATCGATGACGAGGACCAGATCAGAGCCGAGATTGAAGAGAACAAAAAGGAGATAGCTGACCTCCGGACGAAAATCGAGCGTATCGAGCAAGATGCCGTCGAGGAATTCAATCGGCACATGGATGCGATTCTTGATCGACTCGGATACGATAACATCGACCGGATATGGCTTGAACAGCGCGAAACCGAGGTTCGAGACGGTCGCCGAAAGGTCTCAAAATCGATCTTTGAGTTACACGTTGTGCGAAACACACCCGACGGCGTGGCCTACGAAGACACTGTCGACCATCTCAGTGAGAGTGAGCGCGAAGTTACCGGCCTCATCTTTGCTCTGGCCGGATATCTGACCCACGCTGTCTACGAGACAGTTCCGTTCATGCTGCTGGACTCACTGGAGGCGATTGACGCGGAGCGGATCGCCAGGCTCACAGAGTACTTCCAGAGTTACAGTCAATACCTCCTCGTCGCGCTCCTTCCCGAAGATGCGAACGCGTTGGACGACGACTACACTCGAGTGACGGAAATTGAGGGCTAAACGCCCCCGAAATAGATATTAATAGGCCGGGCTTGTTCGCACTTTTGATTGAGGATGGCAAGGCAGTATCTATTCTTGTTCTCGACGCAGCTGATCGCGCCTATCGCCCGATAGTCGGCATCCAGCGATTACACCTCCGCATACCCCAGGTCCATCAGGACTGGCCACAGATGGTCGTACGCGTCACCGTTGGCGACTACCAGGTCGATATCTTTCGTCGCCTCCTTGAGGGCGCGCAGCGACGGCGCGCCGCCACCGATCAGATAGTCGGTGAGCGGTTCAGATAGCCCCTCCCCGATCCGCTGGATCTCGTCCTCGATATATTCGCGTCCACATATTGGCCTCATTGGGGGATGTCCACCTCGTAATCAGCCGCCAGCTTCTGGAACTCATCCCACTCCGGGTGCCGGTCGTCGTCGACCTCGCCGTGCGTCTCGGGGAGTCGGCTGACGAGGAACCAGTAGGGGAGCGACCAGACGATCTCCCGGACAACATCCCTGCCAAGGCAACGATTACGTGCAAGGAGATCAACGACGATCGCTACTACTACTGGCAGTGGCGGGAGGGCGATAAAGTGACCTCCAAGTAAAAGACCCAGTCAACCCGGACGAGTAAGACTCGAAGAAGAGACACCCACCCCATGTTTCCGTCGTTTCCCCACCGTCTCCGCATCATCGATGGTACCGGCGACAAAGAAATCGTAGGACACCCTCCCTTTTCGAGTTGTAAGTCGTGGGGAACAACCACGTCAGACGCCGTGTTGGGATCGTGGAGTTAACAGAAGTTGGCGTAGAGGGGGGTAAGACGTGATAATACCTGAACTGGGAACCACGAACGAGATGCAGTCGTTATCTACATCTCGAGAGATCAATCGTCTGGCTGAGCTAGACGATATGTTTGCTTTGTCTCTAATACCGGGAAGTTGAGACTACAGCGGATTTAGCGGGGCTGTAATGCATGTATTTGGACGATTAAGTGACCGAAGACAGCTTCAGATTAGCTCTCAATCACCCGTTATTGATGTACTACTGACTATATCACCGAACTCCGATTGCTTTCTGTAGTGTAGCCACTCAAACACCGTGCTATCCCAGATTGAGTCTCCTCTCTACCCGATTCCAGTTTCCTTCTTCAACAGCGTCAGCGTATTATCGGCCGTCACAATCGGCGAATGCTCGTACTCACCAGTCAATTCGACCTGAACCAGCAGGTCGACAGCTCGCCAAATTGAGTACAGCAGGCACGCAAACGCGAAATAGAAGAATCGCAGCCCGAAATCTTTCGACGTCGTCGCAGCCATGAACCGCTTGATCGATTTGTATCCGCTCTCGATCTCCCAGCGATAGCCGTACTCGGTGAGGAAACTACCCCCATGATTCGACATGAACACCGAGTACTGCCGGTAATCATCATGCTCAGAATCGTCTTTGCGTCGGTAGATCAGCGTCGTCTCGTGCCACTCGTTCTTCCCGAGATGCAGTTTCCTATCAGTCTCGTATCGGTCTTGATCCCGCTGGAGCAGGCGTTTGGCCTGGGCTTTCTCGCTGGTCTGCATTCGTTTCGGTACCACATACGAAAGCCCTCGTTGGCTGAGCATCTCCAGAATGTGCTGGCTGTCGAACTCCCGATCCATCAGTACGTTATCGACGTGAACGGCGTCTTGGGCTGAATCCAGCAGATCCTCAACTATCTCTTTCCGTGATTCGCCTTTTCGTACAGGCCGTGCATCCAATACGATTGGGACAGCGTTGCCGACCAGCTGGACTGTCGCCCACTGGTAGGCGTACTCATCGGTCTTTTCTTTTGTCCCAATAATCTCATCTTCATGCCCGGTTCTATCGCCTGTGAACGGGTCGGCTTCCGTAATATCGATAGCGACAATCCCAGCTCGAAAGAACTCCTCTGTCTCTGCGACTTCACCCAGTAATCGATTCACGGCTCGGCGGTACATCTCTCGAACCTGTTCAACCGAGAGATCACGAATCTGATCGCGATGGACGTGCCCCAACGGCGTCCTATCCCTGGTCGACTCATAGACGAAACTGCGAGCCCCTTCGTTAGCAGCCAACCGCTCTCGCAGTCCGAGATGCGTTTATAAGTCCCAATACGCGTTCTCATGGATCTCACAGCCGTCGTCACGATTCAGTGAAAACGCTGGGAAGACGATGCGGCTGATGTGGTCATTAATCGATGCCGCTTCGTTGAGGAGGGCTTGGTCACCAGTGTCTGGTTCTTCTTCAGCATCTTGTGATGGAAAGTTCCGTTCTGGCTCGCGCGGAACAGCAACATCCGCATTTTGGGCTTTGATCAGAATCGTCCGCGCAACTGCCTCAATTGTCTCACGAAGTTCTGTAGTGAACCGTTCGTGCCAGCTGCGCCACAGTGTCGACTGGTTTGGGACCGTCGTCAAGCCTAACTGCTCACAGAGTTCTGGGTGGTGGCTGAGGTACGTGAGGAGTGCCGTTTCGTGTGTCCAACCGTGAAGTTCTTTGAACAAGAAGACGCGAAACAGTTGCGCCATTTCGTACTGGGTGGGTCCCGAATACCGGTCGTGTGGTCGAAACTGAAAGTATGCTACTGGGTAGTGTACGACGAACTCGTCGACGGAGTGGTGGGTCTCATGGTCGAACCATGTGGAGGCAACGGTCCGGATGTCTTCTTTGAGGCCGCCAAGTGAACTCCGGTCGTACAGTGGTGTCGACTCATATGCTGGCCACTCACTGTATGACTGTTGTGCGATCCGTCGAAAGACACTGCGTTGAGAGTCACAACTCGTAACCACTAGGAGATGCTGGCCACGACAGGCCCAAGAATCCGTCTAACTTGCCAGCACAAGAGTTGTTCTGTGTCACATAGACTTGGTATCTATACGGTCCTAAACTGTGTGAGAGGGCGTCATACAACAGTTCCCATACCCAATCTTTCACCCCTTCTGCTCGCTCAATACAGGCTAATTCTTGTTCCCTCATCGTTGAAATTTGGTCCTTTTTTTTTACAGTCTGTTCTTCCCTATCCACTCTCACTAACCCTGCCTCTTCTAACGCTCCAAGACTGCGGTGAGATAACTTAAGACGGAGTTTCGCCACGTCTTCGTTGGCAGAAGGGAGGTCGTTTCGGACCGCTACTGCTGGCGTGTTACTCTTTCTCATTATCCTAATATCATCCCACGACACCAATAAACACACATAGTTTTCACCGAGATTTCTTCCTTCGATTAATCGATCGGTTGAATATTCCATCCGCTCAGTAAGCAGACGTACTGACCGGGTAGTTCTCCCTCAAAAGTGCGGAACAAACTATCTTGCGAACTGTTTCATGACACCCTATGTGTGACGCTAATGAGGGTTTGTCGAGGTTCCAGAATTTCCACAAGTAAGTACGGCCCGCTCACCACACCGAAAGTACGTTGACTATATTAGTTTCTGGGGGAGAACTCGTCGAAGAGGTCTTTGACACGGTGAGCTATATCATCTCGGATCTCACGGACACGCTCCATATCTTGCCCATCAGGGTCGTCCAGTGCCCAATCGCGGACATCAACGGTTTCGGCGTCGAGTTCCAAGGTCGAACAGCCCATCGTTGCGACCACGTCGCATGACTCCAGTTCGGCTGTCGAGACTTTCCGAGGTGTCCGGTCTGAGAGGTCGATATCGAGTTCGCGCATGGCCGTGACAACTTCTTCGTGCACGTGATTAGCAGGCCGTGTCCCACCGGTAAGTATCTCAACGCTGTCTTCGAGACCCCGCTGCTCACGTTCCTGCTCGGCGAAGGCTGCCGACATCTGACTCCGGCCGGCGTTCTGTACACAGACAAAGCCAAATTTCGTTGTCGAGTTATCAGACATAGGCACTCATTTCGGCGTGTCGGTGATAAACTCTCGTCTGTGAACTAACGTGGTAGCTACAGCTCTTAGTTGTAGACCGTTCATTTTCGAGACCCGTCGAGTGCGACCAGCAGCGCGTTTGCCCGTGCTGTCGTTCGGTATTTCCGCCACTTCCCGTCTTTCCGGCGAGTGAGAAGTCCGGCATCGGTGAGTTGGGAGAGTGCGTGACTGATCGCGCTGTCACTGACATCCAGCAGCGGTGAGAACTCACAGACACAGAGCTCTCCGTCAGCGATGTGCAAAATCCGGACAATTTTGTACCTCGTTTCATTGGCGAGCGCGGACAACACACTTACGTCCGATTCAAGATTGGGGCCGCCCGCCGCCGCGTCCAGTTCTTCGAGTTCGGCGAGGCGCTGGGCCACTTCCGCATCACCGCAGCGACCGCATTCATCGGAGAGATAGCGCTGTAAACGCTCTGTTGATGACATACCCATATATTGAGGAGATAGTAAAGTAAGTGTTGTGGAGTAGGGGTTGGGAAATAGTGACATCACAACGGCGCTATTTTAGTATTTGCTCATTCAAATCAGTATTTCAGAGGACAGTAACACCTAATCGGTTTCATTGGCGTGGAGATGAGGCCGAGAGAGACCAGTAGTACGGTATAGAAATCGCTCGAACTGACTGAATAGTACGAAAAAACAGGACAGAAAGTGCACTTAGATCGTCAGGCCGCCCGGTCCATGCTGTCGAGTAAGGAAGGCCCTGATGACGAATTGCGGGCACCAGACGTAACCGTAGGCTGACCGAAGGCTTGAAGTATATATGAACTAACGTTCAATTGAATCCGACAGAATAGTTCCGATACGATTGAAGCTGACTCAAGTGTATCACCAATTCAATTGAACGACTCCCAAAAACTATGACTGAACTCACCCTGTATGAAGAAGCGATGTGTTGTTCCACCGGCGTCTGTGGACCGGACCCCAACGACGAACTCGTCGAGGTCAGTGCCGCCCTTGATCAACTCGAAGAGGAGTACGATGTCGAGGTGACGCGGGCAAATATGCAACACAACATCGACCAGTTTCTGAACACCCAGCGCATCTACGATATGGTTCAGGAGAACGGTCCATCGATACTGCCGATTACCGTTGTCGACGGCGACATCGTCGCCAAATCGGAGTATCTCTCCTACGACGAACTCGCGAACGAATTGAGCGACGCGCAGAGTCCCCCACAGGAAGCGTAACCGATGAGTACACACACTGGAGCCAGGGAAATCGTCGAACCGAGCGGTGAGGATACCGAATTCGTTTTCTTCAGCGGGAAGGGCGGCGTCGGCAAGAGCACCGTCAGCTGTGCCACGGCGACGTGGCTAGCGGACAACGACCATGAGACGCTGCTGGTGACAACCGACCCCGCGCCGAACCTCTCGGACATTTTCCAGCAGGAGATCGGTCACGAGGTGACCGAAATCAACGATATCGACAACCTCTCGGCCATCGAGATTGACCCGGATCAAGCCGCCGAGGAGTACCGCCAGGAGACCATCGAACCGATGCGGAAACTGCTCGACGACGAACAGATCAAAACTGTCGAGGAGCAACTCAACAGCCCATGTGTCGATGAGATCGCGGCCTTCGACAACTTCGTCGACTTCATGAATAGCCCGGAGTACGATGTGGTCGTCTTCGACACTGCGCCGACCGGCCACACCATCCGATTGATGGAACTGCCCTCCGACTGGAACGCCGAACTGGAGAAGGGCGGCTCAACCTGTATCGGCCCCGCCGCCTCGATGGAGGACAAGAAGGCCCAGTACGAGCAGGCCATCGACACACTGCAGGACGACGAGCAGACGACCTTCGCGTTCGTTGGCAAGCCCGAGGACTCCTCGCTCGACGAAATCGAGCGTAGCGCTTCGGACTTGAGCGAACTGGGTATCAACTCACAGCTGCTCGTGGTCAACGGCTACCTTCCCGACTCGGTCTGTGACGACCCCTTCTTCGAGGGGAAACGCAAGGACGAACAGGCAGTCATCGAACGGGCGAAAACCGAGTTCGACGCCGACGCCACAGCAACCTACCCACTCCAGCCCGGTGAGATCGCCGGACTAAACCTGCTCTCGGACGTTGGTGGCGTCATCTACGACGGCGAGGAAGCGACTGTCGACATCGGTTCTGCTACGGACGTTGACACCGACCAGTCAGTCGACGTCGAGACGCTGGCCGATCCCGAGTCAGTCGCCAACCAGTTGACGCCCGGCGAGGAAACCCGCTACCTGTTCTTCACCGGGAAGGGTGGCGTCGGCAAGAGCACTGTCGCCGCGACATCGGCGACGAAGCTCGCGGAGGCCGGCTACGAGACGCTCGTCGTCACGACCGACCCGGCCGCTCATCTCGAAGATATCTTCGGCGAGCCGGTTGGCCACGAGCCGACGTCGGTCAGTCAGACGAATCTCGACGCGGCCCGCATTGACCAGGAGCAGGCCCTCGAAGAGTACCGCGAGCAGGTACTGGACCACGTCAAGGAGATGTACGCGGACAAGGAGGACACCGAACTGGATGTCGAGGCCGCCATCGCCAATGTCGAGGAAGAGTTGGAATCGCCGTGCGCCGAGGAGATGGCTGCACTTGAGAAGTTCGTCAGCTACTTCCAGGAAGACGGCTACGATATTGTCGTCTTCGACACTGCCCCGACAGGCCACACTCTCCGCCTGCTGGAACTCCCGTCCGATTGGAAGGGCTTCATGGACCTCGGCTCGCTGACTAAGGGGGCCGCTCCGGCGAAGGGCGACCAGTACGATGAGGTCATTGAGACGATGCAGGACCCCAAGCAGAGCTCCTTCGCGTTCGTCATGTACCCCGAATACACACCGATGATGGAGGCCTACCGCGCGGCCGAGGGCCTCAAAGACCAGGTCGGAATCGAGACGGCCTTCGTCGTGGCGAACTACCTGCTGCCTGAGGAGTACGGCGACAACGCTTTCTTCGCGAACCGGCGGGCTCAGCAGGAAAAATACCTCGGCGAAATCAAAGACCGCTTCGAGACACCGATGATGCTCGCGCCGCTGCGCCGGGACGAACCAGTCGGGCTGGACGAACTGCGCGCGTTCGGTGACGAGATTACCGGTCTCTCGGACCTGACGAAGCGAGAACAGGAGGTGACCATTTCATGAGCGAAGGGCAATCCTCCGAGGCCGCCGTTGAAGAGCAACTCCGGACATTCATGCAGACACTCACCAGCTCAGAGACCTATCAAGAGTTCGTTGAGGCCAGCGAAGCCCTTGAAGAGGACTCGGAGGCATCGGCATTGTTGCAGGACTTCCAGCAAAAACAACGACAGATGCAACAAGGTGGATTCGACCAATCACTCATGAGCGATCTCCAGGATCTCAAATCGGAGATGGACGATACCGACACGATTCAGCGCCATCGGAAAGCACAGGAAGCACTTGTCGAACTTCTCCAAGACACCAACGACGTGATAAGCAAGCAGATCGGTCGGCAGTTCGCCCAGTCAACTGGGGGTGGGTGCTGTTGAGCACCACTGATGAAGACGTGTTAGACGCGGCCGAAGCGCTCGGCGAGGAACTCGCAGCGATGCAGTCCGATGTGGATGACTTCGAGTTCGAGACAGTACTGATACAGTGCAACGAGGCTATCAGCGAGAAGACGGGGATTCAGTACGACGACGCCTGTGACACTGGAGACTGCTGTTAAAAGTCGCCGACGATGTACAATTGGTCCCCAAGTGGACACGCTTGATGTCCGCTACGACAGTCTCAGAAAACGAATTGTCCATTACGACGTTGATTCTGATAATACCCAAAATACGGTTCTAGTAGAGATAGAAGGGGAGTACTGTTGAATAATAGAAAACGTCATAGATAGTTCATATACTCGTTCTTTGCTCCTTCAATCCGCTCAGTACAACAGAGACATTCTCCACTCAGTCACTGCTCCGTTCCTCCGAGACGGTCGTGAAGTAGCAATTCACACTGAGTGTTTGTTCCGCGAGAATATGTATGACTATATACGTGACATAGCAGACCTCTTGTCTGGACCCAACTAGTATGTGGTATGGCATCAATAGACAAGATTCGACTTGACTTCGTCTGTGTTCACAACGCGGGACGAAGTCAAATGGCAGCCGCCTTCGCAGAGCGTGAGCGCGCTGAACGCGGATTGGAAGACATCCTTGAGATCCACTCCGGTGGAACGGACCCCGCCGACACGGTCCACGAAGAGGTGGTGGAAGCCATAGCAGAGGTCGGGGTTGACATCGCAGACAAGACTCCCAAGTACGTCGCCGGTCTTGATGACCTCAAGAACACTGATTATTTGGTCACGATGGGGTGCTCAATCTCAGAATTCAACCCCGCACAGTATGGCGTTGAGTCCCATGAGTGGGATCTGGTGAACCCGGACGGACAAGATATGGAAACAGTCCGTGAGGTCCGGGACGAAATTGAACGTCGAGTAGAGACATTGTTCAACGAACTCGAACGACTCGCCGACGAGAGGCGGGCCAGTGCAGACTCATCGGGCGGGGTCATCACGGCGATTCGAGATTCCTTATCACTCTGACTCAGTTTAGCTGGTCGAACTCACATCGATTACTTCACAAATCGACTGAGTCGCCGATCCTGCCAACATCTCTCTGAACGAAACCGCGGAAAGATTAGTCCGTATGCATTGAGAGCCCGAGTCTCAACTACTGGAATACCCAGTTACAAGTTAGAATACTATCCACTCAGCCACGCTATCACGTACATCCGCCAATCGGCTGTTTTGCAGCTCTCTTGCTGTTCAACCCTCCCCGGTGTCACAAGTTTACAACTCGAAAAAGGGGGAAGAGGTTCGTCAGATCCAGTCCGTGATACTGACTACACGTGTTCTGTTGAGCTCTCGTCGGATGGCGCTCCGATCCCAGTCAAGAGGTGACAGTATGCTCTCGACAGCTCGGACGAGTTGCGTCTCGTAGTACGAGGCGTCGTAGGTCTCGATCTCCTCGTGGGCGAGGGCGACCCGCTCTCGTGAGTTCTTCTCGTTGTCGACAACCACGTACTCGATATCCTGTCCGGGATGGACGTCGAGGTCCTGGTCGCGAGCCCGCTTCAGCGCCGCCACGTTCCGGGTGTTCTGCGTATACCCCTCCAGTGGCTTGGAGACGCGATTCCGTTCGACGAGGTGTTCGACTGGAACTGTTCCAGCATGGAGGCGCGTGACGGCATCCTGAAGACGATCGATTACCGCGTCAGGCGACCGAGTGGCATCGAATCGTTCCAGGCACTCCTGCTGAATCTTCTCGATAAATGGTGGCGTCGAGCGCTGCCGCGCTTCGATGCCTCTGATCTTGAACTTCTTACTGCTAGCTTCTTTCCCGAAGTATTTCGTCAACGCGCCAGCGTCGCTCTCGCGCTGCGGGACGAACGCGACCCAGTCGTAGTGTGCTTCGTGTTCGAGCTGAATCTCGACGGCCTCCGTGATCTCTGTCGCGAGTGCCTCGAGGTCCTCGCGGTCATCGTCGTCGACATCGGGATCGGGCGTCACCCAGATGGAGTCGATGATGCCGTGGACGACGCGCCAGCCACCGGCTTCCAACCGGTGTTTCGCTGTCAGCAGAACCTCGCGAGCGTAGGCGTTGATTGCCTCGTGGCACTCGATCCGCCCGAACTTCGCGTTGCTGAACCCCTGATACCCGAAGCAAGCGACGAGAATCCACTTCAGCGCACCGGACCGCCCCTCGAGCTTCGCCAGTCGTTCCTCGTCGGGATCGTCCCGCTGCTGTTCGTGACGGATGGCCGCCTTGATCTCGTCGCGTGCGTCGATGATCGGCTGCAGCACGTCGACGAGGTAGCCCCGGTCGTCGCAGATCGAGTACCCGAGACCGGGGACGTCGTCGCGGTCGCTGTGGCAGTCACACCGGATGACGTCCGGCGAGACGTTCCGGGTGCAGATGATGTTCGGATACAGACTCGAAAAGTCGAGTTCGTGGACGTCCTCGTGGACGCCGACCTCGGGAGCGAAAATGAAGCCGCCGCGGTCGGCGTCGTGGAGCGTCCCCATTGGCTTGTAGAACTCGTGGCGCCAGGAGTTCCACGGGACGAGCACGCCGCGATCGTGGGCCTCACAGATCTGAATCGCGGTCAGCACGTTCCCGATCGACGCCCACGCCAGCTCCTGGACGGGTTTCTTCGACCGCGAGACGAGATCGAGGACGCCGTCGAGGTTCGTCTCCCCGTAAAAGAACGTGTTACTCTCGTCGATGATCGCCCGTCCGGGCACGTTGTACCGCGCCGGCGAGTGGCCGATGCGGCCGTAGCTCGAGTATGTCGACCGGCTCGCGAGTTGCTGGTAGTCGACGTCGGGCACCCGGCTCAGCGTGAATCCGTTGACGCCGGCGGCTGCGGCCATCTCGTACAGCGTCGGGATGATCTCGCTCGTCGAGCAGACCAGGATATCCGGATCGCGCTCTTCGAGCGCTGCTTGGATGGCGGTCAGGATATCCGTCGGCGAGCCGGTGACGGTGTCGCCGGCGACGGACAACTCGGCGTAGGTGTCGGCGCCCGTTTCGGTCACCGGGACGCTGAGTCGAAGCGTTGACAGCTCACTTGCCGGCGTTGGATCGACGTCTTCCTCGAGGCAGTACCGAAACTCGCGCGAGAAATCCACGTTGAAACAGGCGAGGTCCCCGACCGGGTACGTGTCCAGCTGGCGTGCCTGCCGTGCGAGCGAGGTGATACGGTCGATGTGATCGACGTCGACGGCGAGGACCGACTCCTCGTCGCGACGGAAACCGGGGCGCCGCGTCACTATCTCAGTCGCGACGACGTCGGGGTGCTGATCGTAGACCGACCGGAGTGCCGTGAGATCGATGTCAGTATCAGGCTCGCGAGCAGCGACGTAGAATCGTGGCGTGTAGTCGGCGTGTTCGGTTGCGACGGCGCCGTCGGCGGTGGCGTCCCACTCGAGGACTCGCCCGTCGTCCAAGAAGTCGATAGTGAACGGCATCTGTATCCATACACATTTGGGTCGGTGAAAATCCATGCCGTGTGGCTTCCGGATTTCAGAGAAACGGCTTTGAGACCGCTGTTACCGATATTCTTCTATTTTTGACGGTGCCTCCTGCTTCCGGGACAATTTCAGGGAATCGTATACGCTGGCCTCTGTTGTAAAAAGTAGCCTTCCTTGAGGCAATAATATAGTATGCTTCCAAAGTACTATACTCCTCTAAAGCTTGAGTCCCTATATGAACGACCGAGACCCACCAGAGGAGTTTGCAGACATCGGCGAAGCGGTCGGAGAGGACTGGGAGTCTGAAACAACACCGTACGAGCGCATTCGCCACGTCATTGCGCACACGTACAGTGCTGTTTCAGCAGAATCAGTTGCTGACGATGCACGGACGGCGCCGAAAACCGCCCGAAAGCACCTGAACACACTCGCTGATGAGGGATTCGTCGAGACAACTACCGGGGAACACGGTGGCACACTCTATTGCCGCTCGGCTGAATCGCTCGTCGTTGAGCAAGCTGCCGACATCCTCGATCAGGTCTCGACCGACGAACTCGTCACGCGAATTCAGGAAATGCGTGAGCAGCTCACCGAGTATCAGTCTGAGTTCGGTGTCGACTCTCCCGAAGCGTTGGCCGTTGATCAGACGAATCAGGTACTCGCTGAGTCCGGCTCCCAACAGCATGAGATCGATCCAGAGACGCTTCGTGAGTGGAAAACACTCCGTCGGAACCTCGCGTTCGCGAACGCTGCTCTTTCGATCGGCAATGCCGAGCAATTCGTCGACGACGACCGTCGTTCAACCGACGATAGCGTCCCTGCCTGACGATGTCGGATTCGTCTGATCGAGCGGAAACCCACACGCTTCGTGGGGCCACGGACCGTCCAGCGCTGCTGACGATTCGTGGTATTATCGAGGAGATGGAACCGCTTGCGACACCCGAACTTGATGACTATCTTAATCCATCAGCCCTCGAAGTTGCGCTTGACGATGGACTGTGTGATGCTGACGAGGCCAAAATCGAGATTCAATGGACGACGCGGAATGACTACAAGTTCCACTACACAGACACGGACAAGGTGAATTTTCGCTGGGGAAAGCACCCTCACGGAGAGGACTATGTTCATGTCCCCGGGTTAGAACATTATCATCCACCGCCCGAGGCGAGTTCAGCTCCAGACGAGGTCGAAGCGTCTTGTATCACACAATCCCCCGGAGCGTTGGTTACCCGTGCCGTCCTCAAACTCTGGCGAGTCGCCTACCATACAGACTCGTATGCCCCACTCAATGCGGGCCAAAATCCACCGTAGGACACAATACTGGCGTTCGCTTTCACGAAGTTGTCGTTAAGCGGCGAGATCCCCTACAGGCGGAGCAGACTGAGTGCCGAAGGATTGACCGGGCACTTCAGGCAATCGGGTCGAGCGATTTCATCGAGAAATCCGATTTCGAGCAATATCGCTCTGCGAGTTGCATTAGCGCCCGCGTTCGTCGGATATCGGCAACGTTGTGCGTGAGAAGGCGTTCATACGCACCTTCCTCCCAGGCTGTGACTGCCTCCCCACTATCGTCAAATGGATCGAGGTCGTTCAATCCTGAACCGATCAGTTCACCATAGACACCATCCAGTGTATCCTCACTGGTGTTGAAGCGCTTCTCGAAGACATCCATCACGTCGACGTACGGCAGCGTCCCAAAGGGCCACTCGAGGCCGTGCGAGCAGAGCCGGGTTCGGAGAAACGGCAAGTCAAATCCGCCGTTCCATCGCTCGCCGTTGTACGCGACGAGCTTTGCGTCATTTTGAGAGAGCGTCGATGTAACGAACGTCGCCATTTCAGCCAGGAGTTCCTGTTCGTTGTTGTAGCCGGAGAGCTGGATTGGTGTCTGGAGCGTGTCGTTTATTCGATCTGTGAGTGCTGCCGGCGGAGTTGTTCCGCCGGTATTGAGAAACACGTGAGACGAAACCACCGAATCAAACCCGACGACTGTGAGTTCATCGTCGGGCCCAAACCCCGTCGTCTCGATATCGAAGGCAATCGTCGTCAATTCCGTCATTCCATCCCTCCAGTGGTATCTTCTCCTGCCGACTGCTGTCGGTCGGGCTCCGCGTCCGAAATCCGTTGTTCAAGCTCTGCCAGGCGCTCTTGGTGGTCATCGAGACGGGCTTCCTGTTCGAGGTCGATGCTGACTAGCGCGGGGAGAAGCGGGTTCTGATGGTTCAACAACCCGCTCGCGTCGGCGTGTTCGCGGGCATACTCGAACAGCTGGTCGAAGTGCGGTTTGTCGCGACGGCGTAGTGCCCGCCGGAAGTCCGCCCAGCGCTCTTCGATAGCCCGGAGTGCGTCCCGATACGTCGGGTTCGTACGCCCCATCGGTTATTGCCCTCCAGCGCCGGCAGCGGTCCACGCGTCGAGCAAGGGGTCCGAAGTGGCCGATACCGTCTCGCCGTCAGCGGTGCTATCTCTCTCGATGGTATCCGGCGGTGACGGTGCCGGCATCGTCGGTTCGATACCGATCTGTGTGGCACGAGCCGCGAGCAGTTGCCGCCAGTACGCGAACGTCGTCTGGTAG
The DNA here is from genome assembly GCF_055271655.1 of Haloarcula sp. HT12. NCBI lineage: Archaea > Methanobacteriati > Methanobacteriota > Halobacteria > Halobacteriales > Haloarculaceae > Haloarcula > Haloarcula sp. HT12. The sequence continues at coordinate 19,233 of NZ_JBUXKW010000004.1, forward strand.
TACGTACCGTCGTCGACGGGGTAGAGGAGCGTCTCGAAGTCCTTACCGAGGATTCGTGGCCCCATCCGGGTTTGCTCGCACTCCAGATGGTGGTCTGCGGCCATCGCGACCGGCGCTGTAAATTCATCCCGCTCGCTTCGGGTCACCAGCACTGGGATGTTGTATCCGTCAGCGTATGTGGCCAACCTGGCGAGTGCTCTGGCCTGGAGTGTCTCGGCGTGTGCCTCCCCGAGCGTGTCGTCGGTACGATACTGTGCATCGATGGCTGGAGCGACGACGAGTGAGGGGGTGTGCGGCGATGTGTCCTCATCGCGACCGCTGAACTGTCGGCCTCGCGAACTGTCCACGGTCGTCGACTGCTGAATACACTTGTTCACTGCCCCGGGGAGATCACAGATGGCGCCGTAGTGCTGGTAAGCGGTGAAACCACGTGCAACCTGGATCCGGTCGAGTAACCGCTGGCTGGGGGCAATCCGTGAGAGTGCGGTTGTTGTTGCGTGTCCGTTGGCGTCGACCCAGAAGGCAGGACCGTCGTGCATGAGGAGATGATCGAGCACGAGCGACTGCAGGATAGGCACGCCGCGGCTGCCGTCGATGTCCAACAGCGTGATGCCGTCGTCGAGGGAGGGAAGAAGGATGTCGTCGCTTGCTTGGGCAGGGTGGCTGGAAATGGATCGATTCCGGTCAGCTCCTCGCGTTGGTTGTGCAACTTCCGAACGATTCGAGGGTGAGTCGTCTGCCATACGTGCATAGAGGTCCACGGAGCCGATAACCTGCGGCGTGTCCCTTCCGCGTTTCAGGAAAACGGTCGGAACAATCTGGAACAGGCTGTTGTGTCCGGAATTTTGAGTTTCGGGTCCGCTTCCGCGAAACTCTCCGGAATCGGTCACTACAATCTACCCAATAAAGCAGGTCGAACTGGACTGAGTATTGAGTACCAGTTCAAATTCGGTGGTCCATCGCCACCTGTGACTCAATTGGCCGGCGAACTGACTGGCTCGGTGACGACGGAATACTGACGGTCTCGGCTCGTTCCATCGGCCTCAAGGAGGTTGTACTGGACCATCTTCGAGAGGTACGTCCGAACCGTCCGTTTCGTTCGCGGGTCATCGACGGCGTCGCGATAGCGTTCGTAGATGGTTCCTGGTCCGATCGGACCATCCTCTCGAACGATCTCGTAGACGGTTTGCTGGTCAGGTGTGAGCGAATCGAGGCTCGTCTGCCTGATTTGTGCCCGCGCATCATCCGCAGCGTCCAGCAGCATTTCGTCTGTTATCGTTTCGTGATCCTCTCTGTCAGCCTCGCTAGCGGCGGTGCGGAGAATCCCTATCGCAAGCCGGGCGTCGCCGGCGGCCGCATCGGCGATACGATAGAGTTGGTCATCAGTGATGACGTCCTCGTCGAGACCCCATTTCGCACGGGTATTGAGGATATCGTAGAGCTGTTCGTCGTGGTACTTGTCCATCCGGACGTGTTCGCTGGATCGCAGGCGGCTCACGAGGCGGTCGTCGACGCGGCTGAACAGCGCTTCCTCTGTATTGGCGATACAGACTAGCGCGAACTGCTCCAAACTGTGCAGGTCGTAGAGGATGCCCGGATCCTCCAGTTGATCGACCTCGTCGAGGATGATCACCGTTCGCGCCCCGTCGTACTGCTGGAGACGGTCGACAAGCTCGTCGTGGGGCGTCGACTGTCGGTGGATATCGATGGTTTGGCCGAGATCGTCGAGGATCTGATACAGCGTCCGGAATCGGGTGTAGTTGCGCCAGCAGTTGACGTAAGTGGTCTCAATGTCCAGGACCTCCTCGCGAAGCCGTTCGGTGACGAACTTCGAAATGCACGTCTTCCCGGCGCCGCTGGGGCCTGTGACGATGGCGGTATCGGCGGGTTCCCCGTTCGTGATTGGTTCCAGAACGCTGGAGAGGTGGTTCACTTCGGCGTCGCGATGTTCGATTTCCTTCGGAATGAACCCCGCCCGAAGCACACGAGCATCGCGAATCATAGATGATCAGTAGAGTGGTTGTCCAGCACGGTATATAATGGTGGCTGGGTAATTTCCGGAAACTGAGTAGCTACAGTTCCTCTGTTTCATCGATTCCACCATAGTCAGGCGGTTTCGTTTCCGGCAAACCGTTGTTTCCGGAATTTCCGGAAAAGCTGCAGGACGCCCAAAAGTCGAGCTTGAAGCGTTGTCCTGATTACACTGATAATCACGACCAACTACATGGTTCAGAACCCACACTTGAGACCTCCTTTGCCGGAACGAGGCTATCTGTGGTAATGGGGAAGGTTGCTGGCCAAACAACCTGTTTCCGCTATGGTTCGTGCTGCGCATGACTATAGAGTTGGTGGCGGAGTTGCGGTAGATACTCAGTAAGTACCTCTGAGCAAACTTCGGAGGCAAACTCCTGAGCCTCCTTTGTCTCATGTTCTGCAGCGAGATGCTCGAATGTATCTTCAAATATGGTCTGAAGTCCTTCTATGCCGGACGTAGCGGTTTGGTACTCATCCGAGTCGATCGCTCGCCTGATACTGAGAGCGCGGCCGAATCGGATGTATCTATGCCGAGCGACCTCGGCGATTCCCTGTACGACGTCGTCCCCAACAACCGCTACGACTGGTTTGGACAGAAAGGCCAGTGTATGATCCCCGATGAGGTGTGTCAGTTCGGCGAGGACCATATTCGTCCTTCGGTGCGGCCGCAAAAACGGCTGTCTTTCTTGTCACCGGACCAGAAGGTACACCGGGGCGCTCGCAGCCATTTCCGATCTTACCACAGACGACCCCCGCGACTCCGGTGGCCCCTCATCCGTGCCCTTTCAAGCACCGAGTCAGCGGAAACGAAAGCCCATCTCCCAGGACCCCCTGCTGCGTGTCAGGATGATGAGGGCATCACCATTTGCGTGCTGTATATGCGCCCTCTATCTTACACCAATTCAGCGAACTACCGAGATATTGTCAGAAGCGGCCTGCTGGATACAGAGGGCGGAGTCAGCAATTGCCATCGGAGTCCCATGTCAGCGCCATAGAAGCGTTTCCGATGTCGCCGCGCAGTTCGGTGTGAGTCAACCTTTTGAGCCGGGACATAGACTTTCGTGTATGCGCCTCGCACGCGCCCTCCGCATCGCTGTCGGCGTTACTGTGGCTACAGTGACTGCTGTCAGCGCGGGACGACTCCGCCAGCGGCGGCGAGCCGCACAACACAGGAACGAACTTCGGCGGTTGGCCACGACTGAACGCAATCGGACGGTGACCGCGGATGATTTTGAGGGGCTTCCGGAGCCAGTGCGAGACTACTTTGTCAACGTCCTCGACGAGGGACAGCAGTACGTCGAAACCGTGGCCCTCGAACAGGACGGAGAGCTACGACCAGGAGGTGCAGAATCGGCGTGGAAGCCGTTTACCGCAACCCAGTACGTCACGACCGACCCGCCTGGATTTTTCTGGAATGCCACTGTTGGACTCTGGCCACTGATCGAGATTCAGGTTGGCGACCGATACTGCGGCGGGGACGGAAGTGCGAGAGTCTCGGCGTTGGGATTGATCCCGCTCGGTGGTGCCGACGCGAACCCGGAGTTGAATCGTGGTGAGTTGCTTCGCTATCTCGCTGAAGCGGTCTGGTACCCGACGGCACTTTTGCCCAGCGAGGGTGTCGAGTGGAGCCCTGTCGACGAGAGTACGGCGAAAGCGACGCTCGAGTACGGTGACACCAGCGCCACACTTACGTTCCATTTTACCGAGGACGACGAGGTGTCGAAGGTCCACGCCGAACAGCGCCGGCGACGTGTGGACGGCGGATATGAACCGACACCCTGGACCGGACGTTGGCGCGACTACGAGACCCAGAACGGAATGCGAGTCCCGACGGCTGGCGAGGTAATCTGGCATTTGCCCGATGGGGAGATGGAAGCGTGGCGGGGACGGCTCACCGAAATCAGCTACGGGGAATAAAACCTATCGTCGGCGATAGAGTTCAGACGTCGCTGATGCTCCCGGTCCGACTCAGTAGGACTGCTAGATCGTGGCTGTGGTGTCGGCGCGGGCCATCAGCGCGCCCGATAGCGATGGCCAGCTCTCAGTGCGTGGCTGTGTCCGGCTCGAACGCTCGGAGTCGGTGGAGGGTCTCGGTCGCAAGATCCGCGAGCAAGACGCCCGCGGCGAGTTCGTCGTCGGTGGTGCAGACGAACAAGTAGGGGTCGCTGTCGGTGGTCGTGATGGCGACGATCTCGGCGACGGTCGGCTGGGCGTCATCGAGCCACCTCCCGGTGGTGAGCATGGGTTCTCCGCGAGTGGCCGCTGGGCAGAGAACCGATATACGGTGAACGGATATCGCAGATATTTTGTTTACTAATCACAGACCAGTCGGGTGGGTTCTGGTCCCCGCTCCATCTCCCCTTAATCCACCCCGGATTCATCGATTGGCCCGGGTCCAGAACCTGTCGTCGTGAATGACGACTTCCGATGGTGGACACGCCACTCCCCCCATTCCATGGCTGCCCACCATCTTTCTGCTGCTTTGGACAGCGGAGCTGTACGTTTTGACGGCGGCTGGGTGGAGTCGGGATTCTGTTGCTGTTATATTCTACCGGTGAAAATACAGCAAACCGGGTCCGCAGGTGGCTAAAATCATCTCATCTGGTGACATAAGAACTAATTGTTGAACGTGCATTTTTTCTAAACGGGTTCGGGTCACTGCCCGACTCGCTCGGACAGCCCATCTGAGCCACCAACTGGACTGGACCCAGAACCCGTCCGTGCCTCTGACAACAACCGGGCGACTCGTTCTGTGCCCACGGTCGCCCGGGTTTTACTCGATCATGGGAATATAAAACATGTTTGATATTGTTGTGATGATAATGAATACTCACTGGCCACCTCCAACGATGGGTTGGGGCTGTTCATAGAGGCTGGCGAATGTTTCTGCTTGGCGCTGGAGCAGACGTCGTCCAGCGTCGGTCAGCGTATACACATTGGTACAGGCGGCGAGTTCGTCGCGGGTAATGAGGTCCAGCTCGGCGAGGGCCTGTTCGAGGTGTTGAGGCATGAACGGGCACTATGGCCGACGCGAACGGCTTCGAGCGCATCGAGGCAACCTGGACCGGCTGTCAGTGGCGGGTCACCAGGCGGGAAGTCGTGACGACGATGCGACGGATTTAGCAGCCATTTTCACGTAGAGTCTGAAGAAACACTTCGCAAGCGCACTTACCTAGAACGTAACGAAAGTGAGTAGATAATGCATCCGATACCGATGATCTTGATGAGATTACTCACTAGTGGTGAGTAGAACGTAAACACGATCAGATCTAGTCTGAGACGTAACGCGGCAGCCGAAATTATAAGCGATATTATTGGAGAAGCGACCGTAATGAGTGCAAGTCCAGCCGCGAGAAACAGCATCTGCCGTCTTTCATTTCTACGGTACCCTTTGTAGGCTTGATAGACGATAAATAGCCCCATCGCAACAGCGAGTAACGTAACGGCTAGAAGGATAAGATAGTGAGGCGGAATTAATGAGGGGTCAACCTGAAGCGGGTGCATTAGAGTTCCCCCCACATGTTGGTGAAACGGTCCGCCATCTTTTCGGCCGGTCGTTCTTCGACGTCGATCTTGAGTTCATTATCATCCAGTTCGATTGTGAGCCGCTTGAGCCGTGCCTTGTAGACACTGTGGTGGTGCCCCTCGTCTTCGAGTTTGGTCTGCTCTTCGAGGAGTCCGCAGTCGATCAGGCGCTCAGTGCGGCGGTAGATCGTCGGCAGCGATGCATTACACTCCTCGCTGAGTTCTTTCGCGGATTTCGCAGTCGTGTCCGTTGACGTGAGGATAGCACGAGCGTATTCATCGTCGAGGAGAGCGTAAATCTCGCTCGACCGGGTATCCTCACTCACACGTAGTCGTTCTCGCAGGCATGCTTGGTATGGTTGCTGTTTTTCTGACTCTGAAAATGTACTCACCCTATTTGCATATGCTCAATAGCGTCCTCCACAGCAGCTGTCAGTTCCAAGCCACGCGTCGAGCTAGTGCATGTGCTCTACGATTGAATCCAGATACTACGCCCGACAGAAACGCAGTTTTTCTGGCGTGGAAAATTTGGATTCCTGTTTAATTATCCGTTCACCATCTGTTCTCTCGTGAGACGAGAATCGTTTCGACACACACTCCGCAGTCACAGTCAGCAGATAATACACTCACCCGTTTTCTACAGGATGCTATCCCACCCACATCTATCAAGCCTGTCAGGGAGGATACGCAATGGAGCGTAGCCGTATTGCGAGTGTCCTCTTCGCTGCTGCCGTGTTGTCGGTTGCGTCGGGAACTGCCGTCGCCGCCGTGACCGGAAGCCCCGCCATCGAGGTTGCACTGGCGGACAACACTGTTTCACCGGGCGAAGAGGCGACACTCGATGTCGTACTCTCGAACAACGGTGACCTCGATTCCAGTTCCAGTACGAACCCGAGTCTGAACAGCGAGGTGACTACCGCCCGTGGTCTGACGGTCGGTGTTAGCGACGGCGACGCCCCCATATCGGTATCAACCTCGAAGCAGCTTACCGGGGATCTCGCCACGGGCTCATCGCAGACAGTGTCGTTCGACATCAGCGTTGACGATGACGCTGACCCCGGCTCCTATCGCGTCCCAGTCAAACTGGAGTACGACCACTACAGCTACATCTCCGAGGGGACGGGTTCCCGTGACTACGAAAGCGACTCCCGAATTGAATACGTCACAGTCCGGGTTAGCGACGACGCAACCTTCGACATCGTCGATATCGATTCCAACGCGCGTGTCGGTTCGACGGGTGGTGTCGAACTTACCGTCCAGAACACGGGTGAGACGGCCGCAACCAACGCCGCGGCGACGCTGACGAGCCAGAACAGCGAGTTCACTGTCGGCGGTGGCGAGCAGAGTTCCCGCTTCGTCGATACGTGGGCGTCCGGAGAGAACCGCACCTTCCAGTACCGGGTCGGCGCGGGTAGCGACGCTGAGTCCGAGCCGTACAACTTCGGCTTTTCCGTGGCGTTTGACGATTCTGAGGGCGTCCGAAAGGATTCTGTCGACAATACGGTCGGCATCGCACCCACGCCTGAACAGTCGTTTGCGGTCGTCAACACCTCCAGTACGGTGGCTGTCGGCAACACCGGGGAGTACGAACTGACGCTTCGCAACGACGGACCGGTCACCGTCGACGACGCGTCGGTGACGATCACCTCACAGAGCAGCGACATCACCTTCGGCGAAGCCAGTTCGGCCTCGCAGTTCGTCGGAGAGTGGAGCCCTGGAGAGGTCCGAACCGTGACCGTCGACGCGACATCGGGTTCGAACGCCGAGGTCCGCTCGTACGCGCTGTCGGCATCGGTCCAGTACGACGACCCCGAGGGCGACACGGGTACTGACGACTCCCTCTCGCTGGGCATAGAGACCACGCCGAAACAGGAGTTCTCAACGTCGGACGTATCCGGGACGCTCCGGGCGGGCGAAGACGGCACGCTCGAAGCCACATTCGTCAACGACGGCCCCCGGACCGTCGAGAACGCCGTGGTCAACTGGGAGAGCGACCACTCCAATCTCTCTCCGCAGGAGACCCAGTACGCTGTCGGCAATCTCGAACCCGGCGAGTCGACGACTGTGGATTTTGGCGTCGACGTCTCTGATAGTGCCCGTGCGGGGTCACGCCAGTTCGACTTCACTGTGGGCTACGAGGACGACAATGGCGATCAGCAGACGAGTGACGCGCTGTCGGTCCAGTCCGACGTCGCCGCCAGCGAGGACGAGTTCGGCCTCGCGCTCGAAGAACGAACGATTACCGTGGGCAACTCACGGGTCGTCTCGGTCGAAGTGACGAACAACCTCGACGAGACAGTTACCGACATCGAGACACGGCTGTTTGCCGACGACCCGCTCAGTACCAGTGGACCGGACACCAGCTACATCGAGTCCTTAGAGCCCGGTGAGTCCACGACATTGAACTTCGAGGTGTCAGCGGCGGCCGCCGCGACAGCAGGCAGCACGTATCCGATTTCATTCGACTTCCGGTATACGGACAGTGATGGTAATACTCATCTGTCGGATACGTTCCGGAAGCCACTCGATGCGACTCCACAGAGCGGCGGTATATCGCCGGTCGCGCTCATCCTAGGGCTGGGAGTCGTTATTGTCGGTGGTGTCGCAGTCGTCTACTGGAGGCGTAACTGATGTCACTGGCGGAGAAGGTTGAAACGGCGACCGAACTCCTCAACACGACAATCGTGGACCGACCACGAGCGGTTATCGTCGTATTTCTGCTTGTTACCGGTGTCTTCGTTGGCGGATTAGGGTCTATACAAGTCAGCGCCGGCGGACTTGACGCGTTCACGGACGGACTACCGGAACAGAAGGCCGAAGACCAAGTCACCCAGAATTTTGAAGGTCCGTTTCAGACAGACACGGAGGACACGACCCAACTCATTCGGACGGACAGCAATGTTCTGACCAAAGAAGCACTTGTCCGTGACGCACACCTTCTCGAACGCGTTGCGGACCGTAAGGACCTTCGGATGGACTCAGCCAGTGGTCCGGCTCCAACTATTGCGCAGCAGCTGAACCCGTCAGCGTCAACGCCGGAAGACTACCGGCGAACGCTCGAGCGTGCGACCCCGTCTGAAATCAGACAGTCTGTTCGAGAGCTCAAAGATGAGCCCCGGCTTACCGGATCGCTATCGAATGATTTCAATCCAACTAGCGTCTCGGCGTCTGCATCAATCACGACAGTTTCACACGACTTCCCCGCGAGTTTCGACGATCTGACCGCTGTCCAGACGGACATGCAGGCGATTGCCGACGATAGACCCGGCGACGTTCGTGCGTTCGGATCGGGGACTACCGAAGCAGAGATACAGCAGTCTATGTCCGATTCGCTTCTGGTTGTGATGCCAGTGGTGATACTACTGTTACTGTTCTTCCTGGTGGTCGCATACCGTGACCCCATCGACGTACTGCTGGGGCTGGTCGCGCTCGTGATGACGATTATCTGGACGTTCGGATTCCTCGGGTACGCCCGGATTCCATTCAGCCAGCAGATGATCTCAGTCCCGGTGTTACTGCTTGCTGTTGGCGTCGACTTCGGTATCCACATCATCAATCGCTATCGAGAAGAGACAGAGCGCGGGTTCACAGCGGTCGAAGCGATGCGAGAGGCGAACACCCAGCTCATCGTCGCGTTCATTATTGTGACCGTAACCGCAGTGTTCGGCTTCGGGGCGAACGTTATCTCGACCCTTGCACCGATTCGGAACCTGGGAATCGCATCAGCAGTTGGGATCCTCTTCACGTTCCTCCTCTTCGGGGTGTTCTTACCCGCGGCCAAGTTGGTCAGCGATGACGTGCGCACGCGTCTCGGCATCCCGGAATTCAATTCCACCCCGATTGCGTCGGAGGACTCAGCCCTCGGACGGGTACTGGCGTTTCCGGCACAGGTGAGCCAGCACGCTCCGACGGTGATCGTCGTCGGCTTACTCCTGTCAGGCGGCGCCATGGGCGCGTATGGGTCGGGCGTCGGCACCTCCTTCGAGAACGAGGACTTCCTTCCGCCCGAGGAGATTCCGGCCTACCTCACAGAGTTGCCTGAGCCGTTTAGTCCAGGTGAGTATACCATCACATCAACGATCAGCTTGCTCGACGACAAATTCGGGAGCAGTCAGGGTAGTACTGTAACAGTATATGTCGAGGGGAACCTCAAGCAGGATCATGCTCTCGAAGCCCTCGCTGCTCCGAACGACAATCCGCCAGAGTCACTCGCCGTTGGCCCCGGCGGGCAGGCAGAGGCACAGAGCATCATCACCGTCATCAAATCGCACGCGAACGAAAACGAAGAATTCGCCGCCTTAGTCGACCGAAACGATCAGAACGACAACGGCATTCCCGATCAGAATCTCGAACAGATTTACGACGAACTGTTCGCGTCTTCGGCGAGTGAACGGGCCGAACAGTATCTCACCGAGGATTATCGATCCGCTCAAATCGAATATCGGACTGACCCCGATGTCTCACAGACGGAAGTAACCGCTGGCGGGGCTGAACTAGCAGACAGGCTCCGGTTCGATGCGACGGCCACAGGAAGCGTCGTCGTCCTTGCAGCGGTGATGGATCGCATCTTCCAGTCGGCAATTCAAGGACTCGTCATGGCAGTCGCACTGACTGCTGTGTTCCTCGTAATTATCTACGGCATCTTGGAACGGAAGCCACTGCTCGGAGTGGTCAACATCTTCCCGATACTGGTGGCAATTGCATTCTTGCTCGGGACGATGCGATACATGAACATCACGCTGAATGCACTGACAGCAACGATTCTCTCTATTTCGGTCGGGGTTGGAATCGCCTATTCGGTGCATACGACCCACCGGTTCATCGATGAGTACGACGCGAGGACCGGTGCACATGAAGCAATGATGGTCACGCTGACAGGAACTGGTGGCGCACTGTTCGGCAGTATGCTGACAACCGCGCTGGGGACTGGTGCGCTCGCACTAGCCATTACCCCGATTCTCGGCAACTTCGGGGTCCTGATTGGCCTGAGTGTCACCTATTCATTCCTCGCGGCGGTAATCGCACTCCCGCCAGCAGTGCTGCTCTGGGAACGCATCCACCAGTGGGATCTCGATCCATTGGCGCGGCTCCGACCGGCGACACAATAGGACGATGTGTGTTTTCGACGGTAGTATTTAGTTCGTGAAATTGTGCCAGCGAGCGGAACTCCACCCTCAATTTTTGATTGTTTCCGGCTTAATGTGGCCGGCGCGGATCGAAAACACTGAGGCTCGGCGTTTTATCCCTCGAAAAACCTGTTCGACAGGATTCCGATTTCCGCGGCGACGTATCTGAAACCGGAGGGTAGCTCGTTGCAGTGTCGTTTTGAGGTGCTTCGCTTCTAGCGCTTCGAGGCTGTCAGTGGCGGGAGGTTGTGGCGACGATGGGACGTATCTGAGCGGTGGTCTGGATTGTTTCAGTGGGAAGCACAGAAACGGCTGGCCAGTGTGTGTGTGGATCTAACCTGGTATAGACGTAAGCCGACAATCTCAGGCCGCATCCGTCGCGAGCATCGCCCCCACGAACGTGAGAAGCCACCAGAACAGGAGCGAGAGGGCGGCGACCCACGTCGGGACGAACGCCGACCGCCCCGGAACAGCGACGTACAACACCTGATCGAAGACGAGCCCGCGATACGCCCCCGCCGGGGTCATGGCGAGCGCGCCGCCGAGTGTGCGCGTCGTGACGCCGGCGTCCAGCGTTGCGAACACCGCCAGATCGCTTCCGACAGTGAGGACGAGCAGCCCAGCGAGTGCGAGCACGAGTGCGCGTCCCCGGCTGCCGGCAAGCGCCGACAACAGGAACGCGATGGTCAGCGACGAGAGCGCATAGAGGACTGTCAGCGCGATGAACCGGATGAAGAGGAACGGCGAGTCGACGCCCCGATGGCTCGCGAACACCGCTGTCTCCGGTCCTGCGGTCGTCGCCACGTTGATTCCCAGGGCCAGCATGGGGACGACGACAATGGTGAGCAACAGGAGGGCACGGCCCGCGTACACCCCGCCGACGTACGACCACGTCGAGAGCGGGTAGGTGTCGAGGATATCGAGTTCACCCCGGACGGCGGGGTCGGCTATCGCGCGATAGCCGACTGCGAAGGCGAGCGTCGGCACGAGTACTTCGACGGCGACGAGCGTATCGACGACGGTGGGAACGTAGCCGCCGGCGGGGCCGCCCCCGGCATGGGCGAGACCGAACAGGACGATCCCCGTGACCAGCCCGAGCGCGAGGTAGGTGCGCGTCCTGACTGCGCTCCGGACCTCTCGCACGAAGACCGTCCAGAACCGGTTGCCGTCCGTCATGCCTGCTCTCCCTCTGGCGCGGCGATGGCGGCTCTGTCCTGTTCCAGAAGCGCCGTGAACGTCTCGTGGAGCGGCCCGCCGGTCTGTTCCCGGAGTTCATCGACCGATCCGGTCCGCACGAGGCGGCCGGATTCAAGCACTGCCAGCCGGTCGGCCGTCGCCTCGACTAACGGCAGTTCGTGCGAGCAGAGAACCACGGCGCGACCGGCGTCGGCAATCGACTCGATGATGTCGAATATCAACCGGCTCATCGCCGGGTCGAGGCCGCTCGCCGGTTCGTCGAGCATCACGATCGGTGGATCACCGGCCAGTGCCTGTGCGATTCCCAGGAGGCGCGTCATCCCCCCGGAGAGCCCGGATACGGGACGGCCGGCCACTTCTTCGAGGCCGACACGTTCCAGAAGGCGGTCCGGGTCGTCGTCGACGAGGTCCGCGTAGAACGCGGCGGTCTCCCGGACGCTAAAGCCCGGCCGGAAGGTCGGCCGCTGGGGCAGGTAGCCCAGTTGCCGCTCGGCATCGGGACCGCTGTACGAGATAGTCCCGCTGGTTGGTTGTTCGACGCCCAGAAGCAGGCGCAGGAGCGTCGTTTTCCCGGACCCGTTCGGGCCGATGAACCCGGTCACGGCGTCGGACGGCACGTCGAGTGATACCTCCGAGACGGCTGTCACGTCGCCGTACCTCTTCGTGACTTCGTCCGCCGCGAGATACGTCTCGCCAGTCATGATGCCGCCTCCATCGAGGTCTCGTTGCGAAGGCGCCCGACCGTCTCTGGGTTGGCAGGCTCTGCCAGCGGAGCCCTGTCGACAATGCTGCCCCGGCGAAAGCCGGGCGTGGTTCCGCGGAGCGCTCGGAGGCCACGGACACTCGGTGCAGACCGCAGGACAATCGCGGCATTGGTCTGGTCAAGGCGACGGTCGACGGAATCGGTTGGCGAGTAGGACTGGGCCAACACCGGGCCAGACCCGCCGGTGAGGTCGTACGCGCCGCTCCAGTAGTTCCCCCTGCCGTCGTGAGTGTACACGCGTAGCGGCCCCGGTCCCGAGACGGCGTGGCGGTCGTTCGCGATGAAATCGTTCTCGGTGACGATGTTCGACGGGACGACCGTCGACGCACGCACGCCGATGTCGTTCCCGTAGATGACGTTGTGCTCGTAGAGGGACCGGTCGGCGTTCGTCGACATCGCCTGCCTGGTGTCGACTACCACGTTGTGCGCAATATAGCTCCGGGACCCGGCTAACATGACGCCGCTGCCGGAGCGGCGCACGTCGTTGCCGACGATGGCGTTGGCCACGGGGTTGGTCATGACGACGACGCCGGCGTACTCCTGTTCCCGAGCGACGTTGTCGGCGACGAGCGACCGCGAGGTGTACATCAGGTGGACGCCGAAACGGTTGTCCCTGAACGTGTTGTTCCGGACGGCGGTCCCGTCGGCCCGGTGGAGGTACACGCCGTCACGACCGCCGTTGAACACCGAGTCCTGCACGACTATCGGCCCGTGCATCCCGATGACGCCCATGAACCCGTCTTGCCAGTCTGCCGTCCCGTTGACCGTGACGTTCTCGACGACTGCGCCGGGCGTCCGCCGCAGAACGACGCCGCTGGCGGGCGTCTCGACGCTGAGGTTCGCAACGTACAGTCCGGACGCGTTGCGCCCGGTAACGGCGGCGTCACTGTTGCCGTAGGCGGTCGTCACGGTTGCGTCCCAGGCGCTATCGCTTGCGTTCGTCGGGTCGCCGACCGTCGCGTTGCCGACGCCGACGATGTCGAACCCGGTGACACCGACCCGGTCGGCGGTCACTGTCACGACAGTTCCGTTCCCGCCGCCATCAAGCGTCGCCCCGGGACCGCTGAGAGTAAGTGGCTTGTCTATCGTCACCCGCTCGTCGTAGGTGCCGGCCGGGACGGCGACTGTCGTGTTCGGCGGAGCCGCGTCGACGGCTGCCTGGATCGTCGGGGCGTCGGTTCCGACCTCGACCGACACAGGTCGGTCCCGACGCTCTCGTGCCGCCTGCACGGTGACGTCCGCATCACTTCGGCGCGGTCCGACCTGGTTCCGGACCGCTGCCACCTGCTCGAGGTCAAACGACCGGGTTTTGAGTGTCTCCCAGTCGATAATCTCTCCGCCGCAGGTCTCCGCGAACGCCGCGGCGTCGTCACGGTCGGCGAACGGTACGACCGCCTTCCCTGACGGGACCCTCGCGGATCCATCGACGACGTAGTGAGCCTGGTTTGCTTCGACCCAATCCGGCGGTGCGGCGGTCCGGAGATAGCCGTCGTCGCCACACCTGACCGGCCTGTCACTGTAGTCGGATACGTACACCACCAGTGGATAGCCGAACTGCTGCTCGTGCCCCGGTTCCGTGAGCGCTGTCACAGCTTGGTCGAGGCCGACGTAGCCGACGACGTAGCGGTACTGTGAGTAAAAGACCTCTACTTTCGGGACGCTAATGCTCTGGTTTCGGGCGATCTGTTCGTCAGCCATCGTGATCCCACGTTGGACGGTAGAGTCGAACGACACCGGTTCGGGACGGGCGCTGCTGATATCGACAGCGAACGACGCGGCGAAAACCAGTGAGCAGAGGACTACCGCGAGTAGGGCGAAGACTTGCACGGTCGTCGGGGCTGGTCGCATCTACCGGCACTACGAGCGAGGTCCCATTACAGTGTTTGGTGCACCTCTCGAAACTGCTGGGGTATCCGGGAACGGGTCCAGCCACACTGGTCCGCAAGAACGGTCCGAAAACGCTGCTAGGGGCCACACATATAAACACGCCTACGTTTTACCGACTGGCTACTTGTATCTGCGTTCCGTTCGTTCGGAACGGAAATGAGTGACAACCAGGACCGGAACCCCCGGGCCGAGCAGACCGTCTGCCCGTACTGTGGCGTCGGGTGTACGATAGCGTACGCGGGCAACGGCAAAGCGACCGGTACGGCGGGGCCAGTGAACACGAGCGGAGAGGTCTGTCCGAAGGGCGTGGCCGCATTCGACGTGGTGACACACGGGGACCGACTGACGGAGCCGCTCGTCCGTGAGGGCGGGCGCTTTGTCACTGCGCCCTGGGAAACTGCCCTGAGTCGCGTTGCTGCTGAACTCTCGGAAATCATCGACCAGTACGGGCCGGACGCCGTCGAGTTCTTCGCCTCTTCGAACTGCACGAACGAGGAGAACTACGTTTTCCAGAAGCTCGCACGGATGCTTGGCACCAACAACGTCGACAACTGCGCCCGCCTCTGTCATTCGTCGACGGTCGCCGCGATGAGCAAGCGTCTGGGTGCCGGAGCGATGACGAACACGCTCGATGATCTGGCCGAAACCGACTGTCTGCTCGTCACTGGGGCGAACCCGGCCGAACAGCATCCCGTCATCTTCCGGTCGTACTTTCTGCCGGCGATTCGAAACGGGGCCACGCTCATCCATATCGACCCGCGCGAGACGGACACGACCGACGCCGCCGACATCCACCTCGACGTCCGCCCCGGATACGACATCCAGCTCCTCAATTCGATGGCGAAGGTCGTCCTCGACGAGGGACTCGTCGACGAGTCGTTCATCGAGGAGCGAACGACCGGGTACACCGATCTGCAGGAGCATCTCGACGACGCCGATGTCGAATCGGGTGCCGACGTCGCCGGTGTTGCCCCAGAAGCTGTCCGGGAGGCCGCCCGAGCCTACGCCGAGGCCGACAGGGCGGCGATTGTGACCGGAATGGGGATGAGCCAGCACACGTCCGGGACCGACAACGTGCACGCGCTGTTGAACCTCGCGCTGCTGACCGGCAACGTCGGTCGCCCGGGCACCGGCGTGAACCCGCTGCGCGGCCAGAACAACGTCCAGGGTGCCGGCGACGTCGGCGCGCTGCCCAACGTGCTCCCCGGATACGAACCCGTCACCGACCCGGAAGCCCGACAGCGTGTCGCCGACGAATGGGGCGTCGAGCCGCCGAGCGAACCCGGCCTGACTGAGACGACTGCGACACACCAGTTCGGTGACGCCGTCAAGGCGGCGGTCGTGTTCGGCGAAAATCCGGCTGTCACGGAGCCGAACGCCAGTGCTGTCAGGGCTGGCTTCGACGAGCTCGATTTCTGTGTCGTCATCGACCTCTTCGAGACAGCGACGACTGCCCACGCCGACGTCGTGCTTCCGGGGAGCAGTTGGGCGGAGAAAGCGGGGACGGTGACCAACACGGACCGGCGAGTGATGCGGATGCGACCGAACGCCGATCTGCCCGGGAACGCCCGCCGGGATCTCGATATTCTCACTGCCCTCGGTCAGCGACTCGTCGACCAGTCGGACGCGTTCGACTACGACGGACCAGAACAGGTGTTCGAAGAGCTAACGCGGGTCAGTCCGCTGTACGCCGGCATGAGTTACGAGGGTATCGGGGATAGCTATCAGCGATGGCCGTTCCCGGCCGACGCCGATTCCGGAACCGACGTACTCCACACGGAGACGTTCGCTTCCGGCGAGCAAACCGCTCCGCTGCTTCCAGTCTCGCCGACGCCGCCGGCCGATGCCGTCTCCGAAGACCAACTCGTGCTCACCACGGGACGGGTCATCCAGCACTTCAACAGCGGGGCGCTCACTCGTCGGTCGGAAACGCTGATGCGAATGCGCGGGGAGGACGTCCTCGAAATACATCCTGACGATGCCGCCGCTCGCGGTATCGAGGACGGCGATCCGGTCGTCGTCGAGAACGACCGCGGCAGCGTGACGGTGTCGGCGGCCGTGACAGCGGCCATTCGTCCCGGAGTGGTGTTCTGCACGTTCCACTATCTGGACCCGCTCGCAAACGCCCTGACCGGCGATGCGCTCGACCCGGTCGCCGAGATTCCCGAGTACAAGCATTCGGCAGTGCAGGTGCGGAAGGCAGCGGCCTCCGGTCAGGACTAATCGCTGCCCCATGTTTGGATGGCAACGTCGCGTCATGCGGGTTGTACTGTGATGCGAACGTGGCGTGAAACGGTACTTAATTGATAATGCTGTGTTCCTACAGGGCGGCCCCGGTACCTGAGCCGTCGGCGAGATGTGACAGGTATTGTTCCGCTGGGACCGTATTTTTAGCCGTCAAAAAGACGTATACTGCGCCAGGAATGCACACAGGCAGAGTATCTTTCGTTCCATTCGATAGACTCTGTGCACTCCCAGAGGAATCTGAGGAGTCGTCCTCTACAGCTACTGTTAGGATACCAGGCTCTGTCGAAGCCATCGGAAATTAGCGCAGTCGCCTCCCCGAATACAGAGTTGGCATTCGACATGAACAGGCCTCTCGGACACTCCTCCTAGAAATAGATCTTATATTACTCATTAGCGGGTTCAACCCGCGCTAGATATCGACACTAGAACGCGACCTCGCGGCTCCTGATACACGATCCCGTCTTTGCAGAGTACGGCCCGTGGTTATTGTATATGATAATTAAGGAGTTCGCTTATACAATCACAATCCAGCGGGGTTGTATGGACAAGAAGGAAAATATCACAGATGATGATACTCATTCAGAAGAGCAAGAAAGTTCGCTCATCCTTCGCAGAACTTGTTTGAAAATCGTTGGGACAAGCCTCGGGGTGGTCGGCATAGGGGGCACCGCGAGTGAAGGTGTTCATGCAGAGACCAGTGGCTATGGTGAAGGTGGCTTTGGGGAGGTGCCGTTTGGAGGAATAAGCGCTCTCGCGGTTTCCACAAAGGATGCCGCGAATGTCGCGAGCACGTCAGCGAAATTAAGTGGCTCGCTGGACGACCTCGACGGTGCGAGTTCGGCGGATTGCTACTTCGAGTGGCGGCAGGTCGGTACCAGTTCGTGGACCGCAACGACGAAGCAAACGCTCTCCTCGACAGGTGCCTTCAGCACTGATGTCATCGGCCTCAAGGACGGCATAGACTACGAGTACAGGGCGGTCGCTGAGGCCAGCGATGGCGATACTGACCGGGGCGCTACTGTCACGTTCACAACGACGGATGATCTGCCGGGTATCACGTCGGAGTCACCAACTAATGTCACTGCCTCCAAGGCGACTCTCAATGGAACGTTGGATGATCTCGGTCGTGCATCGTCGGCGGACTGCTACTTCGAGTGGCGGCAGGTCGGTACCAGTTCGTGGACCGCGACGACGAAGCAAACGCTTTCATCACCGGGATCATTCAGCGTTGAGGTCGCCAGTTTGTCCGGGTCCACAGAGTACGAGTCCAGGGCAGCTGTCCAAGCATCCGATGGCGATATTGATACCGGCAACGCCGTCTCGTTCACGACAAGCAGCAGTAATACCGCGCCCTCTATCGACTCGTACTCGGTAACGGAAGCCGGGTCACCGAATCCGCATTGTGAGATCACCGCCGATTGGGTCGTCTCGGACGTCGACGGTAATCTCGCTACTGTAACCGTGGAGGTAGTTGACGCATCGGGCTCACTCGTTGATTCCGCAAAAACCGACATTAGCGGTTCTACTGCCTCCAGCACAGACGGTTTCAAAATCAAGCAGGTCGACGGCAAGACGTTCGACGTAGCGCTTACCGTGACCGACACTGACGGAAACACTGTTAACGCAACGCAGACGGTCAGCGAATGACGCGCTCCAGCAGCGATATCGCTGGTTCCTGAATAGGCGCGTGGTATTCAGCACGGCCGTACCAAACTTTCAGCAATGAAAAATTCAGCAGAGCTAGATAGCATACTTTAGAGCCGCCCTGAGTTATCGATGCAAAATCTGGGCGTCCTATTCCATATGATTCGAAGGCGAAATGGCATTGAACTATGATCACGTATGTGATGCTAGAGGCGGCCGAATGGAGTGAACACACATGGTTCAAAATACGGACGACACACGGCTGGTCACGATTCTCCTCGTAATCATCGGTGTCATCGTCATCTTTCCGTTGGCCTTCATGGGCTTCGGGATGATGGGATTTGGATCGATGATGGGCGGCGGAATGTGGGGCGGCGGAACGATGCCGAGCTGGATGTTCGTCGTCGGAATCGTAATGCAGTTGCTGCTCCTTGCCGCTCTGGTTGGCGGCGGCTACCTCGTTTACAGAACCGTGGTCGGCAGTGAGAGTGACTCGGATCAGGCGCTCGAAGAACTCCGGCTCGCCTACGCCCGCGGAGAGCTGACGGATGAGGAATACGAACAGCGACGGGCGACACTCGGACGGGACGCGAAGTAATTCACTGTCTCTTCCGGACACGCACTCGAATGGTCGATACCTCCTTCAGTCGTCGCTGTCGACAGGTGCCTCGGTATTAGCGTCGCTGACCTGTGTCACTTCACTCTCCACGTTGACGCCTTCCCAGTCGTGGTCGGTGTGGAACCCCTCACGTTCTTTCGCACTCTGGGCGACACGAATGAACTCCGCTTTGTCGCGTGCTCCGGAGATGGTGTGCCCGCCGCAGTAGGAGAGCCCGGACCGGATACCCGCACAGAACTCCTCGGCCACGGCAGCGACCGGACCCTTGTACGGAGTCAGTGCCTCGACGCCTTCGTCGGCGCTGACGTTGTTCTGTTTGTCATCGCGGTCCTCGCCCGCGGCGGTGGTCGCCATCCCCCGTGACCGCTTGTACCGCGTGCCGTCGACTTCGACGACCGCACCGGGAGCCTCCTCCGTGCCGGCAAAGAGGCTCCCGAGCATCACGGTATCCGCCCCGGCCATGAGGGCCTTCACCGCGTCACCGGACGTGCGAATCCCACCGTCAGCGCAGATCGTGACGTCCAGATCTTCGGCGGCTGTGGCACAGTCGTCGACGGCGGTCAGCTGGGGGACGCCGGCACCAGCGACCTTCCGGGTGGTGCAGTGGGACCCGGGCCCGATGCCGACTTTGACACAGTCGGCCCCGGCAGCAGCGAGGTCTTCGACGCCTGCGGGCGTGGCGACGTTGCCGGCGATGAGGTCGGTGTCGGGGAATTCGTCTGCGAGGGTTTCGACGGCCTCTAGCGCCCGTTCGAGGTGCCCGTGGGCCACGTCAACGACGATGGCATCGACACCGGCGGCGATCACGGCGGCACTCCGGGCGACGTAATCCTCGTTGATACCGACCGCTGCACCCACCTGTTCGTCCGCTGCTTTCACCTGCTCGACCTGGTCGGCCTGTTCCTCGGGCGTCAGGAACCGGTGTAACACCCCGAAGCCGCCCGAGCGCGCAAGCTCGATTGCCAGGCCCGCCTCCGTGACGGTGTCCATCGCAGCCGAGACGAGCGGCGTGTCCAGTTCGACGGTCGGCGTGAGGGGTGTCGAGAGATCGATGTCGCTCCGACTGTCGACCGGTGACCGGTTCGGGACGAGCAGAACATCACCGTAACTCAGTCCAGTGCGTAACTCGTTCATACCCCGCTAATGGAGTCCCCCCTGCCACAAAAGTATCTCGAATTACAGATTCCCTGTTGGTCCCCGCGGACACAGCTCGTTGTCGTGGCTGGAACGCGAGGCGTGGTAATACGCTGTAAGGGCCACTTCACTTCCGACGAGGACTGGGTTATCAGCAGCCGAACGAAAGCCGACGACTGCGGTGCAGTATCACGAACAAGAATGAGCACAAACGATTCATAATACAACGCCGTGTAGGAGTGATAATGAATCATGCAGAGGGAGACATTGCTCGGAGCATGCATGTTCTATATGTGAACGATGATGCCGATTTTGCTGAATTGGCGCGGGCGAAACTGCGGACCAGTGCTCTCGATTTCGAGGTCACGACCGTCGCGACTGCAGAAGCCGCGCTAGAACGGCTGGAAACGTCTGCTATCGATTGTGTCGTCACGTCCTACTCACTGCCGGACAGCACGGGTATCGATCTTCTAGAGCGGCTTCGATCAGAACGGGACGAGTTGCCGACGATCCTGTTCACGGGACGGGGGAGCGAACAGATTGCCAGCGAAGCGACGCAGGCGGGCGTCTCTGATTACATCCCGATTCGCGCGGACCAGAACAACTTCGAGTTGCTCGCACGCCGTATCCAGACGCTCGTTACGGCCGCTCGCAAACAGGCAGTCGCCGAGCGGATGTCCGACCGCTTCCAGCGGACGCTCGAACGCGCAACGGACGCGATATACGCCGTCGACGGCGAGTGGCAAATCGAGTACATGAACCAGAGAATGGCCGAGCGTGTGGGCCGGGATACCGACGCTATCGTCGGTGCCAAGCTCTGGGAAGAGTTCCCATCGATAGTTGGAACGAAGCTCGAAGACGAATACCGAACCGCGATGGAGACCGGCGAGCCGGTGTCGTTCGAACAGCGCCTGGGAGAGCCGTTCGAGTACTGGGTCGAAGTGCGGGCCTTCCCGGACGACGACGGCCTCACCGTCTTTTCACGCGAAACAACGGGCGAACGGGAGCGGGAACTGGAGCTAGAACGCAGTGAGAAGATCCTCGAAAACATCCACGACGTCGTGTTCGTCCTCAATGGTGAGGGGACAATTGAATTCGCGAACGCGGCTTCGAATCGGCTGATTTCCGGGAAAGGGGCGGCTCAGCTCACCGGACGACGGCTGGAAGCGGTCGTGGGAGACCGCATAAGCGGAGCCGATAAAGAACGCTTTACAGAGGCGGTCGACTCAACGTTCGACGAGATAGAGAGCGACGGGGGCGTTACCGGATTGTACGACGCGGACCTGCAACTCGATATCACGGCCGACGGCGATAAACGGACGTTTGACGTCCGCATTACGCCGTTCCGTAGCCAAAAGAATCGGCAGGTGCTGGTCGTTGCCCGAGACATCACAGCGCAAACCGAGGCCAAGCGACAGTTGGAACGGGAGCGCGACGCGCTCCGGGAACTCCAGACCATTATGGCAAGGAGTGATGTCTCGGCCGAGACCCGACTCCAGGAGCTGCTTGAACTGGGGTGTCGGACGCTCGGTCTCGATATCGGAATCGTCTCACGCGTTCAGGGCGACGATTACACCGTCACGTCAGTACACGCACCGGACGCTGATATCGAGTCCGGTGATCAGTTTGAGTTGGAATCGACGTACTGCGAGGAAGTCGTGGGAACAGATTCGGTCTGTTCGTTCGCGGATGCTGTTGCCGATGGGAGAACAACTCATCCCGCGTATCGTGAGTTCGAGCTGGAGTCGTATATCGGCGTCCCGCTCGATGTCGACGGGGTCCGTTACGGGACGGTCAATTTTTCCAGTCCCACAACGCGAGTCGCTCCCTTCGGAGCGCTTGAGCGAACGTTTGTCGAGTTGCTCTCTGAGCTCGTGAGCGCCGAGATCTCGCGGGGGCAAGACCGGGCGGCCCTCCAGCGTCAGGAGTTCCTGTTCGAGCGAGTGCAAGACATCGCAGAGATCGGTGTCTGGGAGTACTTCCCGTCGACAGGCATCCTCGACTGGTCTGACGGAGTCCGTCGGATTCACGGTGTCGAGGACGAGTACGACCCGGTTCTCGATGATGCGGTCGAGTTCTACCATCCCGACGACAGAGAGACCATCGCAGAGGCGGTCGACCGAGCGATTGCGGACGGAGAACCGTACGATCTCGATCTCCGAATCGTTCGACCTGACGGAGATGTGCGCGATGTGCGGGCGTGGGGCGAGC
Organism: Haloarcula sp. HT12; assembly: GCF_055271655.1. Taxonomy (NCBI): domain Archaea; kingdom Methanobacteriati; phylum Methanobacteriota; class Halobacteria; order Halobacteriales; family Haloarculaceae; genus Haloarcula; species Haloarcula sp. HT12. The sequence goes on from NZ_JBUXKW010000004.1 coordinate 41,620, forward strand.
GCGTCGACGATACGCAGGACGGCGAGCCCGTGCTGCGGGGCGTGTTTCAGGATATCACGGAGCGAAAAACCGAGGAGCGAGCTCATCGAGAGCTTGCCCAGGAGTACGAGGCACTGCTCAACACCTCCGGGGACGCCATATTCATGCTCGACGTCGAGACGGCCGGTAACGAGCCATCGTTCGAGTTTGCTCGACTCAGCCCCGGGTATGAGTCGCAGACTGGGCTCACAACCGAGGAAGTGCGGGGCCAGACGCCACGGGAGGTCTTCGGTGACGACCGCGGTACGGAACTCGCGGCGAACTACACCCGCTGTGTCGACCAGCGGGCACCGATCTCGTATCGAGAGGAGTTGGACATCGCTGATGACGCACGGTTCTGGGACACGAGCCTCGCGCCGGTCATCCTCGGCGACGAGATCGTCCGGATCGTCGGTATTGCCCGCAACGTAACCGAACAGGTCAAGCGGGAACGCGAACTCGAGACGACGAACCAGCGACTGGAATCACTCATCGAAGCCACGCCGCTCACCGTCATGGAAATCGACACTGACGGGACCGTCGTCCGCTGGAACGACGGGGCTGAAAACATGTTCGGCTGGTCGCGAGACGAGGTACTTGGCGAGTCCAACCCGATGGTCCCGGACGACCGACAATCTGAGTTCGCGTCTCACCGGGAACGCGCACTGAGCGGCGAGCCGATTCGCGGCAAGGAGGTACGGCGGGAACGGAAAGACGGCGAGGAGCTGGATCTGCTCCTGTCGGTCGCCCCGATCACTGCTCCGGACGGTGAGATAACGAGCATACTGGCCGTGCTGGAAGATATCACCGAACAAAAGCAGTTGGAGGCGAAACTCCGTTCACTGCAAGAGACTGCACAGCAGCTCAGTGCTGCGCAGTCGAGCGACGAGATCGGGGACATCGCCGTCGAGGCTGCTGGCGATATTCTCGGATTCGAGCTCACCGGAATCTGGGAGTACGCCGACCAGGCCGACGAACTCGTCCCACTGTCAGCGAGTGCAGCCACGAGGGAACTACTCGGTGAGCTACCGCGTTTGGAAGCCGGCGAGACGCTTGCGTGGGAGGCGTTCGAGGCGTCGGAGCTGCGTCGGTACGACGACATCCAGTCCGTAACATCACTCGATGAGGCCGACACGGAACTCAAGAGCGGCCTGTTCGTGCCCCTGGGCGAGTTTGGACTCATGGGTGTCGGCGCACCGCAGGAACGAACCTTCTCTGAGGCGGACGTGGACCTGTTCCAGATACTGGGCGCGACCGTCGAGGCGGCGTTCGCGCGCGCGAGCCGGGAAACGGAACTACAGCGACAGAACGAGCGACTCGACGAGTTTGCCAGCGTCGTCGCCCACGACCTCCGGAACCCGCTGTCCATCGCCATCGGTTTTCTGGACATCGTCGAGGAGACGGGCGATCTCAGTCACCTGGACCGTATCGAGGCGGCACATGACCGCATGGAGCGGTTGATCGACGATCTCCTCACGCTGGCGTGTGGCGAGAGCACGGTCACGGAGACGAAGCAAATCGACCTCCCGACCATAACAACGGAGGCGTGGGGATACGTCGACACCGCCGAAGCAACGCTGACGGTTGCCGATACAGTCCCGACAGTAGCCGGTGACGCCAGCCGGTTGACACAGCTGTTCGAGAACCTCTTCAGGAACGCGATCGAACACGGTGGGAAAGACGTCACGGTGACCGTCGGGCAACTGGAGGACGGTGACGGGTTCTACGTTGCGGACGACGGTGGCGGGATTCCACCGGCAGAGCGTGAGAACGTGTTTGAACACGGCGTTACGTCGACCGAAGGAGGCACTGGCTTCGGACTCTCGATCGTGGCCGACATCGCCAAGGCGCACGGCTGGACCGTCCGTGTGACAGAGGGGGCTGCCGGCGGGGCACGGTTCGAGTTTCGTTACTGAGCGTCACCTAGTAGCGGTTTCTCGGCACTGACAGTGACAGTTGTGGAGTCCGTGCTGGACCCGGCAGAACCAGTGTTACGGCCAGAGCCCACGTGCTTCGTGAGCCTCAGCGATGCGGGACAGTGCGACGATGTACGCCGCATCGCGCCACGTACAGTCGCGGTTTTCGAACTCCGAGCGGACTGCGTCCCAGGCCGCCCGCATCTCCTCGTCGAGTTCGTCGTTCACTCGCTCGAGTGGCCACGACCGACGGTTGATGTCCTGGAGCCACTCGAAGTAGCTCACCGTGACGCCCCCGGCGTTCGCCAGAATGTCCGGAATCACCTCGACATCTCGCTCGGCGAGGATCGAGTCAGCAGCGGACGTGGTCGGGCCGTTTGCCCCTTCGACGACGAACTCCGCGGCGATCTCGTCCGCGTTGGCCTCAGTGATGACGTTCCCGAGTGCGGCCGGGATGAGGACGTCGACATCCAGCGTCAACAGTTCGTCGTTCGAAATCACGGTGTCGGCGTACTCGGTGACCGCTTCGGGTTCCTCGTCGTGAGACGGCACTGTCGCCGTATCGATTCCGGCGGGGTCGTACATCGCTCCGTTTACGTCGCTGACCGCGACGACGGTCGCGCCCTGCTCGTCCAGTAACCGTGCTGCGTTCGCGCCGACACTGCCGTAGCCCTGAACGGCGACCGTGGTCTCGGATAGCGGTTGGTCGTAGTACTCACAGACCAGTTGTGAGATGATCGCGACGCTCCGGCCGGGCGCGTCTTCACGCCCCTCGCTCCCGCCGACAATCGGCGGCTTGCCGGTGACGACGCCCGGGGTCGTCTCGCCCTCCTGCATGGAGTAGGCGTCCATCAGCCAGGCCATCGTCTGTGGGTCAGTGCCCATGTCCGGGGCAGGGATGTCCCGGTTCGGGCCGATAACGTCCCGGAGTTCCTGTGCGAACCGGCGGGTGAGCCGTTCCTTTTCGTCCTCGCTCAGCGTTTTCGGGTTGACGGCGATACCGCCTTTGGCACCCCCGAAGGGCAGGTCCATCACCGCGCATTTCCAGGTCATCCAGATCCCAAGTCCGACGCACTCGTCCCTCGTCACGTCAGGGTGGTACCGGAGCCCGCCCTTGTACGGCCCCCTGACGCTATCGTGCTGGGCTCGGTACCCGGTGAACACGTCGACTGTGCCGTCGTCCCGCTCGATCGGGACAGTGACTTCGTGGACGTTTTGCGGATGCCTGAGTCGTTCGACGATGTTCGGGTCGATATCGAGATAGTTCGCGGCCCGGTGGAGTTGCAGGCGGGCCGTTTCGAGCGCTGATTCCGGTTCGGACGCCGACGGCTCTCCCGAAGGAGCGGGGCTCAGTTTCGGTCCCATCGCTATTCGAGCGGTGTCAGTCGGTTGCGCATCTCACCGCCGCAGTCCCGACAGTTCTCCGGTTGGCTCTCTGCTGCGATGACTTTGCCACACGCAAAGCACTCGTACGGTGTCTTCTCGTCGTGGTCTTGCTCTACATCTCTCATGGATATTCACGAGTGGCGGTTACAGACCGCCGGTCTCGATTAAGGAATAGAAGGACATTAGGGGAATATTAAGAGGTTAATCAAAGAAGTAGTGCGAAAAACAGTGGTTTATTATTAAACCGGTTTCACGACTCCCGGCTCGATACGCTCCGCTAGTCGAACAGTGCTGTGAACAGTTTCCGCTGGACGGTCCGCACGTGCTGGTAGAACGCGGGCGGAGAGATCTCGAGCATCGCAGCAATGTCTTCACCGGACTTGGTGCGCGGTGACTCGAAGTAGCCGCTGTAGTATGCGGTCTGGATCACCTCGAACTGCCGCTCCGTGAGATCCGTGAGGAACTCCGAACTGCGGTCGTGCTCGATGCCCCGTTCGAGCGTTTCCTTGCGCTTGAGTTCGACGCCGGAGAAGGTACTGTGGACCAGCTGCGCGATGTTTCGGACCTCGACGCTCTGGGGTACGTCGACGACGAGCGTCGTCCCGTCCGCGTCAGCGGTGGCTTCCCGGAAGATAGCCCCGTGGTCGGCCAGTTCCAGCGCGAGGAACGGCTGTGACAGTTCCAGCCGCAGGACACCGCTGTCAGTGCCGTCCGCACTGATCTGTGTGACGTCGTCTATCGTCGTCATGTCCGCCGCGGTCGCGGCGACCGTGCCCACGTCAGCGCCTTTGACGGTGACGAACACGCTGTCACCGGCCGGGGCGTGCTGGATGCCGCCCTCGTAGGAAAGGGTACACCCAGCCGACCGGGCGAGTCGTGACAGGAGGAACCGCTCGTCGTCGATGACGAACTCGACGCGGGTCACCGACGTCGTGAGCAACGCGTGTTTCCGTTCGATAGCGCTGAGCGCCGAGGCGATCGTCTCGCCGAGTTCGCGCAACACCGTGCGCGTCGTCTCGTCGAACGCGTCTTTCGTGTCCGCGTAGATGGTGAGGACCCCGTGTCTGAGGTCGTTGTACACCAGCGGAATACTCAGCACTGAGAGGAAGTCACGCGTGAGCGCGTCCGAGCGCCACGGCGCGTTCCGGAGATCGGCAGCGACGTTGGGGATCATCGTCAGTTCACCGGTCGCAGCCGTCTGGCCGGCGGGCTCAGTCTCGGAGGCCGCGACGGCGATCGACTGATTGTCGAGATACCCCTGTTCGCTGCCGGCCCATGCACGCGGTTTGACGGTATTCCCGCCCGGATCGACGCTCCCGATCCACGCGAACTTGAATCGGTCCGTATCAGTCAGCCGTTCGCAGACGGTGTGGGTGATCTCTTCCTGTGTTTCGGCGCTGACGATCGTCTGGTCTATCTCCCGAATCGTGTTGTTGATGTGATTCAGAGCGGTCAGCTGCTCGTTTTGCCGCTGGAGTTCGCGGTCCTGCTCCCGGAGCTGTGACTCCCGGACGACCCGGTCGAGGGCAGCTTCGGCGGTCGCCGCGAGCAGGTCGGTGAGTTCCTGTGTTACGTCGTCGAACACCCCGACAGCCGTCGAGCCGGTGACGAACACGCCGTGGTTGCCGAGCGGAATGAACATGACGCTCCGGAGGTCAGTGGCCCGGTTTTCCAGTCGGTCCGACGTGTGGACGTCGTCGAACACGAGTGTCTCGTCGTTGACGAAGCTGTAGCTCGGAAGCGTGTCGTCGTTCGTGCGAACGGCCGGCAACGGCCCGTGGTGTTCGGTCATCGCCTGTGACTGTGCGACGGGCTGGAGTTCGTTCGTCTCGACGTCGTGCAGGTAGATGGCACTCGCGGAGACGTCGAACACACTGAGCACGTCATCGACGATGTGCTGGGCGATCTCCTGATTGGTCTCCGTGTAGAGGAACTTCCGTGCGGTCTCCTGTAGCGTCGCCAGCGCCTCCTCGCGCTGTTTCCGTTTCGTGATGTCCCGGCAGCTGTACAGCAGTGTCCCGCCCTGAATCGCGACTTCGCGGACGTTGACCAGCAGCGTGTGCTCGTGGCCTGCCTTGTCGGTGACGGTACACTCGATGTTCTTGAGAACGCCCTTCTCTGCGAGTTCCGTCCGGTCGAACAGGTCCTCGCCGAGGAGCGTATCTATCGTCTCCTGTTCGAGAATCTCGTCGTCGGTGTAGCCGAAGATGAAGTGTACGTTCGGGCAGACGTAGGTGTACTCCCCGTTCTCGTTCGTCATGAGGACGGTGTCGGTCATGTTGCTGAGCGTGACCCGGTGGAGCTCCTCGGATTGGCGGAGGTCACGGTCGAGGGTGACCTGCTCCGTGATGTCTATCCCCTCAATGACGATTGAGGTGACGTCGCCGAAGTCGTTCTCGACCGGCCGAACCGAAAGCTCGATAACGCGGTCCGTGGCCGTGTCCGGACGGTGAACGACCGCGTTGCCGAACTGCCCGTCGCGTGCGGCCGCCACGAGCTGGCGGATGTCACGTTCGGTCCCCTCGGAGTGTGCCCACCACGGCAGCGTCCAGAAGGGGTCGCCGATGACCGCGTCCACGTCCTCGTCAATCATCGCCTGACCGGTCTGGTTCACGCGGGCGAGAGAGCCGTCCGGGTCGAGGACCCACGTGGCCGTCTGCGTGTCGTGAAAGACGGCGTCGAACTGCCGTGCCCGTTCGCGCTGCGTGATCGTTTGTCGGGCGGATCGGAGCGCGTTCCCGGTTCGATCAACCAACTCGTCTATCCGGGGGCCGTCAGCCCCTGTAAGTGGGACGTAATCGGAGACGCCGGCCTCGATTGCCTCGCTCGCGAGGGCCTCGCTTCCGTCCGTGGCTCCGAGGACAACCGGGAGGTCCGGCGCCGAGTCCCGGAGCTGTCGGACCAGCGCAACGCCACTTCCCTCGTCGAGCGTCTCGCCCGTGACGACACAGTCGACCGAGCCCTGTTGAACGGTATCCAGAGCTTCCGGTGCCGTCTCAACGGTGTGAACGTCGGCCCCGGTGCTCGCTTCGAGAGCGTCCGAGAACGGCTCCATCCAGGTCGTCGAGCCGACAGCGAGAACCCGGGCCGTATCGAGGGGCGTTTCGCTGGTGCTCATCTGCGCCTCCCGGAGGCGACGCTATCACTGAACGCGGTGGCGCTGCGCGTGGCTGCTGGTTCCGGTTGTCGCCACTTGTCGGGAAAGGGGTGCTTCAGTTGCCGCGTTTTGGCTGGAGGGTTCAATAATAAACACCTGGTGTCTGGAGGGCTTTGTTGCTAAACAATTTAGTATTTGCTCATTCCCCCGCTCGTTCCGGTCGAGTGCCATCGTTCAGGCAGTCGTGAAACGACGGTTCCCACCGATTCAGCTCAGCTATGATGGACGTTCAACGTCGCTTGACGGAGAAGCGAGCTATCAGGCACGTAGAAGAGCCGACGTCAGTGCCAGTGTTCCGATCCGTGACACGGGTCTGGCACTTCCCCAGCGAAGACATCCTGCTCGAACGCGCCGAGCGTCGTGACTGTCTGATCCCGGACGTCGACAGGGTCGACGTCCCAGTGAGTGGAACGGAACAGGTTGCAGACGCCGTGGCACTCGATACGGACACCGCTGTACAAGTGACAGACTGTTCGGGAAGTCTAGTAGTAAGAAACTTTGATAAAAATGTGAAGATAGGATAAAATATACGCTATCAGATGCCGTTGCAAGCCATTTATTAGTCACTACTGTGTATCTTGATGTAGTAATATTTCTGGTAGAAATGGATAGCTTTTGGTATCTCGATGAATCTGGTCGATACATGTCTGATGTAAATCCGTACCAGAGCCTGCGGACGCAGATCGACGCTGCGGCCGAATACATAGACGTCTCAGAGGGGCAACTGGAACGACTGAAGACCCCCGAGCGGATACTGGAAACGAACCTGTCCGTCGAGATGGACGACGGCTCGGTCGAGGTGTTCCGTGCGTACCGGTCACAGTTCAACGGCGACCGTGGCCCGTACAAGGGCGGGATCCGCTATCACCCGCAAGTGGACCGCGACGAGGTCAAGGCGCTCTCCGGGTGGATGGTCTACAAAACGGCGACGAGCGATATCCCGCTCGGCGGCGGAAAAGGCGGGATCGTCATCGACCCGAGCGACTATTCGGAGAGCGAACTCGAACGAGTCACGCGCTCGTTCGCGAAGGAACTGACGCCGCTGATAGGGGCCGACCGCGACGTGCCCGCACCCGATGTCAACACGGGCCAGCGGGAGATGAACTGGATCAAAGACACCTACGAGACACTCGAAAACACGACCGAACCCGGTGTGATCACCGGGAAGGACCTCGCAAGCGGTGGCAGCGAGGGCCGCGTCGAAGCGACCGGGCGTTCGACGGTCGTCGCGGCGCGTGAAGCCTTCGAGTATCTCGACAAGGACCTCGAAGGCGCGACAGTCGCGGTCCAGGGCTACGGGAACGCCGGCTGGATCGCGGCGAAGCTCATCTACGAGATGGGTGCCAACGTCGTCGCCGTCTCCGATTCCAGTGGCGCTATCTACAGCGAAACGTCGTTCGACCCCGTCGCAGTCAAGGACTACAAACGCGAAACCGGGAGCGTCGTCGGCTATCCGGAGGCCGAGGGGGAGCTCACGAACGAGGAACTGCTCACGCTCGATGTCGACCTGCTGATCCCGGCCGCGCTCGAAAACGCCATTGACGAGTCGCTGGCACATGACATCTCCGCTGATGTCGTCTCCGAGGCCGCAAACGGCCCGATCACTCCCGCTGCGGACGACGTTCTCAGTGACCGCGAGACGCTGGTCATTCCCGATATCCTCGCGAACGCGGGCGGGGTCATCGTGTCGTACTTCGAGTGGGTCCAGAACAGGCAGCGCTTCTACTGGTCCGAAGAGCGCGTCAACGAGGAGCTGGATTCGATTATCGTCGACCAGTTCGAGAACCTCGTCGAGGCCTACGAAGAGCAGGCACTCCCATCGCTTCGAACCGCCGCATACGTCGTCGCACTCCAACGGGTCATGAACGCCGGCCAGCAGAGCGGTACCTGGCCGTAACCAGGTCCCAGACCGCGGCCGGATGCACTGTTCTCGCCGACGGGGTCGAGCGCAAGCTGTCACCAAACGTCGCGATATTAAGGCCATCCAGCGACGAGAGACACTATGCCGACCGACCGCGTCACCGTCTCTCTCGATGAGGAGACCAAGGGCACGTTAGAAGGGCTGACCGACCGGACCGGGGAGAGTCAGAGCCAGCTGATCCGCGAGGCAATCGCGTTCTACGCAGCGAACTTCGACTCAGCGCACGCGAGCGACAGCGACCACCTCCAGACCTACTACGAGATGCTCTCGACGGGGGAACACGTGCTGCTGGATGTCGACTTGCTGCATGCACTCTTGAGTCAGTTTACCGATCCGGCGGACCGGGACGAGGCGGCTCTCGAAATGATCGATCAGGTGGCACAGTACCACGCTCAGGAGTATGCCGAACGGTTCCATTCGCTCGAAGACGTGCTCGAATGGCTCTCGCTGTGTGGCTTCCTGACTGTCCGCCGGGACGAGAAAGGGAGTTTCCACGTGGTGTTCCCGTCCGAGTCGGTGCGGTGGTTGATGATTCGGTTCATTCGCGGTAGCATCGCCGACCTCCCGTTCGAGATCGAGATCGAGGAGAGTGTTTCGAAAGTGCTCTTGAGAGAACGGGAACCGTGAATACTCCCGGCCAGATCCAGAAGTGAGCCCTTCTTACTGATTCATACAGTCAGTGTGGGTGACACAGCGTTCATACGACCGATGTGTCGGCTACACACGGCTCTTAACAATGTTTTTCCTTGCCAGGCGGATCCGTGACAGTGGCTATCAAAACTAACAATCATGAGTATTACAAAACGACTCAGGGCCGTCGGCCCGGGAGCGATGGTCGCGGCCGCGTTCATCGGCCCAGGCACGGTCACGACTGCGAGCGTTACCGGCGCGGAGTTCGGCTATGCGCTCCTGTGGACGATGGTTTTCTCGATTGTTGCAACGATCGTTCTCCAGGAGATGAGCGCGCGGCTTGGCCTCGTCTCGGGTGAGGGGCTCGGCGAAGCACTCCGGGAGCGGTTCGACAATCAGATCGTCGAGTACGTGAGTATATTCCTCGTTGTCGGGGCCATCGGCGTCGGGACCGCTGCCTACGAGGCCGGGAATATCCTCGGTGGTGCCGCGGGGCTCGCGACGATCACGGGTATCGACTCGACGGTGTGGGGCGTCGTAATGGGACTCGTCGCCGGAATACTGCTCTACACCGGGCGTTACAAACTGATCGAGCGGGCGCTTGTCGGCCTCGTCCTCGTCATGGCGTTCTCGTTCGTGGCGTCGGCGATCCTCATCGGTCCCGATCCCGGTGCGATTGCGATGGGGTTCGTCCCCGGTATCCCCTCGGGATCGCTGTACCTCATCACCGGCCTCATCGGAACAACCATCGTCGGGTACAATCTGTTCCTGCACGCGAGTAACGTCCAGGAGCGGTGGAGCGGGCCGGAGGATATCGGCCACTCACGGATCGACACGGTGCTGTCAATCGTCGTCGGCGGCGTGATCACGATCACGATCATGGTGACCGCGGCTGCAGCGTTCGAGCCGGGAACGCAGATCAGCGATATCGGCCGGATGGCCGAACAGCTGCGACCCATCGCGGGTCCGTACGCCGAACTGTTCTTCAGCATCGGCATCTTCGCCGCCGGGTTCACGAGCGCGACGACGGCACCGCTCGCGGGCGCGTGGGCGACCACAGGCGCACTAGGCTGGGATTCAGACATGCAGAGCACACAGTTCCGTGCCGTCTGGGGAACCATCCTCGGCGTCGGAGTTCTCTCGGTGTTGCTGGGTGGCAGTCCCGTCCAGATCATCGTGTTCGCGCAGGTGGTCAACGGGATTTTATTGCCAATCGTGGCGATATTCCTGATATACGCGATGAACCAGCGGGACCTCCTGGGCGAGTACACGAACGGGTCGATAGCGAACGCGCTGGGCGCTATCGTGACGCTCATCGTCGTGTGGCTCGGGGTTCGGACGCTTCTCAGCGTCGCGGGGGTGCTGTAGATGGGAGACCGGAGAATCGGCGTCGACGTCGGTGGTACCTTCACCGACGTGACGCTGTCGCTCGATGGCACGCTCGTGACTGCGAAAGTCCCGAGCACCGAAGACCAGAGCGAGGGCGTCATCGCCGGGATCGAGAAGGCCTGCGCGGAGGCCGACATCGACCCGGAGACCGTCAGCGAGTTCTCCCACGCGATGACCGTCTCGGTCAACGCGCTCCTCGAAGAAAACGGCGCAAAGACCGCGCTCGTCACGACCGAGGGGTTCCGAGACGTGCTGGAAATCGGCCGCCAGGACCGCCCGTCGCTATACGATCTGTCCGCGGAAAAGCCGACACCGCTGGTTCCTAGACGCCGGCGCTTCGAACTGTCCGAACGGGCGACTACCGACGGTGTCGAACAGCCCGTCGACGAGGACGAAGTCCGGGCAATCGCCGAGCAGCTACGCGAGCGGGACGTGGAGTCCGTCGCTGTCTCGCTGTTGCACGCGTACGCGCACCCTGAAAACGAACAGCACGTCGCCGATATCCTGCGGGACGAACTCGACGTGCCCGTTTCAGCCTCACACGAAGTCCTCGCCGAATTCCGCGAGTACGAACGAACGTCGACGACCGTCGTCGACGCGTACGTGCGGCCGGCGATTGACCACTACGTCAGCCATCTGACCGACCGGTCGCGGGAACTCGGGGTCCCACAGCCCCGAATCATGCAGGCAAACGGCGGGATCACCGACGCCGATACCGTCAGGCGGAACGCTGTGACGACCGTCCTTTCGGGGCCTGCTGCCGGCGTCGTCGGGGCCGGTTCGATGGCAGCCGACGACTCCGACGAACATGACGGGCTGGTCACGTTCGATATGGGCGGGACCTCTAGCGACGTGAGCCTCGTCCGCGACGGGGAAGCCGAGCGGACGACGGCGGGCGTCATCAACGAGCGGCCGATCAAGACGCCGATGGTCGACGTCGAAACAGTCGGCGCGGGCGGCGGGTCCATCGCCTGGGTCGACGCCGGGGGCGCGCTCCGGATCGGACCGCGCTCCGCCGGGGCTACCCCCGGTCCCGCCTGCTATGGGAAAGGCGGAACTGCGCCGACCGTCACCGACGCGAACCTTGTATTAGGATATATCGGAGAGAGCACGAGTCTGGGTGGCGAACTGTCGCTCGATGCGGACGCCGCCTACGACGCGCTCGCAAGCCTTGCAGAGGACGCAGGCTTAGACGGTCCGCTGGAAGCCGCTCGCGGCGTTTATCGCGTTGCGAACGCGAACATGACCAGGGCCATCCGGTCTGTGACCGTCGAGCGCGGGTACGACCCGCGGACGTTCGGTCTCGCCGCGTTCGGAGGTGCCGGGCCGATGCACGCGGCAGCAATCGCGGACAGTCTCGATATCGACCGGGTTGTGATTCCGCGTGCCTCGGGTGTGCTGTCGGCCTACGGCCTGCTCGCAGCCGACGAGAAGCGCGACGCGGTACGGACGTATCAGCGCTCGCTCGACAGGATCGACGCCGACGACGTCGACGCAGTCTACGAGGACATGGCCGACGAACTGCTGGCTGAGGTCAGCGACCGCGAGGCGGCGACAGTACGATACGCCGCCGACCTCCGGTACGCTGGCCAGAGTTTCGAACTCACTGTGGATATCGACCGCCCGTTCGACACCGCGGAGGCCCGCGAGCGGTTCGCAACAGCCCACGAGTCCGCGTACGGGTATCGGGCCGAGGAGTCTGTCGAACTGGTGAACTGTCGCGTGACGACGACCGTCGACCGGACGGCACCGTCGGTCGAGTACGCTGCCGATGGCGACCCACACAAGGGGTCCCGCGAGGCGGTGTTCGCCGGTGATGTCCGTGAAACGCCGGTCTACGAGCGGGCGCTGCTGCCACCACAGGACGAGATCGACGGCCCCGCGATTATCGAGGGCGATGAGAGCACAATCGTCATCCCACCGGCCTGGAACGTGCGGATACGCGATGACGGCACACTGACAGCGGAGGTGAGCGACACATGAGCGACGAAGCTACGACACCGAATGGGAATCGGGAGGCCATCGACCCCGTAACGCTGGAGATCCTCAGGAACCAGCTGGAGAGCGTGGCAACCGAGATGGGCCACGTGCTCATCCGCGGGGCGTACTCCCCGAACATCAAGGAGCGACAGGACTGTTCGACGGCGCTTTTCGACGCGTCCGGTCGGATGGTCGCACAGGCCGAACACATCCCGGTCCACCTCGGCGCGATGCCCGACGCGGTGGATATCGTCCTCCGGAAGGATCCAAAGCCGGGCGACGTGTTCATCGTCAACGATCCGTTCGCCGGTGGGACACACCTCCCGGACATCACGCTTGTCTCGACGATCGCACCCAATGACGAGATAGTCGGGTACGCCGTCTCGCGCGCCCATCACGCCGACGTGGGCGGGAGTTCGCCGGGGAGTATGCCACCGGGCGCACAGGAGATTTACGAGGAGGGGCTTCGACTGCCCGCGGTTCGCCTCGTCGACGGCGGCGAGCCAAACGAGGCGGTCCACGACCTCATCCGTGCCAACGTCCGGACGCCGGACGAGCGTGAGGCGGACCTCCGAGCCCAGCGCGCCGCGAACGAGCGGGCTGAGGAGCGTATCGGTGAACTACTGGCGGAGCACGGGCCGACCCTGCTTGAGGCGTTCGATGCCGTCATCGACTACTCCCGAGAGCGGGTCGAGGCTGAACTCGACGCGCTTCCGGACGGCACGTATCGCGCGCAGGATGTCCTCGAAGGCGACGGCGTGACCGATGCCGACATCCCGATCGAAGTGGCCGTCACCATCGATGGTACTTCGATAGCTGTCGACTTCGCTGGAACCGCCGACCAGGTGGCGGGCAACCTGAACGCGCCGCTCTCAGTCGCGAAGAGCGCGGTCTACTTCGTCGTCCGAGCGATCACCGATCCCGAGATTCCGCCGAACCACGGCTGTTACGAACCGGTCTCAGTGTCCGCACCCGAGGGATCGGTACTCAATCCGGACGCGCCAGCCGCGGTCGTCGGTGGCAACGTCGAGACGAGCCAGCGCGTCATGGACGTCACGCTGGCGGCGCTCGCCGAAGCGGCCCCCGGCGAGGTTCCTGCCGGTGGACAGGGAACGATGAACAACCTCATTATCGGCGATCGAACCGGGGAGTTCACATACTACGAAACGATCGGCGGCGGGTTCGGAGCCCGTCCCGGGAAAGACGGGATGGACGGCGTCCAGGTCGGCATGACGAACACGCTCAACACACCCGTCGAGGCGATGGAGGCCGAGTATCCGCTCCGGGTCGAACGGTACGCGCTGCGCCCGTCAAGCGGCGGCGACGGCAGATACCGCGGCGGACTGGGTCTCGAACGGACCGTCACCATCGAGACCGACGCCACCGTATCACTGCTGACTGAGCGGCGGCGGACGGCCCCCGCAGGAATCGATGGCGGCGAAGACGGCGCGACAGGCGAGAATCTGATCGACGGCGAGCCGGTTCCGGCGAAGGCGTCCGTTGACGTCGAGGCCGGGACGACCGTCTCCGTTCGAACACCGGGTGGGGGCGGGCACGGCGACCCAGCGGAGCGGGACCCGGAAGCACGGGAGCGTGACCGACGCGACGGTAAGGTAGCCGACCGGTGACCAGTCCTTGTCCGGTCTGGTTCCGGATAGCCATACGGACGTAGAATATCCCGACAATGGGGTCCACACACGGAGCCAGCCCCTCCCGTGGCCGGCTATCTCGCGAATATCGAAGGCTGTGAAACGTCGATCGGGCAGTGCAGTTTGCGGTGCTGCCCAGAAGGTTTCACTGCGGATCAGCTATCCGGCGTGCCGATAGCTTCCTGCACCCCGAGCCAGTTCGCGATTGAGCCGTCGGAGCCGGTGAGTGGCACTATCGTCACCCGGTTTCTAAAGCGTGTGCCGTCCGCCCGGTAGTTCCAGAGTTCGACGGTTCGGCGTTCCCAGATATCGATCCCCTCCCGCAGTGTCGCGACCGCCTCGGGGTCCGTCGCCGGCCCCTGCAGGAGTCGGAGGTTCTCGCCACGGAGTGCTGGAAGCGAGTAACCCGTCATCTCTCTGAACGTCCGTGTCGCATATCGGAGCGGGTTATCCTGGTACGCAGGCCCGGTGAGAGTCAAACCCAGCGGTGCCGTCCCGAGGCAGGCCATCCTGGCGATACGCTCTCGCTCAAACGCAGTCACGGAGCCTGGCTCAAACCCATCGAGGTCTCGAAGACGGGCCGTCGGCGACCTGTCGACGGATTCCGGATCGACACTCCCTAGCTGATGTGTTTCGACGAGCCCCGGAAACTTACGACGAAACCCGGCTTCATCGACCACCATAATTTCGATAAGTGCGTCCCTGAGTGCCGCCATGTTCGCAGTCGACAGTTCTAGCAGGCGGCCGCACAAACGCCCGTCGATACCAGGTTTTGTGGCCGACCGCCGTACAATTCCTGCTGATACAACGCCTGTGACTGATGCACGCCCGACTGTCATCATATCAATTTATATATATATCAGTCCCCGTTGACTAGCCTTCCGACGTCGAACGGGTAATACAGCCCCGACGAGGCCATAGCCATCCAGATTGATGCGCTGGAAACGAACGAAGATGCTTTCGAAAACGCGAACATCTCGACAGCGTACAATTTCGTCTCGCCAGCCAACCGCCGCTCGACTGGCCCGATTCATAGCCATGTTCCGGTCACCGCCGTGCCGCCCGATTCTTAATTTCGCGGAGGCTGTGCGAGGGCCTGTCGGACAGAACGGGAACGACGCTGACCAGCGGGTACCAGCTACAGGTCCAGGTGGGCGTGGATCGTCAAGTGGGCTTTTCATCCAGAACATCGAATTCCCCATCTGTCATCTGTGACAGCGCTTATCAGCTGCTATCATCTTTGGAGTCCCCGCTGTATTCAGACAGTACTGTTCACCAGGTTTCAAGCCAGCATCGGGTTCAGCTGCACAATACGGTTGCCCCCCACTGGACATCGCTGTATGCGTGCGAGCAAATAAGTATATTTGAAATAGTTACCATCGAAGATGACGGTATGAGGATTTCTATCGTCGGTGGGGGATTCGCTGGATTAGCAGCGGCACAACTGGCCGAAGAAGTCACTGCAGACGTGCAACTCTATGATAAGGGTACATACAGTGGAGATCGGAGAGGCGCGTGGGGCGAAATGGTCTGGGACTATTCACAGTTGCCACTAGATCGACACGTCCCGGGATACGTTAGAGAAGCTGATACCGGGATATTTGTCGGATCTGACGGGAAGACCGCGGTGAACCTCCCTGATGGAGTGATACTGAACAGAGGGGAGTTAGAGAAGCACTGGGCCAGGGCGCTCAAGCAAACAGAGATCGTAGAGGACGCGGAAGTCGACGAAGCGGCGTTTCGGCGGCTATCCACGGAATCCGATCTGTTGATTGATGCGACCGGGCAGTTCCCGATCTCAAGTCGATTCACGTCCCTGTCGTACGACGTGGCGTGTCCGACGCTGAGCGGAAGGATCGAGGCCGACTTCTCCCACCTCTACCCGGAACCGAGGGCACTCGCATACGAGGATTACTTCCTCTGGATCGTGCCACAGTCACGGGAGGAAGCGACTGTCGGACTCGGGTGTCGGGAAGACAAATCTCCTGTGCAACTATACACAGATATGCAAGCGGTGCTTGCGGAAGTCGATATCGAGCCTCCGGAACGTGAGGCGCTTTACAGCGGAACCGATGTCTCGAACGGCCTGCGGAGTATCTCACACTGCTCGTACGAATTAAACGACTGCACGGTACATATCGCGGGTGATGCCATCGGAGTAGCGAACCGTCTGACTGGCTTCGGGATGGTACATGCAGCACAGTCCGGGCGGGCCGCTGTGAGATCATTCGTGCAGGGGGAATCGTATAAGCGGCGGTTGTTGTGCCAGAACTTCTGGACAAAGGCTGTCACCGGTGCGATCTCCCCCGTCCATCACAGCATCGGGTTGGAGGGGATCGCTCGTCTATCGAAGGGAGATCTTGAGTATCAAGAGAGCTTCGAGCCCCAGCAGCCTGCGGATATTCTAAGCGCTGTTCGAGCCTTTATATAGCATCTCCGATCTTGTATATTTGCGACCGGAAGCGATTTTTGAGTTCTGTGGTCGTGATGCAGGTTCCAACCTGTTGTTGGTTATTGCCGCCCGAAAGGTGGCACGATGCTAGATGTCGACCGAGAGCTGCTGAGTAGTTGAGCTGTTCGGAATGATATCTATCCGCGATATCCCGTTTCATCAGTTATATAGAGTGGACAAGTTTTCCAGCTATATCTTCTAACCATACTGTATAGTCAAGAACTTTAGCTATACTTTGTAGCTATACTGGTTCATCGGATAATCTAGCTAACAGGTATAGCTATACCGAATAGCCAGTAGGTCCAACAAGCTGAGATAGTCACTTGACACAGCTATTGACTCCAGATTTTTCGAGCGTATACCGGCATAGGGCTATAAATACCACACAAATCAATCACAGATTCCAGAGAACAACTCCAGTTGATTCCCCTCTCACCGCCAAAGAGGCGGAAAGATCTCAGCGCGAAGCAGTCGACTGTTCCCAGTCGTACCCCCACTCACGGAGCTTTTCGGCAACGAGGTCCGGATTGTCCATAGCAACGACGAGAGCGGCCTCTAGTGCGTCGGTCTTGTACACATCCTCACCGACTTCGTCTTCGAGATTACGGAGAAACGTGGACTCCCGCTCCTCAACCTCGGGCCGAATGAAAATCGGTCGCTGCTTGCGGTCCTGTTTGACTGAGTCACGACGAAATTTGTACGGGATGTCGGGCTGGGCCGTTGGTTCTGCGTCAGTGGGTTCGGTTTCAACATCCATCACACCGTCCTGCTGGTCATCCGGTTCTGGCTCCGAGTCCGTCTCCGCAAACGGATCATCACCGGAGCCGGATTTCATGCTGTCGCCTCCTGTTCACGGGTCTGGTGGAGATGCGCAGCCAGTTCTTCGAACTGCTCCAGGGTTTCGAGTTCGTAGTCACGTTCCCGGTTCCGGTGTTCTTCGATGTATTTGAACGCCGAACACTGTTTGCGCCAACACCCTTCGAGCAGGGACGTACGCTCCCGGAAGACTACCGGTATGTCGTACGACTCCGCCTGGAGGCGTTTGAGCATCTCCTCTTGATCGTTCGTGCCCTTGAATCGGTTCGGTACCGCAGCCAACACGCCCACATTGATATCCAGCGTGTCTTCAAGTCCGGTAACCAGGTCCGCTAGCCCCTCGACGGACTGTTGCCCCTTCCCGCTCGGTTCGAACGGAATAACGAGATTTCGCGTCGCATGCAGTGCATTGTACAGTTTCACGTCCGCAGTTGCCGGGGGGTCGATGATGACAGTGTCATACTCGGATGGAACGCCCGCGTCCTTCAGCACACGAAGGAGCTGAACGTTCGGGTTCCAGTTCTCACCGAAGTCCGCCGCTTCCTCCTCGCGACGCCGCAAGTGCTTCGAAAGGACTTCCAGGGAATTGTGGGCGGGGAGGACATCGACACCTTCCGAGGTCTCAATGAGATCGGCAAACGGCCCGCGTGGCCGCTCGACGAGGTGCCGGACCAGGCTATCGGCCTCTGAATCCGTTCGGTGGTCCGCAACGTCAAACAGGAACGAGAGACTCCCCTCCTGTGGGTCCATGTCGATTGCCAGTACGTCGTGACCAGCACGGGCATCGGCGACAGCGAGGTTCGCCGCCATCGTTGTCTTGCCGACACCGCCGGCCTCGCTGTACACGGTGTAGGTCAGCATACTGTATCGGATACACCACACAGATATAAAGATTAGTCAGACGGTATAGCTATACTAAATAGCTATACTACAAGCCACGTATAAACACCTATCCGGCTAAAGCCGCCGGCTACTCGGAGAACAACCCCGCAAGCGTATCGCGCATCTCGGCCCGTCGGTGGGACCGGGCCTCCGATTCGGAGAGATAGTTGTCAAGTACGACCTGTGCGGACGCCGAGCCCTGCTCGGCTGCAACGTCTTCAAACCGCTCCGCCACTCGCCTGACAGCAGCGCCGTACGTCGTATACCAGAACCGACGGCCTGTTTTCGGCGTTGGCATGTCACCCTCGACGGTGACGCCAGCGGATTCGGCCACTGATTTGAACCGACGACGAACCGTTTCGGCAGTCAAATGTCCGGCGGACGCAGCGGGAGAGGGGAGGAGATAACCGTTCCACTCCGGACCGGCAAGCATGTCGATGCGTCGTTGTACTGTCTCTAGACCGGCCAGCAACGCCACGGTTCCGGGACCGTTTTTGCGCTCGCCGTCACCGAATTCTATGTACGGTTGGGAGTCATCGTCCGGGTCAAGATTGAGCTGCCGGATATGCAGGGACGCAACTTCACTCGGCCGAAGGCCCCAGCCACAGCATGCGACCACGATGAATCGGTCTCGCTGCTCAGCCGCCGCTGCATACAGACGCTGAACTCCGCTTCTATCGAGTGCTTTGTTGTCCCAAGACGGAGTTCGATCCCATCCAAACCTGATTTCGAGGTCAGCTAGCGGATTGTACGCTGCATCTCCGAACATCACCAAGTGCTTGTAGAACTGCCGCGTGTCCTGGACGTACTTTCGTCGTGACGCAAGCGTCGTTAGTGCCTCATCCAGTCCGTCTAAGGCGTCAAACGTCGCTGCAACCCGATCCATCTCCGCGGCGCGTTCGTCGGGATTCTCCAGCGGTGCCAGCAGATCTTTTGTATCGTGGATATTAGTATATATTTTCGTGTAGCGCCGCAGGATCGACCGCCGTGTGTCGATTGTCGCCTCCGCACGTCCACGACGGGTTTCGAGCTCCTCGAGGTAGTCCTCAATCGCCCGCTGTGTGTTCGCAGAGAGAAAATCGAATGACTCCGTCGTATTCTCCGCTTTTGGGACCCCGATCTCGTCGTAGAACTGCCCCGGTGACAGATCGAGCCGCCGCTGGAGATGCTTGACGAATCCCGGGAACCGGCTATTTAGCCAGGTGTACGTGGGGGTTTCAGCGGCCGAATCCAGGCCGTCGTTTTCCATCGTCGGTACGACTGTCTCAAAATAAAAAGACTCGCAGTCCGCCACGTCCATCGTCGCGTATCGGGTTTCAGTCATTGGATCGGATTTGGCTCTCTGAACTGCAGTAACCGCCGAACGGTTCTGGGTAGATCATCTGAATCACCGAATTTTCGTATTCAGCGTATATCCATCGCACTACTAATAGTTTGTCTTGTATTGTTTTCTCATGCAGAAACCCACAACAAGACAAATATGGCCATCTGTATTACCTCAGCAAATAAATCGTATATCGCTATACCAAATCTGAGCTGCTACCAATCGGATAGTAACCGTCATCGGGAGATGAGATTCGTAACAGACCCGTACTTCGCTAAACAGTGCCTCTGACAGGACCGTCTGGTTCAGCACCGCCGCGAGCCGCTCCTTCGCTTCTCGATGAAACCTCCAGCCAGAAGGGGACTAACTCCGATGTTCCGGGCCCCTTCAGTCGTTATTCCCCAGGCCCGAACTGTTGGCAGCCGAATCGCTCCCTGTTCTCCCGCTGTGCACAGAGGTAATCAAGCCGTTTTTCCATTTCGGATCTGGACATGCCAGCTGGGCTCTCCTGTGACTCCGCGAGCCGGGCTCGACTCGCATTGAGCAACTTGTCCTTCTTCTCCAGTTCCGCCACCAGCGTGTCAACGTCCTCGTTCCGGGTTTCTAACCGTTCATCGAGGTCTTCGGCGCGGGATTGTGCGGCCCGTTTCTCTTCTTGCGTCTCGTTCAGTTGTTCGCGCAATTCCTCGTTTTCAGCACGGAGTTCCTCGTTCTCTGTCTGTATGTCCTGGGCCGAGTCCTGGAATGCAACGGTTGTCCCGACTGTCCCGCTAGTGGCCACCACGAAGACAACGATTACCCAGGAACTGATATTGCGTGCGAAGGTTGTCAACGGCGATCCACCTCCACCAGCGTCCGATCAATATACTGCTGCTCGCTCCGAGACAGGATCCTCAAAGGTTGAATCGTCATGTACCAGCCTGATTGGTTTGTGCTACTAACCGTAGTTCCCAGTTAGTTGTGTTTAGACAGTACCGGTTCCCCAATAGTACACCGATGGCAGGGGAGACTCAGGGGGGGGGCTGTATCGGTAGTCTGCACTCAGTGATTCACGCCAATCTGGCTCAGCGACGACCGAATCAGGATCTAATCCGTAGGCGTAGACGGTTCCCTGCAGTGTTCTGACTCGACTCCGCCATATATCGTAACCACGATATCACTTGATCTCGACAAACAGGAACACCGCCAGCGTGGCTGTTCCGATCAAAACGATGTAGTGAGGAATGTCCGGCCGCGAAAACGCCTACGTGAGAATCGCAGGGATGACCAGTACCAGCCAGTTGGTCGTCTTATCGACCGCCCCAGAACTTCGTGCGGTAGATCTCGCCACGGTACAGATGTGCCATGGCCGGCCGCAGACATATATCCGCTAGGAGATCCTCGCCAACTTCCCGCTGTTTGGAATCGGTTGCGTCGACGTCCATGTCTGAATTAGGCCACTGACCTGTGCTTTGTTTCGGTGGCCTACTCCGACGAGAGAACAGGGATTCGGAGTGTGACAGTCGTTCCGAGCGTCTCACTCGCCTCGATATCAACGGTCCCACCCGCGATATCAGTGCCCCACACGACCAGCGCAAGCCCGAATCCGCTCCCGTGCCTCAACGGCGTTTCCGAGCCGTGTTCGACGAGAGCGAGCTCGTTGGAATCGATACCGGGCCCGTTGTCCTGTACAGTGACTTGCACGTAGTCACCGTCCTGTTCGACGTCGATTGACACCACAGGGTCGGGAGAAGTGTTGTGTTGAGCGGCGTTTTGAATGATGTTCAGACAGACGACATCGAACAGGCAATCCACCGCGAAATCATCCTGTCCGGGCGTATAGTTGAACCTGACCTCCGGATACGCTTCGCTAGTCGTATCCACACACTCCTCGAGGATGGAGTGCAGACTGAGAGTGTCACGTTCCTCTCGGCTTTGTTCGAAGATATCGATAACGGAACGGACTTTCTCGCCGAGTTCGTTGATTTCGACGGCGTGTTCTTGCAGGGTTGCAGCCTTCGACTCGCTGTTGTGCGTGGCTAGATACGCAGCGTTGCCGAGGATGACTTGTACGTTCGTTCGGATGTTATGCCGGAAAACGCGGTGGAGAACCTCCAGTCGTTGCTGGTCTCTGAGAAGGTTACTCACATCGTGGAGTGTAATCACCCGGCCGATAGTCCGATCATGGATATCTGTGACGAGACTTTCAGAGACATCGTAGGATCGGGCTACCCCCGGAGGGCGGTAAATCGTTTGCCCGGCCTGGACTGTGCTACCGAGCGCCGAGAGGTCCGGACTTATCTGGTCAAGTGGTCGGCCAAGCGCTTCGCTTGCTGTCGTCTGTAGGGCGGTGGTAGCTTGGTCATTCATATCGACGATGTGATCGTGCGTATCCAACACGAGGGCCCCCTGCTGCATTTGCTGAAACAACGAATTGCGAGCATGGCGGATCGGTGTCGGGTTCGCACCGAAGAGCTGGAACCTGGTGAGTGCCCCCAGATACGCGAGCCCGGACACCGCGAAGGCAATCGGTGTCGGATCGACACCGGCAGATGGGAGTGAACCCATCAAAAAGAGAATATTCGTCACCCAGGGTGCCAGGAGGCCGAGAAGGAGTGCTAAGCTCTGGCCGCGGAACGGGTCAACTTGGCTCGTGACGAGTTTCAACAGCGGCAGTGCGCCGAGAAGGCCCAGCAGATACGTATACCCAGCGATAATCCAGAACCAGACACCCGGTGTTCTGTTCAACGTCTGGATCCCGTGTTCCTGAACGATGACGGAGTTTGTGTACAGTAACTGATGGGAGTGACTTGTGAGGCCCAGAAAGACGGTAATTGCTGGGACGATCGAATAGAGCAGAATGTGCTTGCGGGCTGTGTATTCGGTATAGCCGGCGTATTCGAGCGAAAAAAGCAGCCACGCTATCGGGATGATTGCAACACCGATCCAGGAGACGTCGACCCAGAAAACCTTCGCACTAAGCGTCGTTGCATCGATCCGGAAGATCAACGTCGCCGACCACCAGCACTGGCCTGCCAGGAGCAGAATAAGCGGGTCAGCGCCGGGTTCGGGACGCTCTTTCCAGGCGAGGAGGCCACCCGTAACGCCGACCGCAATCGTAGCGACCAACACCAGCTTCATCAGCGTCAGTGAGAACACAACTATGTTGAAGATTAATCGGCCGCCATCGTTATAACCTATTTGCCTTCGAAAGTATCGCAGGCTGACAGAAACGCTCTCAGAGTTCGGAATTCCAGTGGTAGAAGGTTGCATTACAAATAAAGGTAATTTATATGATAACCCTATTGACCGAGCAGCGGGAGGATCATAATAACAAACGCTGGCAATCGCGTACACTCCGCCGCGACAGCGAGTGCCCCGTCGTTTTCGATTCGATTGAGACAGAAGATGACGCCGCTTAAGGAGAACAGACTAGCCAAGAGGACGATCATCTCCGTGAGATGGATTACGTTTGCGAGAAACGCAGCACTGAGCAGAGCCGCTGTCAGACCTATGATTAGGTAGAGGATATACTTAGTCCAGCGGACACCGACCACGACTGGAAGGGTCCGGACACCGATCTCGCTGTCACCCTCTTTGTCCCGCACGTTCGGGATTTCCGTGTTGACGAACGTCGCCAACACGAAAAACAGGAAGATGACACCGACAGTTGGGGTGGCGGGGGCACCGGCGTACGTCAACGGCAAGTACACAATTATGAGCGCCCAGGCCACAGCGACGAGGGTCGAATTGAGAAGGAAGACGTCTTTCAGCCGCCGGGTCCCGCTCGGGAGACTGGGGATCCAGTCACAGGCGTAGAGAATCCAGAACACACCGGGTAACAGCGAAAGGCCAAAACTGAGCGGACCGCCCAGGACGGACAGGGCCACGGCGAGGCCGTATGCGATAGCCCCCAACACGTAGAACGCGTCCTGATACCGTCGCACGAAGGCGGTCCGTGCGGGGGCCGTCTTCGCATCAGTTTCCAGGTCCGCCAACCGGTCGTTGCCATACACTGCGAAGGTTAGCAACCCCGCCACAATCGGAGCGGAAGTCAATGGGAGGTCCAGCAGTTCACTCACGAGGACGACTTCCGCCATCGCGATAACTGCGAGGTACACGGAACTGTAGAGAAATAGATTCCTGACTGATCTCGTCAGTGTAGATAGTTTTGTGATTAGGGAACGGTTCCTCACGGACTCTATGCCGGGCTGCTTGCCCGGGTTTTGTGCATCAGTCGGCATGGCTGCGGTAGAATATCAGCGAACTATACAGTAAAATCCTATCCTATAATAAATTATTTCGGGAGTTAAAATAAAATCATTTGGTTCTCAACGTGGATCAGCGTGTAGTCATGAATTTGAATTATTCCCGTAATCGTGGATGTATTTGTTTGAGCGAGCGACCCAGGAAACGAATTGCGGTTAGATTGTCGGACGACTCTACAGATGGAGGGCGAGCAACAGAGGGATTTTGTAAGTCAGCGATAAAACGACCTGATATATATCAAATACATTCGTCAAATGTCTCTATCATTCCAAGCACCGACAGCAAACTAACTCTGCGAGAAACCAACAGCCCTCCCCCATTGTGAGTTCGTAATTCAGAGGTTCGGCAATCTAAGGTAAGCTTTTTCTACATCCTTCATAATCCAGATATATGAGTTCGGTATCGATACTTCGGGCGGTGAGTCGGGCTGCGAGCAAATACTTCGTCGTCTGGGTTATCATTCTGGCAGGACTCGCTCTCGTCAGGCCGGATCCGTTCGTCCCGGTTCTGGATTACGTGTCGCCGCTGCTCGGTATAATCATGCTCGGGATGGGGTTGACGCTCCAGCCGGCGGATTTTCGCCGGTTGATCGAACAACCGGTCGATATCGGTATCGGTGCTGTCACACAGTGGCTGGTGATGCCTGCCGCTGCGTACGGGCTGTACGTCCTGCTCGATCTGCCAGATGCCGTCGGTATCGGTCTCATTCTGGTCGGTGCCGCTCCCGGTGGGACCGCATCGAACGTGATGACGTATCTCGGTCGCGGTGACGTGGCACTGTCCGTCGCGATTACGACACTTACGACCCTTGCAGCGCCGATTGTAATGCCGGCCTGGGTAGTGTTTACCCTCGGTGAGCAGATCAACGTCACCTTTGCGGAGATGTTCCAGAGTATCGTTCAGATCGTCATCATTCCGGTGTTGCTCGGTTTCACGATCCGGTATTTGCTGGATCGCTATTCGCCCAAGGCCGCAGAAATTGGAACCGACGTGTTCCCGGTTGTCAGTGTCGCCGCCATCGTCGCCATCGTCGCTGGTGTCGTTGGTGCGAACGTGGACAACATCCTCACGGCTGGGCTGCTTGTGCTCGTGGCGGTCGTCGCCCACAACGCTATCGGCCTCGGCTCGGGATACGGTGTCGGTCGAGCAGCTGGGATGTCGAGAGATCGCGTCCGGACCTGTGCGTTCGAGGTGGGCCTGCAAAACAGCGGACTGGCGGTCGCGTTGGCGACGACGCTGTTCGAACCTGCAGCCGCCCTCATTCCAGCGTTGTTCAGCGTCTGGCACAACATCACCGGGCCGGCGCTGGCAAGCTTCTTTAGCTGGCAAGACGACACGCAGCAATCAGCGACCGCCGTTCCAGGTGACGACTGATTAGTCGGGGTAGACCCGGTGCGTTGCCATTGATTTGGGTGACCGGTCCGTTCGGAATAATCAGTCGAGCATACCGGTCGCTGAGACCGCAGCCTCGGACCCGAAGACAGCAGTGTCAAGCAGTTCGGTGATTACCTCGTCCACACCGGCAATCGTCTGTGATTACGACGTACCACGGTGTGTACGCTGTTCGCGCTGTGAGAGATCGAATCGGTATGCAATGGTCAGTCGCTGGCCAGGCATCACCGGCGATTGGAGACGCTGAACGAGTGCTGGCATCGTGGACAGTGATAGATAGTCGTATGCCCGGTGCTCGAAACGCCCCAATCTCCCCCGATCATACCGCTCTCGAAATCACAGTCCGGACAGAACAGTACCATTTTCGAGGGGGTCCCATGAGTGTCTGTAGTCTCGTTACGTATCATTTGCATTGATAGCGTAACATGCTGGGTGGAGAGCGATATATGCTATCCCCCGGTTCTCAGCATCTGATATCACAGTCAACAATCAGATCCGCGTGCTATCTGTGAAAAGAGGTGAAAACGTGTACGGCGGGAGTGGGAAAAACGAGACGTCGGCGGCGTTCACGGAGTGTCCGCCTGCATGTCACACCCTGTCCAGAGAGTGGAGTATCACCGATGTAACTACCTGACACCGGTGTCCGCGAGCACTTTTGCACTAGCTACTCCTTCCTACTGATGCGATACACCTTCCGCGACACAATATGTCTCAACAGAAATCTGATTACGAAGACGACGCAGATATTAACGAATCGCTTGACGAACTGGCCTCGGAAGAGACCATTGAGAAGACTGTCGAGAATCTGGAGCAAAACGGGTTCGATGTCATCGTCGTTGACTCTGCTGACGATGCGCTCGCAGAGCTTCAGTCGCTCATCCCCGCAGAGGCGTCCGTGATGAACGGCCACTCGACGACGCTGGAAGAGATCGGGTTCGCCGAGTACCTGAGTGACGGGGACCACGAGTGGGAGAGCCTCCCCGACGAGATCTGGAGTATCGACGACGACGCGCAGCGACAGGCCGCCCGCCGAGAGTCACAGACTGCCGACTACTTCCTCGGTGGCATCAACGGCATATCCCAGACCGGCGAACTCGTCGCGGCGGATCGCTCGGGGAGCCGAATCGGTGCGTATCCGTTCGCCGCCAGTAACGTCGTGATCGTCAGTGGCGTAAACAAGATCGTCCCGACACTTGAGGACGCGCTGGACCGACTAGAGACCGTCGCGTACCCCCTCGAAAACGAGCGGGCGAAAGAGGCCTACGGCGTCGACTCCGCGATCGCCAAACAGCTCATCCTCCGCCAGGAACTCGAAGACGACCGCACGACCGTCGTTCTCATCCGCGAGCACCTGGGCTACTAACAGCGCCGGTCGTCCCCGGAACGGACAGAACGCAAAGATTCCGATCACATGCTGTCGAAATGCTTGTTTCCTTTGGAGCCGGCCTCGGGAGGAGAGTAAGCCATGCTTGGCTTAGCAGTCTGATCGAAGAAATGCCACAGCCGGCAGTCCGTTCAGTTCTCCAAATCCCGTAATTCGGATCGCGTAAAGCTTGATTTTCTATGATTTAGCTCCCACAAACGGGTTTTCGATTGGATTGCTAACTACCCCCGTCAGCCGTCATGCCCCCGCCAGGCATCGACTGGCAGTCCCTATCGGGTTTCTGAATCGGATCGACCGACCCCCACGAATGGAAATCCCACCGCATGGATTCGGCTTCGATTCGCCGCGGATATCCGGAATCCGCGAGGATGTAGTACGTAACTGGTTCTTGAGAGCCGTTCTGTGAGAACTCATACACGAGCACCTCCTCGCCATCGATGGTATCCCGGCCGACCGGCGTGATATCGGGGTTTTTTCGAGGCTGATCGGAAAACCTGCCGGGGTCAACATCGTCACGGTCCATCCCCTGTTGCATCGTCCCTCGAAGACACTGCCCCCCGGCGACGGTGTACGTGCTGTTGCCGATATGATACATCTCCATCTGTTGTCCTTGCTGGTCGAACGACCAATACATATCCCCCTGGTAGAAGCGGCCGGTCATCTCGATGGTCCGCCCCTCGGACTGCCTGGTTGCGGTCATCGCATACGAATCGGGAAACTGTGCCACCTGGCCGAACCGGTTCGATCCGTTCCCGTCCTCGTTTCCGCCGTCCGCTGGTTGGTCCGTATTGGTGGCCGTAACTGGTTTCGGTGTCGTTTCGGCACCGCCGCCACTGTCTGTTTCATCTGATTCGCTGTTTGGGTCGCTGCTGCATCCGGCAAGTACGACAAGTCCCGAACAGAGGGTTCCGAGTAGTTGCCGTCTGGGTAATTGTTTCATAGAGACGGGTCCTTTCTACAAGTACTCATTCCAGGGTGTTTCATGAGTATTGTTATCATGTGATTTCCACATTGATCCAGAGCGGGCTCGTCGAATTAGTAGTGAAGGAAATCACCACTGAAACTGAATCGGGACGGAGAATAGAGAGGTTTGTGGCGGCGAATGCTGAAAGTGAGGCCATATAGGAGTTCACCAGCAAGCTCGGGTTGAGGTATTCGACGAGAGATCCAACAGGCAACAACAGCACGGACTATTAGAGAACCGAGAATACAGAGAGTAGGCTGCCAACAGATCGGCACCCACTGCTGTCGAAGATCTGTGGATCGATTGTGATGAAACCGTACTACCATTTCAGCCACCGAGTTGGTGTTACTATAAAATATAGCTATACGGTATAGCTATTTGGTATGTGTCACTAATTTATCAGCATTAGTCTACAAGGTAGTTATTGAGCCCGAATATTCATACACGTATTATATGTACGATCTAATTATTTGCTAGATAGATGGCCGAGAACAGCAAAAGTGATGAGACTGGTGGAGGTGAAGACCTATTCGCTAAAACGAGTGAGACGGTAGACGAAGTTCAGTACGACCCGACCAGCGACGATGGACTTGCAGGTGTCATTGTCCAAGCTATCGCCGACCAGACGGGACAAGATAGGGAAACGTATCGTGAGTCACCGTTGCACGACTACGTCGAAATCGGTGCGATTGAAACGTTGCTGTTCGGAACACAGCCGGATCAGTCAACCGGACCAGCGACTCGGAAAATCACCTTTCGATACCGTAGCTTTATCATCACAGTTCGTGCTGATGGAGTGATCCGGGTTGCGAACTCTGACAGCGATAGTGCGAGAAAGAGCTAATCGCAGAGACCCCGACCGGTTCGTTCGCCCCGAGAAACTCGTTATTTATGCTCTTCACAGATGCACCAGTCCCATGGGTTCGGTTGTCCGAGCGGCAGACCGACACTGACTCCCCGGAACCACTGTTCAGCGGTGGTAACTGGAGTTCGTTCGGGAATAGTGGACAATATTGCGGAATTCTACAATAGAGGTTAGGAGATCAAAAGTCAAGATACCTGGTTTGACACCACCATGTCCGGAGTTCCTCCCGATATCGAAATACATCGGAAAGATCTCAAGCATCAGTGGCCACACCACTATGTCCGCTGTTCTATATCCTGAAAACCATTACGCTTCAGTCGGTTTCGACACCACCATGTCCGCGGTTCCTATGTAGACTGGAAGTCCGAGAGCGTCGCCTCGCTGTCGACGAGGTTGGTGACAGATTTGTGGATGCCGACATCGTCGACGGTCTTCTCTAGCGCTGCGAGAATCATCTCCGGGTCCATCTCGAGGGAGTACTCACGGTAGGTGCCCCCGCGACGTCCCTCGTTCCGTTCGATGGCAGAAATTATACCCAACATCGAGAGCTCACCGAGATGGTCACGCATCCGGCGGGGAACAAGCGGATCGATCCCTGCCTTCTCAGCGAAGTTCGTATATCGGGGCCTGATATCTCGTGTCCGGGCCGGTGTCTTCCCCTCCTGATCGAGTGTAACCATTGCGTACACGACTAAGTGACCATGTTGGGTAAGTCCCGAAATGCCTTCCTGAATCCGCCCTCGTTCCAGAACGTCCCGGGCTTCTCGAACGAGTGTTTCCGAGATCGTGTCCGTGTCTTTGTCGCGCGCCAGGTCACCCGTTTTCATGAGGAGATCGAGTGACTGCCGTGCGTCGCCGGCGTCTTTCGCTCCGTATGCGGCACACAGCTCGATGACGCCGTCTTCGAGTACGCCGTCGTGGAACGCTACATCGGCGCGCTGTTGCAGGATCTGGATCAGTTCTTTCGCATCGTACGCAGGGAACTGGATTTCCTCCTCACAGAGTGAGCTCTTGACTTTCGGGGAGAGATCATCGCGAAACGAGAAATCGTTCGAGATGCCGATGATACCGATCTTTGCCGAACTGAGGTTGTCGTTCGCTCGCGCGCGCGGGAGTTGGTAAAGAATACTATCGTCTTCGATGTGATCGACCTCGTCGAGAACGATATAGATGGTCCCACCACAGGCGTCGAGTTCCGTCCAGAGCATATCGTACACCGTCGCACGAGGGTACCCCGTCGTACTGATCTGGCTCGTCTCGTCCCTGAATTCGTTGACGAGCCGAGTGGCGATCTGATAACTACTGGAGAGGCCATCACAGTTTAACATCTTCACTGTGAGATCGATATCCTCGTATTTCGCTGCATCTTCCTCGAGATGGTCGATTAGATACCGCGTGCCGGCAGTTTTCCCGACCCCAGTTTTACCGTATAAAAAGATATTGTTGGGTTGTTCGCCGTTGATAACAGGCTGAAGAGCGGCTCGGTACCGGTTTAGTTCAGTGTCACGTCCGACGAGATTCTCGGGTTGATAATCCTCGCGGAGAGCGTCCCGGTCCAAGTAGATCTCGGTGTCGCGTTCAAACATCCCCATAGTCGTTACCAGACGTTTTGGAAGGAACGTATATAAAACCACCCCTGTCCGGAGTGTCCGGAGTGTCCGCTGTTCTTTTGCTTATAAAAGAAAGGGGGGACCCTCCCACCCCACTATGTCCGGAGTAACTAGAATACCGTGGGAGGGGGTCGAAATAAGGA
Source organism: Haloarcula sp. HT12 (assembly GCF_055271655.1). Classification (NCBI taxonomy): domain Archaea; kingdom Methanobacteriati; phylum Methanobacteriota; class Halobacteria; order Halobacteriales; family Haloarculaceae; genus Haloarcula; species Haloarcula sp. HT12. The sequence continues at coordinate 71,746 of NZ_JBUXKW010000004.1, forward strand.
ACTATACACGAAGGAAAAGTTTATAATAGTTCCCTCAGAGCTAGACCGTAATGCAGTTTGATACCTGTAGAGGGGCACCCTACACCACTATCTAGTACCATACCTAGTACTATATCGAGATCGGACGGGCTGCTCTTGTGCTCAAATATTGCCGCCGGCTCCACCCCCTCCTGACTCTTTGCGAGGAACAGCGGACAAAGTGGGGTGGGAGTGTTTGCTCTTCCTCTACACTTAATTCTCTCCGCACAATCCTTCTATAATCGAATCTGCGGGTCTTTGATGTCTCAGTACACACCGTGATGTCCGCTGTTCTTCATCTACAACTCCAGAACAGCGGACATTGTGGTGTGGCCGGATCAATATAACACCACTGTGTCCGCCGTAATCGACTTACCAATTCTCACACCCGCTTAGAACAGCGGACATCGTGGTGTCCCCTCTCGAAATACCTGACAAACCCTTCTGTCAGACGCCACAATGTCCGCAGTAAACGAGGGGTAGAAACTCTCTGATGTGGTGTTACTGCAGACACGGTGGTGTTCCACGCTTCTACAGTCGACTCATCGAACCGAACCGTTCTCACGACTCAGTACTTAAAATCACTACATTGTGTTCTCTTTGTTTAGATCGACCGGATCGACCGACTACTGACCCGCTGCCTGACCAACAAGCATTCGCACAACAGTACGAAATAAGGCAAAACGTCCGGAAGCTGTTACCCTTCCGTAATTATCCCAGCAACGCGGTTGCGGTCGAAAAGCTGTTCCTCCGATGGGATCTCTGGATAGTGGTCCCCGTTTTCGTAGGTCGGCCACTCGCCGAAGATATCCGGGTACAACTGTTTTGCAGTCATCTCTATCTGGAACAGATTCATAATCGGGCCGTGATATCGCATTCCGTGCGCGTACACGCGGTCGTTTTCGACCGCCGAGAGCTCTTGCCCAACACTGTGGGACGCGAGCGTCTCGCGGACGTTCCCCATGTCGTAGCGCGGTGTCATTCCCCAGAGGTGAAGGATTACGTCAGGGTCGGCTTCCAGCATCGTTTCGTAGCCCACCGAACCCCAGAGTCCATCCCAGGTTTCATCGCCGAAAGCATCGTTAGCGGCAAGCGGACGGGTGTCGGCGAGCCAGAACCCCGGTCGGTTCAGGTGGTAAGTCCAAAACTGACCGTCTCCCAGTGTAACCCGAACGGCGGTCGGTCGCTCCTCTTCGGGTGGCAGGTTCGTCTGGATGGTGTCGATGAGTTCCTCGTGAACAGTTTTGAGTTGCTCGTAGCGCTCTCGCTCCTGAAACACCGTGGCAACACGACCGAAAAGCTCCCAGAGAGTGTAATATCTGTAGTTCTCGCTGTAGGGTTCCTGTGGCTCACTGTGTGTCCCACTATAGAAGTTTCCAAAAAAGGGACCGACGTTGTCGGTAATTTCCTCGATATCGCTCATGTCCCAGTTCTCCTGGGTAAGCGCCCAGGCGGGATCGAGGAAATGAACGTCGCTGTCTAGACTGTAGAAGAACTCCTTGCTGAAATTATCGTAGGGGTTCGGAAGGCCTTCCCAATCAAAGGAGACGCCAGAAAGCCGTTCGTAGTAGTGGGTCATCGAGGGCCCGGCCATATCCGGCACGAACATCGAGTTGACCGCATCACCGTGGTTGAGTGCCACCAACATATCCGCATACTGATTGTACATGGTAAAGACGTTCTCCGGCACTGAACTGAACTCGATCTCACCGACTGGTGAAAGCGAGGCAGTGTAGGAGCCGTCGCCTGTCGGCGTCGACGTGCCTGTTCCGTCGGCACTCGATGTCTCTGTACTGGATGGTTCACCACTGTTGCTAGAACACCCGGCAACGATTGACGTGCCGAGCAGCGCACCACTGCCACCAAGGTACTCCCGTCGAGTGAAACCTCCTGTATCTCCTGTTTCGTCCATGCTTTAGGTAGGCCTAATACGATGTATATTGCTTTCGGATCAACCGGACCGGTACTGGCCGGGTCTACTATTGGACGTTCCCGCGGATCTGCCCTGTTCACCGTCCCAGGCATAGAGCCCGTTGAAAGCACCGCTCCTAACAGGATTCCAAACTATCCCGTTTCGTTGCTTACAGCACAGCACGGAACGCGACGACAGCCCCGACACCGGTGATCAGGGCCAAGAATATATTCTCCGTCCGCCAGGCGACGACCGCGACGACGCTGCCGGCGAGCCACTCCGGCGGCCCGCCGGCGGCCAGCTCCGGGCCGAGAAGGGCAACGACAATCGCGCCGGGGAGTACCTCCAAGGCCGCCTCGATACGCTCGCTGACTCCAATACGTGTTAACAGCCACAGTCCGCCGGCCTTCGTTAGATAAGTCGCTGCACCCATCGCGGCGATGATCGCGACGACTGTCGGATCAAGCGAGAGTGGGTCAGTCACGTCTGATCACCTCAGCGCCGGCGGCGGCGACCCCACCGGCGATGACGTGCCACTGGCCGGCCAGTATCTGTGCGGTGAGCAGCGCGGTCACCAGTGCGACTGCCCACGGGACGGCTGTTGTCGCTCCGTCCCACAGTTCGACCGCGAGTGCGACGAAGGTCGCCACGAGAACGAAATCTAGCCCGAACACGGCGGGATCGTCTATTACGCCACTGACGGCGACGCCGATGACAGATGAGACGACCCAGAACACCCAGATAGCGAGGCCGCTCCCGAGCAGGAACGCGCCCCGCCGGCTCCCGGATGTGAGGTCGCGCATCGTCAGCGCCCAGTTCTCATCGGCCATGAAAAACAGGCTGCCGTACGTCCGTGTTGCCGACAGATGCTTGAACCACGGTCGGAGGGCTGCGCCCATCAGCGAGTATCGCAGATTTACCGCAAAAACCGCGAGTACAACCGTCGCGAACGGAACGGGGTCAGCCCATAACTCGACGGCGATGATCTGGGAGGCGCCGGCCAAGACAGTCGCGCTCATCAACGCTACCTCCGCGATACTCAGACCGGCCTGGTCGGCGAGAACGCCGAAAGCGATCCCATAGCCGGCGACACCGAGAGCGACCGGGAGACAGGTCACGAAGCCGGCACGCATTCCGGCCCAGTCGAACGTCACCGCGCCCGGAGGGATGTCGGCTCTCGGGTTCTCCGTCTCATCGGGGGCACTATCGATTGACTGTTCCGTTTCGGGCGACTCGTCTGTGGTGGGCATTTCGGTACTGACACTCCAAATACGGCGGCACCGTGACTCCGTGGTTCCGGTGCCGTCATTTGATTCGAGACGAGTGTCGGACTAAACGGTGTTGGAAACGGACGCCGTCAGTACCCGGTTCCGAGATAGGTATGGACGGCGTTGCTGTCTTCGAGTTCGTCGACGAGAGCGATGGCGAAATCCTCCATCGAGATGTAGCTGTCACCGTCCTCGTCAGTCACAAGTTGCCGATCGGCAGTCCGGTACTCACCGGTACGTTCCCCGGGTTCGATCAGTGCAGCCGGTGCGACGTAGGTCCACGACAGGTCATCGGCTTCGCTGAGGATGTCATATGCATCGATGGCTGCGCTGGCAACCGGTTTCCACTCGGCGGGGAAGTCGTCCGTTTCGATCAGCAGCGTCTCCGGACCAACCCTGAGTCCGCCGGCACCCCCGGTCCAGACGAGCCGGTCGACATCAGCACGGCGGAGACCGTCGATGACGGCCGAAATCATCTCTGTGAGAACTTCCGCCGACTCATCACCGCTCGGACCGAGCGCCGACACCACGGCGTCGTGCCCTGTCGCACACTTCGCGACATCCGCGGGGTCGGTCGCATCTCCCGATACGGCAACGAAACCGTCATCGTCGATCCCTTCGACTTTCCCACTGCGGGACACCCCTGTGACGGCGTGGCCGCGATCCAGGAGCTCTGTCGCAGTTCGCTGTCCGATTCGTCCGCTCGCACCGAGTAGTAGTACGTCCATTGTATTGAGCACAGTCGCTGATAGTTGTTACACGATACCGAGATGCGGAACCGAAATCACGGTCATATCATCCAACCTGGTATTGGAACATGATCTTAATATAATTCAGCGAACGTAGCCTTGACCAAGTAACATCGATGTCATCGAATGATACCCTCGAATCAAAATACGGTCACTGCCCGGTAATCAAGACGCTTGAAGAGATCGGATCCCGCTGGCGCATGACGGTGATTCATGTGCTCAGGGAGGGTGAACTTCGATTTAACGAACTCAAGCGTGCGACGAACGCAAACTCGCAAACGCTGTCCCGCGTGCTTGATGACCTGGAGGAAAACGAATACGTCGAACGCCGCGTCGCTGAGGGAAGCCCAGTTGCGGTTCATTACTCACTGACACCGAAAGGCGAAGAACTACTCTCGGCGTTCGATGAAATCCACGAGTGGGGGGAGAAGTGGATCTCTGACGGCAATTGACTATCGCGATCTCCATTGCCCCGTCGAGTGACCACCCAAGCCATTGCTGCTGTGACGGTTGCATCGTTCCTCCCTGTGATGGAACTTCCCCTGATCTGCCTGTCAATACCGTTTACCGAACCAATTATCCGTAGCAAACCGCCGTGATTTACAGTATCATTAGCCAAAAGTAGCATTCGTACAGACAACAGACAGAAATCTGGGTACACAATATACCGTATTTCTCCAGAAGAATCACATATATTCACACTCAAAGGATTATTAATACGGATATGGCTATTCCTCTAATAACTGATCGACTTAATAGAATTAAAACCACCAGAAAATAGTCAATCGACAATAACACACCTGTATCCGAACCTATAACAGCTAAATATATACTGCCTGTATCAAATACAAAACTCCGTCGCCAACGGCTGTGTACGAACTGTAAGGCTTTCCATTGCTCTTTACATAACATCAGTACAGATGTTATTATTCTCGACCGACTGTCTCAGATCTCAGCCTTCTTCAACGATACTCGGTGTGATGTACTGAAAACCTTCACCACAGTCTACCCAGGTGAATCTGACTATCGAATCAGAATAGTAATTCCGTATGGGTGAACGAGGCCGTGTCGGTCATCCGAGAAACTCATTCCCGATCTTCCGACTCACCCTGTTAATGAGACTCCTGGAGGACTCACAACAGGCTACCTAACAGAGACTGACGCCGTAGTAACAGTTGAAACGATTCACACACCGGCCGGAACGCAATCGTACAATCGGGTTTCCATTGGATTTCAACGGCTACCAGAGCTTCCGTATTCACTGCGACTAATCACTGCTTTCCAGACTTAGTGGAGATAAAACTAAGCTTTGGGTAGGTATTGTTCACCGATTTTGAACACCGAAATACGGTAGCACTGTCCTCCGTCTTGACCGGGATAACACGACAGCCAGTACCCGCCAGGAACGCGTTTTCGAACAATGTGGCGGCAACGGGCTCACATAAACCGAACGATTCAGCTATAACTCGATGACGTCGCCGCTTTCGGCGGCTTCGTGAATGGCTCGGATGATCCGCATGTCTTGGAGACCGTGGCGGCCGTCCGGGACGATCTCAGCATCAGTCAAGACGCGGTCGGCGAAGTAGTCGAATTCCTCCCGCATCTCGTCCTCCGCGTCAAAACTCTCGTGTTCGACAGTCACTGTGGTCTCGTTTCGGGACAGGTGGAGTTTCGCTTTACCGTGGAACGCTGGACGGAGTTCGATCTGTCCGTCCGTCCCCGTGATTTTCAGCTGCGTATCATCGTGAGCGTTCTGGCTATCAGTCGTGACCATCTTGACACCGTCTTCCAGTACAAGCAGCGCCCCGGAGCGTTCGTCAGGCACGTCTTCGAATGCGGCCCCATGGGAGCTCATCTGTGACTGCACGGCCCGTGGTTCCCGGTCGAGGAGGAACCGAGTCGTGTTGATAGAGTAGATTCCCAGATCCATCACGGAGGTGCCATAGCCCGACAGATCCGGATCGAGACGCCATTGGTCCGTGTTCGGATTCATTTCAAGCAACGGCTGGCTGTTATTGCCGTATACGGAGACAGGTTCGCCGATAAATCCGTCTTCGATGAGTTCCTTGGCGCGCCGGACGGCCGGGTCGGTCTGCATCCGGTAGGCAATCATCAACGGAACGTCGGCATCCTCGCAGACTTCCACCATCTCTCGAGCCCGTTCGACTGTTGACTCCATTGGCTTCTCGCACAGAATGGCTTTATCTAGTTCCGCGGCCGTCTCGGCGTATTCCAGGTGGAAGGCGTTCGGTGTCCCGATGTAGATGGCATCGTACGCGTCGGCCGCATCTCCATCGTGGAACTCATCGTAACTAATCCCGTGATCGACACCGTGTTCATCGGCGAGTCGCTCGGCTTTTTCCGAGGAACTACTGACAAACGTTGTGACCTCACCCAAATCAGAGTCCCGAATCGCGGGGAGCGCCAGATCGATCGTCCACCAGCCCAGGCCCAACAGTGCGTACCGAACGGTTCCATCTGTGGTCGTTTGCCAGTCACGCTCGTCGTAAGCGTCAACCCATTCTTTCATACGATCTTGTTTCGAACACTGGCGCTAAAACCTTCGGATTCTGGACACACAAATACCATGTCGTCAGTAGCGGCACGTAGACATTTGCTACGACCGCGTACTAAATAGACCAACTCTCTATGGCGGCAATTGAGGTCGCTAAGTGTCGGCCTTTTGGAATTTGACCTGCTTGTGACAGTGGGACTTGTTAGAACTCAGTTGCGGCTCTACTTGCTATAATTCGTTCTAACCGTCTTTCTATCCAACCGTCTATTTGTTATAGCTCCGGTGTTATTATACTGTTCTGACTACGAAAAGATGTAGGGGGAATTTCCACTCATACATCCTGTTGAGGTAATTAATACAGTATTATACAAGTAGGTGTATCATAACAGATATGAATTCACCAGAATCACTCGTAAATCACTTCTCTATGATCCTATTATATGATTATTACATAGAAACTATGGCTGCTTGACAGCTACACAAGTGGTCTGAGATACTACATTGGGAGCCAAATCCTCTGTTTTAGGGCTCAGATCGATTCCAAGCCCTGGAATAATCGCTAAGGACTTTAGATCAATCTTGTTTGACTCATACCGACGATTAGCGGATCCGATTCCCTCTCTTTATGTAGTGGAGTACCGGCCATGGCAGCTAGATTCATATAAATATGGTCTCTATATCTAATTGTGGAACAATCGTAGTAAGCTTATACTCATTTTTCGGGACACCGACCGATACATACTGGTAATTTTACCGGGAGTCACAGCAGATGAGCAACAATATAAATCGAACGGTGATCTCGGGAGGAACTATCGTTACGCCCACTACGGAAATAGAGGACGGAACAGTAGTGTTTTCCGATGGAAAAATAGTCTCAGTGGAACCGGGATATCATGATTCCCCGGATGTCGATGCGGCGGGGAAGTATGTCCTTCCCGGATTGGTTGATCTCCATGGCGATGACATCGAGCGACACCTCTTTCCGAGAGCTGGGGATCGCGTCGATACAGCAGTCGCTCTGGACCGGTGTGATATTGCCAATGTCAGCGCGGGAATTACGACGAAGTACCATGCTATTGCGTTCGAAGACGTCCCGGATGACAACCGGAGTATCGAATTAGCCCGCCACCTTGCCGAGCATATCCGGTGTTTCAACCGCGAAGTCGGTGCCAGAGTCGACAACAGACTTCACATGCGATGTGAACTAACGAACGAGGCGGCGGTCGAAGCCGTCTCGGAGGAGATTCAATCGGGCGGCGATCTCGTCTCCCTCGTTTCACATGTTCCAGGAACGGGCCAGTTCGCTGGCGAAAGTTCACTCGCACAACGCTACGAGCATAGCAGTGAGATTTCAGGTACGAGCCTACAGACGCTCCACACGCGTCGGAATGCTCCCTCCAAGGACGAAACCAGATCGCGCGCGCGAAAGATAGCGAGATTAGCGAATGATAGAAACATTCCCGTCGCCTCCTACGATGATGAAACCGTTTCGGGTGTGGACAACGCCGCCGCCCTGGGGGTCGACATCTGCGAATATCCGCTTTCTCACCGTGTTGCTCAGCGCGCAACCGAATTAAACATGACCGTTGCGATGGGTGCCCCGAACGTGGTTCGCGGGGGGAGCCTGTGGGACGGGCCTGATGCGACTCAGGCAATCAAAGACGGCGTTGTCGATATCCTCTGTAGTGACTTCCGTCCGCAATCACTGCTCAGCTCTGTCTTTATCGAGAGTGATGAACCGCTCAAAGACCGGGTAGCGCGTGTATCCACCAACCCAGCCGCTGTTGCTGGCCTGTTTGATCGTGGCCGATTAGAGCGGGGTGCCAGGGCTGATCTTGTCATCGTTGATCCTGAACCGGTTCCATCAGTAGAACGAACATATATTGCGGGTGACGAAGTGTACCGCTCTGCATAGCTATATTCGTGAGGCGAACTACGTAAAAATTAGGCGCGGAGCGAAACCGTTTCTCCCGGACTACTCGCTGTCCTGGTCTTCCCGCTCGACTGACCAGTGGTACACGGAACATGCACCTGCAACACCTACCACCAGGGAGAACAGGCCTAAGACCATGCTCCCGGAAAGCGAGAGGGCGACAGAGGCAGCAAGGACCATCGCACCCAGGACAGATACGGCTCCATAGTACTGGTACCACTGTCGATCCTGTTCCTCCTCGGAGCGGTCGAGATACTTTTCGAAGTCATCGGCCTTCTCGGTAAGGGTGATATGCCCACGGTCCTGGTTGAAATCGACCACCCCGATGTCGTCCATCTTCGGGAGGTGACACTGATACAGCCCTACGTACACGCGCTTGCGCTCACTGGAGGTCAACGCATCAGTCGTGGTATCGTTCTCGATGGCCGCGACGTGTTCCGCGAGATCACCAAGAGAGACCTGTTCGTCTCGTTCTCGAAGAAAATGGAGGACTTCTCTGCGGCGGCTATTTTTCAATATTTCAAAAATAACGTCGAGGGATGCACTGGACTCATCCTGCTCCTGTGACGCTACCTGGTCAGCACTGTTCTCTTTCCCTTTTGGCGCTGGTACGGATTCGTCGCTCAGTTCATTGGCCGGTTCTGCTTTCGTTTGTGCGGTGTCTTTGACTCCCATATTTACCCACTTCCTGTGTGCTGCGACATCGTTTATCCGTCTGGAATCGCGCTCACACAGCCCCCCGGCTGCATCGACGGAGCAGTACGCTGTCAGTCAGCATTTCAAATCAACATCACCTTGGCACTTAATACTTTGTTATGTAATATATTAGATAATTTTTCCGTGATTACCGCCGGCAGTAGTCAGTAGTTGCTTCGGTATTCTGAGAGTAACAGCGCTCTTCGAATCAATCTCTGGCGATTCGTACTGGAAACACTCGCGTCGGCGTAAATGTGTATTGACAAATCTGTAGTTTTCCGGCTACGATCCTTGAGGCGTGCCAATATCCCGGATTCACACAATTAAACCACCCCAAAAATGATAATATAAATCCTCACGTACACTCCCTATCACTGCCCATTGGACAAGTAACGTAATCCTATGAGCAACGGTTAAAAAATTACCCGCTACCCGGCCACGATCCCGTTTATACAGACGCACTGGATGAAAGTACCCTCTAGGTAGTCGTCAGGAATCGAAACTTCGGGAGGGACACGGCCTATGCTGATGGTCGGTTCTCGGTCCGTGACCGAACCAGTAGCTGAAACGCTTGGTAGTACTACTTCGATGGACGAACGATATTACTCACCACATACTCAGGAAGCAGGGTAATCAACCGGAGTCGTGTATGACTACGAAGCGAGACCAAGCGACACGAGCGAAACAATTAACCACAGGCACATGGAATATCTCTGTACACGAGACTGTGTCCAATGAAGGTAGCTGGTACACTCGTGCATACGAATAGATACGATGGCAGACTTTGATCAATGGGACGAGGTGAGCTACGTTATCAGTTCACGGTATCGAGTCGAGACTCTCCGCCGATTGTCAGAAGGGCCTGCGACACCGTCGCTAATCGCAGATGACAGGGAAATGAGCATCGCCCACGTTTCACGCGCGCTGCAGGAACTTCGTGAATCGGAGCTCGTTGACCTACTCGTTTCGGAAGACCGGAAGAAAGGCCGTGTGTACGACATCACCGAGAAGGGTGTCGATATTTGGGAGACAATCGAACGGAAGAATATGGCGTAACTGTCACGCCCGATACCGGGTTGAAAACGGCTTGCTGCGAGGCGCGTCGACTTAGGACCGCCTCTCTTCCTTTCTTAAGTCGATGGGTACATTGGCAACTGCAAATGGTCTCTCTCCCATACACTGTTCTGACATATAGATCCAAGCTTGGGCTGCGATTTGGGGGATTTTGTGTTCACAAACTCAGCTAACCGATACTATTAGATGACGTCGGATTCCAGCGGTTTAGATTCACCATGACCATCGCTTGTGACTTACTCTTTGAGGGCCGCTCTGGTAGTAAACGACCACTACTCGTTCCGAAACATCGAATGTGGGAACGCACACAGCGACATTGACGGCAGAGAGTGTTTAACAGCGGGTATAGCGGCCGTAACAATAGTGACCTGTAACCTACCTGCGTACGCATGTTGTCCATAGGCTACGGAAAATTACTGATCGGGTGTGTCGCCGGGCTGTTAATCCTTGGAGGCGCTACGGTTGGGCTTGGTGTCGGTGGGTTCGCTGATGTGCCGACGGAGTCAGACACCACCGTGGATGAGGCCGAACTGGAGATACACGCTGTGAGCACTCCAACCGATATTCGGCCGGATGAACCCTTGCGAGTCCAACTCCGAATCACAAACGAGGGAGCAAGTACAACAACGCAACAAGTAGCGCTACGATTGAACGAGGACGGGACGGGACAGTCTCCCCAAACAGTAGCGACAAAACAAGTCGAGGTTTCGCCGACTGAAACGACGAATGTGACCCTAGCTGCCGAGCCCGAGCAGATCAGCTCTGGGGAATACACGTATGCTGTAGCTATTGGTGAATCGTCGTCCCCGGAGACCACTGGGAGTGTAGCTGTACTCACTCCTCCAACGTTTGCACTCACCGATACAACTGAGAAGGATACGATCGTTCGCGGCACGAACACTTCTATCCGTGCGAACCTTACCAATGAAGGCGAGTATCGGGGAGTTCAGACCGTTCGAATCGCCGTCGATAGGGACCAGAACGGCCAGTATTCTGATACTGAAACCCTGAACGAGAGTGTATTCTCGCTATCGGGCGGCCAGAGTCAGACAAGCACTGCCACAGTCCGTACTGCCGATCTGGAACCCGGTCGATACCAATACCAGGTCACCACCGAAAACACAACAACGACCGGAACGCTACATGTTCAGCAACCCGCAACGTTCCAGGTCCAGAACGTGAGCGCTCCCGCCAACGTCACCACCGGGGACACCGCGAACGTCTCTGCGGTCGTCATGAACGCTGGCGACGTGGACGGCACTGACAATGTCACGCTCCATAGTGATTCCCAGAACACCACCTATTCCCGTTCCGTTTCACTCGCTGCCAACGAAACGACAACGGTGTCTATCGGGGTGAATACGACGAATTTGAGCCGCGGCACACACAACTACTCGCTTGGTACTGCTGCCGACACAGAAACCGTCTCGATGACGGTACAGGACAGTCGTTTCGAGGTTTCGGATATAGTCGGACCGAACGTCCTGTACGTCGGTGATGCGGCTGTGTTCGCTGCAAACGTAACGAACACCGGTGAAATCACTGGAACCCAAACGATCCAGCATCGAATCGACAGCGACGACGATGACCGACCGGAAGCCTATGGACTAAACAGGAACGTGACGCTTGCGCCCGGGGAGTCGACCCGCGTTCGGTTCGAAGTTGAATATACGGTGACCGATTCGACAGATTATCCTGTCGAACCACTGAGCCTGCAGACGTACGTCTATGGTATCTACTCTGAAGACGCGCGCGCGTCGACCGCCATGTCGGTCAAGCCGTCTTGGGCCAAAGACGACGGTAGCGGCTCCAGCAGCTCCGGCGAGAGCACCAGTGTCTCTGACGGTGAGCGCGCTTCGCTCGATGAAATCACTCAGGACAAGTACGGGCTCTACTACAATGAGGTGAGCGGCGAAACGAAGCGCCAGGTCGAAGAGATCCACGAACGCCAACCGTTCGCGGACGGCCTTGCAGCCGCAGAAGTGCGGACCCGTGAGGAGATCGCTCGTGAAGAGTACGGTGCCGATGTACAACCCGGTGAGAAATTCGATTTCACTGGTCTCGATATCGGAGTCCAGCAGAAGGTTGAAGGCGACTTCGATGCACAGTTCGAGACTGAGTCCGGTGATCGGATCGAGTCTTGGGACGAACTTGCCCGCGATACGCACGGGAAATCGTATGAGAACCTCACCGAAAGTCGCCAAGCGGACATCAGGGCGACGTATCAGGACCAATTCGAATAGCGCCTGTCGATACCGGGAGTAATCGCCGTACGTCGATGCCTTTCGGATGCAGTCTAACGAGATATTTATTGATTCGACAGTTCACTGTATACGACCGCTAATCACGGAAAGTAAGGAATAACAATAGATCGATTTGCCCAACATGGCGACAGAGAGGGCCCTATTGGTGGCCGGTACACGGCCCTACGACCTACCATGACTATCACTGAACCGGAAGTTGCTATTGGCGCGTGGGTCTGGCACGGAAGCCGACCCGAGATGAGTAGTTGCGTGTTCGGTAACTCTGTTTGTGCTGTTGCGGACTCCCCCCAGCAATGCAACCGGGCTGTACATCTCATGGAAACGAAACAGCACTGCTCACACACAGGGGGGGCATAGCGTGTACAAAGGCTCGACCGTTGGTGTCGTCATTCCGGCGTACAACGAAGAGGGGTTCATCGGCACCGTCATCGACTCACTTCCGGAGTTCGTCGACCAGGTGTTCGTTATCGACGACTGTTCGACAGATGACACTTGGACAGAGATCAAGGAATACGTCGACACTGAGGTACAACAGGCAGGTGTAACCGGAGATTCCGCAGAACAAATGATGGTTGCTGACGGGGCCGGGACAACGGTTTCCGAAAGCCAAACCTTTCTCGACAAACGGATCGTCCCGGTGCGTCATCAGACCAATGGTGGTCGCGGGGCCGCTGTACAAACAGGGTACGAGCTGGCACTGATGAGTGGTATGGACGCAGTTGCAGTACTTGATGGAGACGGCCAGATGGATCCGAGTATCCTCGAGAGGATACTCGACCCAGTCGTCGATGGTGAGGCGGATTACGCGAAAGGCAACCGTCTGATATCGCGGCGCCACTGTGCTCAGATGTCTAACTGGCGGTTGTTCGGAAATGTCCTTCTCACGGTGTTGACAAAAATCGCGAGCGGACACTGGAAAATACGCGATCCACAAAACGGGTATACTGCAATCTCTGCGACGGCGCTTGAACAGCTCTCGCTGAACGACCTGTTTGACGACTACGGGTTCCTGAACGATATGCTAATTCACTTAGACGCGAATGGGATGACTGTTCAGGACGTCCCGATGGAGGCGCTATACGGCGATGAATCGAGCGGAATCAGATACGGTTCGTTCATCCCGAAGCTTTCTATGCTGCTACTTAGCGGATTTTTCTGGCGGCTCAAGCGGAAACACCTCCGACGTGACTGATCTTCACCCCCTACGTCCTGTGTTCTGTTGGTGGGCTCCGCTTGGTCTGTAAACAATCTGAGGACGCCTTCTATGACCGGCGGACTCGCAGTGAGTACTACCGTTATGGTGTTGCTACTTATGCTGACGGCGTCTTGAAGAGCCTTCATGGGTAGGTGGTCAGGTACGTTGACGGAGCTATCAGATCTCGTTGCCGTTAGCGTCATTACAGCTATTACACTTGCCGCTACTGTTTCGCCAGTCGATGGACTGTTGCTTGCGGCCGTGGCAATCCCGTTCCTCCTATTCGTTCCTGGCTATGCGCTGATTGCTGCGTTGTTTCCTGATCGGGAATCCACGTATCAGCAGCATCGACTCATCGGTCTCGAGCGGATACTGTACGCCGTGGTCGCGAGCATCTGTTTAGCGGTCATTGTCGGGGTGAATTTGGATTTCACCAGTTGGCCGATCCGACCCGTCCCGGTCGTTTCAGTGCTCGCTGCGGTGACGCTTTTGTCGACACTCATTGCGCTGTACCGCCGAATCGTGTCGGGTCCGGAGGCAACCAAATCAGCAGTGCAGTTCAACACGGGCTCAAACAGCAGGACACAGTCGACCGATGGCGGCGTCCAACTCGGCTCAGTCGTCGTTGCGGCGGCCGTCCTGGTCGCCCTGATCAGTGTGACTTTCGTCGCCGCACAGCCCCAACGCGGGGAAACGTACACCGAGTTCGGACTCTTGACCGAGAACGACGGGACGTTGCAAGCGGACGGGTATCCGGCGGAGATGGTGCTTGGTGAAGCCAGTGAGCTCTACTTCACTGTCACAAACCGTGAGCAACAACAGACGAATTACGTTGTCGTCGTCCAACTCACCAGAACAGCACCGACGGGCGATCCGATCGAAAACGCGCGTCTCGATACGTACAGCGAGACGATTTCTCCCGGTGAAACGTGGCAGGAGCGTCACACTGTTACCCCAGTACTCGAAGGTGAACGACTCCGATTAACGTATCTGCTGTACCGGGATGGAGTTCCAGAGCAGCCGACTGTCGACAACGCCTATCGGGAGACCCACATCTGGGTCGATGTAACCCAGAACGGGTGAAAAACGCACCCCAATCGGTACTTCACCGGCTTAAAAGGCGACTGGTGACTCGGCATTCGGTTCAACTGATCCCCTGGTCGAGGGCTCTACGTACTGGTGAACGAACGTTTCGTACTCGTCTATCACGGCATCGGGGGCGAAATCGTGTGCCCGTTCGACGAGTTTGTCTGGGGGGAGCGGTGACTCCAGTGTGGCTTCGATAGCATCTGCGAGTGCTGAATCGTCCCCAACTGGTGTGAGGTGACCATATTCGCCGTTATGAAGTATTTCCGCAGGACCGCTCGGACAGTCCGTGGAAACGACCTGGCACCCACAGGCGAGTGCCTCGATGAGGACTGTCGGTAGCCCCTCGTGGATCGACGACATCGCGAGCACGGACGCACCGCCCATGTATCCATATGGGTTATCGACGAATCCGGGGAACGAGACAACGGTTTCGATACCTAACTCAGCCGCGAGCGCTTCGAGTTCCGCGCGTTCCGAGCCTTTCCCGACGACTATCGCTCTCGTCTGCGGCCGATTCGCATGGAGCTTTGCGAAAGCTCGAAGGAACGAACTGAAGTTCTTTGCCCGTTCGAGCCGTCCGACTCCCAAGACAACCTCGTGTTCCGGGGAATCGAGCCAGCGGTGGTCAACCGACTGACGGGCCTGTTGCTGGACATCATGGACCGGAATGGGGTTGTGCAACACGGAGACTTTCTCCCGGTCAACGCCGACATACTCCACGACGCTCTCAGCGACGCCTTCGGAGACAGCGACGAACTGATCGGCCTGTCCCGCCAGTCGTCGCTGGAGCGCCTGTACGAGTTTCTCTTTTGGCTCTTCCTGCATGCCGAGAGTGTTGTGTATGGTTCCGATTGAGACCGTATCGGATCTCGCTACCAGTTGTGAAACTAGATAGATATCGTTGGCGTAGGTCATCTGTGAGAACAAGATGGCCGGTGACCGTGCGGAGAGATATTTCGAGAGGCAGGGGACACTGGCCCCAATCCCGAGCACCGGTATTTTTGGTGTGTTGAGATCGACGATAGTTACCTGCTCATCGACCTCGTCTCGGAACGCCCCATCATTGAATGATACGACCAGATCCACCTCGTAGCCGCGTTCGGCGAGACCGTTCGCAACGGAAACCGTGACACGCTCCGCTCCTCCAACGGTCAGTGACGGTATATAGAACGCTATCGGCCCAGTATTTACCATTACTCGGACACAGACGGTGGGGGTGTTTGTTTATACTGTCCCTACGGTGGGTCGGGATACAAATTCGAGATTTTCCTTCGAAATGGTTTTTTGCTCTAAATCATACGAGGAAGCTGGTGATGAGATTCTTGTCATCTACCGCAGTCAATTACTCATGCGCTTTATCACCATGTCACTCTGGCCATTCCGGTACTGCACTAAAACATAGGGTCATCTGATACGTCCGCTAGTGACTGTTCCTATCACGCATTGCTGAGTCCGTGGGTGTGGGTTTTGGCTGTCAAATAAAGAATGATAATCGACGGTATAGGAAGTCGCTACTGTAAAATCAGACTATTAACTAAACCTACCTCTCCACAAGACCGGGGTGAACAAATGCGTATTCTTCGGGTGGCTCAGGATATCTTCCCTGAAACAGTCGGTGGCGCACCGTATCACATACATGCCCTTAGCCGCGACCAGGCAGCACACGGACACGATGTGACTGTTCTAACTGCTTCAGACAGCGTGGACGAGCAGGAGACTATCGAACGTGACGGATACACGCTCATCCGACAACCGCCGAAGGCCGAGATTCTGGGCAATCAACTCTTTACGGACACGATCGGAATTCTCCGAAACAATGAAAACTACGACGTCGTTCACGCCCACTCGCACCTGTTTTTTTCGACGAATGTGGCTGTGACCTACTGTCGATTGAAAGGGATTCCACTTGCGGTGACGTGTCACGGACTGAATTCCCAGCGCGGGCCGTTGTGGTTCTCGCGCGCACACCTGCGAACAGTGGGAAAATGGACATACGATTCCGCTGACGTAACGTTCTGCTACACGGATGTTGAACAGGCTAAACTGCGAGAACTGGGTGTCAATGCGGATATTGCGGTAGTAAACAACGGCGTCGATACTGAGCGATTTTCCCCGATCGGGACAAAACATGATAAAATCGACGCGGCCGACGGTCCCGCAATCGTCTTTGTTGGTCGCCTTGTGGACGGCAAACGCCCACAGGATCTACTGGCGGCGGTTGCGGAAATACAGGACCGGTGTCCGGATGTTCGGCTCTTCTTCTGTGGCGACGGGCCGATGCGTGACAAACTGGAAGACACTGTCGCCGAGGAGGGACTGAACGATGCTGTTACTTTTCTCGGCCGTGTCCCGTACAGCGAGATGCCGGCTGTTTTCAGAGCGGCCGACTTGTTTGTTCTGCCCAGCCGTACTGAGGGTTTTCCGCGAACCGTCCTGGAGGCGCTGTCGTGTGAGACACCGGTCGTCTCCAGCGATCTCGAACAGACCGCCAAGATCGTCGATCAAACCGGCGCGACCGTTGAAGTCGGAGATATCAGGGGACTTGCCGCCGCAGTTGCCGACTTAGTCGAAAATAAACAACTGCTCTCCGATCTAGGGCGACACGGCCGCCGAATCGTAACAACGCGCTACGACTGGGAAGACACTGTTCGGGAGACGACGAACGTACTCGGACAGGTCGCCGACAGTAGCGAACCGGCGACGACGGACCGCGAGGGTCCATCGAGTCCACAGATCCCAGTGACACAGGACGAGATAGATATACAATAACCGTGTGGACACTAACGGGGGCCGATGCCAGGAGACCGTCCCGGACTGACCGGGTAGCCACCCGGTTTCTTCCGGCCGAACGGTCGTGTAGTTCACCCGGTCGGGTCGTTAGTTTCTGATTACTTAACAGTGTGACTGTGTAAGAGTGGTCCAGGACTGGGTCAACGGCGGACCGATAGTGACCAACATTCATAAGAGCAACACATGGGCTTCGAGACTGACATCGACAGGGGGGTATTCGACACCTATCAGTTTGCAAACCGCGATTTACAGGAGTATCTCGTAATCATCCTGGCGGGGGTTCTCGTCCTCGAAAGCGGTGTCTTCCTCGCGATACAGCCGGTGACAGGATACGAAACGTCTCTCGTCGACGCATTACCACAGCCGTTCTGGTACCTGTTCTACATCGTGCTGGGGGGCGGGATGCTGACTTTGATCGCTGCGGCAGTAACGGGGTCGGGGTACTGGCGACACGGTCTCGGTCTCGTCGTCGCTAACTACGCACTGTATTTTTTCCTGCCGAAAGCACGCGGCTACCGGTTCTACGGACAGGGAACAGCCGACGCGTTGCGACATTTCGGCGACATAAAAGGAATACTGGCGACTGGGTCACTTCCGGGAATCTGGTACCCGGGGGAACACGTATTGATGGCCCAGATGACGATGCTCGGCGTTCCACTCGATGCTATCCCGTACTTAACAGCGCTGCTGTTTACGACGATACAGGTTGTCGGTATCGGGGTCCTCGTCAGGACGATTTCCGGGCAATCCGGAAGTCTGGCGGCGGGACTCGCCGCGGGGACACCTCTTATTTACACGACCTTCCACCTCTCGAACCACCCGGCCATGAATTCGTTTATGGTCATCCCGGTACTGCTGACGCTTGCGGAACTATACCGGCGGAGCAACGACAACGAGTATTTCGTCTTGTTCCTGCTCATCGGCGTGTTCGTCATCTATTCGCACCCTATGACGACCTTGTTCATGGTCGGCCTCTTACTGTTGACTGCGGTGTATTCCGGCGTGTTCGGTCGGCTCTCGCTGACGCATGTCCGGACGCTCAGTCCGAGATTGGGGATTGCGTTCCTGCCATTGCTGTTCGCGTGGCTAACGAAATTCGGCCAGACGCGACAGGCGATCGCACAGGTGATCAATTCACAGGACGATGCGACACCGGCGGCGAGAGAGTTACAGCAAGCGGGATCTGTAGAGTTTTCGACGGGCCAGCTCCTCGAAAAATTCATGACATTGTACGGATCGACTGCGATCTACTTCACCATTGCAGGCGTGTTCACCCTGTTGACTCTCTACTGGTTCCTGTGGCGCGGTCCACGATACGACTGGGGACTCGGAACTACCCATTTCACCGCCGGGCTCGCCGTTGCAGGGACGTTCCTGCTGGGCAACCTCATCGTCAAGGGGATCATCCGAGCGAACCGGTACTCGCTGCTGTTCGCCGCTGTCGTCGTTGCACTCGCCCTCGTACATAGTGCAAGCGAGCAACGATCCGGTGTGACTGTCGTACTGGCGATTCTGATGGTGACGAGTGCAGTTCTGGCCGCGGGGGCGGCGTACGAACCGAACAACCACATGACGTATGCCGAATACGACGGAACTCGACACATGGCAACCCACTATGACCAGGGTGTCCCGATACACGCAATGGACACGTCTCACAAGATGCAGGCGTTTGTCCTCGGCAGAAATAGCCCCAGGTACTATCCGGCGGACATCAATATCAACAACAACATCCCGCGGAACCTCGGCTATTTCAGTGCGAATGTCACGGCGGCGGATACATTCGGCCGAAGCTACGTCATGACGAAAACACATGACACAGAGCAACACACCGCGTCCTATTTTACGGACCAACAACAGGAGTATCTCTTCAGATACGGTGAAGACAGCCTCGCGCGGTTCCACAACGATCCGACTGCGAACAAGGTGTACACCAACGGTGGGTTCAGTGGCTGGTCGGTTTCGCCGGATACCTGACCGGACTGCCAGTGCATAGTGAGGCACTAACTTTACTCCGGTATCGATTATCCCGAGGACAACTACATGCCACAACCGCTGGTAAGTGTCGTTATACCGACGTATAAGCGGCCGGACAAGCTCAGACGAGCCACACGGAGCGTGGCAGAACAAACGTATCCGAATATCGAACTTATCGTCGTTGACGATCACTCACCACAACCTGCAAACGACACGCTGTCCCGGGAATCCCTGGATGGGCTCGATCTCGTCTGTATTCGCCACGAGGAAAACCGCGGCGCAAACGAGGCTCGAAACACGGGGATTCGTGAGGCCGAGGGGAAGTATATAGCCCTGCTCGACGACGATGACGACTGGCGACCTGAAAAGATCAGCAAACAGGTCGACGTGTTCCAGCGGACCGACGACGGTGTCGGTGTCGTCTACACTGGCTGTGAGTACGACTACGGCTCCTACACCCGTGAGGTGATTTTCACCTGCGAAGGTACCGTTGCGGAGGATCTGCTCGTCGGGAAATCATTCGGTGAGTTCTCCACGCTGATGGTCCGGCAAGACATCATTTCGGCAGCGGGGTTGCCGGACGAGCGGTTCCCGAGCTGGCAAGACCGAGAGTGGCTGATTCGGCTCTCTCAGCACACGGAGTTTCGGGTCATCCGGGAGTTACTGACGCGACGACATTGCCCCGAGGACGAAGAGCGGATCAGCAACAACTACACCGAAAAACGGGACGTTTCTTTTCCATTGCTGATCGAAAAACACCGCGAACTCGCCAGAAGCTACGGTCGCAAATACGAACGGATGTTCCTGGCGTCACTATTGTTTATTCTCGGTCAGGACGCTCTGCGGAATCGGTTCTACGGGGACGCGAGAAAACAACTACTGAAGTCCGTGTACTACTATCCCTTTGACTCTGACCGAGTGGTGTACGCTCTCGTCGCACTCGGTGGCCGACTGAGCTATGAACCCGCGAGATATCTCGTCCGGACGATGCACGGGCTCTCAAACGGGACGATAACCGAATGACCGACGCGCTCGCCCGGATGTGGTTCCCATCGCTGATGACGAAACACACCCGAAACAGTAGGAGTCGACTCACAATGCAATTCGAGACGCGGGTATCCGACCGCATGGACAGTATCGGATCGATGACCACCGGGTGCCCCAGAACCCAACTCGCACATGTGTCGTGGCCCGACTGTTCGATACTGCGATTGGTGGTGTCCCCGTGACGACACTCTGGTACTTCATCGGTGCACTGGTCATTGGGGGCGCTGAGCGAACGCTTATCGATCTGGTGAACGGTCTCGATCACGACGAATATGACGTGACCATCTGGACGATCTTCTCGACAAACCCCCTTGAATCGGAACTTGACTCGGCAGTGACGGTACGGTGTCTGACTGATGCTGGCCAGTTCGAAAACGGTACGATTGCGGGCGTCGAGACACCGGTGGCGTACCTCCTCGCGCCGCTTCGGTTCTGTATCGCTGCCTGGCGCGAAGATCCGGATATCATCCAGTCCTTTCTCTTCTATGGCAACGTTATCGTCCGAATCGCGAGCCTCTTCTGCTCAGCGAAGGTTATCACTGGTATTCGCTCCGTTCCGGACTCGGAGCCGCCCGTTCGTCGCCTCATAGATACAGTGACGCTTCCCCTGTCGGACGCGGTAGTTTCGAACTCGACGGCTGGGCGAGAGTTCGCCGTCGAGCGGGGGGCAAAGCCTGACGACGTTGCAGTGGTGTACAACGGCCGAAACATCGATAGCTACCGCTGTGCGACCCCGGCCGCGCTACACGAGGAACTTGACATTCCCACTGATGCGACTGTCGTCGGGACGGTCGGTCGCCTCCTCGAACGGAAGGGCCACTTCGACTTACTCGAGGCGTGGGCTACGATTGAGGACGAACTCCCCGATGCGCACTTGGTATTCGCCGGCGATGGCCCGGACCGCCGGGAACTTGAACAGCGTATCGAAAACATGGGATGTACGGATTCGGTCCATCTACTCGGGACTCGGGACGATATCCCGGCGCTGCTCAATGCCATGGATATCTTCGTCTTCCCGTCACACTTTGAAGGGCTTCCTGGAGCGGTTATCGAAGCGATGGCGGCCGGGCTCCCCATCGTCGCAACGCCGGTCGACGGCAATAGTGATCTCCTTGAGAACTATCACTCCGGCCTGTTCGTCGATGTCTGTTCCTCACAGCAGATAGCCTGGGCAACGATCCGACTGGCGAACCATCCCGATTTCGCAGCGGACTTAGGTGCCACAGCGATCGCTCGGGCCGCAGAGCGATTCACGGTTGCTGCTATGGTAGACGGATTCGAGTCTGTGTACAGCCGGGTGTCGGCGGGCGCCAAAGAAGCGACTGATTACGGCGGCGAATACACCGGATAACTCCCGGGCAGTCTTATGCTGAGGCAGTAGCGACAGCATATTTTACTAGGCCGATTGGAAGTACTGTACATGGCCGAGGACACCGCGAACCACAAGTACCAGCGTCCGGATCGTGGGGCACAGGATTGGCACATTCCGCTCAACGAGAACTTCGCGCGTATCGATACAGATGTCGAAATCAAGGACGCCGCCGAGAATTTGGAGGATTACGAACCGAAAGCCGGGGCACGATTCCTCGCGACAGATTCCCGCCGTATCTTCATCGGCGACGGTGAGCAGTGGCAGGAGTTCGGAAGTGTCGCGGGCAGTGCGTCGGTCGTCTCTCTCGGTGAGTCAGGACAAACAGCCACACGGACAACTGATGGAACGCTGATCGCAAAGCCCGGGCAGCTCCAGCCGGTTATCGACGCTGCTACCACCGGCTCGGAGTTCGGAGAACGCCCCACTCAGACGGTGAAGCTGGTTTCCGGGACTCAATACGAGATTGATGATACGATACGGCTCCACCGCGGCGTGCGACTCGAATGCAATGGGGCGAAAGTAGTTCCGACTGGCGACTTCAACGTCTTCGAACTCGATCGGGATACGCAGCTCGTCGACCCGTTCGTCGACACGCGGGGGATGCAGTGGAGTTCGATACAGATCGTACTGGGTCCGGAGGACGTCAACAAGTTAGATACCAGAAACCGTGGCTGGGTCAAAAACGCGTATCTCTTCAGCGAACCCGCAAGCGGTATCGGAATTCAGTTCCGGGGCGGCTCTTCCCCGTGCTCGATGCAGGTCGCGAGCGGGACGCTCAACGGATTCGACCGGGCGCTTGACTTCTACGCCGCGGGAGACAATACGGGCGGCCAGGGCGACTGGTCCAACGGGAACCAGTTCTGGGGACGATTACAGGACTTCCGTATCGGTATCAGCATGCGTTCGGAGGGAGCGGAAGTGAGCGGGAACTCAGTCAGGGTTCAAGCACAGACCGGTAGCGTGAGTGAATGGCTCTGGAAAATGGACCGGGATCCGCGGGACTCCCGCGGTGATAACAACTATGTCATGAACGGGAACACCGTCATCGCACACCCGTGGGACGTCACTGCCTACGAGGCCAACAATGAGTATTATTCCGACGATGATCGTGGCGCACCGTTCTGGTTTCTCGGCCGTGGGAAACGGTACGGGAACTCGTTGTTTGATTTCAGTGGAATCCGCGGAAATCAGTACCTGGTGAACAACTCGGATAACCCCGACCGGAACGGTATCTTCACGGCTCATGGCAGCTTCGTTTCAGGAACGTCGGAGTTCGAAACAGAGCCGGCATATCAGCAGAACGACAGCCGGGACTGGCATTCCGGGTCGAGAAACGCCTAACCACTCGCGGACTGCGACGCTACGAACACTGCGCTACCGTTCTCACTCGGAACGTCCGTGTTTCTTGACACAGCGAAACGGCAGTCGAGTGACTGCGAGTTACACGGATTGCTGTAGAATTTTCCGGTGGTAGCAAACTCCTGAGGTCGGCGTAATCCGGAACTAATCGACAATACTCCGTCTTAGTTGACCGACCCGTCGTGCCACATGCGGCTGTCGCTGTTTGGCTGGTAGGACGGCGGGTGGGAGAACTGACTCGTCCCGGTCACCCGTCCGCCGTGATAGGTGAAGATACCGTTCCGGTCCGGGTAATCGGAGTTGTTGACGATGAACTGGTTCCCCAGCGTGCCGGACTGATCGACCAGCGAGTTCGCGTAGTTTTTCCCTTTGCCGAGATACCAGATCGGGGCGCGGCGGTCACCGCTCTCGTGGTACGGGTTGTTCTCCTTGAACAGGGCGGTGTCCCACGGGTACACGACCATCGTATTGCTGCCCTTGACATAGGAGTTGTCGCCACGCTGGCTTTCCGAGCGCGGGTCGTCTTCCATGTACCAGAGCCACTCGCTTACGTCGCTCGATGGCTGGACCATGAGGTTGAACACGTTACCGGACACTTCGGCCCCTTCGGAGCGGTGGTTGACTCCGATGCGGAAGTCGGTGATGGTGCCGGTGAATCGGTTCCCGTTGGACCAGTCACCCTGGCCGGACGTGTCGCTCCCGCTGGCGTAGCAGTCGATCGCGATATCGAACCCGGAGATGTTTCCGCTCGCAACCTGCATCGAGCACGGTCGCGAACCGCCGCGGAACTGCAGACCGATACCTTCGCCCTTGTCACCCATGAGGTACGCGTCCTCGACAGTGGCGCGGTTGGCCGGTTCGATCTTGTCTGCGTCCGGCGCACCGACGACGACCTGCGTGGAGCTCCAGCCGACCGGGCGCGTGTCGATGAACGGGTCGACGAGCTGGGTGCCGCGATACATCTCGATGACGTTGAAGTCGCCGTCCGGAACGATCCGAGCGCCGTTGCATTCGAGTCGGACGTTTCGCTTCAGTTCGATGGTGTCCGACGTGAAGTAATTCTCTCCGGAAACCAGCTTCACCGTCCGGCTCGGCCCCTGTGCCCAGGTGTGTGATTTGGACGCCTGGTCGATCACAGACTGCACTTCGCCCGGCGGGGCGATGAGCGACCCGTCGTCGGCCTCGGAAACTGAATCGTCGGACGCACTGAGGCTCCCGACCCGGTTCCAGTTGGTACCGTCGCCGATGTACACCGTGCCGGTGTCGGTCGCGAGGAATTTCGATCCCGTCTTCGGTTCGTACTGGCTGAGGTTGGATTCAGCGTCCCGAAGCTCGACGTGGCTGTCGAGCTTCTCGAAGTTTTCATTAAGCGGTACGTGCCAATCGAGTGTGCCCTCTGCGGGTGTGTTGTATCGTTCTGCCATCGTTCTGTCGTGTTACTGGGTACCCCCGTACCCACCCATACCGTAGCCTTCGCTGCCGAAGTCGTCAGTAGCTGATTCGGTCGCTGTCTCAGTTTCCGTTGCCGTCTCAGTCTCCGTCGGCGTCGCGGTTTCCGTAGGCGTCGCGGTTTCCGTTGGCGTCGCCGTTTCCGTCGGCGTCGCGGTTTCGGTCTGCGTTTCCTCCACGTCCCGGAATTCGAACCAGTTGAAATCAATACCGGAGCCAACTGCTTTCACTTGGATGACGTGCTCGCCACCGTCTTGGACCGTTACGTCAGGGAGCGTCGCCGTCTCCCACGTCGTCCAGCCGCCGGTGTTTGGCACATCCACCGTCCCGAGTTGCTCACCGTCGAGGCTGAACTGTAGTTGCCTGTTGTCTCGCGTCGTCGCGACGCGGATATCGATGTCGTACGTTCCGGCCGGCACTTCTGCGGTGTATTCGAGCCACTCGCCGTCTTCGAAGTAGCCGATGTTGTACTCCCCGGCGGCGTCCTTTGTCTGTCGAATATCGACGTCGGAATCGCGGTAGCCGAGATCGTATTCGTTGCCGACGGTGGTATCGTGGTACGACACCCCCTCTCCGCCCAGGTCGTACTCCTGTGCCTGGACTCGGCCAGGAAGCGTCGGAACGTCGCTGAACGGCTGGTTACCGGTGCTGACTGCGGAGAACTCGGCCCAGTTGAAGTCGATCCCGGAACCGAGGGCTTCGACACGGAGGATCTGCTGTCCGTCGGCTTCGATTGTGACGTCTTCTAACGTGGCCGTCTCCCACGTCGACCAACCGCCGGTGTTCGGTACGTCGACGGTGCCTAACTCTCGGTCACCGAGCGAGAACCGGAGCTGTCTATTGTCTCGGGTCGTTGCGACACGAACCTTGAGATCGTACTGACCCGGCGAGACATCGGCCGTATACTCGAGCCACTCGCCGTCATCGAAGTAGCCGATGTTGTACTCCCCGGAGGCATCCTGTGTCTGTCGGATATCGACGTCGGAGTCGCGGTAGCCGAGATCGTATTCGTTGCCGGACGTCGTATCGGAGTACGAGATCCCTTCACCGCCCGCGTCGTAGTTCTGGGCCTCGATGCGCCCCGGAATCGTCGCGGGAGTCCCGTTATACGGTTTCTGTGCCTCGACTCTAACGAATTCGAGCCAGTTGAACTCTACGCCGGAATCCAATGCCTCGACCCGGAGCGTCGATTGCTGCTCGGAGTCGATCTCGACGTCCTCTACCGTGACTGTCTCCCACGAGGTCCAGTCGCCGGTGTTGGGGATATCGATGGTTGCGAGGGTCCGGTCCCCCAGTGACAGTTCGAGCTGTCCGTCCGAGAGCGCTGATGCAACCCGGACTCTGATATCGTAGGTCCCGGGGGAGACATCGGTTGTGTACTCCAGCCACTCGCCGGCCTGGAAGTAGCCGATGTTGTACTTTCCGGACTCGTCTTCCGTGGCTCGGATATCGACGTCGGAATCACGGTTCGCGGAGCCGTAGATGTTCCCATCGGACGTATCGTGGTACGCCTCGCCTTCCCCACCGATGTCGAAATTCTGCGCCTGAATCCGGCCGGGGATCGATTTGACGGTCCCCTCGTACGGTGACTGGGACTGCGTCGTGCTGTCCGTCGAGATGTTCAGTGAGTAATCGCCACCGGTTCGACTGACGTCCATGACCTGCAGGTAGTGTGTGCCACTAGCTGAGAGGGATTCAGGGAGAAATACCGGGGCGTTCGAACTCGCGTACGCTTGGGACAGTAACTCACCGTCGGGGTTGAATATCCCGAGGGCAGTGGCTCCCGTGTCAGAACCTGGCATGAATTTGACCGTCACGTCCTCGGTGTCGGGCTTGAACGAAAAGAGATCAGACGA
This sequence comes from Haloarcula sp. HT12, assembly GCF_055271655.1. NCBI lineage: Archaea > Methanobacteriati > Methanobacteriota > Halobacteria > Halobacteriales > Haloarculaceae > Haloarcula > Haloarcula sp. HT12. Next base: position 98,306 of record NZ_JBUXKW010000004.1, read on the forward strand.
ACCTGGAGACAGTGTTGTCGAGAGCGGGGAATCGATGCTGAGGCTACTAACCGAATTCAACAGGCTGGTGTCCTCGGCCACCTTCGAGACATCGACCGCGCTGAGTTGCGTCGTAACTGCAGGTTCACCACCGTACCCGAATTGTGCTGCAGATTCCCCGGCGGTAGGACTACCTTTACCGGTGCAACCTGCCAAGGAGGCGGCGGCAACACCTGCTAATTTCATACAGGTGCGGCGATCTACGATGGTCGTTCCTGTCGTACTACTATCGTCTCGCGACACCTCATCACTGTCGTGCGAGCGATTCTGTTCTTTGTTGGTCACACTCCGGTAATCCCTATTTACTATTTTATTCGTTGTTACGAGTTGGATCTCGTTTAGCTAATTTGCTACTCAGGCTATGTTTTTTGCATACCACAATAAAGACGAAACTTATAATTGAAAATGACAATAGAGCAATTCGAATCGAACCAGTATGGTTGAATTACTATATATAACCGAAATTAAGACCTCATTATAGAGTGTTGTTCAATCTGTTTTTACCGCCATTAGATACGGCACATCCGAAATCACCAAGGCTGAGTCACTGATTTCTGTTACGTAGGCGAGACGATCACGGGGAACTAATCAGCTTCCGTCTCTCCAGCCTCCCAACCTGTCGCGGGCGGTTTCCTATTCCCGGTGATTTGTGGTTGATATATTTGAATTATCAGCAATGATTTCAGAACGGCCGCCGTTTTGAACCGTGTATCACTCGAAGTCGAGCTGACTCCAGGTCGAAATGGTTCGGTCCGACCAGCCCGAGAAACGGAGTGTGTGGCTGGAGGTAATGGAGTAACAATCGTTTGTTAGGATGCGCTTCTTTGCTTCGAGAATTGCCTCGGTTTCCTGGTAAGGCTGTTCGGCACTCCCCGCTCCAGTTATCGGTACCCTCGTGAAACAGTGTTTGCATCGTATTTTGATGCCCGTACAGTATCGGCCACTCGATTCCGATTACCTGAGCCTACTGACGGGATGGAAACGTATCAACCCAGTTGTACGCCACTATTGGTCCGCAGTGGGGTCTTCCACTCCGACTTGGCATCGACGTTGTAAGGACTCTTTCTCACTGGCGAGACACGACAGCGAGATGATCGTGTCTTGTTCCAGCAGTGATGTTTGAAACGAGAGGTGGTCACCGACGGATGTGTCACTGTAAAGTGTTCTCGATGTCCGGTATTCTGTCGTTCCTGTCCGACCGAATACACTGATGGTATCATCGTGATGATTGACAGTAATGTGGAAGCGTATAGAATCGTAGGTGTCTCGTAGCGAATTCGCAGTCTCGGGTGATACGTCTCCTGGCGATTGCCCGAGCGCTCCCTCGTGTTTGGACAAAACAGCTGTCCCGTCGCCATCGATAGCGACGATTTCAGTTGTTTTGTCTTCGATGATACCGATGAGCCGCTTTCGGACGATCTTACCTTGGTTGACGAGCAACAGTCTGTCTAACCAACGCCCTCCCTGTAGTAACGGGAGGATGCTGCCAAGCACTGTTCGTCGCTTCATTTCCCTTTCCCCATCTGTTCGGTGGTTCGACTGAACTGGATTGTCTGTCTCATTCTGATCACGCTAGCGCATCGAATATTGACTCGAGGTTCTGCTTCACTTCCCAATCGAAACTAAACATGAGGGCCAGGGCCAAGGCCACATAGACCCCGATACCCACGAGAATCAACAGGATAAACTCCAATAACGGCGCGTTGAGAGTCACCGTCTGATACACATAGGTCACGGCAGCTGCCATCCCGAGACTTGCCGCGAGGGGATACGAGACCTCCCTGATGACCCGAACCGGAGACGCTTCGACAGTTCGGGCGATAAGATAGGTGTCAATAGGCATCATCGGGAAGATGTAGATACCCGTAATGAGGGCTGAGGTACCTTCGATTCCATACATCATCGTGGCCGGATAGATGAAAATTGCGATAAGGATCACACGTACGGCCGAGAGTTTTGCGATATAATCGGGTCGCCCGACCGCCTTCCAGACTGGGCCCATCGTTGCACCCATCGAGCGCAACAGACCGTAGATAGCCAGTAACTGCATTACTGGTATCATCGGCCGCCATTCAGGGGTGAAAAACGTCTCGACGAACGCGGGGGCGACCGCTGCGATTCCCATTGCTGCCGGAAACGAAGCCAGCGTGGTCATCCTAAGCGTCTGGAAGTATCCGGTCCGAAGCTTTTCGACGTCGTTCTGCACTTTCGAGTACGCGGAAAACGTCACACTTGAGATGGTCTGTGTGATTTCGGTCGCCGGCGCGTTCGAAAGCCGGTAGGCGAGCTGGTAAAACCCAAGCGCACTCGCCATGAGTGCCCAACCGACAAACGCGTCGTCCCCTCTACTGTAGAGGAAATACAGAATCGAGTTGGCCGTTACCCACTTCCCGAAACTGTAGCGCTTTTTGGCGACGTCGAGATTAAACGAAGGCCACGGACGGTACCCGTGCGCCAAGTACGAGACGAGGAACCGGGCGGCATCACCGGCGAGATATCCGATTGCCAATGCATAGACAGTCGGCTCATACAGGGCCAAGCCCACAGTGACGACGAAATACGCAACCGCACCACTGACCCTGTAGACGAACTCCTTGTGGAAATCGAGACTTTTCTGGAAATAGACGACGGCAGGATTCCGTAACCCAACTATGAACGGAGAAAGTGCGATAACCCGAAACAGATCTGTTGCCGCAGGTTCGTTAAATAACGACGCGATAAATGGTGCGCCGAGGAATAGGATGGTAGCGATGACCGTTCCCCTGGCCGTCTCGATTGTCCAAGCAGTGTTGAGTTCGTCGTCTACGTTGTCTTCCTCAGCCTGTATCAGAGCGGATTTGATCCCCAACTCGGAGAACTTCTTGAGCGACGAGAGTGTCAACAGTGCGATCCCCATCAACCCGAACGCACGCGGAGATAACAGCGAGGCCACAATAACTAACAGTAGCAGCTCTAACCCCCGTTCTGTGACGTTCATCACGCCGACCCAAACGCCACTCTTCACAGCCTGTTCCAAAACGTTATCACTGGCCGGGAGCAGGCGCTTTATCAACCGCTTCAGCTTGTCTAGCATCGTCGTTCGTCCTCCCCAGCGCGTGTGTAACGAGCTATAATACTAGGCCTACTAACGGACCCCAGCGTGGTCTTCCAACTCAATACTCTATATAGCGTTTCCTGCATAGACTCTCCGTTGCTACATACTTCGGATACCATCTGTTTGTTATGGGCGGTGTAACCTGTGAGGCAGCCAAACTATCAGGGTGGGGTCTGACAGTCCCTCTCAATCTATAACTGGTCGACATGAACCGGGCCTTATTGGTTGCCAGCCGTGAGTACTTGTCCGCTTTCGACCATCGACTCCAGTGGGTTGTCGTCGATTTCCAGCGGGAAATCGACCCGCCCACACCGTCGAGCGGACTCCCAGCACCCAAATATAAGCTCCGTTGCCTGCAGCGCATTGTCAGCCGAAAGTTCAGGCTCGCGGGCTGTCGCAAGTGCGTCGACTGTGTCCGCTATTGCCCGGTCGATATAGGTCTCAGGCCGAGCGTTTTCGACAGAGGTTCCCGGTAGCCGAGCGCTGATCTTCTGTTTTGCGGCGTCTAAAACCGTCTCGTTGGGACCGTGTACGTCTTCCCCGTCTGTATCGACTGTCTGCCACTTTTTACCGGTCCGAACCCGTAACGGGACCTCCCCCCCGATTTCGATAATTCCGTCTGAACCGAGCAACCGCATATGACACTCGACAATTCCACCGTCTCCCGTCGAAGCGAGCCCGTTCACACCGTTCGTGTATCGCCACTGAGCGATGGCCTGGTTTTCGTTGTGGGCGCCGAACTGTACGTTCTCCTCGCTGTATTCGATTCCCGCCATCACCCACTTCGACATCGCTTGGTCAGTGAAGTAGCCACAGAGGTCAAACAGATGTGAACCATAATCGAACAGATTCTTTCCCCCGAGTTCGATGCGCTCTAAGGAACCTATTTTCCCGCTTTCAAGCAGCGACTTGGCTTTTCGGAACGGCTTTCCGAACCGGCGCTGATGGTTGAACGTGAGCTGGATACCGGCTCGCTTACAGGCGGATGCCATTTTCCGACAATCTTCCCATCTGGTCGCCATCGGTTTCTCACAGTGGATCGCGTCCATTACACCGCTTTCAGCACATGTCATAACGACAGGCGCGTGGATATGAGGGGGAACACAAACACTGACAATGTCCGGTTCGATAGCGTCGAGCATCTTCTCGGTGTCCGTGTAGACGTTCCCGTCCGGGAGATCCCATCGCTCCCCGAAGGCTTTCGCGTTTTCCGGCACGACATCGGCACAGGCGGTGAGTTCACATGACTCTAACCGCCTGTACGCGCCAGCGTGCCTGTATGCCATCGCGAACCCGCCAGTATCCGGATCGTCCGGATCTGCACCAGTCCCAATGACTGCGACAGTGTAAGTCATCGATGGATGGTGGGGGAGTAGCCTCAATAGTAGTAACCTCGTACTGATTCTCCCGGATCGTCTCCACAAGCTTGCTCGTGTTTCAATACGGGTGGGGCATTGCGAATGGTGGTTTCCCCTTCCTCTGCAGAGAGGATCTCAGCAGCTATCTATTGTAGCTTTAGAGCACGTCAGTGTGTTATATAACTCCTAACCACTCACTTTTGTTGAATTGTAATATTGGCAACTGGTGAATGAATCAAGCATCTCCTCTCTGGTAAACCAATCGCCTTTAATTCCAGAACCGGTCCACTTGTGGCCCAGCCAGGGTTTAAATCCGGATGCATCGGTATCGCCAGATAGCTGTCCGGTCTCAGCCCGCTCAGAGCCACCGGTGGGATTCGCAGCGGCGTTCACGACAGTATGGCCTATCTACTAAAACGCCCTCCGTCTCTGGATTCTTGACAAGGATGGACCGATACAGTCGTCGACGAAGCGAAGCTACTGTAGCGAGAGGGACAGCCCCACTGTACTGATGCCTTCAGACGAAGAGCCCGAAACGTCGACTTCGGAGCAGGCGACCCGACGGACCGTTCTGACCATCATTGCGACGGTACTCTCGTTTGGCGTTGCAGTGGTATTAGAGCGGGAAATCTTCTATCGCGGGTACGGCGAGGATGGGTACGGTGAACAGGACTTTGGCGGGTAACTATTGCGGCCCATCACTCGGTCCGAGTCCAACGAAACCACTCTGAAACCGACGGCGGGTGCTGGTAGTCTGTTTACATCAGGAACAGCGTTGGTCGAAATCCGGGTTAGTCTGATAGTTCCGGTGGCGAGTCGGAGGGTGACTCAATCTCCCGAATCTCATCTAAATCCTCGCTGTGATCGGTTTTGTCAATAATCCCCCGGATACGCCCGGCAGTCTTCGCAACGGTACTGCCCGCTTCTGTAATGGTAGCCACTGGCGTTCTTCTGACGTAATTTAATGGATTCACCGCATCACAGAAGACTCTCTTGAGTTGATCCGCCCGTGAGATGTTACACTTCGACCAGTAGTACGGACTCTTGGTCTCGAGTTTATACTGTTTCTTCCAGTATCCCGTAATCGACGACGCGTACGGATGTTCGACGACAAGTTCAGGATCGTACCGGATGTCAAACCTACTTTTGACTCGTCTTGCGAGCTCCTTTTCTTCGTGACCCCACCCCATCTGTTCGTCCCACCCACCAATGGTTTCGAACACACTCCTGTGGACGCCCATGTTACATCCCCAGAAGTGATTGACGTAACAAGGATCATCGCCCCAGTCGTAGTGATTGGTGAAATGACGGCCGAACACATCGTCGACTGGATGGATGGTTCGACCGGCGTATGCCGCCTCTGTTTCGAGGACTTCTTCCGCTTTTTTGAGATAGCCTGACCGGGGACGAGAGTCGTCATCGAGAAAGACGAGCTTGTCGGCCGAGGCTCGTCTAATACCCTCGTTTCGCGCTTTAGTTACTGGACTTTCATCACACACGATAACCTCGAAGTCGTCGAACGCGTGATCTTCGAGACACTGTATCGCTTCAATCTCGCTCTGCGGCTTCAGTGTCGCGATTACAACGCTGACCGATACCATGTGATTTTTCTACAGAGGTAATATCCCTTTCAAGATATTAGTATAGGGTTCCTGGCATGAGTAAGCAACGCATTCATTTGTTGAGCTTACGCTGACACGGTCGAAATAACTGTCTGTACCCATGAGACGACTCCGTAGACGAACACCACAAACCCGCCCATAGAAACCCAGCGAAGCCGTTTGTGGTTTCGCGGTCGGACACCGTCCGGGTTACTGAGTTCGACTGCAAACAGAAAGCCAGCGTAGCTGAGCAGGTAATACAACAGTGGGTTCCAGAGGTCGATCGCTATCATCCCTCCCAATGTTGCCGAAAGCCAGACGATGAAAATCATCATGAACTGTCGAGCCCAAGCAGCGCACATGACCTACCAATATGCATCTCCGTGCTTTGTTATGCTACTACTAGCACGAGTTCAGGGATGGCGAGGGGGGCCCGCTCCCAGCGGCAGCCACTAAGTCGGGAAACAACGACGCATAAAAGTCCGGTCAGGCTTTCCATCCACTACCAAAGGGGCCTGCTACTAAGAGGTACATCTCTGAAAGAATACGAAGGAAAATACAATGGGTCGCTACCACCCTCGCGATTCGACCTGAAATAGCATCGCACGTTCGTCAAACAGCGATGAACCTGGTGTCGATGACCTCGTGAGCGAAATCACCCACCTGTCCGATCGCTCCAAAACTGACGCTAACGTGCAAAGCTGAGTAATTGGTAGATGTTCCGATGGTACATCAGTCATCGTCTGTAGTGGAGAGGTCTATTGAGTGACGGTTCCCCGCGTCGGTGGTCGTTGTGGCTGTTTCTTCTGAGAGGCGCTGCTCTGCAGCATCCCGATCTTCCGGATACCCAACGTCGATACGCCATCCGTCGAGACGAACGGCGTCGATTGCTCTCCCGCTGTCCAGCAGTAAATCGATGGCATCGCTGAGTTCGTACTCACCGCGGTCAGAGGGCTGAACGAGGCTACACGCTTCGAATATCGCCGGCGAAAACGTGTATAAGCCAGTCAGTACCAAGTTTGACGGTGGATTATCCGGCTTCTCGACGACACTGATTATCTCACCGTATTTATTCGTCTCGCAAACGCCGTATCTAGACGCTTGCCCCTCCGGAACCTCCTCAACCAAAAACGCACAATCGACCCGTTGTTCTTGGTGTCGTTGCACGACTGCATCGAGGTTCCCTCGGAACACGTTATCTCCCAGCATCAATATAAAGTCGTCCTGGATTTCGGGCTCAGCCTGTAACAGTGCGTGTGCGAGCCCAGCAGGTTCCTGCTGGTGGACGTACGTTATGGGGATCCCTTCGTACGAGCTACCGTAGTAGTCGATAATTTGTTCCTTCCGGTAGCCAACGACAATAACAAACTCATCCACATCCAGCGAAACCAGTTCGTCAAGACAATGTGTCAGAAGTGGTTCTCCGTCTATCTCAACTAATGCTTTCGGGAGGTCATCAGTGAGTGGCTGAAGTCGTGTTCCTCTCCCGGCCGCGAGAACTACTGCTTTCATCACTCACACGCATCCCCAGATACCACATTGTAATGACGCTACTAACAGGAACCCACTATTATTGACCGAATCAGCTATCGTTTCCGCCAACAACGTTGTTCAGCTATCGTCGTAAATCTCGAAGTGAATCCGAATGAATAACGATGAACTCTTCTTCACCGAGTTGCGACTCGTGCTCCGGCAAAAATATCAACTGGGAATCGGTCGAGGATTTGACAACGGTTAGCTCTTCCATCTCATAGCCCAAGTCAGATTCCCAGTCCGGATCCGTTGGTACGTCTTTCCACTCCTCTGAGGTCATCATTCAGCTGCCACTCCGTTCAAACATCCCAGTCTCAGCAATCTCAACCGCTTGTGTGTGCCGTGTGCCCTGACTCCTATCTTTTGGGTCTAATTCTAGATTAAGATCATCCTTAGCCCCCCTCCTTACCGCGCTAATATCGAACATGTCTCGGAAAGGTGTAATTACTATATTAAAGATTGCGTCCCTATGAGCACATTTGAATACCATTTACTACACAATTACTTACCAATCTGTCTTATGGCCATCCACTACATACCGTCACGAAAACAGACCACTCGCTGATAGTAGGATGGAATTACTGCAATCCTAAGTGGGACTGTACCGGAGTGCGATACTGCATCGGGAAGTAGTCCGGAGTAAATGAATACCGAACGCAGTCACAGAGTCGACGGTTGCATCAATAGCAGTTAGACCAATCAAACCGACAATGCTCGCTCAAATGGCTCCATTACGTTCTTAAGCTCCGGCCCAACACTTGGGTGATAGATATGATATCCCGCCCACAGGTACGTTGGAGTGGTAGGCTCGGCTATGTCGAAATAACACGACTATAACAATACACCCTTGCGCAAAAGATATCGATGGAGAGGGCAGTTACCCGACACCCACAACACCGGCCCAATCCTTACCACCCCCCTCAGGGACGCTCGTGCCCTGTATAGTCGCTGTCGACTCGGATCGCTCTCTCCACTTTGACAGGAGCCGGAGCGGTTTCGGTTACACCGTTCTCTTCGGCTCTCTTCGACTCCGAATTATTAGCAACGGTGACACTAAGCACTTGTTTTGGTTTCCCCCATTCTTTCTCTGTAGATATACGATCCGACACAAGGCAACTGCCCACCAGAACTTGTGGCCGAGAAGGGATGGTGCGATTGTCTTCAGAATAGCCTATGAGCCCTCATCGCCTCTCATTCTGTGAGAGACCTACTCAACATTGATATACTTCGAAGCCTAAAAAAATAGCAAGCGTTTAGAAGAAGCCGACTACCTCAAATATGAACTCAATTACTAAAAAGTAACAGTTACACGTAGCGGTGTATGCCGGAACATATCTCCGACAGCGAAATGGAACGGATTTCCGAATTCGCGAGCACTCCGATGTACAAGCGGTCGCCCGATCAGTTACTGCCCGACGGCGCGGCCGACGACAACGAATAACTCATCCCTTGGGGGGTGATTTTCCGCTCGGATCGTCCCATAGCTCAAGGCTCGCCGATATCGAGGGACCTGTCGTTTTTACTTCGCCGCCTGGAGACTGCATGTACAATAGAAAGAGCGAGAAATGAACTAATGACAACCAATCCAATAACTATTGGACTGACTGCACTGAGCAGTGGAACGCCGACGATGGCTCCCAGGAGTAACAGTGCGTTTAGCAGGGCAACGGCCCCATAATACTGGTACCACTTCGATTCGCTATCGCTATTGCTGATGAATGGCTCGACTTCCGGTGCATCCTCTCGAAGCGCTATCTCACCCGTATCAGCATCGTACGTTATCAGCCCTGCCTCCTGAAGTTTCGGAGCATGGGTCTGGTACAGTGAGACATACACTCGCTTTCGCGCCTGCGAGGAGAGCTCTTCGACGGTTGTGTCGTTCTCCCACGCAGCCAGCTCCTCAGCTAGATCAGTCAGTTGGACTGGTTCTTTTTGTTGGCGTAGATAATATAGGGTGTACCGACGCCTAGAACTGCTGAGGATATCGAACATTTGGTCGCGTGAGAGCTCTGATTCTTCCTCTACCATCGGTTCGCTCATGACCTCGATTGCTGCGTTGGTTTGTGTTCAGGCCGCGAGAGCGACATATATACACGAAACCCGGGGTAACCTTTTGTTACACCCCCGTTACCCTCTGATTCTTGAGTAAGAAATAGCTACTTGTAGGGTGTACCAGATACCCATTTTGCAGTAGCTAGCCACAGTCAGTATATAATCCGGGAATCTATCACCTCTGGAACGATTTGTTATACTACACAACACAACCACAACAAAACAGAATCTATCCGCAAATAAAAACACAGTACGGTACGCAGTCGTTTGATCGGTACAGATTTACGCCGTACTGAGACTCTACCCCGAATCTCTTAATGTTAGTATCGAACTATATATTAGCACAACTCTATCGGTCTCTGATTACGATAGCCACGAACTGTATAATATCTTATTAATAATATACCGTGGACTGAGCGGTACTGACCTACCATTGAGTTCACTGGCTTGGCAACTGATGGGACAGTGATAGCGACCGGCAAACACGGTCGGAGTCGTGATCACCGCTGTGTGGATTTATGAACTAATCCGTGCCGGGCCTATGGCGTCTGCGTACTGATAGCGTATACTTGCGAGGAAGCTACCGGACAAACGGCAGATGTACGACAGAATCTTCTGTGGTTATTATCCGTGTTGAGACAGTTCCATTTTTTCGGTTTGTAGCGGCAAATATCGTCAATTAGGCGGGGTGAGCGGTTGACTGTTCGATGATCGCTCTCCGGAGTCGGCTGTCCGCTCCCATCGTCTCTGTATTGCTATCACACAGTGCCTCTGTAAAATATTCTCCTACCGGTGGCTCCTGGGTATCCGTTTACGTAAGAATCAGTAGGAAGCTGCTGTACGGTTACGTCGGCGTGATTTCGATAACCTCGCTGTCTCGAATCCGGACAGTATACCCGCTGTATGTGAAACTGATCTGGATATCGTCGCTTGACTGCCCCGCAACGAGCGTATCAAGGGCGTCCGGGTCGATCTGATCGTACAACGGCGGGAGATTGGTTTCCGTTACGCGCTCTTTGGCTGCGATGGCGGTCACAATCGCTTCGCTTGGTGATTCGTACTGGTCTGCCCAAAAGACGGTTTCCGTCTCGTTCCACTCCAGACTCATTGTTCTTTGTATGAACGTACTCCCGTATCAGCATGTACTCTATCAGACTAGCAATCTCGAATTGTGTATGCTATCTATCTAGATGCTGTGTCGTTCCACCGTCGCTAAACAACTGTTGGAGTAGCTTCCGGACCGCTACCCGAAGATGGTGGCTGAACGTGGGTTGTGAAATATCGAGTGTATCAGCGATTTCCTGTCCGGTCTTGTCCCGGGGAGATTGATAGAATCCGCTGTAGAAGGCCGCGAGTAACACCTCGAACTGGCGGGGGGTAAGCTGTGCTGTCAGTTCTGCGTGGAACGACTCACGAGTTTGGACACTCCGTTCTCGTTTGTGGCGACTCACAAGTTCGATGTCCGGACACGAACGCCGTAATTCCGCTATGAGTTGGCGAATATCGACAGTCTGTGGGACCTCAAGCTGGAGTTCCAGCGTTTCCCCGTCGGACTGGATTCGCTGTGGAGCCCCTCCCTGTTCGGCGATAGTCAGCGCAAGCTGTGTCCCCGATACCGTCGCTTCGAACAGACTTGTGTCCTCAGTGTCGGTTAAACACTCTAACCGCTGGATACGCGGGAGGATATCTGGACATGTTTCCAAGTCCTCAGCAGGTGCGTCAGTACTGAAAAACACGATGCAGCTGCTATCTCCCTGCGGAACGATGCCTTCGAACGTAATCTCTGCATCGACAACACCTGCGATCCGATGGAGGATGTCATCAGACTCAGTTGCTTCCAGTTGGATCTCGACGGCACGGTCCGCGACGAGCCCTTGCTTCGTCTCGATGCTGTTGATGGCGTATCCGACCGTTTCGCTCACTTCTTCGAGCACTGACTGTGTCGGGAGGTCGAAAACGTCTGACGTTTTTGCATACACAGTCAGAATGCCGTAGGACAGCTGCTGGTAACTGAGCGGAATGCTAGCGACTGACTGGAAGCCCCGCTCCAGCAGCCGCCGTTGCCATCCTTTCCCCCTGAGCCCGTCCGCGATGTTGTTGTTCAGCGTCTGCTCGTTCGTTCGGGCCGTCTGGACCGCTGGTGGGGGCGGTGTCTCGTTTGTTGGCGTACGGGATTCTTCGAGAAAGCCACGGTCGGTCCCTGCCCAGGTTCGTGGCGTGACTCTATCAGTGTCGGATTCGTACTCGCCGATCCAGGCGAACGAGCAGATGTCGGACGCGACTAGCTGGTCACACACTGCCTGCTCGATTTCCGAGCGACTGTCTGCCCTGAGAACTCGTTCGTGGATTTTCTGACTCAGTTCTGTCAGTCGGTTCATCTGCTCGAGCTGAACCGTCTGTTGCTCTAGGTCTCGCTGTCTGTCCTCGAGCTCCGTCTCGTAGGTCAGCCTATCGAATGCCGTCCGAATCGTCGCCCCGAGGAGTTCGGTAATCCGACGGGTCTGGGTGTCGAACACGCCGCCGATCGTATCGCCAGCCCGGAGCACTCCGTGATCGCCTAGCGGAACAAACACGGCTTTCCCGTCGCTCACCGCGTCCTCGCCCGCCTTCGAGGCAGCGGTTTCGTCGCAAACGATGGTTTCCTCAGTGAAGAAGGCCGAACTCACAGGGCTATCCCCGTCTGCTGGGATGGTGTCGTGCGTTTCAGTCTCTGTAGCCGCGAGCGGGCGAAAGGCGTTCGTATCGCTGTCAAACGTGTACAGTACAACTTCAGGGAGGCCGATGATATCACGCGTCCGCGAGACGACGATCTGGGCGGCCTCTTCCTCTGAAGTCACGCCCAGGAGATCTGTCGCCGTTTCGTACAGCTGGGTAAAACCCATCTCCGCCCGCTGTGTCTGGAGTTCGTTTCCGATCCACTTGCTTAGCAGGTCGACGAGCGTCACATCCCAATCCGAGAACCCGGTCTCGCTCGTCCCGGACCCGTAGAAGCAAAGCGTCCCGTAGATACTTCCCCCGACAGTAAGTGGCGTTCCGAGATATCGATTGAGTTCGTCATCCCACATGAGATCCCCATCGCTATCGCTGCTCTCGGCATCAATGTCCGTCAATACGACCGTTTCCTCGTTCGCGATGGTCTGTGCGCAAAGGGTTTCCGACACTGGAATGGTCCCGCCTGAAAAAATCGTTTCGTCCGGTGTCTGAAGCACCTCGAAATCGTATTCGCTTCCGTTAATATGTGAGAGCGTCGCGTACTCGGTTCCCAGCACGTCGCGCCCGACCTGCATGAGGTCCGCTATCTGTTCCTGTAGCGCTCCTTCCCGAGCGGTGAACACTTCGGTCACCGTTCGCAGAACTTCTTCCCGCATCTCGAGTTCGGCGCGCGTCGCGGTTGAGTGGAGGCCATCGGCGACGATTTCCGCGAGCTCTGTCAATACGGTCTGTTCGGCCTCGTCAAACGCGAAGGGCGTGTCCGCGTATATCGAAATGACGCTCTGTACCGAGCCCGTGTACTGAATGGGGAGCACGATCATCGACCGGAACCCGTACTCCGAAGCGAGTTCGCGCCAGGGTTGGATCGACGACTCAGTACGGATGTCGGACGCTACTTGGCGCTCGCCGGTTTCGATTGCTTGGCCGAACGGCCCCTCATCGAAAACTGAGCGGCCATGACGGGTCAGCATCGCTTCGACGTATTCGAGTGCGCCACCACCGCCCGCTGTAGGGACGACGTCCCCCGACTCGTTTCTTTCCCCGATCCAGGCGAACTGGTAGGCGTCAGAACTAGTCAGGATCTCACAGACAGCCTCTTTGATCTCTTGGGCTGTTGATGCCCGCAGTACTTGGCGATTGATCTCCCGGAACAGCGAATTAATCCGGGATAGTCGCGCCGTTTCCCGACGGAACCGGTGTGATTCGACCGCGTTTTCGATTCTGTTCGTGAGTACCGCGTACTGTTCCGGCCCGCCACCTTTCACGAAGTAGTCGGTGACGCCGGCCGAAACTGCTTCGCTGGCGAGTTTCTCGCTCCCCTGACCTGTCAACAAAATGAAGGGGAGGTCGCCGTTAGACTGGCGCACCGTCCTAACGAATTCAATCCCGTCGGCTTCAGGCATCTCGTAGTCACTGACGATACAGTCGATAGATTCGGAATCGAAGTAACTGAGCGCATCATCGACGCTTGCGGCCTCGATGACCTCGATACGGTCGTTCTCATGTTCCAGCAGTTCCGCGGTCGTCCGCCGGAACTCTCCGTAGTCATCGACTAACAATACCTTGATCCTCGAGGCTGCCGTTTCACTACCCGTCGGTGCCGGTCCGGTCTCACCGGCCAACTTCCGCATACTACACCCCTTACGCGACAGTCCGTATAAACGTTTGACTTGACTGCAACGCTGCCGGGGCATTCAGTCTGTTAGCAATACCCGTACCTCATGCGGGACTATATTTTGTTTTTGCAGAACTGAGCAACTCACGACATTCAAAATACACATTGGCGTACACTGTTTCCCACAGGAATAGTCATACAGACTACTATATATTGCTACATTGTATTTTTTAGATTATGATATCCAATAAACAGTACTGTGAAACGATTAATATACGCATAGCGGCGATCGTAACGCGTATTTCGATTAATCGTGGCTATATTTCCGTGTGTACAACTAGTATAATAGTCTCACTTAAACATAAGACATCAATAACATACTGTTTAATCTCAACAATATGATGTCAATTCAAATTTATACATAAAAATGCATATATCTGTCCTGCCGCTCTTGTGAATACATACTAAGGGTGTGCATTAGTTTCGAACTCAGGGCATAGGGAGACGGTGTGTCTATCGCCCGTCAAAAACTATTACTGAGCAGGCTGAAACAACCGAACAATGGCTGCTGACTCGGGTTGTAAAGTAGACGCGGTTATCGACAAGTACGGATTGGCGTCGGCGGACCCAGTCTACGACTCCCTCGATGAGGGCCTGCTCGCGCGCTGGACAGGTGCGGATGACCGAGCCGAAATGGGGTATCGCTCAGTGACAGCGTGGTTCAACAAACGGCTCCTCAAACGAGTCTACACCGAACACGGCCGTGAATCACTCGATACCCGTATAGACAGTGACTACGAGACGTTGCGTGGGGACGACGAGCTACGTCGCAACGAGCTCATCGAGCGGCTGCAAGCTACGGGTATCCCCGGTGAGGCCCTCCACGATGATATGGTGTCGTGGGGAACGATGCGAACCCATCTTAACGACTGTTTGGACGGTCGAAAGGAGCCTCGGCAGGCGACGACTAACTGGGAGCGTGAGAGCGTCAAAACGGCCAAAACAGTCGTCGAACGGAAGGCCGAAACGGCACTGTCCTCGCTCGCAAAGAAAGGCGATATAGAGGGGGGTGACGCCGCGGAGATAGAGGCCCAGATCCAACTCGGATGCCCTGACTGCCCTACTCGCGTTCCGTTTGCTGTGGCCCTCGAACGTGGGTACGTCTGCAAGCAACACCGGAACCCAGAGCTGTCATCTCGCAACTCATGACCTGGAACATCGAAATCGAACGGATCGCTGGTATCCTGGACGGATCAGCCACATTAAAGCCGGGGTTGAACGTCGTCCGAGGCTCGAACTGGCAAGGGAAATCGAGTTTCATCGAATCGATCAAAACGGCCCTTGGCACCTCCACTGAACTGACTGAAGGGGCGGAAAGCGGTGCGGTGCACCTCGAAACGCCGACCGGTGTCTACGACGTGACGCTCACCCGTGAGAACGGTACCGTGGCCCGCCGCGGACAGCCGTACCTCACCGACGAGTACGACGTTGTCCGCGCTGAACTGTTCGCCTGCCTCGACGAGCGGAACCCGGTCCGTCGCGCCGTCCGGGCAGGGGAGAACCTCGAAGACGTGCTGTTGCGTCCGCTCGACTTCCAGAACATCGATTCGCAGATCGAGACGTTACAGCGGGAGCGCGAACGGATCGAAACGGAACTGTCGCAGGCTCGTGAAGCGAAAAAGCGGCTTCCAAGCGTTCAGGAGAAGGTGACCCGTCTGGAAAACGAGATCGAAGACCTGCGGGCCAAACGCGAGACAATCGACGGTGAGGCTGGACGCGACGACAGTTCGGAGTCGGTCCGCCGGCAACTCAGTCAGGCCAGAACTGAACAGAACCAGGCCAGCAACCGCGTCGAGCGACTCGAACAGAGTATCGAGCGGACCGAACAGCGCCTCTCGGAACGCCAGGAGGCTCTCGACGCCCTCGAAATCCCGGAGTACAATGATGTCGAGGACAAACTCGCGGAGGCACGGGAGCGCCTCTCACAAGTAGAGCGAGACGCCGAGGTGCTCCAGTCCGTGTACTCGGCAACCGAGATGGTACTCAGCGAGAACCGCCTGGAACTTCTCACCGACGTGGAGCGAGATATCGACGGTGACACAGTCGCCTGTTGGACGTGTGGTAGTGAGACGACGCGGGAGGGCCTAGCTGACCAACTGGACGCGCTCGGGAGCGAACTCACAGCGCTTCGCGCCCAGAAGGAGACCTACCACGATACCGTCGAGGAACTGGAAACGCAGCGCGAAGAAATCAGCCAGGCTCGCCGTCGTAAGGCGGATCTGGAGGAGGAGATCGCTGATCTCGAGGCGACACTGGCTGACCGGCAACAGAGCCTCGAAGCAGCCAGAAACAGGCTCGAATCGGCCCAAGCGGACGTGAATCGGCTCTCCGACCGCGTCGATGAGGCCGTGGCGGAGCTTTCGGACGTCGAAAGCGAGATCAAGTACCGCGAGGCCGAACTCGAAGACACCGCCGACGAACTGACGGAACTCGAAACGAGAGCGGCCCGCGTCGACGACCTCGAAACCGAACTCGAATCCGTGCGTGACGACCTCGCGGAGCTTCGAAACCGGAAGGACCGAATCAAGCGCGAGGCACGGGACGCGTTCGACACAGCGATGCAGGACATCCTCTCCCGATTCGGGACGGGATTTGAAACGGCCCGACTCACTGCGGACTTCGATATCGTGGTCGCCCGGGACGGCCAGGAAGCGAGTTTAGATGCCCTCAGCGAGGGCGAACTCGAACTTATCGGCTTCGTGGCAGCGCTGGCCGGCCGCCAGTCGTTCGATGTCGGCGACGCTGTGCCACTCTTGCTCGTTGATGGCTTGGGCGGCCTTGACGATGATAATCTCCACACCCTTATCGAGTATCTCCAGCAGGGGACCGAGTACCTGGTGTTTACTGCCTACCCGGAATACACCGCCTTCGACGGGCACGAGATCGATCCGACCCAGTGGACCGTCGCGAACGAGAAGCAAGCCTCGGCCGACTGATCGCTTGTCCGGACCTGAGTCCCACTGATGGGTATCCTGGGTGATCCCACCATCCTGCCGTCCGCGAACGGAACCGATATCATAGGTGTAATTCCACTTCTAGGGGAATAATACAAAAATACTATTAGTTCTCTCCCCGTTTCTAACCCAGATGGCGAATATCCGGGTAAAAGACTGGACGAAAACTGAATTAGAAAAGATACGAAACGCGGAGTCACATTCATCGTACGATTCAGTCCTCAAATCGCTGCTGAAAGACCGCAAACTAGCGAAGTACGCGGATGACGGCCCCGGGACAGCGACGAGCGAGTCAGTCCGGTCAGCGGACTCGGGTGTCGACAAAGCGTTCGACGATCTGACTGTTCTGGCGGAACTGACCGCTGGGCACGACGACGTGTTGTTCCTGTGGTGTCCGAACTGTGGGAACGAACTCGTCCATCTCACAGTTGAGCGGCCGTTCGGTCTCTCCGTGTTCGAAATGGAGTGCCAGCGGTGTCTCACCCATCTCGACAGCCACGCCATCGTCGCTATCGAACTGCAGTATCCAATCGAACAGAAGATGATCGAGGGCCAACTCCAGGCGGATCTCAAATCCTGCGTGATAGACTACTGGGACCGGACGCTGGATCGGGCCGCCAACGAGGCTGTTAAAACAGAGACCCCGGTCGACCGTCTCGTGTGGCAGTTCGACCAGTACCACAAGCAGTTCACCTGGGACTGGCCCACAGAGGTCCCGGCTGTCAGTTTTGTTCCGGGCGTCACGTATCGCAACACGGTCACTGACGAGCGAATCGAAGTCGTCGAACCCCTCACGGAGAACCGGAACGCGATGGACTCGTACAAGATCAGACGCTGCACCGCGGACGACGATGTCGCCCCGGACCAGTTAGACAGCAGTACGGTCGTCGACTGGATTGTCAACCGGGAACTGGTCGTCACGGAGCAGTCCGTGGAAACGACCCCACCGGCGACGTAACGGAGCTTGATACCGCCAGTTTTGGCGTCTCGCCGATGGAAAGGGAGTGTCTTCCAGAGCAGAACCTGGTTGAATCTGTCATAACTGACAGCATACGTCTCCGCCCCTAATCGCCCAATCCCCTCAGACCACTGCCTAATGATTGTACAATATTTTGAGAGATACTAACATAAGTTACGTGATAAAATCGAAAATTGACTATGTATGTGGAGAATTTACGACTGGAAATTTATATTACCGGAAATAATATATAAGGTGTATCGAGGATACCGAAGACACTCATGACGTTTGTCGACAACAGTTATACGACGTTAGCGATCTACTTTCTACCATGATTAGGTTGGTTGGATGCACGCGGTTCGCTAGTCGCATCTCCGAGCACGTCCCGAGTGGCGAGGGAGGGGGAACGTGTGAGTAAAGCGACGCACCCTCACACGCTCAAACTCCCTCGTGAGGAACACGGATTGGCTACGTCGAAGGCAGCGACTAGACGGATACAGGGAGTCCTCCCGGCGTTCCTAGAGACCAAGATCATCGACGCGGAGGCCAACGGGCTCGTCGTTCCACTCGACGGCAGCGTCGAATCGACGGTTGCGGCGGCGCTGGCCGTCGACGGGATCGGGGCCGATTACGTGACTGGATTGGTGATGCCGGTACAGTTAAGTGACGAGGGGCCCGCCCGGACGGCTGAAACCGTCGCGTCGCTGCTGGACATCGACTGCCACCGGCTCCACCTGCAGCCGGTGCTGACGGCGTTCCAGCGGGTCGTCGGCCAGACCGGTGAACCGACCGACGATCTCGTGGCGATGCAACACGCCAGCGAACGCTTCCGGATGGCGTGTAAATACTACGTCGCAAACACCAGAAACGAGCTTGTCGTGGGAACCGTTCCCCGGACCGACCGGTTGCTGGGCTCCGTTGCGAAATACGGCGAGAACGGCGTGGATCTGTCGCTGTTCGGTGACCTGTACAGAACGGAGATCGAGGCACTGGCCGATGCACTCGACGTACCGTCGGAGATCCTCGAACACCCGGCCCATCCGATGGACCACAGTAGTGCAACTGATGCGGCGGAACTGGGCATCGACCAGCAGGAACTCGATAGCATCCTCCACTTCGCGATCGATAGAGACTGCCCCGCACCGGATGTGGCCGACCGAGTCGACGTCGACGAAGCTACCGTTGAGCGAACGATTCAGTGGTGTGCCAGTACACGCCACAAACGACACACGCCACCGAAACCATCGATGGATAACTGATACCGTCGGCTGTCCGTCTGCAACGAATATCGCTGCCCCGGGGTAGCGAGTATCTTGAAATAGGGACAGCCAACAGTATGAGCCACCGTCTGCGGCCGGCTCTGTGAGCAAAGCAGTTAACAGCCTCACTCCGCGAGTCTCACATCCATGCAGGCCGACCCCCAGGAGATAATCGACACGGGCGACAGGCTGCTGTCGGAGTATCCCGAACTGTTCACTGAGCAGTACGAGACGAACACCCGCATCGTTCAGCGACTCGCCGGAGTGGACTCGTTTCGCAGCCGAACCCGGCTCACCGGATACATCACACGAAAAAAACGGACGCGGGACGGCTCGCAGAGATAACACCACCACGACGCACACGCGCCACACGGAGCCACATGTGTGTGGCGGGTTCCACGGCCTCGGTGGCCGCTCCGGTATGTGGACCTTCTTTATGCCGAGACCGTTTTGCAGGACGTATGTTACTCACTGGGACTGTCGTTGCGGACTCTGAAACCGTCCTGCAAGACGGGGCCGTTGTCGTCTCCGGGGACCGGATCGCGGCTGTGGGTTCCCGTGCTGATCTCGAAGCAGAATACGCCGACCACGATCACCAGTCCTACGACGTGCTGTTGCCGGGACTCGTCGGTGGCCACATTCACTCAGTGCAGAGTCTCGGACGCGGCATCGCCGACGATACGGAATTGCTCGACTGGCTGTTCGATTATATCCTGCCGATGGAAGCCTCCCTGACCGCTGAAGAGATGGAGGTCGCGGCGAAACTGGGTTACTTGGAGATGATCGAAAGCGGGACCACGACCTGTATCGACCACCTTTCGGTCGCTCACGCGGACCGTGCCTTCGAAGCGGCTGGCGAAATCGGTATCCGCGGCGTGCTCGGTAAGGTGCTGATGGACCAGCGTTCGCCCGAGGGCCTCCTGGAGGACACGCAGGCCGCACTGGACGAATCAGAGCGACTCATCCAGGAGTACCACGGTGCCTACGATGACCGCATCCGGTACGCTGTCACTCCCCGCTTTGCCGTCTCCTGTAGTGAGGCCTGCCTACGCGGGGCGCGCGAACTCGCGGACAAATACGACGGCGTGCGCATCCACACTCACGCCAGTGAGAACCAAAGCGAGATCGAGACAGTCAAAGAAGACACCGGCATGCGCAACATCCACTGGCTCGACGAGGTCGGCCTCACCGGCGAGGACGTGGTGCTGGCCCACTGCGTCTGGACCGACGAGAGCGAGCGCGAGGTTCTCGCGGAGACGGGGACGCACGTCACTCACTGCCCGTCCTCGAACATGAAACTCGCCAGCGGCATCGCGCCGATCTGGGACTACCGCGACCGGGGTATCAACGTCGCCATCGGCAACGACGGGCCGCCCTGTAACAACACGCTCGACGCGTTCACGGAGATGCGACAGGCGAGCCTTCTCCAGAAGGTCGAACAGCTAGACCCGACGGTGACGCCGGCGGCCGAAATATTCGAGATGGCGACACGCAACGGTGCGAAAGCCGCCGGCTTCGAGAAGCTCGGGGCGATCCGGGAGGGATGGCGTGCTGACATCGTCGGCCTCGATACGGAGCTCACGCGGGCGACGCCGCTACACGACGTGCTCTCGCATCTGGTGTTCGCGGCCCACGGCGACGACGTCCGCTTCACGATGGTCGACGGGAACGTGCTCATGGAACAGGGTGAGGTAACCACCATCGACGCCGATGCCGTCCGCTCCCGGGCATCGACGATGGGGCTTGAGATGGATCTCGAAGCGGAACGTCAGTCAGCTCAGGAACAGAAGCCCTGAGTGCCCGTCGTCGGCCGACTCACTCACTCGTCGCGATAGCTTCGATCTCGACGCCCACGCCCTTTGGCAGATTTGCGACCTCGACGGCGCTCCGGGCCGGCGGATCCTCGTCGAAGAAACCGGCGTACGTGTCGTTCATCGCCTCGAAGTCCTCGATGTCGTCGAGATAGACGGTCATCTTCAACACGTCACTCATCCCCAGCCCTTCCGAGGCCAGTACTGCTTCGATGTTCGACAGCGACTGTTCTGCCTGCGTCGCTATCGGTTCGTCATCCAGCAGTTCGCCGTCGGGTGTCAGCGGGATCTGGCCCGCGGTGAACACGAGCGAGCCATCTGTCGTTGCCTGGCTGTACGCGCCGACCGCTTCAGGGGCATCGGCCGTACTGATAGTCCGTTTCATCGGTCAGGTGTTCCACCATCAGCGTCTTAAATTCACAGGCCGTCACGCCGGTCCCCGAACTCAGCGAGGTCAGCGTCGGTATCGATATCCCAGTGAATGCCGGGGTCCCCGACCTCGATGAGCGCTGTCCGCTCGGTGGACTCGATGAGGTCTCGACCCCCGCGGTCGCCGGAGACCGAGGCGAGTTCCTCGAAACAGTGACTGTCGAACAGCACCGGGTTGCCCCGTGTCCCCTCGTGTTCGGGGACAACGATTGTCGACGTTCCTGTACGGTACGCTTCGATAAGACGCTCGATAGTTTCGGCCCGTACGAAGGGCATATCGCCCAGCAGGAACAGCGCGGCGTCCCACCCGGACTCCTGTGCGTAGGCGACGCCCTGTCGTACGGACGTACTCTGCCCCGCTGCGTAATCGCTGTTGTGTCGTCTCGAGAGCGACAGGCCGTCCAGCGCCGCCGCGACAGCCGCGTTCTCGTATCCCAGGACGGCGATGACCTCGGACAACGGTGATCTGCAGGCGGTTTCGGCGACATGCCGGACGACTGCTGTGCCGTCGACGGTCGCGAGCAGTTTGTTGCCCGATTCGTACCGTGAACTCTGCCCCGCAGCGAGGATGACGCCACCGACGGTTGCTCGATCCTGACTGCTCATGGCTGGCCGTCCCGCTCAGCTGTCACAGTGACGACCTCACAGACATCCGATGCGAACGACGTGATGACGCCCCGAGAACACCGCGAGGTCTGTGAGAGCGCGTGGGTGAGCACCGTCTTGGCGGTACGCTGTTGAGCTGCTGTGTCGGCCTTGTTGACCAGCGGAATCACTGACCCTTCCGGCGGTGCGTATCGGAGGCCGCCGTCGGGATGTGTGAGCACTGTTCCGACTACTTCTGCCGTGATCGTATCGCCCACGTCGAGGCCGGTAACGTCTGACACCCGCTCCGGTCGATGGACCGCGTCTGTCGTCAGTGGTTCACCGACTGCAGCGACTGAGGCGACTGGCACGACATGGGTTGCTGTGCTCGGCACGACTGGTTCCCTATCACCGGGCGCTTTGAACTCCCGCTTGCGTGCGCCGTCAGCCTTGACCAGTAGCCAATCGAACAACCCGGCGGCGGCTATCTGATCCAGCACGCTCGCCTCGAACCCGCGAACCTTTCGGTCGACTCGCGCCGGATCGGTTACTCGCTCGCGAGCGAAGGCAACCGGTGGCTCGTGTGCTTCGAGGTCGGCGCGCCACTCGCCTGGGCCGGTGAGGGTCAGCGGCAGATCAGGTGGTGGCGGCATCGCTGTCGTTGTCGTGTACCCGATGGCGTATCCCTCGGCGGCCCCCTCACGTGTCACCTGTCCCATCGCGGTTTTCTTCCCGCCGGCCCCGACAAAGGCGACAGCGGCGCTGGAGCCCAGGTCCAGCGCGTCAGCCAGATCCATACCCTCGTTCTACGGGACAGACAAAAATAGCTTGCCGGGGCAACGAATTGTGCCGCCGGTAGCGTTTTTGTGGCTCGGTGGCACACGTCGTAGTATGGTCCAGGTAGACGTACGCGGTGAAATCTGTCCTCGGCCGGCGCTCATTGTCCGCCGGGCGCTTTCGGATCTCGATCCTGGCGAGACGCTCGTCGTTCGCGGTGACTACCCACCGGCCGAAGAGAACCTCCGGCGGATGTGTACGACCCACGGGATCGACGTGACGACTGCGGAGACCGCCGGTGAGACCGATGAGTTCGAACTCGAACTCCGGGTCACCGAGATGGCGTCGTTATCGGAGGCCTGAGTGTGGGACGTGACGCGGCGGCCGACGCTGACGAGGAGACGGCACCGCTGACTGAGTACACCGAACTCCACGGGTGTTCCTGCAAGGTCGGCCAGAGCGATCTCGATTCCCTGCTGGCCGATGCCGGACTCACCGGTGATCGCGACGCGCTGCTGTTTGGCGTTGGCGAGGACGCCGCCGCCCGGGAGCTAACTGACAACCTCGCGCTGGTCTCGACGGTGGACTTCTTCACGCCAATCGTCGACGACCCGTACGACTTCGGCCGTATCGCGGCCTGCAACGCCGCCAGCGACGCGTTCGCGACGGGCGCAGTCGAGAACCTCGACTGTCTGGTCGTCCTGGGATTGCCGCGAGACCTGACCGACAACGCGGCACAGATCCTCGCCGGTATGGCCGACGCGCTGGATGCGATGGGCGGCGTCATCGCCGGCGGCCACACAATCATGAGTCCGTGGCCCTTCGCGGGCGGTGCCATCTCGGCGACGGCACATCCGGACGCCCTGCTCACCTCCCGGGGGGCCAGCCCCGGCGACTACCTCTACCTGACCAAGCCGCTCGGGACACAGCCGGCTATGGGGGCGATCCGCGTCACTGATGAGCAGTTCGTGGAAACAGTTACCGATGCCACCGACCGCCCCCTCGACCGGATCGCCTCGGAAGCCGTCGCGTGGATGACGACACCGAACCGCGAGGCGACACTCGCGTGCCGCGAATACGCGACCGCCGCGACCGACATCACCGGCTTCGCCCTCGTCGGACAGAGCCGCGTGGTGGCCGACCGTTCGAACGTCGGCATCGAACTGACGCACCTCCCGGTCATCGCCGGGACGCCCGCTCTCTCGTCGCTTTTCGGCTACGGACTGACAGCGGGCGAAAGTGCGGAGACCAGCGGTGGCCTGTTCGTCGTCGTTCCGCCCGACGCGACCGATGCCGTCGAAGCAGCGTTCGAGGATGCTGGCGTGTTCTTCCGTCAAGTCGGACGAGCCACTGACGGAAGCGGTGTCACCGTTGACGATCCGACTGTCGAGGCGGTCCGCCGCTGAGCGCTCGAAGGGTGTCTTTACTACCGTTCAGGGAGCTCCTAACTTCAGGCTGGAAGCAGCGGCGTTGCTTATCCCTGCCCAGCCACCGGCCGCTACCGTAGCCGCAGCACCGCTTCCAGTACGCCGCCGCCCAGGCACAGCGCCTTGTCGGAGATCTTCGTCGGATCGACGTCGTCGCCGCGAGGGTCGACATCGCCGAGTTTGGTGCCCTCGCTGACGCCGAGGCCACCGTGGACCAGGCCGCGGACGAGTCCATCGATTTCGGTTTCGACCGGACGGTCGCCGACGGTGCCGACCACGTCGCCGGCTGTGACACTGTCGCCGATGGCGACCGTCGGGGTCCACTTCCCGTCGTCCGGGGCGCGAAGCACCCGCTCGCGGGTGTAGCCGCGCCGTTTACCGGGTTCACCGTCGTACTCACTCGCCGTCCCCTCGTAGAACACGCGACCGAGTTCGTGCCCGCGGTCGGTCTCGACGACTGCGTCCACGTCCTCGCCGGCCTCGAAACCGGGCCCCATCCCGACCACGGCGTCGGCATCACCCTGACGGGTGCCGGTATCGAACTTCCCTTTCGCCATGATGGCGTCGACGAGGACGGCTGCGTCGAGTTCGTTCGCAACGGCTGCATCAGGGTCTACGAGTACGGGAACCACGTCGTCAGTGAGTAGTTCGAGCGCCTCGTCGATGTCTGCCGCCGCCCGGCCAGTGACGCCTTCGACCGTCACCTCGTCCTCGTACAGTGCTGCACCGAAGGCGACCGCCCGCCGGACGACCGTCGGCTGTTCGACTTCGGTGACGATGACCGGGAAGCCGGCCTGCTGGAGTCGGTAGACCACGCCGCTCCCGAGGTCGCCGCCGCCGCGGACGACGACGAGGTCGTCGAGGTTCAGACGCGTGGCCCGCTCCCCGGTGGCCTCGTGGCGGTCCATGCTGACCTCGGCGAGCACCGAGAGCGCGACGGCGGCCGGCCCGCTCCCGCCGAGGTCGAGCCCCACAGGCGTCCGAACCCGGCTGAGATCCCGACGGGCGTACCCGGCCGCGGCGAGCGAGTCAAGGACGTGGTCGGCCTTCGTTTCGCTGGCGACGAGGCCGACGTAGCCCGCCTCGCCGTCCAGCGCCGCGGCGACGGCGTCCTGGTCGAACGTCCCGCTCCGCGTCGCGACGGCCACGGCTGTTTCGCGCCCCATCGGCAGGTCCCCGAGCGCCTCGCCGTAGTCGCCGTGTATCACGTCGGTGTCGTCGGGGAACGCCGCCGGATCGGCGTAGGTCTCGCGGTCGTCGACTACGGTGACGGCGTACCCCAGCCGCTCCGCAAGCGGGGCCAGTTCGACGCCGATGTGGCCGCCGCCGGCGATGTAGAGCCGTGCTTGCCCGCGAACCCGGTCGATGAACACGTCCATCTCGCCGCCACAGACCATCCCCGTGTTGCCGCCGCGTTCGAGTTCGTACGTCCGGACGCCGGGGTCGTCGGCTCCCGAAAGCACCGTCCGGGCATCCTGTACGGCGAGGTGCTCGACCGTGCCACCGCCGATGGTCCCGTACTCCTCGTCGGCGGTGACGACCATCTTGTCCCCCACGTCCCGCGGTGCGCTGCCGTCCTTGCGGACGATGGTCAGCAAGGCTGCCGGCACTCCCTGCGCGGCCAGTTTGTCGAGACGTTCGAACAGGCTCATACGAAGCTCTTGACCTCCTGTTCGACGATGGCAGCGACTACGTCGTCGTAGGGTATGCGGTCGATGTCCGGCGGAAGGTCGACTCCGCGAACGGCCACGTCCCTCGCGACCGCCGAGACGGGCGCGTCGATATCCGGCGAGAGGTAGACACCGTCCTGAATCAGGACGACGCGTGCCTCTGGGTCCCCGGCGGCTGTTCGCAGTCCGATTTCGGCCATCGGCTTGTCGATGAGATACAGCATCGTCAGAAATCCAGTGTCCGGTCGGCGTCACGGATGCGGGCACTGACGCGGTCGTCCGACCAGACCGCCACGTCGTCGGCGATCTCGCGCTCGTCGACGCCGCGCTCGGCCATCGCCGCGCCGTCCGCGACCATCTGTCCGTCCTGTTCCACGAGGTCGGCGACGTGTCCGCTCATGTTGAGCGCGCCGCGGTCGACAGCCGCCCGAGCGCCGTACACCCCATCCTGGGTGAATATCACGGTCACGTCGTGCCTGTCGAAGCCGGCTGCGACGCCGCGGGCCGCGCGGAGCCCCTCCGGAATGTGGACCCGGCCGTACGGGGCGCGGGTGAGCATCACGACGACGTCTCGTTTCATAGCGACACCACCCGGTCGGCCTCGCCGATGATGTCCGCGAGGTCCGGCAGCAGTCCGACTTCGACGCCCTCGGGGTAGTCGGCAGGCGCGTCGATCCCCCGGGCGTCGACACAGAGCCCACAGCAGATGATTTCCGCGCCGTCCGCGATGAGTTCCTGGAACTT
The DNA here is from genome assembly GCF_055271655.1 of Haloarcula sp. HT12. NCBI lineage: Archaea > Methanobacteriati > Methanobacteriota > Halobacteria > Halobacteriales > Haloarculaceae > Haloarcula > Haloarcula sp. HT12. The sequence goes on from NZ_JBUXKW010000004.1 coordinate 124,984, forward strand.
CTCGGTCGGCATCTCGTCGTACAGCCCGGTGTCCGAACAGCCGGGAAGGGTCTGGTCCGCGACGGGGACGAGCGCCCCGTCGAGGTAGTGGAAGTAGCTCACCTCGTGGCCCTGGTCCAGCGCCGCCCGGCCCAGCTCGTAGGCGGTGCGCCACCGCTCGCTGTCGAAGGGGCCGCCTGTCAGCAGAAACCCGATATACGCCATACTGTCGGAATTTCGGTGAATCGCTCTTAATGGTTTGCCCGACACATGAACAGGTGCGGCGAGTGTGATATTTCTCGACGGAAAACCGACCGGGCGACAACTTACCCTTCCGTCTCAGACTGCTCGTCGAGTGCCGTCTTCACGTCCTCTGCGGTGAACGGTAGCTCGGTCAGTCGAACGCCGACGGCATCGCGGATCGCGTTGCTCAGCGCTGGTGGGACGCCGTTCGTCGGGAGTTCCGCGATAGACTTCGCGCCGAAAGGACCCGTGGGTTCGTGCGTTTCGACGAGGATGGTTTCCATCTCGGGGTGGTCCGTCGTCCGTGGCATCCCGTACTGGCGGAAACCGAGCACTTCGGGGTTCCCGTCTTCATCGAAAGCCAGGCCGCCGCTGGTAGCGTATTCGAGGCTCATATGTTCGCCGCCCTCGATCTGGCCCTCGACCAGCGCGGGGTTGATGGCGACGCCGCAATCGGCCGCGAACACCATTTTGTTGAGCTCGTATTCGCCGGTTTCCGTATCGACGGTCACGTCGACGAACTGCGCGCCGTATGGCGGCGGGCTCTCGTCGGTCGAGTGGTTCCCATCGCCGAGGATCTGTTCGCGCTCGTCGTCGCCGTAGGTCGCCTCGTAGCCGATGTCTTCGAGCGAGACGCGGTTTCCGGTCCGCTCGCTGTACACGCCGCTGTCGCCAGTATCGAGGACATCCGGTGGTTCGTCGAGCATCCTGGCCCCCCACTCCAGCAACCGCTCTTTCGCGTCCTCGGCGGCATTCTTGACAGCGCGGCCGCTGATATAGGTCGTCGAGGAGGCGTACGCGCCATAGTCAAAGGGCGTCAGGTCCGTGTCGGCGGCGATGACGACGACATCCTCGGGTGGACAGCCAAGCACCTCGGCGGCGATCTGGGAGAACATCGTGTCCGCGCCCGTGCCGGTGTCGACGCCGCCGACCTGCAGGTGGAAGCTCCCGTCCTCGTTCATCTTCACCTGCGCCGCGCCGAGTTCCTTGCCCGCGACGCCGCTGCCCTGGGCGATGAGTGCCATCCCGACGCCGCGGTGGCGGTGGTCAGCCTCGGGTTGTTCGAGGTCGTCGTAGCCGACTGCTGCCTTTCCGCGCTCGACGCATTCGCGGATGCCACACGAGTGGATTCGCCGAGTGAACCGGTCACCGTCCTTCAGAATTGCGACGCTCCGGTCGAGGTCGCCCTCTCGAACCGCGTTCTGCAGGCGGAACTCGATGGGGTCGAAATCGAGCCGGCGGGCCACTTCGTCCATGTGCGCTTCGACGGCGAAATGCCCCTGTGGCGCGCCGTAGCCCCGCATCGCCGCGCCCATCGGGAGGTTCGTGTGGACTACGTCCCCCGAAAAGTGGACGTTCGGGACGCGGGGATAGAGCGGGAGCGGCTTCGTCCCGACGTTGTTCGCGACGGTCATGCCGTGGGTGCCGTAGGCCCCCGAGTTCGACAGCGTGTAGAGGTCCATCGCCTCGATGTCGCCCTCGTCCGTCACGGCAGTCTTCATCCGCATCCGCATCGGATGCCGAAAGCGAAGGGCGGTAAACTCCTCTTGTCTGGTCATCTCCAGTTTGACCGGGCGGCCCGCCGCGAGGTGGAGCGCGAACGCGATGGGCTCTATCGCCATCTCCTGTTTCGAGCCAAAGCCCGCGCCGATACGCGGTTTCGTCACCCGCACGTCGCGGATGGGCACGTCGAACAGGTGGGCTATCTGACGGCGGGTGTGAAAGGGGACCTGCGTCGCCGTGATGAACACGTGTCGGTCGTCCTCGTCGGTGTAGGCGATGGTCGTGTGCGGTTCGGGGACGCAGTGTGACTGGTACGGCGTCTCCCACGCCGTCTCGATGACGTGTCGGTCCGTCGCAGCCTCGGCTGTCTCGAACGCCGCGTCCACGTCCCCCAGTTCCCCGTCGAAGTGGGATTCGAGGTTTCGATTGTAGTCCGCGCCGGACTGCTTGTTCTCCACGTCGTCGACCTCGAACAGTTGTGGTGCGTCCTCGTCAAATGCCGCCTCGGGATCGAACACGGCGTCGAGTTCCCGGTACTCGATATCGACTTTCCGGGCGGCGCGGTCGGCCGTCTCCGGGTCGTCGGCCGCCACGGCGGCGACCGGGTCGCCGACGAAGCGGACGTGATCGCGCAACACTTTCAGATCCCACGGGCTCGGTTCGGGATATGACTGGCCCGAACTGGAGTACAGTTTGTCCGGGACCACGTCGTCGAACGGCGTGATGACGGCGTCTACCCCGTCCATTGCCTCGGCCGCGCTCGTGTCGACCGATTCGACATACCCGTGGGCGATGTCGCTGCGGACCACTTTCCCGTGGGCGAGGTCCGGAAACCGGTCGCGGTAGTCCGCCGTGTAGCGAGCCTCACCGGTGACGATCTTGCGCGCGTCGTCTTTCTCCTCGTCCGTCGTGATCGCGTCGCGTTCGGATTCGGGCTTCCGGTCGGGCTCGCGTGCGACGACCGTTTCCGATTCCGTATTACCGTCGGTGGAGGCTGTCCCCTCCACTCCTGTCCCGTCGGACTGCTCGCTTACCTCTCGTGCCCGGTCGGAATCGCTCACTGATCGCCCTCCATGCAGTCACAGCCTCCGGCTGAACACGCGGTTTCTGTCCCGGTCCCGCCGTTCCCCTCGACTGTCTCCCCACCGTCGGCCGCGACCGTCCGCTCCCCGTCCAGTCGGTCGGCGGCGTCCAGCACTGCTTCGACGATTTTCTTGTATCCGGTACACCGACAGAGATTGTCCGACAGCGCCTTGCGGACCTCTTCCTCGGTGGGGTCCGGGTTCTCGTCCAGCAGCGCCGTCGACCGCATAATCATCCCCGGGATGCAGAAGCCACACTGCAGCGCTGTGTTGTCCACGAAGGCCTGTTGGACCGGGTGGAGATCGTCCTGCTCGCCCAGGCCTTCGATTGTCTCGACCGACCCGCCACGGACCTTTGCCACCGGTTCAACGCAGGATTTCACCGGCTCGCCGTCGACGCGGACCGTACAGAAGCCACAGGCGCCGGTGTCACACCCCCGCTTTGCACCAGTGTAGCCGTTGGCCCGCAACACGTCGAGGAGGGAATCGGATTTAGCCGCCTCGAGCGTCTCCGTCTCGCCGTTCACTTCCAGTTCGATTTGCATATGGCTCATCAGCTCGCTGGTATGTCCGCTACGTGACGGCCAGACGCCTAAATAGCTATCGCGGACAGCGGCTCGCACACGGAAATTTGTGGCCTATCACCCCTCGCGCTCTTCCAGTTTCACCCGAATCTTCTCGGCGGTGATCGGCATTTTCCGGATGCGGACGCCGACGGCGTCACGGACGGCGTTTGAAAGCGCCGGCGGAACTGTGTTCGTCGGGACTTCGGCGACCGATTTCGCCCCGAACGGACCGGTCGGCTCGTGGGTTTCGACCAGGATCGACTCGATGGGCGGCGTCTCGGTCGCCGACGGGAGCCCGTACTCGTCGAAATCAGCCACTTCCGCCCGTCCTTCGTCGTCGAGCGTGATGCCCTCGCTGACGGCCATCTCGTAGCTCATGTGGTTCGCGCCCTCGATCTGGCCCTCGGCCATGCCGGGGTTGATGGCGACGCCGCAGTCGACCGCGACGACCAGTTTGTCCACCTCGAACTCGCCAGTCTCCTCGTTGACCGTCACGTCGACGAACTGCGCGGCGAAAGGCGGGGGGCTCTCCTCGGTGCAGTGGGTTCCCTTCCCCAGGATGTGTTCGCGCTGGTCGTCGCCGTAGGCGGCCTCGTACCCGATGTCTTCGAGCGTAACGGAATCCCCACTCGTCTCGCTATACACCGTTCCGTCGCCGGTTTCCAGCTGTTCGACCGGCTCGTCGAGCAGTTTCGCCCCCCAGTCGAGGATCCGCTCTTTCGCGTCTTCTGCAGCCTTCTTCACGGCCATACCGCTGATGTACGTCGTCGAGGAGGCGTACGCGCCGTAGTCGAAGGGCGTTACGTCAGTATCGGCCGATTTGACAATTATATCTTCCTCATCACAGCCAAGCACTTCGGCGGCGATCTGGAGGAACGCCGTGTCAGCGCCGGTCCCGATATCGACGCCGCCGACCTGCAGGTGGAAGCTCCCGTCCTCGTTCATCATTATCTGGGCGGCCCCGAGTTCGTCGCCGGCGACGCCGGTTCCCTGGGCAGACAGCGCCATTCCGATGCCGCGGTGCAGGTGGTCTGCTTCGGGCTGTTCGAGATCGTCGTAGCCGATAGCGTCCTTCCCGCGTTCGATACACTCGTCGAGGCCACACGACCGGATACGGCGCTCCGCGCCTTCGCCGCCCATCATCCCCGCGATCTCGTCGAGGTCGCCGACTTCCATGTGGTGTCGCCGTCGGAACTCGACGGGGTCGAGACCGAGGTCGCGGGCCACCTCGTCGAGATGGCCTTCGAGCGCGAGCGTGCCCTGTGGCGCGCCGTAGCCCCGCATCGCGCCGGTCTGTGGCGTGTTCGTGTGGACGATATCGGCCTCGAAGCGGGCGTTGGGGACCTTCGAGTACAGCGGCATCGGCTTGCTCCCGACGTTGCCCGCGACGGTCATGCCGTGGCTGCCGTACGCGCCGGTGTTCGACAGCGCGTATAGATCGATGGCTTCGATGTCGCCGTCCTCGGTCACGGCCGTTCTGGCCCGGACTTTCATCGGATGCCGCGAGCGCATCGCGTAGAACTCCTCCTCGCGGCTGGCTTCGTAGAGGACCGGGCGGTCGGTGGCAAGCGACAGTGCGAGCGGAATCGGCTCGACGACCATCGCCTGTTTGCCGCCGAACCCGCCGCCGACCCGCGGTTTCGTCACCCGGATGTCCCGGATGGGAATGTCGAACAGGTGTGCGAGCTGTCTGCGCGTGTGGTTTGGCACCTGCGTGCTGGTGATGAGGACGTGGCGGTCGTCCTCGTCCGTGTACGCCAGCGAGGTGTGCTTCTCGACGTTGGCGTGGGACTGGCGGATCGTCTCCCACTCGGTCTCGTGGACGTGGGTATCACTGTCGAGCGCCGCATCCACGTCCCCGAGTTCGCCCTCGATGTGGGCCATCCGGTTGCGGTCGTAGTCGTGACCGACGATCTCGTTTTCGACCTCGCCGTCCTCGAACAGCTGTGGCGCGTCCGCGTCGAAGGCCGCCTCCGGATCAGTGACGTAGTCGTACTCCTCGTAGGATACCTCGATGGCCTCGACGGCGGCCGTTGCAGTCGCCCGGTCCTCGGCGGCGACGGCGGCAATCGGGTCGCCGATGTAGCGGACGTGTTCGTTCAGCACCCGCATGTCCCACGGGCTCGGCTCGGGATAGGACTGCCCGGCGCTCGTGTATTTGGCGTCCGGGACCGTGTCGGAGTCCGGCGTCAGGACGGCCTCGACACCGTCCATCGCCTCGGCCGCGCTCGTGTCGGTATCGGTCACGCGGCCGTGTGGAATTTCGCTTCGGACGACCGCTGCGTACGCGAGGTCCGGATACCGCTCCTCGTAGTCGGCGGTGTACTTCGCCTGCCCGGTGACGAGCTTTCGGTCGTCGTACTTCTCGGCCCGGTGGGAGACGCTGTCGCGCTCGTCGGGGGCCTTGTCGTTGTTCTCGGGTTCGTCCCATTCGAGCGGGTGCTCCTCGGATCGCCCGTCTTCGACGGTTTCTGACTGCGAGGCCGTACCGCCATCCGGTTTGGCCGGCTCGTCGTCCTCATTCATCGCAGCCACCTCCACAGCACCCGGTCGACTCGCCTTTCCGGGGTGGCGCACTGACCGGCTGGCCGCCGTCCGCGGCGACCGATTCCCCTTGCATCCTGCCCGCCGCGTCCAGGACGGCTTCGACGGGCTTCTGATAGCCGGTACAGCGACAGACGTTGTCGTCCAGTGCCTCCCGGACCTCCCGCTCGGTCGGGTCGGGGTTCGAATCCAGCAGCGCGACCGCCTGGATGACCATCCCCGGGATGCAGAAGCCACACTGGACGGCGAAGTTGTCGACGAACGCCTGCTGGACCGGGTGCAGATCGTCCTGTGTCCCGAGCGCCGCGACGGTTCTGATCTCGCTGCCGTCGGCGTCCGTCGCGGCCATCCCACAAGCCATGCGCACCTCGCCGTCGACGAACACCTTCGACGCGCCGCAGGTCCCGCCGTCACAGCCGCATTTCACACCGATGTAGCCGTGCTGTCTCAGTACCGTCGCCAGGTCGTCCGCCGACCCGGCTTCGACTGTCGTCCGCTCGCCGTTGATCGTGAGTTCGATGTCCACAGAGTACCCTCCATTGTTCGGCGTGCGCTACGGACACACGCCTGTTAATGAACAACTGTGGAACACCGTCGCATATATGTATGGTTCACAGGCACCTGAATCCGGTGTTGGCAGACGAAGCCACGAGCAGTTGCTATCCTGCGGCAACAGACGGCCAAAACCGCCACAGATATGACGGTCGCTGTGTGGCGTGTGCCACATCTGTGGCACCGCTCTCGCACAGCGTGCCCGCTCACTCGGCGGCCTTCGCCTGGATCGCGTTCAGCAGCACCGCAGTTCCGGTGAGGATGTCGTCCCATTCGGTGAACTCGCTCTCGCGGTGGCTGATCCCGTCGACGCTCGGGACGAAGATCATACTCGTCGGGGTTATCTTGTTGAGGTAGTTCGCGTCGTGGCCCGCGCCGCTGACCAGCCGCGTGTACTCACAGCCGACTGTCTCGGCGGCCTCGACGACCGTGTCGATGCAGTCCTGGTCGAACGGGTCCGCGTCGACCCGCATTATTTCCTCGATCTCGTATTCGAGCCCCTCGCGTTCGGCCGCGTGGGCGACCTCCCGTCGGATCTGGTCGACGGCCGCGTCGACGACCGCGTCGTCGTACGAGCGGAAATCCAGCGTGAACTCCACGCGTTCGGGGATGACGTTGATCGCGTTTGGCCACACGTCGACGCTACCGACAGTGCCGACGAGGTCCGTTCCCTCGGTCGCCGTGATTCGCCGGACCGCCTGGGTCACATCCGCCGTCGCCACGAAGGCGTCGTGGCGCATGTCCATCGGCGTCGGTCCGGCGTGGTTGGCCTGGCCTTCGAAGGTAACATTCAGCCAGGAAAATCCGAACACGCCTTCGACGGCGGCGACGGGGATGTCCTGTTGTTCGAGAAACGGCCCCTGTTCGACGTGCATCTCGAAGTAGCAGTGGATGTCGTCAGCTTCGCAGGGGGCTTCGCCCTTGTAGCCGATGCGTTCGAGTTCGTCGCCGAACCGCTTGCCGTCCTTGTCCTCGCGCTCATAGGCGTAGTCGAGATCGAAGATATCACAGTAGACGCCGCTACCGAGCATGTCCGGCTGGAAGCGGACGCCCTCCTCGTTGCTCCAGGCGACGACCTCCAGCGGGCGTTCGGTCGTCACGCCGGCGTCGTTGAACGCTTCGACGACCTCTAACGCGCCGAGGACACCGATAACGCCGTCGTATCGCCCGCCGTTGTACTGGCTGTCGATGTGTGAGCCGAAGAGTACGGGCGCGGCGTCGCTGTCATTCCCGTCCCGGCGACCGAAGATGTTGCCCATCGTGTCGATACGGACTTCTAAGCCGGCCTCGCGGAACCACTCGACGAGCGTGTCGCGGGCTGCCTTGTTCTCGTCGGAGAGGCTCGGTCTGTTCACGCCGCCCCGCTCTGTCGCGCCGATCTCGTTGAACGTATCGAAGCGCCGTCTGAACCGTTCGCTGTCGAGACTGACGGATGGCATTGGGTAGCTGTTCCGCGGTGTGGTCTTGAAGATTGTGTCGGGGTGGCGTCACACAGGCCGACAGACACGCTGTGGCACGCGCTCGCCCGCTGTCACACACGGCTGAGACCACCGAAAGAGGGAAACGACCGTTCCGCGAGTCGGCAGACATGACCGAGCCGAGTGCCGCGTCTATCGCGTTCAGAGACGCGCGGGTATTGGACGGGAGCGGTCGCCCCCCGTACACTGCGAGCGTGCGTGTCGCCGACGGTCGAATCGATGCCATCAGCGACGACTCGCTCGACGCCGACCGTATCGTCGACCTCGACGGATCGTATCTCGCACCGGGATTCATCGACATGCACGCGCATTCGGAGCTCCGACTGTTCGAACAGCCCGGGGCCGAGGAGAAACTGACCCAGGGCATTACGACGGAAGTTCTCGGACAGGACGGCGTCAGCGTGGCCCCAGTGCCGCCGACCCTCACGGACGAGTGGGAAGAACGGGTCAAGTCGCTCGACGGGTCGCTCGGCGATACCTGGCCGTGGCACACCGTCGACGGCTATCTCGCGGCCCTCGAAGCCGCCGACCCGGCCGTCAACTGCGCGTACTACGCCCCACATGGCAACATCAGGTCGATGCTGGCCGGGTTCGAGGACCGCCCGCTCAGTGGCGAACACGTCGTCGCCGCCGGGCCAGTCACCAGCCAGCGGCTGGACAGACCGAAGGACGACCACGACACCGCTCCCGGGGAACTGGACGCCCTCCAGCAGGAACTGGAAGTGGCACTCGAAGAGGGTGCGTTCGGTATGTCCAAAGGGATGATCTACCCGCCGAGTTCCTACGCCCGCGACGAGGAACTGCTGGCGCTCGCAGACACTCTCGCGGCGCGCGACTCGTTTATGATCTCTCACGTCTGGAACGAGACGGACCGCGTGGTCGAGTCAATCGACCGGTATCTCGACATCTGTCGGCGTGGCGGCTGTCACGCCCACGTCTCTCATCTCAAAGTCGGCGGCCAGCAGAACTGGGGGAACTCCGAGGCTGTGCTCGAACTGTTCGACGACGCCGCCGACCGCGGCCAGCGTGTCACCTTCGACCAGTACCCCTACACGGCCGGGTCGACGATGCTCACCGCGCTCTTGCCGCCGTGGGCGCGGCAGGGCGCAGCGGAAGACATCCGTCACCGCCTCAACTCCGCGGCAGTTCGCGACCGCATCGCCACAGACATCTCCCAGCCGGGCGACTGGGAGAACCTCGCCTACGCCGCCGGGTCCTGGGACAACATCCTCGTGACGCGAACCGGAAGCGGTCACCATCAGGGCGACACCATCGAGGATATCGCCGCCGAGATGGGCCGCGAGCCGGTCGACGCGATGTGTGAACTCCTCGTCGCCGAGGAACTGGACGTGACGATGGCCGACTTCGTGATGGCCGAAGACGACATCGAGCGGTTTCTCGCGGACGACCGCGGCACGTTCTGCACGGACGGTATCTTCGGCGGAAAGCCCCACCCGCGAGCCATCGGGGCGTTCAGTCGCATCCTCGAACGGTACGTCCGGGAGCGGGACGTGCTCTCGCCGGAACTGATGGCGTACAAGGCCGCGGGACATCCGGCCGATATCCTGGGCCTCAGGGACCGCGGGTACGTCCGCGAGGGGTACGTCGCGGACCTCGTGGCCTTCGACCTCGATTCGGTGTCGGCGAACGCGACCTACGAGGACCCGTTCCAGCACACCGACGGGATGGAGTACGTCCTCGTCGACGGCGAAGTCGCTGTCCGGGACGGCGAACTGACCGGCGCTCGGAACGGTGCGGTGCTTCGCTCCTACGAGGAGTGGGGTGGTGCGACCCGTCCCGAACTCGACCGCGCTGCCGACGACTAACCGGCTGGGCTGACCGTTGAGTTATCGGCCGACCGCTGATTGACTGGCTCGACTGCTAGCTACCGGTGTGGCGGTGTCGAGCTGAAAAACGTCGAATCCGGGCTCCCTTACTCCGGCACTTCGGCGTCGACGGCGTCGATGAAACTGTTCATCTCCTGGAACAGGAACTCGTCGCTCTCGCCCTCGAACTCGGAGCCGGCCCAGACGTCGAGTTCGCCGTTGACGATCTCTTCTTCCGTTTCCGCGACGGTGTCTTTGACCTCCTGTGGGACCTCCGGACCCCAGTCGTCGAGCGCGGGGAGGTTCGTCTCCATGCCGCCCCAGAAGGCGTCGGACTCCCAGGTCCCGTCCCGGACCGCGGAGATGGTCGGGTCGTAGATCTCTTCCCAGTTCCACACCGGGGAGATGAGGTAGTTGTCGCCGCCGAACTCGCCCATCGGCGCGTTGTAGCCGGAGGCCCACACGTCCGCCTCGTTGGCGGCCCTGACCGGTGCCGGGGAGTCCTGCTCCTGTGAGATGACGTCACACCCCTCGTCGATGAGCGAGTTGGCCGCCTGCTTGGAGGTCTGCGGGTCGAACCACGCGTTGACCCACCGGATCTTGAACGTCGCGTCCGGGTTCACCGACCGCGCGCCGAGCGCCATCGCGTTGATAGAGCGGATGACTTCGGGGATCGGGAACGCGGCGACGTAGCCGATGGTGTTGTTCTCGGTCACCATCCCGGCCGCCTGCCCGGCGAGATACCGGGGCTGATAGATCCGACCCATGTACCGCCCCATGTTCTCCCGGGTCCGGTAGCCAGTCGCGTGCTCGAAGTACGTGTCGGGGTACTGCTCCGCGACGGTGTACATCGGGTCCTGGTACCCGAAGGTCGTCCCGAAGACGATGTCGGCGTCACCCTGTGCGTACTGCTCGAAGACGCGTTCCGAGTCTTCCGGCGCAACCGCCTCCGTGTACTCGGTCTCCAGCCAGTCGTACTTCTCGTCGACCGTCTTTCGCCCCTCGTCGTGCGCCCAGGACCAGCCGAGGTCACCCACCTCTGAGATGTACACCCAGGCAGCGGTGACCGAGTCCATTCCGGACCCACCATCACCGCTCGTTGCGGTGGCGTCGGTCGTGTCGGCGTCGCCGCTTTCACCGTCGCCGCCACTACAGCCGGCCAGCGCAGTCACACCTGACGCCCCCAGCGCACCCAGCATCTCCCGTCGTGATATCGTACGGTTGGTATCCACCATTACTGAACTGGGTAGGTGTAACGGAAACTCCTACTTAAGAGATACCATTGTTGACCTTCCAATCAAAAAATACCTTCAGGGACACCCGGTAGCACACCACGTTTCCGGAATTCTTTCGCCCATGAGTTCGCATCTGTTCTCCGACGATGATACGTGGGCGCAGCATCGCTGCCGTGGACCTGCCGGGGTCCGTCTTTCCAGCCCGCCGGACCCTGCTGTCGACGATTCCCGGTCAGCTCGGGACTTCCCCCTCGACGGCGTCGACGTAGCTACTCATCTCCTGGAAGAGGAACTCGTCGCTCTCGCCCTCGAACGCCGAGCCGGCCCAGACATCCAGCTCCCCGTCGAGTATCGCCGACCGCGACTCCGAGACGGTGTCTTTCGCTTCCTGGGGCACGTCCGGCCCCCAGTCGTCCAGACTGCAGATGCCTGAGTCGATCCCTTCCCAGTACGCGTCGGACTCCCAGGTTCCGTCCCTGACAGATTCGATAGTCGGACCGTAGAACTCTTCCCAGTGCCAGATCGGGGAGGTGAGGTAGTTCTCGCCGGCGATGTCGCCCATGGGGGCGTCGTAGCCGGTCGCCCAGATACCCGCATCGGAGGCCGCACGGAGTGCGGCGGGGGAGTCCTGGTGCTGGGCCATCACGTCGACGTCCTCGTCCAGCAGGGCGTTCGCCGCTTCGCCCTCAGTCGGCGGGTCGAACCAGGAGTTCGTCCATCTGACCTTCAGCGTTGCGCTGTCGTTGACAGACGCGGCCCCGAGCGCGTAGGCGTTGATGCCGCGGATGACCTCCGGAATCGGGAACGCCGCCACGTATCCCAGCGTGTCCGTCTCCGTCACGGTCCCGGCGGCCTGTCCGGCCAGATACCGTGCCTGGTAGATCCGACCCATGTACCGTCCCATGTTCTCCATCGTCAGGTAGCCGGTGTTGTGTTCGAAGTACGTATCGGGGTACTGCTCCGCCACGGACGCCATCGGGTCCTGATACTCGAACGTACAGCCGAAGATGATATCGGCGTCACCTTGCGCGTACTGTTCGAACACCCGCTCGGAGTCGGCCGGAGCAACGGCCTCGGTGTACTCCGTCTCCAGCCAGTCGTACTCCTCTGCGACCGCTACCCGACCTTCGTTGTGCGCCCAGGACCAGCCGAGGTCGCCGACCTCCGAATTGTACACCCAGGCGGCGGTGACCGAATCCGTCCCGGATCCGCCGTCACTGCCGGTCGTGGTCCCGTCACCGGCCCCGCTGTCGGCGGTGTCAGTGGCTGCCTCGCCATCGCCACCGTCACCGCCACCGCTACAACCGGCTAATCCGGTGATTCCCGCCGCCCCGAGCGCTGTCAGTAACTGCCGTCTTGACGTACCGTGATTCTTGTCAACCATTAACTAACCGAGTAGCCATTGCGGAAACACTCACTTAAATCGTTCCGTTCACGCAGCTTTCTCTACGCTATTCTCCAAATATATGCCACAAAAACAGTTCCATCAAACCCTATCTGGCGACTATCTGCTGCATATGTTCACACTACTGGCGGTCGCGACAGACGGACTGAAAGCCGACAACTGACCGTAGCACACAACAACTGACATTTGGCAAATGTCCGGTATATCCGGTTCTGGACGGCGAATATGGCTGCCTTTGGAAACAATTATGCCACTACATTGTTGATACCCGGCCAAGATCAGACAGCATGTCCGAACACACCACGCTCAGGATGGAGGGGATCCTGAAGGAGTTCCCTGGGGTCGTCGCCAACGACCACGTGGACCTCTCCGTCGAGCGCGGGGAAATCCACGGCCTCCTCGGCGAAAACGGCGCGGGAAAAAGCACGCTGATGAAGGTTCTGTACGGGCTCTACTCGCAGGACGACGGCGATATCTATCTCGACGGCGAGCGACTCGACCTGGGGTCGCCACAGGACGCCATCGATGCCGGTATCGGGATGGTCCACCAGCATTTCATGCTGATACCTCGGCTGACGGTCGCCGAGAACGTCGTCCTGGGCGAACGGGAGCCGGCCACGGTGTTTCGCAGTGATGCCGAGGACAGTTGGCTCCCGGCAGCGATCCGGAACAACAGCCTCGTCCAGTCGCTCGCCGGGCAGTTCTCGTTAGGGCTCGACGTCCCTGAGCAGCGGATTCAGGACCTCGCGGACCAGTACGGGTTCGACATCGACGTGAGCGCGAAGATCTGGGAACTGGACGTGGGCCAGCAACAGCGCGTCGAGATACTCAAGGCGCTGTACCGGGACGTCGACCTCCTGATCCTCGACGAGCCGACGGCGGTTCTCACGCCCACAGAGGCCGAGCGGCTTTTCGACTCGCTCGAACGGCTGACCGACGAAGGACTCTCGATAATCTTCATCACCCACAAGCTCACTGAAGTCGACGCCATCGTCGACCGGGTGACGGTGCTTCGGGAGGGGCAAAACGTCGGCACCGCCGAGGTGTCGTCGGTCTCCCGGGCGGACCTCGCGGAGATGATGGTCGGTCGGGAAGTGCTGTTCGAAATCGACAGAGAAGCGGTCGACCTCGGCGACCCAGTCCTGCGCGCACGCGGGATCACGGCCACAGACAACCGAGATATCGAGGCGCTCTCCGGCATCGACCTGACGGTTCGACAGGGGGAAATCGTCGGTATCGCGGGCGTCAGTGGCAACGGCCAGAAGGAACTCGCCGAGGTCATGGCCGGCATCCGGGACGTGACGGCCGGCGAGCTTGTCGTCAACGGCGAGGACATCACGGGCGCGAAACCGAAGACGTTCGTCGATAGCGGCGTCTCGTTCGTCCCCGAGGACCGGCTCCAGTACGGCTGTGCCGCGGACCTCTCGGTGATGCACAACGCCACGATGAAAGACTTCAGGGACCGTCGATTCGGCGACCGGCCGTTTCTGGACTACGGTGAACTCCGTGACTACGCCGAAACGCTTGTCGAGGAGTTCGACGTCCGGGGCGTCAGCGACGTGACCGAGACTAACGCTGGTGACCTCTCGGGGGGGAACCTCCAGAAACTCATCCTGGCCAGGGAAATCTACCGCGACCCGGACCTGCTCATCGCGAACCAACCGACCCGTGGCGTGGACGTCGGTGCGATCGAGTTTATCAGAGAGACGCTGCTCGAACAGCGCAAGGCGGGTACTGGAATCATCCTGCTCTCGGAGGATTTAGACGAGATTTTCGACCTGAGCGACAGAATCCTCGTCGTCTACGAGGGCGAGTTCGTCTACGAGACGACACCGGCCGAGGCCGACCGGGAACGGATCGGCCTGGAGATGACTGGCGGTGGTGGCGACGACGCCGGCGGGACGGTTGCGTCGCCGCCCCAGTCAGGGGTCACACAGGGGGAGAGCTGATGAACGTCGCGGTCAACGTCGACGCACGCGAGGACATTCCGGTCTGGCTGGCCTACGGGACGCCCGTGTTCACCGTGCTGGCCGCGCTTGCGGTGAGCGCCATCGCCTTGGTCGTCCTCGACGTGAACCCCGTCGCGGCGTACGCCACGATGTTCGTCGAGACGCTCTTTACCGAGTTCGGTTTCAGAGAGACGCTGACGAAAGCGGTACCGCTGATTCTCACGGGACTGGCGGTGTATCTCCCGCTGAAAGCGGGACTGTTCAACATCGGTGCCGAGGGACAGCTCGTCGCGGGTGCGCTCGCGGGGACCTGGATCGGACTGAACGTCTCGCTCCCGGGGCTCGCGCTGGTCCCGTTGATGTTCGTCGCCGCGGCCGTCGCCGGCGGTATCTGGGCCGGTATCCCGGCCTACCTGCGCGCGAAATGGGACGTCAACGAGATCATCACCTCGCTCCTGCTGACGTTCGTCGCCCTCGAAATCCAGAGCTACTTGCTTCGGGGACCGATGCAGGGCGGGACCGGGAACTTCCCGCAGTCCGACCGGTTCTCCGAGGCCGCGACGATTCCGGAACTGATCGGCGGCGTCCACGCCGGCCTGCTCGTCGCCGTCTGTATGGTCGTGGCGACGTACGTCCTGATGACGCGAACGCGACTCGGGTTCGAAATCACGTTCGTCGGCTCGAACGACGCGGCCGCACAGCAGGCGGGGATGAGCAAGTTCTACGTCTACCTGCTGGTGTTCGTCGTTGGCGGCGCGTTCGCGGCCATGGGTGGAATTAGCGAAATCGCCGGCGCACAGGGGCGATACCGTGCCGGATTCGAACCCGGATACGGCTTCACCGCCATTCCGATCGCGCTGCTCGGCCGCAACAGTGCGTTCAAAGTGATGCTTGCGGGGCTGTTCTTCGCCGTGTTGTTCGTCGGCGGGTCGAGCATGGAGGTGGCCTTCGGCGTGCCCGCGGCGCTGGTCGAGATCATCCAGGCACTTGTCATCCTCTTCCTGATCACCGCGGAGTTCTTCAAGAGCTACCGGGTCGGTATCGACATCAAGCGCGGGCCAACGGAGACGCCGGCCCAGCCACAGCGGGGTGACGACTGATGGTGAGCTTCATCGCCGGCCTGCTGGATGCGACCGTCCAGGCGGCGACGGTGCTCCTGCTCGCCGGGATGGGAGAGCTCATCAGCGAGCGGGCGGGCGTCCTCAACCTCGGCGTCGAGGGGATGATGCTCGTCGGCGCGCTGGGCGGATTCATCACCACCGTCCTCACCGGGAGTCACTGGCTCGGGTTCGGCGTCGGCATCCTCCTGGGGATGGTACTGGCGCTGGTCCACGCGTTCCTCTGTATCACCCTGAAATCGAACCAGGTCATCAGCGGCGTCATGCTGACGCTACTGGGGGCCGGCCTGACGACGTTTTTCGGTTCCGGGTGGGTCGAAGAGTCCATCGAGGGGTTCCCGCAGCTGACGTTCCCGCTCGTCGGGCAGTACCTCGTCGGGATTCCGGTCATCGGTGAGGCCTTCTTCCGGAGCACGGCGACTGACTACCTCGCGCTCGGCCTGTTGGTCGTGGTCTGGTACTTCCTGCACCACTCGAACCTCGGACTGGAGATGATAGCCGTCGGCGAGGACCCCGAGATGGCGGACACGATGGGCGTCTCCGTGTTCAGGCTTCGGTACCTCGCGGTGCTCATCGGCGGCGGGTTCGCCGGTGCGGCCGGAGCCCACCTCTCGTTGGCCTTCTCCCAGCTCTGGGTGCCCGGCATGACCGCGGGCCGTGGCTGGATCGCCGTCGCGCTGGTCATCTTCGCGCAGTGGCGACCCCGCCGGATGCTTGTGGGGGCCTACCTGTTCGGCCTGCTCGACGCGCTCCGGATTCGGTCGCAGTCCATCTCGCTGACGCTGGGACCCGATACGCCGCTTGCGGGCGTTATCAACCCCATCGTCGAGTTCCTCATGACGCCCCAGATCATGGGGACGTACCCGTATCTGGCGACGATCATCGTGCTGGCATACGCCGTCATTCGGACGAAAAGCGACCAGCTCGCGGTCCCGTCGGCGCTGCTACAGGCCTACAGCCGCGAGACGGACTAACGGCCAGCACGGCGCGGTCCGAAACGAGCGGCCACACCTCCCACAGACCGTGTGTGTGGCAAATCTATTTATCTGCTTTCGCTGAATCCCGCATGTCTCATGAGCGCCAATCAGGTCTTCGAGAGAGGCGACCGTGTCGGGATCTACTTGCAGGACAAACATTCCCTCGAAGAGAACGTCGAATTGGTACAGTACGCGGAGGAGCAGGGAATCGACGAGATCTGGCAAGCCGAATCGCGGCTCGCACGCGACGCCATCTCCCCACTGGGCGCGTACGCCGCGGTCACCGACGAAATCAAACTCGGGACGGGCGTCATCAACAACTGGACGCGCAACGCGGCGCTGATCGCGCAGTCGATGAGCACGCTGGAGGAACTCGCCGGTCCGGACCGCATCATGTGTGGCATCGGGGCCTGGTGGGACCCACTCGCGGAGAAGGTCGGCATCGACCGCAGCGGCGCACTGCGGGCGATGCGCGAGTGCGTCGAGGTGACACAGGATCTGCTGGACATGGAAAACGTCACCTACGACGGCGAGTTCGTCCAGATGCGCGACGTGGAACTGGACGTGGTCCACGGCGACGACGGACCGCGAACCGTCCCCGTGTACGTCGGCGGGACCGGGTTCAAGATGCTGGAACTCACCGGCCACTTCGCCGACGGCGCGCTGTTGAACTACCTCGTCAGCCCCGAGTACAACGAGAAGGCCCTCGACGCGCTGGAAACCGGCGCACAACGCGGTGACCGTTCGCTCGAAGACATCGACCGCCCCCAGCTCGTCGTCTGCTCGATGGACCACGACGAGGAGCAGGCCCTAGACAACGCCCGTGAACTCATCACGCAGTACCTCGGCCAGCAGCCCCACATCATGAAAGCCAGCGGCGTCAGCCAGGACCTCATCGACGAGGTGGGCGAGACCATCGGCGGATGGCCGGCCGACAAGGACGACATCAAGGAGGGGATGCACCTTATTCCGGACGACGTGGTTCACAAACTCACCGCCAGCGGAACGCCCGAGCAGTGCCGCGAGAAAGTTCGCGAATACGCCGAAACGGGCTGTCAGTGCCCGATCCTCTACCCGCTGGGCGATGACCGGCGACTGATGATCGACGAGTTCGCCGACGGCTACCTGTAGGCGGGACGACGCACAGCTACACAGCAGAGGCAGCTTTCAGTCGTCGTCGACCGGCGGCGCGCCGGCTCCCGCCTCAGTCAGCTCGGGTTCCAGTCCGGCGGTGTACTCGGTCGGCCCGGTGCCGACGCTGCCGCCGGGGAACACGATGTTGAGAATGAGGGCGGTCATCCCCCCCGTCACGAGTGCGGACCCGAACAGCGTCTGCACCTCCGCGGGGAAGTTCCCGAGAATCTCGGGTCGGAACGCGACGCCGAGGCCGAGCGCCATCGACATCGCGAGGATGGTCGAGTTGCGGTGGTCGAGTTCGACGTTCTGCGTGATGAGGCGCGCCCCGGAGGAGAATATCATCGCGAACAGGATGAGCGCGCCGCCGCCCAGCACGGCGTCGGGCATCGCCGAGACGACGGCGCCAACTTTCGGGACGAATCCGAGGGCGAGGAGGACGACGCCGCCGATGCCGGCGACGTACCGGCTGGCGACGCCGGTGAAGTTCACGAGCCCGACGTTTTGGGAGAACGACGTGTTCGGGAGCGCGTTGAACACCGCGCCGAAGACGCTCATCACGCCGTCGGCGACGAGACCGCCGCGGATTTCCCCGCGGGTAGCGTCCCGACCCGTCGCGGACACCGTCCCCGAGATGTCCCCGATGGTCTCCATGCCGGTGATGATATAGAGGAAGGCCACGGTGACGATGGCGCTTGGCTCGAACGCGAGGCCGTATTTGAGCGGGACGGGGACCGTCACCCACCCGGCAGCGCCGACAGCCGAAAGATCAACGACACCGAGCGCGAGCGCAGTGAAATAGCCGACGACGATACCGACGAACACGCTGATGACGCGGAGAAACCCCTCGAAGAACTGGTTCAGTCCGACCGTGACGACCAGGACGAGCCCCGCGAGCCCGAGGTTGACGAAGGAGCCGTACCCCTCCGCTGACGGGCCGGCAGACGCGCCCGCGGCGTAGTTCATTCCCGTGGGGATGAGCGTCAGTCCGATGAGCATCACGACGATGCCGGTGACAAGCGGCGGGAAGTACTGCCGAAACCGGTCGAAGGAGACGCCCATGACGACCTCGACCGGCGCGGCAAGCAGCGACGCCCCGAAGACAGCGGCGATACCGAACTGATTACCGATGCCGATGAGCGGGCCGAGAAACGCGAAACTGGTCCCCATTACGACGGGAAGGCGCGCCCCGACGGGCCCGACCGGGTACGCCTGGACGATGGTCGCCACGCCGGCGACGATGAGCGCCATCTGGACGAGAAACGTCGTCTCCCCTGTGACAGAGCCGACGGCCCCCGCGAGGATGAGCGGGGGCGCGACGTTGCCCAGAAACATCGCGAGCACGTGCTGGATGCCCAGCGGGATCGCCTTTCCTAACGGCGGCTTGTCTTCGATATCGTACAGTACGACCGACTGTTGTTCCGCCTCCGGACTGCTCATGTGACGCCGTCCAACCGCTTGTCTTTTCAATCCACCTACTGAAATCCTAATACCAACATATGTGTTTAATTTTGTCGGCGAGACACAATCATCTGTTCCACTGGTCTCTGATAACCGTCTAGAATACGAACGGAATCTATCGTAATCTGCGAGACGCTGGTTCGATGGAGTTTCGAAGCTAACTGTAAACCGGACAGCAGGCCGACCCGCAGCAAGTCAATCGTCCGACGGTATCAGTCGTCCGCAGCGGCTTCCTCGGCCGTGCCGTACAGGCCTTCGACCTCCGTGATTTCGGGGTCGATCCGGTCGACCCCACCGGTCGCTCTCTCGGCGCTTTTCGTGTCTTTCAGCCCGAACCCTGTCGAAACCACGACGACAGTTTCGTCCTGTTCGATGATACCGCGGTCGAGCGCGGTTCGGACGCCGGCGACGGGCGTCGCGCCTGCCGGTTCGGAATAGATTCCTTCGGTGCTGCCCAACAGCGTTTCGGCCTCCAGAATCTCGTCGTCGTCGACCAGCAGCGCGGTTCCGCCGCTCTGTTCCAGCGCCCGGCAGGCTTTGATAGTGTTTCGCGGCCGACCGACCGCGATTGAGTCGGCCAGCGTTTCGGCGATGTCGCCGATGTCCTCGTGGTCGTGGAAGGCGTCGTGGATCGCAGATGCGCCCTCGGCCTGGACCCCCAGCATCTTGGGATGGTCGTCGACGTAGCCGAGGTCGTAAAACTCCTTGAACCCCTTCCAGGCACCGGCGATGGTGCAGCCGTCGCCCATCGAGAACACGACCCAGTCGGGGACGTGGCCGCGGGCGATAGACTGGTCGGCGAGTTCGTGGCCGACGGTCCGCTTGCCCTCGACCTGGAACGGATTAATGGCCGCGTTGCGGTTGTACCAGCCGTACTTCTCGGTCACTTCGACGCTGAGGTCGTAGGCTTCGTCGTAGCTGCCGTTGACAGCCAGGACGTCCGCACCGTAGACGAGTGGCTGTGCGAGCTTGCCCGTCGGGGCGTCACCGGGGACGAAGATGCGACAGTCCATCCCGCCGCGGGCGGCATAGCCCGACAGCGAGGCGGCGGCGTTCCCGGTCGAAGCACAGGTGATGATGTCGCGGCCGGCGTGTTTGGCTTTCGTGACGGCGATGGCGCTGGCGCGGTCCTTGAAACACCCCGTCGGGTTCCGCCCGTCGTCCTTGACCAGCGTCTCGACACCCAGCGCGTCGCTGAGGTTTGGCGCGTCGAAGAGGTCCGTCCCGCCTTCGTTGAGCGTCACGACCTCGGCGTCCGCTGCGACCGGCAGGAACGCCTCGTACTTCCACTGGCTCGCTATCGGCCCGCCGAGGTCGCCGTCGAACGCGTCGTCGATGGCGTCGTAGTCGTACGTTACTTCGAGAATCCCCTTCACGCCCTCGTGTTCGGGACAGGTGTAGATGACCTGGTTCGGGTCGTACTCTGCCCCGCAGAGTGTACACTCGAGGGTTGTGACTTGCGTCATGCCCATACTAGTTCCTGAGCCCAACTGCATATAAAACAGTACTGTGGCGCTCGTTCGGTTGTGACGAAACCCGGCTCTGTCGAGGCCGCCACACACCACACACGGGTCGCACACGACACACATCTACTTGCGGGGCGAATCGCTGGTCAGCGGATACAACCCTGCAATTCGCTACAGCGGGCGGTGTAAGAACTGTCCGCGACCCGCGGCTGACCGGACCTCGTGGTCCTCTGCGACTATCTCACCGCCCGCGATGACTGTGTCCACGCGTGCGCTCCAGTGCTGTCCTTCGTACGGCGTCCAGCCACCGACGAACGCGTGGTCGTCGGCACTGACTTCGTACTCTTCCGGTCGGACGAGCATCACGTCCGCGTCTGTTCCAGCTTGCAGCGTTCCTTTCCGCGGGTAGATGCCGGCGCTTCGGGCTGGAGCCGCACACACGAGTTCGCGGAGTCGCGGCCACGATATCCGACCTTCGTGGACTCCCTCGCTGATGAGGAACTCGACCATCGTCTCGACGCCCGGGAGGCCGGCGTAGGGCTCCCAGATGTCATCCCAGCCGGCTTCCCGCGTCTCGCGGTACGTCGGGAAGTGATCGGTGGCGATGAGATCAACCGTCCCGTCCTCAACTGCGTCCCAAAGCCGCTCGCGCTCGGCGTCGGATTTGAGGCTGGGATTGACTTTCAGGAACGGCCCCTTCTCGGCAACGTCGGCCTTCGAGAAGGCGAGATACTGCGGGCAGGTTTCGAGCGTGACCGGGACGTTCGCTCGTGAATTGAAACGGCTGGCCTCGCGCGCGCCGCTCCCGCTGGAGATGTGGACGACGTACAGCGGACAGTCGGCGTACTCCGCGAAGTACCCCGCCCGGGATATCGCGTCCAGTTCGGCTTCGAGCGGGCGTGAGTTCATGTACACGTCGGGCTCGCCGCCCTCGATAGTCGACCGCGCGTCGTCGAGCAGTCCCTGTGTCTCACAGTGGACGCGAACCGTTCCCCCGGCATCGCCGACAGACCGCATGAGCCGGGCGATGGACGAGTCACTCGCCAGATAGGGATCGGCGGTGAACGTCTTGAAATCCGCCGTTCCGGCGTCCAAGACTCCGGCCACGTCGATGGCGGGGTCCTGCACGTTGCCCGCAACGAGGCCGAAATCGACGTGCGCGAGGGCTGAACACGTCTCTGCTTTCTCTTGCAGCGCCTCGGGCGTCGTGACGGGTGTCTGCGTCGGTAATTCGATAACCGTCGTCACCCCGCCGGCGACCGCACTCGCGGTCTGGGACGCGAAGTCGATCCCGTCCGGAAACAGCTCGTCGTCGTGCATGTGGGTGTGCACGTCGATTGCGCCCGGGAGCGCGACCATCCCGTCCGCGTCGATGACGGTATCAGGGTCACTGCGAATGGGTACCGAGGACGAGGGACCGGCGGCGTCGATCCTCCCGTCGGAAATCACGATTTCACCGTGCTGGACACCCGACCCCGTCACCACCTGTGCGTTTTTGATGTGAATATCTGTCATGCCAGTACGGCCCGGGCGAACGACGAAAACAGTTGGTGTGTGAGACGCCACATCCGGCCCACACACGGCTTGTGGCAGAGTGGCTGGTGAGGGTGTTCTGGGGCGGATAGCTTTTAGTCGGCTGCCGGTATCCCCCAATCTGTGATACTGAACGCAGGGACGCTCATCACGATGGACGATGAGCGTACGGTTCGGTCGGAGGCACACGTCGTCGTCGAGGAGGGCGAAATCGTCGGTATCGAAGACGGCTACGCGTCCGGTGCTGACGTGATCGATGCGACCGACGAGGTCGTCATCCCCGGCTTGGTGAACTGCCACACGCACATGTACGCGCTCCCGATTCGCGGCGCACCGCTGGCCGCAGCTCCCGAGAGCTTCTACGAAGCGCTCGTCGATATCTGGTGGAACGTCGACGAAGCGTTTACCGAGCGTGACGCTCGCCTGTCCGCACTGGGGTCCTGCGCCGAGATGCTTCAGAGCGGCGTCACCACGTTCTGTGACAACTACTCCGGGCCGAATACGCTGCCGGGCGGTCTCGACGCCGTCGCCGAAGGGGTCGCACAGACGCCGATCCGCGGGATGATTGCTTTCGAGACGACGGCCCGAAACTCCGAGGCCCAGGCCAGGGACGGCATCGCAGAAAATCAGCGATTCATCGACGAAACCGAGGGTCAGTACGACACCGTCTCCGGCCACTACTGCCTCCACACGCTGTTTACCAACACAGAGGCCATCGTTGAGGAGTGTGTCGATCGGGCTATCGACGACGACCGCCCGATCCAGATACACCTCGAAGAGGGGCTGGTCGACGTGCACGAATCCATCGCCGACTACGGGAAACGGCCGGTACCGGCGCTCGAAGACATGGGCTTTTTCGACGCCGAGGTCATCGCCGCCCACTGCGTCCATTCCACCGAGTCCGAAATCGAAATCCTCGCAGAAAACGATGTCCGCGTCGCTCACAACCCCTACTCCAACATCAACAACGCCGTCGGTATCGTCGATGTCGAAACGATGCAAGCCAACGAGATGACCATCGGATTCGGCGACGACGGGTGGGATCCGGACATGTTCGAGACCATGCGTTCGGCCGTCGGTATCCACAAACTCAAACAGCGAAATCCCAGTGGCTTCGACATGGCGACTGCCCTCGAATGGGCGACAATCGGCAGTGCGGCGGTGCTGGGGATGGAGAACTCCGTCGGCAGTATCGAGGTCGGCAAACGCGGTGATTTCGTCACGCTGGATCTGGGACCGAATCCGGTGTTAGACGGAAGTGCTCCCTACTACGTCGTCAGCGCCGCAAGCCGCGGGGACGTTACGAGGACAATAATCGACGGAGAGGTTGTCTACGACGAACGATCCGGTGTCACCGGCGTTGCCGACGCGGATATGGCTGCTGTCGGCGATGCGAGCGCCGATCTCTGGGATCGGTTGTAGGTCGGCTTTCACACTGTTACTGTTCGTTGCTGCAAAAGAACCGTTAACAGCAGTTTACATCCTAAGGGTGTTATAATTTTTCCAGCCGATTTCGGAGGATCGTCTTCTGTGACCGCCTATTAAATTACACCCTAAGTGTGTACAACTTCGGCCGATATCCCGATTTCTCCGTCAGTGTGCACATTCTGTACACACAGTATTTCGACCGCAGCGCCGCTGAGGATTGTAATCTGTCTAAATCCTGGGCCGTCGCAAATATTTCCTGTTCCAGTATGTAATAGTGCCACTGTGTGCGTGGTTGACATATGGTAGTTAGTGACGCCTTTGAGACGTTCACGCAGGTACTCGAATGCGTAGAATCGTCTGAGACTGTGGTCAAAACGGTCTCGGTACAGGGCCAGACGACTGCAGATAACGACGAAATCAGTGCTGATTTGACGCTCGAAACGCCGGTGTTCGGCGGGATAACGCTACACGATGACGTGTCTGTCGACGCTGAAGAGTTCGATCTGACCGACAAGCGGATCGAGCTTGACGTGACCGTTACGGTGCCCGTCGGGACCGACATACCGGTTCCGTCGGAGGACCAGGGAGATGCGACTGACCAACTGGCTCAGAACCTCTCGCAGTCGGATTCCGTCCCAGCATACAAGGACCCGGACGCACTCCAGGCTGCCTACGACACCTGCGATACGTTCCCGGAGATGACCGAGGCGCTGGACGCCGACGTGACTTCCGAAACTGTCCGCCGGTATATGGTGGAGTACGACATCCATGACCCGACCGAGACGACGCCACAGGCAGGCGGCCTGAGCCTCTCCGATGTTCAGGCGGATTCCGAAACCGACACCGACGGTACGCCCTCGGCAGACTCGGCCACTCCTGACGACCAACCGGACGACGATGGACAGCCCGAAGACCCGGACGGTTTGGGGGCCAGATCTGTCGCTGAACTGCTCGCTGAAGCGGATTCACAGGACAGCGACGACAATCTCGTCGCGGACGGACTCGGTATCTCACAGGACCTGACCGTCGCCGAGCTTGCACGGACTGTTACCCAGTCCACCTCGCTACACGAGGTGACACAGCGTCTCGATCTGAGCCAGACGCACGCTCGACGACTGCTTTCGGAGCTGGATCTCCTTGACCTCGTCACCCACCGTCTGGCCGCCAATCAGATCTGTGTCTCGAACGACGAAATCAAGCGGCGGATCACTGCTGCCGGTCATTGATCGCTCTCCCGCAGTGTGGTACAGGTGGATAGACGAACGATCATGAAAAAAGGAAAACATTTTTGTGTCCCGGTTTATACGTGTGACAAATGGCAACGATTCGCGTACGTGACTGGACGAAAGAACAGATAGAGAAGATACGTGACGCGGAGTCTCACTCCTCGCACGACTCCGTCATCAAGTCGCTGCTGAAAGACCGAAAGCTGGCGAAATACGCGGACGATACTGTCGGTGCAGTCCCGGAATCGATACCGGAATCCCAGACGGACAGTCCCGACACGGCATTCGATGATCTGACCGTGCTCGGTGAGTTGTCCGGTGCGGACAACGGCGTGTTGTTTCTCTGGTGCCCAAACTGTGGGAACGAACTGGCGCATATGACCGCCGACAACCCACTCGGTCTGTCCGTGTTCGAGATCGAATGCCAGCGCTGTCTCACACATCTCGACCGACATGCCATCGTTGCCATCGAAATCGGCTATCCGATCGAGCAGAAACTGGTCGATGACTGCCTGCAGGACGACCTCAAGGAATGCGTCGTCGACTACTGGGATCGGACACTCGACTCAGCTGCTGTGGGTGCGCTTGACGACGATCTTGACCCCGAGTATCTCGTCTGGCAGTTCGATCAGTATCTTCGGCAGTTCTCGTGGGAGTGGCCCGCGGACGTACCCGTCGTCGGCTTTTCGACGGGGGAAACCTACCGCAACACCGCCACTGATGAGTACATCGAAGTGATCGAACCAGTCTCGGAGAACCGAAACGCGATGGATTCGTTCAAGATACGCCATTACCCCGTTGATCCGGAAACTGACGACGGTGCGACGGAGATTCTCGACAGCACCACCGTCGTCGACCACATTGTTAATCGACGCCTTCTGATCGAAGCACGCAGCCATCCGTCTTCACAGTCCGAATCGGCCGAACCGACAACGTGACCAACATGGTCGGATCCTATGATCATCTACGCTATTCCGTCTCTATTACACCACTCCGTTTCAATACCTCTCCGTAATATGGATATATAATATATTTATTTAAATAGAAAAAACAAAATAAAAATCAGGTAGATGATATATGGGAGCATAAACTGGGTATACAACCATATCTGGGATTATATTCTCTGGTACGAAGACTGACTTCCTATATTAGCTTGTCTCGGCCGTCGGACGGGAACACCGCAGACACAACACGCTCTCCGCGGTCCAGTTCACGTCCGTCGAGCCGCAGTGCGGGCAGCGGTGGTGGTCGGTGTCGTACTCTGTTGTCCCACGGGGGGCAGCAAGGAACCCGTCTTTGATCGTTTGCTGGACGAGGTTGGGGAACCGTTGACGCTTGACGACGGCCCGCTGTGCGAGGAATCTGCCGGGGTTGTCCGGGTCCGTGCCGTGGAGGTCCTCCCAGGGAATAGCGATTTCGCCGTTCGCGGAGCCACGGGCGACCTGCTGAATCAGCGTCGCAGCGGCCTCGAACAGCGGGGTCGTTCCCCACGCCTGCGGGTTGTCGACAGCGCTGCCAGCGTCTTCGTAGGCCGTCTCCGCCTCCCGGTACGCTGTCTCGACGCTGTCGAGCCCTGCAACGGTCCGGAAGTCCCCGACGAACTCCTTGAGACAGGCGTGCTGTACCGGATGGTCGAGCCCGTTGGTCAGGTCCTTCGCCACGGCGACGCCCTCAACACCGCGACGGGTAGCCCGTGTGTCCTGGCCGGCGACACGGTAGCAGACCGCGCTTGTCGCGAGATACTGGAGGCCGGCACCGACCCATCCCTTCTCGTCGGCACTGAAAGGCGCGATGCCTTCCCGCGGGTCCGACAGAACACGCCACCCCGCTCGGGTGTACTCGTCTCCAGCGCGCCGGTAATCGCGGTCAGCGAGGGCGGCGACCGCCGCGGCTCGGTGTCCCGCATCCTGTGTGCGCATGCACTCGCTATGGGGTACACCATCACGGGCTTTCGCACCCAACAAATAGGTATCCCTGAATCGTCAGATGGAATACATTCCCGCCCTGTCAGTGACATATGGAATCGGTACCTCTCGTCACGACGCTTGCGGTGTCGCTCCGGTTTGTTATCGGCGTGGCTGCCGGTGTCGTCGCGACGGTCGCGATGGATCTCGTGATGGCCAGGCTTCCGGAAGGCGAGACGCCGCCGTTCGTCGCTTCCGGTGTATTGACCGATAGCGCGCCACAGCACGCACCGGGTCGGCTCGCGAACGTGGTCCACTACATCGCTGGCTGGCTGACTGGCCCGCTGTTCGTCTGGGTGCTTCTTACCAGCGAGGGTCTCTTGGGCGGGCAGTCGCTACTCGCGACAGTGCTCGCTGCCGCTGTTCTGTACACGCTGATGGTCGGGTTCTTCGTCTTCGTCGTCCTCCCGCGGTCCCGCCTGGCATCGGTCCGGATAGCGGACATCAGACGGGACTGGGCGATATCGGCGGCTGTGTATCTGCTCGTTCTCGTGCCACTCGTCGCACTCGGGTCTCGGCTCGTCTGAGTCATCCGGACTGTGGTAGCGTTCGGTTGGACGGAAAAGGGGGCTGTTCACCGCTGGCCCGACAGCACTCACTCGGCGGGCGACAGCGTACCGTCCGGGCCTACCTCACCGACTTCGCCGGTGTGGTACCAGTCGTCCCGGACCGTCTGTGCACCGGTTCGGTCGTCTTCCAGGAACCCGCCCAGCACCGTCGGGCCCCGGACCAGTATCTCCCTGCTTTCGGACACCGCGATTTCGACGCCCGGCATCGGATCGCCGATCGTCCCCTCGACGAAGGAATCCGCCGGGTTCAGTGCGCCCACACCGGTCGTCCCGACAGAGCCGTATAGCTCACAGATCGGAACGCCCAGTCCCCGGAAGAAGTACAGCAGGTGGTCGTCAAGCCGGCCTGTCCCGGAGAGGGCGTAGGTGAGATTCGACAACCCCATCTCCTGCCGGAGCGGCTTGTACACGAGCCGCTTTGCGGCTCTGTATTTCAGCGGCGTACCCTGTCCACTGACGATATCCTGACCGTACGATGTGACTCGGCCGCCGACCTTCCGTTTCATCCAGCCCATGTCGCCGAGGCGATCCTGTATCGTCCCGTATAGCTGCTGGTACATCTTCGGGACGCCAACGAGCACGTCTGGTTCGACGGCCCCAAGCTGGTCGACGAACTCCTCTGCACCGAGGTAGGCGACGGCGCTCCCGGTCGCCCAGAGATAGTACGTCGCGACACGCTGATAGATGTGTGCCAGCGGGAGCGAACACGTCCCGGTCGCACCGGGACCGGCGGGGAGTTCCTCGCGGAGACTCTCTGCTGCCGCCAGCAGATTTCGGTGTGTCAGCGCGCAGCCGGCCTGTTCGGCGGGGGCGGCCACGTCGAACGCGACTGTCGCCACCTCGTCGCCGTCCGTCTGGAGGCCCGGGAGCACTCTCGCTTC
The DNA here is from genome assembly GCF_055271655.1 of Haloarcula sp. HT12. Classification (NCBI taxonomy): domain Archaea; kingdom Methanobacteriati; phylum Methanobacteriota; class Halobacteria; order Halobacteriales; family Haloarculaceae; genus Haloarcula; species Haloarcula sp. HT12. The sequence continues at coordinate 153,103 of NZ_JBUXKW010000004.1, forward strand.
GCCGGTCGGTAGAGCCTCGAAATCGAGCACGGATTCGACGGCCATCGCCAGATCCTCTGGCACCTCCCCCGCTGCTACGAGTCCGGTCGCACCGGTCCGCTCGATGACCTCGGATGCCCGGTCGTCACTCGCAGACGGATAGAGTGCGACCGGGACCAGCCCGGCGAAGTGACAGGCCAGGTCGAGCACGGACCACTCGTACTGGGACTGCGCTCTGATAGCCAGCCGGTCCCCGGGGCGCAGTTCCGTCGAGAGGAGTCCGCCCGCGACGGCCTTCGCCCGCTCGGCCAGCTCCTCGAAACTCCGCTCGACGAACTCGCCGCCATCCCGGACGAGTGCCGCGGTTCGGTCCCCGTGGTCTGTAGCGATCTCTTCGAACCAGGCCGCTACTGACCCCTCCGGGACCGAAAGCGACCCACCGTCGTAGATTTCGCTGTCGAGGCGCACGCCGGCGTCATCACTCTGACGGTCAACTGGGACGGGCTCCGCCGTTGCCGTTCGGTCCTGATACAGTTGCCCGGGCTCGTACTCGTAGTCGTCACTGACTTCGGTCTCGAAGTAGTCAGCGTAGTTCTGGTCTTCGTCGCCGGCGGCGATGTGTGCATCGAGCCAGTCCCGGGCGACTGTCAGCACCTCCATCGTGACGTACTCCCCGTTCTCGTGTTTCTCGCGGAGCTCCTGGACTTTCCCGGCGAACTCCTCGTGCATCTCGCGGTGGTTGTAGAAACAGTCGCTGCAGTCCATGGCGTAGCCACAGTTCTGCATGAACTCCTCCTCGTCACCGAAGTGATACTCCGTGTAGCGTTCGAGTTCCCGGAGAATGTCGCCGACCTCCTCCTCGGAATGCCCCTCGTTCATCGCCGTGTGGAGATCGTTCAACAGTCCGAACAGGCGCTTGTGCTGTTCATCGAACCGCTCGATGTTGGTACTGTACCGTTCCTCGTCCCACTCGGCGAACTCCCTCGTCGAATCCGTGCCCATACCTGTTCTGTTACCCATTATTTGAAAAGCGACGCTCACGTTCCCATCGACTGAAAACGCGGTCCAGTTCCCAAGTAGTTGCCAGTAATCACTGCACTCGGGATGCGAGAATTAAGTGACGAAGCGGTCGTCGAGGTCCTTACCGACAACGGCATCGGCGTGCTGGCACTGTCCAGTTCGACGGGGGCGAACCCGTATCCGGTCCCGGTCGCGTTCGGGTACGACCCGGCGACGGATAGCCTGGCGTTTCATCTCTCGGTAAGTGACGAGAGCCAAAAACACCGCCACCTGACAGCGGACGCCACCGTCGGCTTCACCGTGTACGAGGAGACCGAGCCCCAATCCGTGTGGCGAAGCGTCATCGTCACCGGTGAGTTGATCGAGACGACATACGGCGACGTGGAGCCGGCCCTCGCCTCGCTGGCCAGCAACACCCAGTTCGCTCCCAACCCAGTCAGTTGGGACGATACATCGACGACGACGCCGTACGAACTACGGATCGACGACTGGAGCGGGCGGGAGTTCCGAGTCGGATGACCGTGGTGTGGAGAGCCATGAACAATATCGGTTACAGATTCCCTCTCAGCGCAGTATGCGCCGTCGCTCGGTAGTCGTACGTTCTCAGTCTGTGGGAACCAGCGACCGTAGTTATGGCTTGAAACCCGTAGATACACGTAGAGGTGTTCCAGATGCTACCGCCAACAACTGCGCTACTCCAGCACGGACCGATGGGCCCCCACGGCGGGGCAACGGGGATGGGCATGACCCCGGGTGGCTGGTGGCTGCTGCTCGCAGCGTTCATCATCGCCGTTGTGGCGATAGGGGGCCTGCTGTACGTGCAGCTACAGCACGAAGCGACCGCTGAGCCGGATTCACTGGAGACACTCAAACAGCAGTACGCAACCGGCGAGATCGACGAGACGGAGCTTGAAACGCGGGCTGACCGATTACTCCAACACGAGTCGTAGCTCACGACGCCAGAATTTTCCCCGACAGCGGATGTGACGGCAGAGAGCTACCCTGCCGAGTCGCTGCCCCGCAACTGTGCCCACGGACCGCCCGACACGTACTTCGTGGTACATTTATTCCGCAACGGTGTACGCCGGGTATGGACCCGGACGACGTTCGCGACGACTGGGCCTCCCGCTCCGGGAAGTACTCACCGACGTACTACGCCGAACTCGGGCCGAACGAAGTGAGTGAGACGCTGGGCAACGTGCTCGACCACTACGTTCACGACAACGCCCGAATCCTCGAACTGGGATGTGGCTCGGGCCGCCATCTGGCACACCTACTGACCAACGGATACGGGAACCTCACTGGGATCGACATCAACGACGAATCATTCGACGTGATGGAAGAACACTACCCGCGGCTCTCGGAGTCGGGGACGTTCCACACCGGGGCCTTGGAGGACGTCGTTACCGAGTTCGAGGACGACGCCTTCGATGTCGTCTACTCGGTCGAGACGCTCCAGCACATTCACCCCGACGACGCGTGGGTGTTCGAAGAGGTCGCCCGCATCGCGGGGGATCTCCTCATAATCGCCGAGAACGAGGGTAACAGCCCAAAACGTGGACGCGCAGACACGGAAGTGAGCTACGTCGACGACGACTTCCCGCTGTATCACCGCAACTGGAAGCAGGTGTTCTCGGAACTCGGGTTCGCACAGCTCATCCGGGAGCCCACGTCCCGTGACACCATCCGCGTGTTCCGTGCGCCGTAGCCTCGCCGGGATTCGTCTCTTTTCCCTGGTTCGGGCAGCCGTTAGCTGGTAGTCGCAAAACTCACGCTCGATAACCGGGCAGTAACTATTTGTGTCACGGTACCATGCGTCAAATCGGATCGACATGCAACTGTGCCAAAACTGTCAGGCGGCTATCGACGAGTACCTCTTGGACAAACAACTCGAACCCCTGCGAGACCTCACAGTCGACGATTTCAACCTCTGTGCCGACTGCGTGACAGTCGTCGCGGACGCCTGTGTGGAGTGTGACGGCGCGGTGTACGTGCCACGGTCGGAAACTGCGGTCCCTGACTGCTGTCCGGCGTGCCGGTCCGAGCACATCGACGAGACCGGGACCGATCCGGGATGGCATTTCGACACGATGTCGACCTGACCCGGCACATCCGTCCGGGTGTGCCGACGTGGGCATCATCCCGTTCTGCCGTTGCTGACAGCGAACTGATGAGAGCGCTGTCGACCGAATGCGAACTCCGTCTTCTGTTCGGAAGTAGAACACTACGACTCAGTACAAGTGGCGTGGATAGCACTGTGGACACCCACTGATCGGCTCGATTTTTGAACGGTGGATTCGGCGGGAGAGTCCGTGTGTGTGCGTCACAGTGGCGATAGAAGCTTCATACTCCTCCAGCACATATGATTGGTCTCTACTGGAATGACACGCTCGACACGACATATTGGCTTGCTGTTTGCTGCGCTCGCACTCATCTGGGGACTCTCCTTTGTGGCGATCAAGACTGGTCTCGAAAGCGTTCCGCCGGTGCTGTTGGCAGCACTCCGACACGATATCGCTGCAGTCGTCCTGCTGGGCTATGCCCTCTGGCGGGGCCGGACACTCCGTCCACGGACCCGTGACGACTGGTCGCTGATCCTCATCGGCGGCACTGTCCTCATCGGCGCACACTTCGCGCTGCTGTTTCTCGGCCAGCAGTACGTCCCGAGTTCCTTCGGCGCAATCCTGCTCAGTCTCACGCCGGTAGTGACGCCGGCGTTCGCATCGACGCTCCTCCCGAGCTATCGGGCCCGCCCCCACGAACTCATCGGCACCGTCTGTGGGTTCCTCGGCGTGGTTATCATCGCAAACCCCACACCGGGCGCGGTCGACGGCCGACTGCTCGGCGTCGCCTTGCTCATCAGTTCGGCTGTGGCCTTCGCCGTCGGTGCGGTACTGACAGAACGCTACACCAGTTCGCTCCCGCTCGTGAGCCTCCAGACCTGGATGACGCTGCTCGGTGCCGCCATTCTCCACGCCGTCAGCGTCGGGTTGCCGTCGGAGCGACTCGGGACCGTCTCCGTTGGTTTCGAACAGCTCGCGGCCATCGCGTACCTCGGCATCGTCGCCAGTGCTCTCGGGTTCCTCCTCTACTTCCGCTTGATCAGCACGGTCGGAGCGGCAGAAACCAGCCTGGTTTCCTACGCGGTCCCGGCGGTGACGGCTATCAGCGGCTGGCTCCTGCTCGGTGAGACACTCAGCCCGGTGACTGTCGCCGGCTTCGCCGTCATCGTGGTCGGCTTCGCGTGGGTGAAAGCCGACGTGCTTCGGTCGCTCCGCCGTCGCCGCGCTGACTCTCCGACGTACCGTGCATGCGGGCCGCAGGACGACTGCGTCGTCGTCAGCGGGAACGCGTACTCAACGCAGGACTGATACCCCGAGCAGGGGCGTCAGGACTTAGCCGTTGGCACACATTGCAATGGTATGGCCTCCCACCCCGGGTTCCACTCCCTGTATGACGAGACAGCGGCATCCATCTCGGTAACCGGGACACTTCCTGACTGGCTCCGTGGCAGTCTTATCCGGAACGGACCCGGCGCGTTTTCCCTCCCTAACGGTAGCAGTGTCGACCACTGGTTCGACGGGTTCGCGATGCTGTACCGGTTTACGTTCGACCCTGACAGCGACGCCGTTCACTATCGGAACCGCTTCCTCCGAACGGATGCATACGAGGCGGCGACGAGTGGCGAGTTCGAGGGCGGCTTTGCGACCGGTGAAACGACGCTTCGCTCCCGGCTGGCGACGTTCCTGACCGACCCCTACGACAACACGAACATCATCGCCGAGCGGTTCGGCGGCGAGTACCTCGCCCTGACCGAATCGCCCCGCAAGGTGCGCTTCGACCCGAACACGCTCGAGACGACGGGTCACCTCGAACACGACGACGATGTGCCGACAGGCCAACTCTCCTGTGCCCATCTCAAACGCGACCCGACAAGTGGCGTCCTCGTCAACGTCGACACGGCGTTCGGACGGACCAGCCGGTACCACGTCACTGCCATGTCGCCCGATGGGACCCGTCGACACATTGGGAGCGTCGACACCGACCAGCCGGCGTATATGCACAGCTTCGCGCTCACACCCCGGTACGTCGTGCTGACGGAGTTCCCGCTTCGACTCGACCCTCGACGGTTTCTCAAGCCCGGTCGACAAGCGCCCTTCATCGAGCAGTTCGAGTGGGACCCTGACCGTGGAACCCGAATCATCGTCATGGAGCGCACTACGGGAACCGTCGTCGCTGAACCGGTCATCCCCGCCGTGTTCGGGTTCCACCACGTCAACGCGTTCGAACGAGCTGGTGGCAGGGAACTCGTGTTCGACCTCGAAACAGTACCCGACGCAACGACTATCGACTCAATGTATCTGGACACCCTTTGTGCGGGAGAGATGAGCGCTATCGTCGGTCGAATCGAGCGGTTCACCGTCGACCTCGGTACCGGAAGCGGTGTGACTCGCTACGGCGGTGTCGACGCGACGGTGTCACGCGAGATGCTGTACCCCGACGGCAGCGCGCTGCCGACCGTTTCACCGTCTCGTTGGTGTCGCCCGCACCGCTACGTGTACGCGATGGGGATGGACACCCCCGTTACCGAGTGGGCCCGTCGTGTGCTGAAGCTCGACACGGACACGGGCGCTGTCGAGACGTTCGACGACGGCGGGGAGTACTTCGGCGAACCGGTGTTTGTCCCTGCACCCGACGGCGGCCCCGAAGATGACGGCGTGGTACTTGTCGTTGCGCTGGACGCAGACGAGGACCGGTCTCGGCTACTCGTACTCGACGGCCAGACGTTTTCGGAGCGCGCCAGAGCGACGCTCCCCCACGCAGCTCCGTTTGATTTCCACGGTCGATACTTCCCCGAGCTTCGGGTGGCGGCCGGCAACTGAGTCCGCGAGCGGCTAGCTGTGGTAACGAGTACGAAGACTGCTGTAAAATTTGGCTCGCCTAATTTTCGAAAACGCTTTATCCATTTAGGCTGGCCTAAATAGTATGTTGGACGAATCGATCGACACTTCGGAACCGACACGCCGGTGGGCAGTGTCACCGACACTGGACGGAGCGTCGTGAACATGGCGAGAGTGGGGAACCGGACCGGGACGGCGTTCGACCATGATGTCAGCATCGTTGGGGGCGGTCCGGCCGGCTGTGCGGCGGGTGTGTTCACGGCCAGGGCGGACCTCGATACGGTCATCTACGACCGCGGGCGGTCGTCGCTCAAGCGGTGTGCCCACCTCGAAAACTACCTCGGCTTCCCGGCGGGTATCGACATCGAGACGCTGTACGATCTCATCCAGGACCACGCCGAAACCGCCGGCTGTACCATCGTCACCGATCTGGTCGAATCGCTCGACAGAACTGCGGACGGGGAGGGGTTCGTCGTTGAGACACAGGACGGGGAGACGGCCACGACTCGTCGTGTTATCGCGGCGACCCGCTACGACGGCGAGTACATGCGCGGTCTGGACGACGAGTCCGCGATGTTCGAGACGTATGAACACGACGGCGAAGAACGCGAAACATTCGACAGCGAGTACGCCGACGAAAACGGCACGACACCGGTCTCAGGTCTCTATGTCGCGTCACCGTCCGAAGCGGCGGACAGGCAGGCGATCATCGCGGCCGGTCGGGGCGCTCGCGTCGCACGCCGGGTGATCGCGGACGCGAGAATCGACGACGGCTGGTGGGAGCCCGTCGCCGACGGCGTCGACTGGGTCCGCCGCGAGGCCGAACTCGACGACGAGTGGACCGAGCGTGGGACCTGGGTCGAACACTTCAACGACCGGTACGCTGAGGACGCCCCCGTCGAGCCGGACTCGGACCGCTTCCAGCGGGTCCGCGAAGCGGCCGTCGACGAGCGGCGGTCGTCGTACATCGCACCAGAGGAGATAGCCGACCGGACCGAAACGGGACAGGAAGTCCTGGCGGACTACCTGGACCCTGCGGCGGTCGTCTCGGCGCTCGATGAGACTGCTGTCCTCGATGCGATGGACGACGAGACGATCCGTGACTACGCCGACGCGGCTGACTGCACGGCGGAGGTGGGTGAGTAGCGATGGCCAGCAGGACAACGGGAGTCACCGACGCGTGGTCGCGAGCTCTGAACCGGCTCAGGGCCGTCGATGCATCGCTGCTCGGGCTCTGTCTCGGGAGCGTTGCCGTCGTCGTCGCCGGGGGCCTCATTCAGGTGAGCTTCGGCGCGTTCTCGATGACTATCGTCGAGGCGTGGCAGGCCGTATTCGACCCGGATATCCTGTTCGATCTTCGGGTCTGGCAGGTGCTCTTGCTCGGCGGGCAAATAAACCCGGACGTACTGTTGAACCCGTTCGCCTGGGATTCGCTCATCGTCGACGCGTCGCTGCCGGAGATGAGCAAGCAGAGCCTCATCGTCTGGAACATCCGGCTGCCGCGGGTCCTCGTGGGCGTACTCGTCGGAATGAATCTCGCGGTCTCAGGGGCGATCTTTCAGGCGGTCACCCGGAACGAACTCGCCAGCCCGTTCATCCTCGGCGTCTCGTCGGGCGCGGGACTGATGATTCTGCTCACGCTAGTGGTGTTTTCGGGGCTTTCGACGCTCCTGCCGCTGGTCGCCTCTGCCGGCGGCGCAGTGGCGTTCCTGATCGTCTACGCTATCGCCTGGAAGAACGGCACGTCGCCGGTCCGGCTGGTGCTGGCCGGCGTCATCGTCAGCACCGTCTTTGGCTCCCTCCAGACGGCGATGTTCTTCTTCGCGGACGACATCGGTGTCGTCCAGTCCGCTATCGCCTGGACGACCGGCTCACTGACCGGGACCGACTGGGAGCAGGTCCGGATGGCGCTCCCCTGGACTATCGTGGCGATGGGGCTGTCGCTGTTTAGCTCGCGACAGCTGAACGTCCTTCTGCTCGGGGAGAACACTGCCAAGTCACTCGGGATGTCCGTCGAGAAGGTCCGGTTCGCGCTGTCGGGCGTGGCCGTACTCGCGGCGGCAGCGAGCATCGCCGTGGCCGGTATCGTCGGCTTCATCGGGCTCATCGTTCCCCACATGGTCCGTAACATCGTCGGGAGCGACTACCGGAAGCTCGTCGTCGGCTGCGTCTTCGCCGGCCCCGCGCTGATGGTCGGGGCTGACGTCGGTGCACGCCTGGCGTTGAATCCGACGCAGATTCCGGTCGGTATCGTCACCGGACTAGTCGGGGGGCCGTACTTCCTCTATCTGATGCGGAAACAGCAGGAGATGGGTGAAATCTAATGTCACAGAACCAACCACGGACGAACGGTACAGGTGCTGAGAATGCTGGTGGCGCTGTTTCGGAATCACCGGCGAATCAATCGGAAGCGTCACTGACTGGCGAGGATCTGGTTCTGACGTACCCCTCCAGTGACGGCCCGATAATCGACGATGAGACGATCAGGGCCGAACCGGGTGCTGTTACCGCCCTCGTCGGCCCGAACGGCTCGGGCAAGAGCACGCTGCTGAAAGGCCTCGCCAATCAGCTCACGCCCGAGTCGGGGTCCGTGTTGCTGGACGGGCAAGACATCCAGACGCTCGATACCAAAGCGATCGCTCGGAAGCTCGGCCTGCTCTCACAGGAGAGCACGTCGCCCAACAGCATCTCGGTCGAGGATCTGGTGTATCACGGTCGCTACCCACACCGCGGGTTCTTCGAGAGCGTCACCGAGGAGGACGAGGCCGCCGTCGAGCGGGCCATCGACCTGGCCGGCTGCGACCATCTCCGTGATCGCGAAGTCGGGAGCCTCAGTGGCGGCCAGAAACAACTCGCCTGGATCGCGATGGTTCTCGCACAGGACACCGACGTGCTGTTGCTCGACGAACCGACGACGTTCCTCGACCTGCACCACCAGCTTGAGGTGATGGAGATCATCGAAACGCTCCGGGACGAGAGTGACATTACCATCGTCGTCGTTCTGCACGACATCGAGCAGGCGGCACGCCTCGCCGACCGGATGGTCGCACTCAAAGACGGCGAGATACAGGCCCGGGGCGAGCCCGAATCGGTCGTGACGGAGCAACTCCTCGCGGACGTCTTCGAGATCGAGGCGGAGGTGTCGGTCACCCAGCATGGGCCGCGCATCAATCCGATTCGCGCTCGCCACGATGGGGACGAACAGGCGGTCGATGACGACAGTACCGAAGCGGAACGTGCCGAGGAGGTCGTGGCCGAGTAGAGGGTGATACGACGACCACGAAATAGGCTCCCTGCCCGACCCGTTTTTTATGGACACCCGATTCAGCGACTGACACCTGATTTCCCTCGGTCGTTGGAACCGGAACATCTATATAATTTTTAGGCTAGCCTAAAAGCATGGGAGACGACGCCATCGAAATCGAGACGCCGACGCGCAGAGAGTACGTCAAATACGGCGGCACCGTCCTCGGCGCGGGCTTGCTGGCCGGCTGTACCGGCGACACAGAGGGCGATACCAGCTCTACGCCGACCGAAACGGAGACGGCCACCGCGGGCGGCTCCTACTCGGTGACGATGGCCCCGATGGGTGAGGTGACATTCGACGGGGTCCCCGAGGACGCGGTGATTTTCGACGACGTCTGGGCGGACCATCTGGTCGCCCTCGGACAGCAGGACCGCATCGCCTCGCTTGGGCGGCCCGACGGCTACTTCACGGGCTTTTACGACGAACTCCCTGGCGTCGAGTTCGACACCAGCGACCTCCAGGCGCTGTGGAGCGACGGCCTCCCGAAGGAGGTGTTCTACGAACTGGACGCCGACGTGCACCACCTGGACCCGTGTCGCTGGCTCTCCTTTGACTCCGGGTGGTCCCAGGCGGATTTCGACGAGGTGGCGGAGAACGTCGGCCCCTTCTTCGCAAATCGGTTCAGCCGCGCTCACAGCGACCCACCGGAAGGGCGCTGTCGGGACGCCTATCAGTTCTACACGCTGTGGGAACTCGCCGAGCGGTTCAGCCGGGTGTACCAGGTGGAGAACCGCGGCGCGAAGCTACGGGTGGTTCACGACGAGATGGTCGAGACGATTACCGAGCAGTTGCCCCCGGCATCCGAGCGCCCGACTGTCGCCCTCGTCGTCTACAATAGCGAGTCGGAGACGTTCGGCACCTACCAGATCAACGGGCCGGGCTTTGCGAAGGCCCATTACCGCCCGCTCGAGCCAACGGGGGCTTTCGCCGAGAGCGACAAGACGTACGCCAACGACTACAGCGACGTCGATCTCGAAGAGATGCTGGAAGTCGACCCCGACGTCATCATCCACCACTGGGATATCGAACCTTCCGCCCGGTTCGAGGCGCTGCTGGCGCTGGAAGACCACCCGGTCGGCAAGGAACTCACAGCTATCGACACCGACCGGGTGTACGTCGGCGGCACGCCGATGCAGGGGCCGATATTCAACCTCTTCCAGCTAGAGAACGCGGCCAAACAGATCTATCCCGAGGTGTTCGGTCAGTTCCGCGGTGTCGGCGGAACCCCCGAAGACGAGCAGCTATTCGACCGCCAGCGCGTGGCCGATATCATCACCGGGGCGGACCAATGAGCGACGAAGCGGGGTCACCCACGCGCAGAGAGGTGCTGCGGTACGGTGGGACGGCAGCAGCCGGCGGCCTGTTTGCGGGGTGTTCCAGCGGTGGATCAGAATCCGGCACCAGCGAGGCCACAGCATCTGAGGACGGTGCGGCCGTCGGAGACGATTCGGCCACCGATACGGACGCGGCGACCAGTGACGACGCGTACTCCGTGTCGATGTCGCCGATGGGGGAGGTGACGTTCGACTCGCCGCCGGAGACCGTCTTCACGCGGCTCACACACCACGCCGACATGGCGTTCGCCCTGGGTCGTGGAGACACTGTCACTGCGATGCACGCCCCGGACTATTACAGCGGCCTGTGGAACCAGTTCGTCGAACGACTCCCGGGCGTGTCGCTGGACTGGACCGGACTGTACTCTTCGTGGGAACCGAGCAAGGAGAAACTGTACGAACTGGACAGCGACATCCACCTTGCCGACCCGGCCTGGATCGCCAAACAGGACAACTGGGACCGGGAGGACTTCGAGGAGATCGCCACCAACGTCTCGCCGTGGTTCGGCAACTCGCTGAGTGACCGCCACGCCGAACCCGCTCCAGGCTGGCAGGAGGGTTACCAGTACTACACCCTCTGGGAGCAGTTCGAACTCGTGGCTGAGGCGTTCCAGGAGCAGGCCCGGTACGAGGCGCTCGCGGCCATCCACGACGAGATACGTTCGACTATCGACGCGAATTTGCCGCCCGAGTCGGAGCGCCCGTCGGCGGTGATACTCGCCGCGGCTGATATCGAAGAAATATACGCGTACACGCTGGACAACCCCGGTTTCCTGACCGCACATACCCGTCCATTTGGCGCACGGGACGCCTTCGAGGGGTCGATTGAGACGAACACTGTGGTCGATTTCGAGACGCTGCTTGAGGCCGACCCCGAGGTAATCCTGCACCTTGGCGGGTTCGAGCCGAACACGAGCCTCCCGGAGCGCCGGGAGGCGTTCAAATCCGACCCGGTCGGATCGGAGATCACGGCCGTACAGAACGACCGCATCTACCCGCAGGGGGCGCGGTATCAGGGGCCGATACTGCATCTCTTCCAGTTGGAGATGACCGCAAAGCAACTGTACCCCAAGCAGTTCGGCGAGTGGCCGACCTACACCGACGGGCCATACCCTGACATTCCAGCCGATGAACAGCTATTCGACCGCCAGCGAGTGGCTGACATCATCAACGGAGAATTCGAAGCATGAGCGACAATGACACGACAGCGGACGCGCGAACACGCAGAGCCTATCTGAAATACGGCGGTGCAGTCATCAGTGGTGGGTTGCTCGCCGGCTGTACCGGTGATGCCGACTCACAGTCGACACCTGAGCCGACGGACAGTAACACGACAGCCATCGATACGTCCGGCGCGACGCCGACACCGACCGCATCGGAACCCTACACTGTCTCTATGGAGCCGATGGGCGAGGTGACCTTCGAGTCGGTCCCGGAGCGGTGGATGGCCTACTTCAGCACCTACGGGGACATGGCTATCGCGCTGGGGCAACTTGAGGGGCTTGCGGGGCTGATATTCACCGAGAACTGGCCGCTGGCGTTTTTCGACGCCATCCCGGATGTCGATGTATCGTTCGACGATATCCCACAACTGATGGGCGAGGGGGGCATCGACAAGGAAGCCTTCTACGAGATGGACTGTGACGTCCACCTGTTCGACCCGAACTTCGTTCAGGTGCTCGACGACAGCTGGGCCGACGCGGACTTCACGGAAATCACGACCAATATCGGCCCGATAATCGGGAACAGCATCCGGCGACGGACCGACGACTGGCACGACTACCGGTACTACTCGCTGTATGAGGCCTTCGAACTGATCGCCGACGTGTTTCAGGAGCGCGAGCGGTACGAGGCCGTTGCCGCCCTCCACGACTCGCTGCTGTCGGAAATCGATGCAGGGCTCCCACCCGAGGACGAACGGCCGACGGTCGGTCTCCTTTCGGTCAACTCCGACTTCGAGGGCGGATCGTTCTACGCCTATCCCGTCCACGACGGGAACGGGCACAAGCAGTACCGCGACCTGGGGATGCGCGGCGCGTTCGACGACGTTATCGACGGGAGCTATGCCGAGTGGGATTATGAACAACTTCTCGACGTGGACCCCGACATCCTGCTGTTCCAGTACGGCTTCTCACACGTCTCGACCGCAGAGTTCGAGGACCGGATGGCGGCAATGCGCGAGGACCCCATCGGCCAGCAGCTCTCGGCGGTCCGGAACGATCAGCTCTACCGCGGCGGGACCTCCTACCAGGGGCCGATAATCAATCTCTTCCAGACGGAAGTAGCTGCGAAGCAGTTCTATCCCGAGGCTTTCGGCGAGTGGCGCGGTCTCGGTGACATCCCGGTCGACGAACAGCTCTTCGACCGACAACGGTTAGCTGATATCATCAACGGGGTGTTCGACCAGTGAGCGACGATACGTCGTTCCGATGGAAGACCACTCGGTCGGCAGCCAACTCACCGCGGTTCAGGAGAACAATATCTTCCCGGGGCAGTACGGTGAACAGGGGCCGCTCGTGAACCTGCTCCAGACGGAGATGGTCGTACAACAGCTCTATCCCGAGGAATTTGGCTCTTTCGAACCGGACCAGTTCCCAGAGGTCCCCGAGGACAGACAGTTGTTCGACCGGCAGCGGGTCGCGGACATTATTACTGGCGACATTTAGTCCCGGTCCGTTGTCGGGTGGATTATACCGAGAAAACACAATATCGGTATTTTCAATATCGAACCGAAAATTGTAGACGAATACTCCGCTTTCCGATTGAGTAGTTAGTGATACGGTAGAATATAAGGAATACTGATCCGATTGTCCAAAAGTACTATAAGCGATTGTGTGGTTGATTCACACATGTTATCTCACGAAGGAAACACGCATTCGCATCGTGGCGGAGTAGACCGATACTGCCGTCATTGCAAGGACGTCTCGATGGCGTACGACCCGGCGACTGACCGACCCCGCTGTCGGTCCTGTGGAAAACTCGGGTGAGAGCAGACCGATGAGCATTCGTCGGCGAATCAGCGAAACAGTCGGGTTTGGGGCGAACCATCAGTGTGATTTCTGTGGTTTGTCGTTCGATACCGAGCGACAGCACTGTCCGGCGTGTGGCTACGCCGCTCCAGCTGGCGAGGACTGATACGGATTGGCGTCGTGATGTCTCGGTGCGCGCCCTTCGCGTAGTCGGGATTCCCCGAGAAAATACACAGCACTCGGAGGAGTAGAGGATCCGATCTACGGCTTGACGAGGACTTTGATCGCCTCGCGTTCGTCCATCGCCCGATATCCCTCGGGAACGCCGTCGAGGTCGACCGTTTTCGTAAAGATCGGCGAGGGATCGAGCGTGCCCTGCAATACGTCGGCAAGCAGGTCGTCGGCGTAGGCACGCACGGGTGCCACGCCGCCGTTGAGTCCGATGTTGTCGCCGAACAGCGAGAACACGTCCAACCCGGAGTCGTCGAGCCCGTGCGGGACGCCGACGTAGCCGACGGTCCCACCCGGGCGACAGACGTCGATGGCGGTCTCCATCGCCGAGGCCGCACCGACACATTCCATAACGTGGTTCGCACCGCCGTTTGTCAGATCGGTCGCCGCGTCCACGGCGTCCTGCCCACGGGCGGCGATGGTTTCCGTCGCGCCAAAGGACTCCGCGAGTTCAAGACGATCCTCGTGGTGCCCCATCGCGATAATCCGTTCCGCCCCGAGGCGTCGCGCCGCGAGCACACCACACAGTCCGACAGCCCCGTCGCCGACGACGATACAGGTGTCCCCCTCGTCGACGCCGGCGCTCACTGCCGCGTGGTGGCCGGTCCCCATCACGTCGGTCAGCGGGAGAATCGCTTCCAGGGTGTCCTCGTCGTCGGCGTGGCGGTCGGGAATCCGGACGAGCGTCCCGTCGGCTTCAGTCGCCCGGACGTACTCGCCCTGGCCGCCGCCGTTGTCGCCGCCCCAGGAGTCGTCGTTGACACAGGAGGTGTGCAGCCCCTTCCGGCAGAACTCACACCGACCACAGCTGATGACGAACGGGGCGAACACCCGGTCGCCGGGCTCGACTGAGCGCACGTCGTCGCCGACTTTCTCGACGATACCCATGGGCTCGTGGCCGACGCGGGACCCCTCCTCCCGGTCGCTCTGGCCGCGGTAGAACCACAGGTCGGACCCACAGACCGCGGTGTGGGTCACGCGGACGATGGCGTCGGTCGGCGATTCGATCTCCGGACGGGGAACCTCTTCGACGGTGATCTCACCGGGGCCACGGTAGATGGCTGCGCGCATGCGCTCAATTCGGGTCGGCTGTGGAAAACCGTTCCCATGCCGTCTGTCACATCCGCCCGGCCGTATTTATTGGATGGAAACAATTACCACTGGGGGGATAGAAGTACGGGACCATGACGGATGTTCTCGTCGTCGGCGGGGGCCCCGCCGGCCTGAGTGCCGCACTGTTCACGCAGAAGAACGGCCTGGAAACGACCGTCTTCGACACCGACGGGACCTGGATGCACAAGGCACACCTGTTCAACTACCTCGGGATCGGCTCCCAGGACGGGTCCGCGTTCATGGAGACGGCCCGGACCCAGGTCGATAGTTTCGGCGTCGACCGCAAGCAGGGCACAAAAGTGACCGACGTGGGACAAACCGATGCCGGATTCGAGGTCACAACTGAGGAGGACACGCACGAAGCGACGTATCTCGTCCTCGCGACGGGTGCGAACCGTGATCTCGCTGAATCCCTGGGCTGTGACATGACTGACGAGGATGTCGTCGACGTGGACGTGACGATGGAAACGAGCGTTGATGACGCCTACGCGACGGGGGGCATGGTCAGAGCCGAGGAGTGGCAGGCCGTCATCTCCGCTGGCGACGGCGCGGCGGCGGCCCTGAATATTCTCACGAAGGAGAAAGGGGAGCACTTCCACGACTTCGATACGCCCGCCGACGCGGACGCGTTGTTCGGCACAGGGGAGTAACCCTGCGTCGGCTCTGCGCCGACTATCCCATTGCTAACCCTCGAACACCGTCTTATCGGTACGAGACTGGCGAGAAGGGACAGTGCCGATGCCCAGCCCGCTCGGTCCTGTCATTGATAAGCAGGTACGTAATCCGCGGGATTAGTGGCTGTGTCGTCTCGCTGTGTCCGTTTCGGTATCTCAGACCGGCTGATCGAATTATCGACTGATTCACTATGGTACCACAGAACAACCTGATTCCCTGTGAAGGAGTTCGAGTTCACCGTCAGGTTCACTTCGGGAACCGACCCGGTGATGGACCTGTTTCGGGAGTATCCCACGCTACGACTCCGGAACGCGACGTGTACCGTCACCGGAAACGCCATGTGGCGAATCGACCACGTCGATGGTCCCGCTGACGCCATCTCGGCCTTTGACGACGTGTTTCTCGACGACAGTCGCTGTAACGAGCGGCTCAACCAGCACTGTTGTTCCGGGACGCGGGAGTATCAGGTTCTCGACCGGCAACCGACCGCACGGACTGTGTACACGTACCACGACCGGGCCGACCGTTGTTGCGCCGTGCCCGCTATCGTCACTGAGTACATCGGCGATGGCGTCGTCTTCGAATCCGAACGTGCCGACAGCGCATACCGGTGGCGGGTGTTGTCGCCGGTCGATACCTCACTGGACTCGCTGTTCGATCACCTCGAATCGGCGCTCCGGACCGGATTGCAGCTCGATATCGACCATCTGGGAAACGGTGAACTATGGCGGGAGAAACCGCAGCCCGCGTTCCCGCAATGAGTGTCTGCGGCCCATCGCCGTGTGTATACGATGTACTAGAATATTTACGGTGATTTGGGTCACATACGACGCCGCTAAACTCCGCGCCGTACTTAGTGGACCGACCGGTCGTCGCTTTGATCGATTGCTTCAATCGGGTCGGCGTTGCCAAACGTCGGTTCGGGGCCGTCACCGGCCGCGGCCCACTCGCAGGCGTTTGCGAGGACCTGCTGGATGTCTTCGTTGTGGTAGATCGGATACGTCTCGTGGCCCGGGCGGAAATAGAAGACCCGGCCCGCGCCGCGACGGTAGCAACATCCCGACCGGAACACCTCGCCACCCTCGAACCAGGAGTTGAACACGAGCGTGTCCGGCGCGGGGATATCGAAGCGTTCCCCGTACATTTCGGTTTCCGGCAGTTCGATGTACTCGTCGACGCCGTCGGCGATGGGGTGGCCGGGTTCGACGACCCACAACCGCTCGGTCTCGGCTGCCTCGCGCCACTTCAGACTGCAGGTCGTCCCCATCAGTTCGCGGAAGATTTTCGAGTAATGACCCGAGTGGAGGACGATGAGTCCCATGCCGTCGAGCACGTGCTCTTTCACGCGGGCGACGACCTCGTCGTCGACCTGGTCGTGTGCTGCGTGCCCCCACCAGGTCAGGACATCCGTTTCCGCCAGTACGTCTTCGGTAAGGCCATGTTCGGGTTCCTGTAGTGTCGCGGTTTCCGTGTCGAACCCGCGCTCGTCGAGTGCTGCGGCGATAGCGCCGTGAATCCCGTCGGGGTACAGGTCCGCGACCGCTTCGTGTTCCTGCTCGTGGACGTTTTCATTCCAGACAGTGACGCGTGTCATACTCGTGGTTTCCACCTCCGCCGTAACGGCGTTCGCCAAGCGGCAATCCGTACGACCGGAGGCGTGATGGCCGGTTCGCTTCCACCGCGCGCCAGCGGTTGCCGAATGGTGCTCCGGGACCCCCCGTTCTGAACGGCGATACGACCCGGTTCCCAGCTATGTCCACGTGCCTGTGAATTTCGCCCTGAAACCGACGAATACAGACGACTGTACCGGCCTCCAGTAAGAGTACACACGACTGAAATCGTGGCGTAAACGGCCGTTATCCCGGTTACACACGACTGTACCCGTTTTCCACCGTTCGGACAGAATAGGTCCCGATATTCACGCTATCAACGCCTCACACGCCCGTTCTCCAGCTAATCTGGGTAGACTATTATGTAAACAGTAGATAGGTATAAATACTCCCTGCTAAACGAGGTGATTGATGCACCTGACCAGAAACCGACGTATCGGATGGTTTCGAGCGATAGAGCCGCGTACCGAGGTGGTCTCGGGATGAGACCGCGACCATTCAACCCGACGGACGGAGTCGGTGACAGTACTGGCACAGCTCCGGACGAACGAATACCGGGAGTGAGCACCCATGTCTGAACACACACTGGTGCTCCTGGCGCTGCTGCCGCTGGCGACGATTGCGGTGCTGATGGTCGGGCTGTACCAGCCCGCGACACGGACGATGCCTATCGCATGGGCGGTGGCGGCTATCGCCGCCTTCGTCGGCTGGCAGATGTCGCCCCGACTCATCGCCGCCGCGTCGATACGCGGTGCGCTGACAGCGACCAGAATCCTGGTTATCGTCTTCGGTGCGATACTCCTGCTGTACACGCTGAAACAGTCCGGCGCGTTCGAGGTCATCAACGCGGGCTTCTCCTCGATCAGCGACGACCGGCGCGTACAGGTCATCCTGCTCGTCTTCCTCATGGGGTCGTTCATCGAGGGGGCGGCCGGTTTCGGGACGCCCGCGGCCATCGTCGGTCCGCTGCTGGTCGGCCTGGGCTTCCCGCCGCTGGCCGCTGTGGTCGTCGCGCTCACCGGGAACATCCTCGCAATCACCTTCGGCGCGGTCGGCACGCCGCTGATTATCGGACTCCGCGACGTGGTGTTCGCGGAGGGGACCGGCGCAGCACAGCAAGTTGTCCAGCAGGGTGGCTTCGAGAGCGTCGGCGCGTACGTCGCCCAGATCGGCGTGTGGGCGGCGGTCATCCACGCGATCGTCGGCATCGCCATCCCATTCATCGGTGTGGCGATGATGACGCGCTTCTTCGGCGAGGAACGGTCTCTCAAACCGGCACTCGAAGTCCTGCCGCTGTGCCTGTTCGCGTGGGCCTCCTTCGCGATCCCGTACGTCGCCACCGCGTACTTCCTCGGCCCGACGTTCCCTGGCCTGCTGGGGGCGATGGTCGGACTGCTGGTGGTCACGACTACGCTTCGTGCCGGATACTTCCTCCCCGATGAGGAGTGGGACTTCGGCCCGCAGGACCAGTGGCCGGACCACTGGATCGGTAGCATCGAGCCCGGAGAGGGTGTCGGCACCGCGTCGGGCGGGAGCCGAGAGGGAACTGTCGCGGCAGATGGTGGGACCGCGTCGTTCGAGGAATCCCACTCGCAGGACATGTCGCTGGGCATGGCCTGGCTGCCGTACCTTCTCGTCGCCGCGCTGCTCGTCGTGACTCGCGTCGTCAGTCCGATCCAGGAGTTCCTGTCGACAAACGGCGTCCTCCTGTGGAGTAACATCCTCGGAACGCCGTTCTCGGAAGGCGTCGAGATGCTCTATCTCCCCGGGAGCCTCTTCGTCCTCGTCGCCGTGATCACGTACGCGCTCCACGGGATGGACGCTGACGGCATCAAGGCCTCCTGGAGCGAGGCGCTCCGGAACATCGCGCCGGCCGTCGTCGCGCTGTGGTTCGCGGTCGCCACGGTCATGATTATGCAGCGGACCGGCAGCGCCGTGGTGCTGGAGGCCGCGCCGATCGACGCCGGAATGCTCGGCCTGCTGTCGGAGATCACGGCGAACGGCACTGGCCAGATGTTCCCGTTCTTCTCGGGCTTCATCGGCGCGTTCGGTGCCTTCATCGCCGGTTCGAACACGGTCAGCGACATCCTGTTCGGGCTGTTCCAGTTCCAGGCGGCCCAGCAGATCGGTGCCCCGACCCAGATTATCGTCGCCGCACAGGCGGTCGGCGGCGCAATCGGTAACCTCGTCGCGATCCACAACGTGGTCGCCGCCCTCACGGTGGTCGGACTCATCGGTGAGGAGGGCCGTGTCATCCGTCTCGAACTGATACCGGTGCTGTACTACGGCGTGTTCACGGGCATCCTGACGCTCATCCTGGTGTACGTCGTGGCACCGGGCGCGTTCTAACACTCTCTCATTTCCTACTCATGGCATACGATTCCCGACCCCCCGAACAGCGTGATCCGGCGGCGGCCCCGAGTGCGAACTACGATTACCAGGGCGACAGCGTCCACCGGCCGGATCTGGTGGCGGCCCTGGAGCGCCGTGTGGACGGCGACGTCCGCTTTGACACCTACACCCGTGAGCTGTTCGCGTCGGACGCGAGCGCCTACGAACAGCTTCCGATAGGTGTGGTTTCGCCGGTCTCGACCGATGACGTGGTCGCGGTGATGGAGTACTGCGCAGACGAGGATATTCCGGTGCTCCCTCGGGGCGGCGGGACAAGTCTCGCCGGGCAGGCCGTCAACGAGGCGGTCGTCCTCGATTTCAAACGGCACATGGACGAGACGCTGTCAGTCGACCCGGAGGCCGGGCGGGCCCGGGCACAGGCCGGCATCACCATCGCCCGACTCAACGACCGGCTCGAACCGCACGGCCTGAAGTTCGCGCCGGACCCCGCGTGGGGCGATAAGAGCGTCCTCGGCGGTGCAATCGGGAACAACACGACCGGCGCACATTCGCTGAAATACGGCAAAACCGACGCCTACATCGAGGAGTGCGAGGTCGTTCTCGCGGACGGTACCCGGACGACCTTCGGCTGGGTCGACGTCGATGAGCTCAAAGCGCGAGTAGCCGAGGCCGGCCCGGACGCCGACCTCGAAACCCGGATCTACGCCGAAGTCGCCGAGATCCTTTCAGAGGACGCCGAAGAGATCGACGCGAGATATCCGGATCTCAAACGCAACGTCTCCGGGTACAATCTGGACGAACTGGTCGACAGCGCCAGGGAGCGCGGCGAGGTCAACCTCGCCCGACTGCTCGCCGGGAGCGAGGGGACGCTGGCCGTCGTGACCGAAGCGACGGTCTCGCTGGAACCCGTCCCCGACGCTACAGCCGTCGCGATGCTGACCTACGACGATATCATCTCGGCGATGCGGGACGTCGCTCCGATTCTCGACCACGACCCCTCGGCCGTCGAGGTGATGGACGACGTGCTCCTCGACCTCGCTGCGGAGACCCCTGAGTTCGCTGATGTCGTCGGCATGCTCCCCGAGGAGACGGATTCGACGCTGCTCGTCGAGTTCTACGCGGATTCGGCCGAGGACGGCGCACAGAAGGTCGCCGACCTGCTCGCCGACCGGCTCCCGGGCTACGACGCCAGAGAGTCGCCGAGCGACGGGGCGGGTTCGGTCACCGACGCCCCGGTCAACGCCGTCGACGCGCTGGAGGCCTACGACGCGGATCGGCAGGCGAAGTTCTGGAAGATGCGCAAGTCCGGGCTGCCGATTCTGCTGTCGCGGACCGGCGACGACAAGCACTGGCCGTTCGTCGAGGACACGGCGGTCCCGGCCGAGAACCTCCCGGAGTACGTCGCCGACATCCGGGAGCTGTTCGACGAGCACGACACCTTCGCCTCGTACTACGCTCACGCCGGCCCCGGCGTCCTGCACATCCGGCCGCTATTGAACCTGAAATCCGGGGACGGTATCGAGACGATGGAAGCTATCTCCGACGCTATCACGGACCTCGTCGTTCAGTACGACGGGTCGGTGTCGGGCGAACACGGCGACGGTCGCGCCCGTACCCAGTGGAACCGCAAACTCTACGGCGACGACCTCTGGGAGACGTTCCGCGACCTGAAGTCGGCGTTCGATCCGGACTGGCGACTGAACCCGGGCAACATCTGTGGCGACCACGACCCGGCCGAAAATCTCCGGTACGACCCGGACTACGAGTTCGACGCGGGCTTCGAACCCACGCTCGACTGGGACAACGAAAACGGGTTCCAGGGGATGGTCGAACTCTGTCACGGCTGTGCGGGCTGTACGGGCCACCAGGAGACCACGGGCGGCGTGATGTGTCCGACTTACCGCGCCGCCGAGGAGGAGATCACCAGCACTCGGGGCCGGGCGAATATGCTCCGGTCGGCGATGGACGGTGACCTCCCCGACGATCCCTTCGACGAGGAGTTCGTTACCGAAGTGCTGGACCTCTGTATCGGCTGTAAAGGCTGCAAGAAGGACTGTCCGAGCGGCGTCGACATGGCGAAGCTCAAAGCCGAGGTGGTCCACGAACACCACCAGCGTGAAGGGATCTCGCTGCGGGACAAACTGTTCGCCAACGTCGAGACGGTGCTCTCGCTCGGGAGCGCGTTCGCCCCGGTGTCGAACTGGCTGATGGACCTGCCGGGCTCGGGCCGCCTGATGGAGGCGACGGTCGGTATCACGGGGGAGCGCACGTTGCCCGCCTTCCACCGGACAACGTTCACTGACTGGTGGGCCGACCGCGGCGGGGCACAGGTCCCGGCGGCCGAGGCCGACCGACAGGCGCTCGTGCTCGCCGATCCGTACACGAACTACAGTCACCCCGATGTCGGGAAAGCGGCCGTGCGTGTGCTCGAAGCGGCGGGCGTCCACGTGGCAGTGCCCGACGACGTGACCGACAGCGGTCGTCCGGCGTACTCGAAGAGTATGCTGGACCACGCCCGCGAGACGGCACAGGCGAACGTCCACGCCCTCGCACCGCGCATCCGCGACGGCTGGGACGTGGTCACCATCGAACCCTCCGACGCGGTCATGTACCAGGTCGACTACCAGGATTTGCTGTCGGGCGACGACGTCGACACCGTCGCGGCGAACACGTACGGCGTCTGCGAGTATCTCGACACGTTCCGGCTCGGGGAGGCCATCTCCTTCGACGAACCGGGCGACTCGCTGGCGTACCACGGCCACTGTCACCAGAAAGCGACGAAGAAAGACCACCACGCCGTCGGCGTTCTTAGGCGGGCCGGCTACGCCGTCGACCCGCTTGATTCGGGCTGTTGTGGCATGGCCGGCTCCTTCGGCTACGAGGCCGAACACTACTCGATGAGCGAGGCCATCGCGAACCTCCTCCTGGGACAGATCGACGACTCGGCGGCCGAGCAGGTCGTCGCGCCCGGCGCGTCCTGCCGGTCGCAACTCGACGACCTCGGTGACGGCGACACGGAGCCGCCACATCCCATCGAGATGGTCGCGGCGGCGCTACAGTAGCACGCTCGCGTTTGACGGGCTTCCGAGCGGCGGCGTCAGATTCCGATACCGTCCCGCTGTCTGACCGCAACGTCGTATCCGTCCACTGTCGACCGAAGCGCCTGTGTGAACGGCTCGACGTCGAACCGGCCGTGGACTCTGACCGTGGTCGCGGAGCCAGCCTGGGGCTTGGCGGTGATTTTCGGCCGACCGACCCGGCCGCCGGAGTGGATGTCGACGCTGTAGAGGGCGTCGTATGGCTGTGTCTCGACCTCCTCGGCGGTTTCGATGGCTGCGGACACGCCTTCTTTTGCCACCTGCGATGCGAACGCTGCGGCCTGCTGGTCCGGCGACCCGAACAGCAGATCGACGGGCGTCAGGTAGCCGTACTCGACGAAGTAGGCCCGCTCCGTACAGAACAACACGTCGAGCAGCCGGAGCGGATACGAGCCACGCATCGTGTAATGCAGGTGGACGCGGAGTTCGTCGGTCACGAGAACCACCCTTTTGCGGTGGCGGCCTCAGTGACCGTCCCGTCCGCCGCGACTTTCGCCCGGGCCACCCGATACATCGTATATCCCTGTACGAGCAGATAGATCGCCCAGAGAGCGTACCCGCCCGGTGCGCTCCCGAGCATGGTGGTCCGGACGGCAAACGTCCCCAGCCCCAGCCGTGTCGCCAGCCCGGTCCCGATCAGGAGGACGCTGAAGTAGCCGAAAAACGCTGCAGCGACCCACATCGCGGCGACGCGGCCCCAGCCCGGCATCGTGTGCTCGGGCAACCGGACCGTGTTGACGAGCTGGACGATGACGATGTAGGGCCACATCAACAGTCCGGACATCGCCGCGCCGACGACCAGCAGCCCGAAGGGATCGGATATCGATATCGGGAGGGTGAGGATGAGCACGCCCCAGCCACAGAAGACGGTCAGCAGTCCCCAGAACAGCCGCGGCAGGCTCCAGCCCGCGTCCCGACCGTACAGCTCGTAGATGATGTCGGAGCTGTTCCGGACGAACGACTCGATGATCGCGTACTCGGTCGTGAACAGGGCGAGAAACAGCGTTACGTAGATGACGCTCGTCGCGAACCCGCCGACCGACGGCGCGATTTCGATGAGCCACATATCGACCGCATCGCTCGTCGCCCCCGGTGCCTGTGACACCGCGATGACGACTAGCATCGTCGTGACGAGCAGGAGGCCCAGAAGAAAGGTAAACAGGTGTTCGAGCTGCGTCACGCGCCACCAGCCACGCCACCGCTTGAGGTTCTGCGTGTCCGGGGTGAACGTGAACCCGTCCTCGTGGACCGTCTCCGGATCGTCGCCGGCGAAGGGGTTCTTGATCCGGCCCTGGTATCGCCCCATCCCGTAGCCCTTCTCGCGTATCCAGAGGCTCTGTGAGAGATTGAGGTAGCCGCCCGCGCCAGCGTAGGCCAACGCCCCGACCAGCACGGCGATAGTCCCGACCGGCGAGTAGTCGCCGACCTCTGTGAGACTCCCCGGGACGCTGACCAGCACGTCGACCGATCCGATGAGGACGAACAGCAGCAGCGTGAACGCAATAGACAGCGCTACCAGGACGAGCTGGAGGCTCTCGACGACGTTGTACATCAGCGGCGTCACCTGGTAGGTAATCCAGATGAACACCATGAGCGCGATGCCGAACAGTCGCCAGCCGACGACCTCGACGCCGGCGAGGTCGTACGTGCCGAGTGCAAGTCCCTGTGCCCCGATCTGTGCAGCGCTTGCAGCCCACCCCGGCCAGCCGAGACTGACGAATCCGCCGAGTAGCATTGCCAGCGGGAGGACCGGATGGACCCGTTCGAAGGCACGAAACACGCTCTCACCGGTCGCGAGTGACCACCGCTGTATCTCCGTGTTGACGACGAAATGGAGGCAGACGGCCACGAGAAACAGCCAGTACAGTCCCCACCCGTAGCTGGCGACCAGGTGCGGCCAGAACAGCGTCTCACCGCTCCCGAGTGACGCCCCAAGCATGATCGCGCTGGGACCGACAACGTGGCGAAGTTTCGGCACCTTCGGCAGCGTGAGTTCCCTGAACCGACCGCCCGACCCGGTATCCGGGTAGTCGTCGGTCTCCGGTGCCGCTTCGAGGTTCTCGTACGCGACCGGGGTGTACGAGGAGATCGGATAGCGCTGCTCTTTGAGTGAGGCGTACACTTCCGATGTCTCCGACTCCGCGTCTTCCGCTACCTCCGACTGTTCCGTCGGTTTTTCCTCTGGCATCGGTGCATTCACCCACCGACGTAGTGCCAGACGTGTTCGTGGTCGGCAGCCAGGTCGATCTGTGGGAGGTCCTCGAGCGCGGGCCCGATAGCGTCCCACCACTCGTCAGCGGTTTTGTAGCCCGCCGGATGCTCCTGAAACACTTCGGTAATGAGCTTCCCTGCATCGGTGTCGGGGTTTTCACGGAGGTAGTCGTATGCAGCTTTCAGCGCCGCACGTCTGTCGTCGAGTACCTCCCCCGTCCCCGGGAGGTCCGCGTCGGCGATACTGTGCTCGACCGGCGGTTCCCGTTCTTGCTGTGACTGCGTGCCCGAGGCGACGAGCTTGGAGAACGGGATCCACCAGACCCGACTCCGTGCGCCGACTTTCCGCGTTTCCAGGTCCCCTCGTTCCACGAGTATGTCGAGCTTGTTGTGTGCCGTTTTCCGGGAACAGCCGAGCGCGTCCATCACATCGGTTGCGGTCAACGGCTTCGCCTGATCCGCTCGATCTCGAAACACCGAGAGCACTCGCTCCGGTGTGAACTCTGCCGTGGACGGTGGCGACCTGTCGGCCCGACCATCGTCCGCGGTATTGCTCATATGTAGCCATTACAGTCGTATGTAATAGACTTTTCTGCAGAGAACTCCGATCCGGGAGCAAACGGTCTGGACCCGTCCAGCGCCTGATAGGTCACAATCATACACGAAGGAAAGCGCGCGTCCACTACCAGAAGCGTCGAAACGGACCATCATGCCACCAGCTGATTCGGGGTGCCAAGGCGGCCACTCCCTCATTGGGACCAGCCCCACTCCTCACTCGGCTGGTTCCGGCGCGGGCACCGACTGTTCGGTTTCCACGACCGCACGGTCGGGGAGTTCGGGGTTGGGTGTCCGACCGATCGTCAGCAGGCGCTCGGTGAGCGTCAGTTCCTCCGGACTGGGGCTCGGTTTCTGGACTTCCTCGTAGTCGACGACCACCTGCCCGTTTTCGGCGCTGATACGCACCGCACAGAGCTGGTAGGAGGGGAAAAACACCGGGGGTAGGAGTCCAATGATGCCGTCCCGACGGTGGAGGCGCTTGAGCCAGGTCCCGCTGTTGACGACCAGCCCGCCGTCGACCGACTGCACGCTCGGCCGGTGGGTGTGCCCGTAGCAGAAGACAACCGCGTCTTCGTTTTCCTCGAATACTTCCCGGGCGGCTTCCTTGTACGGCGTCTGGGTATCGACCGTGAGGTCGGTTTCGAAGACCCCGAAGCGGTTGATCGTCTTCTTGATGTCCCGCCGCAGGAGATACAACGGGATGCCAACGAGCAGCAGGAGTCCGGCCAGTGATGCGTTCACGACGAGCAACACCCAGATGGCGGTGCCGACCGTGCCGAACTGGCCCAGAAACGACGTCGTCGTTTCGACCGGCGCGGACCAGACGCCGAGCAGATTCAGCGCCGCCAGAATCGCCAGGATGGCGCTGATGTTGAACAGCAACAGGAACGGGACTAGGGCGTACCGCAACAGCGGGTTCATCTCCCGGTAAAAATACTTCGAGAGCATCCACACCGGGACCCGCTCCGTCGGGGTGACGGCCTGGACGTCCTTGAGCCAGTTGTACCGGCCCCGGTCCGAGAGCTGGCCGGCCCGGCTGGTCACGAGGGTGTTGTAGTAGTAGCCAAGGGGCGTCACGTTGGTGTCGCCCCAGTCCTCGATGCGGTTGTTCGGGTCCTGCTGATTGCCGTGTTCGACGTGGATTGCCTGGTCCCCCACCGGACGGGTAATCGATTTCGATTGGACGAGCCTGACGTTGTACGCTGCGAACCGCTCGACGTACTCGTCGTAGGCTGCGAGTTCGTGGTCGTGGTTGCCCGGCACCAGCGTTATCTGGATGTTCTCGCCGGTCTTTCGCAACTGCTCGAACAGCGACGGGTAGGTGTCTTCGAGGATGTCGAACTTCTCCAGTCCCGACACGCCCGTGAACTCCCACAGCCCGAACGCGTCGCCGTTGATGAGTAGCTCGACGTCCTCGTCGGTGGTCTCCAATCGCGCCAGAAAATCCAGCAGTTCGTCGAGGAACTCCACCTCCTCTAACTGCTCGTCGCCGCCGATGTGGAGGTCGCTGATGACGTAGTAGACGCGGTCGTCGGCGGAGCCGTCCATTGAATACCGGTTCTTGATCCACAGACAAAGGCGTTGCTCTCCGGGAACCCACTGCAAGAAATCGTCGCGTCGGCCGGGACTGTCGCGGACAGATGCGTGTCCCCTCGGTAGCGAGACCTGCCCGGTTACAGTTCCAGTACGGCCCGGAACCGCGCTTCGTTGTCGATCATGCGTCCGTACGCTGTTTCGACCTCTTCGAGCGGGTACGTCTCTATTTTCGGCGCGATATCACGGAGCGAACTGAACTCCAGCGTGTCCTGCGAGTCGCGTGCATGGCCGGAGGCCCAGCCCTCGACCCCGCCACGGGTCTGGACGAGCTGCATAGCACTGACTTCCACTGGCTCGCCGGGGACGCCGACGACCACGACGGAGCCGTCGACGCCGATCCCGCTGACGATGGAACTGATGGCGTCGCTCGACGGTGCCGTCGCCAGCACTACGTCGGCCCCGCCGAGTTCCTGGAGCCGCTGGCCGGCGTCCACGTCCGCCGCGTTGATGAAGTGGTCGGCTCCCAGTTCCATTGCCAGCGACTCCTTTTCAGGGGTTCGGGAAATAGCGGCCGTCTCGAACCCGGCCGCGTGAGCGTACTGGATCCCGAGGTGGCCGAGTCCACCGACGCCCTGGACCGCGACGAGGTCCCCGACGTTCGCATCGCTGTTCCGGAGCGCGTTGAACGTCGTCACGCCGGCACAGAGCAGCGGTGCCGCGGCCGCCGCGTCCAGCGACTCCGGAATCCTCGCGAGCGCTTCCGACGGGGCAGTCATGTACTCGGCGTACCCGCCGTCGTAGCTCAGCCCGGTGACCTCGCCGTTCTCACACTGGAGGAAGTTCCCCTGCCGACACTGGTCACACGTCGAACAGTGGCCGCCGTGCCAGCCGACACCGACTCTGTCGCCCACGTCCCAGGCGTCGACGGCGTCGCCGACGGCGTCTACGTGTCCCGCTACCTCGTGGCCGGGGATTCGCGGATATGAGATGTCCGGGTTGGTCCCCTCCTTCGTGAACACGTCGCTGTGACAGATCCCACAGGCGTCGACCGAGACCCGTACCTCGCCGGAGTCCGGTTCGGGTACGTCTCGTTCGACGACCTCGAAGTCGGCTCCCGGTTCGGGAACGACCGCCGCTTGCATTGTGTCGGACATAGGTACACGTTCGGCTGGATGCGGAAAAGCGGCCAGTTCGCAGCCATCTGTGCCGATGGTGTTTCCGGTTCGTCACGAACCACTCAGCCGCGATTCACGCGATATCCGAACGGAATTCCGGGACGCCGCCGACACCAACGTCGGGAATCCGGAAGAGCGCACCGGCCCCGTCACCCTCCGTCGCTCTGTCGCCGTCGGTGAGCGCTGTCGTCAGATACAGGTCGGTGTACTCCGGGCCGCCGAAGGTGACCGACGAGACTTTGCGTGCCGGCAGGTCGAATTCGGTGACGGCCGCTCCGTCAGGGGAGTACCGAACGACTTTCCCGCCGTTCCACCGGGCCGACCAGACGTGGTCGTCCTCGTCGACGGTCATCCCGTCGGGGATCCCATCCGCGTCAGTGACATCCACGAACGTGCGCTCGTTCGAGAGGGCTCCGGTCGCCCGGTCGTAATCGAACGCGTATATCCGATGCGCTTCGGACTCCGTGAAGTAGAACGTCTCCAGATCGCTGGAAAAGCCCATCCCGTTCGGGATATCCACGTCTTCGATCACGAGCGAGACGGAGCCGTCGGTGTCGAGCCTGTACAGGTCGCCCAGATGGTCCTCGCCCGGCATGGTCCCACAGAACACCCGCCCCTCCGGATCGGCGATAACGTCATTGAACCGCGTGTCGGCGTCGATTTCAGCGACCAGGTCGGTCTCGTCCTCTCCGGTGACGAACCGTTCAACTCGGCGCTGGGTGAACAGCAGGAGCGCCCCGTCGGATTCGATTGTGTACCCGCCGATGGGGGCATCCTCTGTCTCGTATGCGACCGCGTACTCGCCGCTTGCGGGGTCGTACTGAAACAGCCGGCCGGCAGGGATGTCTACCCAGTAGAGGCGTTCGTCCTCGGGATGCCACAGCGGCCCTTCGCCCGTGTGTGCACGTGTGTCGGCGACGCGTTCCGTGTGAACCATGGGCAATGTTCTCCGCTCAGTCCCTTGAGCGTTATTGCTGGCTCCCAAGTGACCAACTCGCTGCCGGTGATCAGGATCGGAGCCGCTGGATGCGTTTCTCCGTCGGCGGATGGGTCGAGAACAGTTTCTCGAACAGTCCCTTGTCGGCGTTGAAAATACAGAGGGCGTTCATGCTGTCCTCGACTGTCGATTCCCGTCCTTCGGCACCGCGGGAGATCTTTTCGAGCGCGCGGGCCAACGGTTCACCGGTTCCGATGGCGCGGCGGGCGTCCGCGTCGGCGACGTACTCCCGATACCGCGAGATGGCCAGCACGAACACCATGACCAGCGCGTTCGCGAGCGAGGAGGCGACCATCGCCATGATCCAGGAGCCCATGTTTCGCTCGCCGCCGAACAGCACCGCGAAGTAGGCGACGTAGCCGACGAGCATCCCGATGGACTGGCCGACGACCATCGTGATGACGTCCCGGTTCTTGATGTGGGCCAGTTCGTGGGCGATCACGCCCTCCAGTTCATCGTCATCGAGCAGTTGCATCAGTTCGCTCGACACGACGACGACACCCGCGCCTTTCCGCCCGACGGCGAAGGCGTTGGGTACGCCCATGTCCATCACCATCAGTCGTGGCTCCTCGATGCCCATATCTCGGCAGAGCCGTCGGACCATCTGGTGGACGTAGCCGAACCGCTGGTCGTCCGGCATGTCCTCCGCGCCGCGGAGCGCCAGCCACTTCCCGAGTTTGTACTGGATCGCCGGAACGACGAGGATTCCGACGAGAAGCACCGGAATGAGCGGGAGACCTAACAGCACCGACAGTGCCGTCCCGGCGAAGACGTAGAACGCGAACAGAATCGCGCCGACGACCAGCATCCGCACCTGTAATCCGAAGTCTGTCATACAGGGTCAAGTCCGCCCGGCCGTATAAACAGTCTGGCCGACGATTCCGCTCGTGTCTCTGGGTTTCGCAGTGGATGTGGTGACCGCGCCGAGGAAATCCGCCGACTGAGTCAACACGAGAGACGGTCCCTACGCTTTGCTGAGCGCGTAACTCCGCCGACCGTGCGTTTCGAGCGTGAGATACGCCAGCCCCCAGTCGGTTTCCGCACAGAACTGGTGGACGGCGGGGATGACGCCGTTCACGATCTTGTAGTCGTCACCGGCGATGTAGCCGTCAGCCGCGACGGCTCGCTGGCTCTCTCTGAGCTCGGCCAGCGTCGCCTCGTACTCGTGAGAACTGTTGATGTACACCCAGTCGAGCGAGGCGGTATCGGCGTCACGGAGGACGGAGATCGGTTCGGCGTCCAGCAGATGAGTGGTGTCCCGATGGTCTCGGAACCGGCGTTCAACGGCATGACGCTCCTCATCGCTCGTCCACTGATCGACGAGATAGAGCGTTTCGGGCTCCGTGACCCGGACGATGGACTCGGCGAAGGAACCGTCACCGGCCCCGAATTCGGCGACGGTCCCGCCGGCCGGCATGTGTTCGAGGAGGTCTGCTCGATGGGGGAGGAGGTGTACGTGTTCAAGCACTGCCGCCGGGAGGGACTCCGGAACGGCTTCCTCTCGGTTCAGAATGGACGCCGCTGCGGGTCCCTCGGACGTGTCGGGTGGGAACGCGGTCTGGTAAAGCCCGGCCACCAGCGGGTAGAGGCGGTCCGGACAGGATTCGGTGATCGCACGTTTCGTCCGTGATAATGACATTCTAATGCCACGATACCACAACGGAGAGTAAAAGCGTGGCGACGCCCCCACTGCTGGAGAGCCAAAAACCTATGCGTTTGGGTCAGAAACGGCCCCGGCATGTCTCCCTCCAGTGTTGTCGGGCGGTTCCGGCCCTACTCCGTCCCGCTCTGTCTGTTTGCCGTGGTGGCGGCCGCCGTGGTGGTCGTGCCGCCACTGGTTCTCGGGGACGCGACCGGACGCACGTACGCCCTGACGACGGCCGTTCTCATCGTCGCGATCTCGTCGGTCCTCCCGTATGCTGTCGCGGTCGGCGTCCTCACCGTCCCGTTCCTCTACACCGGACTCGGTAGCTACGCGGCCCCGACGGTGTTGCCGACCGACGCCGAGCCGTTCTCGCTGACCGCAGCACTCCGGCACGTCGTCGCCGGCATTTCGTACGTGGTCGCAGCCACCGTCGTCGGCGCTGTCGGCATCGGCGTCGATTTCGCGGCTTCGAGTGGCTCGGACTCGTTTCCGGCGGTCGGCTTCCCGTCGTTTCCGGCACTCGGGTTTCCGCCGTTCCTCCTGCTGGGCGGCGTTGTCTTCGCCGGTGTTTACGTTGCGGTCCAGCTGTGGCGGTACGAGCGGCCAGTACGGGGCTTGGCCTGGAAAACGGTTCTCGGGACAGTCGTCCTCGGCGCGTTCCTCGCCGCGTCGCCCATGGTTGCGCTCTGGATATTCGGGGCCTACGGCTTCTGAACGTCCCTATGCTACCTGTGATAACCGGCTTCTCTGCAGAGCACCGATAGTCGGCGCTACCCGCCGGCTTCCAAACGGCTTAAAGGCACAAGCTCCGGTATCCGATAATGACTCAGCAACAGTCCTCGACGGACGGCGGCCCACGAGCGAACGGCATGCCGATGCTCGGGCTCGGAACCTGGCAGAACGACGACCCGGACCAGTGCGCCGAGAGCGTTCGGACGGCCCTGGAGGCCGGCTACCGACATATCGACACCGCACAGGCCTACGACAACGAAAGCGCCGTCGGTGACGGTATCGCTGCGGCTGACGTGGACCGCGACGACATCTTCCTGGCGACCAAGGTCTGGATTTCGAACCTCTCACACGACGACGCGATCGAAACGACCGAGGAGAGCCTCGACAAACTCGGCGTCGATTCGGTGGACCTGCTGTACGTCCACTGGCCGGCAGGCGAGTACGATCCCGAGGAGACGCTCCCGGCGTTCGACGAACTCGTCGACCGCGGCCTGATCGACCACGTCGGCGTCTCGAACTTCGAACCCCACCACGTCGAGACAGCGATGGACGTGCTCGACGCGCCGGTGTTCGCGAACCAGGTCGAGACCCATCCGTTCCTCCAGCAGTCGGAACTGCGCGAACACGCGGCAGAGCAGGACTACGAACTGGTCGCGTACTCGCCGCTGGCACGCGGTGAAGTGTTCGGTCACGATGTCATCGAATCCATCGCCGACGCCCACGACGCGAGCGAAGCGCAGGTCAGCCTCGCGTGGCTCCGCGAGAAGGGGGTGACGGCGATTCCGAAAGCCACGAGCGAAGCCCACATCACGGACAACCTGGCGAGCCTCGACCTGTCGCTTTCCGACGCCGAAATCGACCGTATCGACGGCATCGAGACGGTCGACCGGCGCGTCAATCCGGACTTCGCGCCGGCCGCCTGGGACTGAGCCGGATTCGGGCTTCTCCGTTGAGTTCGGTGACCCGCCCGTCGGCCCGTGACACCACGTCTCCCACAGCCCTCTTCACATTTCGACCCCTTGTACGCACAATGAGACATCTTCGCTTTAGGGGGTGGTCCAGCTGACCTGGCCCATGCTGCGGTCCACGTCTACGGATCGCCCGTCGATTCCGGCCCGCTACCGTGACACCGCGCTGTTCGTTCTGCTCGCCATCCTGTTCGGTGGCTCGTTCGTCGCAATCAAGACCGGGCTCCGTGAGCTACCGCCGGTACTGTTTGCCGGCCTCCGGTTCGATCTGGCAGCGGTGACGCTGCTTGGCTACATCGCCCTCACCCGTCCCCGGTCGACGTGGCTGCCGCGGACTCGCGGGGACTTCGTGGGTATCGGGATGGCGGCGCTGTTCCTGATCGCACTCAACAACGGGCTGTTGTTCCTCGGGCAGGGCGCGACGACACCCGCAGCAGCGTCCGTGATGTACGGCCTGAACCCGATACTCGCCCCCGTGTTCGCCTGGTGGCTGCTGGGCGAGCGGCTCTCGTGGCTCGGTGCGCTCGGCATCGGTATCGCGCTGAGCGGCGTCGTCATCATCGTCCAGCCGTCGCCGTCGACGTTTACTGACGCGAGCGCTATCGGGCAGCTCCTCGTCCTCGGCGCGGCAGCGGCCGTTGCTCTGGGCAGCGTGCTCCTCCAGCGCGTCGGCCCGCAGATGGACAGTACACCGCTGACTGCGTGGGCGATGGCCGTCGGCGCGGTGTTGCTCCACGCCGCGAGCCTGCTGGTCGGGGAGCCACCCACGGCGGTGATCGGCATCGGTCCGGAAACGATTGCGAGCATCCTGGCCGTGGGCATCCCGTCGACAGCGGTCGCGTACGCCATCTATTTCGGCCTCATCAAGCGCATCGGTCCGGTTCGTGCGAACCTGGTGGCCTACGTCGTACCGATATTCGCCGCGCTCATGGGCTGGGTGCTGCTGGGCTCGTCGATGTCACTGTGGACGTTCGTCGGCTTCCTGGTCGTCGTTGCGGGCTTTGTTCTCATCGAGCGGGCGACCATCCGTATGGAGCTGCGCCGGCTCTATCGCCGCTTTGACAAAACAGCCGGGGCGTCACAGACGCCGCCGTGTGACGACTGACGTCAGCGGTTGCAGAGAGGCTCGTCCGCCGGCGCTGCCGAAACAGGCCCGGCCAATCATGTGTCGGCAGCCCTAACCGACGGTATGGACCCTTCCGACGTGGAGACAGTGTTCGTCGCCGGAGCCAGCGGCGGGACCGGGCGGGCGGCCCTCCGACTGCTCAGTTCGCGCGTGCCGACCGTCCGGACACTGACCAGTACGCCGTCGAAAACGGACGACCTGCGGGCGGCCGGCGCTGACGAGGTTGTCGTCGACGACTTGCTGAACCCGACCGCGTTGACCGACGCGCTGTCGGACGTTGACGTCGTCCTGAGCGCCGTCGGTTCGAGCATCACGGACGTCTGGTCCCGGGACGAATACGTCGACGGCGCGGGGACGATCAATCTCCTCGATGCGGCCGTCGACGCCGGTGTCGAGGCCTTTGTCATGGAGTCCGCTATCGGCGTCGGTGACGAGCCGGCCAGCCCGCTCGCGGCGGCCTTCGACGTCGCTATCCGGCCGATACAGCGCGCCAAAGCGGAGGCCGAGGTGGCGATTCGCGAGGCCCCGGTTCGGCACACGATTCTGCGACCGGGCGTGCTCACGAACGGACCACGGACTGACACCGTGTCCGTCGCCGAGCCCGGCGCGAAGCTCTGGGGCAGCGTTTCGCGGGCTGACGTGGCGCGTTTGATGATTGCCGCGCCCGTTACACCGGCGGCCGCCGACCGGACGCTGGAAGTCGTTGCCAAACCGGCGTTCCCGAAACGCGCACTACAGATCGATTGGCAGCTCCCCCGGAACGAAGAGGCGGAGACCGTGTCAGTCGATACCCCCCACGACGGTCCGTAATGGGACGTCCGTCGATTTCCGTTCCGGTGGCGGTGTCGCTACCCGTGTGCACATACGCTTCCAGCGGGAAAACGTCGTGATGACTGCTGTGGACCACGCGAACGCCGGCTATCGGCGGCTGTTCGAGGGGGACGGGCTCTCGTTCGGTCTCGGATTCCCGCTCACGGGCGAAAAGGAGTCGACGCCGGATATCGACGCGGAACTCCGGCTCGCAAGCCACGCCGAGACAGTCGGCTTCGACGCACTCTGGGCGCGGGACGTACCCACGTACTGGCCGCGGTTCGGGGACGCCGGCGGGGCCTTCGACCCGTGGTCCCTGCTGTCCCACGTCGCCGCCACCACCGAGTCGGTGGCGCTGGGCACCGCAAGCGTCGTTCTCCCGCTGCGCCATCCCATCCACGTGGCGAAGTCGGCCGCGACCGTCGACCGCCTCTCGGACGGGCGACTCGTGCTGGGCGTCGCCTCGGGCGACCGCGACCCCGAATATCCGGCGTTCGGGGTCGATCCCGAGAACCGGGGCCAACTCGTCCGTGAGAGCGTCGACGCGCTCCGTGCGCTCTGGCGTGAGGAGTATCCGACTATCGAAGGGTCCTGGGGCCGCCTCAACGGCGAACTCGACGTGCTTCCCAAACCGACGACCGAGACACTCCCGCTGTTTCCGACCGGGAACGCCAGACAGTCGACGGAGTGGATCGCCGAGAACGGCGACGGCTGGATATTCTACCACCTTCCCGAGTCGACGCTTCAGTCGTACCTCGACACGTGGCGGAACCACGCGCCCGAGAAGCCGTTCACGATTGCCGTCCAGGTCGAGTTCGCCGACGACCCGGCGGCCGAGCCCGAACCGCTTCACCTGGGCTATCGTGCTGGCGTCGAGTGGTTCCGCGAGTATTTCCGACGGCTCGAAGACTACGGGCTTGCCCACGTCATCGTCGGGCTTCGCGCCGCGGAGCCGGAGGTGGCGATGACGACGTTCGCCAGCGAAATCATAGACGAGCTATAATTGGCGGGGAAGATGTTCGCAGGCACGGCTTTCGGCGGGACCGACCTACGGGACACCGATGACTGACCGGCAGGCGGAACTCCGCACGTTGGCTGGGGAGCTGACCGATTCTGAGGCGATCTCCGACGCGTTTCTCGCCAAGAGCTTCACCGATCAGTTGCTCATCGTCGATGTCCGCGACGGCGAACCGCTCCCGCCCGAAGTCGTTGATCGGCTCACCGACCGCGACCTGCTCCCGGCGGACGAGGTATACGGCGATGACGCCGCGAATCAGTCCGCCACCGGCGACGTGGGCGACGCGACGCGCCATCACTTCGTCGACGTCCGAACCCGCGGCTCACACCGCTCCTACGTCGTCGAGTGACTGCGTTCCAGGCCAAAGTGCCTGTGTTCGCAACGGTACTCGTTGTGCTGACGGGCCGATTATCACGCCGCCGATGGCCACGACGAGGAGAGTGCAACGGATAGCCCCATCGGGAAGTCGGGTCCCAGGTGGGTTTCAGCTCTGGAAACACGATACAACCATCGCGGAGGAGCCGCCTCGCTGCCGTCTTGATCCGTCAGTTGTGGCAGGGCTGTCGGGTACCGGTGGCGTTATCAGAGCCGGTAGAATATCCACCCATCCAGTGACTGAGCCCCCGGTCTGGCGTCGTGAGTCGACGGCGTACCTGTTCGGCGCGTGGCTGTTGACGGCGGCCGTCCACGTATATGTCATCGTCCCAGCGAGCGTCCTCCCGACGGTCGCCGATGGATTCGGGGTTCCACAGACCACGGCCGTCTGGCTCGTCAGCGCCATTTTCGTCTCGTGGGCGCTCACGAACGTCGGTGTCGGCGTCGTCATCGACAGCATCGGGGACATCCGCGTCGTCGCCGCCGGCGGTGCGGTGACGGTCGGGATTGCCCTGGCCGGCTGGCTGGCAGCCGTCGACGGCCTGTTCTGGGTCCTCATCGGGACACGGGTCGTCGCCGGCGTCGCCATCGGCGCGATATGGATCGCCGGTACGGCGCTCGTTGGCCGCCTGTACGCTGTCGAACACAGGGCGACCGCGCTGGGCGTGTTCACCACGAGCCCGCCGGCCGGATTCGCCGCCGGGCAGGTCCTCGGCCCGCGCGTCACCGCCACAGCGGGGTGGCCCGCCATCTTCGCCGCTGGCGGCCTCCTCACCGCTGTTGGACTCGCCGCCTTCGGGGCCGCTCACCTCAGTATCGGCGGGACGACCGGGGTCCGGGACGACGGTGACGACCCCGACGGGGACGATGTGACTTCGGACCAAACCACACAGCAACGCTTCGCCACCGTCCTCCGGAACCGCACGGTCCTGTTGGGCGCTGTCGTCGCCTTCGCGGCGTATTCGCTCTACCTGTTTCTCAACAGTTGGCTCCCGTCGTACCTGACCGCCGCGTTCGACCTTTCGGCCGACGCCAGCGGGCTCCTGGCAGCGGTGTTCCCCGCGATGGGCATCGTCTCTCGGGCCGGCGGTGGCGTCATCTCGGACCGCCTGTTCGGTCATCGCCGGCTCCCCGTCCTCAGGTGGTCCTTCGTCGTCGCGACGCCGGTGATGGTCCTGCTTGCGGTGAGCACGTCCATCCCGATGTTGGTCGGCCTGCTGGTCGTCGGTGGACTGGTCATCCAGCTCACGTTCGGCGTCGTTTACAGCTACGTACAGGAGGCGGTCGAGCCGGGGAACCAGGGGACTGCGCTGTCGATTCTCGGCAGTGCCGGTATCTCTGGGGCGTTCAGCGCACCGGTCATTGCGGGCCTCCTCATCGACCTCACCGGGGCCTACAGCGCGGCCTTTGCCTACGCGATCGCGATGGCTGTGATCGGTGCCGGGCTCGTCTTTCTCGTCGCCGAACAGTGAGAACGCCGACCAACGCGGCGATTCGTCCCGCTACACAGCCGGTACACGTTTTTGTATGCCCAGTGTGACCGTCCGGTATGCAGCCGGAGTCGTTCTTCCACGTCGCAATAAAGGCCGACGACCTCGACGCCAGCGAGTCGTTCTACCGCACGCATTTCGATGCCACGGTCGTCGAGCGCGGGAGCGCTGCTGACGGTGAGGGTGCCACCGCTGTGAACCACGTCACACTTGATGTCGCCGACAAACTGGTGTATCTGTTCGACCGGGCCCCCTACGAGGCCGCCGGACGTGTCGAATCGGTCCCGACCGGCTTCCTGCACTACGGCTTCGTCGTGCCGGATGTCGATGCCGCCCACGAGGAACTCAGAGCCGACAGCGTCGAGTTCGTCATGGCCCCGACGACCTTTGGCGACCTCCGGATCGCGTTTCTCACTGACCCCGACGGCGTCCGTGTCGAACTCATCGAACATCTGTGATCCTGCCTCGCGCGGAACCGCACGGAGACGAGCGGCCGCGCCGGTGCTGTGGAACGGTCGTCGAGACAGCAGTCCTCATAGCGCTGGTCGATGACTACGGGTCGAACTCGTTTTGCTTGAGCCCTCTCCGGACCGGGTCGTGCTCGGCGTCGGTCGGCGGCGGGGCGGTCACCAGTAACGCCTCCAGGCGACCGTCTTCGTCCGCCTTGACACCGCGGTCGGTGTCTGCCTCGACGACCACTACGTCGCCCGGTTCGACCGTCCGCTCCGTGTCACCGTCGCGGACGACGCCGGTCCCGGACTGGACGTGGATCGCCACGTCGCTTGCGGGCGCGTGCACCGGGATGAACTGTCCGGGTTCGAAGTAGCCACAGACGACTTTCATCCGGTCGCTTCGGAATACTTCGACGGCCGAGAACTGTTCGTCGTCGTATGCTCTGGCATCGTCGAAGTCAGTCGCCGTCATCGTCCGTCCACCCCGACAGTGCAGCCCTCAGCGTGCGTGGGAACGAACTCGGGTCGAGCCGGTACGGCCCACGTCG
This sequence comes from Haloarcula sp. HT12, assembly GCF_055271655.1. NCBI lineage: Archaea > Methanobacteriati > Methanobacteriota > Halobacteria > Halobacteriales > Haloarculaceae > Haloarcula > Haloarcula sp. HT12. The sequence continues at coordinate 191,333 of NZ_JBUXKW010000004.1, forward strand.
GTCGCTGGTGATTGAGTCCACTCGCTCGCTGTCGGTTTCGATCCTGTGAGTTCATCGGACGAAGTTCCGACTGCACCACGGAAAGTATCCGTCCCGAACCGCTTCGTCCGTGGTCGCTCCCGTTCGCCCGGGTGTACGCACAGTAGTCGAGATTAGTCGCTTCAAGGCCTGTGGTGTTTCGACGGAGTTCATAAATAGTATGAAAACGTAGTTCCGGATGAACAGATGCCACGAATCACTGGGTCCTATCCGGATGATCTCGATCTCCTTATCGAGGGTGCTGTCGAGGCGGGGGTGTTCGGTGGGAAGAGCGATGCGTTGCGAGAGTTCGTCCGTGAGTACTTCGAGGATCACGAAAACGAACGCATCGCAGCGGCAGTTGCGCTCTACGAACGCGAGCGGATCACACTCGGTGACGCAGCGCGCCTCGCCGATGTCGACCGCTGGACGATGCGTGATATCCTCCGTGAGCACGACGTTGAACTCCGGCTTGGACTCGCAAATGAGGAAGATGCGGCCTACGAGGCGGAGGCAGCAACAGAACTCGAGTTCGACGATGAATCTAACCGTGACGAAACGTCGCGCTCGCGATGACTACTGACGATATTCCAGCGAACCCAAGCGTTCTCAACACGACAGTCCTCTCGAATTTTGCATATATCGACCAGCTATGGGTGGTTGCAGACCTCTCTGGTATCTGCACGGTTCCAGTCGTTCTCGAGGAACTCGGAGACGGCGTTGACGACTATCCCTATCTCCAGTCAGCACTTGATACGCTCGACGACGAGATTCCAGTCGCGACGATTTCGAGCACAGTTGCAAACAGAGAAGCGGTCGTCAGTGAGCATCTCGATCCAGGGGAAGCACAGGCGTTCGCTCTGGCAGACGCGCACGATAGCCGCCTGCTGACTGACGACGGGGATGCCCGGTCATTTGCGAAAGATCAGGGTGTGACCGTTGTCGGCTCGGTCGGTGTGCTTTTGGCAGCTATCGATGCTGGCAAGATTAGTGAGGAAACTGCGGATGAGTGGCTCTCGACGTGGATCGACGAGATCGGATACTACGTCCCTTATCGAAGTATCACAGACTATCGCTGACTTCTCGGTCTCGTACTATGCTGTTTGGTTCCTCCAACCTGACAGGAATTGCTCAAAGAGAGTTTTTGCAACTTCCCTGTCGCAATCGCTTGCGCAGCCAATGTGACCAAACCGAGAATCCTGAGAACACGTGTGTGAACCAGTCCGGGTGAAACCACGCACCGAAGTCCCGCTGATCCCGCCGGACTCCCAACGTCCAATATATAAATTCCCTCCGAACATCTTCCCGATAAAAACCACGGGTAGTGCCTATAAAGACCCTCCAAATGGTGTCTGTAGGCGCATTGGCGACGACAGTACTGATGGCGGTACTGCTCGTCGGTATCGCTGGGATACTCGCACGCATCGAAGACTGGCGGTCGTACACGATTGCGATAGGTGGCGGCCACGGGACTCACGAACACACCCACTCGGAGAAACCGAGCGGGATTCTCCGGTGGCTGACGACGGTCGACCACAAGGACATTGGGATTCTCTACGGCGTGTTCGCCGTCGTCGCGTTCGCCTGGGGCGGCATCGCCGTCGTTCTGATGCGGTTCGAACTGATGTACCCCGCCGAGGACTTCCTGAGTGCTAACGCGTACAACGGGCTCCTGACGACCCACGGCATCACGATGCTGTTCCTGTTTGGGACGCCCATACTGGCGGCGTTCTCGAACTACTTCATCCCGCTGCTCATTGGCGCAGACGACATGGCGTTCCCCCGTATCAACGCGATTGCGTTCTGGTTGCTCCCGCCGGCCGCCTTGCTCATCTGGGGCGGCGTCCTCGGCGGGCCGTTCCTCGAAAACATCGAACCGGCACAGACCGCCTGGACGATGTACACGCCGTTATCGATTGAACAGCAGAACCCCGGTGTGGACCTGATGCTGCTCGGCCTCCACCTCTCCGGCGTCGCGGCGACGATGGGGGCGATAAACTTCATTGCGACAATTTTCACCGAGCGGGGCGAGGATGTGACGTGGGCTACCCTCGACATCTTCTCCTGGACTGTCTTGGTGCAGTCCGCACAGATTCTGTTTGCCTTCCCGCTGCTGGGCAGTGCGCTGATCATGCTCCTGCTTGACCGCAATGTCGGGACGACGTTCTTCGCGCTCGAAGGCGGTGGACCGCTACTGTGGCAGCACCTGTTCTGGTTCTTCGGCCACCCCGAGGTGTACATCCTCGTCCTGCCGCCGATGGGGCTCGTCAGCTACATCCTGCCGAAGTTCTGTGGCCGGAAGCTGTTCGGCTTCAAGTTCGTCGTCTACTCCACGCTGGCGCTCGGGGTCCTCTCCTTTGGTGTCTGGGCGCATCACATGTTCGCGACCGGGATGGACCCCCGACTCCGGGCCTCGTTCATGGCCGTCTCTATCGCTATCGCCATCCCGAGCGCGGTGAAGACGTTCAACTGGATGGCGACCATGTGGAACGGCTCTTTACGGACGACCGCACCGTTCCTCTTCTGTGTCGGGTTCGTCGGGAACTTCATCATCGGCGGCGTCACCGGCGTCTTCGAGGCCGCTATTCCCGTGGACCTCATCCTGCATGACACGTACCACGTCGTTGCCCACTTCCACTACGTCATCATGGGCGGCATCGCCTTCGCCGTCTTCGCCGGCATCTACTACTGGTTCCCGCTGTATACCGGCCGGTGGTATCAGCGGTCGCTGGCGAAGTGGCACTTCTGGCTGACGATGGTCGGGACCAACGTCACGTTCTTCCCGATGGTGCTGCTGGGCTATGCCGGAATGCCCCGGCGGTACGCCACGTACTCCGTGACAGCCGGTCCGCTTGATCTGTTTACCCTTTTGCATCAGTTAGCGACAGTCGGCGTCGTCCTGCTGGTCATCGGCCAGCTCATCTTCGTCTGGAACCTCGTGACCTCGTGGCTGGAAGGGCCGCTGGTCGCGGACGGCGACCCCTGGGACCTGGCGGCGACGGACCAGTTCCCGCGGGAGTTCGCGTGGTTCGAGCGCGAGCGGCTGCCGGTACTCGCCGACGGCGGCGACGAACCGACTGGGGACTGATACCCGAGTCAGTCCGGCCTCCCATCCGCGGTCGCCTTCCTTCGTGGCTCTACAGGCTCCGACTGCTATTTTCCACCGAGATGTCGGGATAGGACTGTCGACTGCCCCGTGACTTTCTGGCGACTAGCTGGGCGGTGGCCGCGGTCGTTCCATCTGTCGTCGTGGTTCGCTCGTCGTAGTGCAGGACAGTCAGCCCGAGCCCGGCCCTGAGCAGTTCGTTCGAGGCGAACCGGTACCGATCCCCGGCGGGGCCGCCGTCCACCTCGTCGGTCGTCCGGAGGTGGTGCTGTATAAAGAGACAGCCGCCATCGGCCAGTGCCTCGATGATGTCGGGTAGCCGGTCGACGGGGCGATAGAAGCTAATCGTGATGAGGTCGTACGTCGACGGCGGGTACGCGAACGTCTCCAGGTCCGCCTGTATCCACTCGATGTCGTCCTCGACGCCTGCCGAACGGGCGTTCTCCCGAGCGATACGAAGCCCCGCACGCGACTGGTCGACCGCATCGACGCGGTAGCCGGCCGCCGCGACCGGAAGCGCGTTCCGCCCGGTCCCGGTCGCGACATCCAGTGCCCGCCCCGCCGGGAAGGTCGGCAGGTATCGCTCCAACACCGGATGCGGGTCCGGGCGCTGTGGGTACGCCCCCGTTCGGTATCGCTCGTCCCAGGTCGTCATAGCTCCGATAACCGCCGGCCGGGACATGAAGCCTGCGGGCTGTGACACAGCTTTTGAGTCGTGTTTCGTTTCCGGTCGCGACAATCTCAACTGACTTACCGGCACGCCTGCGACTTACCCACAAGCGAACGGCGATGGATAATCAAAACGGTGTGACCAGACGGCGGCTGCTTATCGGTCTCGGGAGCGGCCTCGGTCTGATCGGCGGCAGTGGTGCCTACATATACTGGTCGTTGCAGGGCGATTCCGGCGGGTACAGTGCGCCGGACTCACAGCCTGTTGTCACTACGCGCGGGCTCCTCGACACAGCGGACGGACCAGCTTTCGAGACCGAGGGCGCGTGGTCGTTCGACGACGCGTCGGAACTGTTCCTATTCGTCCACGGATTCAGCACTGACGCCGAGACGGCACGCGACAACGCCTACACGGCCCAGGTCGCGCTCGAAGGGACACGGTCCGCGCCGGTCGTCGCGTACAGTTGGGATTCCACCGTCGGGTGGGCGCAGGCGAAGGACAACGCCGAGGCAAACGGGACTCACCTCGCCGAGTGGCTGATCGAGTGGGCCGACGCCGACGGGCGACCCGTCCATCTGCTCGCCCACTCTCTTGGTGCGAGGGTGACCGGCGAGACGCTCCGGGTCCTTGCCGAGCGGGGGGCGACAGACACGCTCGCCTCGGTGTCACTGCTCGGCGGCGCTATCCCCTACGATAGCGTCGTCGAAGACGGTCGTTACGGCGACGCTATCGGGGCCGTTGACGCTCCGGTGTCGAATTTCTACAGTCACAACGACAAGGTTCTCTCGTGGGTCTACCGGGCGTCGGACCGGACCCACGCCGTGGGGCACGGCGGCACCCGCGATGCGGGGCCACTTCCCGACGGCTACCGGGACGTGGCTGTCACTGATCTCGTGGCCGACCACTACTCGTACTTCGAACCGGGCGAGGGCTGTCTGCCCCGTGTCGTTGCCGAGATCGAGTGACGATAGTTGCCTGCTGGTAGTATAACTAAATACGTCGCCAGTGTTTGTACCCGCTATGGAAGCCGTCGCCAGATCGCCAGACGCTATCCGCTGGAGCGAGAAATGAGCCTCTTCACTGCTGTTGTCGTCTTCGTGGTGGGGCTGCTCTCAGGTTTCGTCGTCCGATGGGTCGCCGGCCTCGCTGCCGTTGTCGCGCTCGTCCTGGTGTTGTTGGGTGCGACCACGCCGGATATCGGCCTTGTCAATTTCGTGATCGAGCACTACTACCAGGGGAACGAACTGCTGTTTCTCGCCGGACTGTTGTTCGGGCTGGACGCCGAACACACCAGAGATGCTATCGATGGCTGACTCGTCGGTCCCGGATTCCCGGGTCGTATTGACCTGAAACCCACAGACGGACTGCTTACCGCAGACGACGGACCCTCATCGACTGCATTGCTCCGCTGCCGCCGTTCCAGAGCGGACGTGGCTACCTCTCGGGATAGAAAATATACGAATGACGGATGTCGCTGTCGTACATGAGCGACCCGGCGGGCGTTCTGAGTAGCGTTGCGACCAGGTAGAGGTCACCGGCCGCTCCGGCGGTATTGAACAGCAGGGCGAGGAAGGCTGCGAACGCGAGCAGCGGGACCGGAACGAACAACACGGGGAGCAACAATCCATTGAGCAGGACGAGCGGCGCGATGCCGACGACAAGGTTGTGATTCCGCGCCTGAAACTGGTGGAACGTCGCCGCGTAGAACGCGCCGAGTTGCGGTGCCACGCCGTAGGAGACCCGATACCCGTACCATCGATAGACCAGCCCGTGGACGAGCTCGTGGAGAACGGTCACAACGACGACAGCGCCGACACAGGCGACCGCGACCAGCCCGGACGTGAGTGTGACTGTGACGCTCGTCGCCGTTTCCTCGACGGAAAAAACGGCGTCGAGCGCGCTTCCCTGGGCGTACCAGAGCAGTCCACCGAACACCACCGCAGCGATCGGTACCAGCACGATCACGAGACCGAGCAATACTGCGAGCGAGTATCGGAACGGCCGGGGCGGCTGATAGCCCGCCGGCGCTGCCGGACGCAACGTCTCGGCTGGCTCGTACTCACTTGTCGGCATACCTGTGATTCAGCCGGGTCACTGAAAAAGGAGGACGCCACTCCCACCGCTGTAGCGACTGACCAGAGCCCGTTGCCACCATTGGATTCGGCAGTAGCGGCGTGGATATATTCGCTCCCGTATCGCTATATAGCACTCATATAAAACGCCTATAGCGAATTCACCGACGTGTCACCAACGCCCCTTCATAGATGGTCTCACCACCCACGTTAAACCCGGACCTCGGCGCATCACACAAGCGAATCCACAGCCACAGATGGGCGGAGATCTATGTTGTCGGCGATGTCCACGGGTGCCGCCTGACGCTCGAACGGCTCCTGGACCGTCTGGACCCCACCGATGACGACCTCGTCGTCTTCGTGGGGGACCTCGTCCGCAAAGGCCCGGACAGCGCCGGTGTCGTCGACATCGTCCGGCAAACGCCGAACTTCGTCACCGTCCGGGGCAACAACGAACAGAAACTCATCGACGGCCGCAAATCCATTCCCTCGCTGACCGACGACGACCTCTCGTGGATCGCGTCGCTTCCGGCGGCAATATCGTGGGACGATTCGCTGGTCGTTCACGGCGGCGTCGACCACCGCAAGCCGATGGTGGAACACGACCTGACCGAGCTGTTGAACATGCGTTCGCTCGTTCCCGACGGGAGCTACGACCGCCCGTACTGGTTCGAGACGCGCCGTGACGACCCGCGCGTCTTCTTCGGTCACACGGTGCTTTCGGAGCCGTTTGAGACGTCAACCGCGGTCGGCCTCGACACCGGATGCGTGTACGGCGGACAGCTGACCGCGTATCGGTGCTCGACGGGCGAGTTCATCACGGTGGACCCGGAGACGACCCACGAGGACCGGTCGTCCGACAGCATCGTTGATCCAGAGCGAGCGCCGCCTACATCGACGTAAGCCGATGGATCGCGCTTCGGAACCCGCCATCCCCGCGTACGAGCCGGCGGATGTCGACCTGACCGATCCGTCGCTGTATCTCAACCGCGAACTGAGTGCGCTCGCGTTCCAGCGGCGCGTGCTCCACGAGGCGCTCGACGAACGGAACCCGCTGTTGGAACGGGTCCGATTCCTCGCTATCGTCACCCGCAACCTCGATGAGTTCACGATGAAACGCATCGGCGGTCTCAAACAGCAGATAGAGGCCGACGTGACCGAGACGGCTCCCGATGGCCGAACCCCGGAAGCGCAGCTGGCGGAAGTCCACGAGACCCTCCGGCCGATGCTCACGACGCAGGCCCGTTGCTACCGCGATGCGCTCCGTCCCGCGCTTGCCGCGGAAGGGATCGAGATTCTCGATTACGACGATGCCACCGCCGCAGAGCAGTCAGGACTGCGGACGTATTTCGAGGAGTCGGTGCTACCCACGCTGACGCCGCTTTCGTTCGATCCGGCCCATCCGTTCCCGTTCATCTCCAATCGGTCGCTGTCGCTCGCGGTTCTCACCCGGCATCCGAACGCCGAGGATCCGACGTTCACCCGGATCAAGATCCCGCCGAACAGGCCACGGCTGGTCCAGCTCGGGAACGACACCCGGTACGTACTGCTTGAGGATGTTATCCGGGCGAACCTCGACCTACTGCTCCCGAACGTCGAAATCGTCGATACGGCCCTGTTTCGCCTGACTCGTAACGCGGAGGTCCGGCGGAATCAGGAGATTGCCGAAGACCTCATCGACATGGTCGAGGATGTGCTCGAACAGCGGCGCTTCGCGTCGGTCGTCAGAATGGAGATCTCCCCCGACGCAGACGCCCGTATTCGCTCGACGCTCGCGACGCAGCTCGGGCTCGACGAACGCGAGATATACGACCTCGCGGGACCGCTGGATTACCGGGACTTCGCTGAGTTGACTGACCTCGACCGGCCGGAGCTCTCGCTGGACGAGTGGACGCCACAGCCACATCCCAGACTCAACGGTCACCGGAACCAGTCGTTCGGGACGCCGGATACCACTGACCCGAGCGTCTTCCGGCGTATTCAGGACGGCGACATTTTGCTCCATCACCCGTACCACGACTTCACGGACACTGTCCAGCGGTTCCTCTCAGCAGCGGCCGAAGACCCCGACGTTCTGGCGGTCAAAGCGGCTATCTATCGGACTGCAAGCGATTCACAGATCATCCAGTCGCTGATAACGGCCGCTGAAAACGGAAAGCAGGTCGCGGTGATGGTCGAACTCAAGGCCCGGTTCGACGAACAGAACAACCTCGAATGGGTGCGCAAACTGGAGGAAAACGGGATCCACGTCGCCTACGGGACGGTCGGACTGAAGACCCACACGAAGACGGCGCTGGTCGTCCGGGAGGAAGACGACGGCGTCGAACTGTACTCGCATATCGGCACTGGGAACTACCACTCCGAGACGGCGAAGGGATACGTGGACCTCGGACTGTTGACTGCCGACCGCGACATCGGCCGCGATCTGACCAAAGTGTTCAACTTCTTCACCGGGCCCTCGCTGGACGAGGAGTTCCGCGAACTCCTCATCGCACCAGTGACGATGCGCCGGGAGTTCACCCGGTGCATCCGCCGGGAAGCCCAGCACGCACAGGCCGGTCGTCCCGCCCGCATCGTCGCGAAAATAAACGGACTGGAAGACCCCGCCATCGTCGCCGAATTGTACCGGGCGTCGATGGCGGGCGTCGACATCGACCTCATCGTCCGCGACATCTGTCGTCTCCGACCCGGACTGGAGGGCATCAGCGAAAACATCTCCGTGTACTCGCTCGTGGGCCGCTTTCTGGAACACTCCCGCATCTTCTACTTCGAGAACGGCGCACGGGCCGACCCGACCGAAGACGACGACTGGGGCGATCCCGAGTACTACATCGGCAGCGCCGACTGGATGACGCGCAACCTCGATTACCGGGTCGAAGCGGTCACACCCGTGACCAGCCCGGAGATCCAACGTCAACTCCGGTTCACCCTCGAACTCGTGCTTTCGGACAACCGCAAGCTCTGGGAGATGGACAGCGACGGCGAGTACCACCAGCGGTATCCGGACGACGGCGAGCGCGTGATCAGCGCACAGGGGGTTCTGATGCGTGAAGCCCTGAAAGCCGGTCGTTCGGACGACCTCGCGGCGGGAATCCCCGGCGACTATCCGTTAGCTGGTGACCTCTGTATCGCAGGGGATACCACTCGACAGCCGACTGTGCCAGATACTCCGTCGGAATCTGAAACAGCAGTCTCCACTGAAACCGGGGGTGAACTCGGGACCTCCGATGCCGATACCACCGACGGCGAACCCTCCGAGGTCACAGACGGTGGCAGCCCCGGGGACATCCTGTCCACACACAGTGACCGATGGTACGTCCCGGACAGCGCCGTGTACAACTACGCCGTTCGGACACCCGACGGGGAGCGACGCTACCGCAAAACTAAGGCTGGCGTTACCGACCTCCTCAAGCGACTGTATAGCGATTCGGAATAGCGATTTGGAATAGTTATACGACTATACCGACCTCTCCCCTCTTTTTTCCGGTAGCTGAACGGTCTCCGTCGACATGTGATCCCTTCGCACAAAACGCGTTTTAATTCTCCAAGAGGCCTATGAGCGTCCCTCTCGACCGTTTCGCTGTAGCTATGGACTTACAGGAATTCGTCCGCTCCAACGCCCCCGCAGACGGCGGCGATGGGTTCGGGAAAGAGAACAACAGGCTGCTCGATATCCCGCTTGACGGCACAGTGATGGTCAAGGCCGGATCGATGGTCGCGTACACCGGCGAGGTCACGTTCACTGGCAAGTCCTCGGCGGAAGGCGGTATCACGGGCTTCGTCAAGGAGGCCGTGAGCGGCGAAGGGACGCCGGTCATGACGGCCGAAGGGCGCGGTCACCTCTACGTGGCCGAGAACGGCAAGAAGGTACAGGTGCTTCGCCTCGATGACGGGGAGTCGATATCGGTCAACGGTACCGACGTGCTCGCGTTCGAATCGAGCGTCGACTACGAGATCAACACCGTCGGCAGCCTCTCCGGGATGGCTGCCGGGGGGCTGACGAACGTCTATCTCACCGGCCCCGGGGAAGTCGCGCTGACAACCTACGGCGACCCACTTGTGATGACGCCGCCGGTCTTCACCGACCCGGACGCGACCGTTGCGTGGAGTTCGAACCTCTCGCCGTCTATCGAGATGAACAAGGCGTTCGAGATCGGCCAGACCTCCGGCGAATCGATACAGATGGAGTTCACCGGCGATGACGGGTTCGTCGTCATCCAGCCCAACGAGGAAGGGTCCGTCACTCAGAGCTGACAGCCACCGAATCAGCGCGCCGGAGGCACGACTCGTTTGCGGAGCGTTCCCCGGATGAAGGGACGGACCGGTGTCACGCCGAGATTGAACCGCTCGATTTCGACGACATCGAAGGCCCGGTCACCGACGAGCCGCGACCCCGTTTGCCGGGTGAGATGACAGCCATCGGCGGCCCGTTTCCAGAGCGGGGCGAGCAGCGACTGTACCCGGGCACGCCACCCGTCGTCGATAACATGCTCGAAGAAACGCAGTTCACCGCCGGGTTTGAGTACGCGGGCGATTTCACTCATCGCCGACTCGATGTCCGGAATCGTACAGAACACCATCGAAGCGATGACGATATCGAACGTGGCGTCGGCATACGGGAGCGCTTCCGCCGGTGCGGACTCGACACGAATCGGCGTGGCCTGCGCTTTCGCCTTCTCCGCGGCCTGTCGCCGCATGTGCGGATCCGGCTCGGTAGCGTGAAACTCCGTCGACGCGCCCGCAACGCTATCGAAATACGGAAACATCGCGCCGGTTCCGGCACCGAGGTCCAGTACTGTTCCCTCCAGATTCGCCACCAGGTACTCACGGTGTGATCCCAAGAGCGTCCGCTCCACGAGCGCCGTTGCCGGATCGTAGATAGCCGCAAACAGCGGTGAGGAGGGTTCCTTATCGGGATTCGATTCTGCGGGCATAGCAGTAATTACGATGGCTTCCCTGAAAGCACTGGTTCACTCGAAGGATGCTACACGCTCCGGTTCGAAGACGCGCACGCGCTCTTGGTAGGAGCCACCGAGCACGTCGCTCGCCGGCGGGAGGTCCGGTGCCATGTCGCGGAAGTGAAGCGGGACGCCACGGGTCCCCCGAAACATGATCGTCAGGCGTGGTCCAAGAGCCGCGATTCGACCCACGGGAACAGCACGTTGTTCTCCTTGTGGACGTGCATATGCGTGTCCTGTTCCAGCGTTTCGAGTCGTTCGAGCAGACTCTGATAACTCGGACAGGCGTCGTCCGGGACCGCGTACCCGTCGCTCAGCTCCGCAATCCGTTCGAGGTGCTCGGCTGTCGCTTCGTGGTCCGCTTCGAGGTCATCGAGTGCCTCGTCCAGGATCGCTCTCTCCGCGTCGGTGAGTGTGTCCCCTCGGTCGAGTTTCTCGATGGTGGGGAAGACGTCGCGCTCTTCTTCCGTCGTGTGCTGTCGCATCTCCTCGGCCAGTTCGAATACTTCCCGCTCGACGTCGATCAGTTCGGGATGCGCTTCCGCGTGGACGCTCCGGACTTTCTTAGCGAGTTTTTCTAAGGCGGGAAGCTCCTCGCGGAGGTACTGATGGTGGCTGTCGATGACGTGTTCGATGAGCGCAGCCATCGATTCCCATTCCGCCCCGCTGTCCTCGCTTTGGCTGCGGGCATCTCGCAGTTTCTCTCGGACGGCATCGATATCGAGGTCCGCTTCGGTACAGGCCGTCCGGAGCGTCTGGTCACCGCCACAGCAGAAATCGAGCCCGACCGACTCGAACACGCGAGCGAACGCCGGGTTCTCTCTGACGAGTGCGCCGAGCGGTCGGTCCGGATCGATGGATTCAGTCATTGTAGCTGTTCCTCGCAGTCGTTGATCGAAGCGGTCTATTGCCCTGCTCTCTGAGTTGGGTGCCGTCGGCCATGGTCAGAACGGGACTTCCGTCTCTTCGTCGGCTGATCCGTCGACGGGCGGCTCGGCCTTTCCGATCAGGACTCTGAACTCGCCAGGGTCCCGCTGGCGGTAAGTCCACCGGAACTCCGGGCCGGCTTCGGCCTCGAACTGGTGGTACAGCGGCTTTGGGTCGTGGTCGTTGACGAGAATGAACCCAGCCCCCGTGTCCAGCCCGGCGTACGCTTCGAAGATTTGCTCGTGTCGCTTCGCGGGCGGGAGATCCCTGACATCGAGTTCCTCGATGATCTCGATTGACTCGTCGTCGGATGGGGCCGCCGTCACATCATCGTCGTCGGCATCCGAACCCTCGGGCGACTCGGTGCTGCCGGTTTTCGTGATCTGGACGCGACAGCGGCCGGGTTCTGAGTCGACGACTTCCCAGGTGAACGCGTCGCCGTACTGCTGTCGGAACTCCCGCTGCAGCGGCCGCGGCTCGTGTGGGGCGATGAGTTCCATCGTCCCGCCCTCGGGTATCATTCCGTACCGGTGATGGATCGTCGGATGCCGTTCCTGCTTGGGGATCTCGCGGACGTCGTATCGGGTGACGATGTCCTCGTCGGTGGCTTCGGAATCGCCGGTCTTGACGATCTCGACCCGCCATTCGCCGTCGCCTTGCCTCGCGTACGCCCACTCGATTACGTCCCCGTGCATCGATTTGAGTTCGTGGTACAGCGGCTTTGGATCGTGGTCGTTGACGAGGACGAACCCTTCGTCCGCCGCCAGACTGTCGAAGATCTCCAGCAGCACCTCGTGTCGCCGTTGTGGCTTCAGGTCCCGGACGTCGATTGTGGGGAGCGATTCGTCCCCTAACGGCTCGCCGACGGTCACCTGCAGTTCCCGCGGCTCCGCGTCGGGGTGTGTGTACTCCCAGCCCAGCGCCCGGTCGTGGTCGAGCTGATAGCGAACCAACTGAGGGTCGATATCCCTGTCGGCAACGACCTCGATGGTGTCATTCACCTCCGAGTCCGCTAACACGTCGAACAGCTGTTCACGGCGTTCCTCTTCCGACTGGTCTCGCAACTGGATCTCCGTTGGCATCTCTGTGCCGAATGATACACAGGCGGATTGATGTCACCTGTGCCGAAGGGGTTCGGCAGCCACCGAGAGCTGCACAATTGAACGGACGCGGCAGCGGTCGCTCAGGGCAGACACTGCTCGCCCTCTGCCCCTGGGCAGAGTCCCAAACACGCTGTCTCTACTTGCTTTCGGAGCCGAAAGACGCCGCTTTTCGGGAGGAGAAAGCCGATATCGAACGCGGTCTCGTCGTCGAGCGTCGTCTCTAACACCGACTCGAAGAACGTGGAAACGACGCAGAACCGCCAGCCGACTTCCGTGGCGAGAGCCTCTCCGCGATCCGTGAGCGTTACTCCCTGATATTTCTCGTAATCCACCAGCCCCCGCTCGTCGAGTTTCGATACCATTTCCGTGACGCTAGCTGGCGTCACGTTCAAGAATTCCCGCAGTTCGCCGGTTCTAACCCGCTCTGTGGTGGATTCTGAGAGGGCAGAGACGGCGAAGAGATAGCGACCTGCGCTCCGTTCGATATCGGAAACCGACGGCGTGAGCGACGAAGCGGAGCCCGTTCGGCGTTCTGAGGACATACCTGACGTTCTCTCCCCTATCCCAGAAAGTGTCGTCCCGAACCCCTTCGCACTGTCTCGGGTACGATACCGTCCGAACATCTCCGGCCGCAGGGTTTTGATTAGGCGGCCCTAAAATAGGGCTGTTCATGGGTACGGGAGAAGGTGAAAACAGCGCGGTCTCAGTCCTCGGCCGAACCGTACCGGTACAGGTACTCAAACCGCGCATCGTTTTCGGGTTGCTGTTGGGTGGGTCGCTGGCAGGTATCTGGGTCGCAAATCCGGCTGCCCCAGTCTTGATTCGAGGTGTGACGTGGGTGACCCTCGCGACGCTCGGTGTTCTGGTCGGTGGGCTCTACTGGCGACTCGCCCTCTTCGACCGGTCCGGGTTCGCCGCGGATACGTATTGGGCTGTCACGGGTCGGTGGCAACGGATCGAAACTATCGCACTCGTCGGATTCGTCCTCTCCGGGAGTGTCCGCCTCGGTCTCGGTGTCCGCGACGGCTCGTTCGGAACCGGCCGTGTGACGCTCGGTATCGGCGTCGTCGTCGCCCTGTTGCTCTGGGCCGGAGTTCGGTGGCTTGCGGACGAACGGGCGAGCCGCTGGACGGCGCGGGTTCGGGCCACGCTCCTCCTCGTCGGCCTCGTTTCGCTCGCCGGATTCGCCTGGCTCGAAACCGGGACAACGCTCACGGATTGGGGGGTAAGGCTCGCTCACATCGGCGCGTTCTCGCTGTGGTTGGGCGGCGCGATCTGGCACAATTTCGTCGTCTTGCCGACCGTCCGGACCCGACCCGACACCGGCAAAGTGCTGAAACCACAGGCACGGAGGTTCCGCCGGCACCTCCCCGTTGTTATCCCGGTCGTGTTCGTGACCGGCCTCTACCAGACGGTCGGTCTTATTGGGCTTTCCGCTTCGACATTGCTCGGGTCCCCGATCGGGCATCTCATCGTGTTCAAACTGCTCGTCGTAACGGTCTTGACTGCACTGGTGGCCGCCAGCTACATCGGAAACGGGTAGATCGGCTTCACCGCCCCGATCAGGTGCACGACAGGCACGACCGCCGGGCTGGAACGGCACTCTCTCGACTGGCGGACCAGGATACTCTCGAATTCCTTGCCAGAGGGGGCCACCGTGGCCCTCTCTTGAAACGGAGTACAACACCTGCCTTGAGATCCAGCACGCGTAAGGCGGCCGTTTGAGTTGACAGCCTGCGGGTCAGGAGGCCCGATCACCGCTGACGGTCCAGAGCATGCTCTGTATCGATTTCCCCAGGAAATACCCGATAAGCCCCCACAGAACGCTGCTTTCGCTACCCTGTAACACGGCCCCGACACCAGCACAGAGGATACCGAGAACAACGCCAGGATAGTTCTCCGCAGGCGATAGTGTGTCCATAACCTTCCTCAACCGTTTGTGGAGGTGAGTGTTCGTCCGAACCTGTTCGTCCTGGGTTAGCTCCCTGTTGCGGAATCATCTGTGCCTGCCCGGGGGATACCTCTCGACGAATATCCGGGTTCCGTCGGGTGGGTATCCGTGGATTTGTGATGTCTCTTTCGAGAGCAGTCCATGGTCGTCTCAGTACCCAGTAACCGGTGCTTTTCTCCTCATCTCGGCCGCTTTTCCGTATTCTACCATTTGGTAAAAACACAGATGTCGAACGACCTGTCGATAGACGCCGACTGGAACAGACAGTACATCAACGGCGAGTGGGTACCCGCTGGCGACGGGCAAACTCTCCCCGTCGAAGACCCTTCGACGCGTGAGGTCGTCGCTACTGTCCCCGCTGCGACCGAAAGCGACGTGGACGCCGCCTACGAGTCCGCGAGCCAGGCACAGGACGAGTGGGGCCAGGCCCCGCCAGCCCAGCGTGCGGCAGTCGTCCAGCAGTTCCTGCAGGCGCTGCAGGAACAGGATGACGCCGTCGCCGACCTGCTGGCTCACGAGGTCGGTGGCTCCGCCATCATGGGTGAGACGTCCATCCAGATCGCCTCCGACCACGCGGGCGAGGCGGCGACGCTACCCAGGCGGATGAAAGGCGAGCACGCGGAATCGAACATTCCGGGCAAGGAGAACACCGTCGAGCGCGGGCCGAAGGGGGTCGTGACGGTCATCTCCCCGTGGAACTTCCCGCTGAACCTGAGTGCACGGGCGGTCCTTCCAGCTATCGCCGCCGGGAACAGCGTCGTCCTCAAACCCTCGACGAACTCGCCGATCACGGGCGGGCTGCTGTTCGCGAAGCTCTTCGAGCAGACCGACCTCCCGTCGGGTGTGCTAAACGTCGTGACCGGTCGCGGCTCGGAGATCGGCGACCGCGTCGCCAGTCATCCAGAGAGCGACGTCGTCTCGTTTACCGGCTCGACGGAAGTCGGACAGCACGTCGCGGGGCTCGCAGGGGAGAACCTCGCAGTGCCCGCGATGGAACTCGGCGGCAACAACCCGTTTGTCGTCACGAGCGACGCCGACGTTGACCGCGCGGTCGATGCGGCGACGTTCGGCTCGTTCGTCCACCAGGGACAGGTGTGTATCTCCATCAATCGGCACATCGTCCACGAGGACATCTACGACGAGTACGTCGAGAAGCTGACCGAACGCGCCAGTTCGCTCACCGTCGGTAGCGCCCACGACCCCGCGACGGAAGTCGGTCCCATCATCGACGAATCCCAGCGCGACGAGATGCTCGACTACGTCGATAGGACCGTCAACGCCGGTGCCACGCTCGAAACCGGCGGCGAGACGGCAGCCGTCGACGACGTTGCGGACTCGCTGGTGGTGAAGCCGACGGTGCTTTCCGGCGTGACCAACGACATGCCGGCCGCCGCCAACGAGCACTTCGGCCCCATCGCCCCAGTGATCCCGTTCTCGGATGTCGACGAGGCCGTCGAAATCGCTAACGACACCGAGTACGGGCTCTCCGGTGCCGTCCACGCCGGTGATCTCTCCGTTGCGAAGGACATCGCCAGTCGGATGGAGACCGGAAACGTCCATATCAACGACCAACCGATCAACGACGAGGCCCACGTGCCGTTCAGCGGTATCGGGGCGTCGGGTGTGGGCGAATACAACAGCGATGCGTTCCTCCGCGAGATCACTGAGACGAAGTGGGTTTCCATCCAGCACGAGCCCCGCGACTACCCGCTCTGATCACGTCCGACAGCCGGAGCCGCGAGGCAAGCGTGTTCCGTCGCGTGATTGCGCCGGCGGATCTCAGGCGAGTCCGCTGGACCGGCGGTACTGGTAATCGCCGAAGCCCAGCAGTGGGAAAAAGAGAATTCCAAGGAACGTGAGGCCCAATCCGAAGCCGATACCTCTCCCGAAGGCTCTGGCGACGCCAGCGTGAATCTTGTATAACGCATAAATGTTCACGATGGGGACCAAAAGCAGTACTAACCACCACCACGCGTTTTCACCGATCCGGAGCATGATGTAGAGGTTGTATATCGGAATGATAGCCTTCCAGCCTGCGTGATCAGCCTTTTCGAACACCATCCACATCCCGGCGATCTGGATACCGGCGATCAACAGGTTGAACAGGAGGAGTACGATATCACCTGCGCCGCTGTTCTGGAGGGGGGTAACGAACACCTCAAGCGGGACCATACCGGCACTGGCCCGTGGGCTATCAAAAAAATGTCGGATCCTTCTCACGCCACCAACTATTTTTGAGTTCTGTGTGTGACATAAGTAAGCCCCCGTTGGATTCGGCGACGGGTGTTCTTCGCCACTATCATCCACACAGTTCAACGAGTACATCCGACTAACAGTCCCACTCGGGCTGTGACGGGGCTGGCTGAGACCGATAAGTCGCTTACGAGCCTACAGTATCGCCGCTTGCAGCACTCTGTTCCGTCGGCGGCTGGATGGTCAGATGGTCACGCATCGACTCGATGAGGGTCGCCGGCAATCGAATGTATCCGTCGGAATCCCGCTCAACACTGAATATCTCCGACATGTCACTATCGATGACGATTGTTTGAAGTTCTCCCGTGGCTGTATCGAGCGTAATGTTCTGCAGTGTGCCGATTTCGCGGCCGTCAGTGCTTACTACTCGGACGTTGGAGAGCTGACTTGCGAGGACCATTCGCATATCAGTCACTCGTGCCGAAATTACCATAAAAATACTGCATCGCTTCCAGTTCTCCGTCCCCTGGTGCCTTTTACTGAACAAACCACTGAGTCCGCGGATGTCACGGACACCGCCGCCGAAGTGGCGTGCTCGCTTCGCCAGGACGGGGCCACACCACTTCTCGTGGCCGTTTCCGTCAATTGGAGGACGGCGCTTCTGAACGGCCACGGTGATTCAGTTCGCAGCGCCGTGTTCAACGTGGTTTTAAGCTACCGCAGGCGGTTTTTCAATCCCACTGTAACTGCCAGTCGTATGCCAGCGAAGTGCCCTCCACCCGCGATGCGGTACCCTTGGCAGCACCGAACTCGAATGTACACGCGTCCGCCCTCTCCTCGGGAGGTGATTCTGTGAGCGTTCGGTCGGTGGCGGTGGCCGCGGTACTCATCGCCGCAACGGCGACGGGGCCGGGGCTGGCCGCTGCGGGGCAACAGGCCACGCTCTCCGAGGACAGTTTTCCGCTTCACTCCGACGAACAACAGGTGGTCACTGGGGAGACCACGCTGAACCCCGGGACAGAGATGACTGTCCGCATCAAATCAACCGACCCGTCGACCCCGTTTATTCAGCAATCACAGGTCAGCGTCCAACCCAACGGGACGTTCGTCGCACAGTTCGATCTGGCAGACGTGCCGGCGAACACGTCCTACGAACTGTACGCTCACGTCGACGGCGAGCCGCTGTTTGAGCGTCCCGGAACTGTAGCCGAATGCGACGGCGACTGTACTGATCCGGTCCCCGACACCCGGACCCCTGAGGAGACTGATGACGCCGAAAACGTCGTCACCGTCTCACAGGGCGAGACCGCTGAAATTCCGGTTTCGGTGACTGACGGCGGGAAGAAAACGCTTTCCGTCGGCAGCGAGGCGGTCAATTACCGGATCAACGCGACCGTCAGTGACGACGACAGTGACGGTGAAGTGCTGGTACTGTTCGACACCGCGGCTGCCGGCACGGACTCGGAGACGCTCAGTGTCGCGGACGACGGTGACTCAGTGACCGTGACTGCACCAGAGCCGGAACTTCCGTCGACGCTTGCACCCGGTACGTACTCCTATCGCCTGTTCGACAGCGAGACCACGGGCGGCACACCGGCCGTCGGAACCCTCGTCATCGAGGCAAACGAGACGGCAAACGAGGAGTTCGAGGTCGAAGGGACGGCCGAATTCGGCTTCGAGGAGTCGGTGACAAGGGTCCAACAGGGTGACACCGGTCGGATTCCCGTCGCTCTCGCAACCGCCGACGCGGCCACAGTGTCTATCGGGAGTCCGGCCACCAACTACGAGATCAATGCGACCGTCCGCGACGGGAACGGTGATGATCGCGTCGTCCTCCTGTTTGACACCACGGCGGCCGGACACGACGAACCCACACTCGAAACTGCGGCGGATGCCGACGCCGTGGCAGTCGAATCCGGTTCGGAAGTCGCGCTGGATTCGCAACTCGTTGCCGGTAGCTACCGCATGTCCCTGTTTCGCGGGACTGAGGCAGCCGACCAGCCCGATGCAGTCGGAACGCTGACAGTCACGGAAGGTACCACCACGTCCACGGATGCGTCTGCCGACGGCGTCGATTCAGTCACCGGCGAAACGTCGGTCCCAGGGCAGTCACCGGACAGTGATCTCGGCATCGGTGTCGGTGCTCTCGCCGTCGGCGGCGTCCTCGCCGTCGCCGGTGTGGGGTTCTGCCTGCGATCCATCCTGAACTGACGCGTCGTCGGTCGTCCGACCGCGCAGTCTTTTGGTATCGAGCGACGGCTCGCTCAGACACAGGCTCAGTGGTCAGCCAGCAGGGCGGCGATGCCGAGAACGGTGAGACAGAGACAGAAAAACAGCACACCCGGCTCGACGATCTCGAAAACGAACCAGGCGATTGCGCTCGTCCCGCTGACCGGCCCCGCATTCGGACTCGCCGGAGCCAGGACCCCACCGCCCGCGGTCGAGGTCGCCAGTTTCTCCGCGCCCCATTGGACGAAGAGGCTCGCAAAGCCAAGCAGTCCCAGCCCGGTGACGACATCGGCCATCGACTGCTGGATACGCGGCTCCATATCCCGGTCGCCGACAAGCACAATCGGGTCGCTCGCGGGGCCGTACACTGTCATCTCGTTTCCTTTCGAGGAATAGACCGTTTCGACCGGTTCGATGAGGTCCGCGTCTTCGAGATTCGAGACGTGGTAGTGGACGTTCTGGACCGACGTATCACACCGGTCCGCTATCTCGGAGAGTGTTCCGGGCTCGTCGTACAGCGTGCGAAACAGCGACCGACTGGTGTCCGACGCGAGCGCGTCGAGAACGTCGTCGGTTTCGTTTTCGGCGACGCCGAGTACCCGCGGTGATTCATCAGCCGTCCCGGTCCGCTCCTGTATCGTTTCGATGAGACTCGACATAGCGTCACTGTCGGAAACGTGACACGGCAATCCTCAAAGGCCTGTGGCTGGCTTAAAACGAGATTTAACCGTCGGTGCGGTTCTGTGCCGCCCGGATCGCACGGACCGGGTCGACCGCCCCGTGGCCGGTTCGGTTGTCGAGTCCCGGCCTCCCCACGTCTCTCGTGGTCTGTTCCAGGAGGCGCTCGGTTTCGCGGGGCGACAGCGACTCGTTCGCCTCAAGCAGCAGGGCTGCGGTGCCACCGACGTAGGGGACTGCGGCCGAAGAGCCGACGAACCCGTCGGGGGCGGCAGCGGCGAACTGCCGGTCCGGTGCCACGACATCGACACCAGTCCGGCCGTCGACCGTCGGACCACGCGAACTGAACGGTTCGAGTTGATCGATGCGGCTGTTGTACGCCCCGACAGTGATAGTGCCGCGTGCGGTTCCTGGCGCGACGATACTGTTTCGAGCCGTCGCGTACTGGAGGTCGTGTGTCGGTGATACGAGCCGTAGCCGTGTGTCGGTCGGCGGTGCTGGCCCACGAACGACGAGATAGTAGTCGCCGGGCCTGACACTGGCAACGATACGCTCGTTGGGAACGTCGTCGCCCCGGTAGGGCTGTGAGCGGGCGACGAGGCGGGAGACGGTTCCGTTCGTCCGGTACAGTTCGACCGTGTAGTCTTCCCCCGCGTGGCCTCGTTCCCAGGAGAGCCAGACCGTGATTTCGGTCCCGCCCCGAACGAAGTTCCGCCGGCTATCGTTCGCAAACGCGACGGTCCGATCCTTGACGGCCTCGGCGGTGTATCGACCTGACCAATGCGACTGCGCGAGGTTTCCGGCTGGGGCGACGAACACTGACCCGCGCCCCGTCGCTCGTGTTGCGCTCCGAGCGACCGGTCCGGTTCCGTCGCCCGGTTGTCCGTAAAAGGAAACCGGCGCGACGATCACGTCGATGTCCTCCTGTACGAGCCACGCTACCGCCTGTCGATAGCTGGCGACGCTGTCGATCTGTGCGAGGTACAGATCAGCGCCCGGAGCGGTCCGTGAAACGACGGCTGCCGTCGCAGTTCCGTGTGCTTCGCGGGTCTCGTGGGACCCACCACCGAAACGCCGCGTTGCGGCGACCTGCCCGGCAATCGCTTTCGATTCCGTGTCGAACCCTGTCGGATCGACAATCCCCACCGAGACGTTCGAACCGGTGACACCGGCTGCGTGAAGCCGAGCGAACTGGCCGGCTGTTCCGTCTGCCATCGTTACTGAATCGCTGTCAGTCGTCTCCGGACGGGAATCCGTCGGAGCCGTTACCGCGACAATCGCAATGCTACCAGTTAGTACCACGATAGCGACGACGGCCAGTGCCCCGACGGTCCGATTACGCACCGCCGATCACCCGCCGCGAAACCGCTGACAGTACGCTGACTGGCCGCCCGTTACCGCTCATTGCCTGTACCGTGAGCGCTCTCTCGGAGTCCTTGCCTACCCGTCGACGATTAGTGCGGGTATCGGTACCGGAACAAACCAATCCACACCCAATCGCACCGTGGCAGTATGCTCGGTATGTAACTCGTTGCATCGTTACTCTCGGCTCGTGAGTGTAGACTCAACCTGTACTATCAGGGGTCTGGAATGAGTAGTGACGATGGGAGGGGGGGAGGGCTGTGCCCATCGACGTGCGGTCAGCCGGCGCGGGTGGATTCCGATTCGTGGCAACCGGTGTGGGTGGCAGCCGGGAACCGTCTCAGGCGGTCGCCGGCGTTTGGTTCGACGGGTGGGTACATACTAAAACTACCAGTGACTAAAAATGAATTTGAACGTTAGCGCGTCGGTGTAGCGGTGTTGCTCCCTTCGGAGTGATGTCGCTCTAAACGTCACCCTCTCTAATAACTCATTATAATTGACTAGTTATAAGTGACAGCTATTCTAGCATGCATATGGTTGTGTTAACCAATGTCAATGAACGCGGTTGTGTACAAGGGACCGAAGGAAGTGGCCGTCGAGGAGGTAGACGAACCGGAGATCGAGCACCCGAACGACGTACTGATCGACATCACGACGACGTGTATCTGCGGGTCCGACCTCCACATGTACGAGGGGCGGACAGCGGCGGAACCCGGCATCGTCTTCGGTCACGAGAACATGGGTATCGTCACCGAGGTCGGCGACGCCGTCTCCTCCCTGGAGGAGGGTGACCGCGTCGTCGCCCCGTTCAACGTCGCCTGTGGCTTCTGTGAGAACTGCGAGAGCGGCTACACGGGCTTCTGTACGAACGTCAACCCCGGCTTCGCCGGCGGGGCCTACGGCTACGTCGCCATGGGGCCGTACAAAGGAGGACAGGCCGAGAAGCTCCGGATTCCGTACGCGGACTTCAACGCGCTCAAACTCCCGGAGGGCGATGAACACGAGGACGCGTTCTCGCTGCTCGCGGACATCTTCCCGACAGGCTGGCACGGGACGGAACTCGCCAACCTCGAACCGGGCGACTCCGTCGCCATATACGGGGCCGGACCGGTCGGGCTGATGGCCGCGTATAGCGCGAAGATCAAAGGTGCAGCCGAAATCTACTCTATCGACCGCGTCCCGAGTCGCCTCGAACTGGCGGAGGACCACTGTGACGCGACGCCGATCAACTTCGAGGAGGGCGACCCGGTCGAGCAGATCAAAGAGCAACACGGGAGCGGTGTCGACAAGGGCGTCGACGCAGTCGGCTACCAGGCTATCGACCCGGACAAGCAAGGCGACGAGGCGTACGACCCGGCGCGGGAGAACCCGGCCGTCGTCATCAACAACCTCATCCGGACGGTGAAACCGACCGGCGAACTCGGGATTCCGGGCCTCTACGTGCCCGAGGACCCGGGCGCGCCCGACGACATGGCCGCACAGGGTCGTCTCGGTATCGACTTCGGGCTGCTGTTCGAGAAGGGCCAGGCGCTCGGTACCGGCCAGTGTAACGTCAAGTCCTACAACCGGGAACTGCGCGACCTGATTATCGAGGGCCGCGCCGACCCCAGTTGGGTGGTGTCCCACCGCGTCGACCTGGAAAAGGCCCCCGAGATGTACGAGGCCTTCGACAACCGGGAAGAGGGCGTCACGAAAGTGCTGCTGGAGCCCTGACACCGGAACTACCGACCCATTTTTTGGCGACAGCTATACGTCCGACTGCCGAGTATGCACAGCTATGTGTCAGTACTGCAGCTATCGGTTCCACGACGGCTGGACGCAGCTACTGTCCTACGACGAGGTCTATCAGACCGCGATGGGCGGCGAGTCCGAGTCGACGTACGGGTTCCACGAGTCGTGGGACGAACTCCGCGAGGAAGTCGGCTACGGCGCGACCTGACTCAGCGATCCCGCGGGAACGGATCGCTGTCAAACGCTTTGCCTCGCTCTTCGTCCGTGACCAGACAGCCGTCGAGTTCAGCGACGAGCCGCTCCTCGTCCATCTCCTGCCCGATGAAAACGAGTCGTGTAGACGGGTCGTCATCACCCCACTTGCCGATGGGTCCGGCCTGCACTGACGGACCGGCCTGACTTACGCCCAGCACTGTCTCCGGCCTGCTGGCGACCCACGCAAAGCCCTTGGCGCGGACGATAGTGCCGTCCCAGTCGCCGAGCCAGTCGTCGAACCGACCGGGGTGGAACGGCGTATCACGGCGGTAGACGAACGACTCCACGCCGTGGGTCGCTGCTGCCGACAGCTCGCCGTCGTGTTCGTGGCCAGCATGGGCGTCCGCGCTGTCTGATTCGGCCAGCGCTTGCTTCCAGCCCTGCTGCCGACGGGCAGCTTCGAAATCGAAGCGACCAGTCCCGAGTACGTCGCCGGGATCCACTTCGCTGTAAGTCGTGCGATGGATGGTCGCCCGTGGCTGGAGTTTTCTGACCGCGGCTTCGACGGAATCCAGCGCATCGTCGGGGACCATATCACACTTGTTCAAGAGGAGTACGTCACAGAACTCGATCTGATCGACAAGCACCTCGGTGAGCGGCCGCTCGGGGTCTGGCGCAGTGTCCGGGATGGATTCTTCGGGGTCGAAGGCCTTCCAGAACCCGTAGGCGTCGACGACCGAGACCGTAGTATCCAGATGCAGCCCTTCGGGCGGATCGCTCCCGTCCGGACCGACTGTCAGCGTTCGCGCGATGGGGATCGGCTCACTGATTCCGGAGGCTTCGACGACGAGGTAATCGAACGACCGCTCCCCGGCGAGACGCGTCACCTCCGTGACGAGGTCGTCCTGAAGGCGACAGCAGATACACCCGTTGGAGAGGTCCACCACGCCCTCTTCCCCCGCATCGGTCTCATCGGCGAGGAGTTCGGCGTCGACGTTTATCTCCCCCATGTCGTTGACGACGACGGCGATTCGCCTGCCTCCCGGGTTGCTCAAAAGCCTGTTGACCAGTGTTGTCTTTCCCGCACCGAGCGGCCCGCTGATGACCGTCATCGGAACCGACTCCGAGCTATCGATTGACATGTTATGACAACACATGTGTCAACGCGTATTAAATCCGCGTCCGGGGATCGACTGTATACGCAGGCCGGCGACTCGACCGCATTACCCATTGAGAGAATGGGGTTTATTCCGCCTCGAACAGAGATGTGACCATGAACTTACAGACGGAGACCTGGACCGACATGGCGGATGTCGAGACGAACCTGGCGCTGCTTCCCGTCGGGAGCACGGAGCAACACGGGCCACACGCACCGCTTGGGACGGACACGCTCGACGCCGAAGTGGTCGCCGAACGCGGTGCGGAGCGATACGACGACCCCGTCGTCGTCGCACCGGCGGTCCCCGTCGGCGTCGCCGAGGAGCATCGAGCGTTCTCCGGAACGTTATGGACCTCCGAGTCGACGTTCCGGTCCTACGTCCGGGACATCGTCCGGGGCCTCGCGAGCCACGGCTGGGACCACGTGGTGCTGGTCAACGGCCACGGCGGCAACATCGACGCCTTGCGGGAAGTATCTGGCACGATAACCCGCCACGACGAGGCCTTCGCTGTCCCGTTCACGTGGTTCAACGCGGTCGGCGACCACAGCGACGATATGGGTCACGGCGGGCCGCTGGAGACCTCGCTGCTCCAGCACACGAACCCGGAAACCGTCCACGAGGACCGCTTGGACGAGGCGGCTGCAGGCGGCAGCGACGGCTGGGGAGAGTGGCAAAGCGGCGTCAACCTCGCGTTCGATTCCAACGAGTTCACCGAGAACGGGGTCGTCGGCGACCCGCGCGAGGGGAGCGCTGAACGCGGGGAGACGCTGCTGGAGTTAGCGACCGAGTCGCTCGTCGACCTCCTCGATGAAATCTCGGACCGACCGGCTGGACCGCGTGAGTGAGGGCTAAAATAAAAGCAGGTGTTGAGCTATGAGTGGAGCTATTTTATAATACTATCTGCAGTTCTGTCCTATATATGCCGGCAAAATAAGCATTGTGGGCATATTTTCGGGACAAATGAGAAAATAGACAGAGACTTGGAATTATATCGTCCCAGAATATACCTAGATATATGAGAGATGGCAGAACCTGTCACGACACGGTTCACGATCCCGCGTATCGGCTGGAAGCGGCTGCGCGGGTTCAGTCGTCGCCCGCGCCTCGCTTCCGGATCTGTTTCCCGCCTGCGTCTGGCGTCCGGAGCACCTGTTCGTCCGTTTCCGGCCCAAGCACTTCCACGCGGACGCTCGACACTTTGTACTCGGGGATGCCGGCGGTCGGGTCGAACGTCTCGCCAGTGAGTTTGTTGACCGCACCGGCGGCGAAGTGCATCGGAATGAACAGCGTTCCCGGGCCGACACGGTCGGTGACCTGCGCCTTGACGACGATGTCGCCCCGTCGGGACTCGACGCGGACGTACTCCCCATCACTAATGCCGAGCTTCTCGGCCGTCTCGGGATGGACCTCGACGAAGCTCTCGCCGACGTGGCTCATCAGCCCCTCGACGCGGCGGGTGATCTGGCCCGTGTGCCAGTGATACAGCACGCGGCCCGAAGTGAGCGTCAGCGGATACTCCTCGTCGGGGATCTCGCCGGGGTGGCCGCCGTCGGCGGGGACGAAGCGGGCTTTTCCGTCCTCGAAGTTGAAGTTCCCCTCCCCGTAATCGTAGAGGTACGGCGTGCCCTCGTGGTCCTCGTCCCAGCAGGGCCACTGCAGGCCGTGCTCCTCACCGGATTCGAGCCGGTCGTAGGTGACGCCGCCGTAAATCGGCGCAAGGGAGTTGATCTCGTCCATGACTTCCCGCGGGTGGTCGTAGTCCCACTCGTACCCGAGCCGACGAGCCAGTGCCTGCGTTATCTCCCAGTCCTGGCGTGCCTTGCCCGGCGGCTCAGACGTGGGCCGGACCCGCTGGATGCGTCGCTCCGTATTGGTGAACGTCCCGTGTTTCTCCGGAGAGGTGGCCGCCGGTAGCACCACGTCGGCGTAGTCCGCCGTCTCGGTCATGAAGATGTCCTGGACGACCAGGAACTCCATGTCCTCCAGGGCCTCGGCGGCGTGCTGGATGTCGGGCTCTGAGAGGGCGGGGTTCTCGCCGACCACGTACATCCCGCGGAGGTTCCCCGCGTGAGCTTCGGCGAGCATCTCCGGCACCTTCAGCCCGGGCTCTTCTGGCGGTCGCTCGCCCCACGCGTCGGCGAACTTCTCGCCGACCTCGTCGTCCGCCGGGTTTTGATAGCCCGGCAGGCTTCCGGGCAGGGTTCCCATGTCGCCACCGCCGCCCTGAACGTTGTTCTGGCCGCGGAACGGTGAAAGGCCCGCTCCCGGCTTGCCGACCTGCCCGAGGACGAGCGCGAGGTCGGCCATCGCGATGAGGTTCTCCGTGCCGTGGCTCTGCTGGGTCATTCCCATCGCCCAGCCAAAGACGACGCTGTCGGCCTCGGCGAGGGTCTCGGCCGCCGAGGCGAGTTCCTCCGGCGACACACCGGCCAGTTCCTCGACCTTCTCGGGCGTGAACGCCTGGACTTTCTCCTTGACTTGCTCGAAGTTCTTCGTGTTACGCTCGATGAACGCCTCGTCGTGGAGGTCGTGTTTGATGATGTACCGCATCAGGCCATTGAGCCAGGCCACGTCGTAGCCGGGGTTCGTGCGAGTGTACTGGTCGGCGTGTTCGGCGATGCCGACCTTCCGCGGGTCGAACACGACGAGGTCGGCCCCCTCGCGGACGTTCTGTTTGATGCGCGTGGCGAGCACCGGATGGGATTCGGTGGTGTTGGAGCCGCTGATGAGGTAGGCGTCGGCCTCGCCGATATCCTCGTTGATGCGGTTAGTCATCGCGCCGTAACCTAGCGTCTGCTGGAGCGCCGCGACCGTCGAGGAGTGACAGAGGCGCGCGCAGTTGTCGATGTTCTTCGTCCCAAGCACCTGGCGGGCGAATTTCTGGACGAGGTACGCCTCCTCGTTGCTCCCTTTCGAGGAAGCGAGACAGCCCAGCGAGTCGATGCCGTGTTGGTCCTGAATTTCGGTAAAGCGCTCGGCCACATAATCAAGAGCCTCGTCCCAAGTGGTCGGTTCGAGGTCGCCGTCGTCGTTGCGGATCAGCGGCTCGGTGACCCGCTGTTTGCTATTCGCGAACTCGTGGCCGAACTTCCCTTTCACGCAGGTCGAGAAGTTGTTCGCGGGCGCGTCGTCGGGGTCATCAACCGGCACGACGCCGAGCGAGTCGCCGTCCTTGCCCCACATCTCGAAGCGACAGCCGACGGCACAGAACCCGCAGGTCGTCTCTTCCTTGTCGATTTTCGAGAGGCGGTAGTCGCTGACCGCGCTTGCGATGTCGAACAGCCGACCCTCGGGCATCGTGTTCGCCGCGATGCTCTCGGCGGTGTGTTCACCCGCGAGGAAGGCCTTCTTCCCGTAGTCCTTGGCGATATCGCCGGCGCGACGTTTCGCCGCCGACGCGAACTTGGCGAGGCCTTCCTTCCCCTTCGCCGCTCTCGGGTCGCCGGGCTCGAACCCGCGGTTCGGTGCCGTGGTGTCGTCGATCGTCTCGACGTCCTCGTGTTCGATGACCTTCCCGATGGAGTTTCGCTGGGTAAAGCCCGGAAGTGGAAGCGTCGCCACGCCGTCGATGCCTTTCTCCGTCAGCGAGCCGGTCGGACAGACGGTGGCGCAGTGGCCACAGGAGACACACTCCGAGTCGTGCATCGTCTCGGCGTCCGATTGGAAGCCGATGCGGGTGTCCTCGCCGTGGCCCTCGATCCGGAGGACGCCCTCGACCTGGACGTCGTTGCAGGCGTCGACACAGCGGTTACAGAGGATGCACTTGTTGCGGTCGATCTGGATGAACGAGGAGGTGTCGTCGATGGGTTCGTACTGGTCGCGCTCGTCGAAGACGCCGTAGCGGGGGTGGTCGACGCCCTCGCTGATGGCGGCGTCCTGCAGTTCGCAGCGGCCGTTGCCGTTGCAGGTGGTACACCGCAGATTGTGGTTCGACAGCACCAGATCGAGGTTGACGCTACGGGCCTCCTCGGCGTCGGGCGTGTCCGTCGAGACAGAAAGCCCGTCTTCGGCGGGGAACGAACACGACGGGACCAGGCCGTGTTCCTCGGTCTCGACCATGCAGGTACGACACTCGCTTCGCGGGCCGATCTCGTCGCTGCAGTCGCCGTCGCGGTCGTAGTAACACAGCGCCGGCACGTCGGCGTCGTCTTCGACGCCCTCCGCGCCGGGGTCGACGCTGACGACGTCGTCGTCGAGGTCCTGTAGCGCGTCGATGATGGTCGAGCCGGGGTCGACGGTGACGGCGTGGCCGTCGACGGTCAGCGTCGTCGGCCCGTCCGTGTCGGTCCCCACGTCGGGGTCGTTTGCGGTGCCGGTCTCGAACTCGCGGGTGACTGGCGTCTCCGGCTGCGGGTCGTGTAGGTCGGGAACTCGTGGAATCGATTTGTCTGTGCTCATAGTTTCTCCGTGCAGGTGCCGCTGGGACAGTGGCCGTCTGTGTGGGCGCGGAACTCCGGCTCGAACTCGTTGATGGCGGTGGTCACCGGCCGCGGCGCGTGCGCGCCGATCTGGCAGTTGCTCGACTGGCGCATCACGCGGCCGAGTTCACGTATCTTGTCGGTCTCGAACGAACCCTGGTAGATGTCGCGCAGGAGTTCGGCGAGCTGTTTCGTGCCTTCGCGGCCCGGGACACAGCGGCCGCTGTTCTCCATTGACGCGAACCGTGCCCGTTTTCCCACTGTCTCGACGGCACAGCGGTCGGTGTCGAACAGTTCGACGACGCCGTCGGTTCCGAGGCCAGCGGCTCGAAGCGACTGGGCGGTGGGTGCCATGTCGAGGTTGCGAGTGATGCCACCGAGGACGCCGCCGACGCAGGCCATCTTGAACGAGCCGTCCATCTCGACCGCCTCGCGAACCGCCCCGAGACTGGCGCTCGACCCGAGCTCGACGGTCGCCGGGTCCGGAACGTCGCCGGTGACCGTTACGATTCGCGTCCCGGGGTCGGCAGCGTCAGCGTCGACACTATCCGGTTCGGCGACGGCCCGCTGGACCTGTGCGAACGTCCGCGGCGTGTGGATGACCGTCGGGCGGCCGTACAGGCCGCGCTTGGCCGGCGAGGGCGGCTGGAGCCGCGGTTCGATGCGGTCGGCCCCCTCCAGTGCTTCCAGCGCCGCTGTGGGCTCGCCGGCGCGGAACTCGTCCGGACCGGCCACCAGTTGCGGGACGACGGGGAGAGCGTCGGCCGCTGCGTCGATAGCTTCCCTGAGCTTCGTCTGCAACTCGGTCCGAGACTCGTTGACGTAGACGACGGCGCCCCCGGCGTCCACGTACTCGGCGACCGCTGCAATCCCGTCGAGGACTGCCATCGGTGCGCCAGAGAGGAGTGTCTCGTCGCCCGACGGGAGGTTACTGGCCTCGTTGGCGTTGCAGACGACTACTGGCTCACCGTCGGTCCCGATTGCCGTCTCCCACGCGTCGGCGATTGGCTCGTCAGTGGCAGCGTCCCCGCGGCCGCGACCCAGCAGCCCGGCACCCGAAGCTACGTCGGCGCTCCGCTCGGTCGAGACGAACGACCAGTCGGCCGGTTCCAGCGGGGCGATCCAGCCACAGGGACCTAGTACGTCGCGGCGACCGATAGAGAGCGGGCCGTGTTCCGGAACTGGAAGTGACGCCGTATCCGGGTCGTGTTCGACGACGGCGTCCGCGTCGGCTGTCGGCACCGCTCCCGCTTCCAGTTTATCGACGAGGTCACGGACGGTCGCCGGTGACGGGTCGTCGTAGAAGGCTGTCCGTCCGTCACTCGTGACCATCACGAGTGGTGTGGCCGCCGTGATGCCCGTTGGTCCCGTTCTGACGACCGGCACCGAGTCCGCCGCCGCCCGCCCCGCGGAGAGGACCCGGTCCCCGCTCTGTGACCGTCCGTCCGTCGACACCCGGACGACGGTCGAATGAGCGAGGGCAGTGGTTTCCTCTGTCATACTCTGTGCGTCGTGCTGAACGATTAAAAACCCCGGCCGAGGTGTCCCCAATTATGGCCGCAGTCGACCGGCTCCACAACGTAGCACTCGCTGGGAGACTGGTGAGACGGCACTGACAGGTTCGTTCCGTCGAAACAATGAGGCAGCGGGACGTTCACCCAAACGATGAATCCACGATTCGAGGAAGTCAAGACGGAGGCGTCGGCCGCGATAACCGAGGGCGACCTGCGCTCGGTGTACACCGGAATCATCCATGAGGACGGCCGCCACGAGTACTATTTCGGCAACGACACCGAAGAGGCGGCACAACTCCGCGAGGCAGCGGCCATCCAACTCGGGATGTTGCTTCGCGTCCTCGCGGACCGTTCGGACAGTAGCGTCGACGAACTGACGGATCTGGCCGCGGAGCGCGCCGAGCAGATGGAGTTACGGTAACACCCGGACCGGGGCGCGGTCGCTACTCGGTGGCGGCGATCGCTTCGATTTCGACCGCTGCGCCTTTCGGGACCGCGGCCACACCGATGGCGCTCCGGGCCGGCGGTTCCGACTCGAAGAACTCGCTGTAGGCCTCGTTGAACGCGTCGAAGTCGTCGATATCCTCGAGATAGACGGTCGTCTTCAACACGTCGTCCAGCGAGAGGTCCTCCGACTCCAGAATCGCCTCGACGTTGCGGAGACACTGTCGCGTCTGGTCAGCGACCGGCTCGTCGTCGAGCAGTTCGCCATCCGTCGTCAGCGGGAGCTGGCCGGCGGTGATGAGGAGGTCGCCGTTCGATGTCGCCTGACTGTACGCGCCGACCGCGGCCGGTGCTTCGTCGGTGCTGATTACGCGCTTCATACTCAGCCCTACCTGACCTCGTTGCTTAAAGCCCGGCAGTGTCGGGTCGCGCTCGCACAACGTTCTCGGGAACTTACCAGTTGTGTCCGGTCATTGATTGATGACGACGATCGCGGTCAGCGCCAGCCCGATGCCAGCGGCTTTCGTTAGCGTCATCGACTCCCCGAATGCGATGACGCCGATGACTGCGGCAGTGATGAAGTACATCCCACCGATGGTAGAGACGACTGACGTCGGGCCGACAGTCACACCGATGAACGTCGAAACTACACCGATGGCCGCTGCGATACCTGCCGCGCCGGCAAACACCATTCCGCGGTTCGTGACGGCGAACGATGCGTCCGAAACGACGACGTACGCGCCGGTCGCGACTGTCGCAATCGCGTACGACACGAACGCAGCGGTCTCGGGGTCCATCGTACTCGACGCGATGTTTCCGAGCGCGATCCAGAACCCCCAGGCTATCATCGTCCCCACCCCGAACAGCACAGCGGCGTTCATCCTTTGAGCCCTCGCGTGGTCCAGTCAAAACTGAGCGGTCCGGGCGAACAGCGACATCTGCACGTGTAACAACCCATTGAATCGCCAGTACGCAACGCATACTCTTGAGTCCGGTGCCCATCGGTCGTGTGCTTTTTTATATCAACTCCAACAAACGTATGGTAATGGCTAACGTCCCGGACGATTCACCGGACCGGACACTCGAGGACGTGTTCTATCCGGCCGACAGGATCCCGTTCGTCGAGTGGGACGAGTTCTCCGGCGCGAAGCCGACGGTCGTCCTGACCGGCGTTGTCGCACTCCTGGCGTTCGTGACCGGGCTTTCGAACCTCAGCCAGGCGTCGCTCGCCCTCGTTGGTCCCCTGACTGCGGTTGTCGACCTCCCCTTGGTTTTTGTTCGGTTCGGTGGCGTGTTGTTCGCGTTCGTTCTCGGAATCGTAACGGTCGGGCTCCAGCGGCGGAAACGGCTGGCCTGGCGTGTTGCGACTGTCGTCCTTCTCGGACTGGTACTGCTGCCCCTTGCCACGTTTCAGCCCACGGACATCCCTCTGCTGGTGATGACGCTGGTCACGTACCCGTTGCTGGTCCGAAACCGACACCGGTTCGACCAGTCGCTCGACCTCTCGCCGATTCAGATCGCGTCGCTATCGGCGATTTTCGGGGTCATTCTCTACGGCACTGTGGGTGCCTACGGGTTGCGGGGCCAGTTTCTCGAACTCGACAGTTGGGGCGATGCCGTCTACTACGTCGTCGTCACCATCGCGACGGTCGGCTACGGAGATATTACACCCGTGACAGCGGAAGCACGGTGGTTTTCGCTCTCGATCATCCTGTTCGGGACCGGCGCGTTCACCGTCGCCGTGGGCGCGCTCATCGGACCGGCCATCGAGTCCAGAATGGCGACAGCGTTCGGAGTCATGACTGCATCAGAACTCACACTTCTCGAGGACCACGTGGTGGTTCTGGGGTACGGAGACGTTACGGCATCGCTGCTCGACGAACTGGGCGACGAGACGGAAGTCGTCGTCGTCACGCCCGACGAGGGAACGGTCGCGTCGCTGCAGGGCGAAGGCGTGAATCTGCTCACCGGGGACCCCACCGACGAGGATGTCCTCAGGGACGCACGCGTCGGGTCGGCAAGCGGCGTTGTGGTGGGAAGTAACGACGACGCACGCGACGTGCTCGCAGTCATCGCAACGAAAAACGTTAATCCGGACATCCGAACGGTCGCGGCGGCAACCGACGAGAAACACGTCGAGAAGTTCCGTTCGGTCGGTGCAGACGAAGTTATCAACCCCCGCTCTATCGGCGGGCGACTCCTGGGGCAGTCGGTGCTGGGCCGCGGGTCAACCGAATCACTGCTGGACGGGATCGAGACGGACGGCGATAGGACCGAAACCGACGCCTCCGATTGACCTGCTCCCGAAGCTTGTCATCGACAGCATCGAGACTCTCTGATCTCAATTTGATGCGTGATATGGGATAGTAATATATGTATTCGATACCGAATATCGGGGTATGGCCACCTCGGACGCCAGTGGCATTGCGGAGATCGTCGGCCGGGTACTGGTTCCACTGTGTGCCGCGTCCGGGGCGCTCGTACTCGCGGGATTCTTCTTTCCGACGCTCGTCGGCGAAGCCGTGACCGGCCCGGCGTGGCTGACAATCGCCCTCGTGTTTTTCAGCTCGGGACTGTGTTACATCGCGCTACTTCCGTACTCCGAAGACAACACGGCACCGGCGGCGGCCGATGTCCTCCTTCGCGTCCGCCGGACCGATGTCCGGCGGGCCGTCCGCGAATTTCTCACACAGCACGAACCAGCGATCCTCACGTTCCCGGTGCTCGTGTTCGCCGCGTTCTTCGGGCTTCAGGTCGCGTTCCCGACACGGACGACCGATGCCGTTGACGCGGCAGCGGCCACGGTCCTGCGTGGTGGTGGACCGCTGTTTCTCGCCGCCGTCTTCCTCTCGGTCTGTTATTGCCTGTTCCTGTTGGTTGGGCCCTGGGGCGACATCAAGCTGGGCGGTCCGGAGACGGAGCCCAGCTACACCTATCCGACGTACTTTACACTCGTGTTCACCGCTGGTATCGCGGCCGGACTGGTGTTCTGGGGACCCACTGAGGCTCTGTTTCACTTCGACCAGCCGCCGCCCTACATCGGGGCTGCCGCCGGGTCGTCGGACGCTATCAACGGCGCGCTGGTGTACACCCTTTTCCACTGGGGCGTATCGGCCTGGAGCGCGTACGCCGTGATCGGCGTTCCGATAGCGTACTTCGCGTTCACGCGGGGCGCTCCGCTCCGAGTCTCGACGGTGCTGGCACCGGTGCTCGGCGTTGACGGGCTGGATTCGGTGTGGGCCAAGCTAGTCGACACGCTGGCCGTCTTCGCCACTATCGGCGGCATCGCCACCTCGGTCGCGCTGGTGAGCGAGCAGTTCCTGGTCGGTATCAATTACCAGTGGGACGTAGCGGCCGGTGAAGTCGGACCGGTCCTGTTCGTCGGCGGATTGACGCTGATATTCGTGGTCTCCAGCGCCACCGGGATTCACCGCGGCATCCGTCGCATCGCCGGTCTCAACATCGTCTTGTTCGGCCTGTTCGCGCTCCTCATCGTCGCCGTCGGTCCACGGTCGTTCATCCTCCGGCGAGGGACGCAGGCACTCGGGACCTACGTGGTGGAATTCGTTCCGTTGAGCCTCCACACTGGCGGGCAGTGGGTCGCGGAGTGGACCGTCTGGAACTGGTCGTGGTGGTTCTCATGGGCTCCCTTCGCGGGGCTGTTCGTCGCAGCCCTCTCCCGCGGTCGGCGGGTCAGGACCGTTGTGTTCACGAGCGTCGTCGCAACCTCGGCGGCGACGATGGTCTGGTTCCTGCTGCTCGGTGGCACGTCACTGTTCATCCAGCAGACGGGCCGGGCCGATATTCTCGCCGCTATCGCACAGCGTGGCGGTTCGGAGGCTGTCGCCGGGTTCCCGCTGTTCGCGTCGTTGCCTCTGGGACAGCTCCTGATGTTCCTGTTCCTCGCGCTCATCATCGTGTTCATGACCACGTCAGCGGATACCTCGACGCTCGTCGTTTCCGTTCTGGCGACGCGACGGGGGATGGCACCGTCGGCGACGCATATCGTCTTCTGGGGCGTCTTCCAGGGTGCGGTCGCCGTCTCGGTGTTACTTCTCGGGGGCGCTGAGACGTTACAGGCCCTGGCTGTTCTGGCTGGCGGCCCGTTCGCCGTGATATCGCTCGTAGCTGTCGGTGGGCTGACGGTGACCTGGTATCGGGACGAACAGGACCACACGTCTCTCGTCAGACGTGCCGTCAGAAAACTGCCGGACATCCAGACGCATCACGATGTGGACCCACCGGAAAAGAAATAGATCGCGCGGTCGCTGCGGTTTCAGGCCTCAGCGATCCCGGTACAGAAGTTCTCGACCAACTGTTTCCCGGCATCGGTGAGGATGCTCTCGGGGTGGAACTGGACGCCGATGTGGGGCTTCTCGGCGTGTTGGACGCCCATGACGATACCCTGCTCGTCGTTCGTGTGGGCCGTTTCTTCGAGCGCATCCGGGAGGTCCGTGGCTTCGACAGCCAGCGAATGATACCGCCCGACCTCGAACGGGTCGTCGATGCCGTCGTACACTCCTGTCCCGTCGTGGCGGACTTCCGAGGGCTTGCCGTGGACCACGTCCGGCGCGTGGCCGACGGGCGTTCCGTGGGCGGCACAGAGTGCTTGATGGCCGAGACAGACGCCAAGCGCCGGGTACTCAGTCTCGGAGAACACGTCGATTGAAACGCCAGCCTCCGCTGGCGTTCCAGGACCCGGCGAGACGACGATGCCGTCCGGGTCGAGTTCGCGGATGCCGTCCACGTCGATGGCGTCGTTCCGGCGGACGGTCACGTCGTCGAACTCGCCGACGTACTGGACCAGGTTGTAGGCGAAGGAGTCGTAGTTGTCGATGATGAGTATCATCGCATCCCCTCCATCGGTTCGGTCCCGGATTCGACCGCGAACGACCCCTGTTCGCCGAGCGCCTCGTCGACGGCGGTGACGAGCGCGCGAGCCTTGTCCAGCGTCTCCCGATATTCGGCTTCCGGCACGGAATCGTGTACGATACCGCTCCCGACCCGGAGCCGGTACTCGCCGTCGTAGCGAACCAGTGTCCTGATGGTGATGTTCAGTGTCGCTCTGTCGTCGAAGCCGAACACGCCGATGCTGCCGGTGTAGGGCCCCCGCCGCGTCGTCTCCACCTCGTCGATAATCTCCATCGTCCGCGGTTTCGGTGCCCCGGTGATAGTCCCGCCGGGGAACACCGCCGCAACCGCATCGGCAATGCTCACGTCGTCGCGCAACTCCCCTTCGATGAGTGAGACGAGGTGCATCACCTCCGAATACCGGTCGACGCGGCGGTACTCGGCGACGTCGACGGACCCGTACTCGCTGACCTTCCCGAGGTCGTTGCGTTCGAGGTCGACCAACATCGCGTGTTCGGCCCGCTCCTTCTCGTCGCTGCAGAGGTCCGCCTCCAGTTCCTCGTCTGCAGCCGGCGTTGCGCCGCGCGGGCGCGTGCCGGCAATCGGCTCCGTGAGCAACTGGTCGCCATCGACGTCCAGCAACAGTTCCGGGCTCGCGCTCACGAGGTCGACACCGGGGAACTCGAGCAGGGCCGAGTACGGGGCGGGGTTCACTCGTCGGACAGCCTCGAAGGTGTCGACCGGGTGGACGGCCGCCGGGGCGGTCAGTCGGTGTGAGACGTTTGTCTGGAATGTGTCGCCGTCCCTGACGTACTGTTTTATCTGCCGGACGCGGTCAGCGAACGCCGCCTCGCCGCACTCGCTTTCGAAGGTGGCCTGCCTCGCAGCGGTCGGCTGGGACTGGACGTGTCTGTCACCGCTGAGGGCGGCCTGTGCCAGCTCGCGGGCCATCTCACGGCCGCGCTCGAACGCCGATTCGGGCGACCCGTCGACGATGGGACACGCTGTCACGTGCATTTCAACATCCCCGTCGTGTGGCTCCTCCCACGCGGCGACGCAGTCGAACACGCCCAGCTGGAGCCGTGGGAGCCCGTCGGAAACGGTCGTCTCGGGGATATCTTCGAGCTCCCTCGCCACGTCGTAGGACAGCCAACCGAACGCGCCACACGGGTACGGAACGGTACAGCCACCGCGTTCCAGCTGTTCACGGTCGAGTAGCTCGTCGATGGTTTCGATGCTCGGACTACCGTCGGCATCTGCGGGTGTTGCCCCTTCCGGGACTTCGATCTGCTCGACCGGATCGACGCCGAAGTACCCCCAGCCCGATTGCCCGCCGGTCGTTTCGAGGTAGAAACCGTCTGTGCTCCCGTCCCGGGCGCGGCGATACGCCTCGAACGGATCAGCGACTGTGACGCGCGCTTCGACCGGGACGCGAGCGCCGTCGGCTGCCGTCCTTGCAGTTTCGACGAACGATTCTTTGTCGGTGCTGAACCGGATCTCACTCATAGTACAGTTGCTCCCGGACGAGAGGCTCGCGCCCCTCGATGTGGTTGTGTAGATGAACCACGGGTCCGGACAAAAACCTTCGGTGCTTCGCCCATCTGTGGAATATACTGTTGAATTGTCGACCGCTTGTGGTTGCCCACTGGACGAATAACCGATATCATTTCAAGGGTCGAACTATTCCGCATCACCTACTATTCCGGCAGGGGTTGAGAGGGATATCGAACGCTTGCCCGACCCCGACAGTCCGGCAGTGGTTTCGACGCTCGAACGCCTGGTCGGGGAATCCCGGGTCGATAGCGAACACAGTAACCATGACCACGATAATCGACGGTAACGAGATCGGCGACCGGATCAGAGAGGGTGTCACAGCGTGTACGGACACACTCATCAGTGAGGGTGTCACACCAGGATTGGCGACAGTGTTGATGAGCGACGACGGCGCGAGTGAAACGTACGTCTCGATGAAACAGCGGGCCTGTGAGGAGATCGGCATCGAGGGGTTCCATCACGAGATCAGCGCGGACGAACCGGCCGAGGCGCTGTTTTCGACCATCGACGACCTGAACGCGGACCCGGCCGTCCACGGAATCCTCGTCCAGATGCCGGTCCCTGACCACGTGCCCAAACGCGACGTATTGGATCGCATCGACCCGATGAAAGACGTCGACGGATTTCATCCGGAAAACGTCGGCCGGCTCGTCGCGGGAAACGCGCGATACAAGCCATGTACACCGCATGGAATCCAGAAAATACTGGCCGAAACCGGTGTCGAGACGGCGGGGAAAGACGCCGTCGTCGTCGGCCGCTCGGACATCGTCGGTAAACCGATGGCGAACCTGCTGATCCAGTACGGGCCGGGCGGGAACGCGACGACGACCGTGTGTCACTCCCGAACCGACGACTTAGGTGAGAAGACCCGTAACGCTGACATCGTGATTGCCGCCGCCGGCGTGCCGGAAATGATCGACGGGTCGATGCTCTCGGACGGCACGACAGTCATCGACGTGGGTATCAACCGCGTCGACGCGGACACCGACAAAGGGTACGAGCTCGTCGGGGACGTGGACTTCGAGAGCGCGAAAGCGAAGGCGGACGCCATCACGCCGGTCCCGGGCGGCGTCGGTCCGCTCACCATAGCGATGCTGATGTACAACACCGTGAAAGCGGCCAGCCTCCAGTCCGGTGTGGATATCACACTCCCGTAGGCTGGGACCGCTGGCTGTCCGCTGGGCTGTGTGGGGCTACTACAGGGTTTCGACTTCGCCGCATTCCGGACACGTAATCAGGAGTTCACCCGCCGAGTTCTGCCCCCCTTCGATGACGTTGTGACCGCTGGCACACTGTTCGTGCATGTACACCTCGTGGCTGTTGTGCCCGCGTAGCCAGATGTGGCCTTCTTCCGGTGGTGAAACGATACCGTGGCAGAAGTAGCACTCGCCGTTCATACGGAGTTGCTGACAAGCCAGTATCAAATAACTATCTCTCGGGGTTTGGTTCTGTCAGTTTTCACTGCTGCTACACCGGCGAGAACACAACGTGTACCGAAACAGACAGTTGTTGTTTCAAAACTAAGGTGGTTCAGGCCCACCATCCGATATGGACTACTGTTACACGGGCGAGACGCACACGGAACTGTTCGAGGCGTATCAGGCCGATGAAGAACCGTTCCCCACACAGACTCAGATGGAGTTTCCGCGGCGGGAACACAGAAGGCCGGAAGTCGACATCCTCAAGCGACTGTTCTTCCCGACATGCTGGAACGCCGCTGAACTGGTCCGGGACGAACTCGCCGTGCTGGACCGTCTCGACACCCTTGGCGGCCTCTTCTTTGCCGGTATCAGACCGTACTCAGGATCTGATCCCGCTGAGACAGTCGACGCCGTCATCGACCAGTTCCCAGCGGTTCGCACGCGACTCAAGAAAGACGTCGAAGCCGCGTTCAAAGGCGATCCGGCGGCGAAAACGCACATGGAGATAATCCGGTCCTATCCGGGGTTCATGGCGATACTGGTCCAACGAGTCGCACACACTCTCTATGAGGCCGGTGCCTCCGAGTACGCTCGTGAACTCACCGAATACGCAAAGACCGAGACCGGCATCGATATCCACCCCGGCGCTGAGATCGGCGACTACTTCTTCATCGACCACGGCACCGGTGTCGTCATCGGTGAAACGACAACCGTCGGTGAGTGGGTCCGTCTCTATCAGGACGTGACGCTCGGGGCGCTCCACTTCGAGGCCGACGAGAGCGACGAACACAGACTAAAAAAGGGGTACAAACGACACCCGGATATCGGCGACCACGTCGTTATCGGTGCGGGCACGAAGGTCCTGGGTGCCATCAGCGTCGGCGACCACGTCAGTATCGGCGCGAACTCCTGGGTCACCGAGGATGTTCCTGACGAGACGAAAGTGTACGTCACAGACCATCCGACACAGGAACGGAAACGAACCAAGTAAATCGGGACCGCTCGACCTCTCGGACCCCGCAGACCCCAAAGCCTGGTCTCTATTTACAATCCCAACGGTTTACACACCGACCATAACGCAGCCGTGCCGCAGCTGCAAATTGAATTTCAGTGGTGACAACAGATGCCGACTGGTGTACTCGGAACGTCCACTGATACAGCCGGAATAAGTACAGTCACGTGCTCTCTCTGTTATAGGGTGAAATAACAACTGTACCAGCATTAGTCTCTACGACTCGTGCGGTTGATTTCTCGACGCTGCGGCGCTCTCGCGAACACTATGGCGTTTCAATCGCTACAGCTGACAATCCCTAATCGTCACCAGGGACGAAGTCCGCGGCTCCGCGCAGGTTTTGCGACCAGACACCCGCATCGAGGTCGAGACCGTCGTTCCACTTCCCGACGACGGTCGAAACAGCGAGGTCGCCGGTGACGTTGTTCATCGTCGCAATCCGTCCGAGTATGGGGTCGACGCCGGCGACGAACCCTACGACCTCCAGCGGGAGGCCGACCTGTGTGAGAATCACGGTGAGCATGACGATGCCTGCTCCCGGAACGCCGGCGGTTCCGATGCTGATGAGGACAGCCACGATCAAGACGAAGACCTGTTCAGTAAGCACCAGGGGCTGTCCGACGACGTTCGCGGCGAACATTACGGTGACTGCCTGTCGGATGGCGGCCCCATCCATGTTCGCCGTTGCACCGACCGGGAGGGTAAAGGAATACACCCGCTCAGCGATCTGCAGGTCTTCGTCCGCATTGCGCATCGTGACGGGAAGCGTCCCGCTTGAGGACCGAGTCGCGAACGCGGTCACCATCGCGTCCTTCGCCCCGCTGAGGAACGCGATCGGCGACACGTCGACGACCACGCCCATCAGGAGAACGAGATAGGTGAAGCCGATGTGAATGACGATTGCGATAGCGACTGCCAACACGAGCTCACCGAGCGAGGAGAACAGCCCGATGCCTTCGGTACCGATCCCGGACGCCATCAACGCGAACACGCCGAGCACGCCGAATTCGAGGACGCCCCGAACGATGACGAACATCGCTTCGGCACCCACCTCGAAGGCCTCGAACACCGAATCGACACTGTCCGCGAGCGCGTCCTGCTGGGCGCGGACGTACGTCAGCGCGATTCCGAACACGATGACGAAGAAAACCGTCGCCAGCAGGTTCCCCTCCGCAAGCGCCGCGACGGGATTGTTCGGCACGATACCGAGAACGACGTCCAGTAACGATGGTGGCGCTTTCGATTGCGCCTCACCGCCGCCGAACTCGATCCCGCGGCCGGGCTGGAGCACGTTTGCGACGGCGAGGCCGATGATGCCTGCGAGGGTCGTTGTCAGCGCATAGAGACCGACTGTCGCACCCCCGATCTTCCCTAATTTCGCGGGCGAGAGCTGCCGAATACCGGTAAGCAGCGTGAAGACGATGATCGGGATGACCAGCATGTTGAGCAGTCGCAGGAAGAGATCACCTATCGGTTTGACGACGGCCATCTGGTCTCCAAAGGCCAGACCGGCACCTGAGCCCAGTATGAAGGCGACGAAGATACGCCAAATGAGCGGGACGGACCGATACCGGCTCCAGAGAGTGCGAATGGGTTGGATCATACTACACGGCAACGGGTGGAGTGATAAAAACCCGTCAGCTCCGCCAGTATGTGCACGCGGCTATGATGCGTCTTTCTCTTAGAAGGTT
The DNA here is from genome assembly GCF_055271655.1 of Haloarcula sp. HT12. Lineage (NCBI taxonomy): Archaea > Methanobacteriati > Methanobacteriota > Halobacteria > Halobacteriales > Haloarculaceae > Haloarcula > Haloarcula sp. HT12. The sequence goes on from NZ_JBUXKW010000004.1 coordinate 232,591, forward strand.
CCGTTTGCAGACTAGTTTATCGGCAAACAGCAAGCGCCGGCGCTGATTCGCTGAAAAGATAGCGAAATACCGGTTGTAATTCGCTCGTTTTCAAAAGCGCGGTGGCGCTGTCACTCCTGCCTGTCGGTCATTCTTGCTGTTTTCCGCTTGACTGTCGCTTTTCTTGGACCGAACAGGGCGGCCCGAGTTTCAGTGACGGCCTGCGCACCACGGTCGGTCAGTCGGCCGGTGGCCCGGTTGTCGGCTCGACGACCCGACGCAGTTCGGCTCGCAACGCTGTCCACTTCGCCGCGATGAACCCCATCAGGATACACGCGAACCCACCGACGGTGGCGAGCGTGACCGGCTGGCCGAGGACGAGCCAGCCGGCAAGCGCGGCGAACAGGGGGATGACGTACTCGACGAAACTCATCTCGATGGGGCCAAGCTCCTCCAGTAGCCGGAAGTACAGCACGAACCCACCGATCCCGGCGACAGCCGATAAATAGAGAAGCGCCGCAAATGCGGACAGCGTCCACGATGCGTCCGCAAAGGACTGTCCGGGGAGCGCGAGGACGCCGATGTGGAGGACGACGGCCCCGATTGCCATCAGCCACGCCTGTGTGCCGAGAAACGACATCGACGGGCTGGTGTCGTGCGTGATGACGGCCGGGATAGCAAACGACAGCGCCGCCGCGAACACGAGCGCGATCCCGATGGTACTGGCCAGCAGGTTCGCCGGATCAGGGTCAGCAATGACGACGACGCCGGCAAAGCCGAGTATGACGCCGACGCCAGTGTTTGTGGTAAACGTATCGTCGCTGGACGCGAGCCTGGCCAGCGCGGGCGTCACAACGGGGACGAGACCGAGCAGGACGGCGGCGACGGCCCCGGTGACGTACTGTTGCCCGGCGAACAGGAACGCGTGATGCGCTCCGATCATCAGCGCACCGCCCACGATGACGTACGCGTAGTCGTCACGAGTATGTGGCCGTTCCAGAGAATCAGTGACGGCCAACGCGGCAAACAGGAGAACAGTGGCGATGTCAAAGCGGACGGCGGCAAACGGTACCGGTGGCAGGTCTGCGAGCCCGACATCTGTCGCCATGAATGCGGTGCCCCAGATTGCAGACAACAGGAGAAAGCAACCGGTCGTTCGGTAGCGACTCATTCAGTTGCCGGTCACCACCCGACGGTAAAAGAGCCGTCGAAGCGCGTCGCAAATTGCTGGACGGCGTGCCACTGTTTCATAGCACTTGATGCAGTGATGACGGTTAGCACGGATCTATCGGGAATCTCTCGGATTGTGATATTGCGGCGGTGAGCAACCTTCCGGGACTTCCACCATTTCCGTCCAAGATGATTGGTGGGGTTTGGGTCGGATGATGGTTGACAACTCGTTTCCAAAGCATCAATCAACAACTCTCCAGTTATTGTGTTGGCATCTCTGGCCGAAGTTCAAACCAGGCCGGTAGCTTAGTGACAAAATATTCTCTCTGAGATGGGAAAAAGTCGACCTCTCTCCATATTATGCTAGATATGCTAATATATGCACAAGTAGATGAGAAATTATATATGAATCTCTGATATATGGATCTAAGATCCCGAAATATGTGTTTGAATACTCTCCAGACTATCCTGTTCAATGATTGTATCCGCTGCGTCAATTGCTGTTTCGGGAACCCGCTCATCTGGATCGAACAACACCGCGGTATCTGCCTCGATGAACGCTTCCGTATCAGTGTGGGAATCGCCGATATATGTGATCGATTCAGGGTTCTGTGCGGAACGTATCGTTCTCAGTATCTGTCCTTTCTGATCGGGTCCAACACCGACATCGATGCCCGAGAGCTGTCCATCCTCGAACTGAAGCCAGTTCCCGCGAACAAACGCTGGCTCGAATCGTTCGAACGGTGTCGCGAGGTTTGCGACCCCGGCACTGAGTATTCCGAATCGAATCCCTGCTTGCTGTAGTTGGGTGAGTAGTTCGATAGCTCCCGATTTAGGTTTGACAGCTTGAATCGCACGGTTGATGTCCGACTCGGTGACACCGTTGACTCGCCACACGTCGACTGCCCCTCGACACCATTCCGCAAATGTGATCTGATCCGATTCGTATCGATCCATCAGCGCATCACCCTCCGATGTCGTGCCGTAGAGCGTGTGTAACAACTCGAAACCACCGCGTTGTCGAGTGAGTGTCCCGTCGAGGTCGAAGACTACTAGCTGTGACATGTTACCGTTCTGCGATAACCTCTATCTCGACGTCGATATCCACCGGCAGTTTGACGACTTCCACAGCACTTCGAGCGGGATAGGGAGGCGACATGAGTTCACCGTAAACCGCATTCACCTCATCGTAGTACCGCATATCGCTCACAAACACTGTCGCTTTCACGACGTCGTCGAGCGAGGCGCCCCCGGCCTGTAGAATCGCCGCTATATTCTGGAGCGTCCGTCGGGTCTGCTCTTCGGGCGTGTCCGGGACAACCTCGCCGGTGTCCGGATCGACTGGGCCTTGCCCGGAAACATAGATCCGGTCTCCGCTAGCGATACCTTGTGAGTACGGGCCGATGCTGTCAGGTGCGTCGTCGGTTGTTAGTTCTTCCATGGGTAGTTTGTTAGTTGGTAGACGGCTGGTCGTCCGCGTCGTATATCTCGTTGATGAACGATGTCGGCAGACTCGTCGTCAATCCTCCATCAAGTACCAGGTTCTCGCCGGTGACGAAACTCGACATTTCGGAGGCGAGGAACAGGGTCGTATCGGCGACCTCTCTCGGCGTGCCGAACCGACCGAGCGGATACTGGTCGAGCCACCGCTCTCTGGCGCTCGTTCCTCCGGTCCGTTCCTCGGTGTTTTCCATCTCTGCTCGCCTGTTCGCTGTCTCGATGGTCGCTGCCGAGATAACGTTCGAGCGGACCCCGTGCTGACCGTAGTGTGCAGCAATGTTCCGGGAGAGAGCCAGGAGCCCACTTTTCGCCTCAGAGTACCCCGAAAGGCCGATACCGAACAGGCCGTTGACCGAGCCCATATGGATTATCGACCCGCCGCCAGCGGCGACCATCGCCGGCAGTACCTCCTTGCTCAGGAGGAACTGACTCTTCAGGTTCAGGTCGACCATCGACTCGAACGTCTCCTCGTCACAGCGGTGTAACACGTTGGCGGACTCGTCTGCGCCACCGGCGTTGTTCACAAGCACGCGGATGTCGCCGAACTCCTCGATGGTCGTGTCGACGAGGTCCTGTACCGCCGCTCGGTCCGTGACATCGCATTCGACCGGAACGACGCGGCCATCGTGTGCGTCCGTTAGTTCCGTCGCAACCGCTTCAACGTCCTCGTAGGTGCGCGAGCAGACGACGACGTCGCCGCCCGCCTGGGCGAACCGGGCTGCGATTTCGCGCCCGATACCCCGCGACGCCCCAGTCACGATGGCCGGTCGGTCCGCTAGCGATAGCTCTACCATGACAGGGTCACCATCGGAAGCTGCCCTATTGAAACTTGCTCTTGCCCGCTCATGTGATTCGATACTCTTCGACGGCGTCCGCGTCGACAGTGATGCCAAGTCCGGGGCCCTCCGGTGCTGGGAGGCAACCATCGCTGACTTCGAACGGGGCTTCGATGATGTCTGCTTCCCAGCCATAATACGTCGAATCCGGGGGCAACGAAAAGCCCGGGATGCCGGTGAAGGCGTGGAGAATCGCCGCAGTTCGAATCCCCAGGTCGAACGCACAGTGGTGGGTAAAGGGGACTCCGGCGTCTTCGAGTATAGCGGCTTGCTGGCGAATACCGCTGATACCACCGGCTGGGGTCAGGTCGATAACGCCGACATCCATCGCGCCAGCTTCGATAAGCGATTGCAGATTATGAGAGATATACGTATCCTCGTTGGGAGCGATTGGCTGTCGGAGCCGTTGTCGGAGTCGAGCCAGTGACGTGTGTGAATCCACTCGGATCGGCTGTTCCATGTACTGCAGGTAGATGTTCTCGTCTTCGAGCATCGCACCGACACGAACTGCCTGCTCGAGCGTCCAACCCTGGTTCGGGTCCAGTCGAAACTCCAGCTGCCCGTCGACTTCGTCGTGCATAGCTTTGATTCGCTCGACATCCTGTCGCCAGTCCCGCCCCGCCTTCGTTTTGAGGACGCTAAAGCCGTCTTCGAACGCTTCTCGGGCCTTGATACGGGACTCGTCGGGCGAGAGAATACCAAGGCAGAACGCGACGGGAACATCAGTCGGTGCAGTACTGTTGCCCTCGACGTTCTGTCGGTGTTGCTGAGCCCCCTGTGTCGGTGCTGTCCACCCGCCGAGAAGCTCGTACACCGGCTTATCGAGGGCCTTGCCGACGATGTCCCAGCAGGCTGTTTCGACAGCGGCAAAGAACATATCCACGTTGGTGTACTCGACGAACACCTGTCGGCGGAGCCGCTCGATCTCGAACGGTGACTGCCCCTGGACCATCGGTCCAACGCCGTCTTCGATAATCGACTCCGTGGCTGCCGGCGAGAGGAAGACACGCATCTCCCCCCAGCCACTGATACCCTCGTCCGTGTCGACACGCACGAGAACGCGTTCCATCGAGTGTAATTGCCCGTGGTTGGTTACATACGGCCCGATTCCGAGGTGTTCATCGAGGTCGGCCAACGGCACATCTACAGTTACCGCTGACACGCCGGTTATCTCCATGCTACCCCGTCGTTCGGGAGCGGATATCAAACTACCGCTTCACCCGCTCAGTTCACTGCATCGATTGCAGTTCCGACCCACTCCAGTGACCGCTCCGGCAACAGCCCGTAGTTATAAAACGAGAGCCGCGGTACCCCGTTCGACTTGAGCGTCTGGACGATATCGACAACGGTCGCCTCGTCGTGGATAACCGGATGCCCCGGCAAGAGACCGACGTGGAGTGGTACGTCTTCGACTATCGACACAACGCTGTTGTACGCTTCTATGACCTCCTCGCTGGTTGACTCGTACGCCGGGAGACAGTAGTAATCGACGTGCTCTGAGAGTGCCTGTAGGTCGGCCCCCGCCATCCACTCACGGCCGGGCTCCGGTGCGCCGACGTAGTACCCAAGCGGTGTCGATCCAGCGGCGTCAGCCAGCGCGGCGTACAGTGACGCCAGTGTCCGTTCCCGGACATCGACGTATGCGGCGACGGTACTGTGGTCGGCGAGCCAGGTTTCCGGCGAACGGTCGTACGGAACCTCGCCCGCGATGATCCCGTCCAGTGTGTTTGCCACTGTCTTACGTGCCCGCTCGACGTCGATATCGTCTGCCTCCGCATTCGTCCGACACGCCGGACAGAAACACAGCCCGAGCAGGAACTCTCCGAGCGCCCCCAGCCGCGCGTGAATCTTCTGGTGATGCCACCCGAAGCCCGTCCCGTAGAAGTAGTCGAACGTCTCCAGTTCGATACGGGCGAACGCATCGCGGGACGCCAGGTCCGAGACCAGCTCCGTGAGATACGTCTGGACTGCGGGCTGGGAGGGACACAAGCCGAAGACGAGATCGTCACCGTGTGCGGATTCGAGCGTCCAGTCGGGGTTGTCCATCCCGAGTCGGGAGTTGTGGCAGCCGACCGTCCAGGAATTGAGCGTCAGATCCGATAGACCGGCGGCGGCGTCCGCTACCCAGTCCCCCTCCATCCCTTCGTATGGTACCGGTTCGAGTTCTCCGTATTCCGGGCCGGGGTCGAAATACGAGCTTGCGCGGGCAAACAGTGTTCGCCGCTCCGGATTGTGCGGCGTGAAGGCCTGAACGGTGTGATAATTCGTTGCAAGGGTAATTTCGCTGACGCCGATATCCAGCAATCGCTCCTCTACTCTCACTGGGCCCTCGTCCAGAATATCCCATGGATACGCCCACGTCGCAAATTCCATACGCCGAGAACTCCCGCCGCGATAATAAAACTAGAGGGGGTTACTCCTTGACGGCCCCGGCCGTCATCCCAGCGACGATATACTCCTCTAAGAAGGCAAACAGGATCAACAGCGGAATGATACCGATAACCGAGACGGTGAGCATCATCCGCCAGTCGGTCTGCAGTGCGCCGACCATCGAGAACACGCCGCGTGGGATGTTGTACTTCGCACTGTCGGTGAGGAAGGTGAGCACGAACAGGAGCCTGTTCCACGCGTAGAGGAACGTGTAGGTGATGCTGGCCACCAACGCCGGCTTGGTCAGGGGCAACACGATCTTCGTGAGGATCTGCAGTTGGCTCGCCCCGTCGATGCGTGCCGATTCCTCAAGCGCAACGGGTATGGTCTTGAAATACCCGTACAGCATCCAGACGTTGAACGGCAGCGTGAACGCCGCTGCCGGAACGATCACGGCGAGATAGGTGTTAAACAGCCCCAGCTGCGTGATGACGTCGAACAGCCCGACGATCAATACGACGGGCGCGAACATCTGAACGACAAGCACTGAGAGGAGGAACGTCCGCTTCCCCACGAAGTCGTTCCGGGCACACGAGTACGCGGCCGGTATCGCCAGCAGAAGCGTCAAGACCACTGTTCCGACCGAGATAATGAAACTATTCCCGACCCAGAGAAGCACGTCGGTCTGCGTCCAGACCTCGACGTAGGCCTGGATGCTGGGGTCGCTGGGGACCAGTGTCGCCGGTGCAGCGAAGATTTCCGACTCGGGTTTGAGCGTGCTCGAGAACATCGCGTAGAACGGCAACATCATCAGCCCGAGCAGCGCTATCAGTACGCCATAGAGGCGGACTTTGCGGAGGCTGCTCCGGTCGTGACCGGCCATGGTCATAGCTCGTCACCTCCGCGCGTGTAGATGCGCAGGTAGATGATCGCGAACACGAGCAGGAACAGGAACCCGATGACGCTGTATGCGGCCCCGCGTCCGAGGTTCCCGTTCTGGAGCCCGACCTCATAGATGTGGATGACCAGCGTCGCGGTGGAGCTTATCGGCCCGCCGCCGGTCATCGTCCAGATGACGTCGAAACTGACGAACGTCCAGATCGTCGACAGTAGCGTGGCGATCAGGACGACGCTTTTCAGCTGTGGCAAGGTTATATACCGGAACTGATGCCACTTCTCTGCCCCGTCGATGGCGGCCGCTTCGTACAGTTCCTGTGGTATCGACTGGAGCCCCGCGAGGAAGATAATCGCCATGAACGGCGTTCCGATCCAGATATCGGCGACGACGACACCGAGCCACGCGATACTCGGGTTTCCGAGAATACCGATGCCCTGTTCGATGACACCGAGTTTCAGCAGGATGGCGTTGAGATAGCCGAACTGGGGATGCTCTATCCACCGGAACACGACCGCTGAGATGGCGTAGGGAATCCCCCACGGGATGAGAAACGCCGTCCGGAAGAACTTCCGGCCGCGAATATCTCCCTTGAGGTGAACGGCTATGAGCAGTCCCAGAACCGTCTTCCCGACGACACCGGCGACGACCCAGCGACCGGTCTGCCAGAGCAACCGATAGAAGATGTCACTGTTGAATATTTCGACGTAATGCTGTAGCCCGACGAAGGTCTCGATGTTTGAATCGGCAGGAGACTGGTACAGTGACAGCCGAAACGTCTCGATAATCGGGTACCCGACGACGGCCAGTAAGAACAGGGCCGCGGGAGTGATAAGGAGATACGCACGGCTGTTTTGCTGGATGTAGGCCATCCCGCGTCCGAAACGCGAGCGTTCGGATGACTCGGTGTATTCCTCTGCCAGGCTCATCCCTGTCTGTCACTCCATAGCATCTTCGAGATCACTCTGAGCGTCATTGAGTGCTTTCTGCGGTGATTTCTGGTCCGCCAGTGCTTCCTGAATCGCCTGGACCATGCGGTCGTTGAATTCGCTGAAGTTGCCGAGTTTCGGCCGGGCACGCGCGTACTGTCCCGCTTCGACGAACGGCCCCCAGTTTTTCGACTCCGAGAAGTGTGATCGCTCACCGACGGCTTCGGTGACGGGGAGGAACCCTTTCTGCTTCGAGTACTCGAACCGTCGATCCTCGTCGAAGTAGAACCGGATCAGGTCCCGTGCGAGGTCCTTGTGTTCGCTCTGACTCAGGATGGCGAGCGTGTCGATAGTGAAGAGGCTGTACCGGCCCTCGGGTCCGCGAGGGACCTGAACGATACCGTAGTCGAAGTCCACCTCACCGTTTTCTTTCGCTTCGGTGATGTTGAGTCCCGTGTACACGTGTCCGATGACCATCCCGAGGTCACCGTTCTCGAAGAGCTGTCGGATGTCCTGCCGGGTCGAGGAGAGCGGTGAGGACTGGGTGACGCCGTGTTCCAGATGGAGATCGGTGTAAAAGGACAGGGCGTCGACAGCCCCGCTGGTGTTCACGACTGGCATCCCCTCGTCGTTCACGAGATCTGCCCCGTGGGACCAGTGGTAGTGGTAGTACTGTGAGCCAGTTTCGATGGCGTCGGCCCCCGCAAGCCCCAGTGCAGGCACGCTCGCATCACTGTCACGGATTGCCGTTGCGGCATCCAGCATGTCCTCCCACGAATCGAGTGCTGGGTTTTCGGGATCAAGACCGGCCGTCTCGAAGACATCCTTGTTGTAGTACAAGCACTTGTTCGAGGCAGCCCACGGCACGCCGTAGTGTGAGCCGTTGTACATCGTTCCCTCGGCGACCCCGTCGTAGAACTGGTCGCCGAACTCACCGTCCATCATGTCGTCGAGCGGTTCGAGGGCGTCCTTTCCAACGAGTTGGGGGATCCAGCGCGCAGGCCACCGACTGACGTCAGGGGCTTCACCTCCGTCGACCCGGTTGTTCACGGTTTGCCGGGCGTTGTCCCACGTAACGCTGGTAAACTCCACGTTGACCCCGTATTCGTCCTCGAAGGCTGCGTTGTTCTCATCGAAAAACTGCTTGATGTTGTCCCCGACGCCCATCGTGAGGAACTGGATGCTCTGCGTGTTGCCGTCGTCCCCGTCACTCCCGCTCCCACTATCCCCGTCGCCGCCATCCTCTCCGCTCCCGCCGTCGCCGCTACATCCAGCGATGGCAATGGCACCGCCCGCACCGAGTGCCTGAAGGAGCTGTCGGCGGTCGATACTGTCTTCGATAGACTCGCGGTTGTTATCGGACTGCATCATTAATGTCACCTATTTCCATGTACATAATTCTTTGTATTTCGTGGCTAACTGCTTAGGCATTGTTCTCGTGAACCGCGACCATCAGGGCCGCGAGCTCTTCGCCGATGATCGATCGGATTCGTTCGCCCGTTTCGGCGGTCGCCTGTTTCGGCGCACCGATGGCACCGGACGTGGAATACGCGTCGAACGGGCGGTAGACAGCGATGTCGCCCCCGTCGAGCAAGTCTTGTCCGCCCCATGTGTAGTGTTCGTCCATCGGCTCACCGTCGCGGATCTCCGGGTCGCCCACGAGATCCGGTCGGAGGGCGAGCATGAGGGACGTTTCGAACTCCCCGCCGTGGGCCATCCCACCAGTCTCGGTCGTTCGAAGCTCCTCGATTCTGTCCGATGCTAAGCGGAAGTACGTCGTTCCGAGGACCTCGGCTTCGGTGTCGACGCCGACGGTACTCACGACGGCGTTGATGAGGGAACTGTTTCCGCCGTGGCCGTTGACGAACAACACCGCATCGAACCCGTTTTCGATGCCCGCGTGTGCGATGTCTTCCAGTATTGCACGCAGATGGGCGAACTCAACCGACAGTGTCCCGCCGAACGACAGGTGATGTGGGGAAAAGCCGCTCCAGACCGGCGGCGTGACGACGATGGGAACGTCATCCAGACGCTCGATGGCGGTGTCAACCATTGCCTCGACGAGAAGCGTGTCGGTGACGACCGGGAGGTGATTGCCGTGTTGTTCGACGCTCCCGACGGGAATAACGAGGACGGAGCCGGGCTGTTCGCCGACGTCTCGGATCTGACTCGCAGTCATCCCGGCCCATTCGCTCTCTTTCCGACCGATAGTATCGTACAACATGTTAGGCTGATTCCGTCTGTCGTAGCTGGGTCAGTGCCAGTCGTTCGCCGTCAGGGCCGAACAGATGCATATCAGCTGTATGGAACCCTAACGAGAGTTCATCGCCCCGTTCCGGACGGTATTCGCTATCCACCCGGGCTACGACTTCTTTCGACCCCCCTGCAGTCTCCAGATAGAGAAAGTTGTCCGAGCCCATGGGTTCGACCACATCGACAACGGTATCGATGTACGCACCGGCGCTTTCGGCGACGAAATCCTCGGGACGTATGCCCAGCGTGTACTCCCCATCCGGGATGTCGACGTTGAGTGTAAACTCGACGTCTGCTGAGTGGAACGTAGCACTTCCGCCGCTGTTTGTCACACTCACCTCGAAGAAGTTCATCGACGGTGACCCGATGAACCCCGCAACGAATTTGTTGTTGGGCTCGTCGTAACAGCGCTCCGGTGGGGCGACCTGCTGGAGTTCGCCCTGATTGAGAATCACGATCCGGTCCGCCATCGTCATCGCTTCCGTCTGGTCGTGTGTGACGTAGATCGTCGTCACGTCTAGCTCTTCCTGGATCCGCTGGAGTTCCGTTCGCATCTGGGTCCGAAGCTTGGCGTCCAGGTTCGACAGCGGTTCGTCCATCAGAAACACTTCCGGATCGCGAACGATAGCTCGCCCGAGTGCGACACGCTGTTGCTGGCCACCCGAGAGCTGCTTCGGCAGGTCGTCCATGAGGTCCGAAATCTCCAACAGCTCGGCGGCTTCGTCGACGCGCTGTTCGATCTGGTCATCATACTCGCCTGACAGACGCAGCCCGAAGGACATGTTGTCCCGCACGGTCATGTGCGGATACAGTGCGTAGTTCTGGAACACCATCGCGATGTTCCGGTCCTGTGGACGAACGTCGTTGACTACGTCTCCACCGATAGCAATCTCGCCGTCGGTGACTGTTTCGAGTCCGGCAATCATCCGGAGCGTGGTTGATTTACCACATCCCGATGGTCCGACGACGACGACAAACTCCCCGTCTTCGACGGCCAAAGACAGGTCCTCAACTGCAAGGACATCGTCGTCGTATACCTTGCTGACGTTTGATAGTGTAACCTCGCTCATACGGAGTAAGCGGAGAATCACAACCATCACTAATAAATGTTGGTAGTATCAGCCCGATCTGGCAGACCAATCACGTAAAAATACCCGGAGTGCATACCGAACTTCGTTATGGCACTTGATCCGCGCTTCTGCAGCTAAAGCGCGACGTTTCAAATGGTGGCGGTGTCCTATACCGTAATGCAGTTATGCAGGATAGACGGGTCTCTACCCCGGGGAAAACAGGATATTGGAAAACCAAATATTAGTTTCCAATGAGGTTGAAAGCCACCTGTTGGTTACGGACTAGAAACCGGCTGAGCACGAACCGCCCCCAGAGCGTCTGAGGCCCCGAAATTCGGCATCCGATCTCGCTTCCCCCTCTTTCATGTGGTGTGTTGCCACGATACGTGTGTCGGGGCAACCTACAAAATAACAGGAGTACGCTTGTTAGAAAAATCCTTCAGACGAACTAGCGAAGGTTTCCAATACAGTTGAAAATACTTTGTCTCTCAGCGGAAGCTATTTTATCCTGCAAAAATAAGCTGTGCTATGCCCTCGCAAAATAAAAAAACGATCAGCGCAGTGGAAACGACGCTCGATATTCTCGCTGCGCTCGGAAAACTTGAACCAGTAGGCCTCTCTGAACTGGCGACTCATCTTGACATCCCGACGAGCACTGTTTTTATCCACCTCAACACACTGGTAGAGCGAGACTACGTTGTCAAGGAATCGGGCGAGTATCGTCGGTCTTTCCGGTTTTTAGAACTCGGTGGCAGCGTCCGGCAGGGACTCGATATCGGCCGACTACTGCGCAACAAAGTGGAAGAGCTCAGTAGAGAAACCGGAGAGATCGCCGGTGCCGGTATCGAAGAGAACGGACAGAGAGTTATCCTTTACAGGAGCTCCGGTGGAAAGGCCGCCGGCGACGAAATCCCGATCGGAAATCATACAGAGATGCACTGGACATCACTCGGTAAGGTTATTCTGGCGAACCTACCAGTCGAAAGACGAAACGAAATCGTTGCCGAACACGGGCTTCCGAGAGGCACGGACAACACATTGTCGTCCCGGTCCGATCTCGAATCAGCCCTCGCGCGCATCCGAGATCAGGGGTATGCGATAGACGATGAAGAGCACCTCAGAGGCGTTCGAGGCGTCGCCGTTCCGATATTTAACGATGAACAGGAGGTCATGGTGTCACTGGGCATCACCGGACCCAGAGACAGATTCAGCTCAAAATATATGGCAAACCTGTTAGAGGTGCTTCGCTATACCAAAAACGAAATCGAAGTACGGAGTCAGTATTACGAATACAGTACTATAGACGGCTAAGATATAGGCTGAACTCTCTAAATACGCCGAGGGAGTGCTGGACGTGTAGAAACTCCGCAGGCTGTTCTCTTTTGTTTATACAACTTCTCCCGAGCGATACTGTCCCCGACTGCTGATTTAATAGCTCCAAACTAAGCCCTTGGTATTGACATAACTGCGGAGATACGGATCGAAATACACATAAATATCCCAAGAACTAGATTAATGGATAGATAGGCTTGAAAACACTCAAATGAAAGTAAAATAAAAGATAGAAGAGTAATATAGCCGATTTAATGATTAGAGTCCATATATTTGATTTATCTCTGCGCAGTATGGAGACGTATTGTTGTTCCACTCAACCGATCACCACTCCACAGTCCACGACCGCCGGCCCAACCATCCGGTTCAGGTCCCATGGTTTCAATACGATCTGCTATTACACTCACCAGTAGTGAGACACCGCCATCGACCTGCCGCGCTCAACAGCCCTTGTCACGTTCAAACAGGACCGTTCAAAGGCGGCTGGAGCCCCGGACCGACCAGACCGAGGACCCACGTTTGCAGGTGCCAAGCATCAGGGCCGACACACGACCCGTCTGCTCGCACTGAATGACACCTTCGGCCACCGACCCGGATGTCTCGGATGGGACCGCTGCATCGGTCGTCCGACCGGCCGGTTCGACGGTGTGGCTTGTCGTAAGCGCAAGCGTCATCTCGATGGGATTGGCCGCCTACGAGATCGTCCCTGCGAGCGTGACGCCACTCATTCGGGAATCACTGGGGGTCGGGCCGACGGCGGCCGGCCTTTTGGTCGGGGTCATGTTCGGCACCGCTGTCGTCGCCAGCCTCCCCGCCGGTGCTGTGCTGGACCGGACCGATTCGAGAACTGCGATGGCCCTCGCGGTGGGCCTATTAGTCATCGCCGGGGTATGGGGCTGGCGAGCCGGTCGGCGTGGCCAGTACGAGTCGATCCTCGCATCGCGTGCACTGGGGGGAGCTGCGTACGTCGTTGTCTGGAACGCCGGTATCGATATGGTGAGCCGTGCCGTCGACGACTCTCACCGCGCGACAGCAGTCGGTATCTTCACCGCCAGCGGGCCGGTCGGCTTCGCACTCGGACAGGGAACGGGGCCGCTCATCGCCCAGCGGTTCGGCTGGCCGGCTGTCTTCCTGGCGTTTATCGGCCCCGCCCTCGCGGGATTGGTCGTCTTCTGGCCGGCGAGCCACGGGCACGGCGGCAGCCGTGGCGATGCCCCGTCCCTGCAGGAATTCGGTGCCGTGCTCCGGAGTTGGAACGTCTGGCTCATCGGCGTCATGGGCTTTTTGGGCTACGCACTGTACCTGTTCGTGAATAGCTGGGGCTCGTCGTACCTCACACAAGGACTGGGCTTTTCCCTTGCCGTGAGCGGGCTCGTCGTTGCTGTATTCCCCGCCGTGGGTGTACTCTCCCGAATCAGCGGCGGGCTCATTTCCGACCGGGTTTTTGACGGCAGACGGCGACCGGTCGTGCTGTGCTCGTTCGGTCTCGCCGCCCCGCTTCTCTTCGGGTTTACGCAGTTTCGCTCGCTGCCGCTGCTCGTTGCCGTCCTCTTGCTGATCGGGTTTGCGGTCCAACTGACGCTCGGCCTCTCGTTTACATACGTTCGAGAGGTCGTCGACCTGCGCGTGGCTGCAACGGCGGTCGCATTTCAGACCAGCGTCGGACTCGCGGGGGCGTTCGTTGCACCGATCGCGGGCGGGTTCGTAGTGAACAGGGCCGGATTTGAACCGGCGTTTCTGCTGGCTGGCGCGGTAGCTGTGGCCGGTATCCTCGTTGCTTGGCAGGCTCCAGAGCCAGGACGCCGGTAGGGAGATACGGCCTCACCTCTCTCTACCACGACGCAGTTCCACGCCCCCGTCCCGGTGTATTCGGACCAACTGATTTGATGCTGGCCTGTATATTGTGACCGAATGCCAGCCGAATCGTTCACACTCGCAGCCGCACAGGTCGAGCCCGTCTACCACGACAAGGAGGGAACGCTAGACAAGACGTGCCGATACATCGAACAGGCGGGCCGGGAGGGAGCAGACATCGTCGTCTTCCCCGAGACGTACTTCCCGGGCTATCCATACTGGCGGGGCAGCGTGTCCATCTCGAGGTGGACTGACTTGATGGTGGACCTCCAGAAAAACAGTCTCCATGTCGACGACGAGGCCGTCGAAATACTCGGTGAGACAGTCGCGGAAGCCGACCTCACGCTCGTGCTGGGTACGAACGAAGTCAGCGACCGACAGGGGAGTGAGACACTGTACAACTCGCTGTTTTATTTCGATAGCGGCGGGGACCTGATCGGTCGCCACCGTAAGCTGATGCCGACCCACGAGGAGCGTGCCATCTGGGGGCGGGGCGACCCATCGAGTCTGGCCACGTACGAGACAGATGTCGGGCGGCTCGGTGGCCTCATCTGCTATGAGAATCACATGACGCTCTCGAAGGCAGCGCTGACCACGATGGGCGAAGAGATACACGCCGCGGTCTGGCCCGGCTTCTGGGAACAGCACGGTCACCCGGGTGACAAGACCCGCGCCGAGACGAGCGAGGCCGTCGATACGTGTGACATCTATCCCGCGATGCGCGAGTACGCCTTCGAAACCCAGTCGTTCGTCGCAGCGTGTTCGGCGTACATGAGCGACGCTGTCCCGGACGGCTTCTCGGAGGACGAACTCGGATTCAACGTCGCCGCGGGCGGAAGCATGCTGATTAATCCGGCAGGGATCGTCAAAGCCGGGCCGCTGGTCGGTGAGGAGGGCCTTCTGACCGCCGAGTTCCGTGACGACGAACGACGGGCGACAAAAGCGTACTTCGACGCGATGGGCCACTACACTCGATGGGACGCGGTGAACCTGTCTATCAGCGACGAGACGCTTGCGCCGTCACAGCCCCGTGAACCCAGGACGGATGCGATTACAGCGAATGATACGCTCTCGGCAGCACACGCACAAGCGGTCGCTGAGGAACACGACGTGCCCGTCGAGGCTGTTGAAGCGGTTGCAGACGCACTAACTGAGTAATCGACCGGGGCAATCGCCCTCGATTGAACCGCAAAACAGTGTCCGGAGCGTTACTTGTTGTAACTGTCCGGAATCAACACGACACCGTGGAAATCGAAGAGATCGGAAACGACCGACTCGATACGACCGAAGTTCGGCGGGAGCGCGACTGCCGGCAGATAGAAATCGTCGTTTGAGATCTTGCTTTTCTCAGTGGCCTGAGTTTGTGGTTTGCTCATATCACTTCTGTATACTGGGTACAGCGTTCTAACTTCATTGGTGGATAATTCCGGGTATTTATTACGGCAAATTATAAACAATTGTTAATGCATATTACCGCCGATACGTCTGTTTCCTACCGGATCGAGTAGATTAACGGAATCTGATCCCCACGCTGGTTCCTGTCTCTTCGATGCCGTTACTATCCCGGTCGAAGCGTTCTCAGTGGTGAAAACACACAGCCCAGAGCGATAGATCTACCCGGAGCTGCAGTCAGCTTTATATTTTTGCCCTCGTGTGTGTACCTGTGCATGTAAACATTGACTTGGTTCCCCGACATATATACGGCAACTCACAGATGATAGCGCTCAGTGGTCGAACTGGTGCCCGTTTTTGATGCTTCGATAGCAGTCTCTTTCCCACACAATGTCAATAACGACGAAAATACACATCGAACACGAACGTCTCGCTCTGGTTCCGACGTTACAGAACCTCGAAGACATCGCGATCCGCGTCATCACGCAGGGAAATACTGACCCCGGATCGACCGTGTTTCCGTTCCTCATCGATTACCACGACAGGGAGCGACTCGAAGAGACACTCGACAACGATCCGACAGTCCAGAGCTACGAACTCGTCGACTGGACCGACCAGACCGGCATATACTACATCGAGCACACTCCCGAAACGAAACTCATCAGCTCTGTCGTGACCGATGTCAACGGGTTTCTGGTCCATACAGAGACCAAAGGGAACGGGTGGCTCGTCAGACTCCTGCTCCCCGACCGTGAGGCGCTCAACACGATCTGGGAATACGCCAACGAGAACGACATCTCGCTCGATATCATCGAAATATACGGAAACACGGACACCGGCGGTGAGTCGTCATACGGCTTGACAGACGAGCAGCGGATCGCGCTGATAACCGCGTACGAAAACGGCTATTTCGGGGAACCCAGAGACATCTCCCTGAACGAAGTCGCAGCCGAGATCGGACTGTCCTCGACGGCGATGAGTGGCCGGCTCCGACGGGGAATGCGGAACCTCATCGCGGCAACGATAATCGACAAAGAGGAGTGATCTCGAAAACCGACACCGGGGTATCGGATAACTACTTCACAGACCGAATCCTATTTTAGACTCAAATCAAAATACCACTACCTCATATGAATGCAAATAGTATTGTTTGGACGTAAATGCTGGAAAATAATTCTCTCGAGTCATAATACGAGCTACTTCACCGTAACAAGCTACTTCGACCGACCGTTCGAACCCTTTTCGCGGTAAACTGGCCGTAATGCCGTCGCATCCTTGTTGTATCCCAGCCAAACGCTCAACACCGTCGCGGCGAAGACCAGATACACGGGAAACAGGAGGACAAGCGCGTATCCAGCAAGCAGCGGTGTCAAAATGTCAAACCAGTACAACGTTGCAATTCCGGCGAGTCCACCGACGGCGCTCGCGACGATGCCCAGACGAAACGCCTGGGCAGCGGCGGGACCGGGCGACAGGTGAATCGTGTCCATACGATATTTTATATGGCTGACCCCCATAAGTCGCGCGCGAGACGCGTTATCGCGGTCCGAGTTAGCAATGGCACTGTGCCACCGTGACAGATCGGCCTTGCTTAGGGAGATGGTAGCTGGGGTCGTTCCGATTTCTGACAGCAAATTTCCAATTCCGGGAGTGGCGGTGGCCGATCATCCGCTGGGTCGAACTTATTACCAGCAGCCCGACAAGGGAAATGTATGAAACTCTCACTGATCGCCGCCGTCGCGGCAAACGGAGTGATCGGTGCCGGCGGCGACGTACCGTGGCAGTATCCCGAAGATCTGACACATTTCAAACGGACGACTACCGGCCATCCAGTAGTTATGGGGCGGCGGACTTTCGAGAGTATTCAACGCGATCTCGACGGTCCCCTGCCGGAGCGCCTGAACATCGTTTTGACCTCGACGCCGCAACGGCTTCCTGACAGTGTCACGGCCGTTACGTCGATCACGGCTGCGTTAGCCAAAGCAAACGAAAGTGGAGCCTCGACGACGTACGTTATCGGGGGCGGTACTGTATACGAGCAGTTTCTCCCACGAGCCGACGAACTGCTCTTGACCGAACTCACCGCGGCTTTCGACGGCGACACCGTTTTTCCGACCGTCGACTGGTCCTGCTGGACTGAAACGGAGCGAACGACTCACAGCGATTTCGACATCGTGAAATACACTCGCACTGACAGCGGCCCGGCATGACGTATTTCCGAGAAATCACAGCCGTTGCTCGGCTATGTTCCGTGCGGTCTGTTCCGCGGGATCCCAGCCTTACCACCACTGGGAACGCGACTTCGAATTTTCGACGTATATACCCTCACAGGCCATAAAATTACAGTTCCAGTCACTATCACTGCCCGCAAAAAACCATCCCGTATTTAAACCCCAGAAGCAAGTAACAGTATCTTTTATTAGCATTTCTCGTCTTTTCACACAGGCATGAGCGGTAACGAGGAACACCCTAACTATCCCAGTGTCGACCAGTCAGATCGGACAGTCCCCCGTAACCTCCGCCAGACTGGTGACCCCAACATCGAGATGTTGGTGTCAACGCGCGTTCGAAAATCCCCGTTCTTCCACAAGTCTTTCAACGAGGAGGGTGCCTGGCGAGCGACCGTCTACAACCGCCTCTATCACCCACGCGGCCTCATCGAACCCGAAGACGGCGGCGTGATGAAGGAATACGACGCACTGACTAACACCGTCACCCTCTGGGACGTCGCCGTAGAGCGCCAGATTCGTGTCAAAGGGCCGGACGCCGAGGCGCTGACGAACTACGTCGTCACCCGCGACGTGACGGGTATGGACGCCATGGACGGGAAGTACGTGATCCTCTGTAACGAGGACGGTGGCGTCCTCAACGACCCCGTCCTGCTGCGCCCCGAGGAAGACGAGTTCTGGTTCTCCATTTCTGACTCGACGCTGATGCAGTGGCTACAGGGCGTCAACGTCGACAACGACTTCGACGTCGAAATCGACGAGATTGACGTCGCACCGATGCAGATCCAGGGCCCGAGAGCGCTCGACGTAATGGTCGACGTCGTCGGTGACAAGGTCAAAGACGTCCCGTACTACGGCCTGATGGACGCCGAAATCGACGGCGTCGACGTGCTCATCAGCCAAACGGGCTTCTCCGGCGAGAAGGGCTTCGAGATCTACGTCAAAGACGCGAGCAAGTACGCCGAACGAGTTTGGGACCCTGTCATGGCGTCGGTCAAAGACCACGGCGGGCGTCAGATCGCTCCCGGCCACCACCGCCGGATCGCCGCAGGCATCATGTCCTGGGGACAGGACCTCGACCACGAAACCTCCCCGTTCCAGGTCAACCTCGGCTACCACGTCCCCGACGACAAGGAGGCCGACTACATCGGGAAAGAGACGCTCGAAGAACAGAAAGAACAGATCGAGAACGGCAACTACCCGTTCCAGCACAAGCTTATCGGCCTGAAGATCGCCGGCGAGCCGATCCGCGACTACGCTCCCGACTTCTGGCTCATCTCCGACCCGGACACGGGCGAGGAATGCGGCTACCTCACCTCCCCGTGGTGGAATCCGGACCTGGAGACCAACATCGGCATGGGCTTTGTCCCGGCTGAGAAGATTCAGGAAGTCACCGACACGCCGCTCAACGACGAAATCTACGACGAGGAATTTGATCTGGAGTTCCGGGTTCACCTCCCCGACGAGTACGCCGAGGAACCTGGCGAACCGGTGTTCGCGACCGCCGCCAAGGTGCCGTTCAAGGAGTCCGTCAATCCGAGCGCCCGAGAACAGGCCAAACTCAACGCCCGGAAAGAGGCCGAAAGCGACGACTAATCCTCATTCGGTCTATCCAGGTAATCCACACATCTGTCACTCAGCCGTTCTGCTTCGGGCGACGGTTGAGACTTTCGGGGCCGACTTATAACTACGGAGAAGGAACGTCACTCTCTTTCAGCGTGGCCCAGACTAAGTTCTGCGGACCGCTTTGGCTGGCAAGTATTCGAGCAGGTACTTTTCCGGGCTACGTCCCGAACAACTCTGGCCCGCAGCGAGTTTATTGACAGCCACAGATGCCGTGGCAGGTCGAGTACAGGTCCGGTATAGCTGGTAGAATCAGGATACTCGGAAGTACAACCGATGTCAGGAGTCGAGACGCTTGTGCCGCCACTTCTCCGTGTCGGGCGTCTGATTGAACGTGTAGATGTGGACGCCGCGGATATTGTACTCGTCGTCCCCGACGTATGGCGCGAGACCGTCGATGAGTTCATCGGGTTCGTAGGTCCCGCGGGAGCCGACCAGTTGCTTGACGAACCCGAGAATGCCTGTCGTCTTCCTGAGGAATTTGATCGAGTCACCCACGCCGACCTTTTGCGAGATCTGCATCAGACGCTGGTAGTTCATCACGCCCGGGATGCCGACCTCGACCGGGAGTTCGACACCGCGAGCGCGGATGTCCTCGACCCACTCCAGCACTGTCTCTGGATCGTAACAGAGCTGGGTGACGATGTACGTCGCGTACGGTGCTTTCTGTGCCATCGACTCCGCTAGCGTCTCGTCGTCGATGAAGTCGTGGCCCTCGGGGTAGCCCGTGATGCCGACCTCCTCGAAGGAGTACTCGGTTTCTGTGAGCGCTTCGAGCAGATCGAGCGCAGATTCGTACTCACCGGCCGGTTCCTCGCGGTCGCCGCCCGGGACGAAGATGTCTGTGATGCCCGCCTGTTCCAGTCGCTCGGCAATCGCTTCGAGTTGCTCTCGGCCTTCTACGTAGCGGGCCGCGATGTGTGGCACGACTTCGTACCCCATTTCCGCGGCTTCCTCCGTTTTCTCGACGGTCTTCTCGATGCCGAGCTGTGGCGAGGTGGTGATCGCGACAGTGGCGTCGTCGGGGAGATGGGTGATCTCCTCGTCGAAGCTCTCGAACGGCATCAGTTCGAACCGTGCGCTCGTCAGCAGCGTCCTGACACCCTGACTGTCTGCGACAGCGCGTGTTCCGAGGGCCATGATCTGCCGGAGATTAGGCGTACCCGTACTTTTCTCTGTGGGTGGGTCATCGAACCCCTTTATAATAACCCCCTCTATCACGCGGTACCGGGCGTACACTGCCGGATCCGACTAGCTACGGTCCCGTAGGAGACGCTGTGGTCGGGTTCGTCCGCGAGCCGACACAGGACGAGATCCAGCAGATTGAGTTCCTCCAGGAGGTCCCGGGTCTGGCTCCGATCGAGACTCAGGCACCGCTGGACCTCGTACACGGTGTCCGAATCGACGACCGCATCCGCGATGTCGCAGAGTTGGACATCAGCCGGGAGTCCAAGCCCGTCAGTCACCAGTTGTTCGTCGGGGAGTTCCGACCGCTCGGCCGAAACGGGTTCGACCACGCTGACCTGTTCGTCCTCAGCCTCAGTCTGCGTGGCCTCGTCGGACTCCCCTGATTTGGGCGACGCTTCTTCCGCGTCGTCACTGGACGTGTTGTACGTGTTCGGGACGTGGATGTCCGCCTCTATCATGTACCGGCGGACAGTCTCGGAGGAGACGTCCATCTGTATCTGCTCGGCGATCTCCCTGAAGTTGTCGCAGTCGTCGTACAGCGCTTGTAGGTAGTCCGTGTCTTCGTACGGCGGCACGGAATCATCGCGAACAGCGGCGAAGGGATCCGACTCCGTATCGGCCTCGCGATTAGACCGGGTTTCTGCCGTCAGTTCGCCGTCTGACTGCGAGGATGTTTGCGAATCATCGCCTCCAGCAGGGGGTGCCGCCGAATCCGAGCCGTTCGAACCATCGATGGGCGCACTGCCCCCGGTATCGGCTGAAGTCACTGCGCTGACTGTTGCTGACTCGTCGGTGCCGACCCCGCAATCGACGCTGGGCTCCCCGTCCGGTGTGGCTGTGGCGTCGATTGTCAACTGTACCGTCAGGAGCAAGCCGTCGTCGGTGACGGTGGCTGAAGCGTCACCTATCGACAGTGAGACACCGGCAGGTGACGGGAGTTCAGTTGCGGACGGCGTGAACGTCACTTCGAGGTCACCGCTGTCAGTTAGTCTCGCCGTCTCCGGCGTGAGACCTTCCCCGGCGCCGCCGCCAGAACGCAGTGAGACCGGCATCGCCAGCGTCACGTCGAGGACTGCGGTACCGGTGTCGGCCGGCGATGCTTCGACGGTCTGGATGGCGCGACCACGAGATTCGTATGCATCGATGACCTCCGCGAGCGCCGTGAAGGCGGTGTGAAGTCCCATGTCATTGAGTAACTATGACACGTTATGGTGTAGAGATAGGTGTGGAATACCCAACCCATTTATATACCTCCGCAAAACTGTGGCTACCAACTCAGGGTTGAACAGTGCTCGCGGACGGATCACTGGATGCGCGACGGCTATCGCGGCGTGGCGATGCCTGCGAGGCGTTCCCCTTTCACGACGACAGACCCCCTGGCAAGCGAGAAGATCACTCCCCGTTCTGTCGCTGAGACGACCTGTTGTTGTTCGAACGAGGCGGGTTCGTAGACGGTCCCCAGACGCGTCCCGGCATCGACGGTGTCGCCGACGGCGACGTCCGGCCGGCATTCGAACAGTCCCGATTCCGACGCGGTGACCGGCTCCGCGTCGTTGCGGAGCACCGTCTGCTCAGCCCGAGGTTCCGGCTCCGCCGGGAGCACAGCCCGCTCGCGCAAGAGATTCCGTAGCCCGTCGACACCTGCCGCGACTGCGCTCTGTGCGATCCGGCGACTGTTCGACAGCTCCGCAGTGATAACCGGAATCCCGGACGCCGCAGCCGCAGCACGGAACGTCCCGCCTGAGCCGTCGTCGTTTCCGTCTTTGGGGCTGTCGGTGAGCCTATAGGAAGTGCCGAAGGCTTCGGCGAGTCGTTCGGCGCCCGGATCGCCCGACTGGCACCGGACGTGTTCTAGCATGTCTGCCGTGCCGGTGTGGAGATCGACCGCTGCGTCGGCGTCTTTCACGAGTTCCCACAGTCGGGCGGCGAACTGTTCCTGGAGGCTTCCCGAGCTGTCGCCCGGCCACACGCGGTTCAGGTTCGGATTCATCACGTCGTACTCGCCGGGGGTCATGTACGACCGATGGTCGAACGCGAGTTGATTCACCACTGGAACGACGACGACTGTCCCGGCGATGCTCGCGTCGATCAGGTGGTCGTGGAGTCGCCGCAACGCGGCCGGGCCGTTGAGTTCGATGCCGTGTTGCGCCGCCTGGATGTACACTGTCGGTCCGGGGCCACCGACGTATCGGTGAACAGTCACGGACACGTCCCGTCCCGACGGCAGTCGTCCGAGCCGTCGATCAGTCGTCGTGTGCGTGACTGACGCGTAGTCCATACCGATGCCCGGTGGCGCGCAGACAAAAAACACCGGGAGCAGGGCCACTGTCGGAGCAATCGCTGTTACTAGCGCACGCGCGTCGATACCCATCAAGAGCCGAACCACAGCGGTCGCCGACGGTGTGAGAGTACCGTACCGACAACGGGTAGGGTACCGTTAACACATAACTCGCCAATACAATCGGCCAGTTGGTCGCGACCAGTCTGCTCTGAACGAAAGCGATAACCACCACAGGGGACCCAAATCTATTAACAATGGTACTCCTGTTATTCTGAAACACTACGTGATGTCCCACTATCACTTTGAAAAAGAATCGGAGCATGCGGTAACTATATTGGACCGCCATAGCACGTTTTACACAGAGTTATGAAGCCTACCGACAGCCTGCCGACCCAGGCCGACACCGTCATCGTCGGTGCCGGAATCGTCGGCTGCAACATCGCCTACCAGCTGACAGAGCTCGGCCGTGAGGACGTGGTCGTCGTCGACCAGGGGCCGATGCCGACGACGGGTGGATCGTCGACGCACGCTCCCGGGATTATGTTCCAGACTGCGGAACCGAAGGTCCTCAGCCAGTTCGCGGACTACAGCCGGCGGCTGTACTCGGACCTCGAAGGGGCAGACGGCCACCAGGCGTACAACGAAACGGGCGGCATCGAAGTCGCGCGCAGCGATGAGCGGATGGACTTCCTCCAGCGACGCGTCGAGTACGCCAAGGCCTGGGGCATCGAGGACCCCCAGTTGCTCTCGCCCGAGGAAGTGACCGAGCACCTCCCGCTTGTCGATGCTGACCAGATCAAGGGCGGCTACTACTCCCCGACGGACGGACAGGTCTCCGGTGTCGTCGCGTGTGACGCACTGGCCCGGGAAGCGATGGACAGGGGCGCGAAGTTCGTCCCCCACACCCGTACCGAGGACGTCGAGACCGAGAACGGCTCGGTAGCGGCTGTCGTCACGGAGAACGGTACTATCGAGTGCAACGAGGTCGTCGTCGCGACGAACATCTGGGCTCGCCAGCTCGGCGAGAAACTCGACGTACACCTGCCGGTGACGCCCGTCGAGCACCAGTACACGATGACGGAGTCGCTTGAAGAACTGGCAGACAGTGCGGTCGACATCACCGATCACCCGCTGTTCGAGAACTACGAGAACGTCTCCGGCGAGAAGGCAAAGCGACTCCTCGTGGGGCCGGACCGCCCGATTCTGCGCGATCAGGACAACGCGATGTACTACCGGAACCACGGGGATTCCTACGGTATCGGCTCGTACAACCACGAGCCCATCGTGCCCGACCCGCTGGAACTGGGCGGGAACGACCCGGACGGCGAGCAGGGATCGGTCCACGAGTTCACCGATTACCACATGGACAACGCCACCCATCCGGATCGCCCGGACAAGGCCCCGCGACAGGCCAGCGACGAGCTGTTGCCCGCGACGGCCGGCAAGGAACTCGAACACAAGTACAACGGGATGTTCGCGGAGTCGCCCAACGGCCTCCCCGTGATGGGGCCCGTTCAGGAGTACGACGGCCTCTGGACGGCGGCGGCGATCTGGGTCACCCACGCCGGCGGTGCCGGGAAGGCTCTGGCCGAGTGGATGGAACACGGCGTCCCGCGCCTGCCGGACGGCCCGATCGACCTCGCGCACTGCGACGTGAACCGTTTCGACGAGCACGAGGGAAGCTGGGACTTCGCCCGGGACATCGGTGGCGAGGAGTACCGCATCGTCTACAACATCATGCACCCCAAGTGGGTCTGGACCGACAAACAGCGGGACATCCGTCGAACCCCGATGTACCACACCCACAAGAAGTACGACGCCGAACTGTGGGCCGAGGCGGGCTGGGAGGAACCACACTGGTTCGAGTCTAACGCCGACCTGCTGGCGGAGTACGGCGACCGGATTCCTGACCGCGAAGGCTGGGAGGCGAAGTACTGGTCGCCCATCGAGGGTGCTGAGGCACTGAACGTCCGCAACAACGTCGGGCTCCACGACATGACCTCCTTCAACAAGATGGAAGTCGTCGGGAGCGACGCCGGCGAGTTCGTCCAGTACCTCTGTACGAACGACATGGACATCGACGTGGGCGACGTGAAGTACACGCTGATGTGCAACGAGGGCGGCGGCGTCCGGGCGGATATTACGGTCACGCGAACCGACGAGGACCGCTACCTCCTGTTGACTACGGGTCGCGAGGTGGGCAACAACCACGTCGCGTGGGTGCGCGAGCAGTCCCCCGACGACGTGGTCGTCAACGACGTGACCTCCAGCCTGGCGGCGATGGTCTGTACCGGCCCGAACGCCCGGAAGGTCCTCTCGAAGGTCACCGACGTCGACCTCTCGGACGACGCCTTCCCGTTTTTCACGAGCCAGCAGTTCTTCGTGAAGAACATCCCCGTCATCGCGCTGCGAGTCTCCTATGCGGGCGAACTCGGCTGGGAGTTCTACACGCCCTCGGAGTACGGCGAACGCCTCTGGGAGCACATCATGGAGGCCGGTGAGGAGTACGGTATCAGGCCCTATGGCAACGGCGCACTGAACTCCCTCCGCATCGAGAAGGGGTTCCGCCTCTGGGGGAAGGACCTCCACACGGAGCACAACCCCTACGAGGCCGGCCTCGGCTGGGCGGTCGACCTCGAAACCGACTTCATCGGCAAGGAGGCGGTCGCGGCGGCCGCCGACGGCGACAACATCGACCACAAAGTCGCGTGCCTGACGCTGGACGACGAGGACGCCGTCGTGCTGGACAACAAGCCCGTGCTCGACGGCGACGAGACCATAGGCTACCTCCACAGCGCCGAGTACGGCTACACCGAAGGGGCCTGCGTCGCCTACACGTACCTGCCGCCCGAGTACGCCGAACCCGGAACCAGCGTCGAAATCCTCTACGAGGGAGAGCGGTACGACGCGACTGTGCGTGAGGAACCGCTCGTCTGAGGGCGAGATCGGACTCCCACTGGTTCTATCGAAATTGTAACACGC
Source organism: Haloarcula sp. HT12 (assembly GCF_055271655.1). NCBI lineage: Archaea > Methanobacteriati > Methanobacteriota > Halobacteria > Halobacteriales > Haloarculaceae > Haloarcula > Haloarcula sp. HT12. Next base: position 258,473 of record NZ_JBUXKW010000004.1, read on the forward strand.
TGTGGTTCGGCCACGCATCGTCGTTTCGTGCCACCGACCGCCGGATACCGAACGTTGGCGTACTGGCTGAAAAACCGGTATCTGAGCACGCTACCCACAGCTCTCAAGTCAGGCAGTCTCACGCCACCGGTGTATTTATGATTGTGACAGAAACAGTCCCGGACGAGAACCATGAGCACAGAGACTCCCCCGTCTCGGGCGGATACAGTCATTATCGGTGCCGGGGCCGTCGGGTGTAGCGTCGCCTATCATCTGACCGAACTCGGCGCGGAAGATGTCGCGGTCATCGATCAGGGACCGCTGCCCGTTACTGGCGGGTCCTCAGTCCACGCACCCGGCATCATGTTCCAGACGTCGCCGTCGAAGATACAGACGAAGACGGCCTACTACACCAGTCGGCTTCTTTCTGATGCCGGTGTCTACGACGAGGTCGGTGGCATCGAGGTGGCCCGGAGCGAGGACCGTATGGACTTCCTCCGGCGGCGCGTCGAGTGGGCGACTTCGTACGGCCTGCCGGAGCCAGAACTGCTCTCGCCGCAGGAAGTCACCGAGCACCTCCCGATGGTCGACGAAGACGAGATCCTCGGTGGCTACTACTCCCCGACAGACGGCCGCGTCGACGGTATCGGCGCGCTCCAGTGGTACATTGAGAACTCCTCGGCGTCGTTCTACGGGGACACGGAGGTCACGGACCTGGATGTCGAGGGCGGGCAAATCAACGCGGTCGAAACCGATCAGGGACGGATCGACTGCGAGCGAGCGGTCATCGCGACGAACAACTGGGGCTACCAGACCGGCCAACTGGCCGGGCTCGACCTCCCGATTGCCCCGGTCGAGCACCAGTACGTCGTCACGGAACCGATGGACGAACTCGCCGACGCCGAATCCTCCGTGGGCGACAACACGACGGGCCTCGAGGTGCCGGGTGACCGCTCTATCGCGGAGTACATGAGCGAAGGCCCACACCAGCCGGTCGGCCGCGACCAGGACCACTCGCTGTACTTCCGGACACACGGCGACGCCCTCGGAATGGGGTCGTACAACCACGAGACTCTCTCCGTCGACCCCGAGGCGATGGGGAAGAACTCGGAGGAACACCAGGCCTCAGTCAGGGGGTTCACGAAGGAGCACTGGGAGACGCCCACCCACCGCGGGCGGGACAAGTCTGCGAAGCAGGCCTTCGACGAACTGCTGCCGGCGACACAGGACGTGGAGTACGAGGCCACCGAGAACGGCATCTTCGTCTTCACGCCCGACGGGATGCCGGCCGTCGGCGAGACGGCGCAGGTCGACGGGCTCTGGACGGGCCTGGCCATCTGGTGGACCCACTCCGGGGGCTACGGCCGCATTCTCGCCGAGTGGATGGAGAACGGCGTTCCGCGGCTCCCGTCCGGTCCGGTCGATACCGGTGGGATTCACGTCCGCCGGTTCGAGCCCCACGCGGGCGAGAAGGACTACTTCGTCGACCGCGGAGCCAAGCGATACGAGCAGGTGTACAGCATCGTCGAGCCGCGATGGCAGCCGGACGATCACCGGAAACTCCGGACGAGCCCGTTCTACCACCAGCAAAAAGAACTCGGCGCGGAGTTCTACCAGAGCGGGGGCTGGGAAACGCCGCAATGGTACGAGTCAAACGCCGACCTGGTCGAGAAGTACGAGGACCGGATTCCCGACCAGGACGGTTGGCAGGGCATCAACCGTTCGAAGATCGAGGCTGCTGAACATCTCCATACCCGCGACAAGGTGTCGATGTTCGACATGACGACGTTCAGTTCGATCATGGTCGAAGGGGAGGGGAGCCAGGCGTTCCTCCAGCGGGTCTGTAGCAACGACATGGACCTCGAAACCGGGCAGGTCCGCTACTCGCTGCTGTTGAACGAGGGTGGCGGCATCCTCGCGGATATCACCGTCGTCAAACTCGACGACGAGGCGTTCATGGTGACGACCGGCGGCGGGAACTCTCCCGGTATCCACGGCGGCCACCTAGCAGACGAGGCTCCCGAGACGGTGTCGGTCCACGTCGAGGAAGGGGCGAAATCGACGATCGGCCTCTGGGGGCCGAACGCACGACTGCTCCTTCAGCGGTGTACGGACGAAGACGTGACTAACAGCGGCTTCCCGTACTTCCGGGCCAAGCAGATGTACGTCGGCGACGTCCCGGTCATCGCGTTGCGTGTCTCGTACGTTGGTGAACTCGGTTGGGAGCTGTGGGCCCCGACGGAGTACGGTCAGCGCCTCTGGGAGACGCTGTGGGAGGAAGGCCAGGATCTCGGCGTTCGACCGATGGGCGGCGGCGCGCTGAGTTCCATGCGACTCGAGAAGGGGTATCGCCTCTGGGGAACTGACATCGACACGGACTCGAATCCCTTCGAGGCCGGCCTCCCATTCGCCGTCGACATGGACACCGAGTTCATCGGTAAGGACGCGCTGGAAACCGCCCGCGACGAGGGAATCGACAGCAAAATCACGCCGCTTACCCTCGATGACTCGACGGATATCATGCTGAGTGGGCGACCAGTGATGAAAGATGGCGAGGCAATCGGCTACGTGCAGGCCGGGAACTACGGCTACAGTATCGGCGAATCGGTTGCGTACACGTACGTCCCGGTAGAGCACGCCGAGGCCGGCACGTCAGTCCAGATACAGTGCGAGGGCGAGACGTACGACGCGACTGTGCGTGATGAGCCGCTGTTCGACCCTGCTCGGGAGCGAATCACTAAGTGATGCGACAGACCAATGACTTGACAAGGTCGGCATAAGACCCGACACAACAGGAACACATGACACAAACCGAATCGGAGACGCTACCGGTCACATACGCGGACATCGAACGAGCCCGCGAACGCCTGGACGACGACACGGTCGTCAAGAAAACGCCGGTCGAACGGAGCACGTCCCTCGGCGGGTTCGTCGACGCCGAGGTACACCTGAAGATGGAACACCTCCAGTGGACGGGGTCGTTCAAGACCAGGGGCGCGTACAACAAAATCTCGCAGGACGTCGCTGAGGGCGTCGAGTCGTTCGTCGCCGCCAGCGCCGGCAACCACGCGCAGGGCGTCGCCCTCGCCGCGACCAAATGCGGGGCGGAGTCGACGATTTTCATGCCGGAGAACGCGCCACAGGCCAAGATCGACGCCACGAGAGCCTACGGCGGGAGCGTCGAACTGGTCGGCAACGACTTCCAGGAGACGATGGCACACGCCAAAGCCGTTGTCGAGGAGACCGACGCGGAGTTCGTCCACGCCTACGACGACCTGGATATCATCGCCGGACAGGGGACCCTCGGCACGGAGATGTACCATGACTGCCCCGACGTAGATACGGTCGTCGTCCCTATCGGGGGCGGCGGGCTCATCAGCGGCGTCTCGACGGCGATCAAACACCTCTCGCCGGAGACGCGCGTCGTGGGTGTGCAGGCGACCGGTGCGGAGACGGTCCACGAAAGCCTCGACAAGGGGATTCCGGTCGTGCTCGACGAAGTCGACACCATCGCCGACGGCATCGCCACCGGCGGGATCTCGGAGACGACACTCGATATCATCGAGGCGAACGTCGACGAGGTCGTGACGGTCTCGGACACCGACATCGCACAGGCGATTCTCCTGTTGATGGAACGGGCCAAGCAGGTCGTGGAAGGTGCCGGGGCCGCCTCCGTGGCCGCCGTGCTGAGTGACGGCCTCGACGTCTCGGGCGAAACGGTGATGCCGCTGCTCTGTGGCGGCAACCTCGACATGACACAGATGCGTGAGGTTCTCATCCACGCGCTCACGGAGCGCCAGCAGCTCCTCCAGCTCCGGGTTCGCATCGACGACCAGCCGGGTGTGATGGAGGAAATCTCGGGTGTCATCGCGAAGCAAGGTGCCAACATCCACGATGTCCGGCACGAACGGTCCGTCGAGAATCTCGAAATCGGGGAAGCCTACCTCGTGTTCAACGTCGAAACGAGCGGTGCCGAGCACGCACAGACGATAATAACGGCGATACGCGATGCGGGCTATCCCGTCGACAACGTCGCACGGAAGTCCTGAACGCGACTACCTTGTCCCCAGTCAGCGTTCAGACCGACGCGCTGACCATCCTGAGCGGGGGAAACCTATAACAGGTACGTGGGGGAAGTGTACATGAGTCAGGCACCATGTACGACCACATACTCGTCCCCTATGACGGCAGCGACGAGGCCAGGAGAGGGGCAGAACACGGCATCGAACTCGCCGCCGCTCTCGACGCGACAGTCCATGCATTGTACGTAATCGACCTGCCGGGCACGCCGCGTGCGCTCGCGCTCAGAGACGACGAGGAGGAGATGCGACAGGAGTACCGGGAATACGGGGAAGAGGTGCTGGCGAACCTCGGCAGCGTCGCCAAAGACAACGGCGTCGACTACGAGACGCATTTCAAAACCGGCGCGCCCAGCGAGGAGATCGTCGAGTTTGCCGAGGACAACGGGATGGACGTGATCGTCCTGGGGTCGGCGTTCCGCGGGAAACTCGGGAACTTACTCGGTGGGACAACGGACAAAGTGGTCCGGACGTCGAGCGTCCCGGTCATCAGTCAGCGGATGAGTGTCAACGATATCTGACCCATCAGGCGTCTATCAGCCGGGTCTCGCGTATGTAGAACACCAGACTCGCGCTGAGGAAACTGAATCCTGCGAGCCGGAAGTCACCGATTGTCATGCCGACGAGACCGACGCCCATCAGCAGTGCCGCCAGTGCGGCTGCCCCTGTCGCCAGTAGTCGTGCCATGCTGGCCGTAGACGGGGGTTCGAAATAAATAGACACGTACCAACCATACGGGTAGTGAACCGCTCACCTGTGACCAGCAAACCTCAATTTGATAGATAACATAAGTGTCCGCCGAGTCATACCAGTACAGCGCTTCAATCCGTGATATATTGGAGTCTAAGGTGAAGTTTTATTAGAGTCGCATTACTGCATAAGTATGAGACTGTGTAGCACATAAAACACGTCGACAATAGCCCTGCGGGCCACCGTGCCCGTCCGAGCGAGTACAATGAGCCAAACAGGATGCAAACGCCATAGACGCGCTATGCCGGGATGTCGCTGGCATGACGGTGGCGACGGACCACGACAGAGCACGACCGCGACAACGACAATGAGACAACACAGACTAGTACCGCGTTCGAGAGGGGTAACGTATGGCAGACAGTGACGACCCGACCGGCGAAATGTCGGACGGGCTTCAGGTCGAGTTGTTCCACCCGGAGTCCGACCGCGAGCCCGGTGATACGAACATCCAGGCGGCCGGTTTCGACATCCACCCAGTGGTCTTCCCGGTTGCGCTGGTGATAATTGCGCTGTTTATCGCAATGACAATACTGCTGGGTGACACAGCAGCCTCGGCGTACACGTGGCTGTTCAACACCATCGGGGACACCTTCGGCTGGTTCTACCTGTTGGCGGTGAACGTGTTCATCATCACCTTGCTGTACTTCGCATTCAGCAAGTACGGTAATATCAAAATCGGCGGCGTCGAGGCCGAGAAGGAGTTTAGCGACTTCTCCTGGATGGCGATGCTGTTTAGCGCCGGCATGGGTATCGGTCTCATGTTCTTCAGCGTCTCGGAACCGCTGTACTACTTCCAGAATCCTCCGAGCTTCTTCGGGGCCGAGGCTGGAACCGGTGCGGCGGCGTCCGCCGCGATGGCACAGACGTTCTTCCACTGGGGCTTTCACCCGTGGGCGGTGTATGGCTTGGTTGGACTCGGCCTCGCGTTCTTCTCGTTTAACCGCGGGCTCCCGCTTACCTTCCGGTCGATATTCTGGCCCCTGCTGGGCGAGCGGATTTACGGCTGGCCGGGCCACATCATCGACCTCGTGACGGTGTTCGCGACGCTGTTCGGGCTGTCAACCTCACTGGGACTCGGTGTTGCACAGGTCAACACGGGGCTCTCCTACGTGGGCGGCGACATGCTCGGTGCGGTAAGTATCCCGACAGGAACCTGGCCGCAGGTCGCCCTCATCGCCGGGATCACGCTCATCGCGACCCTCTCAGTCGCGGCGGGGCTCGACGGCGGAGTCAAGCGGCTGAGTACGCTCAATCTCTACCTGATGTTCGCACTGCTCGGGTTCCTCGTCATCGTGGGCCCGACGGTGTACATCTTCGGGACGTGGACCGAGGGGCTCGGCGCGTACTTCGGGAACATCCTCGCGCTCGGATTCTTCACCGGGACGCTCAACGAAGCGGCGAATGGGACCCCCACCGCCTGGACCGTGTTCTACTGGGGCTGGTGGATCGCGTGGTCGCCGTTCGTCGGAATGTTCATCGCGCGCATTTCGAAGGGCCGGTCCGTCCGGGAGTTCGTCCTGGGCGTGCTGTTCCTCCCGTCGATGTTCTCGACGCTCTGGCTGTCGGTGTTCGGTGGCAGCGCGATGTTCAACTCACTGATGGGGAACGGACAGGCGCTAGCGACCTACAACGAAGTCGGCCAGACCGTCGCGATGTTCGCCCTGCTGGAGCAGTTCCCGCTCGGCGTGGTCAGTGGACTGATCGCGACGCTGCTGGTCATCACGTTCTTCGTCACGTCGTCGGACTCGGGGTCACTGGTCATCGACCACCTGACCTCGGGCGGAAAACACGACGTGCCGCGGACCCAGCGGATCTTCTGGGCCCTTACCGAGGGGCTCGTCGCGTCCATCCTGCTCATCGGCGGCGGTCTGACGGCGCTCCAGACGGCCGCAATCACCACGGGACTGCCGTTCGCGCTTATCCTGTGTCTGATGTGCTATACGGTGTATCTGGGGCTCGACAACGAGTACCAGATACTGGAATCCGAAGAGTTCGCAGAGACCATTCAGGATCTCTCTGAACGGGAGGACGTGGACGTCGTGACCGCTGGCGACGAGATGGTGACAGATATCTCCGACCCAGGTGACGACACGGCGACGGGTACCGACTGAAGCGCTCTCGTTTTGACGTTTTCGACGCGACCAGCAGTGACAGCTCCTGGACAGACAGGCAGTTCGCGCTAGCGGGCGTCTACCTCTGTCTCGACCGTCCGCTCGGAGTGTATCCAGACCCGGACAGAGCCGCCGATCCCGAAGGCGGCGATGGCGAGACTGGACGCGATACTGCCGGCGGGTGAAAACAGGAGCCACGTGACAGCACTGAGAGTTGCTCCGATGAGCAGCCCCCGTGACGGTCGACGGTTGCCGAAGACATCATTAAGCAGCGTGCCGACGACGAGGAACCCGAAGCTCGTGAGTATCAGGGCGAACGCGCTCCCGATGAGGATCACGATACGGACCAGTATCCCGCCAGCGACACTGAAACTGGCAAGCGTTGTCGCCCCGTAGAGACCGACAACCGCGATTATCACATACCCGGCGATGCCATAGACGACGGCAGTCGCCGGGCTGTCCGAAATCGCATCGATAGCGTCGTCGACTGCGCCCCGCCGCAACTGGAGTATCACCGCGCCGGACACGAGAACGAGAACGAACGACACGAGTGCCCGAAGCGGCCTGGATAGTTCCGCGGCAACGGCGGGCTCCAGTTGTCCCACGACGGGCGTCCAAGTAGCTGCCGTCAGTCCCGTGACGGTCGGCGCAGCGCTGACAACTGCCTCAACACTCATACGCCACATACCGTGGGTCGCCGTGAAAACCTATCGACCGCCTGGTACCGGGCCAGCGTCGGTACTGCCCGGAAATTTAAGCCGTCAGAATACATACCATGTGACAGTGTCTGGATGGCTCGCAGTTCTGCTCTCAAAGCTTGTCTGGGTCGGCAAGCGGGTCGCCGCGCCACTTCAGCGGAGTGACGGGCCGAACAAGTTCAGGCTGTCGAGCATGGACACGGCAACGACGACGTACGACGGTGACATCGGGTGGGCGAGACGGCCGCCGGCGACGGTCGAGTGTCCGCGATGCGAGTCGGAAATCTTCCAGCACAACGCGCGTGACAGCATCGACTGTCCGCGGTGTGTCGGCGAGTACAGCCACGACGAGTTCGCCGAGTTGGAGCTTCTGTATCTCACCTGCCCGGTCTGTCGGAGCCGGATGGAACACGGGCAACGCCACCCCGAGCGGTTCGATATCCCCGAGTGGGCGACCTGTACGGACTGTCGGTACCACTGGGAGTTCGAGCACTCCTACGACCGCAGTACCGACTGAAACGTCGTCCTCAGTAGTACTTCCAGTCGTCCTCACGGCTACCCTGCACGACGCCGTCCTCGTTCTCGCTGTCCGCCTCTTCTCTTTCTTCGGGCCAACGGACACCCTCGCCGACGACGCTCTTGTACGCGAAGGCACCCAGACCGACGAGTATCAGCAGGAGAACGACGGTTCCAGCGACTGCCGCCAGCTGCCCGACGGATTCGAGCAGCCCCGAACCGAGCTGAACCGGAAACTGTACCATACACACCCTTCGGGCTGCACAGGTATCACTGTTGTCGAAGCCGGGACGGTCCCGACGCCGTCGCTGAGACCGTCTTGAGAACGGCGTTGTTCTCTGAGACATCGTGGACTCTGACAGCGTCGGCCCCTCGCTCAGCGGCTAATGCCGTCGTGGCCAGGGTGGGTGGCAGCCTGTCGGTACTTGCGTCGCTCATGTCGGCGAACATCGACTTCCGGGAGTGCCCGACCAGCACTGGACAGCCGAGCGCGTGGAACTCCTGGAGCCGGTCGACGAGTTCGAACGATTCGGCGGCGTTTTTCCCGAACCCACAGCCGGGGTCGACGATAACCTGCTCGCGGTCGATGCCGGCCTGCTCGGCGAGCAGTATCTGCTCTGTGAGATCCCGTAGCACGTCGTCGACGACATCGTCGTAGGTCACCGCCCGGCCGGGATCCACTGGTGCTGAGAGGCTGTGCATCAGGACGATGGACGCGTCGTGGTCGGCAACCACGAACCGCATCTCGGGGTCCGACAGTCCCGACACGTCGTTGACGATGTCGGCCCCGGCCTCCAGCGCCGCGTCAGCGACGGCGGCTTTTCGGGTATCGACGGAGACAGTCGTATCGAGCGACGAAACGGCCTCGATAACGGGCACCACGCGGTCTATCTCCGTTTCGACGGCTACCGGGTCGGCCCCGGGCCGGGTACTCTCGCCGCCGATGTCGACGATATCCGCCCCGGACTCGATCATCTGTTCCGCGTGACTGATTGCGAGATCGCGGCGGTTGTACTCGCCGCCGTCGTAGAAACTGTCCGGCGTAACGTTGAGAATACCCATCACGGCCGCTTGGTCACTATCGAACGGTGGCTCGAACGACCTGTCAGACAGCGTGCCTTCGAGTTGCGTGGCGAGCCGACCGAGCCCCAGCCCCGCCGAACTTAGTCGACTGATGAGCTGTCGAAACTGTCGTGGCGTTCCCGACAGCGTCGCGTCGACGAGCTTCTCCGGCGTCCCGACAGTCGAACAGGTACAGGTGCCGCCGCAGTCCTCGAACTGCTGTTTGACGACGCCTGCCTGGTCGCGCCGTACCGTGACCGAAAGGACGTGTCGGCGGATATCGGCTTCACCTCCTGATCCAGCGGTCCCGCCCGCCGACGCCTGCTGCAGCGTCTCTTTGGGAACGACCAGCCGGCTCCAGCGGTCCCGTGCTTCGGCGACTGCGTAGAGTGAGCCGGCCACGAGCACGAAGTCGTCCGCTCCGGCCGCCGCTATCGCCCGCTCGGTCGCCTCGGGGACGGACTCGACTTGCTTGACATGGGCTGCCTGGCCCTCGAACGCCGCAGCGAGCGACTCCGTACTCGCGGCTCGGTCCACCTTCGGTCGCGCCGCGAAGGCCGTCTCGACGGCTGGAAGCGTCGCGATCATCCGCTCGTACTCCTTGTCTTCCATTGCGGCGAAGACCACATGGAGGTCGTCGTAGTCGTATCGCTCGATGAGTGTCGCCAGCGTCGCCATCGCGCCGGGGTTGTGGGAGCCATCGAGGACGACCATCGGATCGGTCGACCGGACCTCGAACCGCCCCGGCAGCGTCGCGGCCCGCAGCCCCTCGGTTATCGTTTCTGTGTCTACGTCGGTGAGTTGTCGGGCCAGCGTCGCGGCGACGCCGGCGTTTTCGGCCTGGTGCTGTCCGAGCAGTTTGAGGTTCGATTCGAGGGCCCAATCCGGCCCCGTGAGGGAGATGCGGTTCTCGACGGCCGAGCGCATGCCGTTTTCGACGGCCGTGACATCAGCCCCTTCACCACCAACAGTGATGGTGTCGGTAATTCCCTGGATCGCATCGAGGGCTGCGCCGGTCGTTCCGGTCACGAGCGGGGCGTTTCCGGGTGCGACCTGTGCTTTGTCCCGAGCGATCTCCTCGACTGTGTCGCCAAGCAGGTCGGTGTGTTCTAAACTGATGCTGGTGACGGCGCTGGCGACGGGGTCGACCGCGCTTGTAGCGTCGTACCGGCCGCCGATGCCGACTTCCAGCACTGCCACGTCGACGTTCTCGATATCGAAATGATAGAGCGCCAGGGCGGTGAGTACCTCGAAATGCGTCGGCTTGTCGTCCTCGGCAACCAACTGGTCGATACAGGGCGCGATCCGTTCGACGAACTCCCTGACCCGTTCTTTCGGTACCCGACCACCGTTGACCGTGATCTGCTCCCGGAACCCGTTCAACCCCGGTGAGGTAAACAGCCCGACGTCCAGCCCGGCGGCCCTGAGTACGCTTTCAGTCATGCGAGCCGTGCTGCCTTTTCCGTTCGATCCGGCGATCTGCACGCTGTCGAAACTGTCCTCCGGGTCCCCGAGATGTGAGAGCATTCGCGCCGTCGTATCGGTCCCCAGCTTGGGCCGACGACGCTGTAGCGACTGCAGGTAGTCCGCCGACTCGTGGTACTCCATACCATATCTGGTCGCCGGCGGCATGATTAATGTATCGCCGCAGTGCTCTGTGGCGGTCCGGATTCCTGCCCGAAGTCTTCGGTCGAGTAGCACTGAACCTCCCGGATTCGCGGTCGCCGTCGCTCTTTCCGCAGACACCTCCGGAACCAATCTCGTAAGCGGAAGTACATGATGAGGGTTGTGTGGCCTGGAGCGCCGGCTCGAACACATCCTATCCCGGTAGTGTCAGGTTCACTAACATTATTACGACGGTGCAGGGAAGGGCTAGCCGAGATGTCTTCACAGGATGAGCAATCCCCGACCGAAGAGGCCCAGGAGCCGATTCCTACGGACTACGATATCGCCCAGTCGACCGACATGGAACCGATCTGGGAACTGGTCGAGCCGTGGGGACTCGGCCTCGACGACCTCCAGTACTTCGGGGAATACACCGCGAAAGTCAAACAGCACGCCATCGAGCGCCTCCGCGATCAGTCCCAGAACAAGGAGCAGAACCTCGTTCTGGTAACCGGAATGACGCCGACGCCGAAAGGCGAAGGCAAGACGGTAACGACCGTCGGCCTCGGACAGACCCTCAATCACGTCGGGGAGGAGGCGATGATCGCCATCCGGGAACCGTCGCTCGGCCCGGTGTTCGGCGTCAAAGGCGGCGCAGCAGGCGGCGGCCGGTCGCAGGTACTGCCGATGGAGGACATCAACCTCCACTTCACCGGCGACCTCCACGCGCTCACTTCCGCACACAACCTCATCGCCGCGATGCTCGACGCGAAAATATCACAGGGTGACGACCTAGATATCGACATCAACAACGTCGCCTGGCCGCGGGCCATCGACATGAACGACCGCGCGCTCCGAGAGATGGTTGTCGGCCTCGGCGGGGAAACCGGCGGGACGCCGCGGGAGGACAGCTTCCTCCTTACCGCCGCTTCAGAACTGATGGCCGTGCTGTGTCTGGCAAGTGACCTTGGCGACCTCAAAGAACGAGTCAGTCGTATCATCGTCGCCTACGACGAGGACGGGGATCCGGTCACGGTCGAAGATATCGAGGCGACGGGGCCAGCGACGATGCTGCTCCGTGACGCAATCAAGCCGAACGTCGTCCAGACTATCGAGGGGACGCCAGCGCTGGTCCACGGCGGCCCGTTCGCGAACATCGCCCACGGGACGAACTCGCTGGTCGCCGACAAGACCGCCTTCGGCATGGGCGACTACCTCGTCACCGAGGCCGGTTTCGGCTCCGATCTCGGGGCCGAGAAGTTCATGGACGTGGTCTGTCGTAAAGGCGATATGACGCCGAACGCCGTCGTCCTCGTGGCCTCGGTCCGCGCGCTCAAGTACCACGGTCTCGATCAGTGGCCGGTCGACTACGACGAAATCGACGAGGCGGGCGTCGAAGCCGTCGAGGCCGGCTTCTCGAACCTCGATAAGCACGCGACGAACCTCCAGAAGTTCGGTGTCCCGGTCGTCGTCTCGGTCAACCGCTTCCCGGACGACACCGACGAGGAGATACAGGCCGTACTGGACCACTGCCGCGACGATCTCGGCGTCCGTGCCGCGGAATCGAACGTGTTCTCAGACGGCAGCGAGGGTGGCGTCGACCTCGCGGAGAACGTCATCGAGGCGACCGAGGAGAGCGACGAGGAGGACTTCCGGATGCTGTACGAAGACGAGGACAGCATCAAGGAGAAGATCCAGACGGTCGCGACCGAAATCTACGGCGCTGACGACGTGAAATACACCGGCGGCGCGCTCGACGACATCGAGCAGATGAACGAACTCGACTTCGACGACTACCCGGTCGTCATGTCCAAGACGTTCCACTCGCTGAGCGACGACGCCAGCAAGAAGGGCGCGCCGGAGGGCTGGGAACTCGAAATCAGCGAAGTGTACCCGTCCGCCGGTGCGGGCTTCCTGGTCGCTCTCACGGCCGACGCGCTCACGATGCCTGGCCTGCCGGCCCGACCGGCTGCCGCCGACATGGACATCGACGAAGACGGTAACATTTCGGGGCTGTTCTGACGAACCGGCCTCGCGTCCCAGCTCCTGCGATCCGTCCTCTCGGTTCTTAGTGGACGCCGCTCGGCGTTCGACGGGCTGACGACGCTCAGTTCTCCGCGTTTGCGACCGCTTCTTCGAGCGCCGCCTCACCGGCCGCCTCTGCCTCGTCTGCCCGCTGTTTCATCTCCGCCACGAATGATTTGTCGTCTATCATATCGAGATTGGCCCTGACAGTCGAGACGGACGCCTGTAACGCCGCCGCCGCGAGCAGCGCCCCGACAGCCGCGTCCGGGACGGCGACCGGCGTTCCCTTCGCAGTCACCGTGCCGGCATGCTCGACGACGTCGAGACAGACCTCGGCCGTCTCCAGTGGCACCTCCGTCGAGCGTTTCGAGGCCGCTTGAACCCTGTCGTCGTCTCCGGACTCGAACGCGGCCCCGACCGCGTCGACCGCTGTCGCGTCCTCGTCGGCGAGGGCGAGCAACCGCTCACGGTGGTCGGCCAGAGTGTCACCAACCCCGCTCAGTTCAGTAGCCGCTTCCACTGTGCTGGCGGTGTGGATACAGACCATCTCACAGAGCGCCGCGCCCATCGCGCCGCCGATGGCTGCGACTGCACCGCCGCTCGGAGTCACCTGGCCCGACGCGACACCGTCGAGGAACTCGCCGATAGGCTGGTCCGCGAACGTCATCTGTCGGGAACAGCACTGACCGCTATTTGTGATCGCCTGTCCATACCACGGCACTCTCGGCCCACTCGCCTAATGATTTCCCCGACGGTATTCGGTCCGCGTGGGCCATCCTGACACAAAGGCTATGTCCGAACTGTGTCAAGTCGGTGTATGGCGTCTTCGTACGAAATTGTCCAGCCAGCGACGGTACCGACGGAACAGTTCAACACCTGTGATACCGATGTCCGGAAGCTCACGGACCCGCTCGGCTGTACAGAGATGCGGGTGAATCAGGTCATCGTCGAGCCGGGCTCGGTGACGACACCGCACACGCACGACGGGCAGGAAGAGGTGTTCGTCGCGACGACCGGCGGACAGATAGCTATCGAGGGTGACGTCCACGATGTCCCCGAGGGCGGGATCGTCCGCGTCCACCCGGATACGGTCCGGAACCTCTGTAACCACACCAATGAAACACACGTCTGGCTCGCCTTCGGTGCGCCGCCCGTGGGGACTGTCGAGAACTTCGGGGACTACGTCGTCAAAGAATGAGCTGAGGCGGCCAGCCCATTAGTCAAGTCCGCACATGGAACGACCGACCGTCTCAGCCCCCGTCTCCCAGCGCGTCGTTCAATTCCGGCACGACCTCGTGGAGGTCGCCGACGACGGCGTAGTCGGCCTTCTGCATGATGGCCGCTTCCGGGTCGGTGTTGATCGCCAGGATGTTGTCCGCACCCTTACAGCCCACCATGTGCTGTACTGCGCCGCTGATGCCACAGGCGACGTAGAGGTCCGGGCTGATCTTCGTTCCTGTCTGTCCGATCTGGTCGTCGTGTGGCCGCCAGCCCTCGTTGACGGCGGCTCGCGACGCCCCGACGGTTCCGCCGAGGCTGTCGGCCAGCGTCTCCAGCTTGTCGTAGTCCTCCGGGCCGCCGACGCCGCGCCCGCCGCCGATCACGACCCGGGCCTCGCCGAGGGACACACCGGTCTCGTCGGACTCCTCGACGCGGTCGACGCTGACCCGGAACGCGCTCTCGCCGAGCGTCGGTTTGAAGGTCTGGACTGTCGTCTCAGCTGTCGCTGCCGCCGTCTCCGTCGAGAATTCGTGTGCAGCCACCGTCAACAGTTTCGTTTCGCTGTCCAGGCGGGCGTGCTCGACGAGGCTGCCGCCCCACCGCTGGCGCGACAGTTCGTACACGTCGCCGGCCTCGACGTCGAGACAGTTGGCCGCCATCGGCAGGTCACGCTTCGCGCCGACGTGGGCCAGCACCTCCTGTCCGCGGTCGGTCCCCGGAGCGACGACCGCGTCCGGGTCCGCGGCGTCGAGCAACTGGGCGATGCTCTCCGCCCACGCCTCAGGCGCGTACGTGTCCAGCCGGTCGTCAGCGACGCGGTGGATCGTCTCGACGCCATACTCGCCGAGATGGTCCCCGAGTGCTGCCGCTTCATCGCCGAAGGCGACGGTTTCGAGTGCTGTGTCGGTCGCCGTCGCTAGCTCCCGAGCCAGCGTGAGCGCCTCCAGCGAGGACTCTTCGGGACTTCCGCCCGCGTGTTCGACGAGGCTCAGTATCACTGTTAAACCACCTCCAGGTCGTCCCGGAGCAGGTCGACGACTGCGGGCACGGCGTCCGTCCCCTCGCCGAGCACCTCGGCTGCGCCGTCCGTGCTCTCAGGCGCTTCCAGCCGGACTTTCTCGATAGCCCCGTCGAACTCACCGATGACCGGGTCCCGCCGTTCGATAGACTGCTTGCGCGCCTGCATCTTGGCGCGCATCGAGGCGTAGCGGGGCGTGTTGAGTCCCTCCTTTACGCCAACGATGGCTGGGAGTTCGAGTTCGTACACCTCGGTCCCGCCGGTCACGTCGCGCTCGGCGACGGCCGTCCCCTCCTCGACCGTCAGGTCCGTCACGCCCGCGACAAAGGGGACGTCCAATCGCTCGGCGACGCGAACCCCGACCTGGTGGTTCGCTACGTCGGCGGATTCGTTGCCGAACAGGAGGAGGTCGAAAGCCGGGTCGGTGCCGGCGTCGTCGCTCAAGGCGTTTGCGAGGGCCGTCGCCGTTTCGCGGGGCTGCCACTCCTCACCGTCGGTTTCCAGCAACGCCGCCTCGTCGGCCGTCATCGCGAGCCCGGTCCGGAGCTGCTCGTCGGCGTCCGCTGGCCCGAGCGACAGTACGGTGGCCGTCCCGTCGTGGTTGTCGGCCACCTGGATCGCTTCCTCGACAGCGCACTCCTCGTGGGGCGATATCGTGAACCCCAGATGGCTCGTATCTATCTCCTGTTCGTCGTCGGTCAGTGTGAGTTTCGCGCCGGTGTCCGGCACGCGCTTGATGCAGGCTACGGTGTCCATGTCGTGTCTCCGTCGTTCGATTGGTGTCGGTTCACTGGCTGTGCTAGCTCCTGATGCGCTCGTTCTCCAGGTCGAACAGCGGGCGGCTCCCGACGACTTCGACCGTCACCGGGTACTGCTGGCCCATGTATTCGACCTGGAGGCTCCGCCCTTCTTCGGCGTGAGACTGCGGGAGGTACGCCATGAGGAGGTGCTTGCCGACGCTCGGACCGGTCCCGGCGCTGGTGACGTAGGACCGACGACCCTCGTCGTCGACCAGGACGTCCCCGTTCTCGTCGAGAACCGGTTCGTTCCCGAGCATGAAGCGGCGCTCGCCGCCCTCTGGGGCGTGGTCGTCCACGGACAGCGTACACAGCGTGGCGGTGTTCTCCTCGTTGATAGCCTCCGCGTAGGCTTCCTTCCCGATGAAATCGGCGTCCTTGACGCCGTGGAAGGTGAGCCCCGCTTCCGCCGGGTTGTACTCCAGTTCGAGTTCGTGACCGAACAACCGGTACCCCTTCTCCAGGCGGCCGGTCGTCCCGTAGACGCCCATGCCGGCCGGTCGGACGTCGTGGTCCTGGCCGGCCTCCCAGAGCACGTCCCAGAGCCGGCGGCCCTGGCCCATCGGGGCGTAGATCTCCCAGCCCTGTTCGCCGATGTAGGAGAGCCGCATCGCCCAGGCATCGACCTCGCCGACCGTGATTTCCCGTGCCGTGTACGGCTCGAACGCGTCGTGGGACATGTCCTCCTCGGTGACGCTGTCGACCATGTCGCGGGCGTTCGGTCCCCAGACGCCCAGGGTGCACAGCGACTCGGACCGGTCGATCATCGTCACGTCGGCGTCGTCCGGGATGTGCTCGCCGAACCAGGCCCGGTCGCTCCCGCCCGCCGCACCGCCGGTGACGACCCGGTAGTGTTCGGGGCCGAGGCGGGCGATAGTCAGGTCCGAGACGAAGCCGCCGTTCTCGGCGAGAATCGGCGTGTACACGGTCTTGCCGACGTCGACGTCGACGCGGCCCACGGCCATCCGTTCGAGGTAGTCGACGACGTCCGACCCGCGGAAGTCGAAGATGCTGAAGCACATATCGCCGATCATCGACACGTGCTCGCGGGTGTGGAGATGCTCAGCGAGGATGATCGGCGACCACCACCGCGAGTCCCACTCGTTCGGTCGCTGGAACTCGGCGAGTTCGTCCTCGTACCGGTCCAGCAGGTCGCTGTTCGACTCGTACCACTGCGGCCGTTCCCAGCCCGCCGCCTCGAAGAACTCCGCGTCGAGGTCGGCCTGTTTCTCGTAGAACGGGCTCGTCCGGAGCTCCCGCGCCGACTGGTACTGTTCGGCCGGGTGGACGATGTCGTAGATCTTCTGGAACCCCTCGCTGGCCCGGTCTTTGACGAACGAACGGGAGTTCCCGTACTCGTAAAAGCGGTTCACGTCGGCCCCGTGGAGGTCGATGCCAGACCAGCCACGCGTCATCCACTGGGCGACCGCCTCGCCGATGGCCGGAGCCTCCTTGATCCAGATCGCGGCACACGACCAGAGTCCGTCGACGTCCTGCAGCGGGCCCAGCAGCGGCGCACCGTCGGGCGTCTGCGAGAGCAGGCCGTCGATTTCGTGGCGGATGCCGGCTGCTGGGCCGTCAAGCAGTTCCGGGACGATCTCCAGTGCGTCGGCCATCGATTGCTCAAAGGCGTCCTCGGTCAGCGGTGGCTGTGTCGGCGACAGCGGCGCTTCGTCGATAGACGGGATGTCCTCGACGTCCCAGAGTATCGGCCGGTGCTGATACGACCCGACTTCGAGGTCGTTCCCGTGCTGGCGCTCGTACATCTGCGTGTCCATGTCGCGGACGACCGGGAACGAGATCTCGCCCTCGTAGTCCTCGAAGAAGGAGATCGGGCCGACGCTGACCATCTGGTGGACCGCCGGTGTCAGCGGAATCTCGACGCCTGCCATCTCGGCCAACTTCGGGCTCCAGAGCCCGGCCGCGATGACCACCTCGTCGGCCGTGATGGTCCCGCGGTCGGTCTCGACAGCTTGTATCGATCCGCCTTCGACGTGGAGGTCGAGCACTTCGGTGTTGGGCGAGACGTGCAGACCGCCCTCGGTGTACTCCTCTGCTCGCGCTCGCATCACTTCGCCGGCCCGGAGCGGGTCACAGGTGCCCGCGCCGGTGCTGTAGAACCCTGCCTCGATCAGGTCAGTGTTGACGTACGGCACGAGTTCTTCGACTTCCTCGGGGGTCAACAGCTCCGCCGGTTCTCCCCACGCCTTCGCCGACTGCATGCGTCGTTTCAGTTCCTCGACCCGCTCCTCGGTGCGTGCCACCTCGATGCCGCCGCTGTTGGTGAACGTGTCCATGTCCTTGTACTGCTCGATGCTCCGGCGGGTGAGGTGGGTCATCTCCTTCGAGTGTTCCACCGGCATCAGGAAGTTCGAGGCGTGACCGGTCGACCCACCGGGGTCGGGCAACGGCCCTTTGTCCAGGATCGCGATGTCCTCTCGCCCCATCCGGGCGAGGTGATACGCCAGACTGTTCCCGACGATACCGCCACCGATGATTACTGTCTTCGCCGCTGACGGCAGCGAGTTCGAACTCATCGCGGTCTCACCCGCATGCTGGCGGACCGAACTGTACGCTCGCCTCTCGTGGTGACAGGTCTCAACATCGTCCGTTTTGAGGGTGGCCCCTTTCGGGAATGAAGAAAGAACCACAGTTCTGTGGCGATTTAAATACTACCGGGGTGCTGACTTCCGGAAAGTGGCACATATTCAGGCTGTTACCATCTGCAAGCATCCTGTTTTGCTCGATGTACCCGGTGACGGGCTCGCGATTGTGTTCCGGGACCGGTGAAGACAGATTGGGAACTCATCCGTTCAATATCATAACACGATAAGCTTCGTACTCCCGCTGACGACGAACGACTGTCCCGACTGGACCCCCAGAAGCCGGAATCCCGTCAACCGGGACGCTGTCGCTGACTATCAGCGGCCGCCATGCCCGGCGGCGTGTCGACGAATCGACTCCCTGAACTGCGTGCGGTCGGCATCGCTGATAGTTCCGACGTGCTCTCTGGTTGTCGTCTCGGTCTCGGTCTCGATACCTCGCATCACTTCGCACATGTGCGTTGCAGTAACCTCGACGACGACACCGTGCGCGTCGAGTTCCTCGGCCAGCCCGACCGCGATGTCTCGCGTGAGCGTCTCCTGTGTCGTCAACTGGCGCGACTGCCACCGGACGTACCGGATGAGCTTCGACAGCCCAACCATCTCCTCCCCGGGCCTGTACGCCACGTGGGCAACACCATGAAAGGGGAGCATATGATGTTCGCACATGCTGTGGAGCGGGATTCCGTTCTTGACGACGAGACCGTCGGTCTCCGCATCGAACGTCCGCATCACCGGTCCGGACTCCGACCGGGAGCCCTCCGTCAGCGTCTCGAACATTTCCGGGACACGCCGGCTCCACGTGTCCGATAGCCCCGCCGAATCGGGATCGCGGCCAGCGGCTTCGAGCAGGAGGCGAGCGCCGCGTCGCGCCTTCTCTTCGTCGAAGCCATCCGTCGGTTGGGTCGCAGTATCGTGCTGGTGTGTTGGCTCCTGTTCCCGGGAATCCATTACAGCTAAAAACGAGGACTCGACGTACAAAGCCTCTGTCCCCATTACTTCAGACTCGAATGACAACGGTGACAGTGTGATTTCCACCACAACATGTTGATTACTATGACTGTCGTGTACTGGTGCCGCTTGGCAAAACCCTGAGCGTAGGTCGTAGGTATTGACTGAATCCAGTAGGTCCGCTCTATCACCAGTCTACCGATACCACTGACGATGAGAGTGGTGAATGCTGCTGGGGCCCTGATCTCTGTAGGGCGGTGTCCCTCAGGAATAGCGACAAACCATTCGATGTCGGGCAGGCGTTCATAGCCCCAAGAATAACAATCGTACCAACATTAGCTCCGCAGTTCTTGCCAGTATTAACGACCTAATTTGCAGAAGGAGCCAAATAACAGTCGGGGCGGCATGTAGCCGCTGACCGCCGAACCAACTGTGGCGTTATTGCCCCAATGTCGTTTCAGTCTGGCTGCAGCGCCGAAACGGTCTGTTGGGTCGCTGCTGACGCCGAACGGGCGAGCGCCGTCGCGTGCCAGTAGTCCGCGACGCTTCTGTCGAGCGTGGACGCCGTGATCTCGCCCTGATAATGGGTCAATCCACGGTCAGCGGCCATGACCTTGTGGCCGGCGTCGACGAGAACCGTCCGGACCAGTTCCGGCTGTGAACTCGTTTCGAGGGCCGCGGTGAGTGCATCGTAGGCGGTTTCCCTGATGTCGCGAACCGCTGTCCCGTCCGACGGCCGAGCGAGTTCTTCAGCTTCCCGACGGTCCTGAATGCGTTCGAGCGCTCGGAACCGGGCGAGGCGGCCGTTTGCATCCACGACGGCGCTGGCGGGCCCGACGCCATCCGTGAGGCGGCTGATACCGCTTTCGGCCCTCCAGCGGAGTTCGTCCAGAACCATCTGCCCCGGAGAGCGGTCGTCGGCGGCCGTTTCCGGCGGCAGGTCCGCCTGCCTGTCGCGGACGTCCGCCAGCAATGTCTCCGCCGCGTCGGTCAGCGTCGGCCTGACCGTCCCGGCGTCGGACGGGAGCGAGGCAGTGAACTGCGCTTGCATGTGGCGAGCGTCACTGAGATACGCCTGTGCAGACTCGGCCGTCTCGCCCCATTCGGCGACCGACAGCAACTCCGACTCCGCTCTTGGCATGACATCCGTTTCACTGGCCCGCTCCAGTCCCGCTTCGATGCGGGCGTGGACCAGCGCCGCCCGCACTGGGTCCGTGCCGACGTATTCGTGTTCCTGTCGGGTTTTGCGGGCCGCTGATACGGTCTGGCTGTGTTCCTCTCGGAGCGGAGCAGCGGTACGGCCGCTCTCGGCCACGCTCCATCCCGTAGCGGCGTAGCGGGCGTGTTCGCGGGCCGACCGCAGCGACCGGAGCGCCATCAACCCGGTTCGGGCCGTCCGGGCATCGTCGAGTCCGTCCGAGGCATCGCTGGCGGCATCCGTCAGGTGTTTGCGGATGTGGCCGTTCGGTATCTCGTCGGAACCGAGCGGGGTCGGAAGCGTCGCCAGAAGCGAGCGAACCCGCTCTCGGGCGGTGTCGAAATGGCTCCTTGCGATGTTGACGGGGACCGACGGGGGTACTGGGACCTCTTGCTCTTCGTCGCGCTGGATATCGGGCAGATTGTGAGCATCGATCGTTGCTTCGCTCCCACCGCCCACGCTGTCGATACTGCTACAGCCGGCGATGGCACTGGCCCCAGCTACCGCAAGCACACCACGACGGGTCATCCGGGTCCATTCCTCGTCTGTCTCGGACGTGTGGTCGATCATGCCTGCTCACCACCAGTCCAGGTCCGGCGGTCACTATTCGGTGCTGAGCCGCCACCACCTTCGCCTTCGGCACTCGCCCGCTGGCCCTCGCAGCCGCTGCCGCCGATAGAAGAGGAGTAACTGGAGACATCGTCGGCGTTGAGTGTGTCGGGGATCCGGATGAACCACACCGAGTACACCTCGTTGCCTGCTGTGCAGGGTTCGTCGTAGGGACGGCTCACTCGGCCGTAGTCGGTCGAGATTTTATCCGTCGTCCAGCTAATCTGGCAGAGCGTCAGCCGAAAACACTCTTCGACAATCGCACTCTGGAGATAGACGGTCTCCGTTTCGAAGTCAGTCTCATCCAGAAAGGAGTCGATTGTCGAGCGGTCCATTTCTTCGGCGAGAGTAATCTGGTCGGCTTTAGATGCTGTATCGATAATCTCGGACACCAATCGACGGGAATGTCGGCTCTCGGTTGGCCGCCCGTCACCATCGTCGAGCCAGACCGGTCGTCGGTCGGTGTCCACGCGGGATACGACCGCTTCTGGGTCGGAAACCGTACCAGCCCCTGGCGCGGCTGAATCGTCGTTTTCGGATACAGTACGTGTCGATACGTCGCTGCCCTCGAACATCCCGCTACAGCCGGCCAGCATCGTCGCTAGCCCGCAAGCGCTGTGGAGGAGGGCACGTCGGGTGGAGGGGACCATCGTGCAGGTTCCCGCTTGTATTGTTAGGTATAAAATCCTCGTGGTAGATGAGCGATGTTCGGAGCGTCTTCTCTGTCCCGAAACACGGTTTCTATGCTGTTTAAATCGTAATCAGATCAAGTATCTCTGTGTATGGTGTTTGTGTATAGACAAATACGGTTAAAATAGTTGAGTAAAGGGATATCTAGAAACAAATCGGACTTCAATAGCGGCACCTGGTTCAACGAACTGATTTAGCTGCTGACTGCGGATCGCAGCCGAGACACAGCAACATAACGGCTAAACCGGGCCAACACGTTCCGGCGATAATGGGGTCAGAGCAGTCGAAAGTCGCACAGCTGATCGACACGTACGGACTGGAGTCGATGGGCGCGGAGCTGGAACAGGCGTGGCTCGGGGACAACCAGGAGCGACAGAGTCTCCGTGACCTCGCCGACCGATTCAATCAGGCCCTGCTCGTGGCTGCGATCCGCGACGCGGGGATGGACGTCATCGATGGGGAACCGGCGAACTTCTATCGACTCTTGACCGCCGACGATGTCAGTGCGGGGAAACGGATCGAAGCGCGGAACCGGCTCGAACGGGCCGGCATCGACGTCGACAGGCTGGAACGCGAGTTCGTCACGTACCAGGCGATTCGCTACTATCTGAGGAACGTGCGCGACGTGAGCTACGACCCTGACACGGGGGCCGAGCAGGTCGAACGCGAACGGGGGACTATCGACCGCCTCCGCAGTCGCGTCGAGACGATCGTCCGGGATACGGTCGACCGACTGCACACCGCTGACAAACTCAGCGTCGGGGAGTACCGAGTGTTCGTGAGCATCGATATTCGCTGCCAGGACTGCGGGGCGCGGTTCAGCATCAGCGACCTGCTCGACCGCGGCGGCTGTAACTGTCAATGAGAGTGTCTCGAATTGAGACATCCGGTTCCTGCGCGGAGGCCGAACCCCGTCAGATGTCGGTAATCCGGTTGTAGCTATCCGGGAGCGCCTGCGCGTCCTCGGGGAGCAATGCAACGACGAGATAGGCGGGATACTCCGCAAAGTAGTCGACGAGCGAGGCGATGCGCTCGGAGTCGATCGCTTCCAGCGAGTCAAGCAGCATGAACGGGACTTCTTCATACACCTCGTGGACGAGGTAGCCGGCGAGTGCGAACACGAGCCCGGTCACTTCGCGTTCGCTCTCGCTTAGATGGCCGACCGTGTCCTCGTAGACAGTGCCGCCCTCGGTGCTCCTGACGACGTGGAGCGTGAACGTCGATCCCGTGACGCTGTCGTCGCTGTCGCGGACCGGGTCATCGGGCGTGTCGGTCCGTTCGAGCCAGATCCGTTCGACGTTGCCGTAGCCGAGAATACCGAGCAGGTCGTCCATCTTCTCGTTGAACTGGTCGGTCGCATCGGCTTCGAGGCGGTCGATACGTGACCGGAGATCGATCAGTTCCTCAACCACGTCTTCCCGCTGGGCGGCCAGTTCGTCGTTCCGGCGGATCTCCGACTCTATCTCGGCGATCTCCTCGCTTACCTCGTCTCGCTCTGATTCGAGGCGATCCAGCTTCAGCTCTAGTTCGTTCGCTTTCGTATGGAGGTCGAGCACTTCGTCGAATTCCTCCGTCCGAAGCGCCGTGACCCGCTCCTCAAGGTCTTCGACGCGGGCGGAGAGGTTGTTGCGTCGTTCCCGGAGGTCGTTAACAGCCGTCTGTCGGCGCTCGATTTCGGCGTCGACCTCCTCAATTGTCGCTGTGAGGTCCTGCGCTCGCGTGCGTGTCTCCGCAATATCGTCACGTTGATCGGTCAGTTCATCGAGTTCGGCTTCGATATCATCGATCTCCGAAACCGACTCCTCCAGGTGGTCACGCATACTCTGGAGCGTCGACTCGATACGCGCCGGTTTCACTCGCGAGCCACAGGTCCAGCAGGTCGTCTTTGACCCCTGATAGAGCTGGTCCGTGATGTCGCCCACACTCTCGGGCTTCGCATCGATAGCATCAGTTATCTCCCGGTGTTCGCCGGACAGTAGTTCCTCGTTGAATCCGATGACGTTCTGCAGCCGAGTCGTGTACTCTGAAAGCTCTCGCTTTCGCTCCCGGAGCCGTTCGATGTCCGATTCGAGCGCTTCGAGTCGTTCGTCAGGTGATTCCGGAAGGCTAGATCGTTCGACCGCCAGGCGACCACGTTCGTCGCGCAACGCCGCGATACTCTCCTGTTCCGACTGAATATCGTCGCGGACGCGTTTCAGTTCGGACCGAGTCGCCTGGAGTTCATCGAGCGCGGTCTCGAGTTCGTCCCTGTTTTCCTGGGTCGTCTGGAAATCTACGTTCCGTTCGTCGATCCGTTCCTCGACGCGTTGTAGGTCATCTCTGGTCTCGGTAATCTCCTCGCGGAGGTCTGCCTGTTGCCGTTCGAGGTCGGGGAGGTCACGTTTGAGCGACGCAATGTGGTCGAGTTCAGCATCGATCTCTTCCTTGCGCCGCTCGGCTGTACGTATCTGTCGGTGGATAGACGCCACGTCGACTGGCCGCATGATGACCTCCCGGAGGTCGCCACCCCGCTCGACGGCTCGCCTGGCCTCGTTGTCTTCCAGCAAGAAGGCGAAGAGGTCCGCAACTGTGGGGTCAGTGAGAAGGCCGAGGCCCGACCCGGTGACCCCTTCGGCGGTTCTGGTCAGTGTTCTGGTGTACGTCTCTCCCCCAAGCGAGAGTTCGACGTGTCCCTGGTCGGCGTCGCCTTTCACGCTCGCCCACTCGCTCCCGTGGGCGGCCATCACCGCCTGGAGAAACGACGTCCGATTGGTCGCGTTCCGGCCCTGCAGCACAGTCACCCCTGGCGGGACCTCGACTGTCGTCTCGTCGATCCCCCCGATCTTCTCGACGGTGACTGTAGCCACCTCCCCGGACACCGAGAGTGAACCCATGTCTCGACGTGGGCGAGTCACGAGTATAAACACTATGGCGCGCGTGGCATCGAACAGACGGATTTTCACCCCAATAGTTGCAACCGGCTAACAGCCATATGTCTGTTATTCAACTGAGCTTGTGGTTCTAGTTCCATGCAGAAACAATCGTCCAAATCCATATATCGGTCAATATCGATAAATAACACGCTCAAACGTGTACCTTTATATCACCCAATAGGCGTAGCTGTGGACGTCGTTGACCATGACAGATCAAAACCGGGCCGAGAGCGTCCTTCGCTCTCACGTAACCTCCGTCAAGGAGGACCTGATGACGGGCGTATCGTTCATGATCCCCTTCGTGACCATCGGGGGTATCTTCCTCGCCGTCGCGTACGCGATAGGGGACACACAGGCAGTGTTCGAGAACACCGGATCGGCCGGCTGGTTCCTCGCACAGATCGGCGTGGCCGGGCTGACGATCATGGTGCCGATCCTGGGCGGATACATCGCGTACGCCATCGCCGACCGCCCGGGGCTGGCTCCGGGGTTCCTGTTGGCATACATTCTCCAGCAAGGGAACGTCGTCGCCGAAGCGGCGACAGTAATCGGCATCTCTGGCGGTGAGGCCGGTGCCGGCTACCTCGGAGCCATCGTCGCTGGCCTGCTGGCCGGGTACGTCGCCCGCTTCTTCAAGAACCTCGACGTCCCCGATTTCATCCAGCCGATGATGCCGGTGTTGCTCATCCCCGTCGCGACGATGGCCGTCCTGACGCCCATCATGCTGTTCGTTCTGGGCGTCCCCGTTGCACTCGCCAACGAGGGCCTGACTGCCTTCCTGCAGTCGATGCAGGGCGGCCAGGCTATCGTCGTCGGGCTCATCCTCGGCGGGATGATGGCCTTCGACATGGGTGGTCCGGTCAACAAGGTCGCCTACGTGTTCGCGACAGGGCTCATCACTGAAGAGATCTACGCGCCGATGGCCGCGGTGATGATCGGCGGGATGATCCCGCCGATCGGCCTCGCCCTCTCGAACTTCATCGCCCCGCACAAGTACGCGGCGGAGATGTACGAGAACGGGAAAAGCGGCATCGTGCTCGGCCTGTCGTTCATCACCGAGGGGGCGATTCCGTACGCGGCCGCGGACCCGCTCCGCGTCATCCCGGCTATCGTGGCCGGCAGCGCCGTCGGCGGTGCGACCTCGATGGCTCTGGGCGTCACGATGCCTGCTCCCCACGGTGGCATCTTCGTTGTCCTGCTGTCGAACCAGCCGCTCGCGTTCCTCGGTAGCATCCTGCTTGGCTCGCTTGTGACGGCCGTCGTCGCGACGGTTATCAAGCCGGACTTCGAAGACCGTGTCGATGCCGGGGCGGAGACGAACAGTGCGCAACCGACGGACGATTAACCACGGTGACTACAATGACAGACGCAATCCCAGTGGACGACATCGACGAGCTCATTCCGGCCAGCCACATCTCGCTGTCCGAACCACCCGCCGAGAAGGAAGCGTGTATCGAGTATCTGCTCGACTTGCTGGTCGAGGGCGACAGGGTCGAGGACCGCGAGAAAGCGCTCGAAGCGCTGCTTGAACGCGAATCGGAGACCACGACCGGCGTCGGCATGGGGATCGGCATCCCACACGCGAAGACTGCCGCCGTGAACGGCCCGTCGCTCGCCTTCGTGCGTTCCGATGAGGGCGTCGACTTCGGCTCGATGGACGGCGAGCCGGCGACGCTGATATTCATGATCCTCGTCCCGGAAGCAGGCGGGGAGGAACATCTCAACATCCTCAGCTCCCTCTCTCGGGCCCTGATGCATGATGACGTTCGGGACCGCCTCCACGAAGCGGAGGACGAAGCGACCGTCCAGGAGGCGCTCCGGGAGGCTATCGCATGACGGTCGAACGCACGGTGACGATTGTCCCGGAAGCGGGCCTGCACGCCCGGCCGGCGTCGGCGTTCGTCCAGGCCGTCAACGACCACGACGCCGAGGTCTCGGCCGGTCGACCGGACGGTGATCTCGTACAGGCGGCGAGTATGATCGCCGTCACCAGCCTCGGTGTCGGCCAGGGTGACGACATCAAACTGGTCGCCGATGGCCCGGATGCGGAGGCAGTGCTCGACCAACTGGAGCGAATACTGACAACACCGGAAGACGAACTAGACAGCGACGATGGCTGAACGCACGCTCCACGGGACCGGCGCGACGCCCCGTTCCGGTGTCGGCTCGATCGTCTGGTACGGTCAGGATATCGCGCTCCCGGATCCGGAGGATACGGACGTCGATCCGGAGACGGAGGTTGAGCGGTTCGCCGACGCCGTCGACACCGCCCGCGCCGAATTGGAGTCCGAACGCGAGGCGACCGCCAAACGCGTCGGGGAGGACGAGGCCGCGGTGTTCGACGCGCATATCCAGTTCCTCGAAGACCCGACCATCGAGGACGCCGTCGAGACGATGATCGACGATGGGCTCCCCGCAGCGAACGCCGTCGACGCCGCGTTCGGTGAACACATCGAGCAGTTCGAGGGCATGGACGGGCGGATGGCCGAGCGCGCGGACGACCTCCGCGACGTTCGTGATCGACTCCTCCGGTTGCTGACGGACGGCGAGCGGGTCGATCTCGGTGACCTCCCGGAGGGCAGTGTCGTTCTCGCCGAGCGGTTAACGCCCAGCGACACGGCGCAACTCGATCCGGAGCGCGTCGCCGGGTTCGCCACGGTCACTGGCGGCCGGACGTCCCACGCAGCCATTTTCGCCCGTTCGCTGGCTCTGCCAGCCGTCGTCGGTGTCGGCGAAGATCTAGAAACCGTCGAGGGTGGCGAAGAGATCGTGGTCGACGGCGACACCGGAACGGTACTGGTTGGTCCTGATGATGCCGAGCGAGCGGCCGCTGCCCGCGGGTCGGGAGTAGCTATCGTCGACGAGTCCGTCGAAACCACTGACGGCCGATACGTCGAGGTTGCGGCCAACGTCGGCCGACCGGCGGAACTGGAACCCGCGGCAGAGCGGGGGGCCGACGGCGTCGGCCTCTACCGGACCGAGTTCCTCTTTCTGGATCGGGAGACGCCGCCCTCGGAAGACGAGCAGTACGAGGCTGTCCGCGACGCTCTCGATACATTCCCGGAGGGGCGCGTCGTCGTGCGGACGCTGGATATCGGTGGGGACAAGCGAATCCCATACCTCGACCTGCCCGATGAGGAAAACCCCTTCCTCGGGGAGCGGGGGATCCGTCGCTCGCTCGATCCCGATTCGGACCTTTTCGCCACGCAACTCCGGGCGCTCCTGCGCGCTGCTGCAGACGGGGCCGGTGACCTCGCGATCATGTTCCCGCTGGTCGCCACGGTTGAGGAACTTGACGCGGCTCTCGACGCGCTGGACGCGGCAGCGGCCGATGTTGAAGGCCGTGCGGCCGAGACTACCGATCCCGAAGTCGGCGTTATGATAGAGACGCCAAGCGCCGTATTCATGGCCAACGAACTCGCCGAACGCGTCGATTTCCTCTCTATCGGGACGAACGACCTCACGCAGTACGTCATGGCCGCTGACCGCGAGAACGAGCGCGTCGGCGACCTGCACGACCCCACACACCCGGGCGTCCTCCGCGCGATTCACCGGACGGTCACGGCGGCCCACGCCGAAGACGCCTGGGTCGGGATGTGCGGTGAGATGGCCGGCGACCCCGACCTGACGGAACTCCTCGTCGGGCTCGGCTTGGACGAACTCAGCATGAGCGCTGTGACGATTCCGGAAGTCAAAACGGCCATCAGCGAAACCGAGTACAGCGCCGCGAGCGAGCGCGCGGACCGCGCCCGACTCGCAGCAACGCGCAGTGAAGTCCACACCACACTAGACATATGAAACTCGTCGCAGTCACGTCCTGCCCGACTGGTATCGCACACAGTCAGATGGCAGCCGAGAACCTCGAACAGACCGCGGAAGAACTAGGCCACGACATCAAGGTCGAAGTCCAGGGCGCGATGGGGGCGGAGAACGAACTCTCCGACGCGGACATCGGAGCCGCCGACGCCGTCATCATCGCCTCGGACACGTCGGTCAGTCAGGACCGATTCAGCGGCGTCCCGTTAATCAAAGGCACCGTCAAGGATGCCGTTAACGACGCCGAAGGGATGATCGCTGACGCCATCGAGGCTGCCGACGGCGACCCACCGAACACCGATTCCGAGGTCGAGAGTTCCGAATCCCCCGACACGGGGGCCAACCAGCAGCGCCGTCGCGGCGGTGACCGCTCGAAGAGTCTGGTGGCCCGACTGAAGCGTCTGTTTAGCTGACGTGGTTTTCTCGTCCTGACACGAGCGATCTCCTCCTGGCTGTACCGGATCTGGATACTCACTCTCCGCGACTGGGTTGAGAACTGACTGGAACTGGGTAACGCGGAGTACCTCCCGTTTGTAGTCGTCTATACAGAACTTGCATCGGTGGCTAGCGATCCCTGCCAGTTGGTGAGTATCACTCACTCTGGATCGAGAGGCCAGATGCTCCGTCATCGGTGGTCCCTGGGACGAGTAGATACCCCAAGGCTGTGGTTCCCGGTTCGGGATCGGACCGTAATTCTACTGTTTGTCGCTCTCGGGCGACGCCAAACTCGGGGAAATATTCGGTTGTAGTCGTTCGAACGTCATCGACGCCCAGCGGGTGAACGCTGAGCAATGGTGGGTCATCATCGGTGGCCGCTCGGTGAGTCGCTCGTACTGTTCCGGTTTCACCGACTGTGACGGCCATGTTCGGATGGAAATGAAGGCGGGAAACGCTCGGGTCCGTCTCAGTATCGGGTCCCTGGAGTGTGTCCCTGACAAGCCACCAGTTCTCCGCCGCAAGGATTGTCCTGTCGTGCCGGTACGACGCTGGTGCGCGTGTGGCTGTCTCGTATTTCCCCTTGAACAGCGTTGGATCCGCCTCTTCGTATTGTACCGTCGGCTCCGTCCGCGCACCCATCAGATACTTTCCACCGATCTCTATCGGCTCCCTATCGCCGACCTGGACCGTGTTGTGTCCGGCGATGCTTCTGGCGTACTGCCGTCGCTCGTTGCTGCCATAATCATACACACCAGTGTCGGTAAGCACGCGCTGTTCGTTGACCCAAAGCAGCACGCTCAGCATGTCGTTGTGGGAATGACCGGGTAGATGGGGTGGCCCAACGGGGCCACCGTCAACCAGCAGTCGCCCGTGGTCCGTGTTGAGCCAGTAGTAGCCTGTCTCGCCCCGCGTGGGACTGTGTGGCCGGACTGGCCGGCCATCGGGTCCGAATCCGACGGCGTCAGCGTACGCTAAGCAGTCCGCAAGGGGGAACGCCTGACCGAACACGGCGTCGTTACACAGCGGAATCCGTTCGTCTGGTGGACAGAGATATCGGAGATACGCCACGGCCTGTTTTGTCATCGCTGTCAGCCAGGTCGGGACTGTATAATCACTGGCTGCCAGCATAGAGCACGCTGTCACGTATCGCGTTGTCACAATCGAGTGATACATCGGCGACCGTTCGTAATGGCCGCCGTCGGAGAGGAACTGTGTAGCCCCGGAACGGCCGAGTATCGATAGTCCACGTGAAACCCATGATTTGTCACATTCTGGGAAGAGAAGTCCGGCAGTGAGCAATGCGAGCCCGTTTTCGACGAGGTGATTCCCGCCGACATCATCCTCGACGTGGTTCGCGAGGAAGAGCGAATTCCGATATATCTCTCGCGCAAGTGCCGCAGTGAGCCCCTCTGAAACGCTGTCCTGGCTGCCACCAGTTCGCCACGCTAGATACCGGGCGAGTGCTTGAATACGGAGTGATACCGCCCACGGTGTCCACGCGTTTCGAAGGTAGCCAGGCCGTCCGATTTCGACGCTCTCGGTCCAGTCTCGAACCCATTGATCGAACACTTCGACGACCCCATTGGGTGCCGACTGCGGGGTGTTGAATCCCAGTGTCAGCCATCGAACGGGTTCGAACGAGTAAAGTTTCAGCGGCCAGAGAAGCGGATAGTCTTCAAACCGGTCGTCAAACCAATCAGGGTGGGCTGGGGAATCCAGCTGAACCGTTCTGTTGAGAAACGTCAGGTCACCGTCGGCTGCTTGGCGGCACCGCCGCTGGGACGCCTGGACGGTCGCCTCCGAGAGTTCCGCCCGAAGCAAGTCGAGGTCTTCTTTGATCGGATCGGGTGCCACCGAGAGCCTTTGCGGGATCGCTGCGTTGTATCGCTCGTCGAGATCGATCGGGAGTCGCGCGAGCACGGAGTCACGGGTCGTCCGTTCGGCCATCCCGAGAACCTGCGCGGGTTCCAATCGTGTGAGCGTATGCCCGTACAGTCTGGCGGCCGTCGGAAGCGCTTGAAGCGGCTCAGTCATCGTCAGGGCTTGGGGTCGGGCACGGTTCCTGCCGTTCGCCCGTTGTCAGTATCCGGAGTTCTCCGCCAAGTCGGCCCGCGATGGCCTGCCGATCGTACTTTTGGGTTACGAGACGGTGTCCGGCCTGACCCATCGTTACCCGCTGATCGGGATTTTCAAGCAAGGTCTCGATCGCTGCCGCGATACGTTCCGGGTCGGGTTCTGTGTGGATGCCCGCGTTTGCATCTGTCACGAACCGTTTGATCTCCCCTCTCCCAGTGACGACGACGGGCAGCGAGCACGCCAGGTACTCATAGAGCTTCGTAGGTATCGCGTAGTCCAACTCTGGGCTGTCTTTTATTGGGGCCAGTCCGACCGTTGCACCGTTGAGAATCTCGGGGATCTGTTCCCTATCCACCAGTCCGACAAATTCGACGCGGTCTTCGAGATCGAGGCGCTCTGTCACCGCTTTGAGCCGGGACACTTCGTCCCCATCGCCGACCAGTCGGAGCACAGCGTCTTCGGGTGAAACGTGTTGCATTGCCCGGATACACGGTTCGAGCGCCTGCGCACTTCCGATGTTCCCAGTGTAAACTATTCGGGTGGCTTCCTCGTCGGTGACAGACATCGGTGAGAACCGGTCGGTGTCGACACCGTTTGGAACGATCCGGACCCGTTCTCGCAGATGGTTGCCATAGGCGTCAGCAACGGCGTCAGCGAGCGTCTCAGTCGTTACCGTAATGCGATCAGCGGTGCGTAACGCGAGGGTTTGGAATGCCCGCCCGGCTTTCACAAGCAGGCTGTTGGCCCCAATGTATCCGAGGGCGATCGAGTTCTCGATCCAAAGATCGCGCACATCGATCACCCAGGGTTTCCCTATGGCGACGGCTACGAGTCCGGGGAATCCAGTGGTGATCGGTGGTGTAGATGTCATGACGACGTCGTACTGCCGGGAGTTTACGACTAGCCAAAGCGCTGCATGGAGTGCGAAGAGGAGGTAGTAAGGGAGTCGCCGGAGCAGAGAGGGGTTTTCCCGCTGTGGCTGCCACGTCCACAGCCGGTGGATCACCACCCCGCTGTCGCGCTCTGTCCGCTTGCGCTCCCAACTCCTTTCGAAGTTCCCCGGCGGGTAGCAGAGGGACGGCGCTAGGACTGTCACGCCGATGTCACCGTCGAGATTGACGGCTGTGTCGTGGATTCTGGACGCATTACCCCCTTTCTCAGGGGGATACCGCTGAGAGATGATGACGCAGTCAGTCGTCATCGGAGAACTGTTTGTGACAAGTACGCCACTCCCGGATAATTCCTACTCGACGTCGCCACCTCGCTCGTTGGCCTATCGCTGTTTATCGACATCGAACCATTGCCCTGTACTTCTGACGGGAATATTAGTATACGTTTGATACTGCCAGGGAAATCCCGAGTCGAGCTCAATACAATACTGTTTGCAGACGTTCCGTACTCGCTTATGTCATATCTCGGGGTTTTAGTAACTGTCTTCCCGACCGGCACGCAGCCAATTCCACAGGCGAAACCGCATAAGTCGCCACCTGCCTGTCTAGTAATTATACTCTACTGTAAATATAATTAAATTACTATATCATATTTGACCCCTTCCGTATTGAGGCGGTGTGTTATCTGAAATCATCCGGAAACTACTTCACACAATTCGGTAACAAATACGTACGTAACGTGTTTATACTGCGTGAGAACGGCTAATTAGCATATACCTACTTCAGACACACGTGTATGTTCGATAAGCACAAACCGGCTGACGACGACGCAGGAAATTCGGGAAGCTACAGCACTCTGAGCGCAAACGAACGGGGTAAAGCACATCTTAACAGGCGGGCTTTCTTCCAGTTCGGATTAGCAGCGATAACTGCAGCGATTGGCGTGGGGAGTCTGGGTGCGAGTACTTCGATCGGTAAAGAAACCAACACTCATATGACGGACTTCAGCGAGTACGTATAGCGAGTACCGAACGGGATCTGGTTGGGACGACTGCATCAGGACTTCTCTAGAGTGGATATCAACTCACCTTCCGAGATAGGACGGTGACTCCTGAGGGTGTCAGTCACATCCGTGGAAGAACAGTACGACAGACCGTTGAAATTGGTCAGTAACTCTTGGAATGAAGTGAGTAATATCCGCTCTGGATGGAATGCAAGGCATAGGGCTGTGGACTTTATTCGGTTTTTCTGTAAGAAGCCTATACTAATGTCCCGAGCATAGAAGTCTGAAATGAGAGAAATGATCTCTTTCCTCCATCGATGGTATCACTCCATTCGACCACATCTGTGGAACACTACAACACTCACAGCTCTATTATGACAGGTGGCTCTGGGGTGGTCAGCCGTCGAAGACTTATCGCTCTCATCGGAAGTATCGTGACCGTCATCTCGGGCGTGCTCTACGGTTGGTTCCCGGGGCTAAATGGAGGTGATGACGAACCACCGAACGAGAACGGGACTGAAGGGCCTGCCGGGGCCTCGGCCCAGCCGACTGCGACGCCCAAACGACCTACTGAGGAACCGGATGTACGGCGTGACGCCGAGAGTATCAGCGACTACGGTGCGGAACCGAATCCGAATGATCCCGGTGTGGCTGCAGCGAGGCGGAACCTCGAAGCTATCGTCAAAGCCGCGGAGGCTGCCGGCAAGGGCGGAGCGATATTCGTTCCGGAAGGCGAGTACTACTTCGGTCGTAATGATTCAGGCTTTAGTCCGTACGTACAGTTCGGTGGGGCTGAACCACCAGGCATCTCTATCATCGGAGCGGGTGCCAGCAGTTCGTCACTGGCGATTACCAGGCACGCGTCTGCCGAAAACCGTCCGAACCAGAGCGGGTTTATCTGGTACGACGGGTACGACCACGGATCAGTCGAGATCACGGATATCAAACTGGATGGTAACTACGAGAACGTCAGCGGGCTTGCGGAGAACAATGGTGGTTCCTGGGGACTTCAAATGTCTAAAAACGGCAACTTCCATCTCAAACGTGCATGGATACGGGGATGGCACTTGGCGGGGGTTCGTGGTCGTACTGTCCTCCGATCAGTCGAAAGCTGTACGTTCCAAGATAACGGAATCGGTCGCCATAACGAAACTAACGGGCGGTCGAACTCTCATCACATCTCTGTCCGACCGCAAGCGGGCGACGAGTTCATCGTCGAGAACAGTTGCTTTATCGACTG
Source organism: Haloarcula sp. HT12 (assembly GCF_055271655.1). Classification (NCBI taxonomy): domain Archaea; kingdom Methanobacteriati; phylum Methanobacteriota; class Halobacteria; order Halobacteriales; family Haloarculaceae; genus Haloarcula; species Haloarcula sp. HT12. The sequence goes on from NZ_JBUXKW010000004.1 coordinate 292,760, forward strand.
CGCTGGGAATGCAGTCAACATCAGATTTGGCGACGGGGTCACGAGGATGCACAACTGCTACGTCAGCGGCACGGGGTCCGGACTGTGTAAAATGTCCGCAGGCAAGGTCGTGGAACTGAAGAACATCTACCACAGAGCGAATACTGCCTCTCTAGAGCAGAAGGTCGATAAGCGAGATATCGGCCCCGATTTCCACGGCCGATTTTTCATCAATAACCTCGGGAACCGGGGGACTACCCCGACGACCGTGATCATGGAAAACGTCCTCTCCAGGGACATGTCCGATTACGCGTTCCAAGCACAGGACGCTATCGGGGACGGCCCGATGAACGTGATATGGAAGGGAGACATGATTGCGATTTACAACACCAACCGTGCGCGGGACGATGCGGTTATCCGCGACCATGGGTCCGGGAAGTTCTCCAATATCGACATCGCCCGACTGTCAATACACAACTCGGAGGCTAAGGCGTTCAAACTGGAAAATTCCCACGGTACCATTGATACTTTCAATTACTCCAATACAGACGGAATCGGGAACGCAGGGGATGTTACGATCACCGCGAGCAACCGGGGCCAGGAACGCTTCAGTCCGACGGTCCCAACTATAGCCGAAGTCGGGGTCGGTCCACTTGGTGCCGGTGAGGACGTAACTGTGAATCTCGGTAGCAGATAGAGGCGAGCTTATACTGTCGGGCGTAACTTCGGTAAGATATACGCTACCCAGGGGTGAAATTCGTGAGGGGTACCGTCCGATGGTATTTCCCTTGGTAGATGATTCGGGAAGGAGTTCGATCTGATGGACATCTATCACACCGAACAACTCAACAAAGGCCACGAAAACACCTTCAGACAATAGTAACTGATCCTCTGGTGCGTCTCGCTACGCTCCTTGCGCTCTGGTCCCGTTAGCCAGATAGATCCTGAGATCACCGTTGTCGTAAGGGCGGTCAACTGTTCTGTCTCGGTTAAAGCGCTGGAAGTCCTGTGGCGTGTACTTCCATCTCTGCGGGTAATCCGGGAACGTTTCCTGATAGAAGATACGGCCCTTTCTGTTGATCATGACGTACTTCCCGCTCTCGTAGTTCTGACCGAAGTACTGATTGGTGGTGTAATTGAAATGCGGTGGCAGAAACAGTTCCCAGAACGGCAACCCCTTATTTACACCGTGTTCTGCATGGTGGAACCGTCGGTACTCTATGTCGAAATGATAGAGCTCCTTGTCCCCGGTTTCGTGTTCGGTTAGCCAGTGGCTGCCCTCAACTTCCATCGCTGTGACCTGGTCGTTAGTCATCCCTGACAGTGGTGAGGGATACAATGTGAGCGTGGACAGCACGACGAGCACCAACACCGTGAGAGTGAGCACTGGCTTTGAACTGCGGGGAGTTAACGACTGGTTGCGCTGTCTGAGGTACCTCCAACAGATATGGAACAAGGGACCAAGCAGGAGCACTGCACCGATCTTGGCCACCTGCCAGGGACGCTCCTGTGTGACGATCAGATCAAGCAGAAGGAACACCAGCCCAACGGCACCGAACAAGCCTACGACTGCTCCCATCACGGTGGTTCGCGTATCCAGTGCGTATCGTTTCTTAACACTGAGCAGGAGGGCGATCCCGAACAAGCCCCCTCCAAGCGTAAACAGTATCAGTTCAGTTCCGAATCTGAACGTGATGAACCGAATAATGTCGAGCAGGGCAGGCGTGGCCTCTTGTGCGGTTTGGGCGTACGCCTGGACGGGTGCATCGTTGCTCTCTGATCCAAAGAGGACACGATAGATTGTGTCGAACCGTAGGATAACTCCGGGGAAGTTGGAGTACCAACTCACGATCACCGCAAGTGAGAGGCCGAAGGCGCTCGTCGGACTCCGATATACCGTCTTTACTCTCGGAATGTAACGCGCGATATAGTACAACATGAAGATCCCGGTGACGAACACAGCGGTTAGCGGGTGATAGAGGAGCATACTCAGGAGTGTGAGTACCAGAACCGCTCTGATTGCAGGAGCGGGATGCCGCTGACTCTTAAAGAAGAGATACAGCACGACCGGAACCAGTAGAATACTGAAATCGAATGGGCGAAATAGCAAATGGCTGTAGCCGAGTATCGGTAGCAAGACGAAGGGAAGACCTAGGAGGAACCCCCTTCGAGAATCTGCTACCTGAAAGAGCAAGTAAATCATGCCCCCGAAGTACACCGCGGAGAAAAACACCGGCGTCAGCATCGCGAGTGTCATCGTATCCAGTCCAGTCGCGTCGGCAGTGGCAAACACAAGCAGATGGGCGAGCGGGTAGATGTTAGCACCGGTGTTGCCGGTATTGACGATGTCCTGTACGTATCCGAGGTGCGTCAGCGGGTCGGCATCACCGTACATGATATATCCCCGTATGAGGGGCATCAATAGCAGTAACGCGTCGGTAGCTAACATCAGCAAGGTGCCGAAGACCCACGACCGTTCATTCGGGTTCCCGACGCTCCTAAATATCAGTAGCGAACCGGCGAACAGAGAGCCGATGACACAGCCCCAGAAGAAGGGAGGATATGAGTCATAGAGCGATATTTCGTATTCGGTGGCCGGAGGGGTTGTTAACACAAAAGCTGTTGCTATCAGAAGTAAGACGACGCCAGCGATTGCAATGGCTTCCGGGACTCGCAAATACCTGAAAACAGTTTGCTCGGAGTCTGCGCTCATGAATTCTTCCCGAAGGCGTTGCTCAACCAACTGGTGTCCGTGAAGACAGGCCTATTCCATATCGAGAGCGCATGCACCATTTGTGCTATGCGTCCGTAGAACGGTTCATATCATTGTTAGTACGCTCCTAACGTGATTTTAAATTCTGTAGCGTTTTGATTGATCTTCTGAAAATAAAAGACGGAAAAACACGACACGGCGCACTCCGTGTTACTCCACCGAGGGCGAGGGTGACAACAGGTACGTCTCTCAGACGCTCACGGATTTAGTAGCGGAGACGGACTCACCGTTACTGTCGACCACCGTAAGCGCGATACTGTAGTCACTCCCGGAAACCTGACCAATATTGAACATATCGATGTCCGAGGCCGTATTTCCGCTGACTTGCCACTGGACATTCTCTACCACGGTATCCGAGTCGGCAACATCGATATTGACCGACCGAAGGTCACTATCATTGCTGTACACGTCCCACACGACGGTGATGTCGGCTCTGCCGTCTCCTTTTTGCGATTCGGAGACGCTGAAACGACCGATCTGTGGTTTCAGGCTGTCCCCCGCTGCGGCCGCTGTGGCGGTAGCAGACGTGCCGTTTCCGCTGTTGTCGGTTGCGGTCAGCACGATGGTGTACTCGTTCCCGCTTTCACCGTCCCCACTCGCTGTTAGTTCAGTAGTCCCGGTCGCCGAATCACCCGATATATCGACACTCTTCGTATCTTCCTGCTCGTCGTCAGTTTCGTCGTACAGGCCCAGATCGACGGTCGAGAGGTCCCCGTCCGGATCGCTGACCTCCCAGTCGATCGCAAAGGCCGCGTCCGCGGTGTCAGTCTCGACCTCTGTGGCCGAGAGCTCGTTGGCAACCGGGCTGGAGCCACTATTGTCGGTAGTGAGGGTGATGCTACTCGAATCCGTGTTACCCGCTGAGTCAATTACTTTCGCGTCGAGCGTATGGCTTCCGTCTGACAGCGCTGTAGTGTCCCAGCTGTCCTCATAGTACCCCGTGTCCGAGTTGTACGACGCAGTCGACCAGGTGTCACCGTCGACGCGGTACTCTACTGTCGGGGAGCCGGCAGCGTCCTCGGCATCGGTAGCACTGATTTGCAGCGTGACCGTCCCGTCCAGCGTCTCATCGGAGAGGGGTTGGTGCCACGAGATTTCCGGCCTGGCATCCTCGAGCCTTGCTGGTTCACCGTTCGTACCGACGCTGAAGAAGTCATACAGCTGCGGGTCGCTCGACCAAGAACCGATCCCGCTCCACCCTGGGCCGGTGACATCCTCATCAGTGACGTCTATGTCCCAGGTGTCGGGCTCGGTGGTACCGTATCCCCAGTTCTTGGCTTTCACCGAGGAGCCATTGATGCGGAGCCGTAGATAGCTCCACTCATCGAGTGGATTGGAAGTGGCCGTCGTTTCGCCGAGTGTGGTCTGTGACCCGTTGAAGTCCTTCTCGACTCGGATTTTGATCTTCCCGTCGCTTCGAACGAACCACGTCGAGTAGCCCAGCATGTTTCCGGCGTCGTCGATACCACCTCTCCCGATCAAACGGCCCCAGCCGTCGTCACCGTTGTCTTCCGATCTGACCCGGACCAGTCCGAGTAGCTCAATGTCGGTGTGCTCACCGACATCGTCCCAGGACATAGCGTGCGAGTCATCTGAACTGGCGCTGAACTCGACGTACGCGTTGCCGGTGTTGGAATCGCCTGAAACGACCGACCAATCCGTGGAATCGCCGTCCCACTGAGGGGTCCAGTCGGGGAGGCTGCTCGGTGACGCTTCCACGGTCTCGGTCGTAGTTGTCTCTTCCTCGGTGCTGCTCTGACTTTTCACTCCCACCTCGTCCTCGCTCGGGACATCGACATCCAGCGGACTCCCCCCTGCGAGGTGAGTCCCGACACTGATATCTCCTGTACTTCCGACGCTACCGATGTTGCCGGTTGAGAGGGTGGTGATCGAACCGTACGAATCCTCGGTTTCGAACGCCTGCCCATTGGTGTCGTGAACTGATATCTCGCCAACGTCGACGTTCTTAAACGCTGCCCCCTGCCGGTCACGGATGACCTCGTTATCAGTGTACATGTTCGAACCGGCGAACGCGATCTGATCGCCGATCCACGTGATATCAGACGGGCCGCCCACCGTATCACGCACCTGGAACGCGTACGACGTGTGGTTTTTCGTCGATACGTGTTCCATATCTAACGTCACGCTGGTCTCTCCGCGGTCACCCAGGCTCTGGATGAAATGCCGACCGAGGAACCCATCGTTGGGTTCGTCCGGGAGCAGCGATTCCAGTTCCGATGTGTAGGCCGTGTGGTTGATACGTCGAAGTTCGACCGTCTCTCCGGCGGAGAGTTTGAGGAACTGGCTCCCTGTTCCGGCTGCGTACACGTTCCGGATTCGATATGTTCCGTCACCGTATCGAATGTTTACTGCACTTCCCGGACAGTTCTTTATTTTACAGTTCTCGATGACAGTGGTGTTACCTTTCGGTGTCTGAAGCGAGTCAAACGGGTGCGTATTCGACCCGCTGTCTTTGTGATATTCGATACCGATCCGATCAAAGGTACAGTACCTCGCTGATGAGAGGTACTGTCTACATCTAATCCCTCTCGTATAAGTATCAGTAATGCGAACGTTATACAGTGAGAACGACAGGGAATCACCGGCGAGAGCGAATCCGTCCGCTCCGCCACTGTGTTGATTGAGGTCACCCAGGTTCGGAGCGTTTACGTCTAGGGTGAGCCCACGGACTTCGACGTTCCCATGGTCTGCGTCCCCGTCGTAAATAAACGCCGTCTGGTTCGAGATAACTGCAGGATCCATGTGTTCCGTCACTGCGAGCGTGGATTTATCAGGGCCTGCACCGTAAACTGAGATACCACGCGGCTGACTCCCACCCAGCACTATAAGGCTGTATACCTCCTCACTACCGAAGTAGTACGTTCCTTCGGGAACGAATACAGATCCGTTCGGCCCAGCGGCATCCATTGCACTGTGAAGCGCGGCCAAGACTTCCTGTGCAGTTGAGAGGTCTGGGTCGCTCGGATTGTGGTCGGGGGCAACACCGTGATCGGTGATATCCTCGGCACCGTCGGGAACGTATGCTGGTCTGGTCATTGGAGACCTCCATAGCTAAACTCGCGGAACCTGTCCGGCCTGGTATCACCAGTTATCAATGTCCCCGCAGCGCTGGTTCCGTTCTTTTCGAGTACATCACCTATCGATTCGGCCGCGGGTACCGATTCACATCCGGTAAATAAATACCTAATCGCTGTTTTCGGCCCGGAGAGGCCATACGTGTCCGGATGTGCCATGGAGGCTCCTTGCCGGTTTTCCGCCCTATTAACAGCGCCCTCCTCAAAGTAATTCGATCTTAACATCCTGTACCGAATTCGACCCGACTACGGTATTATAAATTGTTACTTTATGTAGATATTTGATTGTCCGATACAACATCTTATGAATTACGTACTTACCAGTTCATGTTATCTCATTCAGACCGGGCAGTCCGAAAAGTACTGCAGGTTACCTCGATCCTCCGACAATCGACAAAGGTGACGTTATATGTAGCCGAGATGCTCTAACCGATCCTCGACGTCTGATTTCGAGGGCTTTTCTTGCCCTGTAATGCTCGCACTCGGGGTGCTCGTGTTGTGATCCGTAGCAGACGTAACCGCCCATGGGACCTTTTTGAGATCGGGATGAGGTATCCCCTCCGGATGTCCGTACTGCTTTACTTCTCCGAACAGTTCACCGTGATCAGCAGTGATGGCGACACGTTCCGCGTCTATGTTATTGAGCAGTCGGCGGATTGAGCCGAGGACCAGTCGAAGGTTATCAAGGTAATTCTCCCAGGCGTCCTGCGTGGATATCTCCCCGCGCTCGATAGCCTCCCATGGATGGTCCTCAGCCTCGGTGATATCTCGCTGTTCCCTGTATGCGGATGCCACGTGCGGACGATGAGGCTGATAATAATGGAGGATCATTTGCTCAGGTTCGAGCCTCCGTCCCGTCAAGATCGCATGATCGGTGACGATATTCGGCGGGATTGTATCGAAGTGGTCCTGGTACCGGTGGTTTCGTGAGAGCTGTTTTAATAACTTGAACTGATCTCCGTCGACCACGTTCCAATCCGCCCAGGTTACCGGCGTGACGTACTTCCGTGGTGGCCGTTTGCCCCCCTCGAATGTCGGTTGAGTGTGTGGATTCGTGGAGATATACACTGTCTCGGATATCTCATCGGCATGTTCTTCAGTAAAGGTCTTACAAAGCCACTCATGGGAAGAACTCCCCGTGGACCAGACGCTATCGACTCTATCGATGAACTCGAATTCGGATGCGACTTCTCGCAGGGCATCCACTCGACAGGCGTCTAGTACGATCAGTAGATCCCACTCCTTGTCATAGATATTTGTGCCGAAAGGGTACTGAGTGGTCAGCGAAAAATACACACCGTTGTAAGCCCCTCCTAAAAAATATCGGAGGCCCTCCTCGCCCCCATCCACTTGCCCTCCCGTTAGGGTATGTAGCCACTCGCGTATATTCGTCTTCACAGCCCTGACTTCCGCAGAGAATACTATAGTTATAAATCTTCTACCCGCGGTACAGCGGGTGGATCAACTGATACTCAATCATACGGTACAACATGTTTTCGCTCCGCTCAGACACCTTTGAAATATAATTTATATTGGCTGTTTCAATGAAAGATGACAGCGGGCGGGGTCGTCAGTATTAGATGCATACTTAATGAGAAACCCTGCCAGCTAATATTCATGTACCGTGCGGTCGTAAGCGCGATGAACCATCCAGACCCCTTCAATCCCTATATGGGGCTGTTCAATTTTCGATCAATCAGGGCACTGAGTGAGACAGAAACCGGTGTAGATGTCGTTACTCCCCGTCCGAGGGCACCTCCTGTTGGCCCCTACTCCGAGTTCGGTGAGATCCCTAGCCGACATGATTATAATTCTCACGAGGTCCATTACCCAAGATTCCTCTACTTATTACCTCAAAAGATATTCAAATATACACTGTCGTCGCGGTCGTTTGCCGAAATGCTCCCTGAATATATTTCAAAGAATTTCGAGACGCCGGATATTTGCCATGCTGGCCACATCCATTATGATGGATACGGGTTAGTTCCGTACTGCCGGAGTAACGACATTCCGCTGACGGTAATGGGTCGCGGGAAAATTCTGAACAACTTCTATGACTTCTCACAGATCAGTCGGAGAAAAATAAGTGAAACCCTCGGTTACGCCGACGGGATTTTCTGTGTGAGTAAGTCACTTGCCCGGATTGCCAACGATATCACCGAAACGCCGAAAGCTACCGTGCTCCCGAATGGGGCGAATCCATCGCGGTATCCGACTGATAACGAAGCGGCGATTCGGCAGGAACTGGGAATCGGTCAAGATATCACGCTCGTTATGTTCTGTGGCGGGTACACGGAACGTAAAGGAATCAATGAGATCTGTGAGGCGCTGGATGAGATTCGTAGTGATGACGTAGTGTTTGTTTTCGTCGGTCATTACGGTGATCTCCGTACAGAGCTTATCGGCGCACTCAAAACGAGCCACCACGATAATTATCGGGTTCTCTGGGAAGTCCCTCCGCTGGGACTCCGACGATGGTTTGCAGCCGCCGATATCTTCATGTTACCGAGCCACGCAGAAGGCCGACCGAACACGATATACGAGTCGATGGCCAGCGAAACCGCAGTTGTTGCCTCCGCTGTGTCCGGTATCCCGGAGCAGGTTGTGGACGGCGAGACAGGCATACTGATACCAAAAGAGGACGCTACTGCGCTTGCCTGTGCCCTGAACGATCTCATTCAGGATTCTGAAAAGCGAGAACGAATGGGAGCAAACGGCAAGGAACGGTTGGTCTCGAAGGGTTGGACATGGGAAGCACATGGTCAGCGGCTTGCAGACCTCCACGAATCGATCATCTCTGACGGCGAGCTCCCGGCGGCTGAAATCTTGGATTAGCGTCTGCTGGTAGTGGCTGGTCAGTCCGTGAAAACGTGCTCTTCAAGGAACCGCTCGTACTCATCAAACACTGGTTGCGGCGAGAAGTCGTCGGCGCGGGATCTTAACCGATCCGGATCAGGGGGGTCAGCAAGCGTATCACGGACTGCGTCGGCCATTCCATCCACGTCTCCCACAGGGACAAGTGTTCCATAGGTCCCGTCGGAAAGGATTTCTCGTGGGCCACTCGGGCAGTCCGTCGATACGATCGGACACCCGACGGTTAAACACTCGATCAGGACCGTGGGTAACCCTTCGTATTGCGAGGAGAGGAGGAAGGTGTCGGCCTGGGCCATGTACCTGTACGGGTTATCGACGTATCCGGGGAGCGACACTACGTCAGATAACCCGCGCTGCTCAACTGCCGCCAGTATTTCCTCCCGACACGGCCCTTTACCTGCAACGATAGCGCGTGCGTTTGAGTTCTCCTCGGCAACCCGCTCGAACGCCCGGATCCATCCATCCAGGTTCTTCTGACCGGCGTGGCGCCCAACGAAAAGAACCACATCTCGATCATTGTTTTCCACCCAGTCGTGATCGACTGGTTGTGTGGCCCGCTCACGGATCCGTTCGACATCCACTGGATTGTGCAGTACTGAAACGTCCGATCTGTTTACCGGAGTCCGGTCAACGATGCTCTCTGCGACGCCTTCCGAGACACTAATGATTCGATCCGAAGCGGGATAGAGTCGCGGCACGATGCGTCTGACGATCCGGTCCTTCGGTGTCGCTTCAACCTCATGCCCGAACGCGGAGTGTTGCGTTGGAATAACGGTGGTTTCGATGTCGAGGAGTCTATTTATCGCTAGACAGACGATACTCGGATGTTCCAGGTGCGGGAACAACGCTGCCGGTTCCTGTTTGTGTAAGTATGAAACGAGAAACGGGAGGTGTGCGGCCACTCCGACTACTGGTGTCGTCGATGGCGGCAGCTCGACGATAGATACCTGTTCGGACAGTTCCGACCGGAGCTCGCCGCTAGCCCGTGAGAGGAGGAGGTCAATGTCGTACCCGCGTACCGCTAGTCCGTTCGCGATTGTGATTGCCACTTGCTCCGCACCACCGACGGAGAGGTCCGGAATAAAAAAAGCCAGTAGTGGTCGGCCGCTCTCCGTCGCGACCGAAGTACTTTGCTCGGCCCTTGTTGGCACAACGAGACCATCATCGTCCGGAAGCGTCGGCTCGTCCATCGTTGTCGTGGTGCCGTTGTATATTCTTTGTTAGTCACTGGATTCGTTCCGTGACAAATTATATCTCTCCAGTGCTGTCCTGACCGGGTCTGGCGGATCTAATTGTTACAACCACATCAGGTGGACTGTCTGTTCGAGATGAGCGTTGATTTGCCTGCTTCGTTGGCGAACAGATTACAGGTCCGACAGACGCAAAAGAGTCTTTTCAATGGATTCCGCACAAATCGGCCATCAACTGTTGAAAATACAGTTTGGCGACCGATATCCGGTAAGAGTAGGCGTTACACAGCTACAGACTTGGTCGGGTCCTACTATACAAGTGTTGTGTCGGACAACCTCCGGCGCAAGGACGCAGCCAACTCGTAGGTCCGCTTCCCTCCCAGGGAAGGGAGCAGATGGGGGTAGACAGGACGGTAAAGTGGATTGGCAAGAAAGGCCAGTAGGAAGTACTTACGAGCCTCATTGTACCGTCCGGCACGTATTGCTGAACGTGCGAGCGAGCGTCGCATGGACGCGAGAAATGTCCGCTCGTAGTACGGGCCGTACTCTGCCGCGAGGCCGCCATGTTTCTCGACAAAAAGCGGATAGGCGACATCCCGCTTCTGTTCGAAGTTCGCCGTGATGCTATCTCCCCGTCCGGTCTGGCGATAGGTAAGCGTCTCCTCGACTGGTTGAAACTCACAGGACTGTGCGAGCCTGAAGAACCATTCCCGGTCCTGCCATGCTGGAAACCTTTCGTCGGGCAGTCCGGCATCAGCAATCGCCCCAGTGTCCACCAAGACCGAGGAGAACTGTCCGAAGTTCGCGCCGGTCAACAGGTCAGTGATAACCTCCCCGGCTGCGGTCGGAGTCGAAACTGTGGTTCCGGACGCGCTCTCCCGTTTGACCCACGTGTAGACGACCCCTGTCTCGGCAGGGGATTCCCTGAAAACATCGACCTGCTTCCTGAGCTTTGTTTCGTCCCACTGGTCATCATCGTCGAGAAAGGCGACATAATCGCCATTTGCAGTCTGAATACCCGTGTTCCGGGCAACGTTTGCCCCCCTGTTTTCTTCGTGACGGATGATCGTAATCCGCTCGTCGTTCAAGAGCTCCTCGTCCAATGTTGTCGCTACAGGTGTTGGAGAGCCGTCGTCAACGACGAGAAGCTCGATCCGCTCGTACTGTTGATTGCGTACGCTATTAATCGCGGCCGGCAAGTGCTTGTCGCGTCCGTATGTGGGGATAACTACACTCACAAGCGGGGTCTCACTATCGATGTTCCTTGCCTCCGACATGTTAGTTTTAATTTACAATTTGTACGTCGAGATATTTAAGTACAACATTGTTACCGGCGTCATTTCGTCACCAGACGTGATACACCAGTTCTGGCATTGCTGCCGAAAGATGATTGTAAGCGAAGTTACCATAGGCTACAGGAAAGATCATACCCAACCAACCGGAACTGTGGGAGTTAGCTAGTGTATTATCGATCGCAACGACAGGTATTTAGGAGAATTACTATTTGGTGGGTCCCAATATACACAAGCACCCAACCTCTATGTCGATGACTGAGTGGGTCTCATCCATGTCGATGCCAGAACCTGCCCAGAGCCGGTTCCAGTGGTTTCTGATCTCGTCCGTGATCCTGGGAAGTGTCTCGTTCTTTGCCCTCTGGGCAGTGGACATCGCCAGACTTCGCATCTACCTTGTCGCGATGTTTCTGAGTTTGCTCGTAACTAGTGAGCTGTTCCCGCCGCTGGCGGACGAGCAATGGTGGCGTCGTCTACAGATCGTCAAGATCGGCGGCTGGCTGGTCACTCTCTCTCTCCTGTTTGAGCGGGTTGTCGCAGTGATATAGCAGCGGGAATGCTGACAATGCGTGACCCTGTCAACGTCCTCGACTGCATGTACTGGTACTCTCCTGTCCTGTTCGGCCACTACCCTGAGACGACGAAATCCGCCAGCATACGGCAGTTTGTTGCATCCTTTTGCATTGCTTCATTTATATGCTAAATTGTACTACGGGATATTGTCGCGGACAACATCCATCTGTTACACGGAGCTAGCCCCTCTTTCAATCACTGGTGACGGTCACCCACAGATGCGTACGCCGATACGCGTTCTCTGGGCGAGGATTCGCCCCGACCGGTGCTTCGTTACGGTACAGCAGATACGACACGCGGATGTTTTCACCGGTTAGCGTGGGGGACATCTCGTGGGTCCGGGTAAGCGTTTCACCCGCCGCGACACGACTACTAAACCGGTCGGTGCGTGCCGTGGCCAGGACGGTGCCGTTCTCGATTCTCTGTGCGATGACGACGACGGTGTAATTTTGCTCTTCTCCTTCGTGGTTCCCGATAGAGACCTGAACAGTTCGTGAACTGCCGAGCGGGATCTCTGACGGGTACTCGGATGCAACGGGGTCCCCGCTGGCGGATTCAGTTACAAGTGCGAATTCGGTGAACTGTTCGCCCCGTTCTGCTGACAGGGCCGCGTACCCGATACCGGTCCCGGAGACGAGAAGCCCGAGCACGAGAAAAATGTGAAGCATCGGTACCCTCTCTGACGGTAGTATGGACGGTCTGGCCCACGCAGTCTTCGCCCACCGTATGGGATTGAAACGCTCGTCTTTCGACACTCGTAGCCGTCGGATCACCGCGGCGACCGTGAGGAGCACAGTCGTTCCTCCGATAGAGAGCTGATATAGTCCCGTGCTAGCACCGAGCGACAGCAGGACCAACCCGAGTCCAACGAGAGGGACCAAGCAGACACTGATTCCGATTGCCAGAACAAGCCGTTCGCCGGCAGAGATTCGCCCCGCCCGATCATTGAATAGCCCGTCAGTCTCAGGGGCACCGCTTGGGAACAACAGGGCCACCAGAGCGTATCCCGGTGCAATAAGGACCGCTCCTAGGCCTAAAAAAGCCTGTGCGGCTGACTGTCCGACGTAACCCTGGGCAGCGGCGAGATGCCAGAGGCCGAGAGATCCGACCAGCAGAAGATCAATCGGGAGTGTCTCAACCCCGATGTTCGCATCTGCGTCAGGTGCCATTACCGGCAGATGTGTGCGTAGTAATAAAATTAGATAGTTACTACTGGTGCATGTAACCGAGCCGCATCGAGCGCAAATAATCATTTGACCGGAAAAAGACGTCGGGAGAAAGTCGCAGCCCTCAGCGAATTGTCACTGAGAAATGCCCATTCTCAATTCGCCTTCCGCTGGTTTCAAAGAGACTGAAACGCTATTTCCTGGTGAGTAGGCGAACATCTAATCGAAACTGGTAGATTTACTCTCGCAAATTTTTATTCGAGACCGAGCCGGCAGTGCTTATCGACACCGGTCACTCGGTCGCTGTGACTGGTTCCCTGACAGGGAGTTCCGGAACCGCATCGACGATCTCACGGGCGGCTGTCCCGTCCCCGAAAGGCGTCGTCCAATCGCCAGTCTTTCCCCGCATCTGCGTCGCCGCAGCAACGATGCTACTCGGTTCTCGGCCGGCTACGCAGTTGGCACCCACAAAGGCTGTCTCGGGGCGTTCAGTCCCATATCTGAGCGTCACACATGGCGTCCCGAGGATGCTCGTTTCTTCCTGAACCCCGCCCGAATCGGTGAACACTACGTCTGCAGTGCTCTCCAGTCGAAGGAAATCAAAGAATCCCAGCGGCTCGACGAGGCGGACTCGATCAGGGACCGTGATGCCGAACGCTTCGAGTCGGTCCTTCGCTCGGGGATGGATCGGGTAAATTACCTCCCGCTCGGCTCGGGCGCTTGCCCGCGCAACACCGCTAAGAATCCGCTCGAATGCGTCCCGGTCGTCAACTGTCTCCGCCCGGTGAGCAGTCAGAAGGTCGAACTTCCCCGCAGCAATACCGAGTTCACTCAGAATCCGGCTTTCGTTTGCGGCCTCTTTATCGTACGTTTCGACTGCATCGACAATCGTGTTTCCCGTAACTGTGATGCGATCCTCAGGGATCCCTTCTTCCCGGAGCAGCGTCGCCGTCTCCGCGGTGGGTGGAAAGAGGTAATCTGAGATGTGATCGATGATGACCCTGTTTGTCTCTTCGGGCATATCATCATCGAAGCTCCGAAGTCCTGCCTCGACGTGGGCCACGTCGACATCCATTTTACTGCCCGCGAGAGCACCTGCGAGCGTCGAGTTCGTATCCCCTTGAACACACACGACCGTGGGTTCGGTCTCCTGAAATTCCTCCTCGATGCCAGCGAGCATCGCACCGGTCTGAGCCCCATGGTCGTCAGAGCCGATTTCGAGGTTCGTATCCGGTGGTGATAGACCGAGTTGTCGGAAGAAGACGGTATCTAGCGAATCTGAGTAGTGCTGCCCAGTGTGGATGATATGTGTGTCGATACCACGCCAGTGGCATTCCTGGATTACCGGTGCTAACTTGATGATCTCTGGACGCGTTCCAAGGACGAATCCAACAGTACTGTCAGTCATTGTTGTACCTGGTTTGGCAGGCCGAACGTCCGATAGTAGGGGCATCCGGGCAATCTCATACCGGTTGCGTGAGTAGCAAACAGGATTTGTTATAGGCTTCCTACGCCGATGATGGCACAACCAATCGCAAGAGAGTTCGTCGCCACCGGAGAACGGGCCTAAATCGTCCGAACATCGAACCCGTGTTCAGTCCACTGCTCTACATCGATTACATCGACAGGATCAACCACAGTTCGGCCCGCCATCTTCGACCTGATATCTGCAGGGTTGAGATCTGCGAACTCGTCGTGTGCCGCGCCGAATACCACCGCATCAGCGTCGTTAACCGCAGTTTCAAACGAAACGAGCTGTAGCCTCTGATCCGTCGCCCGAGGGTCGTGGATGGTGACTGACCCCTCATCCCAGCCACCATCCATGGCCGGCCGTGTCTTCGTGGAGACATTACCGAGTAGTTTCGCTATCTCCAACCCAGGGCTATTTCGAGTGTCGCTGACGTTACCTTTGTACGTGATTCCGAGGACAGCCACAGACGTGTCTCGGAGCGAGTCGACGGCGTCCTCGAGTATGCTGATGACGTGCTCTGGCATTCGGTCATTGACTCGATTCGCTATGTCGATTAGCTCCGTCGCGGCTGTGTCGTCACTCAAGAAATGTGGGTCGACAGGTAGACAGTGCCCTCCAACGCCGGGACCCGGGCTCAGAATATCGACCCGTGGATGGTTGTTTGCGAGACTGATCGCGGAACGTACGTCAATACCGTAATTATCTGCGAGTAACGCGAGCGTGTTAGCATAGGCGATACTGACGTTTCGCTCGGCGTTTTGCGCCAGTTTCACAAACTCGGCTGTCGTCGGGTCAGGGGCAACGTGAATCTCCCCGGTGGTAAGTGGCTCGTAGAGCGACTTGATAGCTCCTACAGAGGTTTCGTCCACGCCCCCGATGATTCGATCGTTGGTCCGGAGTTCGGTGAGTGTATTCCCTGGCATCACTGTT
This sequence comes from Haloarcula sp. HT12, assembly GCF_055271655.1. NCBI lineage: Archaea > Methanobacteriati > Methanobacteriota > Halobacteria > Halobacteriales > Haloarculaceae > Haloarcula > Haloarcula sp. HT12. The sequence goes on from NZ_JBUXKW010000004.1 coordinate 308,103, forward strand.
TCAGGCGTGTACCCCAAACGTACATCCTCACCGATGTCGAGATCACCTCGGGAGATGATCGGAGCCAGGATCCCGGTTGTGGTTCCAGGCGGCACCGTCGATTCCAGAACTACGGTGTCGTCATCCCTGAGAACGTTAGCCACGTTTCGTCCGGCGTCTTTTACATAGGTCAGGTCTGCCTCGTCATTCATTTCGTCGTACGGTGTCGGCACACAGATTATATGCACATCAGCAGGTCGCGGGCGACGGCTCAGTGTTAAATTGCGCTCCAGCGCATCCTGGATGTACGTCTCAAACTCCGGCTCGCTGACTTTCGGCTCACCTTCGTTGAGACGATTGATCACCTTTTCGTTGACATCGAATCCGATGACATCGGTGCCAGCGTTGGCGAAGAGAGATGCTGTCGCAAGCCCGATATATCCGAGTCCGTGTACACAGATACTCATGTTTCTGATCCCCCCCATGGTTTCCTGCTTGATTGACAGCGCTGTCTCTGCTCCCGAAATTCGGGTATGGGTTCGTGCCCCATTGGTTTACGAATCATATACGTTTCCCTTTGTTATGCAGAAGTTGTGGGCAGTTAGCGACTATACGCCCTGGTAAACCCGGACCTGATAGGGAGCGATACACAACCTAATGCAGCTGATAACTACTCGAAAAGTCACCTACTGGCGGTATAGCCCCAAGGAGTGAAGAACAATTCCAGTCAGTGAAGCGAGGATGCCAATGATCGCGAAGGAAGTGCTGGCCAAAGCGTGCCCAAGCGGGAAACTCCCGGTCTGGAGATAGTTGAACATCGTGAGGTACGTAAACACAATCCCGATGAGAATGCAGGAGACACCGGGAATACCGAGCAACACGATAGGGTGTTCTCGCTCAACCCTCCGAATGATGTTTCTAACGAGGGTGAGTCCGTGCTCAAGTGGGCCGATACTGTTCGAAGCTTCCACGTCGTAATCTATCGTCGTCGGAACCTCTGTGATCTGGTAGCCGTTGGAGTGTGCGTGGTACAGAATATTTGTGCTTGCATCCATCCGATCACCGATCGAGTTATCGGCTGCAAGCGAACTTATCGCCGCTGGACTATACGCCCGGAACCCGCTCTGTGTGTCGCTGATCTGTTTGGACGGCGTGAGGGTTCCGAGGCTGAGGTTAGTCATGAGATTGACCGCGAACAGACCAAAGTGTCTGTATAACGGTATCTCGGTTTCGGCAGCCTCATCGAACCGATTACCGATGACGATCTCCGCCCCTGACTCTCGCTGCTGTTCGATCAATTCCGGGATATCACTTGGGTCGTGCTGCCCGTCGGCGTCAAGAACGACCAAGTAGTCGGCGTCACCCCGGTTAGCCTGCTGAAAAATACTGTTGAGCGCACCGCCGTATCCGACGTTGCGGTCGTGCTCGTACACCGTCGCGCCGGCCGCTTTTGCGACTTCGACAGTGTCGTCAGTGCTCCCGTCGTCGACTACCAGAACGGTGTCGGCGTATTCCTTGGCTGCGTTCACTACTGTCCCAATCGTTGCCGCTTCGTTGTACGCCGGGATTCCGACCATAACCGTTGGATCAGGGTCGGTGACCGGTTCGAGACGGGCATCGATGCTGAAGTCCTCGGTAGTCCGCAGGGCTTTCCGGCTTGCTTGGATATTGACTGACCCCTTCTCTTTGCCGTGGTACACGAGCCCCGGATATCCTGCTTGCCTAGCGTACAGTCGTAACCGTTCGCGGGGGGTATCCATCTCAGCCAGATTCCCGGATGGGACAATCACCTCTGCATCGAGCCAGCGGGCAAAGGTGAGTGCTTGGAGGTCAGCGTCGGCAGCTGCTGTAACGATTGCCTGGTGTGCCCGCGAGTGTATGCGAAGAATCTCAGCCGCGATCCACTCGGCGTTTGATTCGGTCGCGACCAATCCCACTGCAGGCAGGTTCTTCGAAAGTTCACGGATACCATCATTTGCGGGCGACTGCTGGATTTTATCCGACATCTCAGTCCCACTCCGGAACCGCTCTCGATGGCGGCCACTCGGTATGGTCGTCCACACGCTCCGGTACGCGTATTTGTATCATTGTGCCGGGTAGTCGACTCCGTTGTGTTCCGCCGTGTACGAGTCACTGTATTGTTATTCTCAGCTTTCCGGGGCTTACGCTATCCTGTGCTATTTGCAGTGAGCAGGTAACAAAGTCTAAGACAGACTGGACGAGTGTGGCACGTCCCGTATCTGTTCAGCAGGATTTAATTCGATACACGGCCTGTGATACGAAGATGACGCTCTCGGAAGACGATAGGTATGTGTACGAATAACTTAAAACGTGACACTCTATATACGAATGACATGTCTATGGATAATGTCAGCGGATGCCAGGTTCTGGTCACTGGTGGCGGGGGGTTCATTGGAAGTCATCTAACGTCAGCACTGGCGGCGGACAACCACGTGCGAGTGCTTGACGACTTTTCGACCGGGCAGCGAGCAAACCTCCCGGAGGACGTGACTATCATAGAGGGAGACGTTCGAGATGCGGCGACAGTCAACGCTGCCATGGAAGACGTTGACATAGTTTTTCATGAGGCTGCGATGGTTAGTGTCCCAGAGTCAATCGAGCAACCAGTCGACTGTCACGAATTAAATGGATCGGCGACAGTCACCGTTTTTGACTGTGCTCGCCGGCAGGATGCTCGGGTAGTGTTCGCGTCAAGTGCTGCTGTGTACGGCAATCCCGATGCGGTCCCAATCAGAGAAGACGCACCGACCGATCCAACCACTCCATACGGGATTGAGAAACACCTCGGTGAGCAGTATGCACGATTTTATTCCGAGCGGTACGGCTTGCCCACCGTCCCGTTGCGATATTTCAATGTCTATGGACCGCGTGGGCTAGATGGAGAATACGCCGGCGTAATTGGCACATTTATCCGGCAAGCTCAGGCTGGCGACCCACTAACAGTTGAGGGCGACGGGACCCAGACACGGGATTTCGTCCATGTCGACGATGTCGTGCGTGCGAACCTCCACGCAGCTACGACTGATACTGTCGGCCGTCCGTTCAACGTCGGAACCGGACAGAGCATCACGATCAACGAACTCGCCAAAACCGTCCGAGACGTCGTTGGTGCGGATATAGCAATAAACCACGTTCCCAAGCGCAAGAACGATATCGAACAGAGCGAGGCAGATCTCAGAAACGCACGCGAACTGCTCGGGTATAAACCAACAGTATCCCTTCGCGAAGGCCTCATAGCAACGCTTACTGCCGAATAAGTGTGAGCCTCTCCTATAGCTGACAAAATTATACCATCAAAATATGCGTAAATAGCAACAGACAAGCTATTTATTTCGTCCTGTTGGTAGGCAAGTAGGACGTATTTACTTCATCAATTTGAGTGGGCCCCTTTCTGATCTCGTGCTATTGAAAATATACCGTTGTAAGACGCCTTCTAACACTTATCCTACTCAGAACCATTGAACTCACTCTCACGGTACACACTGAAACGTGGTGTACTACTGAAGGCGTCTGAACGAATGCAGTACGAGCGGACCAGCGCGTGCATGGTGTTGACCGCGACAACAAACAGCCACTCCTGTAGGAATTGACGGATGGACGCTATAAGCCGACAATATATAGCCGTATTTCGAGTGTATGATTGTATATCTGTGATATATATGTGCAGTAGAACGTGGCCATTCAGAGATTCACAGAATCCGTGACTATATGCCTACTTTAATTGCATACCGGGTGTATCCCAGTCCGCCACCCGGAGTATGAACGGACGGCCCCACAATCGATCCCACATTTGAAGTCCAGCCTGTTTCGGACGGTGCTGTCCGGCACTTCGACTGGACACATACTTTTTTAATAGTACGGCCGGCACTTTGATATACCGATCAGATGTCGTCAGACAACGCCACACAGCCACTGACACGTGCAGCCTCGCATCTCAGAACACTCGAACTCGATGGCAAGTCCTGGATCACCGGTGTCGCCATCAACGGCCTCCTGGCAGAGGGGAGCGAACAGTCCGTCGAGACCGCCAGGGATCTCGTCGACAGAGCCGTCGCAACGCAGGACGACGATGGCCAGTTGGGATACGGCCCGAGCTATCCTATCGAGGTTTTCAGTCACGGTCGAGAGTACGAAGCGAGCTGGGAACTCACAGTGAAGAAATGCATGAACACCAACAACACAACCGCTATCGGCCACGGCGTGCTCGACTTCTACGAGCGGACGGGTGACGAGCGATACCTGGACGCAGCGAGCGGAGAGTACGAGTGGCTCGAATCAGTCGACCGGACGGACAGCGGTGGCATCCCCCATCACGACCCGGAGGTAGCTGGGATCAAGTCCCTGTGGATCGACTCGGTGTATATGATGTGCCCGTTCTTCAGCCGCTACGCCGAGGCCGCTGACGAACCAGCGGCTCACGACCAAGCCGTCAGGCAGTACCTGGTCCACGCTGAGCATCTTCGGGACCCCCGAACTGGACTGTTTCGTCACATCTGGGTCGAGACGCCGGACCACTACCCCCAGGGGACGTTCTGGGCGCGGGGCAACGGCTGGGCCGCCGCTGCGGCCGTCGAGATCCTCGACCGCCTGCCGGCAGACCACGACCAACGTGAGGAACTGATCGACCAGTTCAAAGACCACTGCGAGAGCTTGCTCCCCTTACAGGACGGAAGCGGCTTCTGGCACAATCTCGTCGACGATACGGATACGCCGCTTGAATCCTCCGGAACGCTGATGTTCGCCTACGCCTTCAATCGCGGGATCGATCTCGGGCTCCTCGACGAGTCTCAGTACCGCGATGTGGCGGATGATGCGCTCGATGCGGTGACGCGTGTCGTCGATGACGAAGGAGCGGTCGGTCGCGTCGCCGGTCCCCCGGGCGGCCCCGAAGCGCCGCTGACAGTGACGCCATACGGCCAGGGCTGGTATCTGATGGCGGCAGACAGCGCCCGCTGACGCCTAGCGCTCAGGCAGATTTTTACCCACCCGGGTGGAAGCGGTAGTATGATCCGTAACCGAGCCGCACTCGCTGCCAGCTCCGGACACGAAGTGGCGCTCGATTGTATCGAGGCCGCCATCGATGCGGCCGGGCCAGATGTTGCCACCAGGTCGGCTGTCAGCCGCGACGGCGAGACGCTGACAATCGGCGAGACGACGTACGACCTCGCCGACTACACCGACGTTATCATCGTCGGCGGCGGGAAAGCCGCGGGCGGCGTGACGCGCGCCCTCGAATCAATCCTCGGAGACCGGCTCAGCGGCGGTCACATCGTTGTCAAGCAGGCTACCGACACCGAAACCGTCCGAACAACCGTCGGGGATCACCCGTTACCGTCGGCTCGGAACGTCGAAGCGACAGCCGATATTCTCGGAACAGTCGACGAAGCCGACGAGGACACGCTCGTTCTGTTCGTCCTGACCGGCGGAGCCAGCGCGCTCTTGTCGGCTCCGGCCGGGGACCTAACGCTGGATGACCTCCAGACGACGACCGACAGGCTACTCAGCGGCGGCGTTCAGATCGCGGAGATCAACGCGGTCCGGAAGCACCTCTCGGACCTGAAAGGCGGGCAGATAGCACGGCGCGGGGCTCCCGCTACCGTCGCCGGGTTACTGATCAGCGACGTGGTCGGCAACGACCTCTCCACCATCGGTAGCGGTCCCTCAGTTCCTGACGATACCACGTACGAGGACGCCCTCGGCGTGTTCGAACGACACGACCTCACGCCACCGACAGCCGTTCGAGACCACCTCGAAGCCGGGCGAGACGGCAGACTATCGGAGACGCCGTTTCCCGAAGATTCAGTCTTTGACCGGGTCACGAACCATCTCATCGGGGACAACGGAACCGCACTTGACGCCGCCGCTACTGTCGCACGGGAGGCCGGGTACGAACCGCTCGTGCTCACATCTCGCCTGCGCGGCGAAGCCCGTGAGGTGGCGAAACCGCTCGTCGCTATCGCCGAAGAGGCTACGGCGACGGGAACACCGGTCGAGCCGCCCGCTGTCCTCCTTGCCGGTGGCGAGACGACCGTCACCGTAACTGGGGATGGAGGACAGGGCGGCCCCAATCAGGAGTTCGTCCTCTCCGGCGCACTGGACCACGACGGCGACGCGGTCATCGCGGCCGTCGACACTGACGGCGAAGACGGGAGCTCCGATGTCGCCGGTGCAATCGCCGATGGGACCGTCGTCGACGACCGCGAACGGGCCCGCGACGCGCTGCTCGCAAACGACGCCGGCTCGTACCTCTCGGATGTCGGAGCGACGGTCGAAACTGGACCGACCGGGACGAACGTCAACGACGTGGCTGTGATTGTTATCCGAGACCAGCACGAGTGACGACTGTCCCCCCGTACACGACAACTAATTTTAGGCGGGGCTACCGGACGAGCAAGTCTCGATGGAAGCGGCGGGCACGGCGCAGGTGCGCCGGGGGTCACGTTTATAAACGGACGGGGTGATATGCCGGTATGGACGCAAGCGATCAACAGATCGCGGCGGACGCACTCTCCGTGCCGGAAGAGACCATCATCGACGCCTGTGGCGACCCTCCGCTCCCCGAACTCGGCGTCATCGAACAGGTCTGGGAGACAGATCCGATAGCGCCGGAGGACGTCGCGTCACACGCGGCTAGGGCGGTCGAGTCACTGTCGTTTGCCGATGTGCCCGACGGCGGAGAGGTCGCGCTCGGGGTCGGAAGCCGTGGTATCGCGAACCTCCCCACTATCGTCGCCGGCGTCGTGGAAGCACTTACCGATGCTGGCTACGAGCCGTTCGTCTTCCCAGCGATGGGAAGCCACGGTGGCGCTACCGGCGAGGGCCAGCGGACGATGCTGAACGAACTCGGCGTGACCGAGTCGGCTATCGGGTGTGAGATCCGGTCGACGATGGATGTCGTCGAGGTCGGGCGAACGCCGGACCGGGACGTGCCCGTCGTCGCCGACGACAACGCTGTGGCGGCCGACGCTATCATCCCGATCAACCGCGTCAAACCACACACGGACTTCGACGGCCCCGTCGAGAGCGGCCTCTCGAAGATGCTCGTCATCGGCATGGGCAAGCAACGCGGCGCACAGATCGCTCACAAGTGGGCCGTCGACTGGTCGTTCCGCCGGATGATCCCCGAGATTACCGGCCAACTTCTCGAAGAGTTGCCCATCGTCGGCGGCGTCGCAATCGTCGAGGACCAACACGACGACACCACGCTGATAGAGGGCGTACCGCCGAGTGGCTTCCTCGACCGCGAGGAGGAACTGTTAGAGACCGCCTACGAACTGATGCCGAAGCTCCCGTTCGAGGAACTCGACCTCGTCGTGTTCGACCGTCAAGGCAAGGAGATCAGCGGTCAGGGGCTCGACACCAATGTCATCGGCCGCCGACCGTTCTCGATAAACGAGCCGGCTCCGGAGACGCCGGATATCAAACGCATCTACACACGCGGACTGACGGAGAAGACCCACGGGAACGCGATGGGCGTCGGGTCGGCGGACGTCATCCACGAGGACATCGTCGCGGAACTAGACGCGCAGACGTCGCTGATCAACGCGCTCACTGCGAGTACGATTCGCGGGGTGAAATTACCGCCGGTGGTCGAGACCGACCGCGCCGGCCTCGTCGCCGCGCTGTCGACGATTGGGGTTGTTGACACTGATACCGTTCGCGTGCTCCGTGCGGCCGATACGATGCATCTCCATCAGCTCTACGCGTCACCGGCGCTGGTCGAGGCCGCACGCGACCGTGACGACCTCCGCGTCGTCGACGAACCGTCGCCGATTGAGTTCGACAACGGACAGCTTATCGCCCCGTCGCTCCGCGAATAGTCGTTTCCGTTGATCTGTGCCGCGGTACCTCGCTGTTGTCGAACCCGGCTGGTACACTCAAAGATTTATAAGGTCCGCTACTGATGTGCTAGCTACGGAGAGACCCAGTCGCTGGTAGCGGACTGTCTCGTCAGCGCCGCAGACGGCGTGCGAGCCACGTCTGTGCCCAGCAACGGCACTACCACACATGACATATCGAGCAGGCATAATCGGAACGGGCGGTATCGCGGGAATGGGCATCCTCGGCATGCACGACGAAGAGGAAATCGGCACGGAAAAGATCGAGGCGAGCCACGCCGGCGGCTACGCGAGCACCGCGAATATCGAACTCGTCGCCGTCGCCGACGTCGACGAGGAGAACCTGGCGACGTTCGGCGACGCGTGGGACATCCCCGCGGACCGCCAGTACGTGGGTCACGAAGCGATGCTCGCGGCGGAAGCCCTCGACGTGGTCTCGGTCTGTACGCCGTCGTTCCTCCACCACGAACACACGGTCGCCGCCGCACAGTCGGCGGCCGACCCGGACGTCATCTGGTGTGAGAAACCCATCGCCTCGCAGGTCAACGCCGCCGAGGAGATGATCACTGTCTGCGACGAGACGGACACCGAACTCGTCGTCAACCACTCGTTCCGGTTCACGGACAAACTCCAGCGCCTCCACGACCTCATCAACGAACAGAATCTCCTCGGCGATGTCAAGTCGGTGAGCACGCAGTACCGGATGGAGTTGATGCGAAACTCCACGCACGTACTGGACACGCTCGTCTACCTCCTCGATACCAGAGCCTCGGAGGTCAGCGGCTACATCACGGGCGAGAACGAGGCCGTCGATTCGCTGGACGCGGCCCAGGAGGTCGTCGATGCCGGCGGTGGCGGGCACGTGGTGATGGACGACAACTCCTTCGTGACCGTCGACTGCACCATCCCGCGAGACATGTCCTCGATGACGCTGAACTTCATCGGAACCGAGGGCAAACTGTACATGAACAACGACGACGGCGAGTGGCGCTACTGGTCTCTCGAAGACGGCGAGCACGTCGAGGAGCCCTTGCCCGGCATCGAGGGGGCATGGACGTGGGAAGACGACTACCAGCGGTCGTTTGCGACCGCGGCGTCACACGTCCAAGACCTGCTCAACGGCGAGTCTGAGAACTACTCGCCCGGCACCGAGGCCGTCAGGTCCCTCGAAATCATCGTCGGGTTCTACCTCTCACACTACACCGGATCGACGGTGGACATCCCGCTGGCGCAGCCGCTCCGGGACATCTCAATCACGTCCTGGTGAGCACCCGTTTTCACGTATCTCCGCGTCGCTGACCTCGATTCTCCCTGAAGCGATGATACAGCTACTTTCTGCTATCCCGTCGCATTCGAAAACGATTCGCCGGGTTCCTGTTCACTGACTACGACACAGCGATCCGCCTCACTTTTCGAGCCACGGCGCGCCGTCGCGTTCGACGTACCGCTCGGTCCGCTCGATGCTCTCGATTCGCTCGATGTCTTCCGCGTCGAGTTCGAGATCCAGCGCGCCGAAGTTGTCCCTGATGTGGGCCTCGCTCGTCGCCTTGGGTACGGCGCGGACGTTCTCACGGGTGAGCAGCCAGGCGAGACTGACCTGTGGCGCGCTAGCGTCGTGTTTCTCAGCGATGGCCTCGACTTCCGGAATATCGAAGACGTTCCCGCGGGCCAGCGGCGAGTACGCGACGTGGTAGTAGTCGTGCTCCTGTGCGTGTGCCACGAGTTCGTCCTGCTGTAACAGGGGGTGCGTTTCCGCCTGGTGGGCGAACAGCGGCGATTCGAGGTGGTCCATCGCCTCGTCGAGCAGTTCCGTACTGAAGTTACAGACGCCGACGTGATTAATCAGCCCGCGGTCGACGAGTTCGTCGAACGCCGGCATCGTCTCGGCCGCGTCGTAGTTACCGACCGGCCAGTGGACGTACAACAGATCGAGCGAGTCGAGGCCCAGCCGGTCGAGGGTAACCTCCAGTCCTTCGATGACCTCGTCGTGAGCCAGTCCGAACTTCTCAGCGTGGACTTTCGACGCGACGAACACGTCTTCACGCGGGACGTCGGCGCCCGCGATTCCCTCACCGACGGCTTCCTCATTACCGTAGTACTGTGCGGTGTCGATGTGCTTGTACCCCATCTCCAGGGCCGTTCGGACACTCTCTGCGCAGATATCCGGGTCGGTGTTCTGCCAGGTCCCGAGACCGAGGGCTGATAACTCGCTCATGTATGAGCGGACATCAGCAACGTACATATTTCTTGTGATTTCTACTGATACGTTGCCGAGGCATGCCACTGCAGTCAGGCAATAAAAACCGGTTACTGTCCTGAAAAAACGGGCCGAAAACAGTGACGATGGGTGGACTGACCGACGCTCCCGAAGGCTACACCAGTTGGCGTCGCTCGGATCGCCGCTCCCGGAGCCAGCTGACAACCCTAGGCAGGAAGCGGTGTCGGACATCGAAGTACAACGACACAGCGCCGTATATCCAGAGCGCGAACAGGAGTGTCATCGCGACGACGTAGGCAATACCGGCGGTTGTCGGCATCTCAGGCCTCCCCCTCGACAGCCACTTCGTCGACGACGGCGGCGGTGTCGACGAGACTATGCGTGATCGCCTCACCGGTTCTCCCGTCGAAGACGTGGACGTCGTCACGGGAGAACACGACCTCGATCGAGTCCCCCTCGCTGATGTCTTTGTCGGGGTCGACGCTCATGAGCAGTTCCGTGGTCTCGCCGTCAGCCTCGGACAGCAGGTAGGCGTAGGTCTGGTCACCGACCGGTTCCAGCACGTCCACGGACACCGTAACCGGGCGACTCGGATGGGCGATGTCTTCGGCATCGGCCGCCAGGTAGATGTCCTCCGGCCGGATGCCAACCGTGACCGGGTCACTCTGCTGGAGCGGTGTGTTTGTCGCATCGAACTCGACGCTGAAATCGTTGACATCGAGGTCATTGCCGTCGACCTGCCCGTTGAACAGATTCATCGACGGGCTTCCGATGAACTGTGCGACGAACGTATTCACTGGCCGGTTGTAACACTCAAGCGGCGGGGAGCACTGCTGGAGTTCCCCGTCGTTAATAATCGCGATGCGATCTGACATCGTCATGGCCTCCTCCTGGTCGTGGGTGACGTACACCGACGTAATGCCCAGTTCCTTCTGGAGGCGCTGAATCTCCGTGCGCATCGCCACTCTAAGCTTGGCGTCGAGGTTCGCCAGCGGCTCGTCCATCAGGAACACGTCCGGCTGCCGGACGATTGCGCGGGCAATGCCGACGCGTTGTTGCTGGCCGCCGGAGAGTTCGTCGGGGCTGCGGTCGAGCATCCCTTCCAGTTGGACGATCTCGACGGCGTCCTCGACCCGGCGGTCGATCTCCTCCTGGTCGAAGTCCCGGAGCCGCAGGCCGAAACTGATGTTTTCGTACACCGTCATGTGTGGGAACAGCGCGATGTTCTGGAACACCATCGCGATGTTGCGGTCCTTCGGCGGCTTGTTCGTCACGTTCCGGCCGGCGATTTCTATCGTGCCACTCGTCGGTGTCGTCAGGCCGGAGATCGTCTCCAGGGTGGTCGATTTGCCACAGCCGGATGGTCCGACCAGCGTGACGAACTCGGCGTCCTCGATGGTCAGGTTCATGCCTTCGACAGCGACAACGTCTTCGTACTCTTTGCGAACGTCGGTGAGGTTGACTTCTCCCATTGTATTACTCCTTCAGGCCGCCCGCAGTCAGCCCGCGGACAATGTGTTCTTGTGCGATGATGACGAGCACCGCGATGGGAATAATCCCGATGAGACTTGCGGCTGCCATCATGTTGTACATCTGTGTGTGTTGCTGCTGGAAGTTCAGTATCCCGTACACCAACACAGCCCAATTTTCCGGCGAGCCGTCAGTCATGATGAACGAGAAGAAGAACTCCCGGTAGACGCCGATAAACACGATAATCGCGGCGGTCACGACGCCGGGTGCCGACAACGGCATGATGACCCGGAACAGCGCGCCGAGTCTGGTCGTCCCCTCGACCCTGGCGGCGTCCTCCAGCCCGTCGGGAATCTGGCTGTAGAACGTGGTCAGGATGAATATCGTGATCGGCAGGCTGAGCATGGTGAACGGGAACACCATCCCCCAGGGCGTGTTGTAGAGGTCCGGCGTCGGCGTGCCGAGAATGCTCAGGGACCCGGTGAGCAGTTCGAACAGCGGGATCAGGAACGCGATGCCCGGGAAATACGAGATGACCAGTAGCAAGACCAGAAGCGGCCCCTTCCCGGGGAAATCGACCCGCCCGAACGCATAGCCAGCGAGGCTCCCCAGCGTGATACAGACGATGACGGTCACCGTCGCGATGAGGATGCTGTTGAAAATGTAGTGATGCAGCGGGTACTCCTGGACCACCGTCGCGAACACGCCGATGTTGAAGTTATCAGGGACGATCCCCATCTGGTAGAGCTGGTTGTCCGGCGTCACTGCCAGGACCAGCAGCCAGTAGAACGGGAACAGCGTGATCATGATGAACGATACGAGGCCGACCCAGAAGCCCAGCCGGTAGACGTCGGCCGAGTTGTGGATCGTGTACTTGACGATACGGCCAGTCAGGCCGCTGTATTCCTGTTCACTCATTTGTCGACTCCCTGTACCGGACGACGTACACCATGATTATCACTGCGATGACGAGCGCGGTGATGAAGGCGATCGCTGATGCGGTCGCCCAGCGCTGTTGCCGGAACGTCTGGACGACCAGACAGGTCAGCGTCGGAACCGTACTACAGCCCGCTGACGCCTCGACGATGCCGTAGATCTTCATCGAACTGATCGTGTAGAAGATCATCCCGATGAACAACACCGGCTTGATCTGTGGCAGCGTGATCATGCGGAACTGCTGCCACTTCGTCGCGCCTGCGACTTCGGCCACGTCGTAGAGGTTGCGGTCGATGCTCGCGATCCCGGCCATGATGATGAGCGCGATGAACGGGATCTTTCGCCAGATGTCGATGAGGATGACGATAATAGTCGAGTCCTGGCTGTTTATCAGCGGATTACCGCTGAACACGCCCAGGTTCGCCAGCGGCTCGACGAACGGGCTCAGCGACGGCTGGAACAGCAGGAAGAACATCATTCCCTGGATCACGATCGGGATCGACCACGGGAGGATGACGATGGTCCGTGCGTACCGTCGCCCTTTGAACTCCTTGTTGAGGATGATCGCCATGCCAAGTCCCATCGCTGTCCCGAGAGCCACGCTCACGCCCGTGATGAGGAGCGTAACGATGAGCGCGCTCGAAAACGGTGCTTGCAGGTCGAAAAACGGCGCGGACAGGATCGCGTTCGCGTCGCCGCTGAGTATCTGGACGTAGTTTTCGAGACCGACGAACTCACCGATCGGGTGGGTTCCTGTCAGGTCGTCGTCCTGCAGCGAGAAGTACAACGTCCTGACCAGTGGGTAGAACGCCAGAACCGAGAGGACGAGGAACACCGGTGAGACGAGTAAAAACCCGTATTTGGCCTCGTCCAACTGCTCGATCCTGAGGAAGATCGGTGACACCGCCTGCTGGACTTTTTGTTTCATAGTGTGTGTACTAGCACAGCCCGTAACCCGGGGACTTGTAGATTACTGTGCGAGGTATCGACGGTCGGGGCACGCTTACGACTCCTGTTCCTCGATCTGTTCGACCTGTTCCTGTGCGGCGGCGACCGCTTCCTCGGGGGACTTCTGCTGATTGAGACAGGCGTGGAACTCCTGCCCGATGGCTTCCTTCTGTGGGTCCCAGACGGCGTTGATCGGCGGTGCGAACTGGTTCTCGGACTGGAACTGCAGCGTGTCGAGATATCGGTTCATGACCTCGACGTCCTGCGCCCGGTCTGAGGTGAACAGGCCGGGTTTGGGGGGCGTCGAGCCGGTCGCCTCGAAGATGGTAAGATAGAACTCGTCGGAGGTCATCGCCTTGATGACCTCGACCGTCGCAGCCAGCTTCTCGGTGTTTGGATTGATCGAGAGGTGCCAGCCGCCGAGTTTGGCGTTCGTCCCGCCAGCCCCCTCGTAATCCGCCTCCGATTCGGAGATGCCGTAGGGATACGGCATGACCCCCAGGTCCTCGCCGAAGTTCTCTTCGCTGCCGTAGTCGGCGATGGCGAACGACCAGTTCCGGTGCATGACCGCTTCGCCCGCGTTGAACGACTCCATCGACGGGGACGTGTCCCAGCCGAGGGCGTCCGACGGCGTGATGCCGCCGTCGAGCCCCTCGATGGCGTGTTCGTCGTCGCTCCCGTAGAGGAACGTTCGGAGCTGGCGGAGCGTATCGATGGTCGGCTGCTCGTCGATCGTCACGGAGCGGTCGCCGATCGGTCCGTTCTGGTTCGACATGTCGCCGAAGTAGTTGCCCCCGTTCGTGACGAGGTGTTCGTAGCCGCTGATGCTCCCGATATTCCGCTGGTTCATCGCGGTCGTGTAGCCGTGGTCGGTGCCCGCCTCTTCTTTCGCCGCTTTCGTGACTTCCGCGAAGTAGTCCCAGGTGAGCGGCTCCGTCGCCCAGTTTTCCCCCTCGGGGTCGTAACCGGCCGCTTCCACGAGGTCCTTCCGGTACTGGATGGTGGGGATGTCGATGAACTGGGGGACGCCGTACAGGCCGCCGTCCCAGCGCATCGAGTCGACCATCACCTGAGAGTAGTCGCTTTCGAGTTCGCTCATCTTCTCGTCGCTAAGGACCCCCGAGAGATCGAGCAGCCACTCGCGGGGGGCAAAGAACGGCGTGTACGCGAAGTTCGTCAGCATGAAGTCCGGTGTCGACCGGCCGGCGGAGAGGATCTGGTTGTAGCGGTCCTGCAGGTCGTCGGCACCCCAGACGGTGGTCGAGAAGTCGATGTCGATGCTCTCGGGCAATCCAGCGTCGTAAGCCGCCTGCTCGAGCTGATCCGAGATGTTCCCGAACAGGGGGGCTGTGCTGTACTCGACCGTTACGTCCTCGCCGTTGTACTCGATATCCGCTGCCGTCGGTGTGTCACCGCCCCCGCTACTGCCATCTCCACTCCCGTTTCCGGTCCCCGAACAGCCGGCCAGCCCGAGGGCAGCGCCAGTCGTCCCCACCGATGCGACGAACTGCCGGCGGGAAAGTGCACTGGCGGCTTTTCGGCTGCTCGTGGTATCACTGCTGTTGCGTACCATACTCGGCATAACATAATCTCCCTATATAAAATTATTGTTAACGTAGATTTCCTTGCTCTTCAGCCGCTACGAGAGTACCTCAGACTACCCGTTTCCCCGACGAGGCGCACTCGTCAACGTGCGCATCCTTTGAGGAGTCCCGGAAACCGGTCCATCGACATTTTATTGTGTTGCTCCCGGGCCTCCCGGTCCAGTATTACTGAATCTAGGTTTGGGTAAGCTGGAATAGATTTATACATGTTGCCATCTTGGTACCGTCTATGGGTGACCAACAGAACTCCAATGCTGTCAAGACTGCGCAGACGACGTTCGACATCTTAGAGGAACTAAAGGATCGCAACGAAGCGACGTTGGCGGAGCTAACGCAGGCGTTCGATCTTTCGAAAAGCAGTATCCACAACTATCTCACGACGCTTGAGGCGGACGGGTACGTCGTGAAAGAAGGCGGGCGGTACAAAGTCGGACTTCGATTGCTCGATCTCGGCGGCCACGCGCGACATCATGAACGGATATACGACATCGCGAAAGACGAGGTGGCGGCATTAGCAGAGGAAACCGGGGAACTGGCGAATCTCATGGTCGAACAGAAGGGGAAGGGGGTGTACCTCTACCGGACACACGGTGCGGATGCGGTCAAAACGGATTCCTACACCGGACAGCGAGTGTATCTCCACAATACTGGACTCGGGAACGCCATTCTCGCCCACCTCTCCCGCGAGCGCGTGAACGAGATCCTCGACACCCACGGGATGCCCGCGACGACGGAGAACACGATCACGGACCGGGAGGAATTGTTTGCGCATCTCGATCAGGTTCGGGAAGACGAGATCGCTTTCGACGACGAGGCCCGTGTGGAAGGACTCCGCTGTGTGGCGGTGCCGATTGTCAACAACAACGACACTGTCGAGGGAGCGATAAGCGTCTCCGGCCCGACGAGCCGATTCCAAGACGAGCGGTTCAGGGAAGAACTGCCAGCGAAACTCAAAAGCGCTGCCAACGTCATCGAACTGAATATCACGTACACGTGAACAGGTCGTTCAGCAAAATCCAGTACTACTATAGTTCACTCCAGAAATACCACACAATACTTCAGCTTGACTCAATGCATAGACCTATCTCCCTTTATCTCCACTCATTATGCTATGCTATCCGGGATATATCCGCATATGTTCCAGGATATGGGATAGCATTCAGTATAGATACAACCATGGCGTAATATACTGAAGCAGAGACAGGACACGAGATCGGATCTAAACCGGGTAACAAATGTACAGCCGTTAGAAATAGGGCGTGACCCGGTCAAACCAATGTACGACTGCTTCAAGTCAGGGGAGATCTGTGGGCACATCGCTGATGTGGAGATGGTCGATCAATGTGTTGGAGTCGGATACCCCGCTCAAATCACAGTTGTACAGGTGTTATATATGGTGGAATAGCTGGGCCTGTCAGTCGCCAAAGGCTCTGACCGATCCACAGAGTCCGATATTACCGGAATATTTCGATTGGACACTGGACCCAACGCAATGAAGCGGGGACGCCGTGTGTCACCGCAGTGACCGGGGTTAGGCTAGTCAATCAGGCTATCGCTGTATTCAGGACCCGAGGATTGTCGACTGTCGCGTTACAGATGACCAACTAACTACTGTCGCTCTCAGTGGCCTGATTGCCGGTTTCCTGACGAATGGACGCTCTGTTTCCGATACTACCGGAAGATATCCCGAGGATCCGTATCACTGGAGAAACCGTATCAGAAATATCTGATATATTAATATAAGGCACGCTGAAATCTAACTCTCACCAGCTAATAGCGGCCAGATCGGGGTCGGTGTTGAATAGCAGTAAATCGTTTTGCGCTTGACCCTCCGACATTGCCGGAAGCGGGCGTGTGGTGTAGTCACATTCCAAATTTACCGATTAGGATACATTCGGATAGCGGTAGATGTGTCCACTCTATCTGATACTGATGAGGCAGGATCAACGGCTCGCCTGACAGTCACACCATCCGATACACTTCGTCCATCCACTGGTCGTCTGTGTCTATGATAATCGGGTCCATCACCTGCGCCCACTCTGCCTGTGCCTCGCTGTCGGCCATGACCGCCTTGATTTTCTCCGGGTCCTCGACTTCCATGAACCCGAACACGTGGCCGTCTTTCTCGAAGACGCTGTACGTTTCGATCCCGGCTCCTGAATCGAGATACGCTGATTCGAGCGCATCAGGCACGTCTTCGTGTTTTTCGCGGTATGCCTCGCGCTTGCCGTCTTTGATCCGAAGGTGAAACGCTATTCGCGCCATACCTCCGCGTTGGACAGCCCCGTTGATAGTTCTTCCGCGGGTAAGACTTAGGTTCGTCACCGACGACACAGCGAGTATGTTCGATACCCATACGCACGCGTGGGGGGCAGCGACTCCTGACCATCCGTGGGTAAACGGGCCGATACTGGACCTCGTCGATACGTTCGACGTACACACTGTATATACGGCTGACCGGCTCCTGGCGGATATGGACCGGAACGGCGTTGACGACGCCGTCGTCGTCGGGTACCCGATCTGTGATTGGACGGACAACTGGTACACACGTCGGGTTGCGGCCGAACACGACCGCCTCCACGGTATCGTGATGCTCGATCCATTCGCCGACGACGCGGCGACACAGCTGCGGGAGTGCATGCAGACCGACGGCGTTCTCGGGTTCCGGCTCGGCGCTGCCTGTCCGTACGACCGGATGTGGGAGACGTTCGATCCGACTGTCTCGTGGCTCCGTGACGCCGTCGAGGAGACTGAATTCTGGGAGACAGCCCTCGAACTGGACGCGACAGTCCAGATACTCTGTGACCACAGCCAACTCGATCAGGCGCTCGAACTGGTGGAGGCGTACCCGGAACTGACGTATCTGTTCGATCATTTCGCGCATGCGGACCCGGAGACGCCGACAGATACCGGGACGTTCGCACAGTTTGCCGACCTCGCCGAACACGAGACGGTCGCGGTGAAGGTGTCGGAGATCCCTCACATGTCCGATTCGGCGTTCCCCTACGCGGACATGCACGACCACGTCCGCTGGTTCCTGGACACGTTCGGACGGGAGCGGGTCATCTGGGGCTCGGACTACCCGAACGTCAGTGATGTGGCGAGCTACGCCGAGGCGCGAAACTGGCTCCGGGAAGTGGATTCGATCTCAAAACAGGATCGGCAGTGGATAACTGACCGAGCGTTTCGTCAACACGTGAGAATCGAGTGAAACCGACGGCTTACGTCGCCAGTAGCTCGATGGGATGGCGCGGCTGTCGTTCCAGCAGGGCGTCGATCTGTTCGAGACAGGAGGTCCCGCTGGCGACCACGGGCCGGTCCTGGACGCCGTCCTCGCGCAGTTGCGTCCGGAGCCGGTCGCCCACGTCCATGCTCAGCTCGTAGTAGTCTGACTTGTACCCGAAGCTCCCGGCCATGCCACAGCACTCCACGTCGGACGTGACCACGTCGTAGCCACAGTCTTCGAGGACGGCGACAGTGTGGGCTTCGAGCCCGAGCGTCCGCTGCTGACAGTGGCTGTGATACGCGATCTCGCCGCCTTCGACGGTCGACAACGAGTCGACGGACGCCCCGTTGTCGAGTCGCCCGAAGACGTATTCGAACACTTCGTAGCTGTTCTGTCCGATATCGGTGAACGCTGACTCGTCGAGGAGCCGTTCGTACTCGCGCGTGAACATCGCGTGGTCGCTCGGCTCGATGACGACCACGTCTCGGCCGTCGTCGATGTGGGATTCGAGCGCCTCCGAGACCCGTTCGGCGTGGTCAGTCGCCGTCGCTACCATCCCCTGGGACAGCGGCGCGCGGCCGCTGGACGGGGCCGGCGGAACCACGACGTCGACGCCCAGCGATTCGAGCACCTTTACGGCGGCTTTGCCGCGGTCGACCTGCACGTGATTCGTGTACAGGTCCGGGTAAAGCACCGCCCGGCGCTCGGGGTCGTCCACCTGTGAATCACGAGCAGCGGCCCAGTCGACGAGCGTCTCCCGCTCGAACGTCGGGAGGTCCCGTCGCGGGTCGATACCCAGGATGCGAGACATCGCCTGCCGGGCGACGGTCGTGTCGGCTAGCCAGTTCGACACCGGTGCGGTGGCGCTGCCGAGTTTCGCGACGGTTTCGAAGTTGCCGAAAAAACGCTTCTGCAGGGGCGCACCCTCGTCCTCCTCGTCGGGCGTGAGCCCGTCGACGAGCCACTCTCCGGGAGCGTCCTTATCGCGGTTGATGCGGTCCCGGACGACGGTGTTTATCCAGGGGATGTCGATGCCGACCGGGCAGGCGTTCACGCAGCGGGTACACCCGGTACAGAGGTCGTTGAACTCCGCGGCCACGTCCAGCCCTTCAATCCCGGACTCCCAGCCGGTCGCGATGCCACCCGAATACGTCTCCCCGCCGAAGGCGTGGCCGCCGACGCTCTGGAAGTTCGCACAGGAGTTCGAGCAGGCGGAACACCGGATGCAGTACAGCGTCTCCCGGAGGTGTTCGTCCTCTCGCATCTCCAGCCGGCCGTTGTCGATGAGCACGAGGTGGAAATCGCGGTCGGCATCGAACGCCGATAGCGGCGTTTCGTCGTCGGTGAAATCGACGACCGGCGTATCGACCGGCGGCGTCAGCAGCGAGACGTACGACGTGATGTCCTGTCCCGTCCCCGACCGACCGATGAGTTCGATAAAGGGGTGGAGGTCCGCGACCGTCGGGATGACCTTCTCGACGCCGGCCACGGCGACGTGCGTGTCCGTCGCCGCCACCGTCTTGCGGGCGTTGCCCTCGCTGGTGACCAGGGCCATCGTCCCGGTGTCGGCCGTGACGAAGTTCGCCCCGGTGATGCCGACTTCCGCGTCGATGATCTGCTCGCCCAGTTTCTCGCGGGCAAAGCGGGTCAGTTCCTCAGCGGTTTCCAGCGACTCGTCGGGGTCGAACTGCTCGTTGAACAGCTCAGCGATGCTCTCGCGGGACTTGTGAATGGCCGGGGCGACGATGTGGGAGGGGGCTTCGTCAGCGACCTGCAACACCCACTCACCCAGATCCGTCTCGACCACGTCCACGCCGTCCGCTTCGAGCGCCTCGTTGACCTCGATCTCCTCGCTGGTCATCGACTTGCTCTTGACGACCCGGTCGGCCGCTCGCTCGTCGACCACGTCGCGGATGTAGTCGTTCGCGTCGGCGGCGTCGTCAGCGATGTACACTGTCCCGCCGTTCGCTTCGACGGTTTCGGTTAGCTGGTCGAGGAGGTTCGGGAGGTCGGCGATAGCGTCCTCTTTGATACTGCGTGCGGCTTGTTTGAGCTCTTCGTAGTCTTCCAGATCCGCAACGGAGTCGTAGCGCCCCGCATTGAACCCCTGCGTGTTCTCCGCGATTGCCGCTCCCTCGGTCCGCATCAGTTCGCGTAGTTCGTCGGCGGTCGCCATCGTCAGGCCACCTCCTCGACGACGATAACGTGGACCGATTCCGGGCCGTGGGCTCCTCTGACGAGCGCGCCCATATCGGCCGTCGCGCTCGGTCCAGTCGCGATGATCGCGCTCCCGCCAGTTTCGTTGAACTGCTCGTCCAGTTCTGCCACTGCCGCGTCCATGTCGGGCTGGATGTTCGCCTCATGAAGGATGGCGACGTGGTGCTCGACGAACAGACTCACGAGTTCGCTGGCCTGTTCGGTCATCGTCAGCACGAGCGAGCCGTAATCGCCCACGCCGAGGGCGGCGCTGGTGACGCCGGTGGTAGCCTCGCGGAGCGCGACCGGCGTCGGGTCAACTGTCACTGGCGTCTCTGTGAGCGAAAACGCCTCGCTCTCGAACTGCTCGTCGAGTGCCACCCCGACCGCAGGCTCGGTGATCGCTTCGGCTACAGCGGTTTCGAGTTCGGACTCGGTAGCCCTGGAGACTGTCACACCTAACGCCTCGAGAGCGCCCTCGAACGACGCGCGTTTGCTTGCCATCTGTACTCGAATCGAAAACCCACACTGCCATTTAGTTTTGGTCTGTGTCTAGGTCGAATACTGGTGGCTCCGTCGCGACGCCCGAACCCAGCCCACTATTGTGGGGGGATCGGTTCACAGATAGTTCACAATCCCGGTACATTTATTATATAGGACTGCCCTTTCGGTACTAGTGGATCATGGTTGACCGTAACTCAGCGAGCGGACTGGACAGGCGACAGTATCTGACCGGCCTCGGAACCGCACTGGCCGCCGGGCTTGCAGGGTGTAGCGGTGGCGACGGCGGTGACGGTGGTGACGGCAGCAGTGACGGCGGCGATGGCGGCTCCGGCACACAGGACCTCGACTTCTGGCTGTTCGGTGGTATCCCGGCCGAACGGGAGTATATCAGCGGGCATTACGACAGCTACGGCGAGCACAACGTGAGCTACCAGCACCAGGAGTGGGGCCAGAAATACCAGATCATCGCCTCTGCCGCGGCTAACAACAATCTACCGGACGTGATGGCCGGCCAGTGCCAGCAGATCCCCGACTACGTCGGCGCACAGGCCATTCAGCCCCTCGATCAGGAGGGGTTCCAGGACCAACTCGAAGAGATAAACAGCCACTTCATCCAGGCCAACATCGACACGGTGGTCTACGAGGGGCTGGGCGACACCGAGGGCGAGCGCCAGTGGGGGCTTCCCGGCGGGTACGCCGACCTCGGACCGTTTATCGACATCCGAACGGACTACCTCGAACAGACGAGCTTCGACCAGCCGCCACGGAACTGGCCCGAACTGATACAGCTCGGCGAGGAGATGCAGGAGATCGACGACGTCTCGGCGGCCATCACCGCACCCGGAACCGACTTCGGCCTGACGACCGGCTACTTCATCGGGTTCGTGTACGCGAACGGCGGTCGTTACTTCGATCCCGAATCGATGGAGGCGACGGTCGACCAGCCCGGGTTCGTTGACGCGGTGAAGCTCTACCAGGACATCGCGGAGGCAGGCCTGTTCCCGGACTCGATGGCGGAGAACAACCACATCGACGCCGGTCGCCTCCTCCGGGAGGGCGAGTCGGGCATCTTCATCACGTACTCGCACGCGAACGCGGTGTACCAGACGACCGGTGCGCCACAGGAGTGGCTCGACGGTGAAGGCCACACCGTCACACGCGCCCCGCTGCCGGAGAACCCATCGGGCGATTTCCAGCCACAGGACCTCCTGTTGCAGAACGCACAGGGGTTCATGCTGGGTAACGGCACCGAGAGTGACGCGGAACGACAGGCGGCCTTCGACTACACCGGCTGGTGGAACCAGCCCGAGCAACTCGCGCCCTGGACCTACGCCGCGGAATCCGACGTGGGCATCCGCGGCCGTGTGCCGACGCTCGAAAGCGCCTTTGAGGAGCCAAGCGACCTGTTCATGAGCCAGTTCGGCGACCTCGTCACGCTGTACGAGAACGACGACCTGTTCACGCGGACCTCGCGGTTCCCCTCGTTCTCCGGCATCGCCTCGATACAGAGCATCATCAACACGCAGGTCATCCAGCCGGTCGTCCTCGGGAACGCGACCGCCGAGGAGGCCTGTAGTGACGCCAATTCCCAGGTGCAGGAAGTCGTCGACGAACAGATCGCCTGAGAGACCATAGCAGTGCTAGAGAATACGATATTCGGAGGAAGCGCCCCATATCTATGAGTTACGTAGACCAAGCCCAGTCGTCGTACCGCAGCGCGACCAGATACATCCCCGAGAGTGTGCGGGTGTATCTCCCGATTTTGCCCGTGATGGCGCTTGTCGGGCTGTTCATCCTCTATCCCATCGCACAGGCCATCTATTCGAGCTTCTTCACGAAGAGTCTTCTCGCGCCCAGCGAAGCCGAGTTCGTCGGGCTCGCGAACTACGTCGAGATCTGGACGGACCCGGACATCCACCAGGTGCTCTGGAACACGTTCGTCTGGGTGACCGTCGGTAGCCTGGCCGCTATCGTTCTCGGCTTCCTGATGGGGTGGCTCCTCGACGAGAAACTGCCCTACACGAGCGTCGCCAGCGCTATCGTCCTGATCCCGTGGGTACTCCCGCGGGTCGTCGGTGCGTCCATCTGGCAGTTCATGTTCGGCGGCTCCCAAGGGATCGTCAACGAACTCCTCGTCCAGTTGGGCGTCATCGACGAGTACATCGTCATGCTCGGAGCCAACGAGTACTCGCTGTGGCCGCCGATTATCGGGATGATCTGGCGGCTCGCACCGCTGTTCGCCCTGCTGACGCTCACCTCGTTGCAGGGCATCGACGAGCACCTCTACGAGGCCGCACGAATGGACGGGGCGACGCCGTGGGAGCAGTTCCGCTACATCACCATCCCGATGATGAAGTACAACCTCGCCATCGGCTTCCTCCTGATGCTTATCTACAACGTCCGGAACTTCTCGATGGTCTGGGTGATGACCAAGGGCGGCCCGGGCGTCTCCAGCAGCACGTTGCCGGTGATGATATACCGAGCCGCGTTCATCGACTTCGAAGTCGGATTCGCGTCGGCCCTGTCAGTATTGCTGTTCGTCGTGTTGCTCGTGTTCTCCTACTACTACATCAAGTTCTACGACAAAGTCAGAGGTGAAATGTAATGGCGACAGACAACCCAGACCCGACGGCGGAGTACCGAAAGAACCAGTCCTGGCTCTACGATTCGAAAGCAGGCGGCTACGTCAGGAAGACTGCTATCGGGCTGCTGACGCTCGTCATCGGCGTGTTCGTCCTGTTCCCGCTGTACTGGATGGTCGTCACGGCGTTCAAGACAACGTCAGAGATTCAGCAGATTCCGCCGACTGTGTTCCCGGTGAACCCGTCACTTGAGGGGTTCCGGCTCGTCATCGAGTCGTCGATTCAGGCCGGCGGCTACGCAGGGCTGGTGAACGACTTGCTCGGGGTTACCGTCACCTCAGCCATCGACATCAATCTGCTCGGACTCGTCGTCAACAGTCTGAAGGTCGCCGTCGGTGCGGGGCTCATCGCTGTCGTTCTCGGCACCGGGGCATCGTACGTGCTCTCGCGGCGGGAGTTCCGGGGCAAGAACTTGCTGATGTCGCTCCTGCTCGCCTCGCTGATGTTCCCCGGAACTGCCATTATGGTTCCCGAGTGGGAACTCATCTCCACGCTCGGACTGTTCAACACGCATCTCGCGCTCATCCTCATCTACGGCGCGATGACCGCGCCGTTCGTCGTCTGGCTGATGAAGGGCTTTTTTGACGACTTCCCGGACTCGATCATCGAGGCCTCACAGATCGACCAGTGTACGCCCTTCGAGACGTTCTGGTACGTGCTCGTTCCGATGGCGCGGAACTCGCTCATCGCCTCGTTCATCTTCGCGTTCCTGCTGGCGTGGAACGAACTCGTGTTCGCGCTCACGCTGCTCGACAACTCGAAGTTCACCGTTCCCCCCGGGCTACTCACGTTCGTTCAGGGGTTCAACACCCAGTGGAACGTCGTCGCCGCGGCGTCGATTATCGTCTCGATTCCGGTGCTGGCCGGATTGGCCTACATCCAGCGGTACTTCGTGCAGGGACTCACCGGCGGCGCCATCAAGGGGTAACCCCCTTCGCTTCCTGACAGGGCGCTACCTTTATGATGAGTTAGCTGGTACCTTCCCCCAATGACACACCTCGAACTTGATAGTGTCAAAAAAGTGTTCGGAGACCCGGAGAAGGACGGAGTCGTCGCGGTCAACGACCTGGACATCGACGTACCCGACGGTGACTTCCTCGTCTTGCTCGGCCCCAGCGGGTGCGGCAAGACGACGACGCTTCGGATGATCGGCGGACTCGAAGACCCGACGGAAGGGGAAGTCCGGTTCGACGGGACCGTGGTAAACGACGTCAAAGCGCGCAACCGCGACGTCGCGATGGTGTTCCAAGATTTCGCCCTGTACCCGCATATGACGGTCCGTGAGAACCTCGGGTTCGGACTCCGCCGGGAGAACAACGACATGACCGACGCGGAGATCGACAACCGCGTGACCGAGGTCGCGGAGATGCTCGAAATCGAAGAGCTGCTGAACAACAAACCGGCACAGCTCTCGGGCGGCCAGAAGCAGCGTGTCGCGCTCGGGCGGGCGATTATCCGGGAACCGCGACTGTTCCTCTTCGACGAGCCGCTGGCGAACCTCGACGCGAAACTCCGAAAGACGATGCGGACGGAGATCGACGAACTCCAGTCGGAGGTCGGCATCACGTCGGCCTACGTCACGCACAACCAGGAGGAGGCGATGACCATCGCGGACAAGATCGCGATCCTCAACGACGGGGAGCTTCAACAGCTCGGGTCGCCCGATCAGGTGTTCAACGAGCCCGCGAACCTCTTCGTCGCGCAGTTTGTCGGGAGCCCCGACATGAACCTGTTCGAGGGCGCACTCAGTGAACGGGGGGACTCGTACCGCATCGAGATGGACGCCGCGTCCTTCGACATCCCGAAGCGACTCGTCGATACGGAGATAGACACCGACGAGGTTCTCGTCGGCTTCCGTCCACAGGACCTCTATCAGGTGCGGACTCGGGCGACAGACGGCCCTGATTTCGAGACCAAAGTTCGGGTGGTCGAACCGGTCGGAACCGAAGCCATCGTCCACGGAACGTCAGAGCTCGGTGACATAACTGCGAAGGTCGGCCGCTTCCACGACCTCGAACCCGAAGACCGGATGGAACTGACCATCGCCCCGGAACACGTCTATCTGTTCGACCCGACCACGGAGTCACTACTGAAAGGGCGTCTCGTCACCGAGCGAGCGGAGGACGGGACCGCGACCGATAGCGTCGAAGCGTAGCGAGCCGATCCAGCGACACCACTACAAGCATGAAAGCAATCGTTCAAACCGGTCCACGAGAAGTCGAGACACAGGACAGAGAGAAACCGACAATAGACGCCGACGAGGTCCTCGTCAAGGTCCACACAGCAGGCCTCTGTGGGAGCGACGCACACGCCTACAAGTACGACGGCGGGTACGAGTGGATCCCGATCCCGCGGATCATGGGCCACGAGTACTCCGGCGAAGTCGTCGACGTCGGCGACGCTGTCGAAGGATTCACGGCGGGTGACAACGTCATCGAAGAACCGATACACGACTGCGGGCACTGCTTTCAGTGCAAGAACGGCCAGCCCAACGTCTGCCAGAACTTCTCAATTACGGGGATGCACCGCGACGGCGCCTACGCGGAGTACGTCACAGTCGCGCCGGAGCACCTCCACGCCGTCCCCGAGGACGTTCCGTTGCGCCAGGCGGCCGTCACGGAGCCGATAAGCATCGCGACGCGGGCAGTGCTCGAACAGTCGGTGACGACACCGGGCGACAACGTCCTGGTCGAGGGCCCCGGTCCTATCGGGGTTCTGGTCGCCGCTGTCGCCGATTCCCTCGGCGCGAACGTCGTCGTCTCCGGGCTCGACCAGGACGCGACCTATCGGCTCCCGCTGCTCGACGACCTCGGTATCGCAACGGTGAACGCCCAGTCCGAGGATCTCGAAGCCCAGGCCGAAGCCCGGACGGACGGTATCGGGTTCGACGTCGTGTTCGACTCGACCGGCCACCACTCCGGTATCGGTACCGCAGTCGACCACGTCCGGAAGGGCGGACAGGTCGTCATGGTTGGCATTCCGAACGACACGAGCGAAGTCACGCTCACCTCGGTGGTCCGCGGTGAGGTCGACGTCAACACCTCCTATGGCTCGACGTGGACGAACTTCGAACAGGCGCTTCGGCTGCTGGAGCGGGGCGAAATCGCCGTCGACAAAATACTGGACACGTCCTACAGTATGGACGACCCGGCGGCGGCGTTCGAGGCGTTCCTCGCCTCCGAAACGTGTAAACCGGTGTTCCAGTTCGGGGACTGAGCGCTTCGCCCACGCGTGACCGCGGTCGACTACTGGCGAGACTCCGATACGGGCTGGAGACGGCGTGAGACGGTTACAGAAAAGGTTTTACTGCTGCCGGAAACACGTCTACGTACGCGCCTGACCTATGGAGATCACAGACATTTCAGCGACGAAAGTCAGCAACGAGTCCTGGGGGGAGTTCATCGAATTCCCGCTGGTCACGATCATGTCGAAGTACGACGAGTACCGCAACACCGACGGCGAGAACCCACAGGCACGACGGAAGTGGATGGGGCCGGTCGGCGACGTCGTCGTCGAGGTCGAAACTGATGCGGGCATCACCGGCGTCGGCGTCGGCAACTGGGGCACTGGTGCCATCGCCACTGTCGTCGAGGAGACGCTCTCGAAGATCCTCCTCGGCGAGGACCCGATGCGACGCGAACACCTCTGGGAGCAGATGTACCGCGCGACGCTTCCCTTCGGGCGGAAGGGCGTGGCCGTCATGGCGATCAGCGCCGTCGACCAGGCGCTTTGGGACATCGCCGGGAAGGAGGTCGGAAAGCCAGTGTACGAACTGCTCGGCGGCCCCACGAAAGACGAGATCCCCGCCTACGCGTCGAACCTCCACCCCGTCGATATGGAGAAACTAGAGCGCGAGGCGGTTCAGTACGCCGAGGCGGGCTTCGACGCCATGAAGCTTCGTTTCCTCCACGGCCCAGAAGAGGGTCGTTCCGGCATGGAGAAAAACGAAGAGATCGTCAAGACCGTTCGGGACGCAGTCGGCCACGAGATCGATATCGCCGGTGACGCGTACATGGGGTGGTCGGTCAAGTACGCGAAGAAGATGACCCAGCGCCTGGCGAAATACGACATGGCGTGGGTCGAAGAGCCAGTCATCGCCGACGACATCGACGGCTACGCCGAGGTCCGTGAGGCCGCACCGATGCCCATCTCCGGCGGCGAACACGAGTTCACGCGCTGGGGCCACGAGGACCTGCTCGAACGCGAGGCCGTCGACATCCTCCAGCCCGACGTGGGCCGCGTCGGCGGTATCACGGAGCTGCGGAAGGTCGCGGACATGGCGGAAGTCCACGACGTGCCGGTGATCCCCCACGCCGGGACGAACCCGACGCTACACGCCATCGCGGGGCACACGAACATGCCGATGGCGGAGTACTTCCCGACGCCCGAGTGGTTCCAGGAACAGCAGGCGGAGCAGGACTCGACCTACGCCGACGCCATCTTCGAGAACCCGCCCTCGCCGGAGAACGGCTCCATTGCGCTGCCCGACGAGCCCGGCATCAGCACGCAACTGAACCGCGACGCGCTCGAACACTTCGCCGTGGAGTGAATCATGAGCGAGGATATCACCTTCGAATACAACGTTCCCGTCTTCGCCGGCGCGCCCGATGCCGGTGACGACGAGCCCGTGCACCGCGATACGCCCGAGTACGAGGCGCTGGACTGGGAGACGACGAAGGCGGGTATCGAGACGGCCGAAGAGTTGGGATTCGACGCCGCTTGGGCTCCCGACCATCTGATGCTCGGTCGCGACCGCGCCGAGTACGAGTGCTGGACGCTGCTGTCGGCGATGGCCGGGTTCACCGAGGACATCAACATCGGCTCGCTCGTGCTGTGTAACGACTACCGGAACCCGGCGCTGGTCGCGAAGATGGCTGCGACCCTGGATGTCATCTCCGACGGGCGGCTCGAACTCGGCCTCGGAGCCGGCTGGCACGAACCGGAGTACGAGGCCTACGACTGGGAGTACCGCGACGGGTTCGAGCGGTTGATGCGACTCGACGAATCGATACGCCTGATAAAGCGGATGTGGGACGCCGGCAGCGACGGCGCGAGCTTCGACGGCGACCACTACCAGATCACGGACGCACCGTGTGCGCCCACGCCCGTCCAGGACCCGCATCCGGAGATTCTCGTCGGCGGCCAGGGCGAACAGGTGACGCTCAAACTCGTTGCCAAACACGCCGACGTGTGGAACACGGACGTGTTCAACGGCGATGTCGAGACGCTGGAACACAAAACGGGGGTTATCGAAGATCACTGTGAGACTGTCGGCCGCGACCCCGATGAGATCGAGTACTCCTGGGACGGTCACGTCATCTGCACGCGGGACGAGGAGAAGTTCGACCGGCTCGTCGACCTGATGACGCCCATTCAGTTCGAGGAGGAGTACCAGGACCAGGCACCGATTGAAACTGAGGCCGACGCCCGCGAATACTTCATCATGGGAACGCCCGAAGAGTGTGCTGCGGCCATCGAACGCCGGATCGACGCCGGCGTCACCAAGTTCCAGTGCTGGTTCATCGATTTCCCCGATACGAGCGGGATGGAACTGTTCGCCGACGAAGTCATGCCGCAGTTCCAGTAATCCTGAACGTCGGGTTCGGATCCTTTTGCGGCCGTTCAATTTTTCAGCCTCGTATCCGGTAGTGGGGTGCGATGTTCCAGTTCGCCCCGCCACATCCGATAATACCGGAAAGGTTTATTCCAGAGCACACACATCGTACAGCATATGAGCACCACCGTACCAGTCAAGGCGGCAAAGATTTCCCTCGAAATCGTCGAGGTACTGCGGGAGCGAAACGGCGCCGGCGTCTCTGAGATCGCCCGGGCGGTCGACAAGCCGACCAGTACCGTCCACGATCACCTCCAGACACTCGAGCAAGAGGAATACCTCGTCAAGGAAGATACCCAGTATCACGTCAGCACTCGCTTCCTCCAGTTGGGGAACCAGGCCCGGTCGCGCAAGAAAGTGTTCGAGATCGCCCAGCCTGAAGTCGACGAGCTGGCCGAAAAGACCGGCGAACACTCGAACTTGATGATCGAAGAACACGGCCTCGGGGTGTTTCTGTACAAGGCCCGCGGGCCTGACGCCGTCCAGCTCGATACCCATGCCGGGATGCGCGTCCCGCTGCAGACGACTGCCCTCGGGAAAACGATCATGGCGTTCCGTCCGCGTTCGGAAGTCGAGTCGTATCTCGACAGGCACGGCCTGCCGGAGGTCACGGAGCGGACTATCACGGACAGAGAAGAACTGTTCGAGACGCTCGACCAGGTGCGGGAACGCGGGTACGCGTACGACGACGAAGAGCGGGTCAAGGGGATGCGGTGCCTCGCCGCACCGATCACCGATCAGGACGACCGCGCAATCGCCGCGGTCAGCGTCTCCGGCCCGAAGAGCCGAATGCAAGGGGACCGGTTCTCCGATGAGATCCCGGAACAGATACTCCGCAGCGCGAACGTCATCGAGGTGAACCTCACCTACTCGTGACGCCCAAGCACAACAGTTAGGTACCCGGCCACTGCAGTGTCCGGTGATGCAGTTCGCCCGTTACACCACTGATGGGACTCCGCAATGGGGCATCCGTCACGACGACGAGATCGTACCACTAAACGGACTCAGAGAAGAGGTCACGTATCAACAGCTGACCGACCCCGGCTTCCTTCGGGTCGTGGAAGACGCCGTCGACGCGGCAGCGGACCGAGCAATTCCAGTCGACGACGTGAAACTACTCGCGCCCGTTCCACAGCCCGGGAAGATCGTCTGTGTCGGGCTGAATTACCACGACCACGCCGAGGAACAGGACGAAGAGGTCCCAGAACGGCCGCTCCTGTTCGGCAAGGCCGGCACCGCAGTCACGAACCCCGGCGACCCCATTGTCCATCCTGCCGCCATCGACGAAGTCGACTACGAGGTCGAACTCGGTGTCGTCATCGGCCGGACGGCGAAGGACGTCTCAGCGGCCGACGCACGCGATTACGTCGCGGGCTACACCGCGATCAACGACGTGAGCGGCAGGGACGCGCAGTTCGAGGACGAGCAGTTCTTCCGCGGGAAGAGCTACGACACGTTTGCCCCGATGGGACCGACGCTCGTGCCCGACAGCGAACTTGATCCGTCTAATCTGGACGTGGCCTGTCGCGTGAACGGCGAGACCAAGCAGTCTTCGAACACGGAGGAGTTCATCTTCGACGTGCCGGAAGTCGTCGAGTACATCAGCGGGATCACCACGCTCCGTCCCGGTGACGTGATCTCGACAGGGACACCGGGCGGTGTCGGCATCTTCCGCGACCCGCCGGAGCTACTCGAACCGGGTGACTCCGTCGACATAGAGATCGAGGGAATCGGAACGCTAACGAATCACGTTGTCGAAGAATAGCCCTAAGATAATCTAAAAACCTCACAAGCCACTACACCTTCGAGTATTTGATACTATAATATGCAAAGCTGCTATCGAAGAAGTATGTTATAACTCCAATTCAAGCAAGGCACAGCTAATGCCGGATACCTCTTTTATTTGAAATCAACAGCTATCTTGTGGCTCAATCCCCGGGAGGCAAGAGGTTTTGTGGGTTCTCCGAGAAGCTCTGACAACGGACCGATGGACGACCGACCCAGTGCGACTCCAGATACAGAGATCGCGACGTTGCTTGAACAAGGACGGACCGCTGATGCACTGACAGCGCTTGAACAGCTCTCTACGGCTGACCCAACTGACCAACAGGCGTGTTTGCGGTCGCTCAAAGCGACTGCCGACGATCACCCGGAGTTGTTCGACGGCGTGCTGACACCGCTGACCGAGTTTTTAGAAGCGCACGAGCGGCCGACGCGGCTCACGACGGCGAAACTGTTCGTCGCTGTCAGCGAGGGCGCACCGGACAGCGTGGTCTCGGTCATCCCGGAACTCGCCGCGCGACTGGCCGACGAATCGGAGTTCTACTACGTTCGAGCCAGATGTGCAGAGGCACTGGGTTACGTCGCTGTCGAGCATCCCGACGCCGTCGCCTCGCCGGAGGTCGTCGCAGACCTGCGTATCGGCCTCGCGTTCGACGAACCCGAAGTAACGGAGAAGTTGGCGAAGGCACTGGCCCACGTGGCCCTCGGTGACCCCGCCAGACTCCGCTACCAGGTCGACTCGCTCGCCGACCACCTTCAGGCCGATAGCGAACTGGTCCGCTATCACTTGTGCACCGCCATCGTCGTTATCGGCTGTGCGCGTCCCAAACAGCTTACAGACGCTAAAGAGCAACTCGTCACCTGTCTCGAAGACGAGAGCCAGTACGTCCGTGGTCGAGCGGCCGAAGCTTTGGGTCTGCTCGCCGGCACTGATCCCGAGATATCGCTTCCGACGGCACAACTCGAAGCGCTCACCGCGGACGATACCTTCGTCGTGGACCGAGCCGAGTTCGCGTTGTCCCAGCACCGTGATGCGGCGAGCGGTGATGCTCCGACGGACATCGCTACGATAGACGCCATTCGCGGACACACCACTGACATCGCTGCCGAAATTCGGTCGCCAGATGCCGACGGCGGATGCCCACACTGTGGCCTTTCACTTCCCGAATCCGGCCCGCCATTGTGTCCGGGCTGTGGCACCCCTTTGTGAACGGGCAGTCAGTTTTGGTTGTATGTCCCGGAGATCAGATTGTGCGAACCAGCTATCAGTTGACATCGTTACTGAATCTATCGACGAGTTTGCATCTATATCCTCGATTTTACCTCAAAATAGCTGATATATACGGGTATACGGTCGTATATGGTGACTAAACTGGTACATATAATTGTAAAAAGACCACTTCGAATATGTTTTAGAAAATAAACGGCAAAATCGTGAGGTGACTTGCTGACACCACGGCCACCCGATTCAGATCACCACGACGTGATGGTCACGTCTCGCAGCGGCCGGGCCAGCGGGACCGACACCTGGCCGCCGGTGTAGTGAGAGACGTAGAAGCCAACGATAATCTCAAGCGAACGAGTTGCCTCCGCACCCGTCGATGGGTTCTCGATGGAACTGTCGAGGACGGCTACCGCGTCAGCGGCGGCGTTGGCGAAGGCGTCGCGGTAGTCCTCGTTCCACGTCCACGCACCGTCGATCCCTGGCAGGTCGTCCTCGATGTGGGTCCCGTCCTCAAGCCGCCAGTACCGCCACTCCCCATCGTCGTTGTTGAGATAGAGCTTCCCCTCGCTGCCGACGAACTGGAGCGTCATTGAGGAGGCCTCTCGGGGAATAGTGCAGTCGATAGTGACGAAACTCCCGTCGTCCATGACCACGAACCCGCCACCGCCGGCGTCATCGACGTGCTCCCCGGCTTCGAGTGAGTCGACTGCCTCGTTCTCGCCGGTTACGTAGCCCGAAACTCGCTCTGCTCGGGCATCCAGCAGGTACACCAGCGTATCCAGCAGGTGGGTAGAGTTCCGCAATAGCTCCATCCGGAACTGCGTGGCGACAGCGTGGACGTCACCCAAGAGGTCCTCGCTCTGGATGAGGTCTCTGAGTTGCTGGAGTTTCGTCGTGAACCGAAAGGAGTGGTTGACCAGCAGCTCCGTGTCCGTCTCGTCGCAGACGGCGACCATCTCCTCGGCATCGCTGACGGACGAGGCGATGGGCTTTTCACACCAGATCAGTCCGGGCTCGGCCGCCGACTCGGCGGCGTCGACGACATGGTCGGCGTGGAGGTACGACGGCGTACAGACGGAAACGAGGTCGAGGTCTTCTGCCGCCAGCATCGACTCATGACCGATGTACTGCCGGTCGGGTGGAATCTCCCAGGCAGCGCCGAACCGTTCGAGTTTCGTCTCGTTCACATCGGCGACGGCTACCAGTTCGACGCCTTCGGTTGCGCTGTAGCCCCCGGCGTGGCTGGCCCTGACCTTTTTTCGACCGATGTCCTCCTCGTCGTGCATCCCGAGGATACCCATCCCAGCGATACCACCAGTCCCGATGATGCCGGCTCGATAGGTCATATCAGTCGTAGATGTGGACGCTGGCGGTATCGTTCGCTTCGATGCACGCCCAGTCGAAATCGATGCCAAGGCTCGCCCCCTCGGTCACTTCGACCGCTCCATCGTCGTCGGTTGTAGCTGGCATGTCGAAGTAGCTCCCCTCGTACGTCGGCGGCTGAGTGTTCAGGTAATTGAAATCGATGGACTCGATGCTGGTTATTTGTGACCCCATAGCCGACTATGTGACACCACGGGAAATAAACGTAGGGCCTTTTACACGTGGTTGACGCGAATGCGACGACCTTTGCCCTCTAGACAGTTCACCGTTGGTTTCATTTCACCGTAGTGAGTAGTCGGGTGTGATATGCTCGGTCACACGCAGTACGACTTCAGCAGCGAGACTGCCGTGGTCACCGGTTCACCGGAAGGGGTTGACCAAGCCATCGCTGCCAGACCCGAACACGACACCCGGATCACCGCCGGCTTGACGGATGCGGTCCAGGCGACCCAGACCCGCCACGAGACAGAGCAAAAGCTGGAGAGCGACACAGAGCGAACTGCCGAGCCACTGCAGACCCGAGGCAAGCGGCGGCCGCAGTGCTGCCCTGACCAGTCCGATTACCTCGCCGGCGCGGTGCTGTGGCTCGCGAGCGCTCGCGCGCACTCCAACGTGGGCGACAGCACCCGGACCAGCGGTGCCGACAATCCGGCGTGACGATGCGCTTTGTCGATACCCATACTCACACGTGGGGCCCAAACACTGCGGAACTACCTTGGTCCGAAACAGTTCTCCCGCCCGGCTGGGAGGGAGCCTACACCGCCCACGACCTCGTTGGGGACATGGATGCCGCCAGTGTGGCGGAGGCGGTGATTGTGACGACGCCCATGTACGGCCGCGGCATCCGAGCGAACGAGTACACGATGCGGTCCATCGAGGCGTATCCGGACCGACTGTGGGGAGTCGGACTGATGGACTTCTACGGCGATCCCGACGAGGTACGGACGGCCTTCCGCCGAGTCGTCGGCCACGACCGGATGCTCGGCGTCCGGATGCACGCTTGTCTCGAATACGAGGAGCACTCGACGGAACTAAACCGGACTGCCGACTGGATCCTCGACGACGAACTGGCACCGGTCTGGGCCGAGGCCGCCGAGCAGGAGGCCGCCGTGTTCGTCTTCCCCAAGGCCGAACAGCTTTCGATGATCGCGACACTCGCCGAGCGCTACCCGGACGTACAGCTAGTCGTCGATCACATGGCCTACCCGGACGAGACGACAGGTCCGGACGCGGCTCCCTGGACGGACTTCGAGGCACTGGCCGACCACGACAACGTCGCGGTCAAGGTGAGTTCACTTCCCCGATCCAGCGAGAAATACTGGCCCTACGAGGATCTGTGGGAATACGTCCGCAACCTCGCGAACTGGTTCGGTACCGACCGCCTGATGCTCGGGTCCGACTACCCGTGGATGGACGACTGGGCGGAGTACGAAGACTGCCTCTCGTGGGTCGAGGCGGTGCCGTTCCTGTCGGCCCGCGATTACTCGTATCTGGCCCACCGGACGTTCGATCGGATTCATGAGGTGTAACTGTGGTTCCTATCGATCACATCGAGACGGTGGAGTTCGCCTATCCGCACTCAATCGAGCTCTCTCGCCTGACGGGCAGCCAGCGCGAATGTACCTAGGCGGTCACCACAAGCGTTGTACGCGGCGCTCGCCATCCTGCTGCAGAAACTTCTAAGAGCTACCGTAATTAATCATCTCCGAGTCTGTCCAGCTGATTTGCTTTTTAATTTCGGTACCTGATAGGGGCGACACCTCTCAGACTGGTGGGTAGGTTCCCGATTACGAATTGAAAAGCTGAGACTGCCTCCCCACTATCTCGTAATCGAGTGACTGAGATATCATGACGATTGGCTTACCGCTCCAGGTCCGCTTTTAGAACATGTCTGTAGCCACAGTATCACAACTGCGTGCGTGAGTCTGAACGCATCGAGCGGGGATCTGTTCCGCACAGGTGAACCGACCGACGGCAAGAGAGAACGCCAGCCGGCGTGATCGTAACAGGCGTACTTTTGTTAGACGCATCGGGTATCCGGGTTGTGAGGTGTGTTACCATGAATGTTCAGTAGAGCGGAACAAACCTACGCGTATAGCGAACATCTGTCCGAGCGTTCACGAGTATACCAGGTTGATTTCAACGACGTTAACCGCCGACTGGAGCATTTCGGGGATCTTTTCGCGGAAAAGATCGCCTTTGATACGGCTTGTCGGCCCGGAGACGCTGAGCGCCGCCACGGGGTCCCCGTTTTCCGAGGTGACTGGGGCGGCAACGCAGCGGAGTCCCGGAAGCCGCTCTTCGCGGTCGTACGCGTGGCCTCGTTCCCGAATGTCGGCGAGTTCCGCTTTCAACTCTGCCCGGTCTGTGATAGTGTTCTCAGTTCGAGCGGGGAGCCCGTGTGTGTCAATAATCTCGTCGACACGCCTGTCTGGCAGTTCGGCGAGGATCGTCTTCCCGAGCGCGGTACAGTGGAGATTCACCCGCTTGCCCGCGTACGTGTCGACCGAGACGGCCTCTGTCCCCTCGGCCCGGGTGATGTAGACTCCCTCACCATGTTCTTCGACGGCTGCGTTGGCCATCTCGCCCGTCTTCTCGGCCAGCGAGGCAACCTCCGGTCGGGCCTTCTCGTAGATGTCCATCCGGTTTCGCTTGTACTCCCCCAGTTCGAGGAACCGCAGTCCGACACGGTAGGCGCTGCCTTCGCTCGTGATATACCCCTCGTCTTCCAGCGTTTGCAAGTGATTGTGGACTGTACTCTTGGCGATGCCGAGGTCGTTGGCCACCGCTGTCGTCCCCGCTCCATCCAACCGTTTCAGAGCCTCGACGATCCGTAGCGACGTCCGGGTCGCGGTGATGGTGTTCTCCGCTGGTACCATACTCGTAACAGGCCCCCTACCCACATAGCTCTGTTCACCAGGGCGGAACAGCCGTCCGGACGGGCGCTACGATAGCCCTGTCGACGTCGGCCCTTGGAACATATCCGTTCTGGTCAGCACTGTCCTCGTCACGCCGTCTGCCGCGCAGACGACGCAATGTCCGGATCCCGGCCAGTTCTTCATACTCTATTGTTGATAATCTTTATGTACTAACGGGTCAAATCTGTACGGTATGCGTGGTAGTGACAGGCGCAAGTTCCTGAAAGCGACTGGGGCAGCAATCACAACCGTCTCACTTGCGGGGTGTGGTGGAGACGGCGGAGGCGGCGGTGATGGCGGTGACAGTGGTGGCGGTGATGGAGGCGGTGACGACGGCGAGTCTACTGGGGACGGCGGTGGTGACGGCGGTTCCACTGGGGATGGCGGCGGTGACGGGGGCAGGAACTCCCTCGACAAAATCGGGATGACCGCATACGTCCGTGGCGGCTCCTGGATCACAGCCTACATCGAGGCGGCTGAGTTCTATGCCGAAGACCAGGGTATCGAACTCGACGTCCGACCGAACCAACAGAGCGCACAGAAGCAGGTCTCGGACATCCGGGAGTTCGCAAACAGCGACCACGACGCCATCCTCGTCGGCGTCTGGCAGACCGGCGCAGCAGAGGGGGCCATCAATCAGGCTATCGAAGGCGGCACACCGGTGTTCGCGACGAACGCCGACACTTCCAGCTCGGAGATTCCCCTGTACGTCGGGTTCAGTAACTACGACGGCGGCGCGAGTTCGGCCGAGCAGATGCTCAACGCCCTCGAAGAGCAATACCCCGATAAAGATACGTGGCGCGTGCTGAACGTCCGCGGCGTCCAAGGGAACCAGTCGGCCAACCAGCGCTCGCAGGGGTTCCTCGACGTGATGGCCGAGCAAGACCGCGTCGAGGTCGTGCAGACACTCAACGGCGAGTACGCCCGGGACGTTGCCCAGTCCACGACCCAGGAGTGGATTCAGGCCAACGGTCGCGTCGACGGCATCTACTCCGGGAACCTCTCGATGGGGCTTGGCGTCGTGGGGGCGCTTCGCAACCTCGATATGCTGGCCTCGCGAGGGGAAGAGGGCCACATCTGTCTGACCCAGATGGACGGCAGTCCCGAGGTGAATCCCCTTGTCGGCGATGGGACGATTGACGCGGCAGTCGACCAGCCGAACTACTTCTACAACCCCATCGCGATGTATTACATGCGGGAGTACGTCGAGAGCGGGATGGACGAGAGCGTCATTCCAGAGGTTGGGTCGGAAGTCACCGCGGACCAGTTGAGCATCGAACCCGGTCAGCACAAGGGCGTCGAACTGTGGACGGAGCCGATCTGGGAGCCCGGAATCATGCGCGAGCAAAACGGCCACCCGTGGTTCCGGACCAACAGCGTCGTCATCACGCAGGAGAACTACGACCAGCCGTTCCTCTGGGGTAACGTCTGGGGCTAACGCTGATGGCAACGGAACAAGGACTCATCGGCCGGACCTTCGGGGACCGGGACGACGTGATGTTGACGCTGTTAGACAACATGATCTGGCCGATACTGGCCATCGTTCTGCTTGGGGTGCTCGCCTTCGTGCCCCAGACGTTCAGGTCGGCCCGGTTGATCCTGTGGGGGGCCGTCCCCATCGGGCTGCTCGTCCTGGCGGAGAGCCTGTGTCTCCTGTCGGGACACTTCGACCTCTCGATCGGCTCCATCGCCGGGTTCTCGGCGATGTTCACCGGGATGCTCCTCGGCACTTGCCCGAGTTGCTGGTCGGTGACAACGAACCCGTGGATCGGCTTCGGCATCATCCTGCTGGTCGGGTCGGTCATCGGTCTCACCAACGGCGTGATGATCGCGAAGGTCGGATTGAACCCGTTCCTGCAGACGCTGGCGTTCCTCATCATCTTCGAGGGCGCGAAGACGGCGATGCAGACACAGCCGGTCACGGGTCTCCCGCTCATGTACACAAGGGTCGGCGGGACACCCGAGTTCGCCATCGGGCTGATGCTGGTGGCGTTCCTAGTCGCCGGACTCGTATTGCGGTATACCTCCTTCGGACAGGCCGTCTACGCGCTCGGGAGTTCGGAGCACTCCGCCCGCGAAGTCGGCATCGATACCGACCGGCTCATCATCCTCATTTACACCATCAGCGGTGTACTGTCGGCGATTGCTGGACTGATGCTGACCGGGTTTGTCGGCGTCGTCCCGCCGCTAATAGGGGAGGGGCTCGTGTTCCAGGCCTTCGCCGGCGCGGTCATCGGCGGTATCAGTCTCTTCGGCGGCCGCGGGAAGATAACCGGCGCGCTCGGTGGCGTCATCCTCATCCAGGTCATCCAGTCGGCGCTGAACAACAGTCCGGTTATCGAAGCGACACAGATTCAGATGATAAACGGTATCGTCCTGCTTGTAGCCATTCTGCTGTACAGCACTCAGAGCAAGATCCGCAGTCGCATCCTCGCGAGTGGTGCGGTATGAGTGTCGAAGACGGGAGTGCGACGGAACAGCGCCACGCAGAAAGTGACGATGCTGATGCGGCCGGGACGCCGAAACTCCAAACCGAAAACGTCACCAAGCAATTCGGTCGTATCGTCGCCGTCGAAGACGTGTCGCTCGACATCCAGCCCTCGGAGGTGTTCGCGCTCGTCGGCGACAACGGGGCAGGCAAATCGACGCTGATGAACATGCTCAGCGGCGTCCATAAACCCACGAAGGGGCAAATATACAAGGACGGCCAGCCGGTGAACTTCACCAATCCGTCCGAGGCGCGCAACAACGGCATCGAGACGGTGTATCAGGACCTCGCACTGATGGACGACCTCGACATCGCGACCAACATCTTCATGGGCCAGTTCCCGCGGACCGGGTTCGGTCCGTTCCGGATCATCGATTGGAGCGAGACCTACGAGCGGGCCGAACAGATCATGATGGACCAACTCGGTCGGGATTTGGACATCAAGACGGAGGTGGAGTTCCTCTCGGGCGGCCAGCGACAGCTCGTCGCCATCGGCCGGGCACTCGCGTTCGACCCGGACGTCATCATTCTGGACGAACCTACGAGCGCGCTGTCGGTCGACGCCACTCGGCTCGTCCAGGACACCATCGACACACTGGCTGCCCAGGGCATCACCATCGTCATCGTCAGTCACAACATCGAATCGGTATTGCAACACGCCGACCGTATCGGTGTCCTGTTCCAGGGCCGACTCGTGGACATCAAACAGCCCGAGGAGACCGACATAGAGGAACTGAACGAGCTGATGACGACCGGGACGCTATCGAGCGGTCGCCTCGACGATTAGCGGGGAACGGGGTGTCGCTGTCGGGTGGATCTCTGCGTAACTGGTCGGCCGGGGTTCCGGTCCGCCGTCGACACCTGACCGCGGTCAGCCATCTGACAGGGCCTGTTCCCGCAGCCCGCGCATGTAGCCGATAGCGAACAGCCGCCCGTTCGTGTGGTAGCCCGGGTTAGAGTTGTCCTCGCCGGCCATCGTCGGGACGTGGTCGGGTCGCATCACCACGTCATCGTCGACGTGGCGCTCGTAGGCCCGCATCGCTGCAAGCATATCCGTCGGGCCGTCGTCGTGCCACGTCTCGACGAACCGGTCGGCGTCACCTTCGACGTCGCGGAAGTGAACGAAGTTGATTCGGTCGCCGAAGCGCTCGATTGTCGCGGGGATGTCCGCACCCATCGCGGCGAAGTTGCCCTGACAGAACGTGATCCCGTTGTATTCGCTGTCGTAGGCGTCTAGCACGCGGTCGTAGTTCTCGACGCTCGTGGCGATGCGGGGGATGTCCCGCAACGAGGCCCGTGGCGGGTCGTCGGGGTGAAGGCCGAGTTTTACACCCGCCTCCTCTGCGACGGGGACGACCTCCTGTAGGAAGTACTCCAACCCCTCCCAGAGAGCCTCGTGTGTCGCGTCCGGGAGCGTCTCGGGCCCGCCGCGGGTCTCAGCGACGTCGAACTCGGTGACGTAGGAGCCGCCGCGGGCCTCGACGTGGGCCCCCGTCCGCGCCCAGCGGACGCCCGCCATCCAGTCGTAACAGACCACCGGGATGCCCACCTCACCACAGTTCCGGAGGAACTGCTTGAACACCTCGATGTCCTCGTCCCGCCCCGCGTGGCCGAGGCGGATCCGGTCCGAGATGGGGACCGACCCCTCCAGGACGGAGAAATTCAGTCCGACCTCGGACAGCCAGTTCGAGAGGCCCTGCAGGTCATCGTAGGTCCACTGCGTGCGACCGTCGCCGACCTCCAGCGGGTGGATGACGGCGTCGTCGACGCCCAGTTGCCGTGCGAGATGCCAGCGTTCGTCAGGTTCGTGTGGCAACACCAGTGCGGGCGAAACCATACTCGTCCACTCGGAGGGATGTCACTAATACCCACCGCTGCCGCCCCCGTAACGCTGATTTATCCGCCATGAGTGGACACGAGTATGGCAGACACCGAGCGTGCCGTCTACGTCCAGCGACTCGACCCCGAACAGCGCGAGGCCTACGTCGCGGCCCACGACGACGTCCCCAAAGGTGTGACCGACGCGATGGAGCGGGGCGGCGTCGAGGCGTTCGAACTGTACGTCCGCGAGGACGTCGCGGTCTGCATTCTGGAGTGTGCGGACCTGGATGACTACCTCGACGCTGTCGACGGCGACGAGGCCGTCGCCGAGTGGGAGCGCTACACCGGCCAGTTCAAGCAGTCGGGCGTCGATGCAGACGCTGACCCCGAAGCGGGCATCCCGTTCATGGAGCGGGTCTGGCACTTCGAGCCCAACGCCGAGTGAGACGACGAAAGTCGCGGCGCTGTCGTCAGTGACCCCAGAGGTTCCCGTCGGGGTCGTACCGTGCGTCCATGATGCGGTCCCACTGCGTGTCCGAGAGGGCGACGTCAGTCGCGGCGACGTTCTCGTCGAGCTGATCGACCGTTCGGGCCCCGACGATAGGGACGCAGGTGAATTCGTCCCAGTCCATCAGCCAGCGTAGTGCGACCTGTGCGGGTGTCGCGTCGGCCTCCGTGGCGACGGTCCGAATCTCGTCGAGGACATGCCAGCCCCGTTCGGAGAGGTAGTAGTCGTCGAAGAAGTCGTCGAAGCTCCCCCGGGACCCATCTGGAGCCTCGACGGCTTCCGGGTCGTCCGGGTCGGCGCGTTCGTACTTGCCCGTGAGGAACCCCCCGGCCAGCGGAGAGTACGGGCAGACTGCGATGTCCTGGTCGGCACACACGTCGAGATACTCCTTCACGTCCTCGTAGTAACCGGCGTGGTGGAGCGGCTGCGTGACGTCGAACCGTTCGAGGCCTTCGACGTCGCTCGTCCAGAGCGCTTTCGTCAGTTGCCAGGCCGCCATCGTCGAGGCCCCGAGGTTGTGGACCTTTCCCTCGCGCACGAGGTCGTTCAGCGTCTGCAACGTCTCCTCGATGTCGCTGTCCTCGTCCCACCGGTGGATGTAGTACAGGTCGAGGTAATCTGTGCCGAGCCGGTCCAGCGTCCCCTCGATCTGTGCGCGGATGTGTTTGCGGCCCAGCCCCGAGTCGTTAGGGCCGGGCTCGCCCCAGCCGTCGAAGGGGAAGTACACTTTCGAGGCGATGACGAAGTCCTCGCGGTCGTAGTCGTCGAGCCATTCGCCGATGTACTCCTCGCTGGTGCCGTGCGGGGAGCCGTAGACGTTCGCGGTATCGATGAAGTTGACGCCACGGTCCCAGGCCGCATCGAGCAGTTCGTGGGCCTCCTCCCGGCCGGTCTCGACCACGCCGTTCGTCTCCTTGCCGAAGCGCCACGTGCCGAGGCAGAGTTCGGAGACACGAGTCCCCGTGCTGCCGAGCTGTCGGTAATCCATCACCCGAGATATTCGAACGGCTCTGTAAAACTGTTTTCCATCCTGCTGACTGAGTTCCAGGGCTGTTACCTGAACTCCGGGGCAACCTCGTCGCCGAACAGCTCCATCCCACGGTGGTCGGGGAAGTCCAGAAACAGCAGCTGGAGCTTCTCGAACCCGAGGTCGCGGATGCCCTCGATCTGTTCAGCGACCTGTGCGGGCGTCCCGATAAGCATGTCGCCCTTCTCCCGAGCCTCGGCGGCGTTACTGAGCTCGTCGTCCATATCCGACTCCTCGCCCCACGGGAGCGGGAAGATGTCCTCGACGGCCGACTCGACGGCAGCTTCGTCTTCTCGGACGAGCACATGGGCGAGCCAGGACCGTGCGACCTCTTCGGGGTCTCGGCCCTCGTTTTCGAGGTACTCGTCGAATTTCCGGGCCTTGAATTCGATGGAGCGGCCGCGAGCCCGACCGCTGATTTCGACGTTCCACTCGTCGGCGTGTCGGGCGGCGAGGCGGAGCATCTTCGGCCCCGCGCCGCCCACGACAATCGGTGGGTGGGGCTGGCTGACCGGTTTCGGCTCGTTCAGCGCTCCGTCGATGGTGTAGTGGTCCCCCGAGAAGGTCGGATTCTCTTCGGTGAACATCGACTTGACGACCTGAATCCCCTCGTCGAGCATTTCTATTCTGGTATTTACGTTGGGGAAGTCGAAGCCGTAAGCGCGGTGTTCCTCCTCGTGCCAGCCGGCCCCGAGCCCGAGCCGGAGCCGCCCCGACGAGAGGATATCGACCGTCGTCGCCATCTTCGCCAGTAAGGCGGGGTTCCGGTACGTAATCGAGCCGACCAGCGGCCCGAGGTCGACATCGTCCGTCCGCTCGGCGAGCGCGCTCAGCAGCGTCCAGACCTCGAACTCCTCGGCTTTCGGCCCGAGCATGAAGTGGTCGGGGGCCCACAACCCCTCAAGCCCGGTGTCGACGGCCGTGTCTACGCCCTGGAGGACCGTCTCCCGGTCGAGGCTGTCGAGCATCGGTGTGTCCCGGTGAACGCCAGCGCCCGCGTAGCACTGGACCATCCAGTCGAACTGCATACGCCTACTGACAGCGGAACGAGAATAACTGTTTGGGGTTCACAGCCCGCTGTGTGCGAGCCAGCCGCCGTCGACGGCCAGGTTCGCGCCGGTGATGAACGACGCCTCGTCGCTGGCCAGGAACACGGCGGCGTCGCCGACGTCTTCGGGTTTCCCGAACCGGGGCAAGAGCGTGTGTTCCTCCGCCTTGGCGACGTCCTCGTCGGTGTTGATGTCCTGCAGCGGCGTCTCGATGTAGCCGGGGTTGATGCAGTTGACCCGAACGCCGTCCTCGCCCAGTTCCATCGCGAGGTCCCGGGTCATGTTGACGACGCCGCCTTTCGCCGCCGCGTACGGCGGGCCACCGCCGCCTTCGAACCCCCGCACAGAGCCGATGTTGATGATCTGCCCCTGGCGTTCCACGAGGTGTGGGACCGCAAACTTGGCGCAGTAGAACGCCCCGCTGAGATCGATCTCGATAGACCGCTGCCACTCCTCGATGGTCGTCGACTGCGAATCCCCGACGATCTGGATACCGGCGTTGTTGACGAGGACGTCGATACCGCCGTACGTGTCGACTGCCGCGTCGACCATCGCGGCGACGCTGTCGGGGTTGCCCACGTCGGTCTCGACGTACGTGGCCTCGCCGGGCGTCTCCTCGGCGATAACGATGTCGGTCGGGGTCGTGACGTCGCTGTCGTACCGGGCTCCCTGTTTCGGCTCCCGCTGAACGTCC
This sequence comes from Haloarcula sp. HT12, assembly GCF_055271655.1. Lineage (NCBI taxonomy): Archaea > Methanobacteriati > Methanobacteriota > Halobacteria > Halobacteriales > Haloarculaceae > Haloarcula > Haloarcula sp. HT12. Next base: position 352,194 of record NZ_JBUXKW010000004.1, read on the forward strand.
GCGACGACCACGCTTGCGCTCTCCATGCCGAACCGCCGTGCGATGCCACGCCCGATACCACTTGCCGCACCGGTGACGACCACTATCCGGTCTGCGTGTCGCTCTCCAGGCATAGCTAGAGATTCACAGCCAGTGACTTAACGGTATCCGCAGTGCGCTTCAGGAGCCGTCTCTGGGTCCTTCCACAGACTCAGCCATCTCCGGATGACGTTTCGACTATCCCCGTTGTCAGCCAGCACCCCTCACCAGACGATAGCGACTGGCGCTCGACACGCCAGCGATACGTCGTCCCCGACCCGCTGCTGTGGGCCCGGAGGGGCTGGACTGCGACACTCCCGTTTCGCTGCAAGGGTCTCCGTGTGACCGACTTCGCTTCCAAGAGCGGTCGGTACCGCGTTCCGAACGTCTCGGTGAAGTTCTCGACAGAGCCGTAGCTCTGACGCGCGGCGGGTGCGAGGAACCGCCACGTCGTTTCGACCCCGCGCTGAGAGCCGTTGTCGGTGAGTATCGCACCGAGTTGTAGGCGAACTACCAGCGCCGGCGGCCGCTCACATGTCGGCTCCACGCCCCGATACAGGGCCGCCGACATCTCGGGTTCGAACTCGCTCCACTGGCCCGGCCATGCACCACCGAGTGCGCGGCCGTTTGGCGGTGCTGTCGGTGTCTCAGTCGCGCCCACGCTCGCTGGCGTCTCGGCTCCGGGAATGGGTGCCGGCGTCACAGTCTGTGTCCGCGGTGGTTCGCTTTGTCCGAACACGGCCTGACATCCGCCGAGACCCAGAAGAAGCCCAGCGACCGCGAACGTTACCCAAACACGGTCCCGGACCATGTGGATGACATGGTAGCATACATCTTGGATTTTGCCCCTGGGCCGATGGCTCGGCCGGCCAGACCAGCGGGTGCTGTCGGGAACGGGGCGACAACCCGAAACGTGAGTGGCTCGAACTGCAGTTCTGGGTTTGTAACACGCTCGGCGGGAGGAAAGTCAGGAATACGAACGGATCCCTTCGAGGCAGGCACCGATGGGATGGTAGCCGGGCTCCACAGCGACGCCTGATTGCGTCGGAACCGGGTCGTTCGCCTCCGTTACTTTGGTGTACCAGTTTCGTGAGTCCTGATTGATGAGGTGGGTGTCGGCGTACTCCCAGAATTCGTTGTACCACCTTCGATACTCCGTCTCTCCGGTTAGGTCGTAGAGGGCTGCTGCGGCCCCGATTGCTTCAGCCACCTCCCAGGAATACTTCTCTGTGACTAGCGGTTCCTTATTCAGATCGAAGGAGTAGTAGAAGCCGCCAGCGGAGTCGTCCCAGCCGTAGGAGATAGCTGCCCCGAACAGTTCTTCCGCTCTGGGAACGAGCCACTCCTCGTCGGTGTGTCTGGCGAGGACTGCCAGCAGCTTGGCCCACTCGATCTGGTGGCCCGGTTGATATCCCCACGGGCGGAACGTGTGTCTCGGATCGTCTCGGTTGTAGTCGAAGTCATGCTCCCAATCACGCGTGTAGTGTTCCCAGATAAGCCCGTCCGTTTCTTTCGCCAGGTCAACTGCGAGAGACTCGGCAATCGTCGTGGCTTTTTCGAGATATCGCGTTTCATCGGTTGCCTCGTACGCGGCTATCATCGCCTCACACATGTGCATATTCGCATTCTGGCCGCGATAATCCGCGGCCGCAGTCCAGTCCGGATCGTATTCGCTCTTGCAGAGTCCGTGCTCCGGCTCCCAGAAGCGGTCGATCAGCAACTGAGACAGTTGCTGGAGGTCGTCCGCAACGTCGGGAATCCCAGCCTCGACGGCACGGGCAAGCGCCAGAAACGCGAACGCGTGGCCGTAGCAGATGCGTTTTGAGTCGTACGGGGTCTTCTCTTCGAGGAGCCAGTGATACCCACCACGGGTGGTATCGCGTTGATGCGTTTGGAGGAACCGAAGACCGTGTTCGGCCGCGGACCGACACCAGTCTGGTCCGTGCAGGGTTGACCCAACACAGTGATTGACGACAAATCTCGAGGTGGCAACCAGGTGTTTCGAGGAGCGGTCGTACACCTCGCCTGTCTCCTCGTCGATTTGTGCGATGTACCCACCTACCTCTTCATCGATACACTGTGGATAGTAGAACTCCAGGATATCGTTGATCTCCCCCTGTAACCACTGGACCGACTGGTACTTCGAGTCACGACCCATATACCGTCTCACTGTCCCCCGTGGCAATAATGTTCTGCTCAATCCGCTGGTAACTGGTAATATGATTGCCGATAGATACGCTGCTCTCAGCTATCGACGGCCTGGTGACGCCGCGCCGAGTGACACGCAAGTCCATAGAGAGTACTGAACTGCGTATTGATGATCGTAAATCGCCATAATGTCGGGGTCGATGTTGTTATCGAGGATTATATGGCCGAACATGGTATAAAAAGATATTAAATAACCCATCGTGAACTCGATAAGATAAATAAAATATTAAAGTATTGTGGCTTGTGCCTAGATATACTATGCTTGAACTGTTTGGGTTAGTTTTTGGCGCTTTGGTTCCAGAAGTCCAATACAGGTCGAGTAATTGATCGATCTCCGTTTGGAAATTAGACTTCGGTTTCGCCCAGCGGAACCCGTACAGTAATCGTGGAGCCGGTTTGTTCGTTCTCTTCAAAGCTGATTGACCCCCCGGCGATCTGTATGAGCCAGTAGGCGGACCAGAGTCCCAGACCCTGGCTGTGATTGAGTGGCTCTTCGATTTCACCATCGAGGACGCGCTGTTCCATTTCGGGCAATCCGGGGCCCCGATCGGAGATCGCTATTTCGAGTTGATTCTCCGAGTGGCTCTTGATCTCTACTTTGACGGGTTGCTCGTCGTCCACGTGTTCGATAGCGTTTTGGAGAAGCTCGATGAGCGCTCTTTCGACGACCGCTAATACCGTCCTGTCAGTATCGATTTCACAGTTCAGTTCGACGCTGCCACCGGGCATCCGGGCCGCCTCTTCCCGGAGTGCTGTAATGACGGTCCCGATTGCTTGCTTTTCGTGCTGCTCTCGGTCGAGTAGCTGCTGTAACTCCCGGGCCTTCTCAGTCTCTCTGAGCAATCGCTCGCAGCGATCGAGCACCGTCTGGAGCGCGCTTTGCGCTGCTTCGTCCGCAACTGCGTCCATGACGAACTCCACTTGCCCTTGAATCACACTCAAATCGTTTCGAATATTGTGTCGGAGAATACGATTCAGAACGCTCAACCGCTGCCGGTCAAGTAGCCGGTCCGTGATTTCGTTTTGCATGGCAACATACCCGGTAATGGTTTCGTGGTCGTCGGTGATCGGGGCAATCGTCTGAACCGCCTTGTATTTCTCTCCGGATTGGCGTTGATCGGTAATGACTTCCTCCCACACCTCTCCACTGCGAACCGTTTCCCACAGCTCCTGGAAGTATGTTTCATCGTGTTCGTCGGCGTTGAGAATCGTGGGCGTTTCGCCTATTGCTTCACTGCTGGAGTAGCCGGTCAACTCTTCGAACGCCCGGTTGACGTACTGAATCACGCCGTCCGGATCAGTAATATACACTGCGGTGCCGGCCTGGTCGACGACCGTTTGGAACCGCCGAAGTGACTCTTCGCGTTCGATAGCCTCGGTGATTTCTCTGGAAACGCCCACGATCTGGGTGACCTCCCCATCGGAGAAAATCGGTGCGAGATTCGTCTCGAAGGTTCGGTCCGTTCCGTCTAGTCGGTACGTTTCGACGCTCGTGATCGGTTCACCCGCTTCGAGACATCGCTGATACGCTGCAGTCGCTTTATCGGCAGTTTCGGTATCATACAGATCGTAGACCGTTTTCCCCGTCACATCCGCCGGTGGCTGTTCGAGTAGGGCCTCTTCTGAGGGGTTCAGTTGAGAGATACGGAAGGTGTCACCGTCCTCGACGTCAAGCAGAAAGATCGCCTCTTGCGTGTTCTTGAGGATTGTCTCGTACTGTTCGGTGAGTCGCTGGAGTCGCCGTTCCTGTTTTTTGTGTTCTGTGATGTCCAAAGAGAGTACTGAGAGCCCATCTTCGGACGGGTAGATGTGCTCTCTATACCAGCGATCCCACGGTTCGAAGTACTCTTCGAGCGTTCGTGGCTCACCCTCAGCGAGTGCTCGATGGTAGTGCTCGTAGAAAGCGGTCTCCTTAGCTTCGGGAAACAGGTCCCATATCTTTTCGCCGAGTAGTTCGCTGGCTGGTGTGTCAAAGATCTCTTGTGCATGTTGATTTACGTAGGTGAAACGCCAGTCGGTATCCAGTGCCAGAAACCCGTCGGAAATACGTTCGAGGAGTTGCAGCGGGTCGTGTTTTGCTACGTCCTGGAACGTGCGGGTTTTGTGCTCGACCACTGCGCTATCGATTCGGTTGGCCAGTAGCTCGTACTGCTCGGTACCGGACTGTTTTTGGAGGTAGTCTGTTACTCCGGCAGCGATCGCTTCGGATGCGACTTCTTCGGACCCCTTCCCAGTAAACAGAATAAACGGAAGGTCGGGATAGTCGTCACGCACGCTTTTGAGAAAGTCGATCCCGTTCTGTTCTGGCATATCGAAGTCGGACACGATGCAGTCGAAATCAGCAGTGGCGAGTCGATCCAGCCCGTGGGCTGCGCTCGCCGCCGTCTCAATCGTGAATCGCTCGTCTTCGTGTTCGAGATACGTCGCAACTAACGCTGCCAGTTGCGGATCATCATCGACGTATAGGACGGAGATCGATTCCTCGGATGCGCTCATCACTCGCACACCATACTGGTCTGTCAATCACACACACTCAAAACATGTTTGGTGGTAGTATGTAATGATCTCACCAGCCGGAACCACAGATTCACACTAACGTGTGTGGCAATCCCATCCAGAAACATGGTTCGTGATCACAGTCAATCGACAGATCGATTCAGGAACGTCTCCGATCGCCTAATCAAACGCCCGCAACTCAATAAAAAGCACATCACATCCGAGGACTTATTGGTAGCCTGTATCGATAAAAGGGCTTGAGGGCAGAGGATAACATATTTTTACCGACGCTTGTCAGCATCTATCGATGCCCTCCCCAAACAATCGACAGCCTGCTGGCGGTGCCCTCGTTATTGCCGGCCTCACGATCATAGTCCTCGGATTTGTTCTTGTCCCCCATCCTGGTGAGGTCGAGTCCATACATACGATCGAACGGACCGTCGAAGTTGACGAGGTCCCGGATACCAAGACCGTAACGCCCGTTGCAGAACTCTCACCGGAAGCAAAGTCAGCATTTCGAGACGCCTTGGCTACCGACGGTAGTCACACCGTCTATGGCGCCGAAAACCGGGCACCGGAATGGCGGTACACTGACGACGTTGGCTACTACTACGTACAGAGCGAGGGTACAATATACGAAGTGACGACAACGGGGTCGTCATCACAGATTTTCGACTACGTCAAGATAAGTCCCTTTCTCCTCATCGGACTCGCGATGGGCAGCGTCGGGATTCGGCGGCTGCGAGGGGGCTGATACTGTCGGCTGTACGTCTGTGAAAAATATCGCCACCCCGGGTAGCGAGTATCTGAACTAATTACAATCAACATGGTGAGAAGTACACACCGGCCGAGATCGCCACAGTGACAGCCGAACAAAGCACGTACTACCGGCTCTTGGGGCCCGGCGACCCGTGTTTAGTTTAGCTTCTGACGGTGTGTGAGCCAGCAAGCCCCGGTTGTCATCGGACGCGAAGCGTCTGATTGCCCGCGATCGGCGGCGAAGCGCGAACCAAGTTACAGGGGCAGCCAGATCCGGTTTCCGAGCTACAGACCGGTCCCACTGTCACTCACACTACCACTTACCGGCTGCAACAACAGTTTTAATCTCGCTTAGCCCCCCATACTGGAGTAGTATAGTGTCCGATCTTTCACCGACTCTCAATCCAGTCTTTGTAGCCTACGTTCTTCTGTTCGGGATTGCGGCACTCGCCTGTTTCGCGAGTCTCCCCCGTGCCCGTGCGATCACCAACGGCGGCACCCGGCGGGGACTGGTCGCTCTGCTCGTCACAAGCGGAGGATGGTCGGTCGCCCACCTCGGATTCCTCCTCGCTCCGTCTGTCGAACTCAAGCTCGTGTTCTACCACATTGGCCTGCTCATCGGGCTCAGCACCGTCGGACCGTGGCTGTATTTCTGCTCGGCGTACACTGGGCGCAATCTCCACAAATCCACCTCGATCCGACGGGCCGCTGTCGCGATCTTCCTCATCATCTCGCTCGTGAAGGTCACGAACCCGCTTCACCAGCGATACTTCCAACCGGAGGTGCTGGTCACCCCGTTTCCACATATATCTATCCTCTCTCAAGAACTGCACTGGCTCGCCATGGGGCTCGCCTACGCGCTCGCCGTCGTCGGCTACTTCATGCTTTTTGAGCTGTTCCGGCAGGTGGGCCACGACACCACGTCCCTGCTCGGGTTGATCGGGCTCACCGGGCTCCCGATTGTCCTCGATGCGCTCGCAGTCGTCAGTCCGACGATACTCAATATCACGTACGAACCACTGGGCGTGGCCGCGTTCGCCATTGGCGTGCTCTTCGTATTCATCGACGATTTCCAGACCGTCCAGCTAACCGGACAGCAGGACGATCCAGTCCTTGTGTTGGACGACGAGTACCGGATTCGCGATTTTAACACGAAGGCCAAAGAGCTGTTTCCGGAGCTTGAGGTGAACGAGGATATCGGGACAGTGGTCCCCGAACTCGCCGAGTATATTACTGGCAGTGAGGAGAACACCATCTTCGAACTCGAAATGGCTGGCGGGCTCAAGTATTACCACCTCGGCATCAGGCCGTTCACGACCGATCAGAGCCGCCTGGGAACGTCGGTTGCGTTCACCGACGTGACCGAACGCGAGGAGTACCGCCGTGAGTTGGAGCGCCAAAACGAACGACTGGAACAGTTCGCGAGTATGGTGTCACACGACCTGCGAAACCCGCTCAACGTCGCACAGGGACGCGTTGGCTACCTCCGGGAGGAAGACGACAACGAACACCTTGCCGCGACAGCCCGCGCCCTCGACCGGATGGAAGGGCTCATCGAAGACGTGCTCGCGCTTGCCCGGCAAGGCCAGCCGATAGCCGAGCGTGAGCGCGTCACCCTCTCCGCCGTTGCCCAGGAAGCCTGGGCAGTCGTTGAATCGGACACAGCGACCCTCATTATCGACAGCGACGGGACGTTTATGGCCGATACGACACGGCTCCAGCAACTCCTCGAGAATCTCTTCCGGAACGCGATCGAACACGGCGGCGCTGACGTGGAGATCAGGGTGGGGACCCTCGACGACAAAGTCGGGTTCTTTATCGCTGATAACGGGGCGGGTATCCCGGTACAGGACCGCAAGAAAGTCCTCGAATCGGGCTACTCGACAGCAACCGAGGGAACGGGGCTGGGACTGGCGATCGTGAGCGAAATCGTCGCAGCCCACGACTGGCAGATACGGGTGACCAGTAGCGACGCCGGCGGCGCTCGCTTCGAAATTGTCGGTGTCCAAATCGAGGCGTGAGTCGCCAGTCAATCCTGACTAGCTCCGGTCGGATGCCGCCTGCGAGCGGTTGGCTGTGGGGCCGGAACCGCTCCGATAGCGTGACTGGATCCGTTTGATGGCTCAGCCCTCGGAACTCAACAGCACAAGCGATCCAACATATCGACTCCGGTGCGGGATTGGACCGTCCCTTAGCAGGTCACGTCTTCGGTCGGGTCGGGATCGGCTCTGGATATCTGGAGCGCCCACACGCCGGGGCCTTTCTGTTCTATAGCAACTCGTGGCGGTGCCGATGCGAGATCTTCGAGGGCTCCGCTGACGTCGCCTGGGCGGGTATCAGTCACGAGGTGGAGCGACTCCCCGGGGGCGAGCGCATCGAACTCGGCGCGGACCTGCTCGATGCGGGCCCGGTCAGGGACGCCGCGGAGATCGAGCGCCGTGTCCGGGACGGCGACAGTTGCCCGGTCCGCCAGGGCTTCGCGCACGTCGTCGCCCAACTCACGGAAGGCTGCCGGGACATCTCCCTCGGTCGAGCGAAGCGATTCGTCGATAGGGAGCTCCGCGAGCACTTCCGTACTGAGTTCGGGATCGCTGCCAAAGGGGGCGTGGTCGTCCCCGCACGTGGGACAGGTGAACCCGGCCATGTTGACGACGGCACCGAGCACCGGGACCCCCTCCTCGCGGAACAGCGCCGTCGAGCGCTCCGTATCGCTGGCGGCAGTCGGGAACGGCGTCGTCACGAACACCGCCCCGTCGACGGGGAACGACTGCAGCGTCGTCAGCACGATGTCGCCGGTCCCCGGCGGCAGGTCAAGCACGAGCGTGTCGACGTCCCAGGCGGCGTCGGTCAGCAGTTCCTCGACGGCCTCGTGGGCCATCGCGCCGCGCCAGGCCATCGGTTCGTCGTTGGCGATCAGCCCGACGCTGACGACCTGCAGGCCATCGACCTCGACCGGCTCCGCCCGACCGTCGGCAGTCGAACCGAGCGGCCCCTCGATGTCGAGCAGTTCCGGCGTGTTCGGGCCGTACACGTCGGCGTCGAACAGGCCGACCCGCTCGCCGGCTGCGGCCAGTCCTCGCGCCAACTGAGTCGCCACAGTGGTCTTGCCGACGCCGCCTTTCGCGCTGGCGACGGCGATGATGCGGTCCACGCCGGGCACGACAGTACCGTGGTCCGGCTCTGCGATATCCGATTCCAGTCGGACCTCCTCGACACCGCCACACTCTAGCACCGCCGCGCGCATCCGGTCGGCGAGCGTGTCGGCCGCAGCGGGGTCCATCTCGGACAGCGTCGGGTCAACCGTGACAGCCCCGCCGGAGACTGCGACGGAATCTACCAGGCCCGCGGCGACCACGTTTTCGTCGCCGTCGGGAGCGGACACAGTTCGAAGCGCTTCCCTGACAGCGTCTTCCGTGGGTTCGGAGTTCTTTTCGGACATGTTACCACGTCTCCCCGTGTTCGGTCTCCGGCTCGGGGCCGTCGTCGTCATCCATCAGTGTGCCGCCGTAGGGACTGTACTCGACCTCGAACACGCTGTCGATGCGCTCTAACAGGTCTTCCCGCTGTGCGATGACCTCCGTGTCGAACTCGGCAGACTCCAGTGCCGCGACGAGTCCGTCGTCGTCGAGCCGCCCGTCGCCGTACGCGGCGGCGACGCCGTCCCGGAACGTGTCGGCGTTGCGCCGACACCGCAGCCCCTCGTCGATGTCCGTCTCAGCCTCGCCCCGGTCCCCGTCCAGCGGGACCGCCTCGAAGTGCTCGATGGCCCGCCGGTCGAACTCGGCTGCCTTCGAGAGCACTTCGGTCGCCTGCTCGACCGGGCTCAGCGCCGCCCAGGCGTCCCGTGCGGCGGGTGCGACCATCGTGTCGACGACGTCGTCCCAGTTCGTCGCTCGCTCGGGGTCTTCCAGCGCCTCAGCGACGAACGCGCCGACGTGGTCCTCCGGGATGGTCATGCCCAGCGACGACTCAAGACCGCCGCCATCGTCGCTTTCTGACTCCTTCTCGTCCTGTGCCGCTGCCGTGCCGGTCGAGTCGAGTTCGTATGGCATCGTCAGGTCCTGTCCTCCGGGTCGGTGTTCAGGTCGCGTCGGGGGTCGAACCCGGGCGCGCCGCCGGGGGCTGGCGACCCGCTCCCGGCCCCGGTAGAGCCAAAGGAGCCGGCAGGGTCGTAGCCGTCGACGGACTGTTCGGCGGGCGTATCCGGCCCGCTACCGGGAGCCGACGGCGGCCCGATCTCGACATCTAGTTCCTCGGGGTCGGTCCCACGGGCGCTCGCGAGCGCCTGCTTGGCCGCGCGGGCCACGTCCTCGCTCTGGTCGGTCACGCCGTGAGCTTCAAGGGCCTGCTCGGCCCGGTCGGTCCCGAGGTCGCCAAGGCTCTCGGCGGCTTTCGCCCGGGCGAAGGCGTTGGGCTCCCGGGCCAGCATCGCGGCCAGGATCCGTTCGGCCTCCGATACGTCCGCCGCGACGCCGCCGAGGAACTGCGCGGCGTACTCGCGGACGGCTGGATGGGGGTCAGTCTTGATACAGTCGATGAGTAGCGGCTGGTCGGCGTCGCCGCGCTTGCCCAGCGCGATGACCGCGTTCCGTCGCACCCAGCCGCTGTCGTCGTCAAGCGCACCTTTCAGCTGGTCGGCGTCGCCGCCGACCCGCGAAAGGGCGACGACGGCTTCGGCTCGGACCCACGGCTCTGGGTCGTCGAGCGCCTGCCGGACAACGGCGGGCTCGGCCCCGGCGACACCGAGGGCCTCCACGGCAAACTGCCGTACTTCGGGGTCGTCGTCTTCCAGCGCGCGCTCTCCGAGCGCGTCAATCGTCGGTCTGTCGAGACCGGACTCAGCCGCATCGACCAGTGCGATGGCGGCGTCCTGCCGGATCCGCACCCGCCGAGCGTCCAGCGCGTCTCGGACCGCCGCCTCCGTCTCGCCCGGCGTCCGACCGCGCGCACTCCAGTTCTCGTAGCTCATCGCGCCAGCCTCCAGTAGAGGATCGTCCAGCCGGCGACCGTCGCCGCGACGAGCGTTCCGATTGAGGTGAACAGCGGGTTGCTGCTACCGCCCGAACCACCGTCGCCGCCACTGGAATCGCCCCCTGCGGCGCTCCCTGAACTCGAACCGTCCCCGCTGCCGCCGCTCTCGGGTGCCGTGAGTTCCCCGGATGTGGTGTCCAGCGTGCTGTACTGCATCGTCAGCGATTTCTTGCCGTTGACCTCGTCTGCACTTCCGTTCCAGACGGCGAAGGCCAGATACATCGTCTCGTTCTGTGAGAAGGTCGCGTCGTGTTGTCCTTCGCCGGTGTGATCGCGAACGAAGACGACGGACCACTCGTCGCCGTTGCGCGTGGCCTGCGCGTCGACGTTCTGCTGTGGGGCGTTGCTCAGCGACCCATACCCCGCCGCGTAGTAGTTCTGGCCATAGTTTTCATATTGGCTCTGTGAGAGGGGGTTTCCAGCGGCCATGCCCGGTTTGGTCTCCCCATCCGGGTGGGGATAGGCGTACATGTCCCCGCTCCACTCGGCCTCCTGGTCGTTCCCGTACTGCCACTGGGACCGCCAATACCAGATGTTGACCGGGTCGCCGTCCGCACCCATCGTTATCGGCGGCTTCTCGCCGCTGCTCAGCATCACGGCCGCGGCGTCGCTGTAGTTCTCCGGCGACCGGATGTTCGTGTCCTTCGTCGGGTCCTCCCAGGTCAGTCGGAAGGCGATGTGGGTCTCGTTAGTGAGCGCCTGCACCTCCATCTCGTCGATGCTGCCGCCGCCGTAGGGGACGGCCATCTGCTGTTTCGACAGCGACACAGTCCGGGACGGGGCCTCGGACCAGCGGTCGCTCTCGGCGGTCTGTGGCACCTGGTCCGTCGCGACCATCGGCTGCTGGCCACCGGTGACCGCCGCCGCGACGGCCATCTGGCCGGCGACCAGGAGCGCCATGACGAGCGCCGTCGCCGTCGTCGCCCGCCGGGCCGCCTCGTAGTCCAGGTCAACCATCGGCTCTCACCCCCGTCCCGGGCGACACCGGATCGGGATGGCTCGCTTCGTCGAACTCGACGAGCGCCGCCGCTAGGTCCGCGGCGGCGGCGTAGACGGCGCACGTTTCGGGCACGTCACGGTCGGACGTGCCCCCGCCGTCGACGGTTGTCCGGACCCGATGAGCGAATGCGGGAACGAAGTCGCCGAGATGCTCGTCCAGTACCGTCGCGCCCGCTCGTGCGAGGCGAACGGCCGTCTCGTCGTCGCCGTCGTCGAGAGCGACCGCCCGCTGTGCGGCAAGCACCTGCAGCAGTTCCAGTTCGACGGTGACGTGATCGTGGCGCTCGTCGAACTCGTCGCTGATTTCGAGGCCGAACTCCTCCAGCAAGCCGACGACCGTAGCGATGCGGCGCTGGCTCTCATTGACCTCGTCGCCGGTGGTGTAGTGGGCCTCGTAGGGGACGACTGGATAGGTTCCTTCGTCGCTCGGGAGGCCGAACAGCCGATTGTACGCTGGTTCGAGCGAGTCGCGGTCGACGCCCTCCAGCGCGCTCAGCAGCGCGTCGACCTCAGTTTCGAGGTCAAGGGCGGCCCCGGCCTGCCGGACAGCGTCCTGTACCTCCTCGTCAATCAGATCGCCGACGACGGCTTCGTCGGGGTACTGGAAGACCGTCGCGGCGAACCCGTACAGTGCGGCGCGTCGCGTGTGGTGTTGTGGCGTGTTCTTCATTGTACGCACCTCAGGGCTGGTTGGTCCACTGTTCGCCCTCGCGGACCTCCATGGGCTCTTCGATTGGCACGTCGACGACCTTCTCGCCGTTGCGGTCCCACCCCTTCACGCGGTTCTCCTTGACGTTGTAGGTCTCGATGAGCCGCGTCGTCGCGCCGAACAGCTGGAGAATCCCGAGGACCTCGTGGCTGGGGTTGCGGGCCCGCTCCTGCACGATGCGGACCGACTCCTCGTAGGTGTCGCCGGGCCACTCGTTTTCCTTGACCTCGGTATTTGGCGTGAACATTTGGGTCAGGAACTCCGGCGGGACGTGGTACGGCGGCATGTAGAACACCTGCGGCTGGGTCCCGAATTGCGGGTACAGCGGCAGTGCCACCTTCTCGTCGGAGTGGACGAGGTAGTTGATTGGCGAGCGACCAGACGCGGCGGAGGATTTGCCCCCCGCCGGTCCGGCGTCCGGCCCGCGGTTGATGTTGCCGTGGAGCCGCGTCTTCCCGATGCAGGAGGAGACACACCGCGGGACGTTCCCCTCCTCGATGCGGGGGTAGCAGCCGACCGGTTTTTCGGTGACGCCGGTTTCGGGGTTGTACATCGGCTTGTGGTACGGACAGGCCTTCACACAGCGACGGTAGCCCCGACAGCGCTCCTGGTCCAGCAGCACGATGCCGTCCTCCTCGCGCTTGTAGATGGCCTTCCGTGGACAGGCCGCCAGGCAGGCGGGGTTCTTGCAGTGGTTACAGAGCCGCGGGAGGTAGAACTGCCAGATGTCGTGGTACTCGTCGTTTTCGAGGTCGGATTCGACGACTTCGCCCTCGGGGTACTCCCCGTGGACCTGGTCGTCGCCCAGCGCGGGGTATTCCCACGCTTGTTTCTCGGCGATGTACCCGCGGACCTGCTCGCCGTTCTCGGCGGCGTCGAAGATAGTCTGGTCGGCCTCTAAATCGTCGAGCAGCCGCATGTCCCAGCCCATCGGGTAGCCGCCGTAGGGCTCGGTCTCGACGTTCATCCACCACATGTACTCCTCGCCCTCGCCGCTGGTCCAGGTGGACTTGCAGGCAAACGAGCAGGTGTTGCAGTTGATACACCGGTTCGTGTTGATGACCATCCCCCAGTGGTAGTCCCGCTCCTCCTCGCGATGTTCGTAGGGGTAGCTGTGCTCACGGCCGAGTTGTGGGTTGTACGTTTGTGCCATCAGTCGTCACCTCCGGACGTCTTCGCTCCGCTACTGCCGCTTGGCTGCAGGGACCCGCCGATGTAATCCTCGACGAGGTCGTCCCGGCGGGCGTCGCCGGGCCACCAGTCCGCTTCTTCGTACTTCTCGACGTCCACGAGGTCGTCCCGGTTGGTCCCCGTCGGGGCCCACACCGTCTCCTCGTAGCCGTGTTCCAGTTCCGCGCCGTGCCAGGCGATGTCCTCGTCGACGATGTCGGAGATGTTCGGATCGCCGAACACCGCCTTGTGGACGAGGTCGTCGGTCTCCTGCAGCGGGTCGAGCCAGATGTTGGTGATCGTGTTGTACCCCTTGATGCCGTCCTCGTCGGCCTCGTCGTCCGGGAAGTGCTGGGGCCACCAGCCGTGCCACAGCGTCAACTGCCCCATGTCGCCGGCCGACCGCGGGCGCTGGCGTTCGCTGACCATCGCCCTGACGACGAGGTCGCCGCGCTTGCCGGTGATACGGACGTAGTCCCCGTTCTCCACGTCGATGTTCTCCGCGTCGCTGGGGTGCATCTCGACGAAGGCCTCACCGAGCGGCGCGACGTCTTCGGATTCGCCGTCACCAGTGGGGAACGAGAAGTCGTCGACCAGCCGGTCGGTCCCCTCAGGGTCGCCGCTGACGCTGCCGAAGTCACGCGAGGCCCAGATGAGGTTCCAGTCGGTCATCCCCCACGAGGAGTGGGTCCGGTACTTCGGGTGTGGGGTGTTGTAGTAGAACTGGTTGCCCTCGTCATGATAGAGGGGGTTCTCCTCGTCCTTGGCCTCGTCCCACTTCTTGTTCACGCCGTAGGGGGTCCCCTCGACGCTCTCGACGTGGTCGATGTCGTCCCGGTCGAGTTCGATGAAGCGGTCCTCCTCCTTGTGGAACTCCATCCGACCGGTCTTCGTGTAGAACGGCCGGTCCTCGTGGACCTGCGAGTAGAACGGAATCCGCGGGTACGTCTTCAGATCCAGCCGTTCCGGGCCGTCTTCCAGGTCCTCCACATCGATGCTTTGGGTGGTCATTCCGCGGTCGAACGTCTCCTGGATGTAGTTCGTTACGTCGCCATCCTCGTCCAGGAACTCCTCGAAGTACGCCCGGTAGGAGTCGACGTTTCGCTCTTCGGGCGGGATCTTCTCGTCGAGTTTCTCGGCGACCATCGCGACGGCCTCCCCGTCCTGCTTGGTGTCGTAGATGGGGTCCATCACGCCGTGGTCCATCTGGACGAAGGGGTTCTCCGGTCCGATGGTGATGTCGGGATACTCACACTCCAGCCACGACGGCACCGGAAGCACGATGTCGGCGTGCCGGGCGGAGTAGGTCATGTGCATGTCCGAGACGATGAACAGGTCGTTTTCCGTCTCGGGGTGTTTGACGAAGTTCTCGATGACGTGCTCCTGATGTTTGGTCTGGTTCAGGAGGTTGCAGTTCATCGTCCACAGGATCGACGGCTTGGACATCGTGAACGTCTTGCCCCCTTCGGGGATTACCGGCTCCTCGGCGTCGCCCTGGGCAACGAGGTCCATCTCGCGGTCGAAGTCCCCACGGACGTCGTGCGGGTCGAGTTTCTCACCGCCGAAGAAGGCGAAGGCGTAGCCCGGATACATCCCGTGGGCGGAATTGCCGTCGGGGTTGACGTAGTGGGGGTAGCCGTCCAGCAGTTCGATCTTGTACTGGCCGGAGTAGTTGTAGTACCCCTGGCCGGCGTCGCCGATGTTGCCCAGCATCGCCTGGACGAGGAACACGGCCCGTTGGAGCGCGTCGTTGGAGTGGAACCAGTGGTTGATGCCCTCGCCGGTGAACCACTGGCCCTTCTCGGCGTCGGCGAACTCCCGCGCCGTCTGGGCCAGCTTGTCCGCCGGAATCGTGGTGATCTCCTCGACCGTCTCCGGGTCGTAGTTCTCGATGATGTTGTCACGCTGGCGGGCGAAGTCGCTCTGGACGGTGACTGTCGACCCGTCGGTCAGTTCGATATCGGTGTCGACGTCTAACTGTGGCGTGGTCGGCATCTCCTCGCCAATTTCTTCGCGGGTCATCGCTACCGGCTGGCCGTCCTCGCCCAGCACGACGAAATCGCCCCAGTCGTTGTGTTCGTGTTGCTCCTCGATGTCTTCCGGAGGTTCCTCGTGGTCCTCGAACACCTCGTGGGCGCGGAGGTACTTGCCCGTGTCCTCCCGGATCAACAGCGGGAGGCTCGTGAACTTCCGCATGAACTCGGGGTCGTACAGGTCCTCGTTGATGATGACGTGGGCGATGCCGAGCGCGAACGCCGGGTCGCTGCCGGGGCGAATCGGGAGCCACCGGTCGCACTTCTGGACCGTCGGCGAGTAGTCCGGGTAGACGCCGACCATCTTCCCGCCGCGCTCGCGGGTCTCCTGCAGGAAGTGGTTGTCCGCGAGTTTGTTGTGGATGAGGTTCTTCCCCTGGATGATTGTGTAGTCGGCCTTCCGCCAGGCGGCGGCGTCGGCGTCGGAGGTCTGATACCCCGTCGTGATGACGTGGCCCGGCGGCAGGTCGGCGTACCAGTCGTACTCGGTCCATTCGCAACCGCCGAAGATAGATGCGAGTCGGCGGCCCGAGCCGTGGCGGGTGAACAGCCCGTCGGCCTTGATGGCGTTGAAGATGTGGAACCGCTTGTTGTCCTCCAGACTGGCCATCTTCTCTGCGATGAGGTCGATGGCTTCGTCCCAGGAGACCCGCTCGAACTCGTCTTCGCCGCGGCCCTCCGGGTTAGGGTCCTCGGGGTCCCACCCCTTCCGGACCATCGGGTACTTGATCCGGGATGGCTCGAACGTCCGGCGGTGTAGCGACAGCCCCTTCATACACCCACGGGGGTTCCAGTGCTGGCTGACGCCGGCGTCCTCGTAGCCCGACGGGCCGACTGAAGGCTCCTCGTTGTGGTACACCTGCTCGGCCCGTATCGGGACGCCGTTTTTCATGTAGAAGTTCAGTGCACACGACTGCGTACAGTTGGGGTGACACACCGTCCAGTCCACCTCGTCGTACGCGTAGATGTCGTGGTACACCTGTTCCCAGTCCCGGTTGGGGTAGGACTTGAGCGGGTTATCCACGCTCGTTATCGGTTCTGTGGACTGTGTCGCGCCCCAAGCACCTTCGGCGAGTGCACCGACCGTCCCCGCGCCAGCCGCGGTCAGAAAGTCCCGCCGTGACAGTTTCACCGACGATCACTCCGTTGGACAGCGCGTTTCTGCATGGTAGGTACCCACGGCTTTTGCTAAATGAACAATACCACAGGTTCTCAATTGGTGAGACACGGTACGAAGATATTCGGCGAAAATAGGTATAGGAAGGAGTGTCCGTCTCCAAATAGTCGCTGAGTCAAGACTATGGCGAGTTTCCGGTCCCCCTTTCGTACCCGAACCGCTTGATCGCGGAACGGATTTCCAACCACCCCACTGTCGGGTGTGTCTATAAGGCCACGGTGGACACGCCGTGTCTCGCCGGGGTCTGTAGTGACTCCCGACTGCTTTTGAGTTCTATCGAGATGAGCAGTGACTGTATTCGATCCGTGGAGGTCGCCAAAGATATTTTGCTCCCGTCGACCGAACGGTTGTGTGTGGGTGATCGGGCTTGTTACCGGGAGTACTGTCCGGACTGCGACACTCCGGTGACGATTGTCGATGAGAGGTGTCCGTCGTGTGGTCGGCCGCTTGATATTGAATGAAGAACGGAGACTCCATCCGCCGGTCGTGGCGACCTCGTCCCCGTGCTCCGTCAATCACTCCGACAAGCCGGATCGGTCAGCCGCTTGTGTCTGCTGGGTCTGCGTCTACTGGACTCCACACCGGGAATAGAGTTCCTGGTCCGTACTCTCATCAGGAGTACAGTGAGTACAAGAGCATGACGAATCCGACGGCGGTGAAACTGCTCTGAATGATCGTACTTTCGACAACAGAAAGCGAGAGGAGCTGATGAGCACTTCCCGCGAGTAGGGTTCCGGCCGTGATGAACCCAATTCCCATACAGAGCGCTCGTAGGTACGACGCTTTCTTTCGGCGGTAGGCCTTGTACGTGAGCCACGTCAGCACGGTTCCACAAACAAGAATCACTGTTTTGATTGTCACCAAAACAAGTGTGTCCAGTTGCATTCTGGTTCGTACTCTCGCTGACGGTCTATTATATAACTTGGACGATTACCAGTATCTGAAAACAGTATTCCCGATTATCGGCAAAATTAGGCCCTAATACAGCTATTTACGTTAATGAATATCGCGAACATATTCCCGTTCTACACCAAATGGGGCCTGGATATTACATGTCTCACAATACACTCTCTGTTAGCCATCCCTGACGAGGCTACCACTGCTGTGACGTGTCGATACTCGGCCCGTGACCAGATCAGCCGCAGGCTACAGCTTTCCTATCCAACGTTCCTCCTGCGGCAACACTTCACGACCCGGTTTTTGTGCTCCCGCTGAAAAGCGGACATCGGGTGGCGATGGGCACTGACGTGCCACCCGCAATCCACTAGTCAGAGGCACGAGGGTCTGGACCCAAGGCATGGAGTGAAACGAACGGGACAAAGCTGAGTGGCCCGTCGTGGGGACCAGAACCCGTTTAGTCATAATGCACTCTTGATGAATAGCTCTTATGGCAGTAAGTCACACACTGACAAAGTTATCACTCCCCATCTGATGGCTGGTCCACTCCCCTGTAAGACGGAACATAAGTATCCGTTTCAATAACCAGCGTCAGAACGCAGCACGGGTGCTGACACCAAGGAATGGTGGGCTGCCGGGGGGTAGGTGTGGGAGTCGCGTGCAACCCACCACTCGGAGTCATCATCCACGACGACGGGTTCTGGACCCGGGCCAATCGATGAACTTGATCGGATTCCAGGGGAGATTGAGCGGGGACCAGAACCCAACCAAACGGTATGTAGTTGGTACAAAAAACCATTGTGATGTTTTATGTTATTTTATTGGCTTTGCGATGACTGAGTATCCACGATGTACCGTCGGGAGGGGATGGTAACTGGTAGGCCTACGGCGAGATCGACATGGTACTAGTGTTTTCGTCCGTCGATGAAATCGGCGTCCAATCAGTCTGCGCGTGGCAGCTTGACGACAAAAACGGTTCCCGTCGGCTCATTGTCTTCGACCCAGATATCGCCGCCATACTGGGCGACCAGCGTCTGAACGAGATAGAGCCCGATCCCCGTCCCTGAGCTACCGAGTCCGCGCTCCCCTTTTCCAAACACGACCTCTTTCTCATTGTCCGGAATCCCCGGTCCGTTATCGGCAATCCGAACCTCGACATCGTCGTCGTGGACCTCACAGGTCACCTCGACAATCGGGGTCTCCGCATCGTTGTGTTGGACGGCGTTGTTCAGCAGATTCCGAAAGACCGAACTGAGCATGCTATTACCCGCGACTTCGACCTCTGGGAGCGGGCGATCCAGACGGAACACTGCCGCGGGGAACGATTCCTCGCGCAGCGACAACTCCGTCTCGATAACCGAACAGAGCGACACCGGCTCCACGGTTAGATCCTCGTTTGAAACAACCGTTTCCACGTAATCGCGGGCTATCTCAGTCAGTTCAACGACGTGTTCACCGCTTGAGAGAATTTTCTGTAGGTACTCCTCCCCTTCAGTATCGACGTGGGTTTCGAGCATCTCCGCCCAGCCCAGTACGACCATCATATCGTTTCGAATATCGTGGCGGATGATCCGGTTCAGGAGTTCGAGTTCCTGCTCGCGACGCTTTTGTTCCGTGATATCTGTACAGATCCCGACGACTTCTGCGACCTCGCCGTCATCATCTCGAAGAAGCACCTGCCGCGTGAGTACCCAGCGAATCGACCCATCCGGTCGTACGACGCGGCCCTCATACGTGTGATCGGTGAGTCCCTGATCTGAAGATCGGATATTCTTTCGCACACGGTCCCGGTCTTCGGGGTGGATGGTATCGAGTAACCGAGTGACGTCATCTTTGACTTCTTCGGGAGGAATTCCCCAGATATCCTCGAAGCCCGCACTGATATAGTCGAATTCGGCGGGTCCGGTGGCCGTCCATAGCGCAACGCCATCGAGTTGATTGAAGAGGCTCCGGAACTCGTGTCGTTGCCCAAGCGACGCGTTACTCATACTCACTCATTCACCCCGAGCGGAATAAATACCGGTTACTGTTCTCATACCGGTGTATAGTGTCCCAAAACTAGCAAGAACCGTGCCAGCCACAGGGTTTAGACTGAATAGAGATAGTACGAATCAGTCGTGTGTGAGTAATCGGACACGAGTTTGGGGCGGTCCCGGTTTCTCACGGTATAGGAACGAAGTGGGTATTACTTGTCTTCTGATCTACGAGATATCGTATGACACTTGTTGTCCCCTTCGACGGCTCCGAATTGGCCGAGGCAGCACTCGTCCGTGCGACGGAGTTCGGCACCGTCTTCGAAGAGGACGTGTTGGCCGTCAGTGTCATCCGGAAAGGGAATACCAAGTACGCTCGGGAACACGGCTGGATCGGACCCAACGAAGAATTCGATCTAAAGACAGTTGTCACTACACTGCACGAACAAGTGGCGGACCTGTGTCCAAGCTCGGATTTCCGACACAAAGTCGTGGATCGGTACGCACCATCCGGATCTGTATCGAAAGCCATCCGCAAGATGGCCCAGAGAGAGGACGCCTCGATGGTATTCATCGGAAGCGAGAACGCCGGACATCTCGTCACAAGTATCAGTAGTGTTGGAGGATCGGTTGCTTCGGACGACGCCTACGATGTCGTCATCGTTCGAAACCGGAGCCCCGCCAAGATCGCCAAACTCAGGAACACGTCCCCGCACAGACAATCGAAATCCGATTTTTATCTCCCGGAATAAGTGACAATGAGTCTCTGGCAACAGAGCCGAGATTCGATGCTCGAACTCGGACCGGCCTTCATCAAAATCGAGCGGGTTCTTTCGACACGCCCCGATATCGTGCCACGGATCTATGCTGACGCTTTCGGAACTCTCTAGGACGAAGTTCCCGAAAACGCGGGAGGGTATCCACGACACATCGTTGAACAGGAGCGCGGCGACGAACTCGATCAGTCGACACTCGAAGCGATGCCTTACGACCGATGCCGGCTCTCACACCCGAAGTTTGACAATTCGGAGGGCTGAACCCTACAGAATGGTCGAGATTATCGACTCGCTCCTCCTTCGCCTCCTCGTTGCCTTCGGTATTGGCGCTCTCATCGGACTGGAACGGGAACAGGCGAAATCTGGGGGAACGTTCGCGGGCAGTCGGACGTTTCCGCTGTTTGCCCTCATCGGCGCAACCGTCCAGGCGTCCTTCCTGCCCTCTTACCCGTCATAGTCCTCGCGCTTGCAGTCCCTCTCACCGTCGCGTATGTTGGGAAAGTTCTGACCGAAGGGGATATCGGGCTCACGACGGTGACCGCTGCAGTACTCACTGTCATCCTCGGTGCGTTGGCAGCGGCCTCCGAGCGCGGGACGATCTTTGCGATCATTCTGGGCGGAATTGTGACTGTCCTCCTGTCGGCCAAACCAACGATCCACGGTTTCGTCGACCAGATCGACGAACGTGAGCGCCGTGCCTCTCTCAAATTCATCCTCGTCGTGCTGGTCGTGCTGCCGATCCTGCCCGATCGTGAACTCGATGCCCTGTACGGCCTCAATCCACAATTCATCTGGCTGATGGTCGGTTTTGTCACCGGGCTGAGCTTCGTTGCCTACATCTTGAGCCGCGTGGTCGGAGCCAAACGGGGAATCGCCCTCACAGGAATCCTCGGCGGGTTCGTCTCTTCGACCGCAACGACGGTTTCGATGGCCGAGCGAATCAGCGAGACACCCGAACTCTACAAGATCGGATCGTTCTCGATTGTCGTCGCGTCGATCGTCATGTTTCCGCGTGCACTCGTCGAGGTCGCCGTCGTCAATCCGGCATTACTCCCTCGCGTCGTCGTCCCGCTCGGGGTAATGACTGGTGTCGGTGTGCTTATCGCTGGCATCGTCTACTGGCAATCGACTACGGAGTCAGCGGTCGAGACTGAACTCAGGAACCCGTTTCGTCTTCGACCGGCACTGTTTTTCGGCGCTGTTTTCGCAACCGTGCTTTTGGTGTCCCAGTCCGCGAATACCTGGTTCGGCGACACGGGGATCTATGCGACTGCGTTTCTCTCGGGGCTCGCTGATGTCGACGCGATCACGCTTACGCTGAGTGCACTCGAAGCGGACGGTGACATCGCTCCCGAAGTGGCGACCACCGGCATCGTCATCGGCGCTATCGCGAATACGCTCACGAAGGCCGGACTCGCATTGTTACTGGGGACGGTCAAACTGGGCCGGCGAGTGACTGTCGCTCTTGGTGCCGTCGCCGTCGCCGGAATCACTGTTCTCGCACTGTGATACGTTACGCTACTGAAGGCGCGTCGCTTCTGAGAGAACGCGTCTGAAAGCCTTGAAACGGTTGCCAGCGAGGGGTTTGAGTGGTTGAGATTCTGCCGTACGGCCCGTGGACGTGGGAAACAGGCTGGCGGGACGTCAGGCGTCGAAAGACCGGTCGGGCCGGATCCGCGACAGTCGCATCGCGTTTCCGGTAACGCCGAGGCTCATCCCCATGTCGCCGACCACGACCGCGAGCGCGACGCTCACCAGTCCCAGTGGGACGCCCAGTGCCAGCAGGAACTTCACGCCGAGACTCACCCAGATGTTCTGCCGGATCACGCCGTTAGCGGTGTGTGACAGCTCGTACAGGTAGGGGAGCTTTCCGATGTCGTCGCCCATCAGTGCGATGTCAGCCGTCTCCAGCGCGGTGTCGGTGCCGGCAGCACCCATCGCGATGCCGACCTCCGCGGTGGCGAGCGCGGGCGCGTCGTTGATCCCATCGCCGACCATCGCGACTTGACCGTACTCAGCCTGCAACGCCTCGACCGCGCCGACTTTCTCGTCCGGCAGGAGTTCGGCGCGGTACTCGTCGACACCGACTGCCTCGGCGATAGCGCGGGCGGTGCCCTCGTTGTCGCCGGTCAGCATCACGACCCGTTCGACACCGAGTTCCTGCAAGCGCTGGACAGCCCGCTTCGAGGCTGGGCGTACCTCGTCGGCGATGGCGATGGCGCCCAACAGTTCAGAGTCCGTGCCGACGATGACGACCGTCTTGCCCTCCCGCTCCAGCGCAGCAAGCGCGTCCTCGGCGAACGCCCCGGCGTCGGACACAGCTGTCTCTTCGGGCACGACGCCACCGTCAGACCGACGGTCTGCCGAGCCCCCGCTCGCGCCGCTCCCGGGGACACCGTCTGTCTCGTGACGAGCCCGAGAGAGGTCAAAGCCCAACTCCTCGAAGAGCGCTGGCTTGCCAGCGTAGTACGTCTCGCCGTCGATCTCCCCGCGGATGCCCTTCCCGGTGAGGCTCTCGAAGCCCGTCAGACCGGGCAGCTCGTCCACACCCGCTTCGTCAGCGCGAGCGAGAATTGCCGCGGCGATCGGATGCTCGCTGCGGCGCTCCAGTCCAGCAGCGTGACTGAGGAGCGTCGCCGCGTCGGTGTCGCCGGCAGGAACGACGTCTGTGACGGCGAGTTCCCCCTTCGTGAGCGTGCCCGTCTTGTCGACGGCGACGGCGTCGACCTCGCCCATCGCCTCGAGATAGTTGCCGCCCTTGATGAGAACGCCGTTTTTCGCGGCGCTGGTGATGCCCGAGACCACTGAGACGGGCGTCGAGATGACGAAGGCACAGGGGCACGCGATCACCAGCAGCGTGAGCCCGCGGATGAACCACGTCTGCCAGTCGCCGGCGAAGCTGACGCCGTACCCGGCCACGGCCACCGTCACGGGGTCGGCGATGATCAGTGGCGGAATGGCGGCGGTCAGGATCGCCAGCACGACGACGACCGGCGTGTAGTAGCCCGAGAACCGGTCGACGAACTGTTCGGTGTCGGTCTTTTTCGCCTGCGCGCCCTGCACCATCTCGATGATGCGCGAGAGCGTCGAGTCGCCCGCCGTCGACGTGACCGCCACTTCGAGGTACCCCTCCTCGTTGATTGCGCCGGCGTACACTTCGTCGCCGCTGGTCTTGTCGACGGGGACGCTCTCGCCGGTGATCGGTGACTGGTCGACCGCGCTCTCGCCCTCGACGACCGTGCCGTCGAGCGGGATCTTGTCGCCGGGGCGAACTACCACGGTCTCGCCGACTGCCACTTCGTCGGCTGGTACTGTCACTTCCTCGCCGTCGCGCACGACGGTGGCCTCGTCGGGTGACAGCTCCATCAGCTCACGTAGGGAGTCCCGTGCCCTGTCCATGGCGTAGTCTTCGAGCAACTCGGCGATGCTGAACAGGACGGCAAGCGTCGCGGCCTCGACGAAGTAGCCGATACCGGTCGCGGCGATGATGGCCGTCCCCATCAGCAGGTCGATATCCAGACTCCGGTTCTTCGCGGAGTAGTAGCCGCTGCGGACGACGGGGACGCCGCTGGCAGCGACTGCCCCCAAAAACAGCACGTCGGCGACGCTCAGCGGATAACCGAGCACGCTCGCCACCGCGACGTTCTGTGCCGTCAGGAGAAACTCGAAGAGGAGGCCGAGCGTGACCAGCGCCGCGCCGACCCACGTTTTCATCGCGCGGGGACTCGTCCAGACTTCTGAGGGCGGGGCGATGTCGGCACCTTCGCCCGGTTCTGTGCTCCCATCGCCGTCGGAGTCCGAACCTCCGACGACCTCGTAGCCAGCGGCCTCGATCGCCGTGACCACGTCGGACTCGCTGCTGCTATCAGGGTCGTACGTGACGGTGGCCGTACCGGTGGTCGGCTGGAGCGTCGTGTCGACAACGCCGTCGACGCGCTGGAGGCTCTTGTCGACCTTCTGGGCGCAGGAGGGGCAATCCATCTCGGGAACTGCAAGGCGTGCAGTCAGCCTCCGTCCCTGCTCACCAGCCTGCCCTGCTGCATCCGGATTCTCTGTCATTACCGGTAATAGGGGTGGTAGTTCGATAAGCCTTGGTTGGAATATTCCAAATCGAGTGTTAGCGTGACGCCGACGGCTCTTCTGTCACTCGCTCGCCTGTGACGTGTTGTTTCGCTAGGTATTCCTCCGCCCGACGCAGTCTGTAGGTGAGCGTCGACCGTGGGACATCGAGATGCTCGGCCAGGTCGCCGACATCGATCTCTCGGGGCGATTCGTAATAGCCGTGCTCGACGGCGGCCCGGAGCGCGGCCTCTTGCTCCGGCGACAGGTCATCCCGTGTCCCGTCGGATTCAGTCATCGACGCCGTCGTGTTCGCAGTTCGCAGTATCTCCATCCGGGCGCTTGCCCCGACGGCCGCCGCGAGGGCGTCGAAGAACGCGGCCACGTCACCCTCGCCGGAGTGGATGAGCCGCCACGTGTAGTGACGGCTCTCGTGACGCGTCTCGAACAGCACGCCCTCGCCGAGGTGATCGTGAGCGATGTGGGGAACCGAGGCACAGGCGGGCGTCCGCTCCCAGTCGGAGTAGAGGACAAGCGTGTCGTCGGTACGGTCGAGGACGCGAGTGGTCTGGGTGGCACCGCAATCCTCGGTGGTGAGACAGTTAGTGTAGTAGTCGTTAGAGAGAAAGGCGTCCGCTATGGCGTCGAGCGCATCGGGGGTTCCGGTGGCGTGGTCGACCCGCCAGAGACGGTCAGCGGTGGCATGCAGCGAGAGCGAGCGCACGCGGGCCTCGGGATGCTCAGCCAGAGCGTCGGCCACCCTGTTAGAACCCGGCTCGTATTCGAGGGCGAAGGCGAGTTCGCGCATACCCATCGTACGGGAGGGTCTGATAAAACACATCGGCTCGTTGCTACCCAGCGTTGAGGAGGGTCAGATCGCGTCGTCGGTTTCGGTCACTCCCTGTATCCGCTGGGTGTCGGCGCCGTGTTGATCGCTGCTGGGGGTAGCGCCGACACGGACGAGAAGGCTCACTTGGCTACGTATCTTCTTATTTGGATTTATTTCTCGCAATTCACCACATTCTACAACCAATTTCGCGGTTATTGTTTCCAGAATAGTTATTTTACGATCATTCTAGAGTAGAAGCACTCATTATTTCGATAAAATAGGAGTTTATTTCCCTATAATACCTCCACACCTATTGCTTTAGAGTTATTTCTATAATTAGATAGATGCGGTCGTTTTATTTCAACACCTGAGGTCCATACTGAGAGTGGGACTCAGAAATATCTCACGGCCGCTGCAGGTAGGTCTGAGAATCCGTCTCCTTTTTCCCCTTCGTTGTCGCAGCTATGAAACCGACACTGGCACGGTCCCGTGGAAATCGGTGTCGACTGTGTTCGCCGACCGAACAGGCCCCGGAGACCACGAATGAAACGTCGTCCTGTGAGACTGTGCTGCCACGGTCAATACAGACGACTTAGTCGGCGACGTTCGCTACCTGATCGTTCGCACTTGCGGTCGAATTCTTTGTGTCTGCTATCGCTGATCCACGGTAAACCGCCGGTGCTTCTCTCACACGCCCAGTTCTACTAATCCGACTGACCCACGAGCGGCCCGCATACCACTGCCGACTACCGTTCTTCGCATTGGGACCGTCGGTTCAAGAGCAGGTGACCACCGCCAGTTCCTGCACCAGCCGAGATCCTCGGGAAACCGTTTTAGATAACAGAAGTACATCTGTTATCTATTTCCGTTTTGACGGCCACTCATTTCAATTCGCCGTGAGGTTGACCTGGATGGATTTCGTCGTGCTGAGGACTTGCCCGGTGATGTCTTCCCTGAGATATCGGCCGTTCAATCGGTCAACAGGGCCACAAACCCCCAGCGCAGCGACCCGATCACCATTGACATCGGGGAGCGGGGCGGCAACGCCGATTATCCCTTCATACTGTTCTCCTCTGCAGAACGCGACACCGTCGTCGCGGATTCGGCGCAGTTCCTCGGTGAGCTCGTCTGGATCGACGATGGTCGCGTCGGTGGGTGCAACGAGCTCCGTTTCGTTGAGAATCGATTCGACGCGATCACTCGGGAGCGACGACAGCAGTGCCTTTCCCATGGCGTTGACGTGGAGTGGCAACCGTTCGCCTGCGTGGAACGGGACTGACCAGCCGTCTTCGGGTTCGGAGATCGACACCGGAACACCGGCCGTTTCTTCGAGAACGAACAGCGTCGCTGTTTCCCCCGTTGCCGCCGCGAGATTCTCCAGTTGCTGTTTCGCCGCCTGATAGAAACTGAGGCCCTCGCGCGTCCGCTCACCGAGGGCCAGTGGGCGGAGCGACGCCTCGTATTTCTCTGCGCGCTTGACAACGTATCCGGCCGCACGCAGCGTCGAGAGGTGGTTGTGGGCGACGCTCTTGGAAACCTCGACGATATCCGCAAGTTCTGTGACGCCGACAGGCCCGGTCGCGTCGACAAGCGCTTCTAGAATCGCTACCGAGGTCTGGGTCGCTTCAACCGCATACTGTGGTTCGTCAGTCATTGTACTCCGTTTCGACCCACCGGGTAAAAAGTCTGTTCACTACAGCAGAACAGATACGACCATGTGAACTTGTAACACTCGAATTCCTACATCATTTATTAGATTAAACTGGATTGCTCCGGTGTCTGATCGTCGAAATTTATACGTTCTTCTCTCAAGAACGTGGCTGCTACGCTCGAAGCTATTTCGCCAACGTGTAGAAAACACCCGTTTCAGGCCGACCAGACCGCTTCAGGCGCGTCGGAATCGTGGACGACCCGACGGCGTGCAGACCCGACAGCGGCTGGATCGTCGATCTGCCAGACGCTCCGCCCCAGCACGATACCACGGGCTCCGGCGGTTATCGCACCGACAACGTCGTTGAGCATCGCTTGGACAGACTCCGACGACGGACCACCGAGAATCAGTACCGGAACCGGACCGTTCCGGACAATGGGCCCGAACGAATCGCGGTCACCGGTGTACGGTGCTTTGAGAGTATCGGCCCAGAGCACCCACCCGATCCGGCAGGCGTTTGCGACAGACTCCGCGCCAGTCTCGAAGCGGGGAGGTAGGATGTCTGTCGACGCCGTGGCGAACGTATCGGCGAATTGCCCGGCGAAGTACGGACCGAAGGGCACGCCGTCGGGGTCGCCTGCAAGCATCGCATCGAGCGTGGCCTGTGGGTCCTCGAATCCGTCTATTGCTCCCATACCGCTGCCGTGGTCCAGCGCTACGACGACCGCGTTTCCGGAGTCGGTATCGAGGCGGTCGTACCCGCTTACTCGGCGTTCCCTGGGATGACTACTTTCTTCAGCCCCTCAGCGTTACCCATCCGGTCGAACGCTGTCGGGAGGTCATCAAGCCCGATTCGTTCCGTGATGAGCGTCTCGGCGTCGATGCGGTCGTGTCGGAGCAGCGTGATCGCTCGCTCGAAGTCCTCGGTCGTCAGCGAGAACGACCCGCGGTAGTCGACCTCGTCGAAAAAGACGTCGAACGGACTGATCTCCATTGTCGAATCCTGGTCAGGAACGCCGAAAATGAGCGTCGACCCACCAGGTGCGGTCACGGCGTTGGCCTGCTCGATTGTCGGGACGAGCCCGATGGCTTCAGCGCCGACGTCGACTGGACCCCCGGCCGCTTCGGGAATCGCTTTCTCTGGGTCTTCCTCGTTGGGGTCGATGACGGCATCCGCGCCGAGGTCGGCAGCCAGTGCTCGCCGTTCGTCATCGAGTTCAGAGACGACAATCGGGGCAGCGCCCGCGTTGCGGAACGCCTGCAGGAGTAGCAGGCCGATCGGGCCAGCGCCGATGATGCCGACACTATCGCCCGGTTTGATATCGGCCTCTTCGACGCCGTGGACACAGCAGGCCAGCGGTTCGGCGAGCGCAGCCCGTTCGAAGGACATCCCGCCGATGTCCTCGACGTTGATCGCCGGGACGCGGACGTACTCGGCGAAGGCCCCGTCGAGGATGGTGTCACCGGCACCGCCGATACTCGTGTTGTTCTCACAGAGGTGCGTGTCTCCCTTCTTGCAGTACGAACAGGCGTTACAGGGCACCGTGGGGTTGATCGCGACGCGGTCACCGACGGTGAAGTTGTCGACAGCCGACCCGACTTCCGCGACTGTCCCGGCCCCTTCGTGGCCCAGGACAAGCGGTGTTTCGGCGGCGAAGGTGCCGTGGTACATGTGATAGTCGGTCATGCAGACGCTGCAGGCACCGACCTCCACGAGAACCTCGTCGTCTGCCGGGACTGGTCGATCACGCTCTTCGACGGTGATTTCGCCGACATCGATCAGCGTACTGGCGCGCATCAGTCGTCCTCCCTGGGTCGGATTGCGGTCGTCACTGCAACAGTACCTCGGTCGTGAGTTGGTGTGGCTCGGGTCATGAGTGGGTTGTGCCCGTTGCCCGCTGTCACCGACACCGTCGTCCGATTCGGTTGGATAGACAGCGGACTCGGCAGCGATCCGTACTATCCGTGTTTTCGGACCGCGTATTAAAATCTTGCCACGGCCTCCCGTAGTTGGCTGAAAAGGGGCTTGTTGGCCTTCTCATCGTTGCTCTCCGCGGTTCTCCGCGGAGCACGATGTATATTCTACGTTACAGATGATTACCTTTATTATGCATCGGTAATTCGGTAGTGACGAGGCAAACTGGCATGACAGACTCCAACAGGCGGAAGTTTCTGAAAGCGACAGGTGTGGGACTACTCGGCGGTCTCGCTGGCTGTACACGAGGCGGCGATGGCTCAGACGGAAGCGGCGGTGACGGCTCAGGTGGCAGTGACGGCAGTGACGGCGGAACCAATACCGACGGAAACGACGGTGACCTCGCGATTCCGCTGAGCGAGTACGAAGACGCCGATATCGACTGGCGGCAGTTCGAAGGTTCGTCGATCAACATCGGTGCCGTCCAGCACCCGTGGGTCGACGCGATCAAGCCCGCGGTCCCGGTCTTCGAAGAGCTGACCGGGATCGAGGTCGTCTGGAACGTCCTGCCCGAACAGCAGTTCCGGACCAAGCGCCAGACGGATGTCAGCACCGGTGCCGGGCAGTTCGACGTTTTCTACATGGATCAGGTCGTCAATCAGTTCCGCGAAGAGGGCTGGATCCAGCCGCTCGATCCGTTCTTCGACGACGACAGCCTCTTCGACGAAGACTGGTACAACACTGACGATCTCTTCGAGGCGTCGCGGTGGCAGGCCCACGGTGGCGGGTACAGCGACACCTGGACCGGAATGCCGATTACTGTGGAGGTCCAGACGCAGTTCTACCGCAAGGACCTCTACGAGAAACACGGGCTGGAGGTCGCGGAAACGCTGGAACAGTTCCGCGAAAACGCCCAGACCATCCACGAGAACGAGTCCGATGTCGTCGGTACTGTCGGCCGTGGCGACAAGGGGTACGGGATGAACATCTACATCCTGAACACGTTCCTGCGACAGAACGGTGCCGAACTATGGGACAGCTTCCCGGACGATTCCGGACTCGATTCCGACGGCGTCATCGACGCGGCCGAGTGGTACGTCAGCCTGCTACAGGACTACGGTCCGGAAGGGGCCTCGTCCCAGACCTGGTCGGACGTGCTCTCGACGATGCAGGAGGGCCGCGCCGGCCACATCGTCTCCGACGCGAACCTGTTCTGGCCCGGACTCACCGGCTCTGACTCCTCGGTCGCGGATACCGTCGGTATCGCGAAGGTGCCGAGTCCGGAAGACGGCCAGTTCTCGCCCAACGCGTTCAACTGGCAGATCTCCACGTCCAAGAACGCACAGAACTCCGAGCAGGCGTTCCTGTTCATGGTCTGGGCGTCCTCACAGCCGACCAACACCTGGATGCACGTCGAGGGCGACGCCGCGTTCTCGGTGCGCCAGTCCGTCTGGGAGAACGACGAGTTCCGCTCGCGCGTCGGCGAGAACTTCGCACAGGTCACGCTCGAATCCCTACAGGCGGCAGCGCCGGACCCGTTCGACCGCAAGTACCCCGAGTGGGGCCAGCAGTACTCCGAGGAACTGCAGCGCGCCATCACCGGGCAGAAGTCCGCCTCGGAAGCGATGACACAGGCGGCAACGACGGCCGAAGATATCTACAGCAGTTAAACCTGAGCCATACCTGAGCCACAACACATCTCACCAATGAGTACACCAACGCAAACGGAAACGGCACCCAAATCGACCTTCGCCAGGCTCCGGGACCTGTGGAACGACTATCTCCCGTACTGGTTCATGGCACCGATGGTGGCGGTGATGGTGATGATCACCTTCTTCCCCGGTGCCTACGACCTGTATCTTAGCCTGATCGCGGAGCCGACGCTGAACGTCTTCGACGCTGAGTTCGTCGGACTGCGCAACTTCCAGACGGCGTTTACCCGTGGCGGCGCGATCCACTCCTTCGTCATCACGATCACTGTCGTCGCCAGCGCACTGGCTCTCGAAACGGCCCTCGGATTCATCCTTGCCGCACTCGTCGCCGGCGTGGGCTCCGACCGGGCAAAGTCGTTCTATCGGGTGTTGTTCATCATTCCGATGGCCGTCGCGCCGGTCTCGCTTGCGACCATCGGTCGGATCATGCTGAACACCGAGATCGGTATCATCCCGTACATGATAAACACCGGAACGCCGTTCGCAGCGCCGAACTTCCTCTCTGAGTTCCCGCTGTTGACGGTGATTCTGCTGGATACGTGGAACTGGACGCCGTTCATGTTCATCATCTTCTACGCCGGGCTCTCGTCGGTGCCGAAGACGCTTATCGAGGCCTCGCGGGTCGATGGTGCGCCGATGTGGCGGCGCTACGTCCACGTCATCATTCCCTACATGAAGCCGGTCGTGTTCGTCGCGACGCTCATTCGGATGATCGACCTGTTCCGCACGTTCGGCGTTGTGTACGGGCTCACGGGCGGCGGTCCCGGGACAGCGACCCAGTTGGTGAGTATCAACATTTACGAGCAGATGTTCATCAACAACCAGATCGGGGTGGCGGCGGCGATCGCTGTCGCCTATCTCGTCTTTGTCATCGCTATCGCGAACATCGTCATCGCAAAGATCGGCTTCGAGGGGGTGTGGGACTGATGGCGACGACGGATGGCGATTCCGCGACCGCCACACAGCGACTCGACAAGGACACGCGCGAAACCCTCGTCACGGTGGTTCGCCACACCATCCTGCTGACGTGGTCGTTCATCGTGCTGTTCCCACTATACTGGCTCGCTTCGATGTCGCTGAAACCACCCGGAACGGCGAACTCGCTGCCGCCGGACTGGATCTTCCTGCCGACCGTCTACAACTACATCCAGCTGATCCAGGACTCCGGGTTCGTCGGGGCGTTCGCCAACAGCCTGTTTATGGTGTCGGCGTCGGTCGTGCTCGTGCTGTTGATCGGCGTACCGGCTGCGTACGTGCTTTCGCGGTACGACATCCCCATGGAGCGGGACGTCCTCGTGTGGATTCTCTCCTCACGGATGCTTCCGCCCATCGCCGTCGTGCTGCCGTTCTTCATCATCTTCCGGGAGCTCAATCTGTTCGACACGCGGATCGGGATGATCCTGATGTACGTGAGTATCAACCTCTCGCTCGTGGTCTGGGTGATGAAGGCGTTCTTCGACGGGATTCCCGAGACCTTGGAGGAGGCGGCCCGCGTCGATGGCGCGACCCAGTTCCAGGGCATCCGGAAAGTGGTCCTGCCGGCGGCCAAGCCGGGCATCTTCTCAGTGGCCATTATCAGTTTCATCTTCGCGTGGATAGAGCTGCTGTTCGGGCTCGTGCTGACGAGCTTCGAGGCCGTGCCGGTGACGCTGTTCGTCTACTCGTTCATCGGCTCGCGCTCCATCGAGTGGGGGATGCTGGCGGCCGCCTCGACGGCGATGATCGTCCCGGTCGTGGTCTTCCTCATCGCGGTCAACAAGTATCTCGCCGCCGGACTCAGCTTCGGTGTGGTGATCAAAGAATGAGCACGACGACCACTCGACGACAGGAATCGCTCGCAAACCACACCCCTGCGGCGGCAGTTTCAATTAGCTGCACATCGGAGGCAGAATAATGGCAAAGATCACAATCGACGACGTCACGAAACGGTTCGGAGACGACGAGGAATCGATCGTTGCGGTCGACGACGTCTCCCTGGACATCCGCGACGGCGAGTTCATCGTCTTCGTCGGGCCGTCCGGGAGCGGGAAATCGACGCTCATGCGCATCGTCGCGGGACTCGAAACCCAGACGGAAGGCGATATCCGCATCGGCGAGGACGTCGTCAATCAGCTCGGCCCGCGCGCTCGGGACATCGCGATGGTGTTCCAGAACTACGCGCTGTACCCCAACATGACCGTCGAGGAGAACATGTCCTTCGGCCTGAAGATGTCCACGGACATGTCTTCCGAAGAGATCGAGGAAGCCGTTACGTCCGCCGCGGAGATGATGGACATCGATATGCTGTTGGACGACAAGCCCGGTGAACTCTCCGGCGGGCAGCAACAGCGTGTTGCGCTCGGTCGAGCCATCGTCCGGGACCCGAACGTGTTCCTGATGGACGAGCCGCTGTCGAACCTGGACGCGAAGCTCCGGGCGGAGATGCGCACCGAGATCAACCGGCTCCAGAACGACCTCGACGTGACGACGCTGTACGTCACTCACGATCAGACGGAAGCGATGACGATGGGCGACCGGCTCGTCGTTCTCAACTACGGGGAACTTCAGCAGGTCGGGACGCCGCTGGAGTGCTTCTACCGGCCGGCCAACCAGTTCGTCGCCGGCTTCCTCGGCTCGCCGTCGATGAACTTCTTCGAAGGGGCTGTCGAGGGCGGAACGCTCCGAGCGGACGGCTTCGATTTCGACCTGACTGAGCGGATGCAGTCTGCAGTCGGGAGCCGCAACGATCTCGTCCTCGGGATCCGACCGGAGGACATGACGCTCCACGACCGGGCGAACTCGGGCCACGAGTTCGAGGCTGTTGTCGACGTCGTCGAACCGATGGGGAGCATCTCTTACGTCTACCTGCGGGCGCGGTCACAGAGCCACGAGCAGACCTTCATCGTCGAGACGGACGGCCAGCGCCCCATCAGCGAGGGCCAGCACGTCTACGTCGAGATTCCGGACCGGGACGTACACCTGTTCGACCCCGCCAGCGGCGAGACGATCCACCAGCGCCAACTCGGCGACGATGCAGAGATGGCGCTCGAAGAACAAATAAAGCCCGCCGAGTGACGGCGATACCCGTCGTCCTCTCACCCGCTACGACCGACCGTTATCTACACACGACACATGACAGACCAAGACATCGCACACTACGAGACGCGTACCGCTATCTGCGAGTACGGCCGGAGCCTGCTCGAAGACGATCTGACCACCGGGACTGGCGGAAACCTCAGTGCCCGACTCGACGAGAATCACATCGCGATCAGCCCGTCGGGAATCCCCTACGGGGAAATCGAACCCGAAGACGTTCCCGTTGCACGGATGGACGGCACTGTCGTCGAGGGCGACGTCGAACCGTCGACGGAACTGCCGATGCATCTGGCGGTCTACCGCGAACGACCCGCGGTCGGCGGCGTCGTCCACACCCACTCGCCATACGCCACGACGTTCGCCTCGCTCGGGGAGGCGATTCCCGCCTCCCACTACCTCCTCTCGTTCACCGGGACGGAGGTCCCAGTCGCCGAATACGAAACGCACGCGACCGAGAAGCTCGGCGAGGCCGCCGTCGACGCGCTGGGCGAGTCGTTCAACGCCACGCTGTTGCGCAACCACGGCGTACTGACGGCCGACGAAACGCTTGACGACGCCTACACGGTCGCGCTGATGGTCGAGTACTGTGCCCGCATCCACCACCAGGCCCGGGCTATCGGCGAGCCGGAGATCCTCCCGGACGAGGAGATCGACCGGCTGGCCGACAAGCTCGACAGCTACGGGCAGTGACTCTCCCGATTGACCGATGAACCACGTCGCTATCGACATCGGTGCGAGCGGCGGAACGGTGTTTCTCGGCGAAGTGACCGAGACCTCGTTCACCGTCCGGGAAGTACATCGGTTCGACAATCGACCCGTCGAACGGGACGGTCGGTACGTCTGGGACGTCGACGCGCTAGTTGACCACATCGGGGACGGCATCCGTGCGGCCGACGACAACGCAGACCGCCTCGATACGGTCGGTATCGACACGTGGGGGCTTGATTTCGGGCTCATGGCCGACGGCGAACTGCTCCGGGATCCAGTCTCCTACCGCGACCCCGACTCGACGGCCACACGCGAGCGGGTGTTCGAGGCCGTCGGAAAGCGGCGGCTGTTCGACGCGACCGGCATCACGAACTGGAACACGCCGAACACGCTGTGGCAGCTCCACACCATCGCCGAGCGCGAGCCCGACCTTCTCAAAGCGAGCGACGGCTTGCTCATGATGCCACAGCTGCTCTCTGCACGGATAGGGGGACAGCCTGCAGGCGAGATAACGATAGCCTCGACGACGCAGATGGTGGACCCGGAGCGTCGAGCGTGGGCCACCGACCTGCTCGACGAGCTATCGGTCCCGACGGATCTCCTCCCGGACCTGTCCGAAGCCGGCCAGCGTCTTGGGACCGTCGACGAGACCGCCGTCTCGGGGCTGTCTTCGCCGCCGGAAATAGTGACGCCGGCGAGCCACGACACGGCGGCGGCTGTCGCCGGGCTCCCGCTGGTCGAGGACGCTGCGTTCCTCAACACCGGGTCGTGGTTCGTTCTCGGCGTCGAGCGCGATACACCAGTGCGGACAGACGACGCCTTCGAGCAAGCGGTCTCGAACGAACTCGGTGTCGACGGGACCGTCCGGCTCCTGAAGAACATCAACGGCTTCTTCATGCTCGAAGAATGCCGCGAAGCGTGGCGCGAGGCGGGTGAATCGGTCGAGTACGAGACGCTGCTGTCGGCCGCCGAAGAGGCCCCGTCGCGGGCCACACTCGTCGATACGGACGCCGAGACGTTCGGCATCGACGAGCCGATGCCCGAGCAGATCCGGGCCTACTGCCGCCGAACGGACCAGCCCGTCCCGACGGGGCAGGGCGGCATCGTCCGCTGTCTCCTCGACAGCCTGGCGGCGAAAACGGCGCTGGAACTCGACGCGCTCGCGGCAGTCGTCGAGGAGCCTCCGGCGCGTATCGTGCTTGGTGGCGGCGGTGTGAGAAACGAACTGTTCTGTCAGCTACTGGCCGACGCCACCGACCGCCCGGTATCGACTGGCCCAGTCGAGGCGACGGCTGTCGGCAACGTCCTCACGCAGGCCGTCGCCGCCGGCACAATCCCGGATATCGAGAGCGGACGGGAATTAGTTGAATCGGCCTTCGAGACGGCGACGTACGAGCCACAGGCTGGTGGCGAGTGGGCCGACACAAAAGACCGACTGGCTGCACTGACCGACGATTCGTCGTCCGCGGACTGACGCTCACCGCGAGGTGTAGCCGCCGTCCATCACGACGGTCGACCCCGTCATGTACGACGACGCGTCCGACGCGAGGTAGACGACGAGTTCTTTCAGCTCTTCTGGTCGGCCGAGCCGCCCCATCGGCGTGTTCTCCACCCACGTCTCCTCCATATCGGGGTTCTCTTCGAGCACCTCGTCGACGAGTTCGGTTCGCATGTAGCCGGGTGCTATGGCGTTGACGCGGACGCCCCGGTCGCCCCATTCCACAGCCAGGGACTGGGTCAACATCCTGACACCGGCTTTCGTCGTGTTGTAGCTGGCCTGTTTCTGCGGGACGTTCACGTCGAACCCCGACATCGAGGAGATGTTGACGATGCGTCCCTCGCCCCGGTCGAGCATCTGTTGGCCGACGTGCTTGGCACAGAGGAAGACGCCGTCGAGGTTGACCGACACCACACGCCGCCAGGATTCGATGCTCGTCTCCTCCGCCGGGGAGTTCTCGACGATACCGGCGTTGTTGACGAGCACGTCAATCGGCCCCAGGCGGTCGGTCACGTCCTCGACCATCGCCTCCACCGAGGCCTCGTCTGTCACGTCGACCTCCGTTGCGATGACGTCCGTCTCGCCGTCGAGTTCCTCAGCCGTCTGGGAGGCCTTGTCGATGTTCACGTCCGCGATAGCCACGTCGGCCCCCATCTCGGTGAGGCCGGTCGCCATCTGTTTGCCGAGGCCCTGTGCCGCACCGGTGACGATAGCTGTCTCTCCGTCGAGGGAGAAACTGTCAAGTACACTCATGCGTACGCTTGGTGCTCCGGTAGCCTCCAGCATAAATGTACGCCTCTCTCTGTCACGGTCTCCTGTGGTCCAGTAGTCGGAGCCAGTCATTACAAGTACTCCCTCGCAGATAACATAGCCATGCAAATCACCGACTTCGAACTGTTCGCCGTGCCGCCGCGGTGGTTGCTCCTGAAGCTGGAAACTGACGAGGGGATCGTCGGGTGGGGCGAGCCGATTGTTCAGGGTCGGCTGGAGACGGTTCGGGCTGCAGTTACCGAACTCATCGAGGCGTACCTCCTCGGGGCCGACCCGCTCCGAACCGAGTACCACTGGCGAAAGCTCTATCAGAGCGGTTACTTCCGGGGCGGGCCGATACTCATGAGCGCGCTCGCGGGCATCGATCACGCGCTCTGGGACATCAAAGGGCGACATTACGGCGCACCGGTCCACGAACTCCTCGGCGGGCACGTCCGCGATAAGCTGCTCGTCTACCAGTGGCTCGGTGGCGATGATCCCGAAGACGTGGCTGTCGCCGCACGAGAGGACCGGGAACGCGGCTACAGAGCGTTCAAGTTCAACTTCGCCAGGGAGTTTCGGCCGATTGAGACGCCGAATGCCGTCGAGCATGCGGTTGAGCGTGTCGCGGCGATCCGTGACGCAGTCGGTGACGACGCCCTCGTCGGTGTCGACTTCCACGGCCGCGTCTCGAAACCGATGGCCGCCGATCTCGTCGAGCGCCTCGAACAGTTCGATCTGATGTTCATCGACCAGCCGTTGCTCCCCGAACACGACGACTCGTTTGCCAGTATCGCCGAGCGGACGACTGTCCCGATAGCGACTGGCGAACGGTTCTACTCGCGCTATGACTTCAAGCGACTCCTCGTCGATGACGCGGTGTCGATTATCCAGCCCGACGTGACCCACGTCGGTGGCATCAGCGAGATGCGCAAGGTCGCGTCGATGGCGGAAGCGTTCGACGTGGCCGTCGTTCCGCACTGCCCGCTCGGCCCCATCGCGTTCGCGGCGAGCCTGCAGGTCGGGTTCTGCGCACAGAACGTCGTGTTACACGAACAGGACCTCGACCTGCACGATCCGACGACGAGCCAGCGGCTCAAGGTGCTGGAGGACCCGGAGACGTTCCAGTTCGAGGACGGCTACGTCAAGCGACCGACCGGCCCCGGACTCGGTATCGATATCGACGAAGGCCTCATCCGCGAACTGGCACAGACTCAGGTCAACTGGTACAATCCGGTCTGGCACCACGAGGACGGGAGCGTCGCGGAGTGGTAGCTGGACACGGCGACCGAAAGGGGCGGCCCACCCTGTGTATTTTTATGGCTCTGTTCCGTGCCCACAGGTATGCGAACCGCTGTCTTGACAGAGCCGACTGAGTTCGAACTGGAGGATCGTCCCAGACCGTCGCCCGGCCCGGACGACGTACTCGTTGCCGTGCGCGACGTGGGTATCTGTGGCTCCGACGTCCACTACTACGAACACGGTCGTATCGGCGACTACGTCGTCGAAGACCCGCTCGTCCTCGGACACGAGAGCGCCGGTGAGGTCGTCGAAGTCGGCGAGAACGTTACTGATCACGAACCGGGCGACCGCGTCGCGCTCGAACCCGGCGTTCCCTGCCGGCGCTGTGCCCACTGCAAGCGCGGCGACTACCACCTCTGTGAATCGGTTCGGTTCATGGCGACGCCGCCGCATGACGGCGCGTTCACGGAGTACGTCTCGTGGCCGGCCGACTTCGCCTACACGCTCCCGGAGTCCGTTTCCACCGCCGAGGGGGCGCTGTGCGAACCCCTTTCGGTCGGGATTCACGCCTGTCGCCGTGGTAGCGTCGGAACCGGCGATACGGTGCTGATAACCGGAGCAGGCCCTATCGGGCTGATGGTACTGGAGGCCGCGCGCGCAGCGGGCGCGACGGACGTAATCATGACCGACGTGGTCGACGAAAAGCTGGCGTTCGCTGAAGAGCGTGGAGCGGACCTGACTGTCAACGTTACCGAGACGGATCTCGACGGGGCGGTCGCCGAGTACACTGACGGAGTCGGTGCCGATGTCGTCGTCGAAGCCTCCGGCGCGGAGCCGTCGATCCAATCGACGATTGACGTGGTCCGTCGGGGCGGCACGGTCGTGCTGGTCGGACTCGCCAGCGAAGCGGAGGTCCCGATCGACGTGCTGGAACTCATCGACAACGAAGTCGATGTCCACGGTTCGTTCCGGTACAAGAACACCTACGATGCGGCTGTCGACCTGTTGGCCGACGGCGAAGTCGACGTCGAAGGGATAATCGACTTCGAATCCGGACTCGAAGACATCGACGACGCCTTCCGGCGAGCGATGGAGCCGACGGTCGTCAAGGGCATGATATCACTCGATTCGTGACCGTCGCTATACGGAAAGCCAGAGATCGACACGAAGTCCCCATATGACAGATATACAGATATAATTCTATAGTTGGAATAGTCTCAGTAAGCTTCGGTGTATACACGATTTCTGCCGTAACTCTGAATCAGCCATTAAGCGGTTAGCTACATGAAAGCATGGTCTGGAGGTGTTTGAAACCGATAATTTGGTCTTCTATGGAATCAGCGTGCCCGAAAACACTCTCCGAACGGCACACCTCACCTGTACAGCCATTTAGCGAAATATAATGTTCTACTAATAGTATATTTTTGAATATCTATAAATTTCGAAATACTTCAGGTATGCTTGGTGAGATGACCTATCAGAGTGGCGTGCCCGAGTGAGATACCCATGCACTGTTAGTAGCCCAACCGTTATACCCCGCAACCGTTGTGAGCGGATATGGACCTGTCTGTCGTCGATCTCTCTCCGGTACCGGATGACGGAACTGCGACTGCTGCGTATGCGAACACTGTCGATGCGGCCAAACAGGCCGAGCGACTGGGCTATTCCCGGTTCTGGGTGGCGGAACACCACGGGATGGGAGAGACGCTTGCAGGGACAACACCCGAGGTGCTGCTCGGAAACCTCGCCGCCGAAACCGACTCGATCCGGCTCGGATCGGGGGCGGTCCTCCTCAACCACTACAGCCCGTTCAAAGTCGCGGAGCTGTTCGGCTCCCTCGACGGACTTGCTCCCGGACGAATAGACGCGGGGCTTGGACGGGCAAACGGGTCTCCGGCCGCGGACCGCGCGCTCGGGACGGATCGCCGCGTCCGAAACCCCGACGAAGACCACGCCGAAAAAATCGAAGCCGTCGTTTCGCACCTCTACGACAGCTACCCGGACGGACACGCGTACAGTGACCTGGAAATTCCCCGTTCAGATGCGGAGACACCTGTGCCGTGGGTTCTCGGGTCGAGTCCGTCGAGCGCCGCGCTGGCCGGCGAACTCGGCCTGCGCTACTGTTTCGCCGCGTTCATTCGACCGGGGTTGGCCACCCGTTCGTTCAAGGAGTACCGGAACCGCTTCGAATCCTCGGAGTTGGCCGGCGGCGTCGACGAGCCACAGGGAATGGTCGCGGTGAACGCGGTCTGTGGCGAGACCG
Source organism: Haloarcula sp. HT12 (assembly GCF_055271655.1). Classification (NCBI taxonomy): domain Archaea; kingdom Methanobacteriati; phylum Methanobacteriota; class Halobacteria; order Halobacteriales; family Haloarculaceae; genus Haloarcula; species Haloarcula sp. HT12. Next base: position 392,142 of record NZ_JBUXKW010000004.1, read on the forward strand.
ACGAAGCGGCGGCGCGGCTCCGCGCCGTGGCCGAAGCGTCGTTCAAACGAATGGAGCGGGGGGTCGTCGGCACGACTCCATCGGTCGAGGAAGCTATCGACGAACTCGGGACGGTTCCCGAACCGACGCCTGCCACGCTGGACCCCGGTGAGTGGCCGCGCGCGATCTCCGGCAGCCCGGACACGCTCAGCGGCCTTCTCGACCAACTGGCTGATCGAGTCGAAGTCGACGAAGTGATGATCCAGCACGTCGTCGGCGATCACGATGACGCGCTCCGATCCCACGAGTTGCTCGCAGACGGTGTCGGCCTCACACCGCGCTAACTCTCTATTGGCGTGGAACGTAAACGGAACGCTGTAGAATAATATCAGAAATATGGATTATGCCAGTAAATATTCACTCGAAAGTTCCAGTTTGTATTGTTAGTACTTTAAATTACTATATATGGGGGTGCAATTCTCTAATTAAATATATTTGACGTAGGCAGGATTTTTCTCAGTGGTTTCTATTTTGAAAACTCATTATATAGCTGCAAAGAGTTAGCGTGACAGCGATTCCGGATACCACCTGTTCGGACCAGCTTAGTCGTCTGCGGCCGCGGGTGCGACCGGTTCCACTGATTCAGCGTCGGACACCGCAGACGCGGGCGACCACTCCAGGTCGCGCTCGTACTCGAAGGCGCGGTGGTCCTGCGTGGGGTCGACGACTGTCAGCGAGAGCCAGTTGTTGTCGAGTAGGTCCGCCAGTTCCGCATGGTCAGCGAGGACATCCTTGACGCGGTCGACCGGCGCGTGGATGACCGTCGAGAGGCGGAGCGGCTGGTGGTATGGATCGTCGTCGGCAGCCATGAGCGACTGCAGCGGCAGGCCGGTCATCAGGTCACCGCCGTTGCCCTGATAGACGCCGACGTTGCCGACGGGGTTGTGGGTAACCTTCGACCCGCTCCCGTAGACGGCGTTGTCGACCGTCGAGAAGTAGTACTGGGTGTTGATCCACTGCGTGACGACCATGGGGCCGGTGAGTATCGCCGCCAGTGCATCGCCGTCGGGGTCAGTCGACCAGTCGTAGGAGTGGAGGAACGCGCGGCCGTCGAGGTGGACGCCGCTCGTCAGTTCACGGGGCCCGACGACGAAGCCGGCGTTGCCAGCTAAGCCCCATTCGGGGCGGGTCTCGGCCCAGTCGGCGGCGCGGCGCTCCGTCTCGCTGACCCCCGACACGCTGTCGGAACGCATCGATGCGGCACGTTCGGCGGCCGCGTCCTCGCGGGCGGTGGCGAGGTCGGCGCGCAGTTGCGCCAGGTCGTCGGCGTGGCTCGCGGGCACGTCGCTGTCGTACAGTTTCACCTCGTCGGTCGTCGTGTTGTGTTCGGCGGCGAGGAAGACAGTGTCGTCGGGGATTTCGAAACCGCGGTCGCGGAGCGCGGACCTGACTTCGGTGTCGTTACAGATCTTCGCCAGCACGCGGGCGTTGGGGCCGCCAGGGTTGCCGGCACAGGCACCACAGTCCAGGCTCGAATCGTAGGGGTTGTTGGTCGTCTCGCTGGCGTGCCCGGTGAAGACGACGAGGCGGCTGAACGTCTCCCAGCCCATGAGGTCGAACGCCGTGGCGGCGTACTCGACCTTCTCGTCGGTAGTCATCCCCACCGGCAGATCACCGGCGTAGGTGTGCTGGTGGTGGACGAGCGGCTCACAGAACTCGTGTTCGTCAGGGACCGAGTCGTCGGCCGCGTCGAACAGGGCAGACACGCGCCCGGGGACGAGTGTGCGAGCCGCGAGCGCGAGGCCGTACCCGCCCCCGGCAGTCTCGACGTAGCCGTAGGCCGTGGCGGCGTTGGCCTCCAGCGTCTCGATGATTTCGTCGGCCGTCTCACGGATGCCTGACAAGCGGTCATGGCGCTCCCGGGTGTCGTCGTCGGTCGGCACGGCGGTGACGTGGTGCTGCGGGTCGAGAATCGGCGGACAGGCATCGACAGATACGTCGGCATCGTATCCCTGGTACTCCATCGGAATCCCGAAGAAACCAGCGTACCCATGGGTCTCGTAGTCGCCCGCATCCTCGATGTGGCAGCGGATGATCTCCGAGCGGGTGTCGATACAGAAGACCAACTGGGCGTCCGGGCGGCCCGACGAGTCGCTGTCGGCGAGCGACTGACTCTCTGCGGCGACGGTCGCAACGAGGTCGCCGCGGTAGGTCGCCTCCCAGGCACGCAGGAACGCTCCGGCGAGTTCGGCGGCCGGGTCCGGGTCGATGCTGTCGTTCGCGGGGGCGATGTCAGCACCGACGGCATCGAGCAGAGCCAGACGCGCCGCGAGGTACCCCGCGAGCGAAATCGGGTAGGTTGACTGCCATTCCCCCCCGTCGTCGGCGCGCTGCTTGATGAGTCCCGTCCAGCCCGGGAGAGCAGCCAGTTGCTCCTCGAAAATCGGCACCCACTGGCTCTCCGAGTACGGCGCAAGTACCGTTTCGATGGTCTCAGCCGGTGTCTCGGGTAGGTCGGCAACGATCCCTTCGTCGGGGATCTCGCCGTCGTGCTCGGCCACTCCGCGGAAGGCGGTGTAAAACCCCGCTTCGCGGTTCGGCATCGACCAGTGGGCGCTCCCTTCATCGAGGAACGCCGACAACCATTTGCTCAGCACCTGGTCGACGCGGTCCGTCGCGGGGTCCGAGTCACCGTCCGTCGCGTCGGTCGCGTTGGCCATGTGATCGAGCAGGACCTCTGGGTCGTCCTCGTAGCCGAGCTCGGAGAGCTCCGCATCGAGAATCTCCGGGTCTATCTGACCACGCTGTAGCGCCGCACGGAACGTCTCGGCACTGGGGTAGCCACGGCCGCCAAGCAGGTCGGCTGCCTGCGTGACTGCCTCGCTAAATGGCTGGTCTTCGAACCCCGCGAGGGGGTTTGCCGTCACGAACGAGTGGATGGGCCAGCAGGAGGCGACGGTGGTCGCTGCGGTGTCGATGCTGTCGTGAATGGTGGGTTCAGTACTCATTGTAGTCCTCCGTAGCGGTCAGCACAGTGTCGGCTGCCGGTTGCCCAGCGTTCAGCAGCGCCACGTAGAGGCGCTGGCTGCGCTCGTGAACCCCGGTCTCGATACCGAGGTAGATGCCGACGAAGACGACGGCGATGATGCCGTGCAACAGGGTCAGTTCGGTCGTTGCCGGACTGACGGGCATGAGCCCGGAGACGCCCGTATAGACCGCGCCGTAGATAGCGATTGCCGGGAAGAAGACTACCGGGACAGCCCCGTAGCGGGCCGCCGTCGGAAGCGAGGTGTGTTGTACGGCACTGCGTGCCGCGTGCAGCGTCGTGAATACCACAAAGAAGGTCAGTAGGAGACCGCTGTCGACCTTCGTCCCTTTCCCTGTCAGGACCGCAAACAGTGCGCCGCCGGCGAGGCCGGTCAGCAGCGTGACGACGATACCGAGGACGGTGGTCGTCGTCCCGACCGTGTGCGGCGTCCCCTCACTCGGGGCAGTGTGTTCGACCTGTCCACCAGCGCTGAGGAACTGGTAGGCCTTGTAGAAGCCGTGCAGGATGAGATGCGTGATCGCGGCCCCGAAGAAGCCGAGGCCGGCCTGCATGATCATGAAGCCCATCTGACCGACCGTCGAACAGCCGAGTTTCCCCTTGATATCCGTCTGGACCGACTTCAGGAGTTTCCCGCCGATGGCGCTGGCACCGCCGACGGCGACGATTGCAAGCATGAGCGCGGGGTCGACGGTGATGACCGGCGCGAAGCGAGTCAGCAGGATGCCGCCCGCGTTGACGAACCCGGCATGCATCAGCGCCGAGGCGGGCGTCGGCGCGGTCATCGAAGAGAGGAGCCAGCCGTGGAACGGGATCAAGGCGGACTGGATCATCGCCGCAAGCACGAGCGCGCCGGCGGCGACCAGCCACACCGGGCCAGCAACTGTGTCGGCACTCGCCGTAATCCCGGATATCGTGGTCGCATCGGTCGCCCACCACAGCGCCGTTAGCGCGACGGCGAGGAGCGCGCTGCTGGCGAGGAAGTACTTGCCGGCGACCCCCGCGGCCGCCTGTGCTTGGTCCCAGCCACTGACGATACCGATGAGTTTGGCCATCAGCAGCCCCATCGCCAGCCACAGCGCCCCGAACAGGGCGAAGTGGTCAGCCGCGACCAGCCCCATCACGACCACTGTGAATCCGAATACGGTGGCGAAAAAGGGCGTTTTGAGAGAACTACCCGCCATGTAGCGGCGCGAGTAGCTGTGAACGATACCGCTGAAGAAGGCGACGACCACCCACATCAGGACAGTCAGCCCGTCGATGGCGATCACACCTGGGATCTCCCATCCGAACCCGGTCCGGAGTCGGACGGCAAGCACAGCGACGCTCGCGGCAAACATCGACCACACGAGCCATGTGAGTGCGACGGGCACGAGCGGCGATTCCACCGTCGTGTCCGGGAGTGATCCAACCGTCGTCGGTGAGTTGCGTCCTGACATCGTTGTTCGTGACCCAGAACGGCAATCACGGAAGTGATTGACCAATTCTGGTTGTCTTCATCTCTATTGCGAACGGACTGGTTATTAAATCCTTCTATACTACCAATTTGTTCCTAAAATAGTGTATTATAGAACATTATGATTTTGAAAGAGACAACTGTGGTGGGAACGTTGCCTGGAGATTAGACACGGAACCTCACGGACTGTATCCGGAGATATAAGAACCGAATTTCCACTTACACGTGCGTGGCTCCGATCTTCGGAACTGCTTCGCTGTTGGAAGAAGAAAGATTACCGGATCGTTCGGCGGACTGAGCTAAAGAACCAGTTTGTTATCACAATCGTATCGGTCACCCTGCCCGCCTATTCGATTGGATAGTCCCGCACACACTGTCGATTGGCCCACATCTACGAGACAGGGAACGCGTCGTCAGTTAAGCTCTGTCCCCGGAATCGAACTTGCCGAAAGGCGTCGTCTCGTGGCTCCGGACGAGTACTTCGTCGGCCACCGTCAGGCCCAAATCGAGAAGCGATTGCGCGACGGGCGTGATATCGCTATCCGACTCACCGACAACCGTCACGAGAAGGTTCTGTTCACCGGTGACGAGTTCCTGTACCGAGACGACACCGTCTATCTCCAGGATCTCAGGGATCAACTCGCCTCGTTCGGGGATCGCCGCAGTGCAGTAGAGCAACATCCGGAGTGGATAGCCCGCCTGCTGGTAGTCGACGTCAGCGCTGTACCCTTTGATTATACCGCTTGATTCGAGACGGTTGATTCGCTTGCGGACGGTGCTGCCCGAAGTATCGGTTCGCTCCGCCATATCACCGGACGACATGTTCCGGGCATCCTCCTGTAGCGCGTACAGAATCGCCCTGTCCACGTCGTCGATTTCCTCGTCAGCCATACGTGTGTGTCCGCAACAAAGGCACTTTACTTTTGTACGTTACCTCAACCGCTGTCGTGGCTCCAAACAGCGCCGAGGAGGCCAACCTACTTCCGCGAGACGACGTGTCCGGTCTGATTTCGTGCGGACGCCACTAGCCGATAGCCGGTCGAACCGCCGCCGGATACACGTTTTCAGGCACGCCTAAAATCCGAAGCAGTTAAATAATTTTAGGCAGGCCTAATAATTATGCCTAGCGATGACATGAATCACGAGACACCGACGCGACGAGAGTACATGAAGTATGGCGGGGCAGTCGTCGGCGGAAGCTTGCTCGCCGGTTGTGAGGGGCAGTCCGACGCCGAGCCGACATCGACCAAAACGAACGCGGGAGACGGGTCGCGCCCGACAGACGAACCGACGACCGAAGATGAGGGATACTCGGTCATAATGTCGCCGATGGGAACTGTCGAGTTCGAAGCGGTTCCCCAGGACGTGTTCACGATACTGGGCCACCACGTAGACATGCTAGTCGCACTCGGGCGAGGCGACGCGATCAACGCGATGCACGCGCCCGAATACCATCAGTCGTTGTATCAGAAATTCCTGCACCGTCTCGACGGCGTTTCAGTGGATTGGGAGGGGCTGTACTCCTCCTGGCCACCGACAAAAGAGAGACTGTATGAACTCGATAGTGATGTCCATATTGCGGACCCGGCGAAAGTTGCGACAGCCGAGGGATGGGACGACAGTAGCCTCCGGGAGATACGTTCGAACGTCGGTCCGTGGTTCGGGAACACACTCAGTGGCACCCACCAAGAACCGCCGTCAGGCTGGACCGATGGGTACGAATACTACACGCTCTGGGAGATCTTCGGAAAAATCGCGCAGGTGTTTCAGGAAGGCGAACGGTACGAGGCACTCACTGCTGTCCGCGAATCGATGATGCAGACTATCAGAGCGGGCCTCCCCACGGAGAGTGAGCGACCGAGCGCGGCACTGGTCCTATTTTCGACATCTGACGAGCGAATTTGGGGCTACAAGATGAATCACCCGGGCTACTACGCTGCACACACCCGCCCGCTAGGAGCGACCGATGCGTTAGCCGACGCCGTCGGTGACGGCTACGGCGACGACGGACGGAACATCACGCTCGACTCCGAGCTGCTGCTCGAAGCTGATCCGGATGTTTTGCTCGTCCTCGGGCCAATGACAGGCTCCCAGAACCTCAACGATATTCGGTCGGAACTGGAGGACAACGAGGTGACCAGAGAGGTCACTGCTGTCCAAGAGGGGCAGATATACGCTCAGGGGGCGCGTCGCCAGGGTCCGATCCTGAACCTGTTCCAGACGGAGATGACCGCAAAGCAACTGTACCCGGACCAGTTCGGCGAGTGGCCGGGCTACGTCGACGGCGAGCCGTTACCGGAGATCCCCGAGGAGGAACAGCTGTTCGACCGCCAGCGGCTTGCTGACGTAATCAAGGGAGAGATATAATGGCCGACACTGAAAGGACGACGTCCGAGGGACCGACACGCAGAGACTACATCAAGGGCAGCGGCGCAATCATCGGCGGCGGTTTACTCGCCGGCTGTACCGGCGACGCTGCCACAGAGTCCACCGCTACCCAGACCGACGAGACGACTGGGACCCCGACGACAACTGAAGAAGCCTCGTACACCGTCACGATGGAACCCGTCGGCGAGGTCACGTTCCAAACGGTCCCGGATCGGTGGCTCCCCTACGGCGGCAGTTACGCCGATATGGGTGTGGCCCTCGGGCAGGCTGACGGGCTCACAGGGCTCGGCGGGGCGGACCGCTACTACACGTACGTCTACGATGAGCTTCCCGGAGTAACCGTCGATCAGGAGACGGTAGATGCACATCCGGAGGTCCGAACGAAAGAGGAGTTTTACGAACTGGACAGCGACGTACACCTCTATGATCCGGGGATGCTCATCAACTGGTTCGACTGGTCCCAGTCAGATGTCGACGAAATCGCGGCGAACGTCGCCCCGTTCGTGGGGAACATGATCTTCCGCCGATCCGACGAGTGGCACGACTACCGGTACTACACCCTGTACGAGGCCTTCGAAAAGGTCGCAGAAGTCTTCCAGGAACGGGAGCGATACGAGGCGTTCAAACAGGTCCACGACGACTACATCGCGGAACTGCAGAGTCAGCTCCCGCCGGCCGAAGAGCGCCCGGAAGTGTTACTCACGTTCGAGGGCACGAACGAACCGGAGTCGTTCTCTCCCTATCGACTCAGCGACAACGGAACGAGCAAGAAGCAGTGGCGTGATCTCGGCGTGACTGACGCGCTTGCCGGGACCGACATCGAGAACCTCAGTACGACTAACCGCGGGGAGTATGACTACGAGACGCTGTTGGAGGTCGATCCGGAGGTCATTCTCGTCCGCGGACACGAGCGAAAGTCGGCGACCGAGTTCCGCGACACCGTCCTCCAGTTCATGCAGGACCACACCGTCGGGAGCCAACTGACCGCGGTACAGAACGGACGCGTGTACCGCGGCGGCTACCTCCGGCAAGGCCCGATCCATAACCTCTTTTTGACCGAGCGGGCGGCCCAACAACTCTATCCCGATATCTTCGGGGAGGTAACTTCCGACACCGAACTGTTCGACCGCCAGCAGGTCGCCGATATCGTCACGGGTGATTTCGAATGAGCGACCTGGAGAAAGCGGTGCGACCGACTCGGAGAGACATCGTAAAAGGTGGCGGCGCACTCTTCGGTGGTGGATTCCTCGCCGGCTGTTCGGGCGATAGAGATCGCGAAACCCCCGTAACCGGGACCACCGAGACAGCGACTTCGGATGCGTCGTATTCGGTGACCATGGAGCCGGTCGGTGCCGTCGAGTTCGAGGCAGTTCCCGAGACCATCGCCCCGTTTACCGCGGACTACATCGATATGCTGGTCGCGCTCGGGCACGGCGACGCGGCGCAGTCGATCTGGTACCGGGGCCGGTACAAGACGCTTCACTACGAGGAACTCGACGGAGTGTCAATCGACCTTGACGGGCTGACACAGCTCTGGAACGACGGCGTCTCGAAGGAACCGTTCTACGAGATGGAGGCCGACCTGCACCTCATCGACCCCCACGCACTGACCGATTGGCTCGGCGCATGGGACCAGTCGGATCTCACGGAAGTTCGGGAGAACGTCGCGCCGTTTCTCGGCAACCTCATCTTCCGGCGGACTGACGACTGGCACGACTACCGGTACTACACCCTGTACGAAGCCTTCGAGAAAGTCGCCGAGGTGGTCCAGGAACGGGCACGCTTCGAGGCGATCCGCTCGATCCGCGATGAACTGGTCGAGACGGTCCAGGCGCGTCTGCCGGCACCTGATCAGCGACCGAACGCCGCGCTCATGTTCGCCGGAGAGGAACCGGAAGAGTTCACTCCGTATCGGATCGACGGCAACGGAGCCAACAAAAAGCACTTCCATACGCTTGGAATCTCCGACGCGTTTGCCGATAGCGGAATCGAGGGGTACTCCGGGTCGGAATCGCTCGATTACGAGACGCTGTTGGAGATCGATCCGGACTCGCTTCTGTTGCGATATCACCGCGAGGGGAAGACCCGGGAGGAGTTCGAGAACTCCGTGCTCGCGTACATGAAAGACCACGAAATCGGCAGCCAGCTAACGGCCGTCCGGAACGACAGAGTGTTTCGCGGCGGCCCGATCTACGCCGGACCGCTACACAATCTCTTCATGATCGAACGGTACGCGAAACGGTACTTCCCCGAGGAGTTCACCGAGCCGGAGCTGTTTGATCGTGAACACCTCGCCGCGATTATCACAGAGGGTGTAGAGGAATGATCGAGCAACTCACAGCCCCACTCCGGCAGTCCGAATCGACGGACAGCAGCGGTTGCGAACACAACCCATAGTGAAATATAGATAATTACTATAATTATAGTAAACTCATAGCAGCTTCTTTTTACCTCGACGGCGAACCCCCGCGGTGATGAACGGAGTGACAGCGACGGCCGATACGCGCGGTATCGAAACCGTGCTGCTCGCGGTGGGTAACCGCGACGACACCCGCGTCGATGCACTCGTCGACGCAGTCAAAAACGTCGCGGTGCCGACGGATGCGACGGTCATCGTCGCGCACGTGTTCGACTCGGACTCGTACCGGGAAGTCGTCGAGCAGATGCTCGAAACAACGGACGGAGCCATCGAACCCGACGAGTTGGCCGGGCAGTTAACGGTCACACAGGAAATAACCGAGCAGCTCGAAGCCGAGTCGGTCACGACTGTCCCCCGTGCGACGACTGGAACGAGCGGCGAAGGAATCGTCTCCATCGCCAAGGACGTCTCCGCAGACCGCGTGATCGTCGGCGGGCGACAGCGCTCCCCGGCGGGGAAAGCCATCTTTGGGAGCACGGCACAGGAAGTGATGTTGAACGCCCCGTGCCCGGTCACGTTCGTCTGCGACCAATGACTGGACAGACTGCGTTCCGGAGCCTCCGCCCCACAGGCGAATCCCAGTGGCTTCGCTGTCGTGCGAATAGACTTGGAAAGATTTTTACACAGATTCGAGTTCATTTTTACACAGATGTCCACAGCTACCATACGAAACGTCCTCGGCGGTGACGGCGACCGGTTCGTCTACGTCGTCTCCGCGTTAGCCGCACTGAACGGGCTGTTGTTCGGGTTCGACACGGGGATCATCTCGGGCGCGTTCCTGTTCATACAGGACTCGTTCGTCATGTCGCCGCTCGTCGAGGGAATCATCGTCAGTGGCGCGATGGCCGGTGCCGCGGCCGGTGCAGCCGTTGGCGGCCAGCTAGCCGACCGCCTCGGTCGGCGTCGGCTCATCCTCATCGCGGCCATCGTATTCTTCGTCGGATCGTTCACGATGGCTGTCGCGCCGAACGTCCCAGTCCTCGTCGCCGGTCGGCTTATCGACGGCGTCGCTATCGGCTTCGCGTCGATCGTCGGCCCGCTGTACATCTCCGAACTCGCGCCGCCTGAGATCCGCGGCGGACTCACCTCGCTCAATCAGCTCATGGTGACTACCGGCATCCTGCTCTCGTATTTTGTCAATTACGCGTTCGCCGACGCCGGCGCGTGGCGCTGGATGCTCGGTGCCGGGATGGTCCCGGCCGTCATCCTCGCCATCGGCATCCTGAAGATGCCCGAAAGCCCGCGCTGGCTCTTCGAACACGGGCGAAAAGACGAGGCCAGAGCGGTCCTCAAGCGGACGCGTTCCGGCGGTGTCGATGAAGAGCTTGGCGAGATCAAAGAGACCGTCGAGACACAGTCGGAAACCGGTGTTCGGGACCTGCTGGCACCGTGGCTCCGCCCAGCGCTCGTGGTCGGGCTAGGTCTGGCCGTCTTCCAGCAGATTACCGGTATCAACGCGGTCATCTACTACGCCCCGACGATCCTCGAATCCACGGGCTTAGGAAATGTGGCCTCGATCCTTGCGACGGTCGGTATCGGGACGATCAACGTGGTTATGACCGTCGTGGCGATCATGCTCGTCGACCGTGTCGGCCGCCGGAAACTCCTGCTCGTCGGCGTCGGGGGGATGGTTGCGACCCTCGCCGTGCTCGGCACCGTGTTCTACCTCCCCGGTCTTGGCGGGGGACTCGGCATCATCGCCACGATCAGTTTGATGCTGTTCGTGTCGTTTTTCGCAATCGGTCTCGGTCCGGTCTTCTGGCTCCTGATCTCGGAGATATACCCGCTTTCCGTTCGCGGGTCCGCGATGGGCGTCGTCACCGTCGCCAACTGGGGTGCGAATCTCCTCGTGTCGCTGACGTTCCCCATGCTAACCGACGGGGTGGGAACGTCCGCGACGTTCTGGCTGTTCGGCCTCTGCAGTCTCGTCGGCCTGGTGTTTGTCCACCGCTTCGTCCCCGAGACGAAAGGACGGACGCTGGAGGCAATCGAAGAAGACCTCCGGCAGAACATTTCGATGGCTGACTGAGGGTTGCATATCGGAACGGGCGGTAAATCCATACTGTTCAGATTTTAAAACCCGGCACGCTTTGCTGCACTGTCGGCCTTTTGGTGTCTACCGTCACAACTGAAGGCGTTACCGCCGGATTTGGCCGCTCGGCAGACACAACGTCCACTTAGGCCGACCGTTCAGTGCGCTCGCCGAATTGTACGACGAGTCGTTCCGTGGCGAGGGCGTACACCGTCATTTCTGTGCCTTTCTCCGAATACCACGTCTCGACAGGTTCGATGAGGTCAGCCGTACAGAGACGGTCGAGGTGGTACGAGACGCTCTGGAGCGAGCGGTCAAGGGTGTCCGCGATATCCGATGCGGTCCTCGGTTTGTCTCTGAGCGCTCCCAGTATCTCCTGGGCGGCCTCGGAAGAGAGGATCTGGAGGACATCGGTCGGTTCGGTACCGTTGACTACGACGTTTGTCTGCTCTCGGGGTACATAGTCAACCGGCGGGTGATAGGGGTAGACGCTTGCCATGGGTTGTGTGCAGGGAGATTGTCGGGTGTTTTCGTTTGTTCGGCTCATTCCGAACAAACCAATCAAACAATTTAATACTTACGGAATCCAAGGGGACAGATATGATGCAGCAGGGCACGCGGCAAACAGGGCAGCCAGTTCGGATACATGAGTGATGACGACAGCGCGGTCGCACGCGAGCGAGTCATCGAATCGATGGAGCAGTCGGCCGAAGTGTACGGCCTCAGCCGAAGTGCTGGGCGTATCTACGGTGTGCTGTACTTCGCTGCGGACCCACTCTCCATCCCGGAACTCGTCGAAGAAACCGGCTACGCGAAATCGACGGTGAGTAACGTCACGCGAACGCTGTCGCGTATCGGGCTCGTTCACCGCAAGTCGTCTGCGGGGGGCGGCAGACGAGTTCGGTTCGAGGCCGAACGGGAGGTCTGGTTTATCCTACAGGACGTGTTCCAGCAATACATCCAGCGGGAAATCCAGACGACACTCAGGACGATCCGTCGAGCGGAAGAGCAGATGCCGGCAGATGCCCGTGAGCAAGAGCGCGTTCGAAACCTCCGCGAAACGTACGAAGACGTAGAGGAGATCGTGCAACTCGCGTCGGAGTACTCCGCTGCGGAACTCCGAGAAGCGCTCGAATCCTACGAGCGGTAGTCACCGCGTTACCAATAGACGGTGTACGTACACGTATCGTCCCCGTTCCGGCGACACGTCTCGCCCGTCTCCTCGATAAAGACGAACGCGTCGACCGGCGCGTACTGCTGAGCGACGCCCCGGACGAGGCCCCGGTCGAATGGACACGGATACGGGTTCTCACACCTCACCTCGCCGGTCCGCTCCCCCACGGATTCGAAGCGGTAGTGCCCGATGTCCCCGCCACGGTGGTTTCGCTGGTAGGCTTCGTCTATCGACTGGAGCCCTTCCGGAACGGAGTCGAAATCGTTCGGCCAGTCAGCGACGCGGGGGATCTGTTCGCCGAGCCGGTCGAGGACGTGGGGCTGCAGGTCCTCGGCGATCGTTTCGAACGCGTTCAGCCAGGCCTGTTGGGGGTACCACTCCTCGGCCGCCGGTTCGGTGATGCCTTCCTCATCGAGCGCTGTTAGCGCTCGTTCCCGGTACTCGTCTGAGAACTTCCCCATCGCCTCCTCGACTATCGTAAGCACCGTTTGACCGTTGATTTCGACAGTCCGGTCAAACGCGTCGTAGGATGCCATTCTAACCGAACGTTCGCGGGGAAGGAAATAAAACCGGCCATACACAGGCCACACGTGGCACTTTCAGCCCGCGAGCGGTGCCGAAACACAGACTCGACCCGACTGCCTGCTACACCAGTGGGTCGCATTGCTCAGTCTTCACTCTCGTAGGGTTCGCCCAGTGCCGACGGCATCCGCGTCGAACTCCAGACCGTGAGTACAACGACGACAGCGGCGTACGGGAACAGATTGACGAGCCGGTTCGGGACCTGGATACCGACGGTCTGGAACTGGATCTGGAGCATGTCGAGACCGCCGAAAAGCAGCGCGGCGGCGGCCGCGCCGAGCGGGTTGTAGTTACCGAACAGGTAGGCGACGATACCGATCCAGCCGCGGCCGTTGACCATCGTCTGGCCGGTCCCCGTGAAGGACCCCGCGTGGGCGAGCAACACGGCACCGGCGAGTCCGGCCATCGCGCCCGAGAAAATCACCGCCGCGTACCGGACGCGGTTGACGCTGACGCCGGCGGTGTCTAGCGCCTCCGGATTCTCGCCGGCCGCCTGCAGCCAGTACCCGTAGCGGGTCCGGTACAGGAACACCCAGGCCGCGACCGCGACGAGTATCGTGAGCAACACGAGCGGCGACGTGTCGAACAGAACCGGGCCGACGACCGGTATCTCGGCGAGGCCCGGCACGGTCACGTCAGTCATACTCACCAGACCGGGGCTGTTGCGGTTCCCCCAGACGAGCACGGCCGTGAACGGACCGAATCCGAGTCCGATGAACCAGACGGCCAGCCCCGCCACGATCTGGTTGGCTTTGTACCGGATGAGCAGGACGGCAAACAGCACCGTGTAGGCGACACTGAGCGCGACTGCCAGTCCCATTGCCACCCACAGGTCCGCCTGGGTGGGCGACTCACCGCCGATAATCCACACGAGCGCGCCGGTGTTGGCCGCCCCGAAGATCATGAACCCTTCGAGGCCGATGTTGAACACGCCGCTCTTTTCGGCATAGAGGCCGCCGATAGACGCTAGGGCAATCGGAGTCGCCGCCTGTAACGTCCGCTCGACGAAACCGACGGTCACGATATCCGCGAGTGGCCAGCCGAGCGCGAACGCTGCCCCGAGCGCCAGCAGGACTGTCCCGATTGCCGCTCCGAGTCGGCGTCGCGTTCCGCGGTCGTCGAGATCCATCAGTTCTCACCACCCAGACCCGTGCGTGCGGCAGCCATGCGAAACAGTTCGGGCACGGCGACGAACAGGACGACCAGGCCGATGATGCCGTCGATCAACTGGACCGGCACGTCGCTGTTGATCCGGATATGGCTCCCGGCCGAGTCGAGGGCACCGAAGAGGAAGCCAGCGGGCACGACACCGAGCGGGTTGTTGGCCGCGAGCAGGCTCACCGCGATAGCGTCGAACCCGTACGTACCGATACCGGCGGGGTCGCTGTAGTAGCCCTGTATCATGATGGCAAAGAGCGCGCCCGCGACGCCGGCGACCATCCCGGAGAGGGTCATCGTCGCGACGACGGTCTGCTTGGCGTTTACCCCCGAGAAAGCCGCGGCGGACACCTGATGGCCGCTCGTCACCATGTCGTAGCCGAACCGCGTTCGCGCCAGTACCCACGCGATGCCCACCACGACCACGAGCGTCACCGCGAGGCCGACGACCGAGAAGTCGGGCACGTCGAACACAATCCGTGGAAGAGAGACGTACTCGGGAATCCGTGCCGTGTTGGGCGCACGGTTCCCCTCGCCGCGGAACGGCCCGTCGACGAGATAGCCCACGACGCCGGTCGCGATGAAGTTCAACATGATGGTCGTGACGATCTCGTTCGCGTCGCCGTAGGCCTTCAGAATCCCCGGCAGTGCGCCGTAGGCACCGCCAGCGACGACGCCCGCAACGGTTCCGAGGACCATCAGCAGAACGCCACCGGTGGTTCCCGTCGGAAGTAGCGGCGCAAGGTTGAGAATGGCGATGACGGTCGCGAAGCCGCCGACCACGAACTGGCCCTGGACGCCGATGTTGAACACGCCCGCTCGGAACGCGATAGCGACGGCGACCCCCGTCAGAATGAACAGCGTCGTGAACTTCAGCGTCCGCGCGAGCGCGTTCGCGTCCCCGAAAGCCCCCACGGCGACGTTCCCGAGGAACTGCGCCGGATCGTAGCCCGCGAACGCGACGACCAGCAAGCCGATCAGTATCGCCAGCGTCGTCGACGCGGCCGCGATGGCGATGCGTTCACCGACCGAGGCGTTCAGCATCCGAGCAGCGATCCGATCTAAAAGGGCACGTGCCCGATTCGATCCGGCAGCGCTCACGGCCCCTCACCTCGCTCATCTGCTGAGGTGCCGCCGTCGATCCAACTGCCCGTGGCAGTCGGTCGGTCCGCCGACCCGTCGAGGTCAGCCCCTGTCATCAGCAGGCCCAGGTCCTCTTCAGTGACAGCTTCGGGATCGACAATATCGACGAACTCCCCCTCGTACATGACGGCGATACGGTCGGAGAGCTTCTGGATTTCCTCCAGTTTCGATGAGACGAACGCGACCGCGAGACCAGCGTCTCGCAGTTCCAGGAGACGGTCGTGGATGAACTCTATCGATCCGATATCCACGCCCCGCGTGGGGTGAGAGGCGATCATCACCGTCGGATCGTGCTCTATCTCCCGGCCGACGACGAACTTCTGCTGGTTGCCGCCCGACAGCGACGACGCCTCCGTCGTGGCATCCGGAGGCTGGACGTCGTACTCCTCGACGATCCCCTCGGCGTGGTCCCGGACGGCCGCCCAGTCAATGACGCCGCGCTCGACGTACGGCGCAGTCGTCTGAAAGCCCAGCAGGGAGTTCCGGACCAGATCGTAGTCCATCACGATCCCCTCCTCCTGACGATCTTCCGGGATGTAGGCGATCCCCTCCTCGATGCGGTCCCGGCGACTCGTTCCGGTGATGTCCTCGTCGTCGAATCTGACCGTCCCCGACTCGACTGGCCGAAGCCCGGTCAGCGCCTCGACCAGTTCTGTCTGGCCGTTGCCCTGGACGCCCGCGATGCCCAGTATCTCGCCCTCTCGAACGGCAAAGTCGACGCCGCGGACCTGTTTGAGCCCTCGGTCGCCGCTGACATGCAGGTCCCTGACTTCGAGGACGGAGTCGCCGATAGCGGTCTCGCGTGGCTTCCGGTCGAAATCGATCTCGCGGCCGACCATCAGCCGCGCCAGTTCCTGTTCGGTCGCGTCTGCGGCGTCGACAGTGCCGGCGACTTCGCCGTCGCGTAACACGGTGATCTCGTCGGCGGCAGTCAGTGCCTCGTCGAGTTTGTGCGTGATGAAGATGAGCGAGTGGCCCGACGCCGTCAGTTCCGCCATCACGTCGAACAGTCCCTCGACTTCCTGTGGCGTGAGAACGGCCGTCGGTTCGTCCAGAACCAGGATTTCCGCGCCGCGGTAGAGGCTCTTGACGATCTCGACGCGCTGCTGGACGCCCACGTCCAGGTCCCGGACAGGGACGTCGAGATACTCGTCGATGTCGAACCCGTAGCGCTCGGTTATCGCTTCGACATCCGCGCGGGCGCTGTCGATATCGACCAGACCGCGCTCGGTCGGTTCGTGGCCGAGGACGATGTTCTGGAGGACGGTCATCGGCTCGACTAACTGGAAATGCTGGTGAATCATGCCGATGCCGGCGTCCATGGCGTCCCGGGGGGAGTTGAACTCTTGTCGATCCCCACGGACGTAGATGTCGCCGTCGTCCTGATCGTACAGCCCGTAGAGGACGCTCATCAGCGTCGTCTTGCCCGAGCCGTTCTCGCCGAGCAGCGCGTGGACCGACCCCTTTTCGAGCGTGAGATCGACGCCGTCGTTGGCGACGACGTCGCCGAACCGCTTGGTTATCCCGCTCAGCCGGACGTCCGGCACTGTCTGGTCGTCGTCCCGCTCACTCTCGGCCATGGTAGAAGTGGATGGACATCGGATGGGAGAAAGGTGGTTAGTTACAGCCGGCGGCGGTACACGGCACCTCGATATCGCCGTCGACGATGGCCTGCTTGGCCTCCGAGAGGTTCTGGTCGACGGCATCCGGCAGCTGGTCCTGGAACGCCTGCCCGATAACACAGTCGACGGCTTCGTCTTCGAGGCCTAGCGTGTTAGCGCCCGAGACAGCCGACCAGTTGTCCTCGGCGACCCCGATGGCCACCTCGCGGGTCCCCTCGTTAATGTACTTGACTGCCGAGCCGAGAATGACATCCTGGAAATCCGGCAACGTCTGTGACTGGTCGGCGTCGACGCCGATAGCGAAGCGGCCGTTGTCCTGGGCGGCCTCGAACACGCCCCGACCAGCAGCGGCCGCGGCGTGATAGACGATGTCCGCACCGTCGTTGTACTGCGAACTGGCGATGTCCGCCGCGGTGTCGGTGTCGGTGTAGTTGCCGATGTAGCCGACGTTGACGTCTACATCCTCGTTGACCCATTCTGCGCCGGCGACGTAGGATCGCTCGAAGGCGTTGATGAGTGACCCGTCGACGCCGCCGACGAAGCCGACCTGGGCGCTGTCCGGCGCGGTCGAACTGTCCTCGTGAGACAACTCCTCCGTAGTCATCGTCCCCGCGAGCACGCCCGCGAGATAGGACATCTGGTGGTTCGCCCAGGTGTACCCCGCCACGTTCGGCTCGTCGACGTGGTCGTTGATGAGCATCCAGTATTGGTCGTCGTACTCCGGTGCGTTCTGTGACAGCGCCTCCGTGTGGTTGTACGAGACCAGGACGATGAGGTCGTAGTCGCCGCTCTGTGCGAGTTCGGCCTGGACGGACTGGTACTGGGACTGCTCGGTCTCTTCGACCTGGTTGATACTGATATCGTACTCCTCGGCGGCCGTCTGCAACCCTTCCAGCGCGAGATCGTTGAACGCGTTGTCGTCGAACCCCGCCGGGCTCGATACGATTGCGATGTTCGTTGTTTCGCCCCCACCGTCGCCGTCACTGCCGTCACTGGCATCAGTATCCCCGCCGTCGCCGCCGCTATCACCATCGCCACCGTCGCCGCTACAGCCTGCCAGCAACGTACTGCCGAGGACGGCAGACCCCGAGGCGAGCAGGGTCCGTCGGTTAACCGTCCGCGTAGTCTCACCGTCTGACTTCTCGGACGCGTCGTGGTTGCCTGCTGTATTCAACATAATTATCCATACATTTCACCTATATATGACAAAAAGATTTCGCAGACTGCAGTCGCCGAAACACATCGCCAGTGCTGGTTTTATTACGCCCAATCCGGAACAGCCCTGGTGCCAGAACGAGTTTCACTGCGATGCAGCGACTACAAATCGGTTCGGACCGCAGCGATCCACGCCGGCCGATTCACCCTCGTCTCGCCCGAATCGAACACGAAGGAAAGTTCGTACGTTCGCGGGGCGTCACCCGTCAGTCTGACCCGTGTAGATCAGACCCTCGTTCAATCGGCGTGGCCGACGGTAAATCTGCTATCGGACAACGGACTACTTCTTCGGAAGCGTCGCGATGAACTCGTTGGGACCGATGCGGTCGACGGTGTATCTCTCGGCGCCGAACGATTGTATCTCTGCGGCCATCTGGTGATACAGCGGCGTCGGTTCGTGATCGTTGACGATCGTCAGCGCCTCCCCGCCGTCGAGTTCGTCGAACGCGTCGAAGATCTTCGGATGTCGCTTCGGCGGTGGAATCTCTCGTAAATCGAGCTGTTGTTCTGCCATACTAGTCTGTCAATCAATGGCGGGCTCGGAGAGGCTTTGTGCGAATATGTTCAGGGTCGGAATCCAACAACAGGAGATAGCACGCTGGACTCGCACCCAGTTGCGGTGACCGCATTACCGAGCCGTTGTGTTAGGTCGCATTCTCCCATTGTGGGCTGTTCATGTCTGTTGATAGCGCTTCGAAGCGATCCGCGAACGGGCGGGGATCCTCCCCGAGAAGGAGCCACCGCCGAGTTACATGACGCCACGGGAGTATTTCGACTTCGTCGAGGCAATCCTGCTCGTCGGCGTCGGCCTCTACCGACGGTCGCTATCGAGGAGGGTTGGCTGCGTCGCGGGGTCGACATCCAGTACCGCAGTCTAGCCACTATCCGGGATGAGCTACCCCGTGAGTCTCTCCATCGTCGTTGTCTTACGACTAATACGGCTAGCCGAGCAGGCATTCGATGATTCGGCGACAGGTGCAGTCGGGACAGCGGGCTGCTATAAAACACCAGCCAACGTTTCTCACTCCGTTTCGGTGAGTATAGTTCAGGTTTGAGTAACCGATGGTTCTTAACACATGACAGGATAGGGATATTATATGGCCCCGCGTCGACTCCAGCGCCTCGCCCTCCTCTGTCTGGTCTGTGTGATCCTCCTTGGCACCGCCTTACCTGCTGGCGCGGCACCACCGCCGCGGCCCCTGTGTGACGCCTGCGGTGACTCGTTTGCATCGACAGCCCAGTCCCACGGCGTTTCGGTCACCGTTACCCACAGCAACGCAACCCTTGGCGTCCACGGGAACGGAAGCGCAACGTGGGTCGTCCACAACCGCCTGTCT
The DNA here is from genome assembly GCF_055271655.1 of Haloarcula sp. HT12. Taxonomy (NCBI): domain Archaea; kingdom Methanobacteriati; phylum Methanobacteriota; class Halobacteria; order Halobacteriales; family Haloarculaceae; genus Haloarcula; species Haloarcula sp. HT12. Next base: position 411,693 of record NZ_JBUXKW010000004.1, read on the forward strand.
GATTCGGACGGGGCTGCACGCCTTCGAGCGAACGAGAGCCTCAGGACCGCTATCGCCGACAGAGCGATGTGGGACACCGAACTGGTGAGCGCGAACGTGTCGGATGGCGTCATGACGTTGCGCTACCGCGAAACCGACTTCGCCGAGAGATCCATCGGCGGAGCGGTCCGTACTGGCGAGTTTACCGAAAACTATGGCTATCGAAACCTCGATGGGCTCGGTGCTGACCGGCTCGTTGTCGTCGCTCCCGAAGGGACGAGGGTCGGGTGGGCTATCGACGGTGCGACCGTCTCAGACGACGGACGGCGGATGACGCTGACCGCCCTCAACGAGGGGAGTGTCGTGACGTTCGTTCCCCGCGATACGGCGTTCGGGCCGCTGTTGAGTCTGCTCGCTGTCGGATCGCTACTCGGTCCCGTCATAGCGGTGAAGGCACTCGCATATATCACGCTTCCCGCAGCAGTGTTTACCCTCTCGACTGGCGCCGCTGCCGGGGGCGTCGCCTGGTTAGGTTGGGATTTCCGACGAATACGGGACTCCGCGGGGACCGTACTCGCCGGTTTCGGCGCGTTAGCGACAGCCCTGTCGTTATTCGGAGCCGTGGGACTATTGCGGTTGAGTGGCATAGCAGCGCCACTGTTCGGTGGTGGCATCGCGCTGTTGCTGTGTGGTGTCGTACTCTCACGGCGGCGTGTTCGCGAACGCGCAGGCTATTGGACGCTCGTTGGCGGTGCAGTGGTCGGAACGGGCATCGCGCTCGGTGCGACGATGGTGGGGGCTCCGCTGTTCGCTCCGGATGGGTTCTCGCTCCAAGTGCTGTCCGCGCTGTTAGGTCTTGGCCCCGTTTTCGTGCTCCTCCCGGTTGGATACGCAGTCGGCCACGGAAACCGCCGGCTGGCGATGAAAACGGCCGTGATCGGGTTCGCACTGTCAGTGGTGCCGGTACTCCCGGTGCTGCCGACGCCGGTTGGACTGGGCGTGCTTTTCGTCCCTGTCGCCACAGTTTGCGCCGTCGCCGTTACCATCGCTGGCCTCCCGATCTTCCTCGTCGGCGTATCCCTCGGTATCTCTCCGTCGCCTCGCTGACCGGGTGTCTAGCTTGGACGTGTTTCAAACAGCTCAGGATCGCCGTCCGAACCGACCGGCTGTGCGCGGTACCGCGTCCGGGCCTCGACGACACCAATGCACTCCGCCGTGATGTCGAGAGCTTCCCAGGACCATGTTCCGATGGCTTCCGTCTCTAAGTAGCTACCCTTATAACCGTGGCCGTCAGAGATAGTGTATAGGCGGCCACAGCGGTGGGGTTGCCTCCCGTACCCATCCCGAACACGGAAGATAAGCCCACCAGCGTTCCGGGGAGTACTGGAGTGCGCGAGCCTCTGGGAAACGCGGTTCGCCGCCACCATTCATATTCGTTCATAAGTATCGGCCAGCGACGCGAATTTGCCGTAGTTCGGCACAGAGTCCATTAGATCTGCCAGACATAACTGGTCCGTTGTCGCCGGTGCTGAGAAAGAGTGAACGGCCATTCGGTAGCGGTATGGGCAGCATATAGAACGTATCGCACCCAGCGGAGGCCTATACGTGGCCCGCCGTAACACACAAGCTCTGTTTTGAGTCTTGGGCACTTACTTACTGACGCTGTGATTTGACCCGGTATGGACCGTCGCTACGTCATCGGCCTCGCCGTCGCGCTCGTAGCAATCGGTGTCGGACTGGTCGCTTTCACGGCCCTCTGGTCTCCGCAAACAACATCACCTGGGTCAGCCGGGGCGTATCCCGCCGGGGCAGGACCGGACCACATCAACTTCTCGGCACTTGCTGCGAACGATGCGAACGTCTCGCATACCCCCCGAGAATACTGGGACTCGTACGCGATCATGTTCACCGCACCACCCGACCGCCCGCTCATAGAAGGGGATTACTATATCAACTCCGCCACTGGGGAGATACTCGCCGACCGGTGGCACAACGCGACAGTCTATCGCAACGGGACGACGTACGCGGCTGTTCAGCCAGCCGATAGTATTCCGACCGAACGCCAGCGGGAGGAACTGGAATCGGACGACAGCTACGTCTACCACAACGCTACAGACGCGTATTATCGGTACGACCCACACTACGGACAGATTGCGCCCACGAACATCGGTCGACATCCTGACCTCCTCGACGGGTACACGTGGACAGCCACCAACAGGACGACCCACCACGGCGTCCCCGTCATCACGTATCGCGTCACGGGCAAGCGAGCGACCGCTGCCGACGACGCCCCATCACTTCGCAAGGGCACGCTCTCGCTCGGCGCCGAGGACGGAATCGTCTACGCGTTCGACATCACGTTTGACAGAGACGGACGCGCGGACCGGTACACGTACGACGTTCGTCCCGCTCCGTTCCCGGACCACAGTTGGGTCGGCACAGCCCGAGCGGTCGCTTCAGAGAACGCGACCGAGAGCGCCGCACGTCGACACCCGCCCAGCCCCACGTGATTTCGCGGCGTTCCGGCCGGTGACAGCCAGTCAGGGCGTCACGATCAAACTAAACCGATAGACTGCGCCCTCGTATTCGGCGACGACACCCCGGAAGTCGACCCGGTCGTCGTAGCTGTCTATCGGCTGGAGATCGCCGGCGATACCGAGCGCGTCCAAGACCTCAGTCAGTCCGTCGGAGGGTGGTGCGCCCTCTTCGTAGCGGCGAGGGTCTTCGCTGATCGCGTCGTCGATCACGCCACGAGCGGCCTCCGAGAGGTCGCGTGAACTCAGATCCAGTTCCAGAATCGCCGTTCGCGCGTACTCCTCGAACGCCGCTCGGTTGTCCGAGATTTCCTCAAGAGTGTACGTCCACTCCGGGACAGTTACCGTCCGCTGCTTCGTGACGGGCCGGAAGGACTCATCCCCCTGCTCGACGTAGTCGAACGGCGGCGATGGGACGAGTTCACTGGCCTCGGCGTCGAGATGCTGGTGATACTCGACGGTCTGGAGGTCCTCGAACTGCGGGTCGCCGAGAAACCCATCGTTGCCCGCGTAGACCGCCTCAAGCGCTGCCTCGAGAATGCGTTTGTCCTGTGTCGAGCGGTCGAAGGGGGTGCGTTCGACCGTGGCGTCATCTGGCGGTGTCTCGTCAGTCCGTGTGACCGCAAAATGCCAGCGCTCCCGTTCGAGAGATCGTTCCTCGCTGATCTGGACCTGATAAAAGATGCCGTCCCGCCGGAGAAACGTCGGGCGCGGCCGCGTGTCGGTGCCCCACCGGTCTCGTCCGACGAGCGGCCACTGTTGGACGGTGACACTGCCGGTGTCGAACAGTTCGGACGTATACTGCTGTTTCCGCTCGGCAGTAAAGTCGACCCTGGTGGTCGCATCAATCGCGGTCGGGTCGGGCCAAAGATACGGCCGCCCGATTGACGAGAGGTCCAGTTCGCTGGCGATGAGGGCGTAGTCTTCGAGACTACCAGGGTTGAGGCAACCAGCGGTTGCGGTGATCACCCCGGACGCGCCGATGAGTCGGAGGGCGTGGCGGCGGGAACAACGCATTGCTGTGCCGAAGTAGTTAATATGTCGATAAATTGCTTGTGGTGTAAACTGCGTGCCTCCGTGCGACTGCCACACGAGTCCTCGTTGGAGAGGGGCCAGTCACCACTGGATTGAACCTACAACACGCCGAGTTCGAACACTGCGAGGTAAATCTGCCCGCCACCAGCAAGTATCATCACGACGGCCGCGACCTGGTGCATTCGTCGCAGGTACGTGCCGAAGGTGCGCCAGAGACCGATGCCAACGCCCGCAAGCAGTGTCACGCCGACAAGCGGCAGCGCTACCCCGAGCGCGTACACTGTGAGGACGAGAACGCTTGCCTGGACTGGCAATGCGAGCGCCTGGGTGACCACACCGAAGAACAGCGGCACGACACATCCGGCTGCGGCGACTGCGTACACAGCCCCGAACACACCGAATCCGGTTACGGATGCCGGTCGCTGCGGCAGTGGGACGCGGAGTTCGGGCTCCCTGTTCAGGAGCATCACCATGCCGAATACGATCAGACCGGCTCCGATGACCGGTTCGAGCATTGGGAGTGCGTTTTTCAGTGGCTGCCCGAGTCCGAGGACGAGCAGAGCGACGAGGGTGAGCGCACCAAGCGCCCCGAACGCAGCGGCGGTGGCAGGCGGCAGCATCCCCACGTCCCCGTCGCTCTCACGCAGGTAGTATCCGACGTAGCCCGGGAGAAGCGGGAACGCACACGGAGCAAAGAAAGTCGCGACACCGGCGCTGGCGGCGAACGCGAGTGTCCCGAGTACGGCAACGCCAGCCATCTTACACCACTGCGTCGAGTTCGTCCCGTAGCGTCTCTTCCCCAGCGAGTCCGCTGTGACCGAACTGGACGGTTCCGCTCTCGTCGACGATCGCGATATACGGGAGCCCGTCCGCTCCGAATGCCGCCAGCAATTCGCTGCCGGGGTCCAGTCCGACGGTCCAGGCACCGCCGTTGCGATTCCACCACTCGCTGATGTCAGCTCTCGTCAGCGTCTCGCTCGGCCGCTCGTTCGTCACTGAGACGAACGACACCGCCGGGTACTTGGGCCGGATAGCGTCCAGAATCTCGAGCTGGTCGTCACAAGGGGCACACCACGTGGCGAAGAGGTCGACCACCGTGACAGTGTCCGGGGTCGGTACGGGCGTCTCTCCAGCCGAAGACCCCTCTGCCTCTAGCGTCTCCACGCGAACCGGAAGCTGGTCCGTCTCCCGGGGCTGGATACCCGACAGTCCGTTTCGGGCAACCCACAGACTCCCCCCAGTGAGCCCCAGCCCTGTCATCGCCGTAACGACCTGCCGGCGGTTCACGTGTTTCTCACCGCTTTCAGATCAGCAATGATAGTTTCTTCGTCGGGCGATTTCGAGCGGTAGGCACGCTCGACGAACCCGTCAGCATTGACCAGTAGCGTCAGCGCTGTGTGCGTGAACATGTACATATCCATGTCCGCAGGTTCGGTGCGCTGGAACACAACCCCGAACTGGTCCTGTATGACGTCCTTCGCGCGCTGTTTCGACGCCGGCCGGAGGAACTGCCAGTTGTCGCTCTCGGCGTCGACGTTCATCTCGTCGGCATACGCCCCGAGGCGTTCTGCAGTGTCACGAGCGGGATCGAAGGTCATTGGGAGGAACCTGACGGCATCGGCGTAGCCGTTGTTCTGTGCGTGGCTCTGGACGTTCCGCAGCGTCGAGATGAGGACAGGACACACAGTCTGGCAGTGACTGTAAAAGAACGTGAGCAGTGCCGGTGTGTCGATATCGCGCAACCGAATTTCCCGGGAGTCGGTCGGATCGGGGACACGTACGTCCGGAGTCTGTTCGCCCCAGGCGGGGTACGGAACGTCGCTGCTCTCGAACTCCCGGTCGGGCTCTTCGAGGACGACATCGGGATTCGAATCGCCGAAGGGACCGCTGCCGAGACAGCCGGCGATCCCGACAATCGTCCCAACTGCACCAGTCGATTTGAGAACAGTCCGTCGTCGCATACTCGATAGTTACCTCCTCGAATATTTGGGTAATCTGGTGTGACTCTCGTAAACGGTCTCACGCCTGCTTTCGCATGGTCTCAGGCTGTGGTATGTACCAACACTGCGGCGTTCCCGGTATGAGACGGCTTCGGCGAGCGGCTGGGTCCGGCTGGCCCTGCGTACCGCACAACCTCGGACACCAGCAAGATAGTGTGTGGTGGGTTGTGACAGAAATTTCCATAATCGGTGGGCAAGTACTTCTATCATAAATAAAAACTAATCAGTCCTCTATGCGGATTTTCAGGAAGGCTTATGTACACTTATCGTGGCCACCTATATTGATATGTGGCATTCTATCGAATATACTCTTTTGAATACTGTGGACTATTGGCTGAAACTGTAATTACTAAACGTCAACTAGCCGAACACTTATGTGTAACCTATCCGATACTGTGGCCGTAATGCCCGAAACGAAGTTCGAGGTAGATGTCGACAGTGCGCCAGACGAACAGCCGGGAGCGAACCCGTTCAATCGGTGGCATCCGGACATCCCGGCAGTCGTCGAAGCGGACCCTGGCGAGAGTATGCGGCTGGAAGCTCTGGACTGGACCGGGGGACAGATAACCGATAACGACGACGCCAACGAGGTCCGAGATGTAGATCTCTCGCAAGTGCACTATCTCGCGGGCCCCGTACACGTCAACGGTGCCGAGCCGGGTGACCTGCTGAAAGTCGAGTTCCACGACATGGGGCCGCTCAACGACCGCTCGGAGTTCGGGTTCACCGGCACGTTCTCCCAGCAAAACGGCGGCGGCTTTCTGACCGACCACTTCCCCAAGGCGGCCAAATCAATCTGGGACATCGACGGCTACACAGTCTCCTCGCGCCACATCCCTGATGTCGAGTACGAGGGGAAGATCCACCCCGGTCTCGCGGGGTGTGCCCCCAGCGAAGAACTACTGGAGGCGTGGAACGAACGGGAACAGGAACTCATCGACAAACACGCCGAAGACCCCGAATCGATACCGAACCATCCGACCGGAGAAGAAGAGCCCGGCGTGGCGAACCCGCCGACGCCCGATGGGGCGCTCATGGGCGAGATGGACCCCGACGAGGCCGAAGCGGCCGCGGAGGTCGCGGCCCGAACCGTTCCGCCCCGGGAACATGGCGGGAACCACGACATCAAGGACCTCTCCATCGGCTCGACGGTGTATTTCCCGGTCTACGTCGAGGGCGCGAAGTTCGGCATCGGCGACTTCCACGCCTCACAGGGCGACGGCGAGATATCCTTCTGTGGCGCCATTGAGATGGCCGCCTACGTCGACCTCGAGTTCGACCTCGTGAAAGACGGAATGGAGAAGTTCGGCGTCGACCACCCGATCTTCGAACCGGGTCACCGCGGACCGAACTTCGAGGACTACGTGACCTTCTGTGGCTACTCGGTGACCGAGGACGGCGAGCAGAAGTACATCGACTCCCACACGGCCTATCGGCGGGCCTGTCTCCAGGCTATCGACTACCTCAAGCAGTTCGGCTACACCGGCCAGCAGGCGTTGCACATCCTCGGGACCGTCCCGGTTGAAGGGCGACAGAGCGGCGTCGTGGACGTGCCAAACGCCTGTTCGACGCTGGCGCTCCCGACGGGCGCGTTCGACTTCGACGCGTCCCCGGCTGGCATCGAGCACAACAGCGCAGACCGCGGTGACCTCTGTGTCACTGAGGACCCGCTGGAATGAGGAATAGAGCCAACGCCGACTGTCGACGCTAATGCTGGGAGATATGACCGAAGACGACGGCAGCGACGAGCCGAACCCCCTACAGACCGCCGCTGGGGAACTCGCCGGCGCGATCCGGACGACGCTCGGACCCAACGGGCTGGACAAGATGGTCGTCGGCGAGAACGGGACGGTCATCGTCACCAACGACGGGTCGAAGGTCATCGAATGGATGGATATCACGCATCCGGTCGGCCGGCTGGTCGAACAGGCTGCGGCCGCACAGGACAGTGCCGTCGGAGATGGGGCGACAACGGCGGTCGTACTGGTCGGCGCACTGCTCGAGGAAGCCGCGACGCTCCGTTCGGATGGGCTTCATCCGACAACAATCGTAGATGGCTACGTCAGGGCTGGCAAGGCCGCTGTCGACCGGCTTGAGCAGTACGAACAGGACCTGCGTAGTCGGCACGACGACCGGCTCGCGGCTATCGCGAAAACCGCTGTCACGGGGCGGTGGGACGACGCTTCGACTGATCGATTCGCCGAACTGACCCTCAGTGCACTGCAAGCTGTCGAGTTCGACACGTCGAAGCTCACACTCAAGTCCTATCCCGGCGGTGAACTCCGCGAGTCAGAATGCCTCGACGGCGTTGTGGTCGATCTGGAAACCTCTTCGACATCCCTTGAAGCCCTCGATCACCCACGCATCCGGACGCACGACGAGCCTGCCATCGCGATGGTCGACGCGGAAATCGGCATCGAGGAACCGGACCGCATCCAGTCAGTGACCCTCCAGGACGCCACACAGCGGCGCGCGTTTCAGGACCACGAACAGGACCGCAGAACGGAGCTCGTGACACAGGTGACTCAATCAGGTGCGACCGTGCTACTCTGCCAGAAATCCATCGATGAGGCGGTCAGAACCGCACTCGCGCAGCGCGGTGTGCTCCCTGTCGAGCGGACCCGACGGGATGAGTTCGATGTGATTGCCCGGGCGACGGGGAGCACGCCAGTCATGTCCGTCGACGAACTTACCGAAGACGACACCGGCACCGTCCAATCGGTCACGCAGCGGACGGTCGGGACCACACGAACACTCCTACTGCAGGGCTGCCCCGAGGAACAACGGGCGACGCTACTGCTCCGGGGTGGCACGCCACATGTCGCGGAGGAGGTCCGCCGTATCGTCGCTGACTGCATCGACGTTACCCGTGTCGCACTTGACGACGGAGCGCTCGTTCCGGGCGGCGGTGCGGTGCCGACCGGCTTGGCAATGGATCTCTCCGCGCTGTCCCATGGGATACCAGACCGGACACAGCTTGTCTTCGAAGGGTTCGGGGCTGCGCTGGAAGCGATTCCACGCACACTGGCCACGAACGCGGGCACGGACCCGCTGGGTACGCTGACGGCGATACAACAGCGACACGACAACGGGTCGGAGACCGTCGGTGTCGGGCCCGATGGCCATCCCTGCGATATGACTGACGCGGGTATCCTCGAACCAGCCACAGTGTTCAAGAGCGCGCTGCAACGGGCAGTCGCCGTTGTGACACAGATCCTTCGGGTCGATGACGTCGTGCAGACCAGCGCTGACGACCACACAAGGGACGCTGGGCACGACCACGCCCATACGGCGGCCGGTGGATATCCGTGGGCAGTAGGGCACTGAGTCCGTGACTGGCACGAATCCTTCTTAGCAACATGGACACGAGTCGCGCTGGGGACCGGCGAAGCTTCAATCAGACCCCCTCGCTTACGCGTCCGCATCGTCCGCAGCCGGTTCGCGCTGGACCACGAACACCGGTCCGAGAAACCGGTCGGCGACCTGGTCGGCCGGCATCCCGAACACGAACGTCGCCAGGGACGGATCTGATTCGCCCATGACGACCGTATCGAACGAGTCAGCCATCTCGACAATCGCGTCAAGGGGGTCCTGGTCGCGGTCGATCCGCGTCTCGATAGTCGACTGGTCCATCCCGAACTCCGCCAGTCGATCCGTCATCCCGTCAAGGAGCGTCTGGATATCGTCGTCCGTCGTGTCCTCGTCCGCGACGTGATACAGCGTCACGTCGGCCTCTGTGTTCCCGAAGACGCTGGCGACGACACGGGCAAGGCGGTCCACGCCGACTGCCCCGCGGACCGGGACCAGTACGTCTTCGACCGGCCCCGTGGCGTTCGGAACGAGAACGGCCAGGCAGTCGTGCTCAGCGATCGTACGGTCGATGGTCTTTTGGCCGTCATGGGTGAACACGAGCCGTCGCTCGACGGTCGCCCCGGCCTCCTCGAACATCTCCTCGTACTCGTCGAGCCGGTCCGTGGCCCGGTCCTCGAACTGCATCTGTGCCTGCCCGGGAGCGGTCTGTTCCGGGATGACGTGATACCCCAGCAGGACGACGTGGGCGTCCGCGAGAAGCTCGGGGACGCCCTCGGGGACCGATTCCCCTTCGAGCACGCGAAGCGGGACGAGTATCGATGGTCGATTCGTCATAGTCAGATATCTCCTTTGAGTGTCACGTCCCCAGCGTAATAACGGTACCACAGGTACGAGGCGAGCATGACCACGATACCGATACCGATTGACGCCGGCTGCATGAAGACGATCAGTCCGAAGCTGGCGATGGCACCGACGGCCGGGACCACCGGATAGCCCGGGACCCGATAGCTGGGGGTGTACCAGTCGGGATTCCGCCGGCGCAACACGATGAGGGCGATACACATCAGCCCGTACATAATCAGGTGAAGAAACGAGGCGACTTCGGCGAGGAGTTCGACCCGCCCAGTCCCGACGAGGACGAGAATCGGACCGCCAGCGGCGAGCAACGCGACGTGTGGTGTGCCGTACCGGAGGTTGACCTCGCTCGCCTTCCGGGGCAGCAAGGCGTCGCGGCTCAGTGCGTACACCGCCCGCGAGGCACTGAGAATCGATGCGTTCGCGCTCGAAAACGTCGCCAGCAGCCCGGCACCCAGAATCGCCACCGCGCCGGGCAGCCCGAGGAAGTCACGGGCGACCTCGACCATCGCGGTCTCCCCGAACTCCCCAAGCCGTTCAGCGCCGAACGCGCTGGTCGCGACGAAAATCGTCACGACGTAAAAGACGGTGACGATCAGGACCGAGCCGACCATCGCCAGTGGAAGGTTCCGACCCGGCTGTTTGATCTCGCCCGCGACAGTTGCGACCTGGGCAAATCCCAGATACGACGTGAACACGAGCGCCGCGGTGGTCAACACCGGCACGTATCCTCTGGAGAAGAACTGCTCTGGAACGGTTCCGCCACCGAACACGCCCACAGCGTCGAGAACACCGTAGGAAAGGAAGCCCGTGAGCACGACGAGGAGAATCCCGACCACTGCGTTCTGAATCTTCGCGGTGTTTTCCGTGCCGCCGATACTGAGTGCCGTCAGCGCGACCCCGAACAACAGCCCGATGCCGATGACCGGACTGAACGGAAGCGCGACATTGAGTTCGGCGAAGACCGCGCTCGCGTAGTGGCCGAGCCCGACCAGATAGAACGCGGAGGCGAACATCAGACCCAGCCACAGCCCGAGACCGACGATTGCGCCGTAGGCAGTCCCCATCCCCCGAGAGATGAAGTAGTACCCACCACCGCTTCGGGGCATCGCTGTAGCGAGCTCGGAGGTCGGAAGCGCCACGAGCAGCGCGATCAGACCGCCAATCGCAAACGAGAGTGTGGCCGCGAGCCCGGCGTTGGCGGCCGCAAGGCCCGGAAAAACGAAGATTCCGGCCCCGATCATCGTCCCGATGCCGATTGCCAGCCCGCCGACCAGCCCGATTGTCCGTTCGAGTTCAACGTCATCGTCGTGGACGGTCGCGTCGTCGGTGAGGGCTTCCGGCTCCTCGGCGGGCGCTTCACCGGCGACGTTCTCGCCCCCTGGTTCCACGTCGACGGGCTGTTCTGTCATATGATAGAGATAGTTTCACCTGTCGGATAAAACCGCCGGCAGGATGTGTGGCCAACTCCGCAGACAACGATAGCGTACCCCTCGGGGCAGAACAGACCTCAGACGCCAATGACAGATGAGCAGGCCATTATGCCCGTAACCGAAATAGTGCGTATAGGATTACCGTCATGGTCTCGCTGCTTCTCATCCTCGGCTTACTCGTCGCTACGTTCGTAGGATTCAACATCGGCGGTTCGTCAACAGGCGTCGCGTTCGGGCCAGCCGTCGGGAGCAAACTGGTCAGAAAGGTAACAGCGGCAGCACTCTTCAGCGTGTTCGCGTTCATCGGGGCGTGGACGGTCGGCCGCAACGTCATCGTCACGATGAGCGAGGGGATCGTACCGGCCGCACAGTTCACCCCAGTAGCCGGTGTCGGCGTCCTTTTTTTCACTGGCCTCTCGCTACTGGTCTCAAACGTGTATGGCGTCCCCGCCTCGACCTCGATGACGGCTGTGGGGGCGATCGTGGGGCTCGGACTCGCGACGGGGTCGCTCAACGAGGCGCTGATGTTCACAATCGTCTCCGCGTGGATTGTCGCCCCGCTCATGGGACTCGTCATCGGTGCGGTAATCGGCCGGTACGCCTATCCGCAACTCGAGGCTCGCCTGTCCTTTACTCGCCTCGAACGGCAGTTGGTACAGATCGACCGGTCGGGACGGTTCCCCCGCATCCGCTTCAACAGAAACGCGTCCCCCCGTGACCTCATCGGGTCGGCGCTGGTGCTGGGCATTGCCTGCTACATGGGCTTCAGTGCGGGGGCCTCGAATGCTGCGAACGCAGTCGCCCCGCTGGTCGGTAACGGTGCCGTCAGCATCGATCAGGGCGTACTCCTCGCAGTCGCGGCTATCAGCCTCGGTGGGTTCACGATCGCTAGACGCACTCTCGCAACCGTCGGCGACGGCATTACCGACCTTCCGATTCTGGCGGCCCTCATCGTCTCCTCCGTGGGTGCGACGATCATCACCATCCTCTCGTACTACGGTATTCCGGCGAGCCTCGCAGTGAGCACGACCTGCTGTATCATCGGCCTGGGATGGGGCCGGGCGAGTCGCGCCGTCACGCTTACGGAACTCGCTGCGCCACCGTCCGAATCCAAGCCGGGGCCGAATTTCAGTACTGGCGCTCTCGCCGCCCCGTCGGGCGAGGATGAGAAACCGGCGGGCCCAACTGTGGGCGAACTCGCATCCCGGGAGTCCCCCAATCCCGAAGAGCAGTACGAGAAGTCCCCCTCAGTCCCCTCCATCGGCGAGGAAGACATCGAGGAGCTAACCGCTGAGAACCTGTTCGATCCGGCAGCGACGAGCCGAATCGTCATTCTCTGGATCCTCACGCCGTCGCTATCTGTCGTCGGGTCGTACCTACTCTTCGCTCTCCTGCTGTGAGCTGGTCACCCGACCGGGCGTTTAACTGATCTGGAGAGTCCTTGACGCAGTGATCGTCCTCGGTCCGCAGGGAACCCTATCAGACGAACGCCGACTGAAACCGACTGATGTTCTCGTCGATTCCAGCGACGATGAGTTCGTCCCCGGATTCGATCACGAATGACGCTTCGGGGTTGGTAATGATGCGCCCGTCTCGTTCGGCGGCGACGACGGTACAGCCAGTCCGGTTACGGATGTCTGCATCAGCGAGCGATTTTCCGACAGCGTCCGTGACCGTTGTCCGTATGAGTTTCAGTTGCGTGCTCGGTGAAAGGATTTCCTCGTCAAGCACGATTGACGCGAGCATTCGACCGCTGACAGCCGCGAGCGAGAGCACGTAGTCGGCGCCGGCGCGGTACAGTTTCGACACGTTTTCGTGTTCACTCGCTCGGGCGATGATTTCTATTCGGGGATTCAGTTCACGAATCGCGAACGTCGCGAAAATCGCAGCCGTATCGTCCGGTAACGCGAGGACGGCAGTGCCGGCGTCGATAATACTCGCCTCACGGAGCGATTCTCGTTCTGTCGCATCGCCGACCACGTTGACGTTCGGTCCATCGTCAGAGTCAATGGTCGTGTAGTTGAACCCGGCCCTCGTGAGTGCGGTCGCGACGGACCGTCCAACGACACCCAGCCCTGCGATGACGACATCTCCCCGGCGGTGCCGGCCCTCGGAGAGAGTCATCTGCTTCAACCGTTCGAGTTCCGTCTCTCTGCCGGTCGCAACGAGAACACTTCGGGCGTCAAATCGTGTATCGGGCGGGGGTGGACTGTGGAAATCCCCTCGAACCCATACCCCGATGATGGCGGCACCCGTCCGCTCGAAGATACCGCTCTCGGCGATGGTCTGGCCGATCAGTTCGCTCCCGTTCTGGAGCGGGAACTCCGCGATGTCGAAGTCCTCGTCGATTTCGACGGCTTCGATGGCTCCGGGGTCGAACGTGCCGATGGCTTTGCCCGCGAGCTGTTTGCCCAGTATTTGCTTCGGCGAGAGTACGTGATCGGCCCCGGCGAACCGATGATAGTCCGCGGTAGTCGGGTCTTCGGTCAGGCTGACTGTCCGTACGTCGGGATTGACCTCGCGAGCCGAGAGGAGAACGCTCGGGTTCGTTTCGTCGTCGACGTTGGCGATCAGTGCGTCGGCGTGCTCGAGTTGGGCACGTCGGAGGGCCGCGTCTGACTCGGGGTTTCCGGATATCACCGTATACCCCGATGTGTGGAGTTCGTCCGCTGCCTCTCGATCCTCCTTGATAATGACGTACTCGACGCCACGCGCGGTGAGTTCGTCGATGAGGACCTCTTCACGGGGCCCGTAGTTACAGACGACGACGTGGTCATCGAGCCCGCGAACCGAGGAGGGTGCACTGGAGGTGAACGCGTCCTCGAAGAGCGGGACAACGAGCACCGGGAGAGCCGCAAAAATGAGTACAAGCCCCGAGAGCGCCATGAGTGAAACCAGGTAGTTCATCTGCGGGCTCGTCCACGGGGCGTCCCCGCCGTACCCCACGGTGGTGACCGTCTGAACGACGACCTCGACAGAGCGGTACAACGGCTGGGGCCGCCCTTCCCACGTGGCCATCCCGTAGTTGTAGAGAACTACGAACCCGGAGAGAACGCTGACGACGATAGCGAGATAATAGACGGTGAGCCGGGTTCGCCGGTCCATACTTCGGCATCAAGTGTCGGAACCATAATATCCACTCCCTGCAGGGCAAAGCAAACAGCGGGGGCAACGGGTGAACCCACATTAGACGGGACTCTGAGCGAGAGGTCGGAACACGAGCGGCTCACGATACACGGCTTCAGGGTCAACGCTACTCTGTGTCGCATTCGTGGAATTTTGATCGACGCTGAGACTATCAGCGACTGATCGCCCACATGTCATCCAGCCGCACACACAAGCGATTTACTGATCGGTTTAAAAATACAGCTATGCAACGCCGCCATGCCCTCCAGTTACTCGGTGGTGCTGCGCTCTCCGCAGCGGGGTGTGTCACGACCGACGGTCCCCAGACAGGGACGACCCGGACAGACCGCAAAACATCGGCTGCGGACGCCGACCACAGCTTCGGTGACGAAGTGCTGGTGGATGGCATTGGGACAGTCACCGTCGAGTCAGTGACTGTACAGCGGTCAGTGATTCACCACCACCTCTATCGCGAGGTGTACGAGCCGGTGGACGCACAGATGCTCGTGCTTGCGGGCCAGATCCCGGACGACGCCGACCCCGAGTTCGATATTCAGTTCCAGGCTCGGATTGATGGCACCGTCATCGACGCTGCTGCACGGACCTGGCTAATCAGTGATGACCGAATCTATACACTGTCAATGCCGGTAGAAACCGTCACAGAGGCCGCGCTGGTACTGCAGGCCGGGGAGCGGCCGGCCTGGACGCTCCCGGAGGCCGTCACTGACCGGCTCGCAGTCGCTCCGGCGTTTCATCTCCATGATGCGAATGTGGTTGAAGCAGACGGCGAGACAGCGCTCGAACTCACCGTCGAGAACCGTGGCGACCGCGATGGGGTGTTTCGTGCGGTCGCGAAACACGACAGCGCTGCCGATGCGGACGCGGCGATCCGGTTTCCGGTCCCGGCCGATGAAACCGTCAGTAGAACGGTCCATTCGTCGATGGTCCGCAGTTGGCCGTCCGATGCCGACTTTGCCCGCGAAATCGCTGCCGATACCCGCGTATTTGCTGTCTCATAGAGCGCTCTCCCCCGTCTGTCACTGTAGGATGGCGGTACCCACCGAATCCACTGGTCGGCCAGTCGAAACACCTCTATGGCTACATCACCTAACCGTAGTACTGTGCGTTTCAGTCACCGGGTCAGAAGCCTCACAATTCCCGACGACATTCGGGACGGGATAGCGGCACATATCGCAGCGAGTCACCCCCACGAGGCCGGCGGCTACCTCGCGTGTACGCGGCAGGACGACCGACTGTATGCGACCGCCCACGTCCCCCTCGACAACGTCTCTCAGAGACCGCGGCGTCGGTTCGTCGCCACGGCCACCGACGACGTGCCGCCGGAGCCTCGCGTGTTCTATCACTCACACACGTCGGCGTCGACGCCGTCCGGCCTAACGGGTACCGATCGACGAAACATCCGTGACCGCTTTGCGCTCGTCGTGTTTGCCCCTCACGGGGACCCCTACAGTTACCGGCTGTTCCGACTGGGCGTGGTTAACTGGCGAGAGGTCCCCGTGACGGCGGAAGAGTCCGCCGAGGAAACGACCCGACTGCCCCGGCTTGTCTGAGGTGGCTGTAGGCGCGCATCGAATCGGCACTGCTGTGTACTGGGCGAGAACAGTATCGACAGGCAGGGCGCGAATACCCTCGGCTCAGTCCTCTTCGCCGCCGGCCACGATGTTGGGATTGCTCTGTTTCTCGACGCTGTATATCGGGTAGTCGTCCTTGGTGACGTAGGCGATGACGAGGAACGCCACGAGACCGGCCGCGGCGGCGATGAACGTCGGCAGGCCGTCGAAGGCGGCGGTGAAGATGTCGTTGGGGATGTACAGGAGCGTGTTCTCGTAGGCGTAGGTCGTCGGCACCAGTACGAAGAGCACGAGCCGGGTCGCAGAGCCCGCGAGCATCGAGCCCAGCGCCGCTGGCGTGGTCGCGATATCGGACCAGTACAGCCCCATCACGAGCGGGACGAACGCGCCGGCCAGCATGATGTCGAACGCCAGCACGAGCAACATCCCGGTCGCGGACACCCGTATCGCGAGGAACACGCCAAGCAGCGTGATCGGTACGGACATCAGGCGCGTGACGGTGAGCAGTTTGTCGCTCTCCGAGCCGAAGAAGCCCTCGTCAACGCCGCCGTCCGCAGCCGTCGCCGGGCTGCCAGCGCTCTCCTCGTCGACACGGATGTTGCCGATGTTCCGGGCGATGACTGCCGACGTGCCCAGTATCGCGCCGTCGCTCGTCGAGAACGAGGCGGCGACGATGCCGGCGAGGACAAGTGCAGCCAGCCACGGGGGAATGGCGTTCTGGAGGAGGGTGTACAGCACGGCCTGGTTCCCGGCCTCGACGCCGAGCGAGGCGAGAATCGGGTTTGCCGACAGCGCGACGACGGAGAACGGGACGCCGATGATGAGCGTGCCGGCGGCTCCGATGAAGCAGGCTTTCTGTGCGGTTTCGGGGCTATCAGCCGCGAACACGCGCTCCATGAAGTCGATGGCGACGATGTCACCGAGGCCGAGAGCGACGATGGTTGCGAGGTTGATGTACGCCCCCTGGCTCGGGTCGGTGAGTTGCCCGAGGTTCGTCGGTCCCATTCCGGACGGAATCGTGATACCATAGTTGGCCGTGATGTAGACGATGAGCGCGATGGAGCCGACGAACGCGACCCCTGCCTGGATCACGTCGGTGTAGGCGACCGAGAACAGCCCCCCGGCGACCGTGTACGCGAGCACGAGTCCGGCGATGATGAACACGCCCAGTTGAAAGCTCGTGCCGACGAAAATCTGGAAGAGGTAGCCGCCGGCGACGAGGTTCCCTGCCAGCAGGAACGCGTAGGCGACTGACATGATGATACTCGCGACGATTTCGGCGGTGCGGCCGTACTTCCGGCGGTAGAAGTCCGGCAGCGTCGTGAGGTTGAGCCGGTTCATCGGTTTCGCGAAGAACAGCCCGGTGAGGAACAGACAGAGCGCCAGCCCGACGGGCAGCGCCGCACCGGCCCAGAAGCCGAAACCGGCCGCGAGGTCGGTGTTTCCGAGCGTCGCGTTCGAGTCGAGCGACTGCGCCATCAGCGTCGCCGCGGCCAGCGGGAGGATGAGCCCCCGACCGGCGACGATGTAGTTGATGCTGTCCCCGTTGACTTTCTTGGCGACGTAGAACCCGATGGCCATCATCGTCACGATGGTGGCAGTGAGGCCATAGAGAATGACGCTCACGGCGACCACCCCCAACTGACGATTGAACAGATGTACTCGGTATTGTCTCTCGTTTCCACATTTTTAGGCCCGGTTCGATTTTGGTTTGGGCGGTTATCAGTCACATGAGTTTCGTTTTGAGCACTGTATAAAGGAGTTGTGACAGTATTGTTTACACAGTAGAGTTATCCCGCAACGCCCATGGACTGTAGGCACAGATAGGTGGACACATGTACAGTATCTATCGCCTGATTTTCCTAGAACTGTTTTAACACTGTTGTCGGCTGGGAGTGCAATTTCTTTCACTTCTGCTCGACAATGGAGTATTTGTATCAACCCAAAGTAGAAAATACGCTCCAATCGGACAACAGGTAGAGAACTCGATGGACATACCTCGAAACCAAAGGAGGACTAGACAGTGACACCCGACCCGATTCGAATGAAACGGAAGGTCCAGCAGCTGGGCTCCTCCACGCTGGCAGTGACGGTTCCCGTCGACTGGGCGCGCCAACACGACATCTCGAAGGGTGACGAGGTTATCGTCCAACGCGACGAGAACGGCGGGTCGCTCCTCGTTGTCCCTGAACAGCCCACCATCGAGGACGTGGAGGCGACCATCGACGCCGACGCGCTGACCGCCGACGCACTGGAGCGGGCCATCATCACGCAGTACGTTCTGGGCCGACAGCTCATCCGGGTCGAGGCGACAACACCGCTGGGCATCGAACACCGCAATGCCATAATAAGCGCCGAGCGGCGGCTAATGGGGCTCGGTATCGTCGAACAGGCTGAAACCACGGTGACGGTACGGTGTTCGGTCGCGCCGGAGGACTTCGACCTCCCGACGCTGCTGGGTCGGCTCAGCCGCACGGAGGCGGTGATACGCGGGGACGCACTGACTGCGCTCATCGAGGGCGACACTGCCCTCGTCGAGACGCTGGACAGCCGCCAGGAACAGGTCGAGAAGCTGTTTTACCTGTTCCTGCGCCTGGTGTTTACCATCTACCGGAACCCGCGGCTGAATCAGGCTGTCGGGCTGGAGACCGGCTTCCCCCTCATCGGCTACCGGTCGGTCGCACAGGATGTCGTGCTGATGACCGACACGGCCATCGAGATCGCAGGGTTGGCCAGCGAGTCGGCGACGCCAGACCCGACGACCGCATCGAAGCTCACCGACCTCGGTGAGGCACTCGACGATGCCGCGAGCGCGACCCGGTCGGCGGTGACGACGCCGGACTACGACGCGACCGAAGACGCACGCGACGCGTTCGAACTGGTCGACGACCGGATCGCCGACCTGAACGCCCACCTCGAAGCCGAGCGCCCCGAGCCGCTGCTGGCACTTCAACGCGCCGTCGTCCTGCTGGAGCGAAGCGCCAGACACGCCCGCGACAGTCTCTCGGTTGCGACGCATCTGGCCTTCCGAAACGACCCCTCGTTGGTCACTGGGGAGTAATCGCCGTCAGGCTCTGTCGGGCGACGGTGTCATTAAATTCCTTAAGGAAACTCGAACGGTACATGTCCACTCGTGGTCATAGGAGTGGGTTTTACACATCCGAAGGAACGCTTTTCAGTAGTTCTCAAGCATCTACTTATGTCGACAAACGCGCTGGGTTCGACCAGTTCGAATCCGAAAAACTACGAAATCATGACTGACCGAAATGGCGACGATATCTACGGCGACAAGCACAAAGAAGCGAACGAACCGATCTTCAGCGGCATCCCGACCTTCCTCAAACTCCCCGAGGTCGACCGCGACGCCCTCGACGAGGAGGACGTCGACATCGGTATTCTCGGCGCGCCACTCGATACGGCGACCACCATCCGTCCGGGCACTCGCTACGGCCCGCGTGCGGTTCGGGCCGCCTCGACGGTCCCCTCGCCTCCCTACGAGCACTTTAACATCGAGACCGGCATCGACCCCTTCGACACGTTCAGCGTCGCCGACACCGGCGACGCGGCTGTCTCCCCCGGCGACACCCGCCAGAGTCAACTGAACATCGAGGACGCCGTCTACGAGATCAGCGAGCAGGCGACGCCCATCGTCATCGGCGGTGACCACTCCATCTCTTACCCCGATATCAAGGGGTGGGCCGAAGCGAACGGCTACGACGACATCGGGCTGATTCACTTCGACTGTCACGCCGATACCGGTGACGAGGGACTGACTGGCTTCGAGTACGACCACGGTGCGTGGGTCAAGCGCGTCTTCGACGACGACCTCATGGCCGGCGAGAACTACACCCTCATCGGCCCGCGCGGGTTCTGGCCCGGCCCGGACACCTACGAAGAGATGCGAGAGGCCGACATGAAGTGGTACACCTCGATGGAGGTCGGCAATATGGACCTCGACGATATCGTCGCCGACGCGGTCCAGCGCGCCACCGACGGCACTGACGCCGTGTGGGTCTCCTTCGACGTGGACGTGATGGAACCGGCCTACGCGCCCGGTACCGGCGAACCCGAACCCGGCGGCCTCATCCCGCGGGAAGCCATCTACATGGTCCGTGAAGTCGTCAAGGCGCTCGACCCCGAGAACTTCGGCTTCGACGTGGTCGAGGTCTCGCCGGCCTACGACACAAGCGACAGTAGCTCCTACAACGGCGGTGTTACCAGCGGACTGGCCAACCGACTCATCATCGAGGTGATGGGGAGTATGGCACTCGCCGAGAAGGGGCTCGAATCGGGCGACCCGATCAAGCCGAAAGAACCGCTCGGCCCTACGGAGGAAGCCGAGACGCCCGCCGACGACTGACCCCGTAGGTGTTCGTATCGATAGAGCGGTACAGGCTTGCAAACCACTCTATCTTAACCTGATACCGGATTCCGTGTCGTATTCCCGAGATCAGATGCTATCGGCGGCTTCGGACCCGTCGTCCTCTCGTCGTGCGAGTAGTATGCCGGCTATGAAACACGCCGCCCCCAGTCCGTACAGGCCATAGCTCAGGAGTTGGCCCGAAACGAGGAACCCCGCGACGATCAGTACTCCGAACGCGGTGTGCAGAATCGCAGTCTGATCCACGGCCTACGTAGCGGACTCACAAGCAAAAATGACGCGGTACGGAGCGAACTGCTCGGATCTACATCGGTATGAATAATCGGTGTTCAAAATTCCGGCCATGGGTCGCTGGCCCCCACACCAGTTGTCCCTCAATCACCCGATTCAGGCCGGGCGGAGTCGCACAATAGGAGCGTCCGGCAAGTCGATAGCAGCGAGGACGTATCCGGTGTCGGGTTCGACCGCGACATCACGGATGCGCCACCCTCGGTCGGCAAGGAGGGGCGTCGCTTCCTGAACTGTGCGCCCGTCGACGGTGAACCGGGCGAGGTACTGCGAGGCCAGCCCGCCGACGAGCAAGTCACCGGTCCACTCCGGGAAGGCCTCACCGGCGTAGAACGTCGCGCCACTGGGCGGGAACCCCCCTGACCCGCAGTCCCACGAATACACTGGCGCCACGACGTCGTCGCGGTCCGCGTGGCTGACGCCGATTGGGTCGCCGCCGCCGTAGGTACAGCCCTCGTCAGCGATGGGCCACCCGTAGTTGCCGCCCCGTTCGACGATGTTGATTTCGTCGCCGTCCTGCTCGCCGAACTCGGTCTGCCAGATGGCTCCGGTGTCGGGCTGGACGGCCATTCCCTGGGCGTTGCGGTGGCCGTAGCTGAATATCGAATCGACCGCGTCCGGGTCGTCGGTGAAAGGGTTCGAATCGGGAATCCCACCCGAGGGCGTCAGTCGAAGCGTGGTCCCGAGCTCGTTTGTCCTGTCCTGCGCGACGTGGTCGGGCCCGAAGTCCTTGAACTGTCGGTCACCGACAGTCATGTACACCAACTCGTCCTGGCCGAACACGACCCGGGAGCCGAAGTGTCCGTCGGAGTCGACGAACGGTTCCGCGACGTGGAGTTGTTCGAACGCTTCAAACTGCGCATCGGCTACGTTCAGGCGACCACGGCCCAGATGTGTCGCCGACGCACCGCTGTCATTGGCCTTTGAGTATGTCAGATACACCCAGGCCGGGTCCGGAAAGTCGGGATGGAGCGCCGTATCGAGCATCCCGCCCTGGCCGCTCGCGTACACCGACGGGACGCCGGTGACGGACGTGGCTGTCCCGTCCGCTGGATCGACCAGCACCGCGCGGCCGACGCGCTCTGTGACCAGCAATCGTGAACGGTCAGGCAGCGGCGTGATGCTCCAGGGGGATTCCAGCCCATCGACGACAGTCTCGACAGTCACAGGTGTCTCGGAACCGTCGGTCCGGCCGGCGTCCGTCGCTGGGCTGTCCCCCTGCTGATCGTCGCTGGAGGCACTACAGCCTGTGAGTGTTCCAGCGACCGCGAGTCCGCTCACAGCGAGGAAGGTCCGTCTGTCCATGTAGCCGCGACTACGGTCTCGGCGCTGTTAACTACGGCCCCGTTGTGGCGAAGTGTCTTGTACTCGCTCCCGCCTAGTACTCGTCATTGATGGACCGTCACGATCAGCCGGGGGGTGACAGGGCGCGGTTGCCGGCGGAGACGCTCTCGCCGCTGGCCAGACGGGTCGACGAGCTGCTGGCGCTGTATCGATACGAGCTCACCCCTGCCATCGATGCGATCAACGGGGCCGTCGCTGGGTACGGTGGGCTCTTCGCCCCGGAGACCACCGATGACGAGATACGGACCGCAGTCGATGAGCTTCTCGAAAGCGGTCCACCCCCGTCACGGCAGGGGGTTCCTGACGCCGCCGTGTCACGGGTAGTTCTCTACGTAGATGGCAGCGCGCACAGTAACGGACCGGCCGGTGCCGGTGCTGTGCTGCAGGCGGATGAGACACCGATTGCCCGACTCGGGCGTCCGGTCGGCTCTCGGACGAACAACAACATCGCCGAGTACGCCGCCCTCCATCTCGGGCTGCAAGCACTGGCGACACGGTGTGACCCGGAGTCGGTCGAGGTCCGCATCGATTCGATGACCGTCATCAACCACATCTGGGGCGACAGCGAGAGCACTGTGCAAGCGACGCCGTACAGTACAGCGATCACTGACCACCTGTCGACGCTGCCCGCTCACGAGTGGACGCACCTGGCCGACAGTGACCCGAATCCGGCTGATGCGCAAGCGACGGTCGGCGCCGACATCGCTGCCCTCGGCCCTGGATGAGACAGGGCTGCCAGCGACCCGGTCGTTCGTCTCGCTCTCGGGGTGGCAGGTTCCTGTGTAGGTGTCCGCTGTTCTGCTGTTTTTATTCCTTGAGCGCGTAGCCTCCGTTAATGTACACCGATGGGCAGTACGATTATGATGTGGCCGTGGTCGGCGGCGGGCCGGCCGGGCTGACGAGCGCACTGTACACTACCCGACTGGGAATGGACACGATCGTCATCAACCGCGGTGGCGGCCGCGCCGCGATGATGACCGATACGCACAACGTCATCGGCGTCACCGAGGACGTTTCTGGCAACGAATTTCTGGAGACGGCGCGTGAACAGGTGCAGGACTACGGCGGGACCTACGAGCGGGGCTTCGTCGAGTCGGTCGAACCACTCGCTGACGGGGACGAGGACGGCTTCAGCGTGACGACGGGCGACGACGAACTGGCAGTCAAGCGAGTCGTCCTGGCAACCGGCTTCGCCGACGAGCGTCCGGACCCGCCGCTGCCACGCACCGGCAAAGGGCTGCACTGGTGTCTCCACTGTGACGCGTTCATGTTCGTCGGCGAGCCGGTCTTCGTCATGGGCACCGGCGAAGCCGCGGCCCACGTCGCGATGATCATGCTGAACTACACCGAGGACGTCGACATACTGACTCGCGGCGAAGCGCCGGAGTGGAGCGACGACACGCAGACGATGCTCGACAATCACCCGGTCGAGATTGTCGATACGGAACTTTCCGGCAAGCGGACCGACGACGACGGCTGGCTATCGGCCTACGAGTTCGAGGACGGAAGCGTTCGGGAGTACAAGGGCGGTTTCCCGATGCTCGGGTCGAACTACCACGCGGAACTGGCCGACGAACTGGGGCTCGATAGAAACGACGACGGGACAGTGGCTGTCGACGACCACGGCGAGACCAGCGTTGCCGGCGTCTACGCTGTCGGTGACCTCACCCCGGGCCACAACCAGATCCCGGTCGCGATGGGCGAGGGCGCGGACGCGGGCATTGCTATCCACAAGGACCTCAGGAAGTACCCGCGCTCGGTCGACGATATCGAGTCCGAGGGACCAGTCGAGGATACCGAGGTCCCCGCTGTCTCGGAAGAACTGTTCGCGACGGCGCTGACACACGAGGGACATGCCGCCGGGCCACGCTCGGCTGAGGCACCAGAGGTCCGCGCTGACGACGACTGACGCGGCGGGAAACGGACATTCGTCTGATCAACATCGCTAGTGCGCGGTGTGGAGATACGGAGTCCTGTCCGATGATCTCTCACGCCACACACGGGAAATAGCCTTTGAGCAGTCCGATCAAAGATGCGACGGGACAGACGCCGACACGGAACGCGGATTACTCGTCTTTTGTTTCGCGTTGTCGGTAGGGTTCAAGCAAGTCGTCGAGGAGCAAACATCGGGGGTCTGTCACCGGGTACGCGGTGTCGATGTACTCCTCTGCAGTCTCGATGTCACCGCGGATAGCGAACTGTCGGACGCGCGCTGCGTTCTCGTAGAAGTTCTCGTTTATCTCCGGTGACATTTCGGCACCGTTTGTCGCGGGCTGGTGCTGAAACACCTCTTTCTGGAGCTCGTCGAAATCAACCATCTCGGGTTCGTAGTCCTCGATTTCGGAAAGGACGTACTCAACGGCGAAACGCTGAAACTCGGACTTGTTCGAGAACACACCCTCCTCTACCATCTCCTCGACGCAGTCCATCACCGTTTCGGGAAACCGGACCGTTGATTTGACCACGTGTTTATCATCAGACTGTCGACCTATATAAAATATACTCACGAGGAGTTCCGGTCACCTTGCTCAGCCTCGGAAGTGAGTAGATACTGCTTACCGGTACTGGCCTGTAAAAGAGCGATTACAGAACATACTTTTGCCGCGACTACCTCCTGAAGCCTGACAATGGGTCGGCCAAACGTGTTGCTCGTCGTTCTTGACTGCGTGCGTGCGGCGAACACCTCACTGTTAGGTCATCGGCGCAGGACGACACCGTTTCTCGAAGGGTTCGGCCGTGAGGCGACGGTGTACACACAGGCACGGACAACCGCGAGCTGGTCGCTGCCGGCCCATGCGAGTCTGTTCACCGGTGTCCCAGCCGAGGGCCACGAGCTCCAGATAACCGAACGGCTGCTGCCCGGCCAGACCATCTTTGATTTCCTCCACGACGAAGGCTACGAGACCGGCGTCTTCACCGAGAACCCGTATCTCACGGTTCACCCATCCGGCCTCAGTGACAGCTTCGAGACCGTTGTTACGGAACGACCCGATTCGACGGACGTTGGAGACCCATCCGAGACCCGCAACGGTGTCGACGGGTTCTGGTATGCTGACGAGCTGACTGATTGGATCGACGAGCAGAGGGGGTCCTGGGCCGCGTGTCTGAATCTGATGGACGCGCACATGCCGTACGCGACGCGGGACGCCTACGATGCGTGGGGGGCGGAGTTTTACTGGGCGATGCACGACGAACTCCCGATAAAGTGGGAATGGAGCGTCTACGGCGAGCAACTCCCGGCCGGCGTCGGACAACTGCTCGAACCGCTGTACGACGGGGCGATTCGACAGACTGACGCCATTCTGGAGCGGGTTATCGGTGACCTGGAAGCACGCGGTGTTTTGGACGACACGTTCGTGGTCATCACGTCGGACCACGGTGACGGGTTCGGAGAACCGCCGCAGGCCGCCACGGAGCCAGCGGCCGTTATGCACGGCATGGGCACACAAGAGGAGCTGTTTCACGTCCCGCTGGTCGTTCGGGCCCCCGGACAGTCCGATGGGCGTCGGGTCACGTCCTTGGCGACGTTGTCCCGGTTCCCCGACGCCGTCCTGGCTGCCTTCGACGGCGAGAAAGGCGATTCCGGATGGTTCGTCGCCCCCGACGGACAGACGACTGCGTACCAGGCACCGCCGACCGGTCAGACGGCGGCGTACGCCGATCAGTACACCGACGAACCGGACCGCTTCCGACAGCCCGCGTCGCTCGTGTATCAGGATGGACCCGGAGACACTGTTTACAAGCGTGCAGCATGGGGAGCGGATGAGTACGAAGCAGTCGTACGGGGCCGCCGTTCCGAGCCCAGTGACGGAACACCCATCGACCGGCCGCCGTCGTCAGTTATCGCCGACTCCGCCGAGCAGAGTGAGACGCTCGAAATCACGCCCCTCTCTGCCGGGGAAGACGAAATGGCAGAATACGATATCGATGGGTTTGACGATGTAGATCTCAAGTCGCGGCTGGAGCGACTCGGCTATCTCTGAATCCGCCTTCAGCACTAAGGGTGGTGAGTCGCGGGAGCACAGAATCGAAAGCGATGTTTGTCACAACTTGATTTATACGGACGATGTATAGCGATATTCTCGTTCCAACGGATGGGAGCGCGTCAATAAAGGAAGTACTGGAACATACGATCGATATTGCCGACGGGCGGGATGTCACCGTTCATGCCCTGTATGTCGTCGACGACCGGGCGTTTCTGTCGATGGATGACGAGATGCAAGACGAGGTGCTGGAGAACTTGCGGGCTGAGGGCGAGGAAGCCACGTCAGTAGTCCAAGAGACACTACAACAGGAAGGAATCGAGGTTTCCACGGCCATCCTGCGAGGGAACCCAGCGGACCGCATTGTTTCGTACGTTGCCGACGCCGATATCGATCTGATTACGATGGGGACACAAGCGGACACGTACGAACAGAATATGCTCGGGAGTACAGCACAGAAGGTTGTCACAAAATCGTCCGTTCCGGTGCTCACTGTGAACATCTCCGAGTCAGAGTGAGGTCACTCAGTAGTCACAGGCTGTGAGGGGCAGACAGAATCTAGGACTTCGGTTGCGCTGGCCAGTTACTGTGACTGAGCGCCGTCGGTTCTGACGGTGAATGAACCGACCAGCGTTTCGAGCTGTTGTGCCTGGTCGGACAGTGAATCCATCCTGTTGCTCACTTCGTTAATCGAGGCGGTTTGCTCCTCAACCGTTGCGGACACGGACTCCGTTTCATCGGCTGAATCAACGCTTATCTCTGCCACTTCGTCGATCATCGATACGACCCCCTCGCTGGTTGCCGCCTGACTATCGGTCGTGTCGCTGATTTCTTGGACACCAGTATCGGTCTGTGCCGCGTTTTCAGCGACCCGTTCGAATGCCTGGACGGCCTTTTCGACGGCCCGAATCTCTTGTTCGACGAGGTCACTTGCCCGTTCGACCTGCGTAACGACGGTGCCAGTCTGGTCCTGGATGCTCTCGATTCGGGTTCGGATGTTACCGGCAGACTCCTGTGTCTCGTCGGCCAGCTGCTTGACCTCATCAGCGACGACAGCAAAGCCGTCGCCTGCATCACCTGTTCCCGAGGTACCAGCACGGGCCGCTTCGATGTTCGCGTTCAGCGCCAGCATGTTCGTCTGTTCCGCGATGTCGGAGATAAAGTCCACAATTGTCGCGATTTCCGCCATCTGATCGTCGAGTTCAGTCACGGTTTCCACCGTTTCGTCGATTGACGCCTTCACTTCTCGGGCATCGGTTAACGTGTCAGCGGCGAGTTCCTGCCCGTCGGTCGCAATCGTTGCCGTCTCCGCAGACGTTTGTGCGACTTCATCGGCTGACGCAGCGATCTCTTCAACCGCTGCGGAAAAGTTCGACACCTCCGCGCTCGCCTCTTGAACCATCTCCCGCTGCTCGTCGGCACCGGCGGCGATCTGCTGGATGGAGTCGCTCACACCGTCGCTTGCTGTCGCGACCTCCTGAAGTGCCGAGTCAGATTCCGTGACCTGTCGATCA
Source organism: Haloarcula sp. HT12 (assembly GCF_055271655.1). Classification (NCBI taxonomy): domain Archaea; kingdom Methanobacteriati; phylum Methanobacteriota; class Halobacteria; order Halobacteriales; family Haloarculaceae; genus Haloarcula; species Haloarcula sp. HT12. The sequence continues at coordinate 439,069 of NZ_JBUXKW010000004.1, forward strand.
ACAGCGGCGGCAAACGACTGAATCTCGCCCAGCGTCGCTTCGAGTTCGTCCGCCATATCGTTGAACGCAACGCCGATTTCAGCCATCGAGTCGTTCTTACTGCCTGCATCTACGCGTGTTGTGAAGTCGCCATCCGCCATTTCCTCCATCGCGTCTTTGTACATCTCGGCTTTCATTTCGAGATGAGTGTTGAGCGCAGCCACCTCTTCACGCTCTTGTTCGGCTTCGTCTCTGAGGCGTTGGGCTTCCTCACGCTGTTGTTCGATTGCAGCGCGCTCTTCTTCGAGGTTGTCGATCCGGTTTGCCCGTTCGCGGGCGCGCTCGATCTCAGCCTGTGCCTTTTGCCGGGACCTCTCGATGGAACTCAGGTGAATCGTCAGCGAGATAGCCAACATCGCAACGAACCCACCGTGAATGGCACCCCATGCAATCGGGTTCAGTTGCGCTGCAGTGTGGTTGTAAACTGCTGTGGGGTCAATGATCCCGAAAATGATGTGGCTCACAACCACATATGCGATGCCGATGCCGAACGGAATCCAATCCTCGTAGATAGCGGCGATACCGATTGCGATGAAGAAATGAAAGTGTGCCTCGATGTACCCACCGCTGAAATGCACGAGCGTGCCGGTACAGAACGCTAAACCCGTGACCGCCAGGACAGTTCGCACTCGACGGCTGAGTTGTGGAATTGCCGCTGCAAAGGCGAACCCAGCAATCAACCCGATTTGAAGCAGTACCCGTCCAGTGGGAACGGAGGGAATTGTTGCGCCTATAACTGGACTCTGAGACGTCTCAACTAGTCCCAAGGCGAGCAAGAACGGAATATGGGAAAGAACTGTAATTATGAAATACTTGTGTCGGCGTTGCCATGTCTCGTCGGGAATGGAACTCCCATCAGGAATCGTCGACAGCAGACCACCACTACTGACGACAGTATCCTGCTGTCTCACTTGCCCTGCATTTGTTACGTCGCTTTGTCCCATGCGCTCAAGAGCCCGCCAAACAATATATCGCTATCCCCAGTGTTATCAAATCTGATTATTTTGTGTAGAAGTATAAGGAAGTCAGTGACTCGTTCTTGATAAAGTCTTGTGAGTAGCTTATCTACAAGAGGATGCTGCTCATATATTATCTGAATATAAAAAATCTGATTGTTTTTCTAACGAAGATGGAATAACCCATACGATGTGTTTTATATATCTACTTACCGCTCGGTTTCTCTATATGCGATATCTGGGACTCCAGTAAATAATCCTGCCCTCAAGTGGGATCTATACAATGGAACGGCTTGGTTCCAGAGTGTTAGTACTCCTATATAATGGGATAAAAGTTAGTAGATTTATGGGTTTGAATGGAGCTAATATCCGCAATTGGAATTCCCGAATCACCGGCGAAACAGCATACTGCTCGCCACTGACGCGAACCGTATCCCTCCAACCGAAAACTGCTAGATAGGAATCCGTGCCGCCGATGAAACCGACACAATTAGCTCCTTACTATCGGCAGGGGGAACGCACTACCCGCCGTTCGTACCAAATGAATGGTGGGTTGCTGTGGGGGTGGGAGAACCGGTGCAACCCACCGAGTGGGGTCGCCATCCGCGACGACAGGCACTTTACTCGGGTACGTCAGTGGACTGGGGGAGACACACTGACAGGCAGCCCGGGTATCAGAGCCCACCCTCAGATTTGCCTATCGAAGAAAAAATTCTTGTGACTTTCAGTCACAACTCAAACGCTCTTTATCCTGAGGCCGCGTGTGGATGACGATTTCGGCTTTGAATCAGCGCGGAGCCCCCGGAACTGAAGATAGTACGTGTAGCTCAGGCCGCGGCCAATCTGATGCCCACATCGGCTTGGTGGACCCTGGTTAAATGACGCTGGGAAGGGGAGACTCTCACGAGCAAGCGGGCGAATCCACTCGGCTTGACCAAGATAATACGGTACTCCATCGTGGAGAGTGTAACCAGAGTTACCAGGGAAGCTGATACTATCGGCCGTACGCCCCCCAGGGACATCGCCCCAGGCTGTCCGAAATTCCGTCCAACAGTATGAGGAGGAATGTAGCTATGTAGACACAGATGTAGCTGGACAGTACTGTCTGGCAGCTGTGCTGGCTGTGGGTTTAGTCCGAAGTCGTAACCCGGAAGTTCCGCCCAGCCCTCGTGAAAAGTGCCATGTCAACGACGCTGTCCGTAGAAGGAATGAGTTGCGGTCACTGTGAACAGACCGTAGAAGAGGCCATTGAAGCTCTCGCTGGCGTCCAGAGCGCTGAAGCCGACAGAGAAACCGACCAGGTGATTGTCGACGGCAATGCCAGCCCGGAACAACTCGTTGCCGCTGTGGAAGATTCGGGTTACGACGCGTCGACCTGAACCAGGCTTGTCACGGTCAGTGCAGTAGTTGTCAGGACAATTTTGTTCGCTACTATCGGTTAGCGAGGCACCACTTCCCTATCACGGGGTGAACGGAAGTGGCGGTCAGTCGAACAGTCCTTCTTCCCGAAAGCCGGTCATCAGATCGTCAATGAGGGCCTCAGCGGACTCGTATGGGTAGTCTTGATACGCAGCGTATTCTGCGCCGAAATCCATCACTCCGACACTCACATCACCTGCCTCAAACGTCGTGCTCGGACCGTCTGGCAGAACTGGCACCAGTTCCATCGGCTCCTCGATTGGATACTCTGCGCTGTTGAAAACCGCCTCTAGTTCCGCCCTGAGTTGCTCGGCAGTATCCGCTGTCATAGTGACACCTTAGGTGAGAGAGACAAAAGACTTGTTTTATGCCAACAGGTTACAAGTGACGATTCAGTCAGTATAGCCGAGATCACGGAGGTTGCTCATGATCTCGTCATCCTCGACGGCCGTGTCAATGGCCTCATCGATGATATCCTGACGCTCCTGAACCACTTGGAGCAGTTGTCGAGCACTTCTGAGTTTGTATCGGACTTCCGGATCGTCCACATCCTCGAAAGCACCCTCCAGTAGCTCGTCTATCGTGGCGAGTGTCGTTTCAGCCATAGAAGCGCTATGGGGAACAATTTACTAAATTTTGCTAAATTCACCGCCGAGATGGGCACACAGTATCGTCGTTTCGAATCATAAAATGGATCGCAACGCTACGGGTCATCGCCTCGGGCTGTGCATAGTCATATCTAACAGATCAGCGTTACGTGAATACATAGCCATCCCTATCCACGGAGTCCGTTTCTACGAAGGTCTGGGAAAAAACATAGATAGATAACGAGTATTAATATGTACTATTCCGAATTTGACTCTCTATTCTGGTCATATAAAACCATAGATTCTGTTTGTCCGTTATTTAGGTCAAACTGTGTACATCCCCCGGCTAACACCGGTGTAGTTGGAGAATAGTTAGTCGCATCTGTGTGGAATATTACAACACCATCATTTTGAGAGTGGGTGACACAAACTGTCCAATTTGCCTCAAGGAAAAAGCGGGTAAACAGGTCTGCTTGCCGGACCGGAGGCAGAGAAACCCAAGGTCGACGCGGAAGGCCCGGAACGATTTCAAACAGTATTGAGACCGTTTGAAGAGAGTCGAGATGTAGGTCAGGTACGCTCCCGGAACACAGTTCTTCAGACAGAATGCCATCCAGACCACAGTCTCCCTCGTCCAGTCGAGGGTGGGTTAAAGTTCAGGGCTCTGTTTGGACTTGGGTAAGAAATCGCAATTACCGTTATATCCCCATCTGTCGTTTAAAAACCATGATTGTTCGAGTAGTTACCGGTCCAGTTATGAGAGTCGTCGCAACCGAAGCCACATGAAAATTGCACCCGGCGTCCGCCGATGGCGTGACTGGTTTCCGGTGCCGAAGAAAAACGGACAGGTCAACCTCTCTCGGTGGGTGATATTAGAGGCCAACCGAATGGCCGTGACCGGCGCGCTGCTTACGATGGTGTTCGGTGCGTTCATAATCTTATCGATGGTTTGGACCTTCGAGATGCAGGACATTTTGAATAACACCTCGGCAGTCCAGACGATTCTCAACACGTTCTTGAGTGGCATGATCCTGCTCGTCTCGATCGTCGTTTCGATCAATTCGATCGTGCTTTCACACGATATGAGTTCCGTCAACAATCAGGGAAACCGCATCGACGGCGCTGCCAAGTTCCGTCGGAACCTGAGTGAGTTAACCAAGCCCGGCGAAGACCCATCAGAACCGACATCGTTTCTCAGAGTTATGTCGCGGACGATTCAGGAACGAGCACAACGGCTGGACGACGATATCGACGGAATGGAATCCGATCTGGTTGAGGAAGTCGAGGAACACGCCACATCGCTCTCGGACGCCGCCGATCAGCTCGGAGCCATCGAGAACACTAGCGGCGCGGAGTTCGCTGTCCTCTGGAAAGGCATGGAGTTCCAGTACGGCACCCAACTGGAACAGTCACACAGTCTCAAGACCACCCACGGATCATCGAGAGAGATCGAGGAACGGTTCGACAGTCTCATTGAGGCGCTCAAGCTGTTCGCCATTGGAAAGGAGTACTTCAAAACACTGTACTACACGCAAGAAGTATCTCGCCTCTCCCAGACCTTACTCCTCATCACGCTCCCAGCCATCCTGCTCAACGCCACGACCATTCTCGCAATCAACGCCGGCGTCCTCCCCGAGTTCTGGTTCTTCAACATTCCGCCGTTGCAAACGTTCGTCGCTGCGACGTTTACGATCTCGCTTGCGCCGTACCTCGTGTTGACTGCCTACATGCTACGGGTAGCGGCAGTCGCCCGCCTGACCTCGTCGGCGGATATCTTCTCGCTTCAGTGATCCCAGCAATCCAGGAACGATTCCGACAAGCGATCCACGGTCCGGCCTACTCCAGGGCCACCTCGTCAGTTCGATAAAAAAAAACACAACGGGCGAGGACAGTTCTGCTCTCGTTGGTTGCAGCGTCCCCGGATTAGAGACGGGCACAATAACTTTGCCAGTCTCTTCCATATCCAGTTACATGTCGGCAGACAATACTGACGGTAATGAGCATGCGGAAAGCGGGGCGCCCTCGGAGGGCGAAATCGTTGTTGACCGCTTCTCAACGGATGAGATATTCCAGCGGGTGCTGGCGACCGGTAGCGAAGAGATCAGCTCTTCGCTGCGGGTACTGTCACTCAGCGGTGTCGCAGCCGGCTTCGCTATCACCCTCACGTTTGTCGCCCACGCCGCTCTCGCGGGTGCAACAGCGAGTACCGAAATTACGCCGGTCGATCACCTCTTCTACCCCGTCGGGTTCCTCTACATCGTCGTGGGTCGCTATCAGTTGTTTACAGAACAGACGATCACACCGGTATCACTGGTACTGACCAGGCTGGCGAGTGTTCCAGCGCTGTTTCGGGTCTGGGGACTTGTCTTAGCCGCCAACCTCGTCGGCGTCGTCGCCGGGACCACGTTTATCGTCTACGGTGCCGTCCTCGATCCGCCGGCTATCGAGGCGGGGCTCACGTTCGGCGAAGAGGCGCTCGAAAAGACGCCGTGGAGTCTCTTCTCGCGAGCGGTTATTGCCGGGGCTATCGTCGCGGGTATGGTCTGGCTCGAACACGCGGCTCGTGAATCGGTTACTCGGTTCTTCCTCGTGTACCTCCTCATGTTGCTCATTCCGGCGACGGGGCTATACCACGTCGTCGTCTCGACGGCCGACGCAACGTTCCTTCTCCTGCACGGCGTCTCATCGGTTTCGACGGTCGTTTTTGAGTTCCTGCTGCCGGTGCTGGCGGGCAACACGTTCGGTGGCGTTGGACTCGTCTCGCTGCTGAACTACGGTCAGACGGTAGATGCATTCCCCGAGGCAATGCGTGAATCGCCGCGGCTTTCATGGCGAGAGTGGGGGTTGCGGGTCAGAGTGATTGATCCCCGGCTCAACGAGAAGGAGTGACGGTCGTCCCCACCTCGCCGCAACTCTGTACCTATTGGTTCCGCTACCGGACATATTTATGCAAGGGAACTGAAACTACGGTTGATCATGGGGACCGTAGTAGCTCTCGAATCACAGGACGGTGTCGTCATAGCCGGGGATTCCCAGGCAGTAACTGACGGAAACGTCACCAGCGAGGACGTCGAACGGGTTTTCGACTTCGACGGTGTCGGTGCGGGCGCAGTCGGAGACACGGGCGATATCCAGGAGTTTCGCCGACAGTTGGAGAACGAACTCCGGAGTTCGCGCATCGAGGACGAAGAAGACGTGGAGATCGACAAACTGGCACGGATCGCTGCACGCCATGCCAACAGCGCGGACGTGGACGCTGTCGTCGCGACACATGACGCCGCTGGGACCGCTCGTCTCCGCCAGGTTGGTTCTGAAGGAGAGGTCTTTGATTCCACACCAGTAGCCGTGGGAAGCGGAGCGGAGATCGCTTTCGGTCGGCTCGAAACCGTTTCATCGGACGTGCAGACCGAGGAGGCGAAATCGGTCGTGTCAGAGACGCTCGAAACTGTCGGAAAACGGGATGCCGATGGCGGTGGAGAGATTGTAGTGTGGTCACTTCGGAATGCCGATAGCGACGACAGCGAGTCGGGGTGAGACGAGACCCCGCTGTAAAACGGCTGTCGGGGCACTGACCGATCTCATCCCATTGAGTGGACATCCCCGGCAACTCCGGAGGTGAGAACTGACCGAGCCGGGGGCTCACTGAATCGGTGAGTAATACGACGCTGCCCCAGCGGGATGCTTGTCAGCGTTCGCCCGGTGGGACGAACGGGCCGACCGAGAGCGTCTGATAAGCGACTGTTGCCGCGCGGATGATATACGCGCCAAACAGCGCAAGCGGGGCCACCACGACACCCACCGCTATCGGGACGAGGACCGCAAGCGCGGATGGAGAGAGCATGACGGTATCGGTCCGGTAGACCAGTGCCATAGAGATCGAGACAAGTAGTGCGGTCAACCCGGAGTAGATTAGGTGTCGGGACAGGATGGCGAGATCCTGCTGGAGGGCGAGCGTCTTGTAGAACTGTCGAACGACCGCGATAGATTCAAGGAGTTCATCTACCGCCTCCAGCTCCGCTCGCGTGTTCGCCGAAAAAGACTCGCCGTACTCGTTGCGTAAGTGTCGTACTGCGGTGATGTTCGTCGCGTATTCGGGTCCCACGATGACGCCGAGAATATCGATGATCGGCGTCCCGTCTTCGACCTGTGTGTTGATGCTCCGGCCGTACTCGGCAATGTCTGTCAGCGCATCGGTGACCGCTGCTGGTGAATCTGCAGCGGTCTGCTCTATCGTCGATAGCGCCGCTGTGGCGCGTTCGCTCAACGTTGTCGCGAGCAGCGATAGAAAGGCTGCAGGGTCGTTTGGGCTCGACGACTGTCCGGCTAACCGCTCGACGCGCTCGCGAAGGTCCCTTGAACCCTCCAGTCGGTCGCGTAATTTCCCAGGCGATCCGAACACTCGTGAAAGGACGAGTTGGTTTATTGAGGCGGCAATGGTGACGAGCGTGACGACCCCGGAAATAATGCCGCTTGCGAACACACTGGCGACGGAACTGTCCGCCCCAACAGCAATCACATCGGTCGAGACGAGGGTGCCCAGCGCACCGACGAACACCGCGATAATACCGATAGCGACGATAAGCCGGCTGCCCTCGAGGAACAGCCACTCTTTGAGTCGATTGCGGAGTTTGTCACGTCTACCCGCAGAACTCGCCGTCCGGAGACCGGGAACCATACCGTTCGGGACACACTGGAGTTATTTAAGTAACTGCGGCGTATAGCAGAGTGCGACTCAGCCACTGTCGAGATGACCGACTGGCACACCGTAGACTGTCAGGTAGATGATGGTCACAGCTAGCAGTATCGTGGCGGTATCCTGAACCGGGTCGACGACAGAGTCGACGGATAGTCTCTCTGCGGCGACTATCGGCTCCACAGCAATCCTCGCCGGCTGGTTTACCCTGTGGCCCACGTGATCTCTCGTTGCCTGCACCACCCGCCCGTTCCGTACATACGCTGAATATTCCACTCTTACCCGTAGTATGTCGCAGTTAATTTCCGCCAGCATTCGCGTTGCTCCGTCGGTTCCCGGCTGAGCGACGGAGACCTGCGGCCATGTGATCGGCGAGACATGGGAGTACCGAACAGTGCCCCACCATTTTAACACCCGACCGTGAACATACCCGTTGAGCAGCCAGATGAGCACTATCGAAACGGCCGACGAGACGGAGGCCAACCCCAGCGAACCGACCGAGCGTGTACAGTGGGACCGGATTCGACGAGGGGCCGAGGGCGGTGCGGTCGCGACGCTTGTGATGACCGCCTACCGGCTTCCGGTAAGCCGGTCGCTCCCGCCGACAGCCGAATTCTGGTCGACGTTCGTCAGCGGGGACGACCCGTACGATCACCCTGTGATCGCGCTCGTATTGCACGCCGTGTACGGTATCCTGGCCGGCATCGGCTTTGCGCTCTTACTACCGTCACGTGACCCCATCGAGGAGGAATCCGGCGTGGGTCCACCGTCCCCTTCCGGTGAGGTTCGTCTGACGGCCCTGGGCCTCGCTTATGGCCTGGTCCTATCAGCAGTCGGCGAGAAAGCCATCCTCGGGGCGGTGCTCGATATCGACCCTGACGATTGGTTCGCGTTCCACATCGGCCACGTTCTCTACGGGATCACACTGGGTGCGTGGCTCGGAACCCGGACTACAGAGTAGCGACGCTCGGTCAGCCACCCTCATCGGTTTCAGCAGTTCAGATCCTCCGATGGCACATCCGATTTTGCCTGTACTGTCCCGGTAACCAAGTCGCGCGCCCTGTCACGCCACACGTACTCTCGATACCGGTGTAGTTGGCCGGCAAGGCGAAAGAGGGTAATCCGCCGACGCGTGCGACAGTGGATACGATGGCTCGACCATTACTGTTCAGTGCGATGACTTATCCCCTTCCGTTGAATAAATCGAACATGGAGATTCGCCCTGCCGACTCGGAAGACCGTCAAAGAGTCGCAACGCTCGCGCGGGATTCGTTCCGGAATTCGTACGCGCTCAGTCCACAGCAGATCGATACGATAATGGAAAACGAATTCGACGCCGAGTCGCTGGCTGACCGCATTGATGACCCCGACACGACGGTGCTCGTCGCCGAACACGCGGCCGGAGACACCGAGGAGGTACAGGGGTTCGTCGATGTGTCGGTCGGAAGCGAGAGAACGATCCGCTGGCTCCACGTCGACCCCGAGGCACGGGGCGAGGGCATCGCTACCGCGCTGCTCGACAGACTCCCAACAGAAGACGGGAAGCCACTCGTTGCCAGAGTGCTCGAAGATGCTGTTGAGGGCGGCGAATTCCTCGAGGATTTCGGCCTCGAAAACGACGGGAATGCCCAGGTGAGCTTCGGGAACGAGGAGTTCGCAGTGGCGGTGTTTACGGAGGGCCAGGGGACTGAGAACCCAAACGAACCATCAGTGTCGGTCCCTCAGTATGTCACGGTCGATGGAGCTGACCGCCCGATCGATCAGGACGAGACGATCCCTGGCCGAGACGCTCCCTTCTTTCCCACCTATGCGAGCGAGGATCATACGGACCCGTACGGGTATTTCTGCTCGAGCTGTGGCAGTACTGACGTCGCTGCCGACGGACTCGACCGCATCGAATGTGCCGACTGTGGGAACCTCCACCGCGCCGATGAGTGGGATGGCTCGTATCTGTAACGCTGGTCGCTGAGCACTCGACTGACGCGTCAGACACTCATTTTCCGGACGAGGTATATGTCATAACACCGGGACCGGCGGGTCGACAGGCACGAATGACCCCAGTCGAGCTGTGGGTGTGAAACGCGGCCTGACATATACGGATCCGGGACCAGTGACGTTCCGGACGATGTGTCCCTAGGCGGTTCTTTGACTAAATACGTCCGTCGCCGTCTGTGGCGGATTCGCCCTGTTGCCGTGGGCTGAATCGCAGATTGTCATGGTGAGAGTCTCTATGGACCAAAAATCGAGTCCACCATGTAGCGGGGGGGCTTGTTACCCCAACCATATTCTAAAGTAAGCCCCAGCAAAAACCGAAGTAACAAGCGTACTATTGTTTAGCTCCCCCCATATTCGGAGACCAACCGCGTCAGAGGCCGCTGCGGACGTGGGATTCAAACTCATACATGGAATGCCCCGGACATAGGTGACTACTACCCTGTCTCAGCATATCTGGCGATTAATCCACTGATAAGGGATTGTATCGACTGTATAAGCCGCCGCCGTCGCGGAGACTTTCGCAACCATAACTCTGTGAACTACCGGTCTCTAAGATGTCAGTACCACTCAGGAGGGACTGCGGGCGGGGTAACAATAGTGGGTGATTCGGAGAGTTCCTCACCAGAGTGTCTGGTCACCACAAAAGGACGTGTTGACAGCAGTGCCGTACGCGGTCAGTGCCAAATCAGCACAGCGTCGCCGACCGGTCTCAAAGCGACTGCTCGTCCTGGGTTTCCCCCTCGTCGCCCTGATCCCGGTTCGTTCCGCCGCGGTCGGAATACTCCTCTCGGCCGACCGCACCGGATCCCACCATGTTGAGCACGGCCTGACGGACCGCATCCGCGGAATCGTACTCGTGACTGTCGGTCTCCACCTCTTGGCCCCCCAAAATCGACCGTAGCGACTGTGAGCCGCTAGCGGTCTCTATTTCATAGTCACCGTACTCAGAGAGTAGCGTCTCCCGCTCAATAGGATACGTTTCGGCCGCCAGTTCGTCGTCGAGGGAACCGAAGTCGAGGCCCATTTCCCGTGAGTCGTCCGTCTCACTACTATTGGACTGATCGTTTGCCATGTACTCTCTTCAGGGACCAGCCCGAAGAATGTTACGGGAGCTACAAGTTCCGGTGATGGCATGCGCCGAGGACTCCCATGTCGAGGTCTCTTGGTCGGAAACCCATTGCTACATCACTCTACCGACGATATGAGCGGATCCGGCGATGTTGTGTATGCCTACCGGCGAGTGACTACGAGAGTCTCATCGGTCGAGCCGAAAAGCACGCCGGGACCGTTAGCAGGATCGCTTCAGTGAGTGGGTGATCCATTCGGGGAGCAGAAAGCATCCTGGAGGATCCCGGCAATACCGGATCGGTGCCTGCGCTAGACCGTCATGATAGCTGTATCGCGTAGCGGGCGTCCCCGGTAGTGAACGTACGATCGTTCTCGCTACTACAGCGTCTCACCGTGGTATCCCTGGAGAAATGGAACGTTGGTTGTTCGCCCGTGCAGCACCCAGTACCAACTACGAGTGCGTGTATGTTTTCGAATGTAAATCGTTGCAAGATAATTACAGCCGATAGTTTGATATGTTATACGGATAACTAGTTAGACATGGATGGTGACCTATCGACCGCCGATGAATCTCTCGAACCGGGCGAATACGTCTACACGAAAGCCGGAGAACTAGTGGGACGCGTCAGCGGCGTCACTACCGACGGGTTCGAGGTCGAAACGATCGAAACAGACGCCCGCGACGGCGTCGATCAAGAGGAGATCCCCGGGAAGGAGTTCGGTGAAGGCTATCTGATGTGGCAGTGTGAGGAGTGCGGAGAGATGGGCGAACTCGACGACAGCATCCCTGCCGCCTGCCCGAGTTGTGACGCTCCCAGGGAAGCGCTCTCCGAAGTCCGCGAGGACTGATGAAGTGCTGTTCGGATACTCAGCAGTCGGTAACGCCCTCGCGTGTTTGAGAGGTACAGACTGGTCGTGAGTCAACGGGCGGAACCCGGATTGCGCGACGCACGCTCGATGAGCTGCTTGCGCCTCGATTAGGAGACTCGACACCGTCACATGGGCATCCCACAGCGATTAGGTTTTCAATTGGGCGGGGGCATCCCTCGGCCGCTGATTCCATCCGACCACCGCAATGACAGTAAGCTGATATTATCTTCGGTTGAGGCCACTACAGAACTGCGAGCCGACATTTTTTGACTCTTAACAAAATAGCTATCACACTTTGTCTGTTGGTATGTGTCGAACCGTAGCAGACAGTGATGGACACGATACCGACTTCCAACCGTTACACAGTACGGCCACGAGAGGAGCGATTTGAGGATGGCCGGGACAGTCGTGGTTTACAATCCTCGGAGCGGGAGCGGTGATCACGGTGACACCGTCCGGGACCGGGTGGCGGCACACGAGTACGAGATCAAAGAGACCGAAGAAGCGGGCGACGCGATTTCGATGGCGGAAGCGGCTACCGAGGCGGGATACGACACTGTCGTCGCAGCCGGCGGTGACGGGACTGTCAACGAAGTGGTCCGGGGGATCGACCAGGCGGGCGCACTCGACGACGTGACGCTCGGGATTCTCCCACTCGGGACCGGAAACAACTTCGCACAACAGCTGGGGATCACCGATCTCGAAACGGCGTTCGAGGTCTTGGTGGCCGGCGATCGGCGGCGGATCGATCTCGGGCGGGCCAGTGACCGACCCTTCGTCAACTCCTGTGTCGCGGGACTGACCGCCGAATCCAGCGGTGAAACGTCCCCCGCAATGAAGGACCGACTGGGGGTCCTGGCGTACGTCGTCACTGCCCTCCGGTCGATGTCCGACTTCGAGTCGCTCCGGCTTACTATCGACCCCGGCGACGGGGACCAGACGCCAGCGTGGGCCGGCGACGCCATCTGTGTACTCGTCGGCAACGGCCGGCGGTTTACCACGTCGGGGGGTGAGCAGGCCGATATGGAAGACGGCCTGCTCGATATCGTGGTGATCAAAGACGTCTCGGCAGTGGATTTGATGAGCGACCGGATCACCGAACGTCTCCTCGGCAATGACTCGGAGCATATCATCCGGTCGAAGGCGTCTGCACTCACGATTACGAACCACGATCCATCGGCCATCAGGTTCAGTTTGGACGGAGAGATCATCCGCCACCGAGAGATCGCACTCGGTGTTCGTCCAACTGCGTTGTCCGTTGCAGTGGGCGACGGATACGATCAGGACCCGGAATGAATCCGACAGAACGGTCGGATACAACTGCTCGTCGAACGCGACAGTGTACATGTACACCGTAGATCTCCACACGCACACGCGCTTCTTCCACGGGTTCGAGAGCAGGCCGACCGCCTACGATCCGCTCGGAGCGCGACTCCTGGGACTCTTCAGCCGATGGCACGACCTGGACGGTGTGGCGCTGACCAATCACGACTACTCGCCCGGGTTCGAGAGCGGGGCGTCCCAGACGCTGTTCGTCCCCGGTATCGAGATCTCGACGACAGCGGGTCACGTACTGGTCGTCGGTCCCGATCCGCCGCGGCGGACCTCCCCGGGTGAGCTTACCCCGACGGACGTCGTCTCGCTGGCACACGAACGCGGGTGCGCTGCGATCATCGCCCATCCGTTCCGCCGGAGTGCTGTCCGCGAGAGCGGCGCGGATTTCGACGCCGTCGAAGTGAACGGCAAGCATCCGGAGGATATTGAGCGTGTGCGGGACCTCGCGGCGACGCTGTCGCTTCCTGTTGTCGGCGGGAGCGACGCACACTATCCGTTCGAAGTCGGCCGCGCGTTCACTCGAATCGAGGCCTCACAGCTAACTCCCGAAACCGTGGTCGCGGCCATCAAAGCTGGCCGTGTCGACCCGGACCTTCGAAGTACCCCCCTCGATAAGACGCTTCAGGCGGGGTATGGGTACATACACCGGTATCGGTGAGCGTCGCGTTGTCTGTGCCGCCCACCGGCTTGGGTCGCAATACTAACCGCCCGATCATCAAGACCGGAAAGTGACTCCGGTGGCGGCTTGGTATCGCTCTCGTCAGTTCGTTCGGATACCTACCCGGTCGTCCCCGAGCGCGCGACCGGAGGTCCAACGTTTCGTCCGCTGCTTCGATACCGAGCCAGCTCCGTAGACACTTCCTGTCGGATCAGAACAGGAAGCTGACGACAGCCAGCACGACGAAGATGATGACGAGCCACTTCGCGATATCCATACTGAGCCCGGCGACGCCGCTCGCGCCCAGGACTCCCGCGATGAGCGCGAGAACCAAGAACAGTACCGCGAGACCGATGAGGTCACCGCTAAACTGTAGGAATACGTTCTGTACTGTGAGCACGCTTTCCGTGGCTGCCTGTGCGAGTGCCATACCTGCTGTTCAAGACGAAGGCATATCATTCCCCGCCACTTTCACCCTCGTTGGCAGTTCGAGGGACAAAGGAGTTTCTCGCCGGGCCCCTGTCAATCCAGGTCGAAGGCTTATCCGTTGGGCGACACGAATCACACTCGATGCCAACAGTACAGATCGAAGACGGCTCCCTCTGGTACGAAGAGACCGGAACCGGGCCGCCGCTTATTTGCCTCCACGGGGGCTGGCAGGATCACCGGTCCTGGCAGTCACAGGTCGATCACTTCGCGGACGAGTACAGGGTTATAACGGTCGACCTTCGAGGTCACGGGCGGACCGGCTCGACCGAGTCGCGACGGTACTCTATGGATCTGTTCGCGGACGATCTCGACGCACTGATCTCGACGCTGAACGTTGAGCACCCGATTTTAGCCGGGATCTCCGCCGGTGGGATGGTGGTGCAGACCTATCTCGACCGATATCCGGATCGGGCGCGCGGCGCGGTCATCGGGGGACCGCTGCAAACGATGCCGCCGATCACCCTGCCCCGTGGAACGAAGCAGTTGTTCTCACCGCTCCCGCTGCTTTCGGGGACTCTCACTGCCGTCGGGCCGAAATTGACGTTCAAGACGCTGCTGGACTCGATTCGGATGACGAACGGCGGCCACTGGCTCTCGCTCGACGAAACGGTCCGCAAGCAATCGATGGACGCCGTCGAATCGATTTCCGCAACCGAGTTCCAGAAGATATTTGCAGCGCTCTACGAACGCGTGGCCCCGACGCTCTCACACGTTTCGACGCCGACGCTCGTCCTGTACGGCGACGAAGAGATACCGCTCGTCAAACGACAGGGCGAGCGAATCGCGCGAACTGTCCAGACTGGGACCGCTCAATCCATTCCGGACTCCGGACACCTCGTCAACCAAGACCAGTCGGGGGCGTTCAACGACGCTTGTTCGACGTTTTTCGACGGATTAGCACCGCCAGTCGGGAGAGCAGAGGTCAACTGACGGGTGTCGGAACGGCGGATTCCGCAAGCGGTCGCTTCCCACCCGCTATTGATTCGGCCGTTCCGTCTCAAAACGGCTTTAGCAGATGGCGGCGCTCCGGTGGCGTCATCGTGTACGCCGCGACGATATGTGCGACCACCATCGCCGCGAGGAAGCCGAAGTTTATCCACCAGGCGTTGTACCAGACGACATCGATACCCCAGGACCCGTCGACAAGGGGCCACAGCGGTTCGATCGGCGTAGAGATATCGGGTGCCGAGAGCATGTCGGCGAAAACGTGGCTCAGGCCACCAGCGAAGAGTGCGAAGAACACGAGCGAAAACACCTGACTGGGTTCGAACCGTTCAGTTTCGACCCACTCGTCGATCCGATCCGAAAACACACCGGTCACTAGCGCTGCACCGACCAGGCTCGTCCCCAGGACGAACACAACCGTATGTGTCACCCCGTGGTGATGGATCTCGTTCGGGAACGCCGCAACCAGCCACAGATCGAAATCGGGGATCAACGACGCGACGACGGCGAGGGCGACGAAGCCGACGCTGCGTCTGTCATCCCATCGGAACCATGCCGGGAGTGCGAACAACAGGCCGAACGCGATATGACCGGATATGTCTACAATTGTCCTTCTCCCGGAGAGGGGTCGCTAACTATCATTCTGTCTGTCTGTTCAGACGGGTGCTATTTAATCGGCACGGATTCATGGAAGCAGATCTGGCCCCTACGGGTTTCGGTAGCGCCGTCCTCACCGGCAGATCGAATACTCTGCTCCTAACTATAGGTCGTTGTACTGTATCGGGATCATGGACGCTACCGATCCCGCGACTGGTGAGCAACTCGATTCCTACGAGGAACACACCGAACGGGAAGTCGACGACGCCCTCGAACTGGCCAGCAGAGCCTCTGAGGATTGGCGCGAGCGACCGATGGGCGATCGTGAACGGCTCCTCGAATCCGCAGCCGAGGTCCTCCGGGATAACAAGCGGGAGTACGCCGAGACGATGACCCGGGAGATGGGGAAGCCGGTCACGCAGGCGGCCGCGGAAATAGAGAAGTGTGCGCGGTGCTGTGACCACTACGCCGAACACGCGAGCGCGTATCTGGGGGCCGACCACCACCCCAGTCCGCCAGGTTCGGACGCAAAGACGGTGTACGAGCCGCTCGGCCCGGTGCTTGCAGTCATGCCCTGGAACTTCCCGTTCTGGCAGGTGTTCCGGTTCGCCGCGCCGTCGCTGGTGGCCGGCAACGTGGGATTGCTCAAACACGCGTCTAACGTGCCGGGATGCGCTCTCGCCATCGAGGAGGTATTTCGTGAGGCAGGCTATCCCGAGGGCGCGTTCCAGTCGTTGCTGATCCCCTCTGACCGTGTCGAGTCCGTCCTCGCCGACAACCGCGTTCGGGCGGCGACAGTGACCGGAAGCGGGCCAGCGGGTCGAGCGGTCGCCGCCACAGCCGGCGAGCACCTCAAGAAGACAGTCCTCGAACTCGGCGGCAGCGACCCGTTTGTCGTCCTCGACGACGCCGATGTGGCCGCCGCGGCCGAAACCGGTGCCTGGGCACGGAACCAGAACGGCGGCCAGTCCTGTATCGCGGCCAAGCGCTTCGTCGTCCATACGGACGTTTACGACGAATTTCTCGACCGCTTCGTCGACGAGTTCGAGTCGCTCGTCGTGGGTGACCCGATGAATGAGGACTCAGACCTCGGACCGCAGGCGAGTCCGGCATTGCTGTCGGACCTCCACGAGCAGGTCACAGCCAGCGTCGACGCGGGCGCCACGCTCGTTACTGGGGGTGAACCGCTCGACCGCGACGGCGCGTTCTACCCGCCGACGATACTGACGGACGTTCCGGACGGCTGTCCGGTCGACAGCGAGGAGACGTTCGGTCCCGTCGCTGCGGTGTACGAGGTCAGCGACGAAACGAGCGCGGTCGAACTCGCAAACGACACCGAGTTCGGCCTGGGTGCCAGCGTCTGGACTGACGACCGCGACCGGGGCGAACGCGTCGCCAGCCGGATCGACGCTGGCTGTGTCTACGTCAACCAGCTCGTCAAGTCCGATCCGCGAGTCCCGTTCGGCGGCATCGGTGACTCGGGGTATGGCCGTGAACTCGCCGGGGCCGGTATCCGCGAGTTCGTGAACCGCAAGACGGTGTGGGTAGAATGATGAAGGTCTCCGACCTTCTTGTCACCTGTCTCGAACGAGAGGGTGTCGATCACGTCTTCGGATTACCGGGCGAGGAGATGGAGGATCTGCTGTTCTCGCTACGCGATTCGGCAGTGACGTTCGTTCCCACCCGTCACGAACAGGGGGCGGCGTTCATGGCCGATGTCCACGGAAGACTCACCGGGAACGCGGGGGTCTGCCTCGCCACGCTAGGCCCGGGCGCGACGAACCTCCTGACCGGGGTGGCCGACGCGCACCTCGACAAGAGCCCGCTGGTCGCGATAACCGCACAGGGCGGCCTCGAACGGCTCCACCAGGAGAGCCATCAGGCAATCGATGTCCTCGGGACGTTCAGCGCCGTGACCAAGTGGAACACCCAGCTCGACAGCCCTGACATCGTTCACGAGTCGGTTCGGAAAGCGTTCAAAGTCGCGCAGTACGAGAAACCCGGTGCGACCCACCTCGAACTCCCCGAGGACGTGGCCGGGGCGGAGACTGCGACCCGTCCGATGGACCCCGGGGATCGGGTCCCGTTTGCCGCACCCAATCCCGACACGCTCGGCCGAGTGAAAACAGCGCTCCGGGATGCGCGCCGGCCGATACTCATCGCTGGAAACGGTGCCGTCCGTACGCACGCCGCGACACAGCTCCGGGCGTTCGTCGATTCGACGGACATCCCCGTGGTGTCGACCTACATGGGGAAGGGAGCAGTGTCCGACGCCGACGAGCGCTCCCTGATGACGCTCGGGTCGGGGTCGAACGACGAACCGAGTACGGCGATCAAGGAGTCCGATCTCGTTATCACCGTCGGCTACGACATCGCCGAACACGACCCCAGCAGTTGGCACGAGGGAGACACGCCGCTGGTCCACATCGACACCGAACCCGCAGAGGTGTACGAGGCGTACGATCCCGACTTCGAAGTCGTCGCAGACATCGAGCGGACCTTCGAGCGCCTCCTCCACTGGGTCCGGGAAACGGACACGTCGTTCGACTCCTCGTGGTATCGGGATTATCGCGAACAGATCGTCGCTGACGTGGACAGCGATCCAGCCGATGGCCCGCCGTTTACTGTCCGGTCGGTGTTGCCTATTCTGCGTGCGGTGATGGCTCCAGAGGACGTTCTCGTCTCGGACGTCGGCAGCCACAAGATGGCCATCGCGGCCAACTTCCCGACGTACGAACCCAACACCTGCATCATTTCGAACGGGTTCGCCTCGATGGGGATCGCTGTTCCGGGCGCACTCGCGGCTGACCTCGCAGTCGACGCGAACGTCGTTGCGGCGACCGGCGACGGGGGATTCCTGATGAACGCCGCCGAAATCGAGACGGCGACCCGCGAGGGCTGTTCGTTCACGATTGTGCTGTTTACTGACGACGACTACGGCCTTATATCGGAAAAGCAGACGGCCCATACTGGCGAATCATTCGGGACCGGGCTGACTAACCCGGACTTCGTGGCTTTCGCCGAGAGCTTCGGTATCGAGGGGTATCGACCGGACTCCGCCTCGGAACTCCGGACGGTTCTCGAAGCAGCTGCCGGGGACGAGATGTCACTTATTGAGGTTCCCGTCGTCTGAAGGCGACGGAACTGCCCAGCGAGGCAATACTTCGTGACCAGATGCCCACAGACCTGCTCTCCGTTTACAATCCACGCCTGTTAGAGTTCGTTAATGACATCGATCTCAGAACACTGCTCGGTAGCGACCCTGTCGGGTGTCCCAAATTTAGGGCAAAATCCGAAAGTACTGGTGAGTAGAGAACGCCCAGTCTGTCCGAGGCGGTTCTACAGAGCGCTCAGTCGGACTTCGTCGTCGGTGATGGAACTAACGCTGTCTGTTTCAAGCAGGTAACTATCCTCATCCCGGCTCCCCCAGCCCAGTTTCGACATGATCGAGTCGGCCAGGCTCGGATCGGGGTCGACGTAGGCGTGTTTGCCTTCGACTTCGATCACCCGACCGATGGTCATACCGTTCTCGTTAACGACACTCTTCCCCTCGTCGGACTCTGTGAAGGTCGGATTAGACTGCATCAATCAGTGATAGGGGTGCAACGTATATTGTTCTGGGGCCTGCAGGTGCAAGCGACTGGTGGCGTGTGCTGATCAGTTCCTGAATTTCAGGCCATAGCCGTTGTAACAGTAGGGAATTAGGTCGACCGCGCTTCGGTTACTGATGCACGTCAGATATCGTCTTCGCCGCACACCTGGGGGGGACGGCAGACGCACACTGGTCGACGCTGTGATACAGTTCGTTTGTAATGACCGTCCCGTGGGCCCGGCGTAACCGCTCGGAGAGCGCTTGGTGCGTAACGTCGAAGTCTTCAGCGAGTTCTGTTAGGCTAACCGTGCGCGGAATGTCGTAATAGCCCGCGTCGTATGCTGACACCACCGTCTCGTACTGCCGTTCAGTGAGCCCGAGGGAGCCGTACATGGGGGATTCAGCGAGACAATTGATACGGTTGATCGAGAGGTCAGCACCGAGAGAGTCCGCGATTTCGTGAATGGCTGTATCCCGGCCGTGGTCCGGAAAGAACAATTGCAACTGCCACGAGCCGTCGTAACCTGACGCGTCCAGAACTGAGGCGTTCACTTCTTCGAGGGCCGACACTAAAGCTTGGGTGCGCGCACCCCACTCGATCCGGAGCAAACACGCCCCATCGACCTCAGAGAGTCGGTCGACGGCACGGACGCTGTCGTCACGCTTGACAGTCGCGGTGAGCCGGTCCGTCTCGGCGTGATCAGCCCACAGAAACGGCATGACGTGTTTGGGCCGGTGTGCCACGAGACGGACAGTGCGAAACTCCGCGTCCGGCTCTCGGGAGAACGTCCGCCCGAGAGCAAACTGGTCCGCGGGGACGGTCGCTTCGACAATAGCACTCATTGTCCGCTAGTTCCGCCTGGCATCGGATACATGGCTAGCCTATGTGTATTGATTGACCTGGCCTGGTGCCGCTCACAGCTCCGTTCCCGCTACCGGTTGGATGGCTGACTTGATGAGAGCGCGGTGGCCCCGATGCAATCGCTCCGAGAGGGCCTGGTGGGAGACAGCGAACTCCGAGGCCAGTTTCTGTAGGTTCGTGCGCCGAGGGACCTCGTAGTAACCCTTGTCGACAGCTTTTTTCATCGTCCTGAACTGGTCGTCGGTGAGTCGGGACCCATCTAGAGACGGTGCGTCTTCCAGTGCAGCGATTCGCTCAATGTCGATATCATACTCCGTGCACGCTTCACACGTCGCGGAAACCGCGTCCCGTGATGGGAACAGGATGCGGAACGTCCATCCCTCACTGCTGCCTTGAGCACTGACGACAGCACCGTTCTCCTCAATCAGCACGTGGGTGAGAAACCGGACCTGCTCAGTCCACTCCATTCGGAACAACGTGTGTCGATTCCGACTGGTGATGACTCGTGCTTCCCGTGTCGTTTCATCCGTCATAATCGCCGCAAGTACGGAATCGGTGTCGGCGTTCGTGGCCCAGAGCAAGGGGACAACTCGATCAGTGCCGTGTGTAGCCAGTCTGGCAGCATCGAATTCGACATCGGGAACAACTTCAAACGTCTCGGATAGCGCAAACTGCTCGGCCGGAACGGTCGCTTTCACGATAGTGGCCATCTGGTACTTGAGGTTTTGTTGCCACCCATAATAGTATAGAGTGACCAAGCTGTCGAAGAGTTGGCTACTCCAGCGAAATTCGGGGTTACTAGCTTCATAGTCCATTCGGCACTGGCAGTGGGTAGATCGCGGAGTTCAGCAGCTTCCGTCGTAGGTCGCATGTACGAGTAGTCCGCCCATATTCCATGGTAAGTGATAACACAATTTGAAATAACAAGGGTACTATTGTTAAGCCAGCTCAACTCTCGGGATTAGTAAGTCACCAACACCACTTCAGGCGGGCCATCTGAAATAAAATGGAAGCCGATGTCTCGATAGTCGAGTCTTATCATGCACTCTGAGAATTAGTTGTTTAATAAGATCTGGCTCCGTTGATATCCTATCGTTCAGCGATAAAGGAGCGTGCAACATCCGCTCAGTAGGTCGGCATACTGACCAAAACAGGTGACTAACCATATTGGTCGGTGCCGATTGATGGATATGGCAATTCGAACGACAATAGGGTGGTCGCTCATCACTTCCGGCATAGTAACGCTTCTACTTGCGTATCTGCCGTATCCGTCCGTCTATTGGGGCATCGGTCTCCTCATCGTCGGCATCTTCATCTTCGTCACTCGACGGCTCTTCTAATCCAGTCAGTGATCAGTTGTTACCCTGTAGTGACCGATACTGGTGCGAGATGGTTCAATTATTGAGAGCTTCAACGGATTTAAGAGGTTGTATCCATCATTTGAGCTATCGCGGCCGGAACCATCGAGTTGCCGCTCGGCTGACGTGGCTACGGTTCCTTGTGGAACAGCGCGAGGTGACGAAGTATCGCCCGGTTCTCCAGGCCGCCGGCAAGGGCACCTGAGAGCATCCCGAGAGTACTGATAAACGCTGCCGTGCGAATCCGGTCTACCACACTGACCGTCGGGTCCTCGAGACTCGGCCAATCGGCCATCAACTGCGGGGGAAAGACGACGAACTCGATGACGAGCATCACCGTTGCGACGAGTGTGAACAGGCCGATCATCGCCGCGACGAGGTTTGCGAACACGATTACGTTCATGAGAGCCATGTGTTCGGTGATAGCTTGCTGCTGACGTCGCGGAAAAAAGAGGTTCTGGACGAACATCAGGTGCACTGCAGCGGCGAGAACACTCACGACGGCGAACAGCGTCGCAGTCGCATTCGAAAGATGGAGTGCGACGTCCCACGACTCCGCGCTGAAGATGATTATCAGCGTCGGCGTGAGGGCGGTTGTCGACAGCTTCGGGAGGGACAGCGGGAACCTGAATGGCTGACTGTTCCGGAGCGAAGCGATGATTTGTCCGGGATTCCGCACAGCGCTGCGAGCATGGAAGGCGAGGCGACCGAGCCGTCCGCGACTCGATCCCGTTTCCGGAATCTCCCGTGCGATACGGTGGAGATAGGCTTCTGTATCCGCGTCGAAGTTCGGCGTGTCGCGCCGCGTTCGGTCGAACTCGAACGGTTCCATCACACCGCCGTCGGCCTCGCCGTGTCCCGCACCGAGGACGTGCCCTAGGAGGTGCAACAAGAGCGCCCCCGCGTTCCAGCGGACGGCTGGTGCGTCCAACGACCGGACCGGTTCCTCGCGTGGACCGGTCACGAGTTTGTACGTCGAAACGACCACGACCCGGCTCACAGTCGATGCCAACCCCGGAACCGACCGACGGGTCCGCGAGAGCAACGAGACATCGGTCGCGACTACGATGATGTCGTACGGCCCCTCAACGATGCGGTCCATTGCTTCGTCAAGGAACTGTGACGGACGACGTGCGGCGTTATCGGAGAGGTGGATGGACTCCTCGGCCACGAACTGCCAGGCGATGTCTGTCGCAGCGTGGAGTTCTGCAGTAGCGTCTTCGACCATCTGACGTGCGAACTCGTACAGTTCGTGCCGATCTGTCCGCGGTGAGGGGGCGACTAGCACCCCGACATTCACTTGCCGGTCGTCGTGGTCACTGGTCCCTGCCGACGCGAGTGTGGTCCCGGGCGTGGTCTCCGGCAGTTTCTCATCCATCTTTGTTCTCGGCTTTTGCTCCGTTTTCTACTCGTCAGGCACTCGCCCTCGTCACTTACCGGCGGGCGCATGCCGGCCTTACGCATTCTACCACGACCGAACTCCGGGTGACAGATACTCAGTCGATGCGGTCAGCTAGTCGCGGTCGGTGGACGTGTTCCATGGAATCGCGAGTCTCCATCGTGATTCGATTCCTCAGAGGGACTGTTCGTCATGGGTTTCTTCCTCGTCGCCCTGCTCTCGGCTTGATCCGCCGCGGTCCGAATATTCCTCTCGCCCGACAGCGCTGGATCCGACCATGTTGAGCACGGCTTGTTGCACTGCGTCCGCTGATTCGTACTCGTGGCTGTCAGTCTCTGCCTCTTGACCGCCGAGTATCGATTGCAACTCCTGTGACCCGCTGCTCGTCTCTATCTCGTAGTCTCCGTACTTCGAAAGCAGGGTCTCCCGCTCGACAGGATACGATTCAGACGACAGTTCGTCGGCGAGACGGCCGAAGTCGACACCCAATTCCCTGGAGTCGCCTGTCTCACCGCTACTGGATTTGTCGTTCCCCATACACCCCCTTTAGCGACCAGCGGGAAAGAGATTGTGCATCTACAGCTTCTGGCGAGACTTCGAATCAAAGACCATTGGGGCGGATCTCACAGGCGAGGACCGGTCCGATACGCCGGCTTTCTGGACGAGGGAGGTCCATCTCTGGTGCTGTACTGTCAATGGGCATCACCGTAGTAGAACTGTGCAGCGGTCTGTATCACTAGATGACCGAGCAATCTGTCCGGTCGTTCTAATTTGATAGGGCGTAGCTACTTATTCCGTGGCCGCGTCGGCCAGAACGATGGAACGGACACTCGGAACGTCAGGTGCGCTTTCACGGCTCGGAATCGTTTCCACACTGGTAGATGCGGCGGTCGCATTTTCTCGTGGTCGGCCGACGAGTGGGCTCCTGCTAATCGCCTCGGCGGCACTCTCCAAGCGTGTCCCGGGTATCGGAGTTGCAGTCTCAGTACTGCTTCGACTCGTCAGACGGCTTCGTTGAGTCGGCATAGCAATCTGCCGAGGATACAGTACGTAGTGAGAGACGACGAGCGTGTCTTGCAGTCAGTATTACCGTTAGCACCGTGACACGGTTCTCTCGTCCAGTCGTACGCTCCGAAAAGGAGACCGCGTGACGGTTCGCCACACGCCGGGCCAGTTCATCGAGTCCGATGTCATCGGATACATCTTGCAGAACCTCGGCCGTCTCCTGACGCACAGGGGCCGCGCTTGCAGTCCAGTTTTATCGATAGTTGAGCGGCTACAAACCCAATAGACGACATAAGAGGGCCAAATATCGGCCGCCATCACCCCAACTCTCTTTCCTCCTGGACTCGTCCGGGAACTATGGCAACTCGGTCCGACAGTGACGACGAACCGGCTGAGAAACCAATCGACGACGTGTCGCCGACGCTCACCGAACTCTATCGGGGTGAGCTAGACCGGACGACGACCTGGCGGGGGCGACTCGACCAGACGACGAACTGGACAGTGACAATCATCGCCGCCATGCTGACGTGGGTGTTCTCCAGTCCGGACAATCCTCATTACCTCCTGTTGATCGGGATGTTGACGGTGATGACGTTCCATGTCGTCGAAACACAGCGCTACCGGCGGTTCGACGTGTGGCGTGCTCGGATCCGCTTACTGGAACGGGACGTGTTTGCGGCGGCGATTCATCCCGATGACCACGCTGATCACCACGACTGGCAATCCGAGTTAGGGACTGATCTCCGCCGTCCCGCGTTGAAGATTCCCTTCATCGAGGCGTATGCGCGCCGGTACCGTCGCATCTATCTACCGCTCCAGACGGTGTTGCTGGTCGCATGGGCCGTCCGGCTGTCGGTGTTCTCCCCAGACGCGGGGCCAATAGCGACTGCCGGAGTGGTCGGCATCCCAGGTGAGATAGTGATCGGCGTTGTCGGCATTGCGTATCTCGGGGCGGCTGCGATCATGGCCTGGCCCCGAGAGCGGAAAGCGACTGGCGAGATGTACGACCGCGACAAGGAAGGCGACTGGAAACCGTAGGGGTTCACACGCCAACTGAACCGGCTGTTGTCACCGGCAGTCGATTGGACATACCTGCGAGCTGAGTTCCGGTACCTCGAGGGAGCACACCATCGATATTCCGCTCTTCAGCCCGTCTAATACTCCTTCAGGTATCCCTGAAACTTGCTGCGATGGGCTTCTTCGTCGGTGAGTATCGTCACAGCGAGGTCTTCGGTGACGGGGTCCCCAGCGGCTTCGGCGGCGGCGATCAGTTCGTGATACGTTGCTATCGCATCCTCCTCAGCTTCGAGAACCCCGTTGATAACGGCGGGAACGTCCGTCGAGTCCGCCGGTGGCTGCAACGACTCCTGTCGGGCGGTGAAATCCATCGACGCGGGTAGTTCTCCACCAAGCTGCTTGAGACGCTGCCCGAGCTGCTTCGCGTGTGTCAACTCTTCTTGGATGTCCTCTTCGAGACTGTCTTTGATCTCCTCAGCACGAACGCCATCGAGAACGATAGCGTTCGTCTGATAGTTCATTACCGTCTCTATCTCGTCGCTGTATCCCTTCTGTAACAGTTCGATGACTCGATCTGAACTCATTGCGTATCCCCTGTGTGTCGGTATTCGGAAAGTAATATGTATGGTAATGAATGAATGTCTTACCATACTAGTTAGTAATATAGTATTAAGAAGTGTTACAGCAGTTACGCTCGACGGTTGTGTACCCAGCGTTGAGGGAGCATGGGAGCAATCACGACCGGTCGGATTTTCGTTCACTTCTCACCTGGGTTATATGTGTGAGTGTTACAAGGCCGAGGCCCCCGACGAAGTTGCCGGCCGTGACGACCACCAGCAGGGTCCCGAACGCAATAGGGTCGAGATCGGCTCCGAACAGGAAACCAATGAAACCGTGCAACGCGGTGACGACCACATGATCGAAGGGGCCAACTGCGAGCAGCGCCCCGACGATGTACGCGAGCGTTATCCGGCTCTCGACTCGGTCTACCGCAACCAGCATGTGTGATAGCAGTGCCACGAGCGCACCGCCCGCAACTCCACTGGCGAACCATGTCGGCACTCCGTGATGCGTACTCTCGACTGCAAACACACGCAACGCGGTCCCTGCTCCGTCCGGTAACACGCCTTCGACTGCAAAGATACCGGCGAACAGCGCACCACCGCAGAGGTTGAACACGAGTGTGACGACCCAGAGCCGAACGAGGGAGGTGACAGACCAAGTATCAGGATCGTCTACAGCCGCTGCGGTCGGATCAAAGAAATTTTCATTGAACAGTTCCGCCCGACCGACGACGAGAAATACGACACCGGGGCCGAAGGCTAACGCCCCTGCGAGTTTGGCGATTTCCCGCCCCTGTGGTTCGACTAGTGCCTCGGTGATACCGAGTGCAACGATACCGAAAATGACGGTGAATCCCGCGATAAAGCTGGTCGAGATCAGTTCGAGCAGCGATTGATCGAGCCGTCGATTACCCTCGTCGACTGCGCGCTCGAATATCTCCCCTGGAGCCGGTGCCAGGCTATCTGCCATGTTCACGTGTCATACGTATCTCAATGCGTAAGCGCAGGTCGGCCCCGCGACTTGGGACACCATCGAGTGACATCGTCGTCATTACTGGTCCCATTCGTCCGTCCGGTACGGCGTTGGTCCGGAGCAGTGGGCCGACGAGCGACACGCAGAACGTCGTTTCCCGTCACTCATCTTTCGAACACCGCTCATAGTCTGGATCGTAGAAGCTACCAGAGCATCTATTTTTCCTGCAGCCAGAAACGAACCCCCGTATCGCGCCCGAGGGAACCGCCGGCAGATGCCGAGTGACGGTTTGAGTAAAAACTGCGAGTGACCACAAGCCACAGTTCGCTCCCGGTTAGGCGTCAGCCATCTGCCGACAGGATTCTGCACACTCTCGTAAGACATCGGCACAGACCTGGCAGTGGTCCGCGTCGTGGGTGTCACACTCGTCGGCACAGGCCTCACAGGCTTCTGCACAGGCTTCTGCAAGGGTGCCGCTGTATTCCGAGCCTCTGGCCATGAACCGCGCATGGAGTGAGGTGAGATCCGCAACGTCCCGACAGAGTCGGGCGCACGCCTCCATTTCGGGGTCGCCCAAACACTCGTCCGCACACCACTCACAGACCTCAGTGGCTTCTTGACAATTCTCGACACACGTACGCTGTTCGTCGCTCAGACTGTCAATCTGAGAGACGGTGTTTGCTAATGACATCGCATCGTGCTATACACCATCAACCGTGGTAAATCCCAGCCCTGCGGTTGCAAGGAACCAGCCGTCCGGCCAGGTTTTGCCACGGAATGTCTGGCCTCGGTCGCTTCGGAAGGCCCTCCCGGACGAGTGCGTACCCGTATTAGTTCACCTCGTTGTGCATCTCGTCGATGACGCCCGTTAGATCAGGGGGGCCACCGCCGGGCTGGGAGGGTCGGTAGCCGAACTCGCCTTTGCCATCGGGGGAGTCGCCCTGGGTCCAGGGCTGCTCGGGGTTCTCCTGCTCGTCGCGGAACGTGGACATGAAGTCGTAGTTGAACTCCTGGTTTTCCTCGGCCTGGGGAAAGCTTCCGGGTATCGGCATGGGTTCCTCGAAGGCTTCCTCAAGGACGGCACGCCACTGGTTCTGATGCATCGTATCCCGGGCGATGAGATACGAGAGCATGTCTTTCATCCCGGGGTCGTCAGTCATCTCCCAGAGGCGGGTCGCTAGCAGGCGTCCCGTCGACTCGGCCATCACGTTCGCGTACATGTCGGCGGCCAGATTCCCGCTGGCGACGACGTAGTTGCCAGTGAACGGGACGCCGTTGCTGTCGACGGGCATCGCGTGCAGTCCCGCCGAGAGCGCCTGGCGAGGTTGCCCGGCATCCATCATCGCCCCGATAACCGGGTCACGCTCTCCGTCAGCCTCGGGTGCGCCTTCGAGGTTCTTCGAAACCGCGGTCGCGAGCATCTCGATGTGGCCCAGTTCCTCGACGGCGGTTTCCATCAGCAGCGTCCGGAACTGCTGTTTGTCTTCGGGGACGGCGAACGCCTGGAACAGATACTGGAGCGCAACGCGCATCTCGCCCTCGGCCCCGCCTATAGCCTGTTGAAGCATCTTCGCGAACTCCGGGTCGGGCTCCTCAACTCGCACTTCGTACTGAAGTTCCGTACCATGGTGGAACATGCCAATGAACGTACTTGCGGCTCGCGAATAAGTGTTGACCCTGAAATACGAACTTCAAAACCAGAGAGCCTCCGTCCAGAAGTCTCGCTCGATATTAATGGGTCTTGAACTACGTGGGTCCTAAACGAATACGAGTGGTTAGAACAACCTAAACGTCCCCAGGGAGTATGTCACGGTAGTGAGTCCCAGATCAAGCGCAGCTTCAGATGTTATATGGGGTGATACGAGCGATGCCGGAGCACTCGACCGATATCGAACGCTGGTCGGCCTGCTCGATGACGGGGTCTATCAGCTGGACCAGTCCGGTCATTTCGTTGCTGTAAACGATTCTCTGGTGGAGATGACAGGCTATTCCCGGGACGAGCTCCTCGGCGAACCGTACTCATTACTCTTTTCTGAGATCGATGCCGAACACGAAATGCAGCGTTTACAGGATCGCGAAGACGATCTCGTAACGTTCCAATCCGTTCTCCGGAGTTCCGACGGGAGGACGATGCCCTGTGAACTGCGGGTGTCCCGTCTCCTGACGGAGGGTGATTGCCAGGGGACCGTCGGTATTGTGAGAAACCTGTCCGAGCAAGGATTTCCGCCGACACCGGAATGGACCCAGAGATCGGGTGACGTACTCAGTACGATCCTGGAAAAGATCCACGGGGGTATCTTCGTTCTCGACGAGGAGTTCGAAATAGTTCGGACCAACGAGACCATCGGTCAGTATTTCGGCGTGGATCCGAGCGCACTCGTCGGTCGGGACAAGCGGGACGTCGTCGACGAGGTCATGAGAAAACGAGTCGCCGACCCGGATCGGTTTGCGGACCGCGTGCTCTCTGCATACGACAATAACGCGTACGTCGATAAGTTCACGTGCGAAATTACCGCCGGTGAGAACCGGGAGGGACGCTGGCTCAACCACTGGAGCAAACCCATCGAATCCGGACCGTTCGCCGGGGGACGAGTCGAAATCTACACTGAGGGCACGGACCAGAAGAAAACGGCAGACGCACTTCGAGAGACTGAGGAACGATTTCACTCCCTAGTCGATGCGGTAGAAGAGTACGCCATTTTCCGCCTCGACCCGCACGGTCGCGTGGTTAGCTGGAACGAAGGGGCACGGAAGATCAAGGGGTACGAGGCCGCGGAGATACTCGGCGAACACATCTCACAGTTCTACACGGAATCTGACAGGGCATCGGGCGTTCCCGAGCAAAACCTCGCTGATGCGCTCGAGAAGGGGTCAATCGAGGACGAGGGTTGGCGCGTCCGCAAGGACGGTACCCAGTTCTGGGCGAACGTGACGATCACGGCCCTCCGCGACGACGGCATTCACCAGGGATATCTGAAGGTCACTCGCGACATGACTGACCGGCACCGACACGAGCAGGAGATAGAGAGCGAACTCCAGCGTATTCTGGAACGGATTTCGGATGCGTTCTACGCGCTCGACGAGGAGTGGCGGTTCACACACGTCAACGAGCGCGCGGAGGAACTGCTTCAGCAACCCCGCGAGGAACTCCTCGGCGAGTGCCTCTGGGATATGTTCCCCGAGGCTGCCGACACCAGCGTCTGGGACCGCTACCAGGAGGCGATGGACACCCAAGAACCGGTCAGCTTTGACCTCGAATACGATGTGCTGGACATCTGGGTAGAGGTAACCGCGTACCCATCCGAGAGTGGCCTGTCGGTGTATTTCCGCGACATTACGGACCGGGTAGAGGCCCAGCGACGGGTCCGAGACCGCGAACAGCAACTCGAAGAGTACGAAGCGTACACCACTGAGATACTGAACAGCATCGACGATCTCTTCTACGTTATCGACACCGAAAAGAACTTCCAGCGATGGAACGCGAGCGTCTCCACTGTGACTGGCTACACGGACGAAGAGATCAGGTCCATGGACCCAGCGGATCTGTTCGTCGAGGAGGACCGTGAGACCATTCACAACGGGATCGAGACGGTGTTCGAGACCGGTAGTACCCGCATCGAGGCAACGATACTGACCAAGGGAGGGCAACGAGTGCCGATGGAGTTTGCGGCATCTGCTGTCGTGGCACCCGACGGGGAGACGATGCTTGCGGGTATCGGTCGGGATATCACCGAGCGGATCGAACGCGAGCGGGCGCTTGAGGCGTCCAACGAACGGCTCGAACGGTTCGCGCACGCCGCCTCACACGATCTGCAGGAACCACTCCGGATGGTCTCAAGCTATCTCCGCCTCATCGAGCGGCGCTACGGAGACGAGTTGGATGCGGACGGCCGGGAGTTCCTCGAATTTGCCGTCGACGGCGCTGACAGAATGCGTGAGATGATCGACGGTTTGCTTACGTACTCGCGGGTCGAATCCCAAGGCACCTCTTTCGAGGCGGTGGACCTCGACGACGTGTACGCGAATACGTGTGATAACCTCCGGATCGCCATCCGGGAGCACGACGCCGAGATCACCAGCGAATCGCTCCCCGTCGTCGAAGGGGACGAACGGCAACTACGCCAGCTTCTGCAGAACCTGCTGGAGAACGCGATAGAGTATAGCGGCGACGAACCGCCACGGATACACGTTGCCGCTGAGCGAAACGAGATCAGGGGTATGCCGGAGTGGGACACCACCGTCACGTCGGAAGCCGACCAGTGGACTATCTCGGTTCGGGACGAGGGGATCGGCGTCGATCCGGATGACCACGAGCGCATCTTCCAGGTATTCCAGAGTCTCGATGGACCGGACAGCCAGAGTTCGGGGATCGGCCTGGCGCTGTGCAAGCGGATCGTCGAGCGCCACGGCGGTGACATTTGGATCGATTCGACGCCCGGAGAAGGGGCCACCATCTCGTTTACCCTTTCGGGAGCGAAGCGAGACCATGACTGAACACAGCCAGCCGAACGACTCGGCGAACATTCTCCTCGTCGAGGACAATCCGGGAGACGTCCACCTGACGAGAGAAGCGTTCAGGGAAAACCGGATCGCCAACACGCTCCACGTCGTAACTGACGGCGTTGAAGCGCTCGAATTTCTCCACAGGCGCGGAGAGTATGCCGACGCCCCTCGCCCCGATATCATTCTCCTCGACCTGAGTCTCCCGCGGAAGAACGGCGACGAGTTTCTCGAAGAGTTACACGAGGAATCCCCCGATCTCAGCCGGATTCCGATCATCATCCTGACGAGTTCACAGGCGGAAGAGGACATCGTCAGATCCTACGAGCTTCAGGCGAACGCGTACATGACGAAACCGGTCGATCCGGGGGAGTTCATTCAAACAATCCGGACGTTCAAAACGTTCTGGCTCGATATCGTGTGCTTGCCACCGAACGGAGGAAGTTGATGACAGCCGAACAACTCGACGTCCTCCTGGTCGAAGACAACCCGGGCGATGCACGACTTGTCGAGGAGATACTCCGGGAAACCCAGTCCCGCCTCCACCGAATCAACCTCGATGGACCGCCTCCGGAGCGAGTCGCAGTCCATCACGTAGGGCGCCTTGCAGCGGGCGTCGAGTACCTTACCGACAACGCCGTCGACGTTATTCTACTCGATCTGGGGCTTCCGGACAGTGCCGGGCTGGACACGCTGGTCACGCTCGTCGAGAAAGCGGAGTTTACGCCCATCATCGTGCTCACGGGACTGGATGATCGGAACGTCGGGATCGAGGCGATTCAACACGGGGCCGAGGATTACCTGGTGAAAGACGAAGTCAGCGGCGAGCTATTGATCCACTCGATCCAGTACGCGATCGAGCAGGCCCGTCAGGAAGCCGAACGGGTCCGCTATCGCAAGCAACTGGAGTCACTCAACGAACTCAATACGATCAGCCAGGAGATCACCCACGATGTCATCACAACTCACTCTCGCGACAGCCTCGAACAGGCTGTTTGCGAGCGAGTCATCGAAGCGGACGATTACCTGCTCGCCTGGATCGGCGATCTCGACCGGCCGACCGAACGGCTCTCCCCGCGGGCGAGCGCGGGTGAGGAAAGCGACCGTAATATTGTCCCCCGTGACGAGGAGGCAGAAGACCGTCCAGAAGCGATGGCGATTGAGACGCGGCAAACACAGATCGCCCAGGAAGTACAGGTAGATCAAGGGTCCGAGACCGAGCAGACAGGACAGTCTGACCGCCGTTCGGTCGCCGCGATCCCTATCACGTACCGGACGATATTCTACGGGATCCTCGTCATACACGCCACGTCACCGAATGCGTTTTCCAGTCACGAAACGGGGATCCTCTCACGATTGGGCGAGGTCATCGGGCACGCGATCACTTCGATCGAGCGCAAGAACGCCCTCGTTTCGGACTCGGTGTTGCACCTCGGGTTTCGGATAACGGGCGTGTGCGAGGAACTGGTCACACTCTCGGCGAACACCAGGTGTACGCTCCAGTTCGAGAATTTCATCAGAAGCGATAGCGGTACTCTCGTGTACGGGCACGCGGAGGGGCTTCGACGCGAGGAACTGCACGAGGCGGCCCAGCAGTCGGCCGAAATCGAAGGCCTCCGGGTTCTATCGGCCGGACAGGACAGTTACGATTTCGAATTCACGACAACCGCGCTCGGGTCACTTGATACCGCTGTCGCAGATCACGGTGGCCGCGTCGCTTCGGGAACTATCGACTCCGGCGTACTCAGATTGATCGTCGAGTTTCCACAGGGGCGGGACAAGCGCCAACTCGCCCAGCTCGTAGAGGACAACTGTGAGGGAGCGACACTCTGTTCTCATCGAACCGTGGAACAGGACGACCCGAGCATTCCCGAGACCCGATCCGTGTTCCGAAGCCGCCTCACAGAGAAGCAGCGTGCTGCCCTCGAGACGGCGTATCGAGCCGGGTACTTCGACTGGCCGCGAACGACGAGCGGCGAGGAAATCGCGGAGCTCCTCGGAATTACGCAGGCGACGTTCAGCGAGCACTTCCGAGCGGCAGAACGGGAGTTCTTCGATGCGGTCTTCGAAAACGAGGACACCGAAACTTCCCCGCCGTCGTCGCCGTGGAAAACGTCCGAGTCAGGCACGAACAGCGGCTGATCAACCGATTCGAGTATCAGTCCGACGAGAGAGGCGAGAACGGCTTCGCCGGGAGAGAACGTACCGGGACATGGTCGACGGGACCGGGAAGCGATCCGGCGCTGCTGGAAACGTGAGGGGACGACAGTCATTCCTCGGACTGGGCAATTCAGGGTGCCTGGCAGCAATACGGGTCTATTAGAGCCGATTCAATCATATTAGGCCGATAGCTCACCACCGCTCACACAGTAGTATCGTCTGGAGATATATCATGCCACAACGCAGTTCCCCAGCCCAGATCAACATGGTCGCCGATAGTGGCGCTTCGATTACCCTCGATGCCGAGGCAGCGACTGACGAGACGTGCGAAGCGCTATCACATGAGCGACGGCGAACGGTTCTCCACACGCTAACCTGTGAATCGACGCCGATCACGCTGCAAACGCTGTCGAAAGCGGTTGCAACTCGGGAACAGGCTGGCGATACGGAGCCGATCCCGGCGGAACTACTCAAACAGGTTCACGTATCGCTGTATCACACACATCTACCGAAGTTAGCTGATCACGGCCTCATCACGTTCGATCCCGAATCGAAGACCGTCGAGGACGTCGACGATGCGGTCAAACGAGGTGGGGTATAGTCATGTGCCAGATCAAAACCGGTGTCGAGCTTGAGCTATGGGTCGTAGACGACGATGGACGACTGGCCGACGGCCAAGAGGTCGTGGCTGCTCACGACCGGATAAGACCGGAGTTCATCGATCCGCTCATCGAAGTGCAGACAGAGCCTCACGACAACGAGTTCGAGTTGCGTCGGGACCTGGAGACGACACTCCGGGCCGGTGTCCGAGCCGCCGAAAAGCACGACAAACAGCTCGTCCCTCTGGGAACTCCACTCACGCCATCGAATACGGAGGCGAACTGCAAGCGGGGGGAGTTGTTCGAGGAGATCTACGGCGACGGGGTCCAGAGCGCGAAGAACTGCGCCGGCACACACATCCACTTCCAGAAAGGATGTGTGGTCGACCAGTTGAACCTCCTCACCGCACTCGATCCGGCACTGGCCTTACTGAACTCCTCACCGTACTACTGCGGAGAAGCGGGTGATAGCTCCTCGCGGGCACGAGCCTATCGGAGGAAGTGCGGGCACGAATTCCAGCGGTTCTGCGATCTCTGGCCGTACGTAGATAGTCTGCAGGAGTGGACAGATCGTGTCGATCAGGTATTCGAACGATTCAAAGAGTTGGCGGATAGCCGCGGTGTACGCGCCGAGACAGTCACTGACTATTTCGAAGCCGAAGACACAGTGCTCAATCCCGTTCGACTCCGGGAGTGCCAGCCGACTGTCGAGTGGCGAGCGCCCGACGCTGCCTTGCCGAGTGAAGTGATCAAGTTGGCAGTGGACGTGGGGGATCTGGTTTCCCAGACCGAGACGAAATCACTTGATCGTGGACGTCCCGGCGTGTACCCCGATCAGATCAGAGTTCCGGAGTTTTCCACCCTTCAGGAGCTCAGCCAACAGGCGATCCGCTTCGGACTGGAATCGAAACCGGTCGAGATCTACCTGGAAAAGATGGGCTTCGATACGTCCACGTACGAGCCGGTCTCAGCGGATTTTCGTGGCCCCCCAGTTGCCGGGAAAGCGTTGGCACGGAAGTTACGTCTCGAACAGGCCAGCAATCTCCGGCAGGACATCGGACGGATAGCCGTGTAAGTGACGACGTCCTTTGAGTGGAGTGAGAGCGGCAGTCCCCGAGTATCTCGCGGCCGGTTCGCCGGTACCGCGCAATAGCCAGCGGACATGTTTTCCCGTCGGAACCACAACTGCAGGTATGGGTTCGGTAGCCAACGGACGTGAGTTCGTGCAGCGGGTGTATACGGACGTTTCCGAGAAGAACGTCCCCTTCATGGCGGCTGGTCTGGCGTACAGCGCTTTCGTTTCGCTGGCACCGCTTTTGATCCTGCTGTTCCTCGTGCTCACCCTCGTCGGTGGCGGCCTCGAAGCCCGTATCATCGAGTTCGCCAACCAGTGGCTCCCGGGACCGATCGCCGATGTCGTCCAGCAAACGTTCCTCGAACGCTCTAGTGTCGGAAGCGCTTCCGTCGTCGGATCAGTCGTTTTGATCTGGGGGGCATTGAAGATCTTCCGGGGCCTCGATACGGCGTTCTCCGAGATATACGGAACCGTCGGTCGCAATTCGTTCGTGAACAAACTGAAAGACGGTGTTGTCGTCCTCTTCGCCCTCGGGGTCGCTGTAGTGGCCACGGTCGGAACGAGTGCCGCGTTCGCCGTCTTCGCGGACACGATTCCGTTCGCCGGGTACGCCATGCCGCTGGTGTTACTCGTCGGACTCGTCGTCGCGTTCCTCCCGATGTACTACGTCTTTCCGGACCGTGAGTTAAGCGTCCGCGACGTCCTCCCCGGCGCGATAGTTGCTGCGGTCGGGTGGGCAGCGTTCCAGGGCCTCTTTCAGGTGTACCTCACGTTCTCGAACCCCGGGGCAGGAAGCTTCGCCGGCAGCGTGATCATCGTGATCACCTACCTCTACTTTTCGGCGCTCGTTCTCCTGCTCGGTGCCGTTATAAATGCGGTAACGGGTGGACACTCATCCGGTCACGCCGGCGGTATCAGTGACAGAGCTAACTTATCTCAGCCTCGCCGCGAGGCCTCGCTCAATCGAGATGAAGTCGATGCCTACCTCCGCGGGCTGAACCGGCGACTCACGACCACACATGTTGTATCAGGGGCTGAAGAGAAAGAGATGCCTCCGCAGGCGGAGGGTGATGTCCATCTCGTCGAATACGCGACAGAGGGGGAGGAAGGTAATCGATGGACAGTCCAGCTTAGCTGGACGCCAGTCGCTGATTCGTCGCCGGACGATTCGGAGGCTGCAGTCACCACTGTGTTCGATAACTGATCTCCTGTGGTGAAAGAGATCAGCAGGTGATAAAAGCGATACGGGAGAGCTCGCCAGAGGCGCATTAAGCGCCACTGGAACAGGGTATCCGGGGACGGAACGAGCGACATCTTATCAGATTTTACCGATAAATTCTTGGACGATATCTTACTATTTACCCAGTTTACCAACAGGGCTTACACGGATAACGACAAATACGTGACTTCATCTGTGATCCGTCTCGGCTGTGATTCCAGAGGCCTGATCAATCTAGATCTATTTTCGGCAGCGGAGTTCCCACATCGACGTTCTCTCAGGCACTTACCGGGATTCAGAAACTCTCGTGGGGCGTTCTTTGGCCGGAAAGTGATAATATCTCCTCTGCTGATAATTTTTCCCAATAGAGAGGGAAAACGCGCAGACCGCTTTAGCGTAACTACAGAAGACCAGCGGATCGGCAGAGAGATTCTAACACACTTTTTTAAGATAACCCCTCCTCGTGTTGAGATATGGCAGCAGTCCGACGCCTCGTCATCGATGTACTGAAACCGCACGACCCGCCCCTGCTTGTGTTTACTGATCAGGTCGCTGAGACCGAAAGTGTCGAGGGAGTAACATCGTCTCTGATCGAGCTAGATCAGGAAGTTCAAAACGTCAAGCTCACGTTTGAGGGTGAGGATCTTGACTTCACAAAGGTCGAAGAAAAGATCGAAAACCTCGGTGGATCGGTGCACTCCGTGGATCAAGTTGCCTGCGGCGACTACGTCGTGACGGACCGGCGTACGCTACAGGATGCCTGATACGCCGTGGCGTCGATTCGACAACTCCTCAGGCGTCTTCTCGGGAAGGAGGACGTCCTGGCGATTTCGCGTCGCTACTTCATTTCGAACGGGTTCGATGGAACGCTCACGAGCATTGGAATCATTGTCGGCGCCGTCCTCTCCGGAGTCCCTGACGGGTACACTGTGATCAAAATCGGGCTGGGTGCGGCAGTCGGTCTCGGGACATCTGCGGTCTGGAGCGTCTGGGAAATCGAACGGGCCGAAACACGGGCCGAGATCAGACGTATCGAGCAGGCGATGCTCACGGACCTCGACGATACCCGCGTGCAACGGAATCAGAGCGGTGCCCGCTTCGTACACGCGATAATGAGCGGCCTGGGTCCACTAATCGGGATTCTAATCCCGCTAACCCCGTTCCTCGTCGAAGGAACCGTTGTCACAATGCAAGAGGCGGCACTTATCGCGGTCGGCTTGGGTATTGGTGTGTTGGGTGTGTTCGGCGCCTACATGGGCTCGATTTCGGGCCAGCGGTGGTACGTTGCCGCGGCACGGATGGGACTCGCCGGACTGGTCGTTGCAATCCTCAATCTCTTTCTCCCGGGGTAGGAACTCTCCGTCGGGTGAAGGTAGTGGCCAAGGATTGCTGCCTTTGGTTCGAATAGTTTCAAATGTGTATATCGGGCTTCCTTCAGATTTGGAGATAATATACTGGCATATATGAATATAGTTCTAATATTTGTCTCTAAAGTGTTGCTATATAAGAGTGAATATCTGTTATTTGGTTATTATTCCATCTTTTCATCCAGATATTTGGTATTTTGCTGTTAAATTTGAATATCTTGCCCTAATCTGCATTGATGACTAGGGAGTATAACCTCAGTCGGGTGGAGGAAATCAGGCACATCCCAACGGAGTCGGCCAGTTTGGTACCGGTAGACACAGTCTGGAGCACCGATACGCCGTGTCGAGAACGGCGGCGTTAAGTTATTGGTTCACACAGGTGGTAGCACATGCACCCTGACGATAGCGACGCCGCCACAGACGGTGGTGTCCAACTCGCGCCGAAGGCGAGCGACGGCCGTGCGAACTACGACTACGTCGGCGGGCAAGTCGAGCGCCCCGGCCTCGTCTCTGATTTAGAGAGCCGTGTCGAAGGCGAAGTGCGGTTCGATACCTATACCCGTCAGATGTACGCCACTGACGCCAGTGCATACGAGGTGACGCCTATCGGCGTCGTGTTTCCCACATCGACCGACGATGTCTCTGCGGTCGTCTCCTACTGTGCCGACCGCGAGATACCGGTCCTCCCGCGGGGCGGCGGGACGAGTCTCGCCGGCCAGACTGTCAACGAGGCGGTCGTCCTCGACTTTACGCGTCACATGGATACTGTCCGTGACGTTGACCCCGATGCCAAAGAGGCAACGGTGCAGTCGGGTGCTGTCCTCGCCGACCTGAACGACCGCGCCGCAGCGTTCGGGTTAACCTTCGGGCCCGATCCAGCCGCCGGAAACCGCAGCGCCATCGGTGGCGCTATCGGGAACAACTCGACCGGGGCGCACTCGCTGGTCTACGAGAAAACGGACCACTACGTCGAATCCTGCGAGGTGGTCCTCGCCGACGGGACCGTCACTACGTTCGGGGAGGTCTCCGTCGACGACCTCCGCTCGCGGGCTGACTCTGAGAGCGACGATATCGAGGCCCGTATCGCAGCCGGCGTCGTCGAACTGCTGGACGGCCACGCCGATGCGATCGACGAGCGCTATCCCGAGATGAAGCGGAACGTCTCGGGGTACAACCTCGACCGACTCGTCGCGGAGTACGAAGGCGAGTACGGCGACCCCGGAGTGGTTAACCTCGCCAGCCTGCTGGCCGGCAGCGAGGGGACGCTCGCCGTTGTCACCGAAGCGACTGTCTCGCTCGAACCGACGCCGGAGACGAAAGCAGTGGCGCTGCTGACCTACGACAGTGTTGTCGACGCGGTCAGCGACGTGCAACACGTTCTCCAGCACGACCCCGCCGCTGTCGAACTCATCGACGACGTACTCATCGACCTCGCGGCCGACACGACGGAGTTCGCCGCCGTGGCCGACCGGTTGCCCGAGCAAACGCGTGCCGCCCTGCTGGTCGAGTTCTACGCCGACAGCGACGACCACGGCCGAGCACAGGTCGCGGACCTGCTGGCCGACCGGGTCCCGGAGGGTGGCGACGACGGCCCTGTCGGTGACCGTTACGCCTTCGACTCGCTGGAAGCCTACGACGCCGACGACCGGAAAGAGCTCTGGAAGCTCCGGAAGTCCGGGCTGCCGATACTGCTCGGGCGGACGAGTGACGCAAAGCACATCAGCTTTCTCGAAGACTGCGCCATCCCGCCGGAAAACCTCCCCGAGTTCGTCAGCGAGTTCCAGGACGTACTCGCCGAACAGGACACCTTCGCGTCGTTCTACGCGCACGCCGGCCCCGGCGTCCTCCACGTCCGTCCGCTGGTCAACACAAAGTCACAGACCGATCTCGACGCGATGGAAGCCATCGGCGACGCCGTAACTGACCTCGTCGTGGAGTTCGGCGGGTCCGTCTCCGGCGAGCACGGCGACGGCCGCGCCCGCACCCAGTGGAACCGGAAACTGTACGGCGAACAGCTCTGGGAGGCGTTTCGCGACCTGAAAACCGCGTTCGACCCCGACTGGCTGCTCAACCCGGGCCAGGTGTGTGGCGACGTGTCGCTGACCGAAAACTTGCGGTTCGACCCGGAGTACGAGTTCGACGCCGGGTTCGATTCGGCGCTCGAATGGGACAACGAGAACGGGATGCAGGGGATGGTCGAGTTGTGTCACGGCTGTGGCGGCTGTCGGACACAGCAGTCCGAGGGCGGTGTGATGTGTCCCACGTTCCGGGCGGCCGACGAGGAAGTCACGTCGACCCGCGGTCGGGCGAACATGCTCCGGCAAGCCATGAGCGGTGACTTGCCGGACGATCCGACCGACGACGAGTTCGTCACCGAGGTGATGGACCTCTGTATCGGCTGTAAGGGGTGTGCACACGACTGCCCCAGCGAGGTGGACATGGCGAAGCTGAAAGTCGAGGTGGAACACGCCCACCACGAGGAACACGGCGCGAGCCTCCGGGAGCGACTGTTCGCGAATATCGACACCCTGGCCCGGGTCGGCAGCGCGCTCGCACCACTGTCGAACTTGGGGCCGAAACTCCCGGGCGCACGAACGGTGATGGAGAAGACACTCGGTATCGCCAGCGAGCGCTCGCTGCCGACCTTTGAGCGCGAGAGCCTGCAGGACTGGTTCGAGACCAGGGGGCCGCAGGTCCCCGAGCGGGAGGCCGAGCGAAAAGCGGTGCTGTTCCCGGACACGTACACGAACTTCAGCCACCCCGACGTGGGGAAGGCGGCGGTCCGGGTGCTGGAAGCAGCGGGCGTCCACGTCGACGTGGCGGACGTGACAGACAGCGGTCGCCCGTCATACTCGAAGGGGTTCGTCGACGCAACTCGTGAGACAGCCAGCGAGGCTGTGACTGCGCTCGCCCCCCGCGTCGCCGACGGCTGGGACGTGGTTGTCGTCGAACCAAGCGACGCCGTCATGCTCCAGTCCGATTATCTGGACCTCCTCTCCGGAGAGGCAGTCGAGCGGCTAGCGGCCAACAGCTATGGCGTGTGTGAGTACCTCGACACCTTCCGGCTCGACGACGAGATAGCGTTTGACAGTCTTGACCGGTCGCTGGCGTACCACGGGCACTGTCACCAGAAGGCGACGAAGAAGGACCACCACGCCGTCGGCGTCCTCCGTCGGGCCGGCTACGCCGTCGATCCACTCGATTCCGGGTGCTGTGGCATGGCCGGCTCCTTCGGCTACGAGGCCGAACACCACGCGATGAGCATGGCCATCGGCGACGAACTCGCTGGGCAGGTGACCGGAAGCGACGCCGACAGCGTCGTCGCTCCAGGAGCCTCCTGTCGAACACAGCTCGGCGACCTCGATGTCACGGTCGACGGGGCCTTTGCGGGTCGTAGCGAGGAGCCGCCGACCCCGGTCGAAGCCCTCGATGCAGCGCTCTCGACCCCGCGCCGGTAGTCCCGTCAGAAATCAGAACTGGGCGGCGGCCCAGCGGGACGTGACCAAACCTTGATTATAGCCTCGCCGTATGTACTCATATGGCACAAGAAGGCGTATCACGGTACAGTATCGAGGCCGACTGGAACACGCACTACATCGGCGGCGAGTGGAAAGAGAGCACGAGCGGGGACAGCATCGCTGTCGAGGACCCCTCGACACGCGAGACGGTGACGCAGGTTCCCCGCGGGACCGAGGCGGACGTAGACGCTGCGTACGAAGCGGCTGCCGAAGCGCAGACGGAGTGGGGTCAGACCCCGCCGGCCCGACGCGAGGAACTCGTCCAGAATCTCCTGCAAACAGTGGACGAACACAGCGAGGAGATCGTCGAACTCCTGGCGACCGAAGCCGGCCAGGCCGCTGGGATCGGGGAAACGTCGGTCCACCTCACCGAGGACCAGATCGCGGAGGCGGCCACCATGCCACGGCGGATGAAGGGCGAACACGCCGCATCGAACATCCCGGGCAAGGAGAACATCGTCCAGCGTGAACCGCAGGGTGTGGTGACGGTCATCTCGCCGTGGAACTTCCCGCTGAACCTCTCCGCGCGGGCCCTCGCCCCGGCCGTCGCCGCCGGCAACACGGTCGTCCTGAAGCCGGCGACGAACACGCCGATTGTCGGCGGACTCCTGTTCGCCCGGCTGTTCGAGGACGCGGGGTTCCCGGACGGCGTGCTGAACGTCGTGACGGGCCACGGGTCGGACATCGGTGACGCCGTCGCCAGCCACCCCGAAAGCGACGTCGTCGCCTTCACCGGATCGACCGATGTCGGTCGCCGCGTCGCCGCGGCGGCCGGTGAGAACCTCGCAGAGGCCGCGATGGAACTGGGCGGGAACAACGCTCACGTCGTCACGGCCGACGCCGATATCGAGCAGGCCGTCGACGCCGGCGTCTTCGGCTCCTTTGCCCACCAGGGACAGGTCTGTATCTCCATCAACCGGCATCTCGTCCACGAGGACGTCTACGACGAGTACGTCGAGCGGCTGACCGAACGCGCCGAGAACTTGCCGGCGGGCAGCGCCCACGAGCACGTCGTTCTCGGCCCCATCATCGACGAATCCCAGCGCGACGAGATGTTAGAGTACGTGGAGGAGACCGTCGAAGCCGGTGCCACGCTGGAGACCGGTGGCGACACCGTCGAGGTAGAGGGTGTCGAGGATTCGCTGGTGGTCGAACCGACGGTGCTCTCGGACGTGACCAACGACATGGCGGCGGCCTGTAACGAGCACTTCGGCCCCATCGCACCGGTAATTCCGTTCGCGGATGTCGACGAAGCCGTCGAACTCGCCAACGACACCGAGTACGGCCTGTCCGGGTCCGTCCACGCGGGCGACGTGGGTGCGGGCAAGCGCATCGCACAGCGGATGGAGACCGGGATGGTCCACGTCAACGACCAGCCCATCAACGACGAGGCCCACGTGCCCTTCAGCGGCACGGCCGCCTCCGGCGTCGGCGGCTACAACACCGACGACTTCCTCGACGAGGTGACCGAGAAGAAGTGGATCTCGCTCCAGCACGAGGACCGTGAGTTCCCGTTCTAAGAAGTTAGCGGGGACCGTCTGTCTCGTCATCGGCGGCGGCAACGGTCTCGGCGAGGCGGCGGCCCACGAACTCGCCGACCACGGTGCGACCGTCGTGGTGAACGACCTGGGCACGTCCGTGTCCGGCGACGGCAGCGACCCGACCGTTCCCGAGGAGGTCGCCGCCGACATCCGCGAGGCGGGCGGTGAGGCGACGGCCCACCACGGCGACGTGAGCGACTTCGACTACGCACAGCGGCTCATCGAGGAGACTGTCGCGTCGCAGGGCCGTCTGGACTTCGTCGCCAACTTCGCCGGCATCCTCCGGGACGGCATGAGCTACAAGCTCGATCCCGAGGACTGGACGGCAGTCATCGAGAATAACCTTACCGGACAGTTCGCGCCGCTCCGGGCGGCCTGCGCACACTGGCGCGAAGCGGGCGAGGACGGCTTCGACCGTCAGCGGTCGTACTTGGCGGTCAGCGCCGGGGCCGCCAGAGGGAATCTCGGACAGGTCAACTACGCCGCGGCCAAGGCGGGCGTCCTCGGGATGGTCCGGTCGGTGTCGACAGAGCTGCACCACTCGGACGTGCGGGTCAACGCCCTCGTCCCGAACGGGTACACGCGGATGACGGAGACGGTCCCGGAGAAACACCGCCCGTACACGCGGGAGGAAATGCCGCCGGAGAACGTCGCGCCGATGGTCGCGTACCTCGCCAGCGACGCGGCGGCGGACGTGACCGGCTGTACGCTCTATGCCGGTGGGAACCGGGTCGGCGTCTATTCGGACCCGGCGATGGACGCTGTCGGCGTCGATCCCGACGGCTGGACGCTCGATTCCCTGGCGGCGCACTTCCGTGAGGACGTGGCCGCCGACGTGGATCTGACCCGGACGGACGCGCACTTCTGAGTAGGGAGCGGGGGGAAGCCCCTCTCTCCGTCACACAGAAAGGCATCTTTTATCACGGCCTCCAACGATATTTCCCCTATGCGATTTGTCCGCTACGACAACGACCAGCTCGGGTTGCTCACAGACGACGGCGACGGCATCGTCGCCCTGAACGACCGCCTCGGTATCGACGCCGACGACCCTCTCGTCGAGTACATCGACGGCGAGTACGACGCCAGTGAGTACACCGACGCCGACCCGGACCACGCAGTCGAAGACGTAGAGATCGGGTCGCCCGTGGGTCGCCCCGGCAAGGTCATCGCCGCGCCGCTGAACTACGAGAACCACATCGAGGAGGCGCTGTCGGACCGCGACATCACGACCGACGAGTGGTTCTCGATCAAGGACAAGGGCTACTTCCTGAAGGCGCCGTCCAGCGTGGTCGGCCCGGATCACGGCATCGAACTGCCGTTTTCGGACCGGCGCACCGACCACGAGATCGAACTCGCGTTCGTCATGGAAGGCGACGTGAAGGACGTGCCGGCCGAGGAAGCCTGGGACCACATCTTCGGCTACACGATCCTGCTTGACATCTCGCTGCGGGGCGACCAGGACCGTTCGAACCGGAAGTCCTACGACACGTTCACCGTCATCGGGCCGTGCGTGACCACGGCCGACGACATCGACGATCCACAGGACCTCCAGATGGAACTCCAGCTCAACGGCGAGCGCCGCCAGTACGAGAACACCGGCGATATGGTGTACACCTGCGCGGATGTCGTCCAGTACGCATCACTCGGGGCGACCCTGGAAACCGGCGACGTCATCACCACCGGGACGCCGGAAGGTGTCAGCGAACTCTCCGACGGCGATACCATCGACGCACAGATCGAGTCCGTCGGCGAGATGACCGTCGACGTCACCGAGCGGGACGTCAGCTACGCCGAGGCCGACGTCCAGAAAAGCGGACAGGAGTAGCGGCCTCCGGTCGGTTCTCGGCCCACTCGGATCGCTTTTTTGGCCCCCTACAGAGGGGTACACTTAAGAAAACCGGCGATAAATCATGTGGTAATCGATGGCGCTCCTCGAAGTAGATTCGATAGACGTGTCGTACGGGAACGTGCAGGTGCTCTGGGATGTCAGTCTCTCCGTCGAGAAAGGCGAGACCGTCGCACTGCTTGGCGCCAACGGTGCCGGCAAGACGACCACCCTCAAGACGATCTGTGGTGATCTCCAGCCGACGGCCGGTGAAGTACGGTTCAAGGGGGAGAGTATCGGCAGCATGCCCCACGAAGAGGTCGTCGAGATGGGCGTCGCTCACGTTCCGGAAGGACGGGAGATCTTCACCGATAGCAGTATCCGTGAGAACCTGGAGCTCGGGGCATACATCGACCGCAGCGGGATGGACGAGCGACTCGAAACCGTCTACGAGATATTCCCCCGACTCGAAGAGCGGGCCAGCCAGCGCGCCGGCACGCTCTCGGGCGGCGAACAGCAGATGCTGGCTATCGGTCGTGGACTGATGAGCGATCCCGACCTCCTC
The DNA here is from genome assembly GCF_055271655.1 of Haloarcula sp. HT12. Classification (NCBI taxonomy): domain Archaea; kingdom Methanobacteriati; phylum Methanobacteriota; class Halobacteria; order Halobacteriales; family Haloarculaceae; genus Haloarcula; species Haloarcula sp. HT12. Next base: position 483,858 of record NZ_JBUXKW010000004.1, read on the forward strand.
TTGCTGGACGAGGCCAGCCTGGGCCTTGCGCCGGTGTTGGTCGACGACGTGTTCGAGGCGATCGAGCGGATCAACGAGACCGGAACGACGGTGTTACTGGTCGAGCAGGACATCTACAACGCGCTCCGCGTGGCCGACCGCGGCTACGTCATCAAAACGGGGCAGGTAACGCTTTCCGGGACGTCCGCCGAGCTGGCGGAGGACGAACGCGTCGAAGAATCGTATCTCGGAGCGTAAGACGGACTGCTGTAGGTTATTCTTCGTCGGGTGTCACGCCCGGCTCGGTTTCGACCGCCTCGTCGTTCGGAATCGTATCCGAGTTCGACGGCGCTTCTGAACCGCCCGTGTCAGCGATGAGGTAGTCCTCAGCGAGTCCGTACAGCCCCTGCGGAAGGAAGATGATGAACAGGATGATGAGCGTCCCCTCGATGGATGTCGCGACGCTACCGACGATAGACGCGAGGCCGGTGTCGAGCAGGAGGAACAGGCCGGCACCGAGAATCGGCCCGGCGAAGGTTCCCATCCCGCCCAGAATCACGATGACCAGCGAGTCGATGGTCCAGGTCACCGCCAGTGTGGACCCCGGGTTGATGTACAGCGTGTAGTGGCCGTATAGCGCTCCCGCGAGCCCCGCGAAGAACGAGGAGACCACGAAGGCGTACATCTTGTATTTCAGCGGGTTGACGCCGAGACTGCTCGCGGCCGATTCGTCGTCGTGGATGGCCTTCATCGCGAGCCCACCGGACCCCTCGACGATCAGGTACGTGATCGCAATCGTCAGGGCCGTCGCCAGGAGCGTCAGGAAGAACATGATATCGCCGTGGGAAAGCACGCTGCCGACGCTCAGGTCACCCTGGACGTAGTACCCCGAGGATCCGCCGGTCAGCGAGCGCTGGTCGAGCATCACGAGTTCGATAACCGCCGCCAGCGCGAGCGTCCCGATGGCGAAGTAGTGACCGCTCAGCCGGAAGATAACTGGGCCGATGACGAGCGCGATCAGCGCCGCGGCCAGCCCGCCGACGATGACGGCGACAAGAATCGGGAGCTGTATCGCGGCCGGAAAACCAGCTGCACCAGGGGTCGTCAGCCACGCGGCGACGTACGCGCCCATGCCGAAGAACGCGGCGTGGCCGAGCGAGATCTGTCCGGCGTAGCCGGCCAGCAGGTTCCACGAGACGCCGAGCATCGTGAACACTAACCCCGTCAGGATGAGCCCGGTGAGCGAATCGGTCGTCGTCAGTGGGACGAGCGCAAGCACGACAACGGCGACCGCCACGATGGCCTGCAACCGTCGGTTGGCAAGCAGTGACTGCTCCGGATGGCGCTGGAGCAGGCTCATTCACCATCCCCCCCTGAACCGAACAGCCCCTCGGGCTTGAGCAACAGCACCCCGAGGAAGATGAGCAGGCTCACCACGTTTCGGTAGCCGCCACCGAGGTAGAGCGCGCCGAGGTTTTCCGAGACGCCGAGAACGACGCCGCCGACGAGGGTCCCGAGGATGCTCCCGACACCGCCAAGCACGACGACAGCGAACGCTTTCAGGAGGTATGACCACCCGATGTACGGGTCGATCGGGAACAGCATCGAGAGCAACGCACCGGCTGCGCCGGCAAGCGCCGTGCCGATCCCCAGCGTGATGACGTAGATCCGGTCCGTGTCGATACCCATGTGTTTAGCCGCGGTCCGGTTCTGTGCGGTCGCGCGGATAGCCTGCCCCGTTCGCGTGTACTGGAGGAACGCCCAGGTGCTGACGATCAGAAGCACTGCGACGACGAACGTCACCGTGCGCGGCAGGGAAAGGAACACGAATCCGAGGTCGAGACCGCTGCCAGGGATACCGAGGTCGGCGGTCCGCGCGTCGCCGCCCAGGACCAGCTGGCCGATGTTCTGCAGTATCAGTGCCAGCCCGAACAGGATGATAATAGGCTGTTCGATACCCTCCCCGACGACGTGTTTCAGCAGCACTTTCTGCAAGACGACGCCGAGAACGAACAGCAATCCGATGGCGAGGAACATGCCAAGAAGCGGAGTGATACCCGTCGCCGCGAACAGGATGATGGCGACGTACGCGCCGACCATCAGCATGTGGCCGTGTGCGAGATTCACGATATCCATGATCCCGAACACGAGCGACAGGCCCAGGGCTGCGACGGCGTAAATCCCGCCCAGCAACAGCCCGTTGACAATAGACTGTGAAACGAGTTCTCCTGCTACCATTGTCGAGAGGTTACCGCTCACTCCACGGCGGGATGGGGTACCTGAACTCCAGTGACCGCTCGGAGTCGGTGTTTGGGTAGGCGAGGCGCTGCGCGCCGTCCCACCACTGGCCGGTCGGAGCCGTCAGTTCACCCTCCGCGGGGAGTCCGTTGTCTTCGAAGCCGAACTCCCCGATGACCGTCTGGAAGGTCTCGCTGCGAAGCGCGTTCCGGATGTCTTCAGCCTCGATGGAGCCGGCGGCCTGGACCGCCTGCAGCGCGACCTGCGTGAGGTTGTACGAGCCGCCGACGTTGACCGGCATGTACTGGCTCTCGGTCTCGTACTCGCTCATGTACGTCTCTCGGAGCTCCTGGTTGCCGTTGCCGGTCAGGCCGGGGACCCAGCCCGGACACATCAGCGCATACGCGCCTGCGTCGCCGAGTGCCGACCACCACGCCGACGGGTCGGCACCACGGACGAACTTGAGCATGTCCGGCGACCAGTTGTTCGACTGCATCTGGTTGACCGCCGTGATGCCGCCACCCGGCGTCGGGTTCGACAGCAGCACTTCGACATCAGCACTCTCGGACTGGCTGATGAGCGTCGAGAAGTCCTGTGACCCGATCTCGAACGTCTCGCGAAGGACGATGTCGTAGCCCGCCTCGCCCAGTCGGTTCTCCCAGTATTCGGCCTGCTCTCTCCCCCAGCCGGAGTTTGGCTCCCAGATGCCGACGCGACTCGGCCGCTCGCTCTCCGGGATGAGTTCGAGGGTCCCGAGCGTCGACCGGGCGACGTCGCGGGACTTCGGGAACGGCGAGTACGTCCACTCGTAGTTATCGTTGCGGTGGGGCTCCTCGTAGGCGAACGCGATACCGAGGAACGGGAGGTTCTGGTTCTCCGCGAAGGCGCTCCCGGCGGTGACCAGCAGACTGGAGAAACTTCCCCAGATCATGTTGACGTCGTTGTTGCTGGTCATCTGCTGGAGGTTCTGCCGGAGCGTCTGTGCGTCGCTCTCGTCGTCCTGCAGGATGAGCTCGACGTCTCGGTCGAGTTGCTCGTTCATCTGGGCCTGTCCGAGTTCGTACCCGCGGCGCAGATCCTGCCCGAGCGAGGAGAACGACCCTGTCTCGGGGACTGTCCCGGCGATTGTGAGCGTCTCGTCACTGCCGCCACCGCCGCCGAAAGCACACCCGGCGAGGCTAGCCATCGCAGCAGCACCGGCGGTTCCCTTGAGATACGAGCGACGTGTGACTGGACTATCGTCGTTAACCATACCGTATAGGCTGATATCGATGATAGATTATAAAGATACCCGTTGTTGTGTGGGCCGCTGACGTAACGGGTATTGGGCTGATAAAAGAGCCCGAACAGTGGGCGACCGGGTTACGACGAGGGGCTGGCTTCCGCGTAGAAGTTCATCGCCTCGAACACCGGTCGGTCGGTCATCCCAAGGAGGATGGCCTCGTCGCCGTCCGGTTCGTGATGGTGGGTCGCATCCGGGGGGACCACGAAGATGTCCCGCTCGCTCCACTCGAGCGCCTCGCCGTCGACGTGCGTCGCGCCCTCGCCCTCGACGACGAAGAACACTTCCGTGGCGTTGTGGAAGTGGGCGTCGGTCGCCTCCTGCAGCAACTGGGCGCGGAACGACATCGTCGGGAACAGCGGCGGCGACCCGGTAGCGGGGTTGACATACGAGAGGCTATAGCCGTCGTATGGGTCCGGCTCGTCGTTGTCGGCCCGCTGGTGCAGTGACTCGACCATCTCCGACCACTTGAAGCGATAGGGCGGCGTCGCCTCTCGGATTCCCTCGAAGGGACCGGGGATACCCCCGTCTTTCGCCTCCTCGTCCGGGCGGCCACGGCCGTACTGTGAGGCCCAGTACCCCTGTGTCTTGGTGACCGGCTGTCGTTCGAGTTCGTGGTTCTCGAACGTGTTGCGGGCGTTCAGCGAGTCCAGCACCAGCGGCAAATCCAGCACGTCCAGCCAGGCCGCCGTCTCGTCGGAGTCGTTGACGTGGTCGTGCCACTCCCACTGTGGCGTGGTGACGAGGTCGTTGTCCTCCATGGGGAACTCCTCGCCCGCGACGACGGTCTTCATGTCCTCGCTGCCGTCGATGGTAAACCGAAGCGCGTTCGCGCCGTGGCGGTGTGAGGGGGCTGTCTCACCGGGCGAGACGGTCTGGACGCCGACGTAAATCGTGTTCGAGATCGCGTTCCCGAACGAGGCGTTGATCGGGACGGCGACCCGCCGCTGGAAGCCCGGCGGGAGGTCCGCGATGGGAACGTCGTTCTCGACGCCGTCGATAGCCGCCTGGATGTCCTCCCATTTCCAGATATCCGCTTCGAGGTCGTCGATGGTGTTGCCGAAGTCGTCCTCGACTTCCCACAGCGGACGGAGGTTGTGCCGCTCGAGAATCTCCCGCGTGTCGGTACTTAGTTCGAGCTGGTCCTCCAGCTCCTGTTCCTGGGGGTCCTGCTCCTCTTGCTGGGACATGGTCTACCAATATGTTACCACAGCACCAACATAAGTGTAATGGAATTACGGACTAATCCACCGCCAGAGTTCCTATATCGAGTGTTTTCGAGGGACACGGCTGTCGCTGTGTCCCTCGGGTCGAGCACTATCGTCGGCCGTCCACGCCGGGTCAGGCCTGTGCGTCGAAGATCTCGGCCGACTGGTACATCGACCGACAGTCCTCACAGACCATCGACCCCTGGATGGCGTACTCCCACAGTTTACCGCCGCAGTTCAGGCAGTCGAAGTGGGCTTCGACGAACGGGTCTTCCTCGGCGTATGGGTTCTCGAATTCCGCCATACCAATAAGACATTGTGGAATCGATAAAAACGCTTCGTTACTCTGGAAGCATACTTTCGGCCGCTGGGACTTACTGTGGGGCGTACGCCGCCATGGCGTCCCGCAGTTCCGCCGGGACTTCGATAGCGCCACCGCCGCCGTGTTCGGCACACACGCGCTGTTCAAACCCTTCGAAGGCGACCGTCCCGTCACAGGTCGCGGTGTAGTCGAACCGGACGCTCCGGGTCCCGACGTCCGGCGTGAGGGCGATGGTCACTTCGTCGCCCGCTTCGACCGGCGACTCGAACTCGAAGTCAATCTCGACCAGTGGCAGGCCGAAACCGTGGTCCTGGGAGATCTCCCAGAACGGGTAGCCGATCTCCTCCATAAACATGTCCGATGTCTCGTGCAGCGCGTCGACGATGCGGGGATAGTGAGCGATGCCGAACGGGTCGCTATCGGAGAACCGAACCGTCCAGACGCGTTCGTAGCTCATCGCTGTCCCTCCAGTTCGGCATCGGCCGGGGTGTCGCTGGTCGGCTCGCTTTCCAGCACCACGAGCGCGTCCAGTGCGACAGCGCCGTCGGGGGCCGCCAGTACTGGGTTGACATCGAGTTCAGCGATGGGGTACTCGGTCACGAGGTCGCCGACAGTCGCTACCACCTCCGCCAGTTCGGCCACGTCGGCGGGGGTGCTCCCGCGATACCCCTCCAGCAACCGCGCGGCCTGGAGTTCCTCGATTGCGTCACGGGCCTCGGCGGCGTCGATAGGCGCGATCCGGTGGCTGGTATCCTCGAACACCTCGGTGAACACCCCGCCCAGTCCCGTCAGCACGACCGGGCCGAAGGAGGGGTCACGGAGCCCGCCGACGATGACTTCTGTCCCGGCGTCGACGTCCATCGCGGCTTCGACGAGGATCTCGGCCTCGATATCCCGGGCGGCTGCCGCCTCGAAGATGCGGTCGGCGGCCACACGCACGTCCTCGGCCGAGCCCAGCCCAACGGCCACGCCCGCGCCTTCGGCCCACTCGCTCTTGTGGGTAACCGACGGCGCGGAGATCTTCACGACGACCGGATAGCCGATGTCTTCGGCCGACTCGACGGCCGCCTCGGGGGTCTCACAGAGTGCGAACGACGGCGTTTCGATGCCCGCGCCCGCGAGCAATCGTTTGCCCTCTGCTTCGGTGAGGGTCTGCCGACCGTCGGCGCGGGCGGTCGCGATAGGGTCGTCAGTCATCGGCGACCACCTCCGAGTCCGCCTCGTCCGCCTGCATCTCGGCGTATCGGGCGAGGACGGCCGCGGCGTCGGCGGCCCGCTCGGGAGTCTCGAACACCGGCACGTCTGCCGTTGCCAGCGCCGCGCTATCCTCGGCCATATCCTCTTCGATGCCGTCAGTGGCGAACAGAACCGGCTTGTCGACGCGCTCGGCGAGACCGTCAAGTGCGTCGACGGGGAAGCCGACCGACTGTTCGAACAGTTCGTACACCAGGACGATGTCGACGGCGGCGTCCTCGGCGACGGCCGTGACGACCTCGCCGAACGCCGGCATCGGCCGACCGGTGTCGACAGGGTTGCCGGTGTAGGTGACGCCCGGGAGGATCCCGTCGATCCGCTCCTGGGTTTCCGCGGTCAGCGACGGGAGGCGGGCACCACCGCGCTGGAGGCGGTCGGTGATGATGATCCCCGGGCCGGCCTGTGCGGTGACGACGCCGACGTTGGGGCCCGCTGGCGCGGGCGAGTCGCCCAGCGCCGCGGCGGCGTCGAGTAGTTCGTCGGTCGCCGTCACCGTGGGCACGCCGTACTGTTCGAACCCGGCGGTGTACAGTTCGTGGTCACCTGTGAGCGCACCCGTGTGGGATTCGGCGAACTCGCCGACATCGGACTGCCCGACCTTGTAGGCGATAACGGGCGTGTCGCTGTCGCGACAGGCCTCCAGCAGGCCGCGGCCGTCGTCGGTCCCCTCCACGTGAAGGACGATAGCGTCGGTCCGGTCGTCGCCGTCGAAGTACTCGATAGTCTCGGTGAACCCGACGTTCGCGCGGTTGCCGAGGCCGACCATCGCGGACACGCCCCGGCCCTGTCTCCGGGACTGGAAGGCGAGGACGTGTGCGATACCGCCGCTCTGGGCGATGACGGCGGTGTTTCCTTCCGGTAGCTTCTCAGCGCCGCTGGCAAAGGAACACAGCAGATCCGTCGCAGGGACGACGAACCCGCTCGTGTTCGGCCCGAGCAGCGAGATACCGTACTCCTCGGCCGTCTCGACGACCGAGCGCTGCAGGCGCTCGCCGTCGTCCCCGGCTTCCGCGAAGCCGCCGGCGTAGATGACCGCCGCGCCGACGCCGGCCTCCCCACAGTCCGCTATGACCTCGGGAGTCGCCGGACCGGGGACACAGCAGAGCGCGAGATCCACGTCGTCGTCGATATCGGTCACCGAATCGACGAACGGTACACCGAACAGATCCCCGTCGCTGGACGGGTTCACCGGGTACACCGGCCCGTCGAACTCCGTGGCGTTCGCCATCGCCTCGTATCCGATCTTGCCTTCGGTCTCGGAGGCACCGACGACTGCGACAGCCGACGGTTCGAACATCTCTGTGAGAGTCACGGCCGCTAGTTGTCGGAACTTGCTCAAAGCGTTTTCCCTCGATAGGACGTCACAGGGGTAGGTTTATTTGAGTGGATAGGATACCATTCAGCAATGGCTCTGCTCGAAGGACAGAACTTGACAAAGAAGTTCGGCGGTGTCGTCGCGATCGACGACGTTTCGTTCACCGTAGAGCGTGGCGAGGCGATCGGCCTCATCGGCCCGAACGGGGCCGGGAAGTCGACACTGTTCCGAACCGTCACTGGCGTCCACGAACCGACCGAAGGACGGGTGTTTTTCGACGGCGAAGATATTACCGGCGAACCCTCACACGAGATCTGTCACCGTGGGCTCGCGAAGACCCACCAGATCGTCCGGCCTTTCGAGAGCATGACGCTGCTCGAGAACGTCGCTGTCGGTGCGGAGTTCGGCGGCAGTGAGTTCGACGACGTTCGTGGCCGGGCCCGCGAGATGCTGGAGTTCGTCGGCCTCGCGGACCTCCAGTACGCCGAGCCGGGAGAGCTGAGCGTCGGCCAGCTCAAACGCCTCGAAATCGCCCGCGTACTGGCGACAGACCCCGAACTCGTCCTCTTCGACGAGGTGGCCGGCGGTCTCGACCCCGAAGAGACCGAGGACATCGTCGACCTCATCGGCGACATCAAAGCCGAGGGCAAGACGGTCTTTCTCATCGACCACGTTATGCGGGCGCTGATGACCGTCAGCGAACGGGTCATGGTGTTGAACAACGGCCGGCTCATCGCCGAGGGAACGCCCACGGAGATACAGAACGACGACGAGGTCATCGAGGCGTATCTCGGCGAACACGCCAACAAGGACCTCTCGAACGCCGTCACCGGCGACTAGCTCGGTTTGCCGGCGAAGTCGACGAACGCCGCTAGCTTCTCACTCGCGTCTTCGGTGACGTTGGAGCCGTGGTAGACGAGTCCTATGTCGAACTCGAAGTCAAGCAGTCGGTCCAGGTGTTCGTCAGCAGCGGCCACGTCCGCCGAAAAGAACGCCGTCGGGAGGACGAAATACCCCGCCGGGAGTCCGCGAGCGTCAGCGCCGAACACCGCGTCACCCAGTATGGCGATGCCGCGTCCCTCGTCGATGAGTGCGTGATGCGCATGCGTGTGGCCGGGGACGTGGACGGCACGGAACGGGCCGATACTGTCGCCGTCGCTGTACCGGTGGTCGACGGCGGCGTCGGTCTCGACTCCCTCGGGCATCCAGATGTCGAGGTTGTATCGCTGGGCGAGGCCGTCGAGGCCGCCGATGTGGTCCGGGTCGCCGTGGGTGATGAGTACCCGCTCGGGGACGACACCGAGGTCGTCCAGTGCGTCGGCGAGGGTGTCGACGGTGTCATCGAACCCTGTGTCCACGAGCGTCGGCGTCTCGCCGTCGAACAGGTAGACCCGATAGCGGGCGTCCGGGGTTGTCTTGACCGTGATATCGTATACGTCCGGGGCAATCTCTGTCGGCATCTCACTCGGATCGTGGGCCGGCCCCCGCAAGCGTCTTTCGGCACCGATACGCTGATAGTGGTGGGTAATGTGGCATTCGGTAGCCAGAATGTCGGACGAAACCGCGATTCGGGCGAGCGTCTTCCGGGGGATCGACCCCTCGTGGCTCTCGGTGCCGGCCGGGGTGCTCGCGGCCGGAACCGTCCTCCGGTACGCGCCGCTGTCGACCGGCGCGGCCAGAATGCTCGCTATCACGTTGTTCTGTATCGCTCTCTGGATCGGGGCACCAGTTAAACCGTGGTTTACCGCCTTGCTGGGCATTGGTCTCATCGGCGTCACGTTCTCTACGGGTCTTGCACTAACCGGGTTCCAGTCGCCGGCGACGTGGCTCGTCGTCGTCGGCATCCTCATCGGCGAGGGCGCTCGACAGAGCGGGCTCGCGGACCTGGTCGAACGGCTGGCACTGCACCGGATGCCTGTGTCCGTCGCAACCGACGCCGTCGCGGCGTACCGCTATCTGCTCGTCGTCCTTTCGTTCGGGAGCCTCGCGCTGGCGGTACTGATCCCGTCGTCGCTGGTCCGGGTCCTCATCCTCGCACCGATCCTCCAGTCGCTGGGCGAACTGTTCGATGAACGGCGAGCGGCGGTCGGGATCTTCCTCGGCCCGCTGTTTGCGACCTTCTATGGCTCCTCGGGCATCCTCACCGGGTCGCTGGCGAACATCATCGTCACCGGGCTGGTCGAGTCAAGCGGCGGCCCGGCGATCACCTGGACCGAATGGACGCTGTGGCTCGGTCCGGTGATGGGTATCGGCCGGGTGGTTCTCATCGTCGCAATCACGTACCTATTGTACCGCCCCCGGGACCGAGACGGCGTGACGACGCCAGAAGGGACAGAGAGCGTTTCGACGACGGCCCGCGAACGCCGGATGCTCGGCTTTCTGCTCCTGGGCGTGGTGATCTGGGCGACTGACTTCGTCCACGGCCTCCACCCGCTGTTCGGGGCCGTCGTCGTGACGCTGCTGGCGTTTGCCCCGCGGATCGGCGTCGTGGGACCCGACGCTGTCGGCGACGCGGACTTCTCGATTCTGTTTTTCCTCGGAGCGATCTTCGCAATCGCTGAGGGGCTCCGACAGACAGCCTTCACCGACCTCGCCGCGAACCGTCTCCTCTCGATTCTGCCGGCCGACCCATCGCTCCCGCTGGTGCTGGTCGTCGTCGTCGTCGTGGCACTGGCGCTGACGCTCGTGATGGAGGGGCTCGCGGTCGCCAGCGTCCTCACGCCGGTCCTGGTCTCGTTTGCCACGAGCGCGGGGATTCCGCTGGTCCCCGTGGCGATGACGGAAGCCGTCGCGCTCAACGCGTACTTCTTCCCCTATCAGTCGGCAGTACTGGTCGCGATCCTCGGGCTGGACGTGGTCGACTCGATGGAGTTGACGAAGATGGCGAGTGTCTGCTCGCTCGCGACCTTACTCCTGCTCGTGCCCGTACAGATCGCGATCTTCACCCTGCTGTTCTGATACTGTTGGACGTAACTTCGAGAAGATATTCGCCATTCCGAAGTGGCAAAATTCGTGACAGGGTCCGACAGTATGAGCCGCGGCTACCGGTCGTCGAAGTGTTCGTCGATCAGGTCCGTTCTGAGGACCGTGCCCGTGTCCGACCGCGGGAGCGGGTCGGCGGTGACAGCGTACTCCCGCGGGCGCTTGAAGTCCGCCAGCGCCTCCGTTTCGAGGCAGTACGTGTCGAGGTCCTCGGCCGTGAGGTCCCCGTCGGTGACGACGACAGCCGTGACGACCTGTCCCCACGTGTCGTCGTCGAGGCCGAAGACACAGACCTCCTCGACATCGGAGTGGGCCTCCAGCGTCTCCTCGACCTCGGCAGGGTACACGTTCTCGCCGCCGCTGACGATCATGTTGTCCACGCGGTCGACGATGTAGAGGTAGCCGTCCTCGTCGACGGTGGCCACGTCCCGGGTGCGGAGCCATCCGTCGAAATACGACTTCGACTCGGCCTCGGGGTTGTCGATGTATCCGGTTGACATCCCGGGGCCACGGGCGATTATCTCGCCGCGTTCGCCAGCGTCGACGGTCGCCTCGGGGTCCGGGTCCTCGTCGAGTGGGGCTGTCTCGACGACACGGATCTCCCACGAGAACGACGACTTGCCGATGGTTCCGGGGTGGTCGGCCTGTGTACTCGGGTGCGCGAAGGTCAGGTCGGGGCCGGCTTCTGTCATCCCGTAGGTGTTGTACACCTGGTCGGTGAGGAGCTCGCTGGTCGCTTCGACGAGGTCTTCGGTGACGATGGACCCGCCTGTCCGGATGTATCCCAGTGAGTCCACGTCGAAGCCAGCGTCCCGCTGGACGCCGTTGATGGCTCTGAGTTGCGTCGGCACGGCGAGGAGGCCGCTCACGCCGTGGTCCTCGATGAGTTCCAGCGCCTCCGTGGGATCGAAGGAGGTGTGGAGGACGACCGTCGCACCGGCGACGAAGTGGGGATAGAGCCAGGCGTCGGTCGTCACCATGTGGTACCACGGCGTCGTGCACAGCGCCGTGTCCGTCTCGTCGATACCGTGTTCCATGATGACCTGGATGGCACCGTACCAGAGCTGCTCCTGGTCGAACGGCACAGCTTTTGGCGTATCAGTTGTCCCGCTCGTGTAGAGGACGCCACACTCGTCGCCGACCGGCAGGGCGGGGTCGAGGTCCGGAGCGGCGTCGTCGAGGACCGCCTCGTAGGACTCGACGCGTTCGTGGTCGATGGAGCGGTCCCCGGCGTGAATCGCCGCTTCGAAGCCGCCGTTGTCGAGCAGGGCAAGCGCCGTGTCGGTGTTGGCGTCGTCGAACACGAGTGCACGCGCCGACGCCGTCTCCACCATCCGTTCCAGTTCCGCCACTGTCGCGCGGTAGGACAACTGGACGGTCCCGACGCCGCGCTTGTTGCCGGCGAGCATCGACTCGACCGCCGGGAGGCCGTTCAGCGTGAGAACGGCGCATCGCCGCTCACCGACCCGCTGATGCACTGCGTTGGCAAGTCGTGTGCTGCGCTCGTCGAGTCGCTCGTAGGTGACGGTCCGCCCGTCGTCTGTGACGACAGCCGGTTGCTCCGGGTAACACCGTACTGTCCGGGCAAATGCCTCTCTGAGTTGCATGGTGGTTCTGTTACCGTCTACCAGATGAACTGCAATATTAATAGTTCTGGTTACAGGGATGTCACCGCAACAGTGTGGCTTATACGAATCCACCGAGAACTCGGTGTATGTCACGACACATCGCCGGACTGCTCGCACACGTCCGCCCGGTGTTCATGCTCCCCGTCGTCGCCACGTCGGTCTGCGGGGCGCTGCTCGCATCGAGCGTCAGCGCCGGTGTCGTGGCCCTGCACGCAGGTGCCGTCGCGACGACCCTGTTCGTCGCCCATCTGCGCGACGGGTTCGTGGACGGCCACGTTCGCGGCGAGGAAACGCCACCGCTCTCGGTGGCGGCCTATCGGTGGGCGACAGCCGCCGCCGTCATCGTCGCGTTAGCGCTGGCCTCGTCGCTAGTGCTCACCGCCGGGCTACTCGCCGCTTTCTCCGTCCTGGCCCTGCTCTGTCTCGCCCTACTACACGCGCCGTACCTCGACAGGCATCCGGTTCCGGTCACCGTCGACTACCCGCTGGGAATCGCCATCACGCTGAGTGGCGGGTTCGCTGCACAGGCCGATAGGCTGACGCCGGACGTCCTTGCAGTGGCCGCGGGCATCGCGGCGTTGCTGTCCGGCATCAAGGTCGGTATCGACCGCCTCGACGCGGCATTCGACGCGACAGTCGGGAAACGTACTGTCCCCGTCATCGCGACCGAAACCGGTGCTACGTGGGTCGCGGTCGGCTGTTTCGCCGCGGCGGCGCTCGTCGTGCTTGGAGCCGTCAGTATCGGGATACTCCCCCGACGTGCAGCGATAGCACTCCTTCCCGCCGCTGGCTGTGCCGTGGCGACGCCAGCCATAGCGCCGCGCTGGGCCGTCAGGATACAGATGGCACTCAGCTACGCCTTCGTCGGCGTCCTGTTCGTCGCGGTCTGTAACGGCCGCTGTCACGGGTGGGCGATACTGGGCCGCTTCGCCTCAGCGGTAGGCCAGGTTTAGCTCTATCTCGTCGGTCGCGGCCCGGAGCTGGTCGAGCACTTCCCCTTCACAACGCTCCTGTGAGAGTCGGTGGGCGGGGCCAGCGATGCTCAGCGCGCCCTGTATCTCCCCGCCGAACATCAGCGGGATGCCGATGGCGTGGACGCCCTTGAGGTCCTCGCTGCGATTGAGGGCGTAGCCCTGTTCGCGGATCTGCTCTAGCTCCTCGAACAGCGCGTCCCGCGTGGTGATGGTGTTCTCCGTCCGGGCTGGCAGCCCGTGCTCGTCGACGATAGCGTGTATCTCCTCCTCAGGCAGATGTGCGAGGATGGCCTTCCCGCCGGAGTTACAGTGCATGTACGCCCAGGTCCCCAGGATGGTGTTGATGTCGATATCGTTCTGCCCGCCCCTGCCGTAGATGTACATGGCCTTGCCGTTCTCGTGGGTGATGAGCCACGCCATCTCTCCGGTGGCCTTCTCCAGTTCGTCGACGGCCTGCATCCCGGACCGGAAGATACCCAGTTGCCCCCTGACGTACTGCCCGTAGTCGAAAAACGTCAGCCCGAGGTGGTACTCCGACCCGCGTTTGACGACGAAGCCGTGGTCGCGCATGGTCGTTAGATGGCCGTGAACGGTACTCTTGGCGATATCTAGTTGCTCTGCTAATTCCGTCACGCCAGCCCCATCGAACTCTCTGATACATTCGATGAGGGCGAACAGCGTTTCGTCCGATTTGATTCTTTTCCCGCTTTTCGAACGTTGGCCCATACATTGCCCAAGCGATACTCCATAATTAAGCATTGCGAACTAGCCAACGGCAGGTGGTAACACACTCTGTTCGACAACATCGAATTTTACACATTCGTTCATACCAGAAATAAATAACAAACGTACCCATGTTATGCAATCCCCGAGCACCGCACACTGTTGGCTGTCCATCCGACTAGAGATTCCCCACTCAGGGGTGATGAAGTATTTCACTGGTGTACAACCGGCAGTATCAGCGGTCGTCGGCCGCGTCAGCTGGGGTGCCACGGTACGTGGCTGCCAACTCCACGTAGTTCTCGTGTGTGGTACCGATCTGGGCGATCTGCTCGTCGCTGAGCGGGCGCGTCTCGGCCGGCACGCCGTAGGCCATGTGCCCCTCTGGGATACGCTGTCCCTGCCGTACGACGGCGTTGGCCGCAACGATGCAGTTGGATTCGACCGTCGCCCCACCCATCACCGCACTCCCCATACCGACCAGCGAGTGGCTGTGGACATCGGCGTAATCGACGACTGCACCGTGGCCGACCGTCACCTCGTCCCCGAGCGTCGCCCCGTGGAGCATCGTGAACTCCTGTACGTTCGTTTCTGTCCCCACGGTGACGGCCCCACCATCGCCTCGCAGGCAGACGAACGGCCAGAGGCTGGACCGCTCGCCGACCGTAACGTCGCCGACGACGTAGGCCATCTCGGAAACAAACGCCTCGTCCGCAATCTGTGGGGTTCCGTGCACGGTTGACCGTTGCATACTCACCCAACCGCGATGCAGGGACTAAAACATAGGTGGCCAGTCACTGCCATCGTGTTCGACCACATCGAACAAATGTCGACTGATCAGTGGACGTGAACCGGGTGCTCTCAACTCTCTCGCTCGGCCGGTGGACGCTGAACCCGCTCCGCAACCGGCTCCGCCAGCGAGAGACGCATCTCGAACTCACCCCGCATCTGTTCGACGACATCGAACCCGAGATTATCATACACTGTAACTGCGGCATCGTTGTCGGCGGCGACAGTCAGCGTGAGGGCGTCGTGGCCGCTGTCAGCCGCGTGGGCGATGAGGTGACGGAGCAGTTCCGAGCCGATACCGCGGCCCCGGGCGTCGTTGGCGACGAACACGACCAGGTGTGGCTCCGAGGCGTCCGTCGGTGTCACGCCCGTGTGGCCAACTATCGACGACTCCGTCTCGGCGACGAGGCTCCAGCCGTCGTCGATGAACCGGTCGAGCCAGGACCGGAGCATGGATTCAGTTGCAGGTGGGAGCCCCATCGTCCTGTCCGCTGGATCGAGGCCCAGATACATCTCGACGAGCTCGTCCGTATCGGTGGCGCTGTGTGGCCGGACGAGGCCCTGGACGGACTCCCGGTCACGGAACCGCGGGCAGCGCGGGGGACAGAGCGGGGTCCCGACACACTCGCTGTTGTCCCACCCGGTGCAGGCCCACTCGCGTTCATGTCCCATGTGCACACACTGTACCCCCAGACAGTTAATTGGTACCGCGAACATCACAGGCTGAGAACACACAGTGGATATAACAAGCCCCGTTTCGAATGGTGGGGTATGGTACGTCTCCTGGTCGCACTCGACGACGACCTCTCACAGGCACGCGCACAGATCAACGCCGTCGAAAGCATGGTCGAAACCGCGGACGGGGCCGAAGCCTATCTGCTCCACGTGTTCGACGACAACCCCGAGGGCGCCTCCGTCCATCAGGTCGAAGCGGTCAGAGAGACCAAAGACCGACTGGAGGCGGCCGGCGTGACGGTTGAACTCCTGGAGTCGAGCGGGGACCCGGCCGGCGAGATCCTCAGATACGCCGAGGAGTACGACGTCGATCAGATCTGTGTCGGGGGCCGCAAGCGAACCCCGGCGGGCAAGGCCCTGTTCGGGAGCGTCACACAGGACGTGATTCTCGGGACCCACTGCCCGGTGCTGGTCTGTGGGAGCGAAGAAGAGTAGGTGTCAGCGGGCGTCGATGGCTTCGTCCAGGTTCCGCTCTAACGACTCGACGCTCTCCCGTATCTGGGCTAGCTGGGACGTCTGCCGCTGGTTCGCGGCTGCCAGCTCTGATACCTCGTCAGCCACCCGTTTGACGCCCTCGACCGTCGTATCCAGCAGGGCCGCGATCTCCTCGGCGCTCTTTGATTGGTCGTCGGTCGCGTCGGCGATCTGTGTCAACTGGGTGGAGATATCCGTGATAGACTCCTGTATCCGCTGTTGGTTCCCGTTTACCTCCCGGATTTTCGCGTCGATCTCCGAGACCATCTCCGTCGTCGCTTCCACGCTGTCGACCGTCTCGGTCGCGATCTCCGAGACCGAATCTATCAACTGCTCGATGCGGTCGGCCTCCGCCTGGGACTCGCCGGCGAGGTTCTTCACCTCGTCGGCGACGACGGCGAACCCTTCCCCCGCTTCACCGGCCCGGGCAGCCTCGATTGAGGCATTGAGCGCCAGCATGTTGATCTGCTCTGCCAGATCGTCGATGGTCGCGACCACGTCGTCGATCTCGTCGATCCGGTCGGCCAGTTCGGTCGCGTCCGCCGCCATCAGCTCGCTCGCGTCAGTGACAGCCTCGACAGTTTCGAGGAGGTCGCGGGTGGCACCCTCCGAGTCCTCGGCCAGCGACTCCGTCTCGTCGCTCTGGGCGCTGATCGTCTCGACGCTCGACGCGACTTCCTCAGTCGCCGCGCTCAGCGTCTGTATCTCCTGATCCACGTCACCGACGTTGCTGGCCTCCTGCTCCGCGATATCTGCAATCTCCTCCGCGTTGTCGGTCACCTGTTCGGCCGCCGATTCGAGATCTGTGACAGAGGTCTCGATCTCCTCGCTTACCTTCTGTTGGAGCTGTTCTATCGACTTGCGTTGTTCCACGAGATCGGTGACGCGACTGACGTATTCGAAGGACCCGACAACGTCGCCGCTCGGTGCGACCAGCGGCACGCCGGTGGCGCGGACGTGCCAGTCCGTCCCGTCGTCGTGCGTGCCGGACCTGACGTCAGTTTCCCTGATCGGGTCGCCGGTCCGCGCGACTTCCTCTGCCAGCGTCTCGGTCACTTCCTCGGTCCCGACAACTTCGTGTGCCGGGCGATCAAGTGCGGTCTCCGCATCGATGCCGATGAACGCCTCCTGTTCCTCGTTCCAGTGAGTCAGACGACCGTCATCGTCGACGACGATGACCGGTTCCGGGAACAATGCGACGAGTTGATCGAAGAGATGACGCCAGTGGTCACGCTCGGCGCGGAGACGTTCGGTCTCGTCGCGCGCCTCCGACCGTTCGGGCGCGAGTGATGCCTTATCTGGGGTGGATCCGGACATGTTTGGATACAAGGTTCACCTGCTATCTTAAGAAGTTTCGTACGGGTAGGGTGGCGGTTCCGCTATGTCGTCACTCGTCGGCCTCGCGGCGGACCATGGCCGTCGCCTCGTACGAGATGACCAGTTCGTCGTCCTGGTTCAGGCCTTCGTGGCGGGTGGTGACGAACCCCCGGGTCGGATCGCTTTCGGAGCGTCGCTTGTCGATGATTTCGGTCCGCAATCGCAGCGTGTCACCGGGCCGGAGCGGCAGACGCCAGCGGAGGTTGTCCACGCCGACACCTGCCAGTGTCGCCGTGTCCTCGCTGCTCTCGACGTGGAGGCGCATGCATATCGCGGCGGTCTGCCACCCCGATGCGACCAGCCCGCCGAAGACGGAGTCCTCGGCTGCATCTTCGTCAGTGTGGAACGGTTGCGGGTCGTACTTTTCCCCGAACGTGACGATCTCGGATTTCGAGACAGTGTATCCATCCGAACGACGCACGTCGCCGAGCGAGAGATCCTCGTAGAATTCCATACGAGTTCGGATGCAACGGACGGATAAAAATCCGCCGTGGTGCGGTCACCGACACCGTGGGTTTCGAAGGCCGTGGGCGACCCCGATATTCGAAAATTATATTCATCGCTCACGAAAAGGAAGCGCATGAGCCTGACAGATCTGTTCGATCCGGACAGTATCGCAGTTATCGGTGCCTCAAAAACGCCGGGGAAACTCGGCAACGACGCGATGGCGAACGCGAAGGAGTTCGACGGCCCCGTGTATCCGGTGAACCCCTCCGGCGAGGGAGCAGTCTACGGCTACGAGTTCGTCGATTCCGTCGAGGACACCGACGCCGACCTCGCGCTCTGCTGTGTCCCCGCCCCCGCGACGCCTGATGTCATCTCGGACTGCGGGGAGGCGGGCGTTGGCGGTGCTGTCGTCTTTGCCGGCGGGTTCGCCGAATCCGGGGAGCGTGGCGAGCAGCTCCAGGAACAGATCCGCCACACGGCACAGGAATACGATATCTCTATCCTCGGGCCGAACACGGCCGGACATATCATCCCACATCGGTCCGTGTTCAGTTCCTTCGTTCCAGGGTTCGACGAGATAGCGACCGGGGATGTGGCGGTAATCGCACAGAGCGGCGGCGTCGGGGTAACCGCCACGTTCCAGCTAGACAGGGAAGGGTACGGGACTGCGGGGATGTACGGGCTCGGGAATCGCGTCAACACGGACTTCGGCGACGTGATTCCGGCCGTCGACGACGACCCGGAGACCGGGGCGATGGCCCTTCACATCGAAGGGACAGACAGATTCGACGCGGCCGTACAGGCTATCGACGAGGCGAGTACCCCAGTGGTCGCGCTGAAATCCGGGAACCGGGTCGACGAGTTCGTCCAGTCGCACACTGCTGCGCCGGTTCAGGCGGGCGACAGCTACGAACAGGAACTCACGGACGCCGGTGCCGTCATGGCAGACTCGATGACAGAGCTACTGGATGCAAGCCGGGTTCTGGCGACGTGTCCGCCCGCAGCAGGCCCCAACGTCGGACTCGTCACGGCACAGGCCGGTCCGGGCATCATGATGGCGGACTACCTGGAGGAACGGAACGTGAACTTCCCGGAACTGACCGCAGAGACCCGTGAACGACTCGATGACATCCTGCTCGGGTTCACCTACGACCGGAACCCGATCGATACAGGCCGCCCGATGCCCGAGTTCGGTGAGGTCATCGACGCTGTGGGGCGTGACGACAACGTCGACATCGTTCTCGTCTACGAGATCTTCGAGCACTCCCTGGGCTACCCCGTCGAAGAACTCGAGCGACTCACGAACGAGGTAGACAAGCCGGTCGTGTTTACCGTCGCTGGCCCGAGCGACGCCCTTGCCGAAGACCGACAGCGGATGGAGGATCTCGGCGTTGCCACGTTCAATACACCCGAGCGTGGGGCCTACGCCGCGTCCGTGCTGGCCGAGTTGTCGCGCTAGGTCGTCGGCCCGCTCCCCGGATCGAGTGGGAGTCACAGCTTCACGGGCTGTGGCGCATCTCGGGCTGTCGCTGCGGGCACCAGAAACGTTTACAAGGTATTAGTCATCATTGTCTGTATGGTTCAAGCAAGCGACCTGGCAGAAGCGGCTGCCGAAGCAGATGACCTCCCGCATCCACGCGACGTCGTCGGTAAACACGAAGAGATCCCGGTTACGGATATCTTCGACGAGGTGTTCATGCGGGAGTTCACTGATTTCGATTCGTTCGACGAGATGGTCGCAGCCAGTCCGTCGGACGCAAGTTCAGCGGCCGAACTCGAACTAGTGCCCGATGGCACGTGGGACGAGTTCGTTGCCGAGGCGACGGCTTTCGAAGACGAAGAGGAGATGGTGTTCGCCGCACGCGACCACTGGGTCGAGACACAACTGGGCCTGTAACGGCGTGTGCCACAGCGTGTTCGCCCGGCCATAGTTACATCAATATCCGTCCGTAGCGCGTTTGAGGCGCGGTTTTCTGCTACATAACCACAATAATTATGACGGTTGTGTCGTAACGACAAGGTAGACACCATGAGTACCACTGATGCGGAACGGCCAGTGCTGATTGCGGGTGCGGGTCCGGTCGGGATGACCACGGCGCTTGCCCTGAACGCACGCGGCGTTCCGGCGACGATTCTCGAAGCGGAATCCGAGGACCGGGACCGGTCTGGGAGTCGAGCGATCTACGTCCACGGGTCGACGCTGCACACGCTCGAACGCGCCCATCCGGGGCTTGGCGAGAACCTCGTCAAGGACGGGCTGGTCTGGCCGACCCGGCGGACGTGCTGGCGGGGCAAGGAAGTGTTCAGTCGGACCTACGACAACCCCGGTGGCGACGGGAAGTTCCCGCACTTCACCAGTATTCCCCAGGCCCGGACGGAAGACTACATGCACGAGGCCATCGACGAAGCGGGGATCGAGATCCACTGGGACTGTGCGGTGGAAACAGTCGAATCGAGTTCGGACGGTGTCACCGTCGAAACGTCGGACGGCCGCGAGTGGGAGACGCCGTACCTCGTTGGGGCGGACGGCGGCGGCTCGACAGTGCGCGACGAAATCGGTGCCGAGTTCGAGGGCGACCAGTCGGAGAACTCGTTCATCATCGCCGACGTCGACGAAATCGAAGACCAGGACGAGCAGTGGCCGCTCGAACGGCTGTTCCACTACGACGATCCGAGAGCCGGCGGGCGAAACGT
This sequence comes from Haloarcula sp. HT12, assembly GCF_055271655.1. Taxonomy (NCBI): domain Archaea; kingdom Methanobacteriati; phylum Methanobacteriota; class Halobacteria; order Halobacteriales; family Haloarculaceae; genus Haloarcula; species Haloarcula sp. HT12. The sequence continues at coordinate 504,276 of NZ_JBUXKW010000004.1, forward strand.
CATGCTGGTCCCGTTCACCGGCGGCTGGCGGCTCGATATTCAGTGTGTCGACGGTGACGACCCCGACGAACTGATCACCGACGAGAAGATGCAGGAGTTCGTGTCGGAGATCATGGGCGAGCAGTACGCCGACAACGTCTCCTGGGTGTCCAGTTACAAGTTCCTGCAGGTCATGGCCGACACGTTCATCGACGAGAACCGGCGCGTACTGCTGGCCGGCGAGGCGGCCCACCTGCTTGCGCCGTTCGGTGCCCGCGGGATGAACTCGGGCGTGGCCGACGCCGACGAAGCGGCCTCCGCGATTACTGTGGCGTACCACGCACAGCGGGACGCCGTCGCGCGTGACGAGGTCGAACTGTACGCTGCGCGGCGTGAGCGCGCTGCCGAATACAACCTCGAAGCCGCAGGGACGGCACTGGAGTATCTCCAGGGCGACAATCCCGCGACCGTCCTCCGAAAGGAGGCGGCCGCGTCGCTCGCGGACTACTTCGAACCGGCAGGGGAGTATCTGGACGACGCGCCGTACGGCCCCCACGACGCACCGCCGATTGTCACGACGGGCAACTACTGACCCGATCTGGCCTGATTCCGTTGGCCGCTGGGCATCACCGACGCTTTGTTTCGGCGTTTTACTGACGGTCGCGTTGTCGTTCGATCACTACTACGCAGTACCAACGGACGGGAGATTCGATTACAAATACTTTGGCGGAGGTATGGTCGTTCCTGTGCCCGCTTTTTCCGCCGATAGAGCGTGTTCTGTAGATTCTTTCTCTATTCTAGAGTGAGATACGGTCATCTACAAGTGTAATTCAATAGGATGAGGATATATGTCGAGACTATATAATCAGTAGTAGGATTTTGCACATATGCGAGGGTTTGGAGTTATCAGTACTCACTGCCGCAGGTCATTGACGACATTCAGGGAGGGTGATCCATTGCATCGATGCGGCCCGAACCACAGAAGCAGCGCTGACTGTTTTAGAGACCGTCTCGTCACAGGTCCTACTGAGAACCGTAGTAGGGTGGTAGTCTACCTGTTTACTGGTGTGCGAATCAAGATAGGGCGCGAGCAGGACAGCCGTGGCTAGTGCGAACTCAGCCGGTCGCTCCAGCTTCTGTTCTTGACTGCGACGGCCAGGGCGACAGTGCCGACGACGGCGATGATCGCCCGGCCGCCCAGCCCCAGCGACATCCCGGCCAGCGATGCGAGCGTGTTCGTCAACAGGAACAACACGACGACGGGGAGCACCCAACTGACCGTCAGGAGCCACGGCCTGGCTAACCACTTGAAGCGGTCGGTCCCAGCGCGAAACTCTGCCAGCGCCTCCCCACGCAACAGCCAGCCGACGATGACAGTGAACGCGAACAGCCCGACCGTCAACAGCAGGTCTGCGAGCGTGCCGGAGACGAACTGGAAGACCGAACTTGTGAGTGCCAGTCCGCTCCCAGTGGCCGCAAGCAGAACCGAGACCAGCACCGTCGCACGGCGTCGCGGGACGCCGAAACTGTCGACGAGCGTGGCGACCGGCGTTTCGAGCAGGCTGATGCCGCTGGTCACCGCAGCCATCAAGACGGTCGCGAAAAACGCCGTCGCGACGAGGGAGCCGCCCGGAAGCGTCGCAAACGCCGTCGCGAGCGCGACGAACAGCGCGCCCGGGCCGCCCTGTCCGGGGTCGACACCCTGGGAAAACAGCAGCGGAATGACGACCAGCCCGGCGAGGACGCCGATGAACGTGTTCGAGACCGCGATGACCAGCGTATCCCGTGGCAGGAATGCGTTGTCGTCGAGATACGAAGCGTATGTCAGCATGACCCCAGCGCCGAGTGAGAGCGTGAACAGCGCTTGGCCCGCCGCCGGGCCGATAACGCTCAGGAAGTTGGCGGCGAGGTAGTCGGCGTCGAAACTGAGATAGAACACGTAGCCGGCGGCCGTGCCGGGCTGGGTGGCCGTCCATATCGCGAGGCCGAGAAGGATTATCACGACACCCGGGAGCATCACCTTCGAGACGCGTTCGATGCCGCGGCTCACGCCGAAAAAGACGATGCCGGCGACGATGCCGAGAAACAGCAGGTGAAAGGCGACGGCGTCGATGCCGAAGCTGACCGCCCCGAAGTACTGCTGGGGCTGACCGAAATACGCCCCGACCGGCGAGACCAGCGTGTAGCGGAGGATCCACCCGCCCACAACGGAGTAAAACGAGAGGATGACAAGCGTCGTGAAAACGTTGAACGCGCCCAGCCACGACCCCCAGCGGGAGCCAGTAAGCGAGCGAAGCGCCGCGGTTGGCGTCTGCCGGCCGCAGCGTCCGAGGACGAACTCAGCAAGCAGTCCCGGGACGCCGATGCCGACGACAACGAGCAGGTAGACGATGAGGAACGCGCTCCCACCGTTTCCGGCGGTCAGCCACGGGAACCGCCAGATGTTCCCGAGGCCCGCCGCACCGCCGACGGCGGCGAGCACGAAGCCGAGGTTCGATAGCCATGTGTCACGAGCGGACATTCGTGTACAGGTCTGTTCAGTGGCTACTCAAGACTGTGTTGATTCGATCCCTTGCACTTGATTATGGAGGAATCAGCGGGCCGACGGCCCTAGCTGTATGCAGGCTGTTACCTCGTTCGACCCTCGGGAGTCGGAAACCCGTCGCGGGAAACAGCGACAGCAGTCCCCTTCAGACCGCGAGGTACTCCGCAATCGCGTCCTCGTCGGCAATCGTCGACGGGCCGAGCTCGTCGACGACCGTGCCGCGTTCCATCGCGTAACAGCGGTCGGCCATCTCGCGGATGACGCCGAGGTTTTGCTCCACGAACAGGATCGTCGTCCCGAGGTCGTCGTTGATTGTTTGCATATCCTGACTGATCTGGTCGACGATAGAGGGCTGGATACCCTCACTCGGTTCGTCGAGGAGGAGCAGATCTGGGTTCGAGACCAGCGCCCGGCCGATAGCGAGCATCTGCTGTTGTCCGCCCGAGAGCGTGCCGGCCTCCTGGCTGGCCCGCTCCTGAAGCACCGGGAAGTAGTCGTATATCTGATCGTACAGTGTCTCGTCGCTGTCCGACCGGATTGTCTCGCCCATCTTGATATTCTGCTCGACGGTGAGTTTGGGGAAGACATCACGGCCCTGTGGGATGTAGCCGATGCCTGCCCGGGCACGCTCGTCGGCCGAGGCGGTCGTCACGTCGGTACCGTCGTAGGTGATGGTTCCCTCGCTTGGTTCTAACAGCCCCATCACGGTCTTTAGCAGCGTCGTCTTGCCGACACCGTTTTTCCCCATCACGCCGACGATTTCACCCTCCTCGACGGAGAGGTCCACGTCCCGAAGTATCGGCGTCGTGTCGTAGGCGGCGGTGACACCGTCGAGTTCGAGCATCACGACTCACCCCCCAGATAGATCCGCTGGACCGCCGGGTCCGACTCTATCTCCTCGATCGGCCCCTCGCGGAACACCTCGCCGTTGTGCAGGACAGTCACTTCGTCGGCGATGCTCGCGACGAAGTCGGTGTCGTGTTCGATGACGACGAAGGCGATCCCTTGCTCCTCGTTGAGCCGCGTGATCCGCTCGGCGATGGCCTCGCGCTCGGCCACGTCGAGGCCGGCAACCGGCTCGTCCAGCAAGAGTAAATCGGGTTCGAGCGCGGCGGCCATCCCGATCTCCAGTTGCTGTTGCTGCCCGTGTGAGAGCTGGCTGGCGTCAACGTCCTCGTAGCCAGTGAGCCCCGCAGCCTCGATGGCCTCGGCGACCAGCCGGCGTCGCTCCGCCCCGTCGGCGAACTGCTGGACGGGGAGCCTGACGTTCTCTCTGACGCTCAGGTCGCCGTACACGGACGGGACCTGGAACTTCATACTGATACCGCGCGAGACCCGTTCGTGTGGGTCGAGATCGGTGATTTCGTGGCCGTTGTAGTAGATGCTCCCGTCGGTTACGTCGTAGGTCCCCGTAATCAGGTTCAACAGCGTCGACTTGCCAGCGCCGTTGGGGCCGATGAGACAGCGCAGTTCCCCCTCGGCGACCGAGAAGTCCACCTCGTCGGTGGCGGTGAACCCGCCGAACTGCTTGACGAGACCGTCGGTCTGCAGCAGCGTCTCCGTTCGATCACCCGTTGCCAGTTCCGCCGCGGTCTGTCGGACATTCGGCCCAAGCGGGTCGATGTCGGATTCGGTTTCAGTATCACTCATTAGTCACTCACCTCTCTCGACGCGTCCGGTGCGTCAGATCCGCTGGGGCTGCCCGGGCCGATCCGGGCGTCGACGATCCGCTGGTGGACCCACGGGACGAACCCGCCGGGGAGCACCAGAATCGTCACCAGCAACAGGGTCCCAAGCAGGACCAGCGCCAGCTCTCCAGCCATCGAGATACGGAGGTATTCGACGGCGAGCGTGGCGATGATGGCTCCGAGCAGGCTCTTTCGGCCGCCGATGCTCACCCAGATGACCGGCAGCGTCGCGAACAGCAGCGAGAACACGGTCGGGTCGATGTAGACGTTCCGCGCGGCGTACAGGACGCCGGACAGACCCGCCAGCGCACCTCCGAGCGTGAACACGACGAACTTGACGCGGGTCACGTTGTAGCCGAACATCTCGGTGCGGTCCTCGTCTTCGCGGACAGCGACCATCACGCGGCCGTAATCGGAGTTCACGAGGGCTCGCAGTCCGAGGTACGTTCCGACCAGCAGGAGGAGGACGAGGTAGTAGAACGGGCTGATTTCGAACGCTCCGATACCGATGATCCGCATCGGGAACGGGTTGTAGATGAATTGGTAGGAGGCTCCTTCGATGCCCAGCGTCAGCAGCGGGATGTCCGGCATCCCGTTGAACCCACCGAGGGCCGCCTCGCCGATGGCCCACTCGGACCCGGCGGTCTGGGCCATGAACGTGTGGAGCACGATCGTCGAGACGAGCGTGATGATGGTGACGTAGACGTCACGCACCCCACCATAGAACATAAAGTAGCCCAGTATCGCCGCGCTAAGCCCTCCCATGAGGATTCCGGCGATGACAGCGCCGGTGATACCGCCCGGGGTCGCGAAGTTGATCGAGACGACGCCGAACGTGTAGGCCCCGATCCCGAAGAACACGACCTGGCCGAAGCTCAGCACGCCCGAGTAGCCCCAGACGACCGACAGCGAAAGCCCCAATAGCGCCAGCACCATGAACAGCGACAGCTGCGAGCCGTCGCCGAACACCGGGTAGACGGCCAGGGCGGCGACGGCGACCAGGAAGCCGACCCAGAACCCGCGCGACTCCCCGATGGTGTTGGGCCCCTCGAACCGGCTGCGGAGCCGGCCCGGGAGCGACCTGTTCGCCTCGCCGTTTGCGCTGTTTGTCGACATTTATTCGCTCTCCTGTCTGCGTTTCCGTACTTGTTCGAGGAAGCCGGTGATCCCTTCGGGGAGGAATCTGAGCGCGATCAGCGCGGCGACCAGCAGCGCGATGCGGCCGATGAACGTCCCGTAGAGGTTCGTGAACGTGGCCAGAATCGCCCCGAGGACGCCGCCCGAGAGCGCGGTCCCGAGCACGACACTCGGGCCGCCCACGACGACGGCGACGAACGCCTCGACGAGGAACTGGTCGCCCAGAGACGGCTGCATCGAGACGACGGGCGCGAACAGCGCGCCAGTCAGCCCGGCCAGCGCCGATCCGATACCGAACGTGAGCATGTACATGCGGTCGGTGTTGACCCCCATCGCCTGTGCGGTTTCCTTGTCCTGTATCGTCGCCCGGGCGCGCATGCCGAACTCGGTCCGGGTGAACAGGTAGTAGGTGGCCACCAGCAGCCCGATGCTGATGCCGGCCAACACGATCCGGTACGTCGAGTAGGAGAACGAACCGTACGAGATCGCACCGAACGGCGTAGATATCTGGTCGATAGAGTTCCCAAAGCGGATCCGAGCTCCCTGAGTCAGTATCAGGCTGAGCCCGAACGTGGCGACCATCGAATCGGCCAATCGGTCGTACAGCGGCTGGATGATGTCACGGCCGAGCGTCCGCTGGCTAACGTAGTTGGGCCACGCTCCGGAGATGATAACCCGCTCGGTCAGAATCCCGAAGAGGCCAGTGACGACGCCGCCAAGGGCCATTGCCACGACGAGCGGAATCCCGAACGTGGTCACAGCCAGCGTTGACGTGTACGCACCGATGAGGATGAACTCCCCGTGTGCCAGATTGATGACGCCCATGATCCCGAAGATGATGGCCAACCCCGCCGCAGCGAGCACGATGAACGCGAAGCTGTCGAGGAACTGTAACGCGAGGTTGATGCCGTTTACCATCCCTACTCGGCCTCCTCGTAGTAGTCGACCGGGGTGTACTGGGTCTGCTCCGGGTTCTCGGGGAGGTTACAGCCGGCCGTCTCCGAGAGGAACGTCTCGGGGATCTGTCGGTTCTCGACGGCTTCGACGTTGTGCTCCTCGTCTGCGCGCATGATCCACATGTGGTGGTCGACGTGGTGGGTCGCGCCGTCGAGGCTTATCGTCTCGCCCTCTGGGGCTTCAGGTGCCTCTTCCGTGCCGAGTTCGATCCCCGACTCTAGAGCGTCGATGACTTCCGGCTGTTCGGTGGTGCCGGCCTGCTCGACGGCTTTCTTGTACATGTACGTCGAGAAGTAGTTGGTCTCGGCCTCCTCGTTGAGGTAGGGCGCGTCGGGGTACATCTCGAAGTACCGGTCGACGAAGCCGCCGTCACGCGTGTTGCTGTCGGTCGGGACTTCCTCCATGTAGTTGACGCCCGCGTAGATGTTGGCCATCGCTGGGGCGTCGAGCCGTCGGTGTTCGTACCCCTGTGCCATTGCCGTCGAGGTGCCGATCGGCACGTCGAGACCTGCCGAGGCCTTCTGCTCGTAGAACGACGTGTGGTTCGCGCCGACGAGCATCGACATGACGAAGTCCGGGTCTTCCTCCTGAATCCGGTTGATCGTCGAACCAAAAGAGGACTCGCTGAGCGGGATGAACTCCTCGCCCAGGACGTTCGCGTCGTTCTCGTTTGCCAGCACCTTCACCCAGTCGGCCGAGAGCTGGCCGAAGTTGTAGTCGGCCGCGATGGTGTAGATGTCAGGCCCGAACTCCTCGACCAGATACGGGAGGACGATACCGAGTTGCTGGCGGGCGGTCGGGCCGACCGCGAAGGTGAACTCGTCACAGACACCGCCCTCGTACTGGGTGGTATAGAAGTACAGCTGTTCGTTGCGGTCGATTATCGGACGGATGGCCTCCCGAGTTGCCGAAGAGTAGCCGGCCCACAGCGCGTCGACGTTCTCCTCGTTGATCGCCGTCCGGGTGAGTTCCTGGTAGCGCTGGTTGTCCGACTGTGGGTCACGCTGGAACGTCTCGATCTGCATCCCGTCGATGCCGCCGTTAGCGTTGATCTCTTCGATAGCGAGCATCGACGCCTTCGCTTTCGGGTCGCCGACGAGAGCGAAGTTTCCGGACTGGTCCTCGAGGACGCCGATCTTGAGCGTCTCGGTACTGCTCGCGGTGTCCGTCGAGGTCCCGCCCTCACCGGCCGAACAGCCGGCGAGGCCAGTGACGAGTGCAGCCCCACTCGCCCCGAGGAACTGCCGCCGGCTGATGGGCGACCGACTCATGCTTCCACCGCCAGTTCCGGATTGTTGTTAGTGCCGGTATACTCGCATTCGTTGACTATCTCTCGTTCTTTTCTCGTGATATCCGAACGTTCGTCCATGATTTCGCTCACAGTGTTGCCGTCTGGGAGGGGGAAAATAAGGTTTACCACTCTTATCTTATATTGTCCTTCACACAGTCTGGAGAGTATAAGGTCGTCAAAGGATATGACGAATAGAAAGTGAAACCACTAGGACCAGAGTTGAAATTTGGATTATTCAGTAATTTTGGGATGCTGCTAGTCAATACGGCAAAAATAGAGAATCCTGGTATCTTTCCGTCGCAACGGTCCGTCTCGCAGCTATCGGCGAGTTTTGCGCTCTCTGACCGCAGATCGGCCGTCGTATTCTCGCCCGCGCCACAGGTGCCACGCACCGTCGGCACTGCCGACAGACTGGACGTGAGTCGCGTTAACCCCGAGAAGTCGGACGATTCGATAGTCGGAACCCTTTATATACGACCATAATTTTAGCATTTAATCCGATTTCCGATATAGAGGCGTCACTTGCGCAGAGAGCAACCATTTTAGTATGTGTATTCAAAGAGAGGGGCAGATGGTAGACGAACAGTCAGAAATACTCTGGACGGTGGTGCAATGAGCGACGGACTCGTGCCCGGTGAGGTCATCCCGGGCGAGGGAACTGTCACACTGAACGAGGGTCGGGAGACGACCGAAGTGACGGTCGGCAACACCGGCGACCGGCCGTCCCAGGTCGGGTCACACTTCCACTTCTTCGAGGCCAACGCGGCCCTGGAGTTCGACCGCGAGGCGGCCATGGGGATGCGGCTGAACATCCCCGCCGGGACGGCCGTCCGGTTCGAGCCCGGCGACGAGCAGACGGTCGAACTCGTCGAGATCGGCGGCAAGCGCCGCGCCCACGGGATGAACGGACTGGTCAACGGGAGCGTCGACGGCGAGACGAGCGACGCCGTCGAGCGGATGCGTGCGGCCGGGTTCGGCGATACCGGCGAGGAAGTAGCGGACAGCGACGCGGAGTCCGACCAATGACACGAGACATCGACCACGAGAACTACGCCGAGCTGTACGGGCCGACGACGGGCGATACGATACGGTTGGGTGACACGGAGCTGTTCGCCGATGTCGAAGAGGACCTCCGGACCCACGGTGATGAGGCCGTCTTCGGCGGCGGGAAGACGCTCCGGGACGGGCTGGGGATGGCTCCCGGCGTCACACAGGCGGAGGGCGCACTCGACTGGGTGCTGACGAACGCGACGATCATCGACCCGATACTCGGTATCGTCGCCGCCGACATCGGTATTCGGAACGGCGAAATCGCTGGCATCGGGAAGGCCGGGAATCCCGACACGATGGACGGCGTCGACATGGTCGTGGGTCCATCGACGGACGTCTACCCCGCCGAAGGGAAGATTGCGACGGCCGGGGGCCTCGACATCCACATCCACTTCAACTCCGCACAGCTTCACGAACACGCGCTGTCGGGCGGCATCACGACGATGCTCGGCGGCGGGTACGGCGGCGGCGCGACGACGACCACGACCGGCCCGGAGAACATCAAACGGTTCCTCCAGGCGGCCGAGGAATGGCCGGTCAACGTCGGTTTCTACGGGAAGGGCAACGCTTCAGACCCCGGCCCGCTCCGCGAACAGGTGGAGGCCGGTGCTTGCGGGCTGAAACTCCACGAGGACTGGGGGTCGACGCCCGAGACCATCGACACCTGCCTCGATGTTGCTGAAGACGAGGACGTGCAGGTGTGTATGCACACGGACACACTGAACGAGGCCGGCTTCGTCGAGAACACCTTCGGTGCCGTCGACGGCCGAACCATGCACCTGTTCCACATCGAGGGCGCGGGCGGCGGCCACGCGCCGGACATCATGGAGATGGTCGGCGAGCCGAACATGCTCCCGTCGTCGACGAACCCGTCGATGCCGTACACCGACAACACGTTCGACGAACACCTGGACATGGTGATGGTGTGTCACCACCTCAACCCAGACGTGCCGGAGGACGTGGCCTTCGCGGAGTCCCGCGTTCGCGCGGAGACCATCGCCGCCGAGGACGTGCTTCACGACATGGGCGCGATCTCGATGATGACCTCCGATTCACAGGCGATGGGCCGGATGGCCGAAGTCATCCCGCGGACGTGGCAGACGGCCTCGAAGATGAAGTCCCAGCGCGGCCCGCTCCCCGAGGACGAGGGGACCGGCGCGGACAACCACCGCATCAAGCGCTACATCGCGAAGTACACTGTCAACCCCGCGATCTCGGCAGGTATCGACGAGTACGTTGGGACGCTCGAACCCGGCAAGCTCGCCGACATCTGCCTGTGGGACCCCGCCTTCTTTGGGGTCAAGCCGGCGATGACGTTCAAGGGCGGCTTCCCGGTCCACTCCGAGATGGGCGAAGCGAACGGCTCGCTGATGACCTGCGAGCCGATTCTCCAGCGCGAACGTGCCGGTGCTGTCGGCAAGGCCAAGCACGCCCTCTCGCTTTCGTTCGTCTCTCCGGCGGCCGCCGAAGCCAACGTCGGCGAGGAATACGGCCTCGATTCCCGCGTCGTTCCCATCGAGGGCGCGCGCACCCCCGGCAAGAGCGATATGGTGTACAACAGCTACTGCCCCGACGACATCGAAGTCGACCCGGAGACGTTCGAGGTCCGGGTCGACGGCGACCACGTCACCTGCGAACCGTCCTCCGAACTCCCACTCGCACAGCGGTATCTGCTATGAAACTCACAGCCAAAGAACAGGAACGACTCACGGTCTTTACCGCCGCAGAGGTCGCGCGACGCCGCAAGGAACGCGGCGTCCCGCTGAACCACCCCGAAGCCGTCGCCTACATCAGCGACTGGTGCATCGAACGCGGCCGGGACGGCCAGTCCGTCGCCGAGATCCGATCCGGCGCGTCGAAGCTGCTCGGCCGCGAGGACGTGATGGACGGCGTCCCGGAGATGATCGACATGATCCAAGTCGAACCCGTCTTCCCCGACGGGACGAAACTGGTGACGGTCCACGACCCGATCCGGTCCGACAGCGTCGGAAGCGCCGACAGCGAGGCCGAGGAAGCGACGACTGATGGCGGAGACAAGGACACGGACGAATGAGTCTGACACACCGCGACGTGGCGACGGTCGGCATCGGCGGCCCGGTCGGCTCCGGAAAGACCTCACTGCTGACCGCGCTCGTCCCCGAGCTGCGTGACCAGGGACTTGACGTGGGCGTCATCGCCAACGACATCCTCACCCAGGAAGACGCCGACGTGCTCCGTGAACGGTTCGCTGGGGTCGTCCCCGAGGACCTCGTGGCCGGCGTCGAGACCGGCGCGTGCCCGCATACGGGCATCCGCGAGGATCCGTCGATGAACCTCCAGCAGATCGATTCGTTCCTCGCTGAGCATCCGGAACTTGACCTGGTCCTAGTCGAGAGCGGCGGCGACAACCTCGCGGCGACGTTCAACCCCGAGCTCGCGGACTACTCGCTGTACGTCATCTCGGTCGCGGAGGGGGAGGATATCCCCCGCAAGCGCGGCCCCGGCGTCGTCGACTGTGACCTGCTCGTCATCAATAAGACCGATCTCGCCCCGCACGTCGGCGTCGACCTCGACGTGATGGAGCGGGACGCCGACGAGGTCCGGGACGGACCGGTCGTCTTCACCAACTGCAAAGACGAAACGGGCATCGACGAGGTGCTGACACACGTCCGCGAAGGGGTGTTGTTCGCCTGATGGCAGCCGACGCGCCCCATCCCGCGTTCGAGGGGTATGCGACCGAGGCCGTGCCACAGGCCGCCGTGGGGTCGCCGGGGAAAGACGGCGTGCTCGAACTGACATTCGAGCGGGCGGCCGACGGGACGACCCTGGTGCACGACTACGCGACGGTCCCGTTCCACATCTCGGGAACGCTGGGCCACGACCCGCATCCCGACGCCGACACCGTTTTCATCCAGTCACCGACCGGCGGCGTCGCCCAGGGCGACCGCCACGACGTGTCGATAACGGTCGGGGACGAGGCCATCGCACACGTCTCGACTCAGAGCTCGACGAAGGTCCAGTCGATGACGTGTAACTACGCCGCCGCCGACACGACACTCAGCGTTGGCGCTGGCGGCCACCTGGATTACGTTCCCGAGCCGACGATTCTCCACGCCGATTCCAGGTATCTGCAGGAACTCACGGTCGACTTGGCCCCCGGCGCAACGGCAGTTGTCAGCGACGTAGTTGTCCCCGGACGGCTCGCTCGGGGTGAGCGCTTCGAGTTCGAGCGGTACCTTTCCCGCGTCCGCGGGACTGGCTCCGACGGGCTCCTGTTCGAGGACGCGACGCATCTGACGCCCGCGGACGGGGACCCCACTGCACCCGGCGTTCTCGGCGAGTTCACCGTCTACGGGACAGCGTTCGTTCTCGCACCGGACCACGACGAATCAGACCTGAGCGACGCGCTCCACGCAGTCGTCACCGACGGCAAGGCCCGGGCCGGCGCGACAGCCTTGCCGAACGAGGCCGGCGTCGCGGTCCGTGCTCTCGGCGACCGGGCCGAGACCGTGCAGGCGACGCTCCACGCGGCCTGGGACCACGCTAGACAGGAACTGCTGGACGCACCCGCGCCGTCCGGGAGGAAGTACTGATGCTGGTCGCGGACACCTACCTCGGCCACCGTGATGACGGCACTGTCGCCGAGAATCTCGGCGCGTCAGACTTCACCACTGTCGTACTCTCGGACACCGACCGCCAGCGCTCGCGGGTCCGGACTGAAACGACAGACGGCAGGGACCTCGGTATCGTGGTCGCCCGCGACCTCGCGGACGGCGACGTGCTGGAAGCCGAGGACGGGACCCTCGTCGTCGTCGAACTCGCCGCAATCGAGGCCCTCGTGCTGGATTTCGCCGACAGCGATGTGTCACCGACCGCGGCGCTGGAACTCGGTCACGCAGTCGGGAACAAGCATTGGAATCTCGCGGTCCGCGAGCGAGAGGCGCTGTTTCCCGTGACCGACTCGAAGGAACGGATGGAGACGGCGGTCACCGAACTGCTCCCCGCGGACGTACCGACCCGGTACGAGCACGTGCCACCGACGACGTTCGACGACGGCGGGGTTGACCACACCCACAGCGATGGCGACCACACGCATGACGGCGGCCACAGTCACGGCGGCGATGGCCACGCCCACGACCACGGCGTCCGGACTATCGATGGAGGCGACCAATGAGCGACCCCGCGACACTGGAATCCTTCCGACTGGCAGATTCCTTCCTCCCAGTCGGAACCTACACCGTCTCCTACGGGCTGGAACAGTTCATTCAGGACGACCGGGTCGAGGGCGCGGCGGACCTCGAAGCGCTACTGTCTACGTACCTCCGCCGGCAAGTCGGTCCCGGCGAACTCGTCGCGCTCCGGGCCGCACACGCCGCCGCTATCGACGGGAATCTCGACGCGATCTGCCGGGCCGACCGGCGGCTTTCGGCTGTGACGCTGGCCGCGGAGTTCCGCGAGAGCGCCCAGCAGTCCGGCGACCGGTTGCTCTCGCTCCAGACCGAACTGCGTGACGAGCCGCTGCTGGACCGCTACGCAGAGCGCGTCGACGCCGACGGGGCACCCGGGAACTACGCCGTCGTCCTCGGCGTTGCGACAGGGCTGGCCGGTGTGGCTGTCCGTGAGGCCTGCCTGCTGTGCTGTCACGGGTTCGTCACCGGGTTGCTGGGCGCAGCCCAGCGGCTCCTCTCTCTGGGTCACACGGATGCCCAACGGATCCTCAACGACCTCCAGCCAGTGATGACAGCCGCAGTCGATGAGAGTGCGGATCGAGGGATAAATGAAATGACGCCGTTCGCCCCGCTGGTAGACGTACTCGCCGCCGATCACGAACGCGCAGAGCGGCGTCTGTTCGCCAGTTAGCCCCCTCTTAGAGTTATATATGTGTATTGAGTGAGTTTTAGGGTGAGAACAGTACCTAATGGCCACAGATAGTGTCAAAATAAGTCTTTATGGTCTTTCTGCGATCAGATTAAACGAAAGTTCTGCCAAAATCGGCTTGAATATGAATATATAATAGTATATGAATAAATACAGGTTCAAATGGAGGTATTCAATTAGAACAGAACCTATAGGAGAAGTATTTGTCGCTATCCGACAATCTAACAAATGTACAGATGTTATATTTAACGCATACCATTCCCGAGAGGATGGAACGGGGGTCTACTGAAACCAGCCCACTCGGGAGTCGATGTAGCGTTCAATATGTTCGAACGTGATTGGGAGAATCATGACCGACTACTCATGTTGATGTTCACTTCGATAACGTTGGCCGAGTTGACGACCTGTTCTGGGAGAGTCTCTTCGAACCGGTTGCCCTGTAGAACGCTTGCGGGTCCGGAAACGCTCAAGGAACCCAGTACGTCGCCAGTGGGTGTTTGGATCGGTGCACCTATCGCACGGAATCCCTCGATCTCTTCTTCGTCGTTGTACGCATACCCGCGTTGACGGATCTCCTCTAACTCTTCAAACAACGTTTCCGGGTCGGTTACGGTATTCGCTGTTCGTTCTGGTAAGCCGTGACGATCAATGATTTCAGTAACACGCTGCTCAGGGAGATAGGCAAGTATCGCTTTCCCAGAGGCGGTGTAGTGCAAGTGGTCTCGTTGCTGGGGTTTTGTCGTCTGGTACTCCCCGCTTACGCTCGTATCGCCTTTCACCTGATAGAGGTTGATAGCACGGCCGTTCTCCTCGGTGACGATGTGGACGTATTGGCCCGTTTTATCCGCAAGTTCGTCCACCTGGGCTTTTCCATGTCGATACAATGGGTTCTGGCTACGGACGTATTCGCCGACCGCGAACAGTTTGAGTGCGAGTTCGTATCTGCTGTCACGCTTTACCACGAGTCCATTCTCAACCAGCGTCGTCAAATGGATGTGAGCGGTGCTTTTCGAGATATCGAGTTCAGTCGCGAGTTCTGTTACGCCAGCCCCATCTAACTCTTTGAGTGTCGTCAGCACCGCAGAAGATATCGAGACGGTCTGCAACGTCCGAGGCCCGTCGTCACCACCGGTTGGAGGCATATTACCGCCTTTACACCGTACCGACTTATATGTTCGGATATGTTGAACAATCTTCGGAAATATCCCTCATGCATTTGCGTATATGAGAGTAATCAGTTGGTTCTAAAGATTTATTCGCAATCTAGTGGACAAAGCGTATCCTGACTTCGAAATGTGTGTTCGTGTATCTTGAATCGACGGTATCGGTTCAGAAATTTAAGGACTTGGTGACGCGATTAAGGAATACTCTTACCTTTGTCTTCCTGAGGTAGTTATGACGTATGTAGGGTAAAGCTTTTAGATAAGTGGCGAATCTACTTTATCGACGCGAAAATGAGACTGTATGCCCAGATTACGCAGCTAGTACTGCACAGTACCGAAGAGCATGTTCGCTTCCACGGAGCCCACGAATGACTGGCGATGACGGTACCAGCGACCAGGGTATCACGGGCGAGATTACGGCGTCGGACCTCGTATCAGCGGGGTCGCGCCGCCAGTTTCTCGCTGCACTCGGTTCGGCTGGTGCCGCTGGGCTAGCCGGCTGTGCAGGGGGCTCCGGATCGGATTCGACTGAAGAAGGCACGTCAACCGGAGACAGTGGAGCACAGACGGACAGTAACGGCGACGGCTCGACGCTCACGGCGAACATTTCGCAACGGCTCGGTACCATCGACCCAGCGAAGGGAACCGACTACGTGCAAGCGATGGCGCTCGTGAACCTCTATGACCCGCTCGTATTCCCTGATAGCGACGGAGAGATCCAACCGAATCTCGCGTCGGAGTGGTCGGTTTCGGACGACAGCAAGACGTACACGTTCACGCTACGGGACGACGCAACGTTCCACAGCGGGAATCCGGTTACGGCAGAAGACGTGAAATTCACGACCGAACGGTTCCTCGACCTCAACCAGGGGTACGCATCGCTACTGAGCGGCGTTCTCGACACGGAGAACATCGTTGTCGAGGACGAGCAGACCGTGTCCTTCGAACTTAATCGGTCTTACGCGCCGTTCCTCCCCATCATGGTCCTAGTATTCATCGTGGATAAGGACAGGATCATGGACAATCTCGAAGACGGCGACTACGGTGAGCGTGGTGACTACGGGCAGACGTATATCAACAACAACGATGCCGGGTCCGGTGCATACCAACTGTCCGAGTTCTCCCGCGGTAACTCGATTACGTTCGCGAAGTACGACGACTACTTCAAGCAGTTCCCTGACGGATCGTTCGACACCATCGAGGTCCGCATCATCACCGAAAACTCCACTGTGCAAACGCTGATGAAAAACGGGGAACTGGATATGACCGGGCAGTACCAGAACTCCCAGACCTACAGTGCTATCGACCAGATGGAGAACGCACGGGTCGAGAAGATCCCGACGTTCGGGCTGCTATACAACAAGATAAACACGCAAAAAGCACCGACTGACGACCCTGCAGTTCGCGAGGCGATGGCCTGGGGCTTCGATTACGAACAGGTCGTCAATGAGATCCGTCCGGATATGAAAAAAGCCCAGGGACCGCTGCCGCCAACGTGGGGGGCACACAAGAGCGATGTGATGCAGCCGTCCTACGATCCGGAGCGAGCGCGCCAGATCCTGGCCGATGCCGGCTATTCGGAAGGTGAACTCACCATCACGAACACGTTCACGTCCTCGTATTCCTTCCAGGAGCGCATCGCACTGCTGTTCAAGGACAACATGGCGGATATCGGGATCAACGTCGAACTGAACCCCCAGACGTGGGGGACCATCACGGAGATGGCCACCACGGTAGAAGACACGCCACACACGAGTCAGGTGTTCTACGTTCCGACGTACCCGTCGCCGGACTCGATGTTCTACAACCAGTTCCACTCCGACGCGGCGAACACGTGGATGAGCATGGAACATCTCGACAACGCCGAAGTCGATAGCCTCATCGACGAAGCGCGACAGACCCCTGATCGACAGGCCCGTGTTGAGATATACAAAGAGCTCCAGAGCAAGCTCGCGGACCTGCACTGTGACATGCACCTGTATCACACGGTGAAGACGATCGGCTTCCAAAACGACGTTGAGGGGCTCACGCTTCGTCCCGCACAGGGCTTCGAGTATACGTTCCGTAACCTCCACCAAGTGTAATGCCGCGCATAGGCCAGATATTGCGTCGGCTCTCAGGAATGGCCGTCAGCCTCCTCGGGCTGTCAGTGCTCATATTCGTCATTTCGCGGGTTCTACCGGGGAACCCAGCTCGGATGGCACTTGGAGCGATGGCCAGCGAGGAGCAGGTCGCGGAACTCGCTGCGGAGATGGGACTCAACAAACCGCTCCCGCTCCAGTACGTCGAGTACATGCGCAAGCTCTTCGTCGGCGACCTGGGCCAGAGCCTCCAGACGAAGAACTCCGTCGCGTACGATCTGGTAACGAAGTTCCCCGCGACGCTCGAACTCATCACGCTCGCGTTCACGTTCATGGTTGTGTTCGGTATTCCGCTGGGCATCGTCGCCGCGAAACACCACGGCGGGATACTCGACAACGCGACCCGGTTCTTCGCCTTCTCGACGGTGAGCGTCCCGAGCTTCTTCGTCGGCATCGTCTTCCAGCTCGTGTTCGGGTACTTTCTCAACTGGTTCCCGATCACGGGGCGACTCTCCTCGGCGTACAGCGGCGAGGTGGTCCGAACGACGGGCTTCATGCTCGTCGATACCCTTCTGTCGGGATCGGTTGCGGCTCACGTCGACGCATGGACGCATATCCTGTTGCCGGCGCTTGCGCTGTCGTTTAGCGGGATGGGGCAGATAATCCGGATCACGCGCTCGAGTATGATCGACGTCGAAGGCCAGGACTACATCGAGGCGATGCGTGGCTACGGCTTACCGAGGTGGATGGTCACGGACAAGTACACGCTGAAAAACGCGTTCGTGCCGACGCTGACCATCCTCGGGCTCCAGTACGCGTGGCTGCTTAGCGGCGCGTTCATTATCGAAATCGTCTACTCCTGGCCCGGCCTGGCGAAATACGGCGTCCAGTCCGTCCTGACTTCGGACATCAACGCCGTCGTCGGCGTGACGATGTTGGTCGGCGTCGTGTTCGTCTCAGTGAACTTCGTCGTCGACCTGCTGACGAGCTACATCGACCCGCGGATCGGTCTAGCAGGTGACAGTGCATGAGCATCGACACCCTCTCATTCGATACGTCCGGGCTCGACCGATTCGTGTCGCCGGCACGTCGCGAACTGTGGTATCGTTCGTATCGCCGGTTCGTAAACCAGCCGATGAGCGTCATCGGGCTCGCGATAGTTGTTACTATCGCACTCGCGGCCGTGTTCGCGCCGTACATCGCCCCGTACCCCGAACAAGTGGGGTCGTTCACCGACTTCGGGAACGCCTACCAACCGCCGAGCCTCGACCATCCCTTCGGAACGGACAGCGCGGGGCGAGATATCCTCACCCGCGTTATTTTCGGCTACCGCATCGCCCTGTTACTGGTCGCTGTGGTGCTGGGACTCGGCGTCCCAGTCGGCGTGATGCTGGGGCTGGTTGCCGGCTACGCCGGCGGCTGGGTCGATACGATCATCATGCGGATCACGGACACGTTCCTGGCGCTCCCACCCCTCGTACTGGCACTCGCCATCGCGTCTGCCTTCGAACCGACCCTGGAGATCGCGATGTTCGCCATCGCGTCGCTCTGGTGGACGTGGTACGCGCGACTGGCCCGCGGACTGGCCGCGAGTCTGTCGTCCGAAGAGTACGTGCAGGCCGCAGAACTGGCTGGCGCGAGCAGGACGCACATTCTCTTCCGGGAACTCCTGCCGAACTGCCTCTCGCCGCTGCTGGTCAAAGCGACGTTAGACGCCGGTATCGTCGTCCTGACGGGCGCATCGCTGTCGTTCATCGGGCTCGGTGTCCAGCCCCCGAGACCGGGACTCGGGACGATGGTCGCGGACGGCACCCAGTATCTGCCCGCCGAGTGGTGGATCAGCATCTTCCCGGGCCTTGCGATATTCGTCCTCGTGATGGGGTTCAACATGCTCGGGGACGGGCTGCGTGACCTCTTCGACGTGGAGGTAGAGCAATGACCGACGCCCCATCGCCGCTGCTCGCTGTCCGGGACCTCTCGGTCGGGTTCGAGGGCTTCGACGGCTACGCGGCTGTCGTGGATGGGATTGACCTGACAGTCGACCACGGTGAAGTCGTTACCATCGCCGGTGAGACCGGTTGTGGCAAGTCCGTGACGACCAAAGCCATCACTGGCCTGCTCGAGGAGCCGCCAGCACGCGTTTCCGGGACTGTCGAGTTCGACGGACAGGACCTCCGCGACCTCCCGGACGACGAACGGCGAGACCTGAACGGGGACCGGATCAGCGTGATATTCCAGAACCCACTGTCCAGCCTGAACCCCGTGTTCACTATCGGAGAGCAACTCACCGACACGGCACAGTTCGGCGGCGAAGGCACGACGGGGATCCTAGGCTATCTCCGGCGACGCTTGTCGTCGACGGACCGGTCAGCCGCCCGCGAGCGAGTGATAGAGCTTCTCGAAGAGGTCCGGATGCCCGACCCGGAGTCCGTGATGGACAGCTATCCGTCGGAGCTTTCCGGCGGGATGCGACAGCGGGCGATCATCGCCCAAGCGCTCCTGAACGAACCTGATCTGCTCATCGCTGACGAGCCGGGGTCCGCGCTGGACGTGACCGTTCACGATGAAATCCTCTCCCTGCTCGAAGACCTCATCGAAAAACGGGACATGAGTATCCTGATGATTACGCACAACCTCGGGGTGGCGCGACAGCTAAGTGACCGCATCTACATCATGTACGGCGGTCGCATTGCCGAAAGTGCACCGACGGCGGAGATCTTCAACGCGCCACGCCATCCGTACACGCAGGGGTTGATCGCGTCTATCCCTCGCCTGTCCGGCGACTCGATGGCCGGTGGCATCGGCGGGTCGGTCCCGGAGTACACGGACCCGCCGTTGGGCTGTCGGTTCCATCCGCGCTGTCCGTACGCCGATGAGAGCTGTCGGTCCAGTGAGCCGCCAGACGTTCCGTTTGGCGACGCGGCCAGATCCGCCTGTGTCCGTCACGCGGACGGAGACATGGGGCCAGTGCCGACGCTGCAGGAAACGAAACAGCGGCTGTCAGAGCACGGGCCGACGCCGGAGCCAGCGGAGGGCGACCGATGAGCGGGCCGGTGCTTGAAGTCCAGGACCTGAAAAAGCACTTCCCAGCCGAAGGGCTGTTCTCGTCTGACCCGCCGGCGAAGGCGGTCGACGGGGTCTCGTTCAGTATCGACGAAGGCGAGACGCTCGGCTTGATCGGGGAGTCCGGAAGCGGCAAGTCGACGGTCGCAAAGACGATAATCGACATCCACGAGACGACTGATGGTCTCATCCGATTCAACGGAAAGGACATCACCAATCCGATCCGACAGCAACTGGCCGAGATGCGGTCGGAGATCCAGCTCGTCTTCCAGGACCCGACGTCGTGTCTGAATCCGCGTCGGACGATCAGGAAGTCGCTGCTGGTCCCGCTGAAAGCTACCGGGGTCCCGAGTTCGAAACGTGAAGAGCGTGTCCGACAGATGCTGGAGCGGGTCGGGCTCAACGACGAGTATCTGTACAAGTACCCACACGAGCTGAGTGGCGGCCAGAAACAGCGCGTGAATATCGCCCGCGCGCTGGCTGTCGAACCGTCCCTGCTGTTGCTCGACGAACCGACCAGCGCGCTCGACGTGAGCGTACAAGCGAAAATTATCTCACTGCTTGAGGACATCCAGACGGAGTTCGACCTCACGTACCTCTTCATCACGCACGACCTCTCGCTCGTGCGGAACTTCGCGGACGAAACAGCTGTTATGTATCTCGGGGAGATACAGGAACAGGGCCCGACTGACCGGTTGTTCGAAAACCCCCGGCACCCCTACACGCGGTCGCTCCTGTCGTCTATCCCCGTTACGTCCCAGCAAGAAGAGGCACTCAAACCGGACAGCGAGTCGCTGGAAGGCGAAGTACCCGGGGCGCGAAACATGCCCTCGGGGTGTCGGCTCCACCCGCGGTGTCCACACGCGACCGAAGACTGTGCAATGAGACATCCAGAACAATACGACGTACACGACCGAGACGTGCGGTGTATCGCATACGAAGACGGGGCAGACGGGTTCGACCGCCTCCGTGAGCAGACCCCTATCGGGAGTGGGTCCGATGGTAGCTGATCTCCGTGTCGTCGGCGGAACGCTTGCCACAGCGCAAGGAACCGTTGACGCGGGATTCGCTGTCGAGGACGGAACTATCGTTGCTATCGGTGACGAGCGACACCTTCCCAACGCGGAGCGGACGCTAGACGTGGCAGGGAACATGGTCCTGCCGGGCGTCGTCGACCCGCACGTCCATATTAACGGGTTCAACTCCATCGACACCTACGAGAGCGGGACCGCGGCGGCGGCCCGCGGCGGCGTTACCTCCGTCATCAATTTCGCGTGGCAGACGTGGACCGGCGAGCGTGAACACGACGCTAATGGGTCGGTTTGGGCTGATAGCGGGTCGCTGCTTGACGCTATTGACCGCCAGCGCGAAAGTGCATCGGGGGCATACGTCGACTACGGGCTGCACGCGACGGTGACCACCGAGGACCGCTCGGTCTTCGATGAGTTCGAGGCGGTCGTGGAGGCGGGCGTTCCGTCGTTCAAGTTCTTCACCGTCTACGATGTGGGTGTCTCCAACGGGTTCCTCCGAGTGGCTTTCGAGCGGCTCTCTGACCTCGATGCGGTCGCGGTCCTGCATACCGAAGACGAATCCGTCTGTCAGGCACTGACCGACGAACAGCGCCGTACCGGTCGCGGACACCCGACTGAGTATCCGGAGACACGTCCCGACTACGCGGAGGCGATGGCCCTGTCAGATGCCGTTTCACTGGTTACTGAGACTGACTGCAAGTACTACGGCATCCACACCACCTCGCGGGCGGCTGTAGACGAACTCGCGTCAGCGCGCGAGGACGGGACGCTGGTTCGCGGTGAGACGTGTCCGCACTTCACGACGCTCACCGAAGACGCGTACGCGGAACAGGGCACGATGGCGCTGCAGTCGCCACCGCTCCGTACTGCGGATGACATCGAGGCGATGTTCGAATCGCTTCGGAGCGGCACGCTCGATATCGTGTCGACGGACCACGTCGCGTCAACGCGGACCGAGAAGGAAGTCGAGAACTGGTGGGACTGCCCCTTCGGCGTGAACAGCCTCCAGACGGCACTCCCGGTGTTTCACGATGAGGCGGTCAACCGCCGTGGACTCCCCTATTCGTTCCTTGTTCGGGTTCTTTCGAGGAACCCTGCAGAGACGTTCGGCCTGCCACAGAAGGGCCGGCTCGCCGTCGGGGCAGACGCCGACTTCGTCGTGTTCGACCCGACGGAGGCATACGAGATATCGGCGGCGGACAACGCTTCCCTGGCGGATTACTCGATATATGAGGGCCGGGAAGTGACCGGGAAAGTCGTCGAGACGTACCTCAGGGGGCGGCGCATCGCTGACGACTCCGGCGTCGTCGGGGGCCCCCGCGGGGAGTTCCTCGCCCGGGATGTCCCGACATGGGACTCACAGGGAGGGATGGCGTAGTGGACACTACGATCGACATCGACGCCGAATCACTCAAAACGGACATCGAGCGGACCGGTGAGTTCGGGAGCGTGGAAGCCGACACGGGTCGTGGCCGGACTGCACTCCCAGCAGACGGTGCTAATGTGCAGGCCCGCGAGTATCTGGTCGACCGGATGGCGGAAGTCGGTCTCGACGTTCAGATCGACGCTGTCGGCAATATCGCCGGCCGATGGACGCCGTCGACGTGTGACCCGAACGCCGCACCGGTCGTGGCGGGGAGCCACCTCGACTCCGTGCCGAGGGGTGGCATCTTCGACGGTCCCCTCGGCGTCTACGCCGCGCTCGAAGCGGTCCGTGCCGTTCGGGACAGCAGCGTCGCCATCGAACGCCCGCTGGAAGTCGTCTCGTTCACCGGCGAAGAGGGAACGCGGTTCGCTGACGGCGTTCTCGGCTCCTCCGTCGCCGCTGGGGAATTATCGGTCGAAGACGCCCTGGACCTCTCTGACGGAAACGTCTCTCTCGGAACGGCACTGGAGGAGGCCGGATTTCGCGGCACGGGACGCCTCGACGCGAGCGAGTGGCACACCTGGATAGAGCTCCACATCGAACAGGGAGGACGCCTCGAAGATGCGGGCGCTCCCCTGGGCATCGTAACCGGTATCACCGGCACTACGCGGGGACACGTCAGTATCGACGGGAACGCTGACCATTCAGGGACGACGGGCATGGGGGCGCGTTGCGACGCGCTCGTCGCAGCGAGCGAACTCGTTCTCGATGTCGAGAAGACGGCAAGTGAGATCGCTGCCTCAGGCACGGGGACGGCGGTCGGGACGGTCGGCCACCTCACCCCGAAACCGAATGCGGTCAACGTCGTTCCGGGGAGTGTGTCGATGCGTCTCGACCTCCGGTCCATTGACCAACTGGAGATTGACCGCCAGGTCCGGGCTGTCGAGAACTCGCTCGACGAGTTGGAGGACCAACATGGGGTCGAAACATCGCTCAATATCCCGTACGATATCGCCCCGACACAGCTATCCAAACGCGTTCAGGAAGCCGTGGAAACAACGGCCTCCCGGCGCGAAATCGAGACACTCGCGCTACACTCCGGCGCTGGCCACGACACGATGCAGGTCGCTAACGTGACCGATGCAGCGTTGCTGTTCGCCCCGTCGACGGGTGGGTATTCCCACTCGCCAAGAGAGTGGGCCGAATGGTCGGACTGTGCTGTAGCGACGCAAGTCCTCGCCGAGAGTCTCGCATTGCTCGCATCGAACACTGACCAAAACGGTACATACGAATGATCGAAATCCAGACCGAGGAGACGACGTTTACAGCTGAGCTTCACGAACAGCAGGCCCCGGAAACCGTTGCAGCACTCCGAAGCATGTTACCACTTCACTCGGAGTTGATGCACGTCCGCTGGAGCGGTATCGCGACGTGGATTAACATCGACGAGGTCGACCTCCCGGAGCTGCCTCGGGAAAACCACACGACGTATCCATCGCGTGGTGACCTGTTGCTCTATCCGGGCTATCGGAACGACGCGGAGATACTGCTGCCCTGTGGACCGACCTGTTTCAAGAGTCAAGCTGGTGAGCTCGCAGGGAATCACGTTGCGACAGTCAACGCGAGCGCAGAGGAGCTCCGAAAACTCGAACAGTTGACACTCCGCGACGGTATTCAGGAAATCGTTATCAGAGAGAAAGATCGGTGAGAGACATCGCTGTCTTCCGGTAGAAGACCGACTGACATATGTCAATGCGAGCCTGGCGACGTTTTGTAACAAGTCCTGGCAGAAATGTCCTGATAATGGAGTGAATAAAACGCTATATCTGACTTTGATATAGATATAGGGTATAGGAGGGATTAAGATACAATATAAGGGTTCAGTCTTGGGTATATGGCTCCATATAGTAGCTTTTGGGACCTATTCGGTTAGTCGGCACTCGCAACGAGCAGGAACGTCTCCGGCCGTACCGCCTCGAACTCGATCGTGAACCCGTGTTGCCGGAGCGCGTCAGCAGCCTCGTCAGCGGAAAACCGCTCGTCGACGGGCGGGCCGTCGGTACCACTTCCGGAGGCGGACCAATCGGCAATAGCGAAGGTCCCGCCCGGCTTGAGCGCTCGTGCGACCTCGCGCAGCGCCCCGTCGTTAGCGAACTCGTGGTACGTCATCGTCGAGAACGCCCCGTCGAGGCTGCTGGTCTCGAACGGGAGGTCGTCGACCCCACTCGTCACCAGGTCGACGTTGTCAGGGACGCCTTTCTCTCGGTAGTAATCGTGCATCGCGTCCTGGATATCGACGGCGTACAGATGGTCGACAGCCGGTGCGCTGTCGTCGGTGTAGAATCCGGTCCCGCTGCCGAGGTCCGCGACCGTCTCGTCGCTGTCGGCCGATAGCGCCCAGCGGAGCTCTTCGGCGGAGAGGAACCGGTACCGTTGCTGTGCATCTTCGAGCTTGTCGGCCCGGCCGGCGTCAAACGTGTGATATCCCATGTTAGAGGTTCTCGAACGCCTCGTCGACGATTTCTCCGGTGTCGGCGACGATGTCCGCCATCTCCTCGTTGTCGGGTGCCATCCCCACGAGGCGGGCGATACGCATAATCGAGACGTGATACACGCGCTGACGGCCGGGTTCTTCTTCCCAGATAACGACGTTACAGGCCATGAGCGCACCGAGTTTGTTGTCTGTCGCATCGAGGGCGCGGTCGGCGACCTCGGGGTTACACGCCCCCAGCACGTAGTAGGGGTCACGGTCCGCGTCGATCTTCTCGTTGAGCATTTCGGAGGGCGAGAACTCGACGGGGACACCGAATCCGGCGTCGGTAAACACGTCTCGAACGTGTTCGATCGCGTCTTCGTGGCTCATTTCGAGCGTGGTCTGTTGTTCGCCGATGTCTGCAGGGTCGATCTGGCTCGGGTCGATTGGGAGCACCATTCGTGTATTGTATTGTGCCTATAGAGCAAAGGCTCTTCGGATACGCTGTCGAGCGAACAGCGATGGACTCGGCCATCTACTCCTCGACGGCTCGATAGTCGTCGGTCCCGCGACCGTACCGGATCGACCGAATGGTCCGGTTCTCGTGGTCAGTGGTGTGTCCAGCAGCCAGCCAACGACGGTGGCTGTAGGTGTTGTCGCGCGTCTCGACGAGAAAAGCCGCAATACCCCTAAGTCCAGAGACCGCCTATAGAGTGACTGCCACGCGATTACGGGACGTCTCGTTCCACGGCTTGCCGACGCGTTGCTGTGGTGCTGGGAACAAAGCCTTGGACTGTTGCTGGTCCACTTTCGAATCACACAGTGCAATGTAGTATTGTGCAAGTTATACAAAATAAATAAGTCCATCCGGTTCGAACAGCGCGGCAATGACTGACGAGCTAGAAGAGATCAGACGGCAAAAGCTGAACGAGCTCCGTAACCGAGACGAAGCGGGGAGCGATGGAGCAGACCAGGCGAGCGTTTCTAAACCGATATCGGTCGATGGACCGTCCGAACTCACCAACACAGTCGCCACGCACGACGTCGTTCTGGTCGATTTCTACGCAGACTGGTGCGGGCCGTGCCAGATGCTCGAACCCGTCGTCGAAACAGTTGCCGCCGAGACCACTGCGACAGTGGCGAAGGTCGATGTCGACGCGAACCAGGGGCTCACTGCCGAGTACGGCGTTCAGGGGGTCCCGACGCTCCTCCTGTTCGCTGACGGGGAGCCGGTCGAGCGCCTCGTCGGCATGCAGGATGAAGCACAGCTCCGCGCCGTGATCGAAGAATACGTTTGATTCGGCTGGGACCGGCGATAGCCAGTCGGGAAGCGAACCGCGACCCGGGCCGGTTGGCCCTGTCGGGTTGGTTCGTGGGCTATGCGACCCGGATGTACAGTACGGCCACGGCTAGCTGCTGGTGCTTGCCGGCGCAGTCGGCCGCGAGTGAGCCGGGTATAAAGCAAAACAGGTCACAGAGACAGCACCCCTACATCTGATTGATCGTTTCAGACCAGCAGCTGGATGTCGGCGTCTGCCATGTCTTGGAGGGCGGTCGCAGCGCCGACGCCGGTGGTGACACCGTCGTAGAAATCGTCCTCGTCGTAGTCCATCAGGTCGATGGTCATCTGACAGGCCTGGAACTCCACACCCATGTCGAGACTCGTCTCCAGCAGCTCCTCGATGGTGGCGGTGTCGTTGTCCGCGATCCGTTTTTCCATCATCTTCGTCGTCACCCGGTCCATGCCGGGAATCGCGGCGACGGCGTTTGGCACCGGCATGTTCGGATTACCGACGGAACTGAGTTTGAGGTTCTTCGACCGCTCCTCGTGAAGGATGTCCAGCCCCCAGAACGTGTGGAAGACGGTCACCTCGTACCCGAACGCAGCGGCGGTGCTGGCGAGGATCAGCGGCGGATACGCCATATCCAGCGTCCCCTTCGTCGCGATGATGCTCATCTTCTTCGTGTCGTCCTCGTCAGTTGCTTCGGCGAGCGCGTCCTCCAGTTCGTCGACGCGGGCAGCCAGCTCCGCACGCGACGGAAGGTCGTCGGCGGACGCTTCGGGTGTGTCCGTGCTCATCGTTACTCCGTCTTGCGCACGTAGTGCTTGTACACGTCGTCGCCCTCCGCCTGATCGACGAGTTCGACGCCTTCGGTGCCGGACGCCCAACCGTCGATATCGCTCATGCTTCCCGGGTCAGTCGCCAGCACTTCGAGGACCTCACCCTCGGCGAGGTCGTCGATTGCGCCTTTCGTCTTCACCACTGGCATGGGACACGATGCACCTTTCACGTCGAGCGTCTCCGCGATGTCGAATTCAGCGTTCATTGGTTATCTGCTCCGTGAGTCTGTATTGGAGCTATTGCACAATATCCCCTCCGCAAGTAAAAGATTGTCGATTCTTGTACTTATTACAAACTACTCTACTACTCTTATACGCGGTCAAAGCCATTATTTCAGGGATTTAGGGGGGTTTCGTACCAATTTATCCCAACTTTTCCGTTGTTAGTATTGTCTAGAAAGTGAATTACTATGCAAACCCTTTTGTGCATCCGGCCGGTAAGACTGACTGCATAACATGAACGCTGACGACTTCCCGACTCCGGACGCCGACGTGGCCTCAGTCGACCCGGAAACGCTCAAAGACCGCATCGACGCCGGCGAGGACGTTACGCTCCTCGACGCGCGTATGCAGTCTGACTACGACGAATGGCGTATCGACGGCGACAACGTCACGTCGATCAACGTTCCCTATTTCGAGTTTCTCGAGGACGACATCGACGAGGATGTCCTCGATCAGATCCCCGACGACCGCGAGGTGACCGTCCTGTGCGCGAAAGGCGGCGCCAGCGAGTACGTCGCGGGGACGCTCGCCGAACGCGGCTACGACGTCGACCACCTCGAAGACGGCATGAACGGCTGGGCGAGCATCTACGAGGCCGTCGAAGTCGAACGCTACGACGGCGCCGGCACGCTCCTGCAGTACCAGCGCCCCTCCTCGGGCTGTCTCGGCTACCTGCTGTACGACGACGGCGAAGCCGCGATCATCGACCCGCTGCGGGCGTTCACCGACCGCTATCTCGATGACGCCGACGATCTCGGCGTCGATCTGCAGTACGCGCTGGATACGCACATCCACGCCGACCACATCTCTGGCGTTCGCGACCTCGACGCGGCGGGCGTCGAAGGCGTCATCCCCGAGGCCGCCGTCGACCGCGGCGTCACCTACGCCGACGAGCTGACCACGGCCGCGGACGGCGACACATTCGGCGTCGGCGACGCCACCATCGAAACCGTCTCCACGCCCGGCCACACGACCGGAATGACCTCCTACTTGATCGGCGACAGCCTGCTCGCGACCGGCGACGGACTCTTTATCGAGAGCGTCGCCCGCCCCGACCTCGAAGAGGGCGACGAGGGCGCGCCCGACGCTGCCCGGATGCTCTATGAGTCCCTCCAAGAGCACGTGCTGACCCTGCCTGAGGACACGCTGGTCGGCGGCGCACACTTCAGCGACGCCGCCGAACCCGCCGCGGACGGGACGTTCACGGCACCAATCGGCGAGCTCGTCTCGGGAATGGACGCGCTCACGATGGACGAAGACGCCTTCGTCGAGCTGATCCTGTCGGATATGCCGCCCCGGCCCGCCAACTACGAGGACATCATCGAAACGAACCTCGGCCAGAACGCCGTCGACGACGAGGAAGCGTTCACCCTGGAACTCGGCCCCAACAACTGTGCCGCCAGCCAGGAATCCCTCGCGGGTGACTAACGACGCCGATGGTTGCTGACCCAGTACTGCTCCAAACGGCTGCCGAACTCTTCCCCAACGGGATCAGCCGGTACGCCGTCGGCGGACTGCTCGTCGGCCTCGGGACCGTTCTGATTTACCTCGGAACGGGTATCCCGGCCGGAGCGAGCACGTTCCTGGAGTCGACGCTGTCGTACGTCTCCGACCAGTCGCGGTTCCAGCAGTACATCGGATCGCGAGACTGGCGGCTCGTGTTTACGGCCGGCATCATCCTCGGTGGGCTGGCCTTCGCGGCGACGTTCCAGTCCGGGCTGATATCGAGCTCGCTGTACGAACCCGGAACGACCGGCCAGCTGTACGAGGTCGCCGGCGTGACGCTCTGGATGACTGACGTCCAGCCGTGGCGGCTGTTCGTCGGCGGTATCCTGGTCGGCATCGGCACTCGGATCGGCAAGGGCTGTACGTCGGGCCACGGCGTCTGTGGCGTCGGTTCGGCGTCGAAGACGTCGCTGGTCGGCGTGGTGACGTTCCTGACCGTGGCGATCGGGACGGCCCAGATCGTGGCCGCGCTGGGGGTGAGCCCATAATGGCGGACAGGCATCCGCTGTTCAAGCCGCTGATCTTCGTCGGCGGCCTGGTCTTCGGATTCGGACTCGGGTTCAGCCACATGGCGCGTCCGGAGGTCGTGTTGAACTTCCTCAAGTTCGACGATCTTGGCCTCCTGTTCGTGATGTTCGGCGCCGCAATCGTCTCCGGGATCGCGTTCGCCCTGCTGCCGCGGATTCGGGACGCCGCACCTCTCACGGGCAACCCCTACGAGCGCCGGCTGAAGCCGTTCGACCGGAACGTCCTCGTCGGCGGCGCCGTCTTCGGGGTCGGCTGGGGGCTGTCCGGCATCTGTCCGGGCGCGGCGTACGCAAGCCTCGGCGTCGGCAACGTCACGATCCTGTGGGCGCTCGCCGGGATGTTCGTCGGCGCGTACGCCCAGGGCTACTGGCGGAGCCACAGCCAGGCACGAGACACCACCACGACGGGCGCAGACTAACCCACGTATGGACCCCGCTCTCATCGCCCTCTTCGTCGCTGCAGCACTCGCCAGCCTGTTCATGGCGTGGGTCATCGGTGCCGGTTCGAGCGGTGCCACCCCGTTTGCCCCCGCCGTCGGCGCCAACGCCATCCCGACGATGCGCGCCGCGCTACTCGTCGGCGTTTTCGGCTTCGTCGGCGCTGTCGTGCAGGGCGGGAACGTCTCGGAAGCCATCGGGAGCGGGCTCGTCGGCGGTATCAGCTTGCCCGTCGCCGGGGTCATCCTCGTGCTCGTGCTGGGCGCGGGGCTGATGGCGGTCGGCATCACGACCGGCTATCCGATCGCGACCGCGTTCACCGTGACCGGCGCTGTCATCGGCGTCGGCCTCGCCCTCGGCGGGACACCGGTCTGGTCGAAGTACCAGCAGATCGCCGCCGTCTGGGTGTTGACTCCGTTCGTCGGCGGCGGCCTCGCGTTCACAATCGCGAGCCTTCTCCCACGTCCCGATGTCCCCGAACGATACAGTATCCCGGTCCTCGCCGGCCTCGTCGGAGCCGTCCTCGTGAACGTCCAGTTCAGCTTCCTCGGTGAGGGGAGTGCGGCGGGAACCGTCCGCGGTGTCGGACAGCAGGTGTTGGCAGTCGACGGGCTCGTGTCGGCGGTCGGGATTACCGGCCTCGCGGTACTGGCCGTCGCAGCGGTCGTCTGGTGGGACGTGAGCCGCGACGAACACGGCGGCCTGCGTCGGGTCCTGCTGGCGCTCGGATCGTTGGTGGCGTTCTCCGCGGGCGGGAGTCAGGTCGGGCTCGCCGTCGGCCCGTTACTGCCACTGCTTGACGAGGTAGGGATGGTTTCAACGTTCGCTGTGCTCGTCGGAGGCGGTCTCGGGATGCTCGTCGGCTCGTGGACGGGAGCGCCCCGGATGATCAAGTCGCTCGCCCACGACTACTCGTCGCTTGGCCCGCGGCGATCCATCTCGGCACTCGTGCCATCGTTCCTGATTGCACAGCTGGCCGTCCTGCTCGGCGTTCCCGTCTCGTTCAACGAAATCGTCGTGAGCGCCATCATCGGAAGCGGTGCGGCGGTCGGCGGCCGTGCGGCGGTCGACGTACGGAAGATCCTCCTGACGGTGGGAGCGTGGGCCGGATCGTTCGCTCTCTCGTTCGTGCTCGCGTACGCGGCCGCGTTTCTGCTACTTTGACATCCTCCCCGCGCTGAAGCGCGAGGCTTTCTCCTCGATTCTTCGTAACCCGCGACCGGGGTGACCATATCCCCCGCTCGGTCCGCGATCGAGCCGTCATTTCACGCGGAAACACTTTCCCCGAAGAGGGCCGTAGTCGAACGCGTCAGGCACGTAGTCGAACGCGTCAGGCGGAGACGGCGCACGCGAGGGAGGTGACGAGCGACAAACTGGACGCGACACACGTCAGAAACCATGGTCAAAACAATCACCGCGGAACAACTCGCGGAGAAGACCGACGCGAACGAACGGTTCACACTCGTCGACACACGCCCCGAAGACAGCTACGAGGCTTGGCACGTGCACGACGCGAAGAACGTCCCCTACGACCCGGACGAAGGACTGAGCGAAGACCCACTAACCGGAGCGAACGCGCCGGGCGTCGGTCAGCCGGTCGTCGCTATCTGCGGCAAGGGTCTGACGTCGACAGCGTTCGCGTTCGAACTCGAAGCGTACGGCTACGAGGACGTCTCCGCCGTCACCGGCGGCATGGAGGAGTGGAGCAAACTCTACGAGGCCGTCCCCATCGAGACGACCGGTGACGACCTCATCCTCCGTCAGATCCAGCGACGAGCGAAGGGCTGTCTCGGCTACCTCATCGGCTCGAAGGAGGCGGGAGAGGCCGTCGTGGTAGACGCCACCCGACAGACCAACCGGTTCAAAGTCGCCGCTCAGGACGCCGGGCTCTCGATAAGTCGCGTCATCGATACGCACGTCCACGCCGACCACATCTCGGGCGGCCCGGCGCTCGCCGACGCGATCGGCGTGCCCTACCACCTCGGCGACGCGGCCAGTGAGCGCGGCGTCCAGTACGAATACGAACCGCTCTCGGACGGAGCGGTCATCGAGGTCGGCGACGTCGAAATCGAGGCGCTGCACACGCCCGGGCACACTTCGGAGATGATGAACTACCTCGTCGACGACGAACTCCTGTTGACGGGCGATACGCTGTTCGTCGACTCCGTCGGACGGACCGAACTCCAGTTCGGCGAGGACGACGCCTCCCGTGGAGCGGAGCTGCTGTACGACTCGCTCCACGAGACGATCCTCGAGCTCCCGGACGACACGACGGTCCTGCCGGGCCACCTCACCGTCACGAGCGACGGCCGCTACGAGAACGGCTCACCGGGAGAGCCCCTCGAGGCCCGGGTCGACGACCTCCGCGACGAGCTCGACTTCCTCGGACTGGACCGCGACGCGTTCGTCGAGCGCTTGACCGAGGACTCTCCGGAGAAACCCCCGAACTACGAGGCGGTCATCGCCATCAACACCGGCAGAGACGCCGTCAAAGACGAGAGCGAAGCGACGGAACTCGAACTGGGGCCGAACAACTGCGCCGCGTAGATTACAGGGATGCAAGTCGGAAGCCAACGACTTCGGTCGTGGGCCACTGACTGACGGCCGATTGGTCGGTCACACTCGGGAGCCTCATATCGGTCACGCCGTCGAGCGTCATGACACGATTCTTCGATCTGCGCGTACGGTAGAAGCTCCGGACGAGCACCGATCGATTTCTGTAGCCGTTCGGGCGTCGTATGTTCTCTGTAAGTTATCGGTACTCCGACTGAAGTTACCGGAATATAGTATTGTATAATAATCCCAAAACCGTTATAGCCACGAAGCAGGTAGGGGGTATTGAGTAGAAATGTGCCAACAGCGAATTACCGAATTCGAAAGTCGGAGAGAGAATCGATGGCGGGACTAGAGATTCCCACGTGGGACCCGGAGACGGCCTTGCTCATCGGTACGATTCTACTAGAAGCGATCGTGCTGTACGTGGGCTATGGTGGTCTCGAACGGCTCTTCGAACCCTATCTCATGAAACTCCTGGCCGGAGGTGAAGCGAGTGTTCAGTAGTCTACTCGATGGGCTCGGGATCCTGGAGACGAGTCCCGAGATGCTGGTACTGTTCGTCGGGTTTGGTCTCGTCGTCGGGGTCCTGT
This sequence comes from Haloarcula sp. HT12, assembly GCF_055271655.1. Classification (NCBI taxonomy): domain Archaea; kingdom Methanobacteriati; phylum Methanobacteriota; class Halobacteria; order Halobacteriales; family Haloarculaceae; genus Haloarcula; species Haloarcula sp. HT12. Next base: position 536,918 of record NZ_JBUXKW010000004.1, read on the forward strand.
TCGGGTTCTTCGGCATGGGCGGGTCCTTCCTCGTCACTCCTGCCCTGTTGATGCTGGACTATCCGGCGCCTGTCGCAGTCGGCAGCGGGATGGCGTTCGTCTTCGGGACGGCCGTCATCGCGACGCTGAAACACCACGATCTCGGGCAGGTCGACTACAAACTCGGCGCGATTATGATCACCGGGACGACTATCGGCATCGAGGCCGGTCGCGCCAGCGTCTACTACCTCGAATCGCTGGGGCTCGCTGGTGGAATCATCAGCGTCGCATATGTCGTTTTGCTCGGCGGTGTCGGGGCAATGGTGACCCGTGATGCATTGAACGGTGACGGTGGGAGTGGGACTGACCACGAGGCAGCTGACAAAGCCCTCAGCGAGTACGAGATACCTGAAACCGCCAAGACGATCCAGCAGACTGTTCGCGTTCCGCCGATGGTGACGCTTCGCGGCGACGTCCGTGTTTCCGCGTGGGTCATTACGGCCGTCGCCTTCGCCACCGGCCTCCTGTCGGGCTTCCTCGGCGTCGGTGGCGGCTTCATCCGGATGCCGGCGATGATTTATGCGATCGGTGTCCCGGTGCCCGTCGCCGTCGGCACTGACCTCTTCGAGATCGTCTTCTCCGGTGGCCTCGGGAGTTACCTCTATGGACAGGGCGGCGGCGTGAACCTCGGTATCGTCGCTCCGCTGCTGTTCGGGAGCGCACTCGGTGCGCGTGTCGGGTCCGCTGCGACCGCGGTCGTCGACGCTGATGGCATCAAGATTTACTTCGGCGGGATGCTGTTGATCGGTGCCGTCGCGGTGGGTATCGGCGAGATCGGATCCTACCTCGGCAACCCGACTCTCGAACTGCTTGGGTTAGTGCTCGTGATCGGCGCGGCAGTCGCCGTCGCCTTCGCGATCCTCTACACGACGGTCGCTTCGCTCCGTGAGACGCGTCGCCGGGCGACTACAGTTGCCGACTGATTTGTTTTTGCTCCAATCCGGTTCCCAGTCGAGGTGAACTGTCCGTCGACCGTGAGAGCTTTTCAGGGTACCGCTGGATTACTTACACGGTATTGCTGTCTCCCCCGCCATAGTCAACCGCAAAATTGTGCAATCTGCACAAAATTCTTTTAATGACTCAGTACCTACATAGCATCGATAACAATGCCAGATTCGATGTCTGAACAGCTCCGTCGGGACATGGAGTGCGAGGGGCTCCTGGAGTGCTTCCACGGCCTCAAAGAGCTCGATAAGGAGTGTTTCCAGGCGCTCGTCACGTCCGAAGAACCGCTGACCGTCAACGAAATCGCCGATGCAGTCGACCGCGAACGCTCGACCGCCTACCGTTCCGTCCAGCGGCTGCTGCAGACCGGCTTCATCGAGAAAGACCAGATCAACTACGACCAGGGCGGCTACTACCACGTCTACTCGCCGACGGACCCCTCGAAGATCGCCGACGACATGCAGCGCCTGCTCAACGACTGGTACGCGAAGATGGGTCAGCTCACCCAGGAGTTCGAGGCCAATTACGAGCAGTCCGAGACTGCGACGCCAGCCGCCGAAAGCTAATTCGTCCACTTCTCTCTCTCGGGTTCAATTCTGCTGGACAGTGAGATGCGTTTTTGCGTGAAACAATGGTACGACCGCTATTTCACGCCGACATCTGGTTTTGAGTAGTATTGTATACTATTCCCAAAACTCTTAATTAGTGCTGGTGCATACGTACTGATGATGGCAACTGATACTGCATCCGACGCTGGTACCGCGACCACGAACGAACCGCTCTACGTCGACGGACAGTCCCAGCTCGACGACGTCGTCACAGCGCACGACGTCGTCCTCGTGGACTTCTACGCCGACTGGTGTGGCCCCTGCCAGATGCTCGAACCGATTGTCGAGACGCTGGCCGCCGAGACTGGCGCGACCGTCGCCAAAGTCGACGTCGACGCGAACCAGCAACTCGCCGGTGCATACGGCGTTCGGGGCGTTCCAACCCTGATTCTGTTTGCCGACGGCGAGCAGGTCGAAGAGATCGTCGGGCTCCAGGGTGAAGACCAACTCCGCGCGCTCATCGAGAGCTACACCGAATAACTGACACATGACAGCCACGACCTCGTCATCGCTGGTTCGGGCGTTGCCGGCCTCTCGGCGGCAGTTTATGCCGCACGGGCCGACCTCGACCCCCTCGTCCTCGAGGGTGACGAGCCCGGTGGCCAGCTCACGCTGACGACTGACGTCGAGAACTACCTCGGTTTCCCCGACGGTGTCGGCGGGATAGATCTTATCCAACGCGGGAAAGCGCATGCCAAACAGTTCGGTGCGCAGTTCCAGCACGGTCGCATCAAGGACGCGATTCTGGATGCCCAGCCGCTAGGGCTGTCGGTGTCGACCGGCGAAGGATCCACACAAGATCGGTGATCGACGAAGGCGCTGGGCTGACTTTCCTGATGCCAACCTCGTTCCTCCGGGGGGTCGCTCTGATCGCCGCCACGCTAATTATGCTGTACAAAACGCTCACTCAGGACCCAACAGCTCCCAGAGACGGCCCGACTCCGACTCCCATAGCTGATGATTGACCAGTCGATACGTCGACCCCAGAGCACTGGCTAGCTTGTATTTATTTTCGGGAAGCCGTGTGCGGCTTTATCCGTGATACAGATCGCGACGCCGAGCAAGAGAAGCACCAGCATCTGGCACTTTCGTGCGTCGTCAGTGCGCCTGCTTCGTCTGGTTTGGGAACTAATCAGCCCCCCGCCCTCGACAGTCGACAAACAGCAAACGAGAAATACACAAAATAAGCTCACATCTAATTCTTTATGGATAGAAAAAGTTAACAATATGTATGTGTAGGTGTAATGCATGGGTACGTCTAACAGTGGACGCGGTCGGCGGTCGTTCCTGAAAATTGCCGGCGCGACAGGCGCGACTGGTCTCAGTAGCCTGGCCGGCTGCATCGCCTTCAACGGTAGCAACAGCTCGGACACGGTCACTATCGCGGCCGCAGTCCCGGAAACCGGACGGTTGGCCCCGGTCGGTAAGGAAATGCTCACCGGTTACGAACTCGGCGTGGAAGCGCTCAACGAGCGCGACACTCTCGACCAGGAGGTCGAACTCCTCGTCAGGGACGACGAAAGCGATCCGACCGTGCTCCGCCAGCAGCTCCAGCAACTCACTAGCAACAACACTGTCGACCTGATCTGGGGGAGTTTCTCCAGCCCGCTCGTCATGTCTGGATCGGCGTACGCGGAGAACAACGGGTTACCGTTCCTCGCAGTCGCCACCTGTTATCAGGAGCCCCTCGTCACGGGAGAGAAAGAGTGGACGTATACGCCGTTCCCGAAGACACGCGATGTCACGCGTGCGACGACGAGAATGCTGGAATTTATCCCGGAGAACGAGCGCCCGCAGGCAGTCGGTATCTGGGAGGAGAACTCAGGCTGGGGCGCTGAGATGGCCGAGGCATGGGACACGAAGCTTTCCGAGGCTGGCTACGACATCACGATGCGGAAGACGTACAACCCCGGCAACGAGGACTTCTCGACGCTCATCTCACAGACCGAGAGCGCGGGGGTCGAAGCGCTCGTGGCGTGCCCGCAGCCGCCTGACGGCATCACCGCGATGAACCAACTGAACAACTCCGACTACATGCCCGATTTCATCGAGTTCGTGCGCGCCTCGGACCCGCAGGCGTGGTGGTCTGCGCTCGGTGAACAGGGGAACTACGTCACGATGTGTCCGGGCTGGGCACCCGGGATGACCGGGAACGGGAACGAGGAGTTCCTGAGTACGTACGCCGACCGGAACGACGGCGAGAAACCGCGCGTGATGGTCGGCGTCGGCTACAACCTCGCACAGACCACTGGGCAGGCGTTGGCCGCCGCCGAGACCTCCGACCCCGAGAGCCTGCGGACATCGCTTGACGAGACGGAATTCAGCACTGTCATCGGGGACTTCAGTTTCGACCAGTACGGGATGCCCATGGAGGGCCAACTCTCGGCCGCGAGCGCACAGTGGTGGGACGGCGAGCAACGCCTCGTCTATCCGCAAACCGAGCAGGCCGCCGAGCTACAGTACCCCATCGAGTGATAGCTGGAAGTTACGTCACCGACCAGACGGAGCGTGGTTCCGGCTGTGGGAACGAGTCGAAGGGCCTTCCATTCACAGTGGGATGCTGTAGCACGAATGCGTCCGTGGTTGGATTCGCCCGCAATCGTGTCGGTGTCGTGCTCGGTGACACTGGCATCGATTTATCTCTTATAGTTAAGTAAATAGGCTTGTTAATCAAACATCGTAACCAATAGTTTAAATTGAATGCTTACCTTGTGTTCTTACGATGGGAGCGAACGACATAGAAGATGTGACCGTACTCGGTGCGGGTAGCATGGGTCACGGTATCGCTGAACTCGCCGCTATTGCGGGCTACGACGTGGTACTCCGGGACATCAAAGACGATCTCGTCGATGACGGCCTCGAACAGATCGAGTGGAGCCTCGGGAAGCTCGAAGAGAAAAACAAACTCGAAGAGCCGGCCGACGATGTCCGCGCCCGTCTCTCCGGCGAGACGGACCTCGAAGCCGCTGTTGCCGCCGCGGACCTCGTCATAGAAGCGATTCCCGAAGACCTCGATTTGAAGCGTGAGACGTTCGGGGAAGTCGACGACTACGCGCCCGACCACGCCATCTTGGCGTCGAACACGTCCGGTCTGAGCATCACCGAAATCGGGGCCGCGACTGACCGCCCCGAACAGGTCGTCGGCGCGCACTTCTTCAACCCACCCGTGAAGATGGACCTCGTGGAGGTCGTCCACGGCGAGCGGACCAGCGAGGCGACCCTCGAAGCCATCCACGCGTTCGTCGACGACCTCGACAAGCGCGCCATCGACGTCAAGCGCGATATCCACGGCTTCATCGTGAACAACGTCATGCTGCCGTTCATCGAGGAGGCGGCTTGGATGTTCTCGGGCGACGAGACCACGGTGCAGCAAGCCGACGCGGCGATGGTCTACCAGCGCGGCTACCCGATGGGGCCGTTCGAGCTCGCAGATTACACGGGCATCGACATCGCCTACCACTTCCGACAGGACACGGATCTCAACTCGCCGCCCGTCATCGCGGAGAAGGTCGGCGAGGCGGACCTCGGGAAGAAGACCGGGCAGGGGTTCTACGACTGGGAGGCCGAGGGCCCGAACTACGAGCCCGGCGATGGCGACGGCTTCGACTGGCTGCGCATCGAGGCGCGGATGGTCAACGAGGCCGCGAAGCTGGTCGGTGGCGACGTCGCGACCCCCCACGACGTCGACCTCGGCAGCCGCCTCGGCGCGCGCTTCCCCGAGGGCGTCTGCCGTCTCGGCGATCAGCTCGGTCTCGATAACGTGCTCGACAAGCTCGATGAACTCCACGAGGAGACGAGCTCGAATCGCTTCGCGCCCGCCGACTACCTCGTGGAGCTCGTCGAGAGCGGCCACACGGGCGTCGACGCCGGCCGCGGCTTCCACGACTACGCCGGGGACGGCCCCTACCAGTACATCAACAAGGAGGTCACCGAGCGCGGCGTCCTCGAAATCGAGTTCGACCGCCCGGAGCGGCTGAACGCGTTCTCCGAGACGATGTTCGGTGAGGTGAAGGAAGCCCTCGACAACGCCGATACCGACGAGGTGTCCTGCGTGGTGTTCTCGGGCGCCGGGCAGGCGTTCAGCTCAGGCGCGGACATCACGGGCTTCATGGCTTCCGAGCCGACGGAGCTGATGGATGTCGACGAGACGATTCAGGCCATCGACGAGTTCGAGCGCCCGACGCTCGCGCGCATCGACGGCTTCTGCCTGGGCGCGGGGTTCGAAATCGCGCTCGCCTGCGACCTCCGGCTCGCGACGGAGGACTCAACGTTGGGCGCGCCCGAGATCAACCTCGGTCTCATCCCGGGCGGCGGCGGTACCCAGCGGCTCACCCGCATCGTCGGCGAGGGCCGTGCGAAGGAACTCGTCTTCCGGGGCGAGCAGATCTCTGCCGAGCGGGCCGCCGACTGGGGGCTGCTCAACCGTGCCGTCTCCACAGAGGAGTTCGACGCGGTCGTCGAGGAGTTCGTCGACGACCTCGCGAACGGCCCGAAGACGGCGCTGAAGGTCGCAAAGCGCGTCATCGACGACGGACAGGACGCCAGCCTGCAGGCCGGCCTCGACTCGGAGAGCCAGGCCTTTGGCCTACTCACGACCACGGAGGACATGGTCGAGGGCGTGACGGCGTTCAGAGACGACCGCGAACCGGAGTTCGAGTGATGACCCGGAACGCTGCAATCGTCGGCGGCGGGCACGCGGACTGGGGGAAGCGTGAGGCGACCTGGAAGGACCTCGCACAGGAGGCCGGGAAGGCCACCTTCGACGACGTAGACGGGCTCGGACCGGACGACGTCGAGGGGCTGTTCCTCGGCGCGGTCCAGCCCGAGCGGTTCGCCTTCCAGAGCCACGTCGCGCCGCTGGCGGCCGAGCTCCTGGGCGTCCACGCCTCGAAGATGATCTCCCGGACGGAGCTGGCCTGTGCGAGCGGGCAGGCCGCGCTGCGGTACGCGTGGCTCGCCATCGCCGCCGGCCAGATAGACGTCGCGCTCGTGCTCGGCGTCGAGAAGATGAACCTCGGCGACGGCCACATGGAGGAGACGCAGTCGAGCATGTCGAACGTGCTCGACCGCGAGTTCGACGGCGTGAACGGTCTGAATGCGCCGTCGTTCTTCTCGATGTTCGCCCAGCGCCACATGCACGAGTACGGCACGACGCGGGAGCAACTCGCGAAGGTGAGCGTGAAGAACAAGCGTCACGCCGCGAACAACCCGTACGCGCAGTTCCAGAAGGAAGTCGACGTCGACGACGTGCTTGACTCGTACCCGGTCGCGCCGCCGCTGTGCCTGCTGGACTGCAGCGGCCTCACGGACGGTGCCGCCGGCCTCCTGCTCGTCAGCGAGGAAAAGGCCCGCGAGCTCACGGACACCGCGGCGTATGTCACGGGCAGCGGACAGTCTTGCATGGCGAGCAACTCTATCAACAACCTCCCGTCGCTGTCGGCGTGGCCGCAGGCGACGGAGGCCGCCGAACAGGCGTACGAGCAGGCGGGCATCGACGATCCGGTCGAAGAACTCGACGTGGCGGAGATCCACGACTGCTTTTCCATCAGCGAGATCATCGAGTACGAGGACCTCGGTTGGGTGGAGAAAGGCGAGGGGGGCCAGTTCATCGAAGACGGGCGCAGCGAACTCGACGGCGACATCGCTGTCAACCCTCGCGGCGGGCTCTTAGGCTGTGGACACCCGCTGGGGGCAACCGGCGTCTCGCAGGCGCTCGAAGTGTACAAGCAGTTCACCGGCGAGGTTGAAGCCGCCAGACAGGTGCCGGACAGCCCGGAGACCGGTCTCATCCACAATCTCAGCGGCAGCGGCAGCGTCCACAGCGTGATGACGCTCGCGAGGGGGCCACAATGACTAACGACACCGACCACACCGACGATGAACCGCCGCGGAAGACGGTTGCAGTGCCAGAGACAATCGAGATGCCGCGTCTGCTGGACTTCTACGACATGCAGGACGCCGACCACACCCGGATTCACGAGTTCTACGACCGCCTCCGGGAGGGGTCGCTGTCCACGACGGCGTGTCGGGACTGCGGCGAGCGCCACTTCCCGCCGCGCGTCGTGTGTCCGGAGTGTACGAGCGACGACCTCGAATACACCTCGCTGCCCCACGACGGCACGCTGTTTGCGTTCGCCGCCGTCAGGGGGAGCGGCCCACTCGGGATAGACACGCCGTTCGTTACCGGCGTCGTCGACTTGGACGGCGTAGACATCCAGTTGTCCGCCCGCATCGATGGCGTCGACTACGACGACCTTGCCATCGGCGACCCCGTCACGCTGCAAGTCGTAGACATCGACGGCCCGACCGACCAGAACAGGGTGTTTTATCGATTTACACCACGGGATGATACAGCATGACAATGGACTACGACCTCACGATAACGAAGTTCCTGGAGCGCGCCCGCGACCTCTTCGGCCACAAGGAGATCGTCACCGCGCTCCCGGACGGTAGCACGCACCGCTACACGTATGGCGACGCCTACGAGCGCATCAGTCAGCTCGCACACGCACTGGACGACTACGGGATGGCGGCCGGCGACCGGTCGGGCGTGATGGCGGTCAATCACTACCGTCACTACGAGCTCTACTTCGGGCCGTCGTGCAGCGAGCGCAGCATCCACATGGTGAATCACCGACTGCCGGAACACCACCTCGTCGAAATCATCGAGGAGGCCCAAGACCGACTGATGTTCGTCGACCCGCAGTTCGTGGGCGTTCTCGAATCCATCGCAGACGACCTCGACACCGTCGAGCAGTACGTGATTCTCGGTGATCGAACCGATGTGCCGGACACGTCCCTGGAGCCGGTCACCGACTACGAATCGTTCATCGACGGCTACGAGACCGACTACGAGTGGCCCACCATCGACGAGGACACCGAGAGCGCGCTCTGCTACACGTCCGGCACCACCGGTCTGCCAAAGGGTGTCCAATACACGCATCGTGGCCAGTTCCTGCACACGCTGATGCACAGCCACGTCGACGTGTTCAGCGTCAGTGAGACCGATACGGTGATGCCGGTGGTGCCGATGTTCCACGTCAACGGCTGGGGGCTCCCGTACACGACCACGTTTACCGGCGCGAAAATCGTGCTCCCGGGCCAGCGGACCGACCCGGACGAACTCATTCCGTTGATAAACGAGGAGGCGGTCACCGTCGCGGCCGCGGTTCCTACCGTCTGGATGGAGGTCGACCGCGTTATCGAGGACTCCGGCGGCCCCGGAGCGGACGTGCTGGACTCGCTACAGGACGTGCTCATCGGCGGGAGTTCTCCGCCGGAGTCGCTCATCCGGAAGTTCGACGAGGTCTACGACGCACCCATCAGTCAGGGATACGGGATGACGGAGGCCTCGCCCCACCTTGCGAACACCCTGATGACGACGGAGGTACGGGAACTGCCCGAGGAAGAACAAGATCGCATTCGGATGAAAGCGGGGATCCCAGCGCCGGGCGTCCAGATTCGGCTCCGCGACGAGGGCGGGCAATCGGTGCCACACGACGGCGAGACGCCCGGCGAAGTGCAGGCGCGGGCCCCGTGGCTCGCCGGCGATTACTACCAGCGTCCGGACGCGACGAGTGCTTCGTTCACGCAGGACGGGTGGTTCCGGAGCGGTGACGTCGCCACCATCGACGAGTACGGCAACCTCGACGTGGTCGACCGCCTCGATGATGTCATCAAGAGCGGCGGCGAGTGGATCTCCAGCATCGAACTGGAGAACGCGATCATCGGCCACGACGGTATCGAGGAAGCCACTGTCATCGGCGTCCCCCACGACAAGTGGCAAGAGCGCCCGGTGGCGTACGTCGTTGCAGCGGACGACGTGACTGCCGAGGACCTCCGGGACTACTTGCTCGCGGAGTTCCCGAAGTGGTGGCTACCGGACCGCTTCGAGTTCATCGACGAGGTGCCGAAGACGACTACTGGGAAGTACAACAAGCAACGGCTCGTCGAGCGCTTCGAGTCGGAGTACGGATTGCTGCCCGTCGAGGAGTAGCACGGCGACGCAAGCGCCGCGTGGCGGGGTTAGAACTGGAAGTCGTCGTCGCCGTCGAGGTAATCGAAGAGGTCGGGACTGGCGCCGAACTCAAGGACGTTCGTCATCACGCTTGTGCGGACGTTCAGCACCGTCTTGCCGTGGTTCTTGTAGAACTCGTGGAGCCAGCGCTCGCCGTGTTCGCGTGTCGGAAAGAGCATGATGGACTTCCACTGGTACTCACCGTCCGACAGGAAGTACATGAGTGTGTGTTCGTCGTCGCGGATGTACTCCATCGTTTCGCGCCACGTGTCCGCGAAATACTCGGGGTTGAACTTGAATTCGAACAGCTCGAATATGAAATACTCCTCGTTAGGAACGATGGCTTCCCGGAACACGCCCGCCTCACGCATATTCCGGATGGACTCGTTGACAGTGACATACGAGACGTCGATACCGTACTCGTCTTCGAGGATCTCGGCGAGGTCTCGGGAGGAGATGCTAGAGTTTTTCGCAAGCTCTCGGAGGATGTAGACGTCCCGATCCTTGAAATCGTACGCCGGCGTATCTTTTACCATACACACGTCTACCCGGGTAACAATGTTAAGATTCAGGAATCCGATATCGTCGGTCGGTTGGACCGTGGAATCGCCGAACACGGGGTAGTAGTGCCGAATCTTCGGGAATTCACAATCTCTCGGTGTCGACGGAGCGTTACGCAGTTCGCTTTGCCCCGAGTAGACCGGTGGCGCGTAGGGACACGTGACCGGTTATGAACGAACGCCCGCGTTGCTAACCGACTCACTCTTCGCTCTCGAACGGATTCTCGGGTAACCGCGGCCACAGGAATCTACTCACCCAGGCCATGTACGGTGAACAGAGTGTCACGATGATGCCGGTGAACAGAAATCCGACGGCATTGGCAAAATATATCCTCACCGGGAGTGCCGATTCGCCAAAGAGTTCGAGGACGAAGCCCAGATAGACCGAGAACAGAACGGCGCTGGTGAGAAGCATAATGAAGCCAAAGAGCGCAAACGCCCCTGGACCAGTCCGAGAGTGCTTCTGTAACAGGTCCCAGATGTCACCGTAGAATCGTCGGACAGCCATGGTGGTCTCTGTGTGACCTGGGTCGTGGACATCGACATCCCAGGCGTAGGTGGTCTGGTCGTCGCGACGGTCGAGCCACTCGCTCATCTCGCCGATGTGGTTGCTGATGGTCGTCGTTGAGCAGTCAAGTCGCTCGGCGAGTTCCTGCTGGGTGTACTGCCGGTCCGGGTTGGAGTACAGCAACTCGGCAATCGCGAAGAACCGGTCTCCTTTCGCTTCGAATTCCTCGGTAAACTCCGACGGGATCCGGGCCATACGGCTCCGTTAGATAACATGGTAAATAAAGGTCGGAGCTATGGGTTGACGACGATACAGGGGGTCCCTTGATAACTGTAAACCCCTGATAGAGGTTTCATAAACGGTGTCTGCGGTTTTTTACCCCTGCTATCGTCACCAACGGTGTCGATGGTAATTGACGAAGACAGTGCAGGCCACTGCACATTGTTGCAGAAGACATCGCGTACTGATCAGGGCCGGCAGCGAAGGCAGCTAGACGGTCGGGGCGTGCTCGGAACGGTCACTGCAGTCACCCTTGCAGGTCCGCTGGCGACGGCAGCGGTGGATATTCAGTCTCGCCTGGCCACCGCAAATCTCTCACAGGTAACAGGCATCCTTCTCGCAGGATTGATTGTCATCATGGTTGCGGCCGCAGCGGTGGGGGGCGCGTGATATCGACATGGCCGGACACAATCCCTGGGACACACTCTGTGAGTGTCTCAAAGCGAAACCCCGTCGCCGGATATTGACCGGCATCGCTGCCAGGGAACCGATGGAGAGGGTCCACTTTACCGCGGTTCGCGGCGACGAGTCCGATCCCGGGACACCGATTCACGCCGAGTATGTCCACCACCACCTCCCGAAGTTGGCCGAAGCGGGCTACATTGTCTGGGATGACCAGACCTACGAAATCAGTCAGGGGCCGCGGTTCGCCGAGATCGAACCGTTTCTCGAGTTAGTCCAGACCCACAGTGACCGGCTGCCGGATGGCTGGGTGTAACGTCTCGATGGAGCGTACTGCGGTGACAGCGTGGTTGTCTATCGTCGGCGCTCTCCATAGAAGGGTCACGTACAGGCAGCGACGGGCCACACAGTCTCCAGTACAGAGTGTTCTGCCGTGGGACGTTTTCCAGATCGGGACGCTCTATCTCGGCTGGACAGGCCAGCAGTGGCAGTGGATGTTCACGACAGCGTCGTTCCCGGCGCTGTCACCGGGGCTCGTTTTCGCGATCGTCTCACACGTACCGCCGCCGAACGTGACGCATCTACCCGGAAACGTCGCTGGGTGTTCGCCAGCGAGAGCGAGCAGTACATGAGTGGTGCCGAGGTACTGTCTTTCTTCGTCGCGACGGCGCTGTGCAGTGACGGCCAGTTCGGCCGTGACAGGACGGCGGCTCTCACGGACGGATGAGTGGGGCAATGCGAATTCCAAACGAGAGGGAACCCGGAGATTTTTCTGATAGCTGTTTGAGTAGTCAAGCATGGACGTATCAAACAGGATGAAAGAGGCGATTAAACAGGTCCGGCTTGCCCAGCAGGAGGTGGAGGATCCCGATGTTTCCGAGGATCTTGAGCGCAGTATAGAAGCGCTCGAAAACGCGTTGGAGTCACTCGAAGACAACGGTTGAGACTGTTGGACGTAACTTCAGTAAGGTTTTCGCCGTCCCGGCGTGGCGAAATTAGTCAAAGGCGTACGTCCGATGATATGAGTCATGTCGCGAAACGGTCCTACTATCGAATAGATCGCTCAAACCATAACCACGGGTCGATGAAGGGCTCTTAATTCGCTCGCCTGGCCGTTGGTGTCCCGGCAACGAGGCCGGGTGTGGGAGGCACGTCATTGAGCCGGTCTGTGCTTGGAGAGCTGAACTTGGATATCAGTTGGTTGTACGTCGAATCTGTCAATAGCGCTGTCGCTTGTTCGACGACTGAGGTGAGACCAGTGCTTTGATCCAACCGCCAGAGTTGCGCGTTGCCATCGAGCAGAGGAACGTCGTCGATCGGGCTTCCGGTGTCTCGATGAACAGGTCCATCAGCGAATCGACACCATCGTCGTACCGGATCTCGGAGACAAACTCCCGAATCTACGTTATTTCGGGCGGGGATAGGACAGTCAATTTCGGTTCCCGCTGTTCGCTTTCACCAGGGAGAGGTGGCGTATCTGCTGACACTCTAGTCATCGCCGTGGGCGGTTGTCGTAAGCAAGCGCAAAATACAGGCTTCTGCGGCAAGAATACACGGACATGAGTGATACGGCCGCTGATGACTCTCTCCCCTGGTTCGTCAAAGTCATTATCGCGATAACTCTGTTGGTAATCCTCTTTATTATCGGTATTGACCTGCTGGCGTTTGCCGAAGCCTGGTAGCTAAATCGCCAGTCTGATACCGTGTCACCAGTCGCTGCTTTCGTTGCACGGTTGTCAGTCGTCAAGGGTAGACCTATGAATTTTACTTACCAGTAGACACGACAGCACCACGACCTACCGGACTGGAATACACTAAGAGTGTACGGCCGTATCAGCTACAGCGGATCAAGAACAACGCGCTGATCACGCCCAAATAGCTTGACCGTCGACTCGATACCGTCGCGTCTGATGGTGTGAAACCGAGTTCTGCGGGGACTGCGCGTCAGGTGTATGTGGATTCCTGCGGGGTTTAGCTCCCTTTTGTCCTGTGACAAGGCTGGGTTACTGGCCGAGTGACAGCACCGGGAGCGCCCAATTGTGATAGATTAACCTTTAGGGTCGGTCGCTTGTCGATGACAGTCGAATAGTGGATATTGATTGTATTGCACAATAGAAAAGATATTGACCCTGGAGTACCACTTTCCTGTATGGACAAAAACATCGGTGCGACGGACAAGCGCGTCAGAATCGGAATCGGTGCCATCGCTGGACTCATCTCTATCGGGGTGCTGGCGGGCGCACTCCCGCTCCCGCTACTGGTTGCTCCCGTTCTTGGACTCGGTGCAGTGATACTACTCGTGACGGGGCTGACGGGATTCTGTGGCCTCTACTCGGTGCTCGGTATAGATACCTGTCCCTCCGGCACCCGGTGACGATCCGTCGGTCTCCGCGCCGTAAGTGACGCTACTCTTCCTGAAACCACGTTTAATAGAGGCGACTGCCGGACCGATTCGGTCCGTCTCTGTGTAGGCCGGGACGATGACCGTAGCCGCGAAAATCGACCCTCAGCGGTCCTTCACCGCGCGGCCCAGCGACTGGACGATAGCGAGCGCGTATCTGACGCCTGTGAGGAACTCGCCCTCCCACAGGCCCTTCCAGATGTCGTGGCGGTCTACCGGTCCGTTCGCGTCGGCCTTGCCCAGCGCTCGAAGCAGGACCTGAATCCCACGGCGGGTGTCTTCCTTGGCCGCGGAGTCAGCGAGCTCGCCCAGCGAGGAGCCGGTCCGGGCCAGCGAAGCGACCATCTCGTCGTCCATCGCAGCGGTCCCGAGCTCGGCTACCTCCACCAGTTCGTTGACCGTATCGAGATTCCGAACGAACGTGGCGAAGGCCTCCGGGTTCTCCTCAATCACGGCGGTCAGTTCCTCGGTCGGTAGCTGTTGTTCACTCATTTTGATCCCCTCAGAGCAGCCCCCGCGCAGTAAGCCAGTACGACTCGTTGTAGGCGAGCTTCGACCAGTGCATGGCCTGGGTCGGCTCACTCGGCTCCGGCGGGTTTTTGTAGTCGAATTCGACGAACGTCGCGTTGTCCATCCCGGTCTCGATGAAACAGACGGTTTTGCCACCGTAGACTGCCGTCGCCGGCTGGCCACGGACCTCGCTCGCCAGGCGCTAGCCGACGACGTTCGCCTGGTAATGTGCGGCGCTACCGGCTTTTGGCACCCCGGTCTGTGCGGCGTCCCCGATGGCGTAGATGTCGTCGAAATCGGTCGCTTCCAGCGTGTGCTGGTCAACGTCAACCCAGCCGCGGTCGCCGAGTCCAGCCGTTTCGATCAAGTCGCTGCCGGTGTGAGGCGGGATCGCGACGAGGAGGTCGTAGTCCAGCTCCGTCCCCTCCATCGACGTGATTGTCTCGGCTTCGGGGTCGACGGACTCGGCGTTGAACATCGTCTCAACGCCGATATCTTGCTCGCGGAGTCGCGGGTCGGCCCACTCGGCGATGTGTTCGTTCCCGTGGACCCGCATGATGGGGTAAGTGTAGGTGATGTCGAACGCGTCCCGGCGACCCCGTTCTCGGAGCCAGTCGTCGACCATGAAAGTGAACTCCAGCGGTGCCGCCGGACACATGTGCGGCGTGCCGATGACGCTCAGGACGATATGGCCGCCGTCCATCGTCAGGAACTCGTCACGGAGGGCCTGCGCACCGTCTTCCCCGTAGAAGTGGTGACCGCCCTCGGCGAGTCCCGGAACCCGGTCCGGGTCGAGCTGTGAGCCCGTCGCGATGACGAGTTTGTCGTACTCGAACCGCTCGACAGTGTCGACGAGTTCGAGCTGGTGGCGCTCGTGGTCGATGTCGTAGACACATTCCTGCCGGATATCCACACGGTCGTCGACGACCTCGCGCAGTGGACGCTTGCCGTCCGCGGGTTCCCGCTGGCCGAACGCGACGTACAACCACACCGGCTTGTAGACGTGGTCCTCGCCGTCGTTGAACAGCGTGATTTCGACCTCGCCAGCGGTTATCTCCGTATCGAGTTTTTCCGCGAGTGTGTTCGATAGTACGGTGCCACCGGTACCGCCGCCGATGATTGCGATGCGTTCGGTCATAGCTTCTTCACGTAAATTCTGGTATGGTCGCCTTCGTCCGAGATGTCGATGACCTCGTTGCCGGACTCGTCGGCCCACTCTCGGACCTCTGTCGGCGACTTCTCGGCGTCGCTCAGCAGGGCGATAACGGAGCCGGTGTCGGCAGTCCGGACCTCGGAGATGAGGTCCATTAGCGGACCCGGACAGGTTGCGCCCCGAGCGTCGACGGTCGTGTCTGCCTCGGTGTGACTCTGCTCAGTGGTCATGCTTTCTCGTCTGGACGTAGGCAGGCCGTCCAGTTAATAATGTATGGTTGTTCCAAGACTCTGAGAACCCAGTGTCTACAGGCGCGTCACCACGTTCGGGCGACCGGCCAGCGGTATGCCGATTCCATCCACCAGCTCCGAATAACTGTAACGACTGTTATCGACTGTCAGGCTGAGGACGATATCATCGGATTGACCGCGTGCATTAGCGAACTGATCGACTCGACAGGCTGGTCGGTTAGGACGGATTGGAGGGCGTCTTCACCAAAACGGGTGAGCCCCCTGTAGCAGTGAGTGGATTGGATTAACAGTAAAACGCCAAGAGGGGTGCAACAGCGTATCGACGGTGCAGAGTCCCCAGCAAACTTTCTGGGGCGCCACCATACTAATGAATTGACCGACTTTTTAGTCCGTAGTAAGCATTCGATGAGTGGCTATCAGGCTCATCAACTTTCTTTTTGAGTGTTTCAGTTCCGACTGGGGACTTTTTATATCTAGACTTGGTTTTTCATATGTATTATACGAATTATCTCGTCTCATAAACAGAGGATATTGTATTTGGCATGTAAAAATCTAAATTCTAGAATACATAGCTAACTGATCCGTAGCAGGCCCGAATCTGACTGTAGTAAATTTGTCGCTCGATATTGGTGTGATTTAGTGCCCGAATGTTTATCAGGAGAGGTATAGAACTGTTTCACGTATGCAACTCGACCTCACAGATAAGACTGCGCTTGTCACCGGCTCGGGCAGAGGCATGGGCAAAGCGACGGCGAAGGAACTCGCGGAGAACGGCGCGGACATCGTCGTCAACGACATCGACGACGCAGTCGCCGAGGAGACGGCGGCTGAAATCGCCGAGCTCGGCGTCGACACCATCGGACTGCCTGCGGACGTGAGCGACGAGGCGGCCGTCGAAGCGATGGTCGAAACCGCAACAACAGAACTCGGTCAGATCGACATCCTCGTGAACAACGCGGGCGTCGGCGACGCGGGTCCTTTCCTCGACGACCAGTACGACGACACCTTCGAGTTGAACCTCGACGTACACCTCCACGGGGCGCTGAACTGCACACGGGCGGTCGTCGATGGAATGGTCGAAGAGGGGTACGGAAAGATAGTGAACTTCACGTCAATTCACACCAAAAACGGCGTCGGCATGTCGCCAGCATATGACGTCGGAAAGTTCAGTCTGCTCGGCCTCACAAAGAGCCTCGCGCTCGAACTCGGTCGTGAAGGCGTCCGCGTCAACGCCGTCGCCCCGGGCTGGGCGAACACTAGGATGGTCGAAGGCTTCAGCGATGCCGTCACCGAACAGATCATCGACAACAACCCGCTGGGACGGTTCGCGGAACCCGAAGACGTAGCACAGGCCGTCACCTTCCTGGCCGCCCCGGCTAGCGACTACATCAACGGCCACGAACTCCGCGTCGACGGCGGCCAGGTCCCCATCGATAGCTGGCGACTGGACACTCGATAGTGTCACGGCGAGACAGCAAGGCAGTGCCCTAATTTTTTATATACCTCCCGATGTAACGCTGTGTATGGATTCGTTAGCAGAAATGCGTGTACCGGTTGGGCTCGGAACGACAGGCGTAGGTACCCGTCAGCGGATACTACAGCGTTCAGACGGTACTTGGCCACGCAATCACTCTGCCGAGATTCGGCCGACTCTTTCGGCAAAGGCTCGTATCGAAGAGGCCGTCGCGGGAACGATTCGAAGACGCACGAGAGCGGTCTCAGGTTGTGACACGAATGGCGAATAGGTATCCGGATTCCCAGACACGTGAGGCAGTGGAGTCGTGCCGGGAGCAGCTCCCATCCAGCCCAAGCGGTGGAGACGTGGTGTTTGGCTTCGACGGGTACGTCGACAACGTCCGACGGGCGGGGACGAACGCCGGCGCGGCGGACAGCGACCGCATCAGGACGCTGCGCGAGTTCGGCGAGGAGATAGTGACATCGGCGGCCGCCGATAGCTCGCTGTCCATCTCCTGGGAGCGCCACGGCCAGCGGACCGGCGGACACGTCAGCCACCTGTCTCGCGCGTACCAGACGCTCGGCTTCGATCCGACGCTCGTGGGGATGTGCGGAGATCCGGTTCGCGATATCTTCGAGCAGGAGTTCGAAGCCTGTACCCTGTATTCGCTGGGTGATCCGGGGATCACCGACGCGATCGAGTTCGACGACGGGAAGCTCATGCTGATGGAGAACGGCGGCGCTGCGACGCTGGACTGGGAGACTATCCGGTCACGGGTCGGCGTCGAGACGCTCGTCGACGAACTCGACGGGGCGAAGCTCCTCGGTATCGGCTACTGGGCGGTGATGCCCGAGATGGCGGGCATCCTCGATGGCCTCCGCGAGACGGTCTTTCCGGAGCTTGTAGACCCACCGGAGCGCGTCCTCCTCGACCCGGCGAACATCCGGGAACTCGACCGCGAGATACTGAAATCGATCGTCGCGGCGACGGGCCGCCTCGCCGAGGTGGTGGACGTGACGGTCTCGGCGAACCGCTACGAGACCAAAGAACTCGCGGCTGCACTCGGTGCGCACGCGAGTGATGAACTCGTATCGGACGCCCGCGCTGCGTTCGACTCCCTTGCCGTCGACCGGTTCGTCGGGCACAGCGTGAACGAGTCCGTGGTCATAAGCGATGACGGAACGACGAACATACGCGTCGCGCCAGTCGAATCGCCGGAGTTGACCACCAGTGCCGGCGACCACTTCAATGCAGGGCTCTCTCTCGGTCTCGTCGAGGGAATGGGGGACGGGGAGGCCGTCGTACTGGGCAACGCACTCGCCCGTGAGTTCGTCAGGACAGGAGAGACACCGTCCTACGACGACGTTGTCTCGGCCATCACTACCTACGATACACAGTTCGAGTAGGACACTGGACCGAATTTTGATTCGAGCCTCCAACCGTTCCCGACGACGGTGGCGTGGTGGGCGAACCCAATAACGAGATATCAGTCCCAGGGCATCGCGAGTTCGCCGTCCTCGTCGAACTGCCACGGTCTGTCTTCGTGGACGTTGACGTCGTCCCGATCAGCGAGTTCCTCGGCGACCGGTTCGGACACCCATAGCTCTCCGGGTTCCATCGTGCTCTCGATGTGGGCGATCCGGAGGTCGCTAGCGCTGGCGACGCCGGTCATCGACGCGGAGAGGATGAACGCCGTCGTGTCGCTGGGAACGACGAAGGGGAGTTTCGCCCGGTTGGTCTCGCCGCTGGTCACAATGTTGACGTACGTGTCCTCGAATTCGACGGTGGAGGCGAGGTCCCTGTGGACGAGGTCGGCAAGGCCCATCCCGAGGGCGTTGCCGTGCGAGGCCGGCGTCAGCGACCGGACGTAGACCCGGGTGATGGCTGGGGTGTCGACCTCCGCCTGGTTGTGGAACCGCACCCGGCCGATGACGTTCGTATCGAGCCCGGTACCGCTGATCTCTTTGCCCATGGCGTCGACCACGAGCAGATCGAGGTCCTCGACCGGGAGTTCGGGGAAGAACTCTTTCGACCGTCTCAACAGCTCCGGCTCCGTCTCCAAAAGCTCCGAAGCGGGGACGCCGTGAATCTCGGCGGCCTGCTCGTCGGCATTTTCGATGATGCCCACACCGCCGACGATGGGCGTCTCCTCGACGAGGATGCCGGCCCACTCCGGGATGACCTCGTGGAACCCGCGTTCGAGTGCCGCGTTGTGCATGTTGTCGGCCCCGCGCTGTTTGCCCAGTCCGACGACGGCCATCTTACAGAGGCCGCTCTCGACGTCGCCCCGGAAGTCGGTGTGCAGTTTGATCCGGTTGACGAGCAGGACGGCGTCGGCGTCGAGCGCGTCGTCGGCCGCGTACACCGGCCGGCCGGTCGAGTCGGTGCTCACCTGTTCGACGTCGAGCGAAGAGCGGATCTCACAGCCGAGCTGGTCGGGCGTGATACCGAGCGTGGCGAGCGTCTCGCGCTGACCCTCGGGGGTCGCGCCCCCGTGGCTACCCATCGCGGGGAAGACGAACGGTTCGAGCCCGCGCGATTGGAGTTCCGAAACGACGGCTTCGAGGACCGCCGGGAGGACGTCGATGCCCCTGCTGCCGGCGGTAATTCCGACGCTACTCCCCGGTTCGAGGTCGGCGAGTTCGGGGATGTCGTCGACAGCATCAATCGCGGCCGCCGTAACGTCCGGGACGGTCGGGGTGTCTCGAATACAACTGACGCGGTATGCACGGGGGAGATCAGACACGTCGGCGTCGTTTGTCGCCTCCAAACGCTCTCGGCCCGGAAACTCGAACTGCATAGATATGTCTACTAACTCCGATCTGATGCTTATATTTTGTCCCTCTCGTCGACGAGTCAGCGGCCGTGCGAATGTTTCTTTACACAGTGTCTCGGCATAGGTACTATGAACGGTTACATCTCAGTGCAGTGTATTCGCGGGCGCGAGGAGGGCCGACGATGACCCGATGTCTCGTCGTCGCAGACGACCTGACCGGGAGCTGTGACGCGGGCCACGAGTTCGCGGCGCGGGAATACGACACTCGGGTCCTGCTCTCCACACAGCCCGACGCGACGGCAGGGGGAGACGTCAGCGTGTACAACACCGAGTCGCGCTACGCGGAGCCCGCTGTCGCCGCCGAGCGCGTCCGAGCGGCCCTCGAAGACACCGACGAATCGATCGTCTTCAAGAAGATCGATTCGACCCTCCGCGGGAACGTCCGCGTCGAGGTGGACGCCACTACGCGGGCAGTCGAGCCCGCGCTCGTCGTCGTCGCGCCGGCGTTTCCAGATAACGGTCGGGTGACGGCGAGTGGGTATCATCTCGTCGACGGCCGGCTGGTGACCGAGTCACCACCCGGCCAGGACGAGGAGCGACCGCCGACACACGATTCGCTCCCGGCCGTCTTCGCGTCGAGTGAGTATCCCGTCGAGCACCTCGGCGTCGAGACCGTCGCGCGCGGCAGCGCCGCCGTGCGTGAGACCCTGGCGTCGCTGACCTCGACATCCGGGCCGGTCATCGTCACCTGCGACGCCGTCACGGACAGTCACCTCGCGTCAATCGCTACGGCGGCCGAGGCACTCGCCGAGCGGTGTCTGTACGTCGGAAGTGGCGGGCTCGCCAGACACATCGGCGTCCCCGGAACGCCGTCAGGAGCCGGAATCGACATAGATTCGACCCGGTCGGTCGTTGGCGTCTCGGGGAGCGTCGCACCGGAGACGCTCGAACAGATCGAGGCGGTCCCGAAAGACCGGCGACAGCACCTCGACCTCGAGACGGCAGTCACCGACCCGGCCGCGGCCGGGACTGATCTGGCGTCCCGCGGGCGCGCCGTCGCCGACGAACACGGGGGAGTGTTGCTCCACAGCGCCGACGCACGCAGCGACGTCGACCGGGCGATGGCGGCCGGTGAGCGGGCGGGCGTCGACGGGTCCACCGTCCGGCGTCGCGTCACGGACGCGCTTGCCCACGGCACCGCGACGGTCGTCGGCGACGGTCGAGCGTCGAATCTCTTTGTGACTGGTGGGGCGACCGCCCGGGCGGTCCTCGACGATCTCGACGCGACGGCGCTCCGCATGGCCGGCGAAGGTGTCGCCCCGGGGATACCACTTGCGACCGTCGAAGGGGGCGTCGCCGACGGAACGGCGGTCGTGACGAAAGCTGGCGGGTTCGGCGACCAGCAGGCAATAATTAAGTCACTCGGTCGACTGGGTCTTCGTGATGAGTGATCGAGCCCCTACCGTAGGCGTCACTATGGGTGACCCCGCGGGCATCGGAAGTGAAGTCATTGTCAAATCATACCCGACGCTCGTCGAGACGGCACACGTCGTCGTCATCGGCGACGCGTCCGTTTTGGAGGACGCGGTGGACCGGTTCGCCCCGACCCTTACTGTCCGCCGTATCGACTCACCGAGCGAGGCGGCTGCCGATCCCGAGACACTCCCGGTAATCGACCTCGACAACGTGTCTGTGCACGAATACGGCGAGCTTTCGGAAGCGAACGGCGCGGCGAGTCTCGAATACGTCGAGCGGGCGATCGAACTGGCACAGGCCGACGAGATCGACGCGATATCAACTGCCCCTATCAACAAACAGGCGACCCGGATGGCGGGCAGCGAGTACGCGGGCCACACCGGAATGCTCGCGGACTACACCGGCACCGACGACTACTCGATGATGCTCATCGAGGACGACCTGACGGTGACACACGTCAGTACGCACGTTCCGCTGCGGGAGGCCTGCGATCTCGAAGCCGACGACGTTGCGTCGACCATCGCCGTGACGGACGAGGCGCTGCGTGACCTCGGCATCGACGACCCGTCGGTCGCCGTCGCGGGGCTGAACCCCCACGCGAGCGACGGCGGCCTCCTCGGCGACGAGGAAGCGGCGGTCATCGAACCGGCGATCGACCGTGTCGCCGAGACTGGCGTCGACGTGACCGGTCCCCTCCCCCCGGACACGGTCTACGTTCGGGCCGCGTCGGGCGAGTTCGATTGCGTCGTCTCGATGTATCACGACCAGGGTCACATCCCGATCAAGATGCTCGGCTTCACCGGCGATGGCGACGCAGTGAGTGGCGTCAACGTCACCATCGGCCTCCCGATCATCCGGACGAGCGTGGACCACGGCACGGCCTTCGACATCGCCGGTGAGGGGGTCGCATCCGAACAGAGCATGATCGATGCGGTGTCGACGGCCGTCAGACTCGCCCGATAGAGGCAATTATCGCTTTTCCCTGGACGAACGTTGATACGTGCGTCACAGCACGGGTCCGGGACTGATTGTGAGCGCGTTGCCGCCGGGTTTGCGGCGGACCCATTTCAGACCGTGGATGCGATGAGGTACGGTGCGAGTCCGTCTTTGGATCCGCCCCGTGGCGGCGTGAATCACCGGCCGTTCAGACGTAGCGGCTCTGGCCGGCGCTGCCGGCAATCTCGGCCAGGTCCGCGTGGACGTCGGCGATGCGCTCTCTGATCTGTCGGTCCGCGACGCGCGGGTCGAAGCGGTCCTTGTTGGGCGACCAGTCGACGCCGTTGAAGAAGGTGTCGCGGTCGTCGTCGACACCCTCCGGCGGAACGATGTCCGTCGGTGCCTCGTTGTAGAGATCGAACGCGGTGCGGGTGTGCTCGTACTGGTAGCGAGTGTCCTTGTTCATTTTGCAGATACCGTGCCGGAGCATCTGCTGGAGCTGGTCGGGCTGGACGCCGGTGGAGCCATGCAGCACCAGCGGCGTGTCGAGCCCGTGGTCGGTCAGTGCCTCGCGGATGTCCCGTGCGAGGTCCGGGCGCAGTTCGAGGTCCTTCCCCTTGGCGACGCCGTGCTGGGTGCCGACGGAGATCGCGAGCAGGTCACAACCGGTTCGATCAACGAACTCGACGGCCTGCTCGGGGTCGGTATAAAAGGCGTCGTCGGATTCGATCTCGTCTTCGGCGCCCTTGATCTGCCCGAGCTCGGCCTCGACCAGGATGTTACCGTCGGCCTGCTCGGTCAACTCGACGACCTCGCGACTCTTCTCGACGTTCTCCTCGAAGGGCTCGTGGGAGGCGTCGATCATAATCGAGGACGGGATGTCGAGTTCCACCTGTTTCTCGATGGTCGCCAGATCCGTCTGGTGGTCCATGTTGAGGAAGACGCCGATGTCGTACTGCTCGGCGATCAGGTCGATGTAGTTGCCCATCGCCTCTAGCCCCGCGATAGGGTCGCCGTTCCCGGCGAACGTGCAGGCACCGCTGGCCATCTGCAACAGGAGGTCAGACTCGACGCGCGAAGCCCCTTCCATCAGCCCGATCACTGTGGTCGGCTCCGCGATGTTGCTCGCGACCAGGCCAAAGCCCGCTTCGAGTGCGTCGTCGTATACGTCCGAAAGCTCAGAACCGCCTTTGAATGGCATACGTTGTCACCGGATTAGAAACTGGCCGCGGATGGAATAAACCCACTCCCGAATTGCTTCACCGGACTCCGGATTCCGCCACCGCTGAACCACACTATCGCTGCCGTACCGAATCAGGGGCTCGGTGCCACAGCGCGGATCGCGTCCTCCGAACTACACCAGTGCGAAGGCACGGACCGAACACCCACCAGTCCCCTGGACGTTGAGCGGCGGGAAGAAGAAGTCCGCACGACGGCTGTCCGCACCGTCGAGCACCTGGTCGAGGTTCCGTAACTCCTCGATTGGGATGATCTCGTTTTCGAGCAGCGGGAGATGTGAGTCCGCCGGGTGAACGTCGGTCGACGGGTCGTGGGCTGGGACCTCGTCGTACCAGCCGCCGACGCTCGCTCCCTCGGTCCCGACCGCCTTCGGCTCCAGTGAGGCGATATACTCCGCGGCCTCACCGGTCAAATAGGGGAACTCGAAGAGGTACTCGGGCGTCTGGCCGTAGTACTCGTCCCAGCCGGTGTGGAGCATGAGGACGTCGTCGGGCTGAATCTCCGACTCGTAGGCCTCGATGTCGGCGCGGGTAATCGGCTCCTCCGGCTCTTTCGGCGTCAGGTCGATCACGACGCCCTCGCCCATGAACCGCTCGATGGAGAAGTCATCGAGTGTCTTCCCCTCGGGGATGAAGTGTGCTGGGGCGTCTATGTGGGTTGCCGTGTGGCTCCGCATCTCTAGTCGCTCCATCGTGAACCCGTCACGTGCGGCGATGGATGTCTGTTCGATTTCGACCGGCGGAAAGCTCGGCCACACTGGAATCTGCTCGCGGATCGGGTTGGACAGTTCAATGACTCTGTTTGAATCGAACATGATAGAACCGACAGGCCACGAAATCATAAACATTGTGCTCACGGGGAATTCCATGCGTCAGCAACAGAGGCGACCGTCAGGTCGCTTCTCACAGCGCCGTTGATTACACACGCGGCGGCCGCGTATATCCTGCATTCGGCCCGGTGTGAGTAGTAGTCCGGCCGCCGCCAACGTCGTGGAGACCGCCGCAGTTTCCCCGGTGTCAGCGTGTCAGGCCGTCATGGCCGTGCGTTCTCTGACACGGATTATTGTAGATTATATCTGGACTACGCCGAATCCGGGCCTGTGGATACCGGTACATCGCTACAATACTGTATGAGTCCCTCAGCCGACACATATCGACTCACAGATAGCTACATCTCGTTGGGGTAGATCATCTTTTTCAGTCCCTCGTTGTTCTCCATCTGATCGAACGCGGTCTGGATCCCGCCGAGGTCGAACTCGTCGGTAATGAGCGCCTCCGTCTCGATCCGGCCGCCCTGTAGCAGTTTCACTGCACGCGAGAAGGTGTTCTGGGTGAGCGCGAACACGCCGACCATTTCGAGCTCCTGATAGTATAGCTCGAACGGGTCGATCTCGACGGTCTCGTCCTGTGGTGGCACGCCGAACACGACCGTCGTCCCACCGGGGGACGTTATCGAGTGTGCCTCTTCGATTGTCGTCGGAAGGCCGACGGCCTCGACGGCGACGTCGACCCGGTCGACCAGTTCGTCGACCTGGTCCTCGAGCGGCCGCTCCGTCGGATCGACGACGTGATCGGCTCCCAAGTCGGTCGCGAGCTCTCGGCGATCCTCTATCGGTTCGGAGACGATGACCGTGCCTGCACCGTCCGAACGGAACGCCTGGAGCAGGAGCAACCCGATCGGGCCGGCACCCACGATCACGACGCTGTCACCGGTCTCGATATCCGCCCGGTCGACGCCGTGAATGCAACACGCGAACGGTTCCGCGAAGGCGGCCTCTGAATACGAGAGGTCACCGATGTCCTGCAGACACTGTGCGGGTGCACGGAGATACTCCGCGAACGCGCCGTCGAGGATTTCGTCGCCCGCGCCGCCCATCGACACCGTGTCCTGACAGAGGTTGTGCTGGCCGTTCTTACAGAAGTCACATTCGCCGCAGGGAATCCCCGGGAAGATTGCGACCCGGTCACCCGGTTCGAAGTTCGTGACTGCATCGCCGGTGGCAACGACCTCCCCTGCGCTCTCGTGGCCGGGAACGACCGGAAAGTCGGCTGGGAATGTCCCGTGGTACAGGTGATAATCAGTCATACACACACCACAGGCCCCGATTTCCACGATTACGTCTTTATCGCCGGGTGTCGGGCGTTCTCGGTCCATAACTGTGACTTCTCTCTCGTCGGTTAGCACTGCGCTTCTCATTGGAAGATCGTGTACCTTATCGATTCGGCCAGTTATAAAGATACCGACGGGCGCTTACGGAAGATTCGTAAGCGGCGTGTAGGGATCCTCTCTACCTGGATGGTCGTGTCGATCATCGGACTCAGATTAGCTGCGCAAACTGACCGCAGATTCGGAGCACGGATCTGATATCCGACGAAAAGCATCCCCACCAGCCGAAGTCGTGTGGGGCCTGTCGGCATCACCGACTCTCAAGTGAGGTGGTGTCCGGACTGCGTAGTGGAGTTCCAGATGAAGAGACGGATTTCAGGCGGGTCAGTCCGAGGAACTGCTGACAGTCTGCATTCGCTCTTCGAGCGCAGTTTCGGCCTGTTCGTCGAGTTGGCGCTGGTGGATCGTCTCGCCGCTGGCGGGGTCGAACAGGTGTACGTCCCGGTCCGGAATCTCAACGTAGACGTGCTGGCCCTCGCTGATGGGGCGCTGGCCGTCCGTCTCGACGATGAAGGTCTGCTCGTGGCTCTGTGACCGCGCCTGAAGATAGACATAGGAGATGCTCCCCATCGGTTCGACGACGTCGACGACAGCCTCGAACTCGTGGCCCGAGTTCGCCCGGTCGTGGAGCGTCATGTCCTCCGGTCGGATCCCGAGGACGAGATCGTTGCGGCTCCCGGCTGCGGCCTGCATCCGCTCGGTCAGATCGAAGTCGAAGCCGTCCGCTCGGAGCGTTCCGCCGTCGACCGTCCCCTCGAAGAAGTTCATCGACGGCGAGCCGAGGAAGCCGGCGACGAACTGGTTGGCCGGTCGGTAGAAACACTCCAGCGGCGTCCCGACCTGCTGGAGTTCGCCGTAGTTGAGGATGACCAGCCGGTCGCCCATCGTCATCGCTTCCGTCTGGTCGTGGGTGACGTACAGCGTCGTCACGTCGAGATCGTTCTGGAGCCGGTTGATTTCAGTGCGCATCTCCGCCCGGAGCTTCGCGTCCAGGTTCGACAGCGGCTCGTCCATCAGGAACACGTTCGGGTCCCGGACGATGGCTCGACCGAGCGCAACACGCTGTTGCTGCCCGCCGGAGAGTTCGCCCGGTTTGTTGTCCAGCAACTCCCCGATGTCCATCATCTCCGCGGCCGAGGTAACTGTCTCTTCGATTTCGTCAGCGGACATGTCCGTGGACATCTTCAGGCCGAAGGACATGTTCTCCTCGACGGTCATGTTGGGGTACAGCGCGTAGTTCTGGAACACCATCGCGATGTCCCGAGCGCGCGGCCCGAGCTGATTGACGACTGAATCACCGATGTGGATGTCGCCTTCCGTCTGGGTTTCGAGTCCCGCGACGATGCGCATGAGCGTCGATTTCCCGCTCCCGGACGGCCCGACGAAGACGATGAACTCGCCGTCGTGGATATCCAGGGAGACGTCGTCGACCGCAACGATCGATTCCTCTTCGCCGCCGAACCGTTTCGTAACGTCGTCGATTGTGATCTTTGCCATTATTCTGCCTCCGGTGTGCGGCTAATTGAAGCTACCGCCGCAGGGGTGTAGTTTGCGTTCGATACATGATATTGCGCTGCGCTCATTCTTTGATCACCACACCGAAGCTGAGTCCGGCGGCGAGATACTTGTTGACCGCGATGAGGAAGACCACGACCGGGACGATCATCGCCGTCGAGGCGGCCGCCAGCATCCCCCACTCGATGGAGCGCGAGCCGATGAACGAGTAGACGAACAGCGTCACCGGCACGGCCTCGAAGCTCGTCAGCACGAGCCCGAACAGCAGCTCTATCCACGCGAAGATGAAGCTGATGATCGCCACCGAGAAGATCCCGGGCTTGGCCGCCGGCAGGACAACTTTCCGGATGCCCTGGAACTGTGTCGCCCCGTCGACGCGGGCCGCCTCTTCTAAGGTCTCGGGGATCCCGTCGAAGAACGCCTTCATCACCCAGACCACCAGCGAGAGGTTGATGCTGACGTACATCAGGATCATCCCGATCCGAGAGTCGAACAGATTCAGTGCCCGGAAAATGAAGAAGAACGGCAGCACGACTGCGATGGGCGGAAGCATCCGCGAGGAGAGGATCCACACGAGCACGTCCCGCTCCATGGGGATGTCGTACCGCGAGAGCACGTACGCAGCCGGTACGCCGATCAACAGCACGAGCACGACCGACGCCGACACCATAAACAGGCTGTTGGCGAACGCCGCGACGAACTCGCCTTGCTGTGCCAGCTGGATGTAGTTGTAGACGGTCGGCAGGAAGATCCAGTCCGGCGGCAGCGAGTTCGCCGTTCCGGGTGGTTTCAGCGACATCGAAGCGAGCCAGTACAGCGGGAACAGCACGATGAACGACCACGTCAGCAAGACGGTGTGGCGAACCACCGTGACGAGGGTTTCGCGTGTGTCCTTGTCGAGTCGCTGTGTGGCGGTCGCGGAGTCGCCGTCCGTCGTCGCCATCAGTCCCACACCCCCTCGAAGCCGATCTTCGCGATGACGATGTTCGCGATGGCGATGACGAAGACGAGATAGACGACGGCGATCGCCGCCGCCACCCCGATCTGGTTGTTGATGAACATCTGCTCGTAGATGTTGATACTCACCAACTGGGTGGCCGTGCCCGGCCCACCCTGCGTCAGTCCGTACACGACGCCGAACGTGCGGAACAGGTCGATCATCCGAATGAGCGTCGCGACGAACACGACCGGCTTCATGTAGGGAATGATGACGTGGACGTAGCGCCGCCACATCGGCGCACCATCGACCCGCGAGGCCTCGATAAGCGTCTTCGGCACCGACGAGAGCCCGGCGTAGAAGATGATGAACATGAACGGCGTCCAGTTCCACGTATCCAGCAGAATCACCGTCAACAGCGGGAACTCAGAGAGGAAGTTCGGCGCTGCGAACGGCGTCCCGGTGTTTATCACGTACGGGATGATACCGATCTCGGTGTTCAGCATGATCCGACCGATGGTCGCAAGCGAGACCGGCGCGACGGCCATCGGGATAATGAATAGAACCCGGTAAAACGACTTCATCCGGCCGGAGCCGACCCCAGCCACGAGCGCGGCCAAGACGAACCCGAGGGCGGTTTCGAGGGCCAACGCGCTGGCGACGACGGTGATCGTGATGACGAACGAGTGCAACGCCCCACCACGGGTAAACGCCGTCTCGAAGTTGCGCAGTCCGACAAATTCGGCTTCGAAGACGTTCAGCGTCGGCTCCGCGATCAGGCTGAGATACAGGTCGTAGGCACCGGGGAAGAAGGTGATGCTGACCATCACCACGACCATCGGTGCCATGAACCAGTACGGAAGGTACTCGTTCCAGAGGTCGCTCAGCCTGGCGAGTCCCTGCTTGTTTGTCGTTTCCGTTTGTGTTGGTGAGCTCATGATGTATGGAAAATTGATTCGGTGCGGAAATCTATTCTGGTTTCAGCCGCTGTAGATATCTTCCGCAGCCGCTGCGGCGTCCGTCATTGCGGCCTCGGCGGATTTCTGCCCGGAGATGGCTCGCTGGAGTTCCTCGGAGTACTGCTGGCCCCATTCGGGGTACTTGCGGTCGAAGGGGTCCGGCGCTGAGACCTGTAGGGATTCGAGCGAGGTCTGAGCGTACTCCTCGCCGACTTTCGAGCGGTAGTCGTCGTTCTCCCAGACGGACTGGCGCACCGAGAACACACCGCTGCTCTCTGTGTGCATCCAGAGATCCGTCGGCTGGGACGTCGCCCACAGCATGAACAGGAACCCCTGCTCGGAGTTCTGGGCGTTCTTCGACGTCGAAATCTGCCAGTTGAACGCGTTCGGGTTGAGCTCGCCACCTTCCGGCTTGGGCACCTTCGCGATGCCGACGGTGTCCTTGACGCTGGACTCGTCACTGGTCAGGCCGCCCCAGAACATGTTGGCGTCGGCGACGATGTGGCCGGCGCGACCCTCTTGCATGGTGGTGAGCACGTCGGACCACGTCTGAGAGGCCGTGCCCTCCGGACCGTAGTCCTGCAGCAGGCTCGTGTAATACTCTGCGGCCTCGATAACGCCCTGACTGTCGAGTCCGGAGTCGGTCGGGAACTCAGTCCAGAGCTCGGTTCCCTTCTGTCGAAGGAGCGTGTTCAGGATGTAGATGTTCATCCCGTAGCCTTTCTGCCCACGGCCAGCGGTCCCGACGATGTCGGACTCCTCCTCGTGGATGACCTTCGCGTTCTCACGGTGCTGTTGCCACGATTCGGCGACTTCCAGCCCGTGCTTGTCGTAGAGGTCTTTGCGGTAGAACTGGGTCTGGACCTCGACAGTGATAGGCAGCCCCGTCCAGTTGTCGCTGTAGCCACCACCGTGAGCCTGCCACCGCGACGACTCGAAGAGGTCGTCGGGCTTGTAGAAGCTCTCGTCATAGAGACTTCCGTCGTTGAAGTACGGATCGAGCGGCTGGAGCCACCCTTCCTCGCGGAACTGATTGACGACCTGGTCCATGAAGAAGACGTCGAACTGCCCGGCACCGGTGCTGGCGTCGGTCTGTCGCTTGGTTCGGAACTGGTTTTCCGGGAGAATATTCCAGTTGACTTCGATACCGGTGAGCTCCTCGAAAACGGGAATTGCGGGTTTGATCGCCTCTACCCACGGGTGCTGGACGGCACCGATGTTGATCGACGAACCTTCGAACTGCTGCCACTCGATGTCGGCACTGTCGTACTCGCTCAAGGGGATCGCCAGATCATCACCCGAGCTGCCGTCACTGCCGTCACCCGAGCTGCCATCACTCGAACTGCCACCCGAGCTGCCGTCACCCGAACCACCGTCACCGCCTCGTGTACATCCCGCAAGGGCAGCGAGAATTCCTGTACTTGCCGCACCAGACGCTTTCAAGAAGGTCCGTCGATTAGTGTCGTTGGGCATGTTTAACAGCCTCGTGCCAAATATTGCGACTATCATATTTAATCCTTTCCATCAATAGGTTTACTACGCTCTCAGAACCACCCAGAGCCGTCAACGATTGAGCAGCAGCCTGATTCTGTTCACTCAAAAGCGAGCCCTGAGGCAGTAGATTGAGGGAGTTATGCCTGAGATAACCGTCTTAGCGGGAATGGTCACTTGAGTGGTTTCACGCTTACCGGGTGCGAGTGTGATACCGAACAGCCAGGAAGAAGCCAAATACAGGTTTCGAGGGGCTTACTCGCGATCGCTTTCCTCGAATACGTCTTCGACGAGCTCTGTGTCGTCGAACAGGTCGCGGTAGTCGTCGGGCACACGTTCGTCGGTGATGAGGAGATCGATATCCTCGATCGACCCGAATCGGCGGAAACTCTGCTCGTCGAACTTCTCCGCGGTGGTGACGACGACAGTCCGCGCCGAGTGCTCGACGACGAGCTGTTTGATCTTTGCCTCGGACTCGTTCGGTGCCGACAACATGCCATCGGGCTCGATACCGTTGACGCCAATAAAGGCAAGGTCGAAGTTGGAGTTGCGGATGTAGTCCTCGGTCGTCGGCCCGACCAGCGCTTTGGTCTCGTTTCGGTACTCCCCACCGGTCATTTTCACCGTGCCGTCCGATTTCGACAGTTCGAGCACCAACATGGGGGAACTCGTGACGGCGATAGTCGAGTCATCGTCCGGGACCAGCTTCGCGACCTGCATCGTGGTCGTCCCGGCGTCGAAGTACACGACGTGCCCTTCGGAGATTTCCTCGGCGGCTCGGTCAGCGATCGCCTGTTTGCGTTCCAGATGCTGGATGAGGCGCCGATTGAACGACCGTTCGATGCCCACGTTCGTCATCGGGGCGACGCCGCCGTGCGTCCGTTCAACGAGATTTCGATCAGCGAGATTGCGGAGATCGCGTCGGATGGTCGATTCTGACACGTCGAGACGGGTAGCCAGTTCCTCGACCGAGAGACTCCCGTGTTTTGTAACTAACTCCGTGATGGACCGGCGGCGTTGTTCTGGGGTCGTCATGGGACAGCCCCCGAAGCCTCGTTCGTTCCGTGCACCGGGACGGTTTGCATGCCGAGGCGTAACGGCGACTCGTATTTAGTCTTCTCGCCCGCTTGTGACGGCGGCTGGCTCGGCTTCGTCCCACGCCTCCTCGACGGACGCGCCCTCGTGGACGATGTCCACGAGCGCGGAGACTGTTCGTTCCGGGTCCTCGGACTTCCAGATCGTGCGGCCGATCATCAATCCGCGTGCGCCCGCCTCCATCGACCCTTCGACGGACTCGAGCATCGCTCGGGTCGTGCCGGTAGCGGCTCCACCGAGAATCATCACGGGGACCGGCGAGTTCTCCACGAGTGGCTCGAACGATTCGACACTGCCCGTGTACGGCGCCTTGAGGATGTCAGCACCGAACTCCCAGCCCATTCGCATCGCATCAGCCACGTACTCGGCGTCCGTCTCCAGCTGGTCCGGAATCCGTTCGCCCCACATGACCGGTTCGACGACCAGCGGGATACCAGTGCCGCGAAGGTCCTCGGCGAGTTCGCCGATGTATTCGACGTTCTTCCGGAAGGTCTCGTTGTCGTCACGGCCGAACACGAGGACGACCTTGACTCCGACTGGGTCGAGTTCCTCGAGGAACTCCGCGTCGAAGGCCGGCGTCCAGAGGTCTTGGCCGTCGTCTCGGCCCGGGCTGGTCGACCACGTCACGACGTCTGCGGTGAGAACGACGTCAACGCCTGCTTCCTGGAGACGGTCCTGGTAGTGACGAGCGAAGTGCGGTCCGACGAGCACTGCGTCCGGCTGTCCGGCCAGCACTTTGTCGAGTGTCTCGTCCGGGTTGTGGAATCCGTCAGGCGATCCGAGGCTCAGTCCGTGATCTAGCGCTACAACGACTGCGTTCCCCGATGGAGTATCGAGGAGTTGCTCTGTACTCATAGGCTACGATTGACTCCTGTGGACCCATCTATATAACTATTCGCCTGGCGGGGATGACGATCATATCGTCCGCCATCCGCCATCGACCATCAGCACCTCGCCAGTCACGTACGAAGCGTCGTCACTTGCGAGATAGAGGGCGGCACCGGCGACGTCCTCCGGCGTGCCCGCACGGCCGGCGGGAACCGGTTTGATGAGGTCGTCCTTCGCCGCGGCTTCGGGAGCGTCCTCGGACCAGCCGTCGATGAACTCGGTTGCGATCTGTCCGGGGCCGATCGCGTTCACTCGGATGTCGTGGTCTGCGAGTTCAAGTGCTGCACCGCGGGTGATCATCTTCACTGCGGCTTTCGTCGAGTCGTACTGTATCTGATCGCGCTGGGCCACGAACGAACTGATTGAAGCCGTGTTGACGATTGCGCCCTCGGTTCCGCGGTCGATCATGTCCTGCGCCGCGGCCTGACAGCCGAAGAACACTCCTTTCGCGTTGACCTGGTGTATCTTTTCGAACTCGGATTCGCTGACTTCCAGGAGACTCCCACCGATGAACAGTCCTGCATTGTTGACCATCACGTCGACACCACCGTACTCTCCGGCGTGATCGACGACTGCACGGACCTCGTCGGCATTCGAGACATCTGTCTGAACGAACTCAGCCGTCCCGCCCTGCTCTCGAATGTATTCGTGTGTTGGGGTGTCAGCGTCCTTGGGCTCAGACTCGATGTCTGCGTTGAGAACCGTCGCTCCTGCGTCCGCGAATCTGGTGGCGATTTCCCGTCCGATTCCGGAGGTCGCGCCTGTGACCACGACGGTGTCCCCGTCGAAATCTGTGCTGTAGTCTGGCATCGTCACTCACTCTGTCAGGGTACATGTTAAAGATTTGGGGGGCAGGGTGGGCGAACAACTCCGTGAAACGGAACTCTCGTTTCCAATCATTTCTTGCTGATTATCATTAATTAGCATTCTAAATGGGTGAATACACTACGGGGATCAAGCATTGGTAATGCTTAGCAATGCCTGAAACGGCCGTCTCAGCCGAATTAGGCATCAATGATTCTCTGGATCTGTGAAATCTTTTGCTTTTTTGTTATCTAATTTAACTGATATTCTGCAGGATTAAGTACAAGCTCTGCCTATTTTGTCCAAACCGTTCTCAGTAGTCAACGGAGTGAATGAAAGATTTCCTCACGCGGTTCCAGGACAGTTCACACTCTCTTTCGGTTCGTTGACCTGAGCCACGCACGCGGGAAATAAAGTCACGAGGTCACGACGATATTCTTGAGGATATTAATAACATGCGTACGTCTGTTATTTTTTGAGGCACTTTCCGAACGCCACCACCTGCGCTCTGACTCGATCCACTGAAAATATTCTCCACTGACCAGCTGAATCAGGATAGTCTAACAGATGTACAAGTGTGATATGGACCACTACGTTTACCAGTGTACGTTGGTCCACAAGAACGGATACACTCGTCGTGCTGAATCGATGTCTCCGAAAGTTCGGGTTCGGCGGAGGTAACAGTCGGAGAGGTAGTTATAACGCGTTTTTGTCCAAATTTAGTTCCAAATATAACCAAAATGCAGTTTTTCTTCACAATATATCCCTATATTTGGCATTGTGTATTTTTACTGCTTTTTCTGAACTCATATTTGCCTTTTTTCTATATATCTATCTTCTATACATGCGGAGTTTACTTCAAAATAGAAAGGATAGCATCAGATATGTGGATTCGATACTTGCGTACGATAGTCTCTACGGGCCGCAGGCAGAGCAAGCCGACGACGACACAGTCGTCGCAAAGTCGGTCCCAGGGCACAGTGGTGGCGGTCCAAACAGTACGGATCGTTCACGGATCGGTTGCTACAGGAATGTCAGCGATCCCGCTGGAATCGAGTGCCGGTCTCACGCGTCTCCGGCACCTGCACCGCCCACGACGAGTGTCGGAACATCCGTCAGTCTGACCACGCGTTCTGTCGTGCTTCCGGCGGTGGCGATGCGTGAGAATCCGGTACGACCCTGCGTTCCCATGACGATGAGATCGACCTCGTAGTCGGTGGCGGCGTCGACGATCTCCTCACTGGGCGTCCCTCGTCGCAAGTGGCGTTCGACGCGGACGCCGCGCTCCTCGCCCAGTGCACCCACCGCGTCCAGCACCTCCTCACCGGTTGCTTCCTGTTTCTCGACAGCAAAGTCCCAGTGGCCGCTCGGCCCTGCCTTTTCAACGACGAACAGCGAATGGATCATTGCGCCGAACTGTTCGGCGAGAGTCATCGCGTGTTCGGCAGCCAAGACGCTGTGGTCGCTCCCATCGGTCGGAACGAGGATACTATCGTACATGCAATCCTCAGCGCCCGCCACAAGGATAAGTATGTACCAGAGAGCGGATGCGATTCGGCCCGCTGTGGCTGGCACTCTTCGTTGCCAACCCCATCTATCTCATCTACTGGTTGGCCACAGAGTCACAATCGAACGGAAGCACCGAGGATAGCGCACTCGCTGCCCGCCAAGACCGGTACATCAGCGGCGAGATCGACGACGTAGAGCACGTGACGGACCGCGTCATGAGCTTGCAGGCTCAAGTCCGTGAGTTTCAGCCTCTCCAGGCGCGACTGTACCATCGATCGACAGTAGAATTCGGTCGTACATTCGTCGGGTTTCGAACGCGGGTGCGTTGAATCCGGCTTCCAATTCCCACCGGGTAAGTTGCTGCTTGCGTCTCCTAGCCACGGTACCCCAGTAATCGGAGCCCGTTCAGCGAGACGAGCACCGTCGACCCTTCGTGGCCGACAACAGCCAGAGGTAACGGAATCCCACGGAGCAGGATGGTACCGACCATGAGCGCGATTGCCCCGAACGCGATGGCGAGATTAACGGTGAGTGTCCGGCGGGTCTTGCGGCCGAGACCGAGGACGTATGGGATCTTGCTGAGGTCGTCGCCCATCAATACCACGTCGGCAGTGTCGAGCGCGACGTCGGTTCCAGCGCCACCCATCGCGATGCCGAGTGTCGCAGTCGCCAGCGCCGGCGCGTCGTTGACGCCGTCGCCGACCATCGCCACGTTCTCGTGACGATCGACCAGTTCCTCGATAGTTGCCACCTTCGCCTCCGGCAGCAGTTCCGCCTGCACTTCGTCGATACCGACCTCCGCTGCGATTCGCTCGGCGACGCGCTGGTTATCGCCCGTCAGCATGACGATGTGCTCTACGCCGAGCGTCCGCAGGCCCTCGATCATCTTGGCAGCGCCGGGCCGGAGAGTGTCGGTAAAGGCGAGCCACCCCAGAACAGTGACCCCGTCGCCATTCTCTCGGGCGACGATGACGCTCGTTTTCCCCTCCGACTCTAGCGACTGGAGCCGGTCGAGGCCGGGGTCGAGCCCCTCGATCACCGCGTCTTCGAGGACCGTCCCGAAATAACTCCGGTTTCCGATATGGATGGTACTGTCATCGACGTCAGCTCGGACGCCTTTTCCCGCAGCTGACTGAAACCGCTGAGCGGCGGGAGCGTCGAGTGATCGTTCTTCCGCCGCCACGACAGTCGCTCGAGCGAGGTGATGCTCCGAACGGGCTTGTACTGCGGCTGCGAGCGAGAGCAGCCCGTCCTCAGTCAGCGCCCCGTCTGCCGTCTCGCGGACGGAGACGTCCGTCAACTGCGTATCACCCTGCGTAAGCGTTCCCGTCTTGTCGAAGGCGACGGCGTCGATGTTCGCTGCCGCCTCGACGTGCTCGCCGCCCTTGAACAGGACGCCCTGCCTGCCGCCGGAGGCGATTGCCGACAGGACCGCTGCGGGCGTCGAGATGATGACCGCACACGGCGAGGCAGCCACCATGAGCGTCATCGCTCGATAGAACGTACTGGTGAACTCGCCGCCAAGTGCGAGCGGGATCGCAATCGCTGCGATCGTGAGCCCGAACACGCCGAGGACGTACGGTTGTTCGAGGCGGTCGATGAGCCGTTGTGTCGGCGCCTTCTCGCTCTGGGCGCGTTCGACCATGTGGATGAGGCGGCTGATCGCCGACTCGTGGGCCTGCCGCGTGACTTCGATTTCGAGGCTGCCGCTCTCGTTGATCGTCCCACCGAACACTTCGTCACCCGGCTCTTTCGGTACGGGGATGGATTCGCCGGTCAGCGATGCCTGATCGACCGTCCCCTCGCCGGACGTGACGACCCCGTCGAGCGGAATTTTGTCGCCGGGACGGACGACGAACACGTCACCGACGGCGACGTCGTCGATAGGAACAGTGACTTCCTCACCGTCACGGAGGACCTGTGCCTCGTCGGGCCGCATCTCGACGAGGGACTTGATCGCCCGGCGCGAGCGGCCAATCGCGTAGTGTTGGAGCGTATTCGACAGCGAAAACAGGAAGAGGAGCATCGCGCCCTCGAACGGAGCGCCAATCGAGAGCGCGCCAAGCGCCGCAACGATCATCAGCAAGTCGATGTCGACTGCGCCATGGCGGAGTGTCTCGATCGCGCCTTTGAGGCCGTACCAGCCGCCGAAGGCGTACGCGACACCGTAACCAGACCACATGAGAAGCGACGGGCCGTTGAGCCACCCCGTCACCAAGCCGGTGACCATCCCGAGCAGCGTTAGCCCGACGAACACCGCTTCCCGTCGGAGTTCCGAGCGGGTGCTCATGTCGTCCGTTGCCGTCTCGTGGTCATCTTGGATCGAGACGTCTCGATCGCGGACTGCATCTCGAATTGTTTCCTCAGATGTAACTTCCTCGTCGTAGGTGATCCGAGCGCTCCCCGTCCGGAAGGAGACATCGACGTCGTGGACACCGGAAATATCCTGGAGGTGTCGTTCGAGCGCCCGCGCACCCGCTTCGCCACGACCACCTCGTCGTTCGATGGGGACCGTACACGTCGATGGTGGGGAGGATTCAGTAACGGCCACGTTCTCGGTACCTATACTCTGATGAGGGTTTACGTTTTAGGAACACCTGTCCGTCTCCGTCCGGTTGCACACGAGGCCGACTTCTTGAGTCCTCAGAGATCCCGGGCGTCTGCTTGCAGTGATACGGTCGGGTCATCCGATGATCGTCACTGGAATCCGTGCTCGACGGGTCACTGTCTCGGCAACGCTCCCGAGAAGTGCACGGTCGATCCCTGCGCGGCCGTGACTGCCCATAACGATCTGGTCGATACCGTGGTCGTCAGCGTATTCGAGAATCGCTCGTGCGGGTTTCCCGGTTTCTGTGACAGTTTTGAGGTCGATGCCGTTCTCTACCGCGAGATCCTCTGCCGTCGTGTGGATGTTCGCTGCGAGTTCTTGGGCGTTGTTGTACCAGTCCTCAGCGACTGGTAAGCCGCCAGCCTCCACGTCGATAACCGAGTCGACCGGATCGATGACGTAGATGGCAGTGAGGGATGCGTCGGAAAAGTTCTCGATAGCATACGAAAGCGCGCGCTCAGAAAGCGGCGACCCATCGAAGGCGACGAGAACGTTATCAGGCATACAACTAGAATTCAATGCGGTCCGAGAAGAATGTACTGCCGGGAACACCGCAGCTGAGAGTGTATGTAAAGCCACGGGTCACCCGACCCGGGTTCGTTTACGCCGTTTTTATCCCGATCATGACCAGCTTCGGACTGAGCCTTGATGTCTCACCGCCTTCACTAATAGGACCGATGGAGACTGGGGCTGTTCTGTAGATTCGAATCTCTTCTCGAAAGTCGAGAGACACGATTCGGTCACCAGACGGTGGGCGTGTACTCGAACGTGAGATCATCAACGACCGCAGGCGGAAGGCCGATATCGGAGAACATCTGTCGGAACACCTCCCGATACTCGTCTTCGGGGATTTCCTCCTGAGGCGGAAGTTCGATCCTGAGGTTGAACCCACCGAGTCGGTCGAGCTTGGTTGTATAGGTGTGTTCCCCACGGCTGTGGATGACCTTCATGCTCTGGACGACGAAATCGATGGTCGCGAATCGGGTTCCATCGCGGGCGAAGGTCACTTCGTACCAGCCATCCCCGTGGGTTTCTGATCCACGACGCTCAGTCGCCTCGTCGGTCAGCGATTCATATGTCCGGGAAAACGCCGGCTCTTCCGTGATCTCGACCGATGGAATGTCCGTGCTGTCGTTGATTGCGTCCTTGAGCAGCTCGACGTACTCGCGTGCCCGAGCATCCCCCATCTCGAAGGTGAGGGTCAATCGCGGCACTAACCAGTCTTCGGGTGGCAAACTCGTGATATCGAAATCGCCGCTCATGGAGCTGTCATCGAAGACTGATGCTGTCACTGGCTCGTCTCCGGCCGCGAACCAGAGTTCGAGGAAGATCGGTTGTGTATAGAAGAACGTCGTGCCCATCACCCGGTAGTCTGGACCGAACCGGTCGTCGAGGTCAGGGAGACCAGCAGGATGGTACCCGCTCTCCGGGTCTTTCGTTCCGACGTAGTATGGCTCGTCAACGGTGTATCCTGCATCCCGGGCTGCGTCCATGACAGCGTCATAATCGACATCGAGTGACGGCCCGTACGCATGATAGTACGCGGAGTTAGCGCCCATTCCGAACGGCAGTCCCTGGCAGCCGGCGAGCGCGGTACTGGTCGCGATGGACAGTGTCGTTCCGACCGTTTTCAAGAAGCGACGACGGGAATGCTCATCCGCGTCGACTTGGTTGGCTCGTGGCGTCGGCATCTATCCGAGTGTTTTGTTCGTCTGCTGTGTTCGCCGCCCGGAAAGGGCGCCCCCGATAGCACCGCCTACTGCCCCGACGATCACGAGTAAAACCGCGCTCGCGGCGATAATCGCGACGATACTATCCAACATGCCGAGTCCGAATCCACGTGCCCACGGACCGAGGACGACTGCTGCGGGGAATGCGGGGAGAACGGGGCCCAATATCTGGAGCACGACCCCGAGAAGGGCGAGAAGTACTCCCATGAGTGCGCCTGCACGGGCACCCTCTCCCAGACCGGCTCGGTGGAAGTATCCCGCAACGCCGCCGCCAAGCAACGGTGCGATGAACGACACGAACGGCAGAAAACCCGAGATAATCGAGACGACCGCGCCGAGAAGTGCGCTTCGGGCCGCTCGTTGTATTTGCATGGTAGGTGATAGATGGCCACCCACGATAAAATATGAGGGAGATACTACCCCACAGGAATCATCGAAGGCTAGCACATTCGCTGTAGGCCGTTGCCGACAATTACACACTATGAGAGACGTTTGACGGACTCGTCGGCTATGGATCGGTTTGGCTGCTGTTGTCAGTACGGTAGCCGGCACAGCCTTCGTGATTCGATGCCGTCGAGTATCGAACCGTATTCGCAACTACGTATCCCAGGTACGGGCTCGCAGTCAACCTAAGCAGCCAACCAACGGTGTGCGGTGGATCTGTATTGGGGTTGAAACGGATCCATCGTCTCGTCGACGCGTGTAGCCGAGGGGTCTATTTGGCTCTCCGTCACGTGCAGTTCCCCATGGAGCACGTCGAATACGTATACACCAGCGGAATGACCGAGTCCGATATCGAGTATCATCTCCGAGCAGGCGAACACGGTGTTCTCGGATTGGCAGCGGACAACGAAGCGTACGCGATTCCACTGAGCTATCACTACGACGGCGACCGGATCCTTCTTCGAGTGAGCGAGCACGACGACAACAGTGAGAAGGGCAGATTCCTCAAGGCGACCGAGACTGCCACGTTCGTGTGTTACGAGGCATCAACGGACGAGTCGTGGAGTGTCCACGTTCGCGGGCCGATCCAGAAATGGGACGGTGATGTCGATGAGACGACGCTCAACGAGTGGTTTCAGCCGTTCCGGCTCTTCGACGAAGCAGTCGAGAGCGTCGGATTCTCCCTCTATTACCTCGGGATGGAGACCGTTATCGGCCGAAAAACGGTCGAGTAGTCAGCTCACCAAAGGCCGGTGAGAGACGCTTTGCTATCCGTGGCCGGCGGTTTGATTGATAGGTGCGCGTCTCACGAGTGATATCGAGGGAACTGATCGACCGAAGGCTGCCCATCACGCCGAAGTCAGCATAGATCTTGTCGGGACACTTGTACCACCGTCCGACCCGTACTCCGAGACCTGCTCTTAGAAATCGAAGATGTTGAGAACTGGCCGACCTGTTCTGCGTCGAAGGGAAGGGTGACTACGCTCACCTACTCGCTAGCACACGGGCTGGCAGATCAGGAAATCCGAGTGAATACCATCCACTCGGGCAGTATCGAGACGAAAATCGTCGGCGACCAGGCGATCAGTCCGGAGCAGGTCGCGGCGTTGCTCGAGGAGATCCCTCCCCGACGGTACGGACAGCCCGAGGAGATCCGCGGGGCTGCAGTATTCCTCGCGAGTGAGTTGGCGAGTTACGCGACTGGTGAGTCACTCGTCGTCGACGAGGGTTGGACCAGCTGGCGTTGAAACCGATCCAAGCAGGCTATGAGGGGCTCATCTCTCACGTTTCATTCCTCAGCAGAGTGGGCTGGTTGACGCATTCGCCAGCTCACCTTGTGGAGTTCCATCGCTGTTAGGAGAATCAGGGCGATACCGACAAGGGTGACCCAAACACCGATATCAACGGGGGCCGTCCCGAGCACGAGTTGTGCCGGGGGGAAGTAGAGAGCACCGAGGTGGATCAGGAAGGCCCCCGCAGCACCGACAAGGAGGATCGGGCTCTTCCACGGCGGCATTCGGAAGACCGACCGGGTTTCTGAACGCGTGTTCCCCAAGTGGACGTTCTCGAACAGCACCATCAGGAGCAGCAGTGCGTTCCGCGCCGCCGGTACATCCCACCCGCTGTCAAGCAGCCACCGAAAGGTGAGGAGGCCGGTAATTCCCATCACGACGGCAGCGACGACCGTTCGTTCGATCATGAGTTGGTTAAAGATGCGTTCGGTCGGAGAGCGCGGAGGTCGCTTAAGCACATCATCTTCCTTCGGTTCGAACGCGAGCGCGACGTCCTGAATGCCGTTTGTGACGAGGTTCAGCCAGAGGAGCTGGACGGGTAGTAACGGGAGTGGCAAGCCCGCAGCGAGACTGAGCAAGACAAGTACGGCCTCTGCGCCGCCGGTCGAGATGAGCAGATAGATCACCTTTCGGATATTGTCGTATGCGACCCGCCCCTGCTCGATGCCAGCGACGATCGTCGCGAAGTTGTCGTCTGAAATGATGAGTTCGGCTGCATCCCGGGCCACATCGGTTCCTTCCTGCCCCATCGCGATCCCGATGTTTGCGATGCGAAGTGCGGGGGCGTCGTTGACCCCGTCGCCCGTGACGGCGACAAAGTGTCCCGCCTGTTGCGCGGCGCTCACGATATCGAGCTTCTGATCCGGAGAGACACGGGCGAAAACACGAGTCCGTTCGACCGCAGCAGCGAGTTCCTCAGGCGTAAAGTCAGCGAGGTCAGCCCCCGTCAGGACTTCCTCGCGACTGGACGCTAACCCGAGTTCTCGGGCGATCGAAAGCGCCGTCTCGGGGTGATCGCCGGTCACCATCGAGACAGAGATTCCCGCCTGCTGTGCGGACGCAATCGCGTTTCGTACACCGGGGCGGAGCGGGTCAACCATCCCGACGAACCCGAGAAACGTGAGCCCCGTCGGATCAGCTGGCACCTCCTCGGCGGTGATATCCGCATCGACCGTGCCCTCGGCGAGCGCAAGCACGCGATAGCCCTCTTTCGCCATCTCCGTGGCCATGTCAAGCACCTCCTGGCGAGTCCCATCATCGGACCACGTACACATCTCTAGGACTCGCTCGGGTGCACCCTTGGCGAAGACACGTGACTCGCCGTCGGTCGTATGGAACGTCGCAGCGAATCGACGTTCCGGTTCGAAGGGGATCTGATTGGATTGCGGGAGAGCAGCGAGTTCGGATTCGCGGTCACGGCCAGCTTTTCGAGCGAACGACAAGAGCGCGACATCGGTCGGATCACCGCTCCACGCCCACTCTCCATCACGTCGATGGATACTCCCCTCGTTACACAGTGCGGCCGCCCGCGCGAGGCGAGCGAGATCGTCAGCGATATCAGGGTCGGGCTGGCTCCCGTCCTGCAGGATCGTCCCGTCAGGGGTGTATCCAGCGCCGGTTACGTCTAGCGGCGTTCCGTCCGGGAGTTTGAGTTGCCGAACAGTCAGTTCGTTCTCGGTCAGTGTGCCGGTCTTGTCCGTCGCAATCATCGTACAACTCCCCAGGCCCTCGACGGCGACGAGTTGCCGAACGATAACGCCGACCCGCACCATCCGGTTGGCCGCGACGCCGAGCGCGACGGTCATAGCGACTGGGAG
This sequence comes from Haloarcula sp. HT12, assembly GCF_055271655.1. Taxonomy (NCBI): domain Archaea; kingdom Methanobacteriati; phylum Methanobacteriota; class Halobacteria; order Halobacteriales; family Haloarculaceae; genus Haloarcula; species Haloarcula sp. HT12. The sequence continues at coordinate 579,729 of NZ_JBUXKW010000004.1, forward strand.
ACCCTCGGGGATCGCAGACACGGCGAGGGCCACAGCAAACAGGAACATCTCGACGGTGCCGAAGCCACGGACGAGAACCCCTAGCAGCGCAGCGGCGACCGCCGCGAAAAGAACCACGATGGCGACGAGCCGGGTGAATCGCTCCATCCGGACCACCAGCGGTGGATTGCCGCCCTCGACGGCCGACACGTCACGAGCAAGACGGCCGATCACCGTTTCGGAGCCGGTTTCAACGACGAGACCACGTCCTCGACCTCGGGTGACGGTTGTACCGGCGAAGGCCATGTTACGGCGATCCCCGAGCGGGGCGTTTTCCTCACCCCGCCAGTTGGGGTCTTTCAGGACCGGAGCGGATTCGCCGGTCAACGCCGATTCGTCGATTCCGAGGTTCGTCCCCGACGTCAATCGGATATCCGCAGGGACTCGATCGCCCGACTCCAGCAGAACCACATCGCCAGGGACGATGTCTTCGCCGTCGACATCGACCGTCTCGCTGTCGCGGAAGACAGTCCCCCTGGTCCGAAGCAGCTGCTGCAATGCACGACTACTCCGTTCAGCCTGGAACTCCTGTGTGCCGCCGACAATCGCGTTAACGACCAGAACGAGCGCGATAAACCCAGCATCCGTGGTTTCCCCGACACCGATGGAGATGACCGCCGCCACAGCGAGGATGTAGATGAGTGGGCTCCGAAACTGTCGAAGGAAGATGAGCCATGCTGGGGTTGGCTTCCTTTGCGGGAGTCGATTCGGCCCGTGTTCCGCCAGCCTGGTTGCGGCTTCCTCGGAAGAGAGCCCCGAACGATCACCTGCTAATCGAGAGTATACCGCCTCAAGGGACTCTGTGTGCCATGACGTGTCCTCTTCAGTGGCGGCGGTCATACCCAATTTCCTTGTGTTTTGACAACTCTGGGCGATAGTATATACGTTCGCATGCTCGGCGACAAGATCGCAATCGCTACAGGGGGGTTGACAGGCATCGGGGAAGCGATCTTGCTACAGCGAACAATGCTGGGATCGAGCGGGGAAGGGCGGGTGAAGAGATGACTCAAGGATTGGAACGACGTCAGTCAGATTCATCTCACTGCTCCGAGAGGTACCCTCGGTCGACAGCTATACTCCCGTCGTCTGTTCCGCCTACGTGACTAACGAGACGGGGCAGGGTGACAGTGAGTTCGAAAGAGGGGATGTGAATGGAAGCACGGCAGCGGTAGCGATCGTCGACGCGGCCCTCGAAGGCTGGCGAGCACGTTCGTAGGACCAGTGCTGCTCAGTCGTCGGGAATCACACCTGGCGGAGACCCCGTTGCGGGCGCCGGCGGTTCGTGGGTGCCGAACTCCGGATGGGTCTCCTCCATCCAGATGTACACGATAGCACCCGAGAGGAACATCAAGAGGGCGGTCATGTAGAACGCGGCCTCGACGTTGATGAACTCCATCGAGAGACCGATCAGGATCGCGCCGACGGCGTACCCCGAATCCCGCCACATCCGGTAGACGCCCATGCCGGCCGAGCGCCAGGTCGGGTGGGCGGCGTCACTGGGCACGGTCATCAGGTTCGGGTACAGCAGCGCCATTCCCAGCCCGGAGACGGCGGCCAGCACGGCCCACGGGAGGTGCCCCTCGACGAACACCATCCCGAGCACGCCGCCACCGGCGAGGAACATGCCCGCAATAACCGGCGGACGGCGGCCGATGCGGTCCGCGAGTCCGCCGGTCCCGATCTGTGAGAAATACATCGCGCTGTGGATCCCTACGACCAGCCCGACAGCGTCGATGGGCAACCCCTGGCTCGTCAGATACAGCGGGACGGCGATCCAGAACAGCGTGTCCACGAAGTTCTCGATGTGGCCAGCTTGCGCGGCGGCGAACAGCGTCCTGTCGCCGTAGGTCGCCCGCTTGAGAACCTCGTTGAACGGGAGGTTCGCGTCGTGGTGATCGTCGTCGCCCTCAGCCTGGGCGTACTGGACAGTTTCCTTGATCAGGAAGATCGAGATCAGAAACGCCAACACGACGACGACGGCGAGGAAGTAGAACGGTTCGGGGCGAAGGTTGGTCTGTGCAGCGATGACGCCAGTGATCCACGCACCGGCGGCGACGCCCGTGTAGCCAAACGCCTCGTCAATACCGACGGCGAGTCCTCGCTGGTCGGGTCCCGCGAGGTCGATTTTCGCGTTGATAGCCATGCTCCAGGTCAGCGCCTGGTTGACGCCCAGCAGGATGTTACCGACGGTGATCCAGCCCCAGCTGGGCGCGAAAATGAGGATAACGGGCAGCGGGAGTGCCGTCGCCCACCCAGCGATGAGCACCGGCTTGCGGCCGTACTCCTCACCCCATTTGCCAGCGTAGAGGTTGAGTACCGCCTTCACGAACCCGAAGGAGACGACGAACGAGCCGATGACCAGGAAGGACTCGACGCCGAGCACGTCCTCGCCCAGCACCGGCACGACAGCGCGTTCGGAGCCGATCGTCAGCCCGGTCGCAAAGACCAGCAGGATGTGCAGTGAGAACTGTCCCAGATGTTTGCGGATACCCTGCTGGAGGTCAGTTGCCGTACTCATGGATCACTCGGCGGCGCAGTTGTTCGGCCCCAGTTCCAGGTCGGCCAGCTCCGTCTCGGCGACCGATTCCCGCCCGACGTTGACCCGCTTGACCCGCTCGAAGTTCGGCGGATGGTCTGGGATATCGGAGGCAAGCGTCTCGACGAACTCCTCGCGACCGCGCTGGAGGTCCTCGTATCGAACTTTGACCTCACCCAACGTCGCCGTCACCGGTGGGTCGGGCGATCCGGGATCGTGTGCGGGGAGGACGCTGACGTCCTCCGGGTAGTCGAGTAGTCGCTGGAGACTCTCGTAGAGCGTGGCGGCGTTGTCCTCGACGTCGGAGTCTTCGAGCCCGGCTTCGACGCCGAGTTCGACACGCCCGACGCTGTCGTGGAACAGCGTATCGCCGGTGAGCAGCGCCTTCCCACCTACGTCGAAGGAGACACTACCCTCACTGTGGCCCGGTGTGTGGATGACCTCGATATCGACGTTACCGACCGTGACTGTCTGCTCGTCCTCAAGCGGGGTCGCGTCAACGTCGAGCGCGTCCGCCGGATGGAGATAGTACGGAACATCGTGACGGGCTGCCAGGTCTCGGCTGCCCGAGACGTGGTCAGCGTGCGCGTGGGTATCCAGCGTGGCTACGAGGTCGGCATCGTGGTCGTCGACGACCGCCTCGTACTCGTCGAGGTACTGAGAAGCGTCGAAGACGGCGGCCTTCCCGTCGGAGATGAGTACGTGAGAGAGACACCCCTTGCCCGGCCGGGCGATCTGGAGCAGCTCGCCGTCGATATCGACCTGAATCCGAGCCCATCGATGGACACGGCTCCAGCCGCTCATCCCGTCCTCGAGGGTGACGGCGTCGTACCCCAACTCTGTCAGTACGTCCGTCGCGGTCTGGGAGACGACCCCCTCGGTGCATACAGTCACAACCTCATCGTGGTCGGGAAGCTCCTCCAGTGAGTCCGTCGCAGTATCTGGGTCCTCGACGAGGTTGTCGTAAACGTCGATGTTCGTACTGCCCGGTATGTGCCACTCCTCGAAGTCCTCGCGATGGCGGATGTCGAGGACGAGAACATCCGATTGGTCAGTCTGTAACCGTTTGCTCAATTCGTCTGGCGCAATCTCTGACATCAGTGGATAACCCTAAAAGGGGTGTTTGGTTATAGGCACTGCCGGACATGACCTGCACCGTTAATTTCGATGAGTCCTAAATCGGAGTATGAGCCTTCACGAGGCATCACTTCGGGTAAAACACGAGTGTCCGTATCGATCGATATCGGAGCGACACCCTGGTCTCACTATCCGGGAGTGGCCGCTGAGCGACTGCCAAGTCCTGGAAATCACGTCGGAGGAAACGCCGACGGACAGGTTACTGGAGGATATCGACCAACTGGGGACAGTCCTTCACGAGTCCGTTGACGAATCAGGGTTTCACCTCGTCACGCAGTCCTGTCTCTGCTCGCTGGAGGAATCGATCATCGACCGGTTCGAGGAACACAACTGTCTCTACCAGTCACCGACTATCTACCGCCAGGGTTGGGAACATTACACGGTTATCGCGTTCGACGAGAGCGACATCCAGGCGCTCCTCGGGGATTTGCGTGCGGACCGCGACATTGAACTCCTCTCGAAGACGGCGATCGAAGAGAAACAGATTCCACACAGTATGCTGACGCCGGTCGATCAACTGTTCGACGACCTCACTGACCGTCAGCGAGGGGCCCTCGAACTCGCACTTGAGGGCGGCTATTACGAGCAACCACGGGGGACTTCACTCCGTGATCTTGCCAGTCAGACGTCCGTCTCGAAGTCGACGTTCGAAGAACACCTCCGAAAGGCCGAGAATAAGTTGCTCACAAACACGGGCCGGTTCCTGCGGTTGGTGACCGCAACTGCGACAGCGAATCCACTCCAACCAGAACAGGCCGGCGTTCCCGAGCAACGGCCAGACTGAAACCGAGCGCTCACTGACACTCGTCGACCACCTGCTGATCGCCGTTGTGTGGGTACTTCCGGTGAGCGACCGTTGGACTGCCCTACCTTCGCAGGCTCCTGTGACTAGTTCCATCCCAGAATCCCCCTGCGGGTACGGTCGTTTCGACAGTTTATCTCCATGGCCACTGGCGAACCCGGAGCGGGACACGCCCCCGACGGGCGCGGACTACCGACACGACTGGGATGGATCTGTATCGGCTGTGGCGTGAGCGGCCGTGGCCGCCGATCCGAGGGCAGTTTTTGCCGTATCGTGCGTGCATTTGTGCGAACTGTACACAAGTCTTATAACCGCGTAGCGGCTACAGAACGGTGATAACGATGCCAGATTCGATGTCTGAACAACTCCGGCAGGACATGCAGTGCGAAGGGCTGTTGGAGTGTTTCCATGGCCTCAAAGAACTCGACAAGGAATGCTTCCGGGCGCTCGTCGAAGCCGAGGAACCGCTGACCGTCGACGAGCTCGCCGACGCAGTCGACCGTGAACGCTCGACCGCGTATCGCGCCGTCCAGCGGCTACTCCAGACGGGTTTTATCGAGAAGGACCAGATCAACTACGACCAGGGTGGCTACTACCACGTCTACTCGCCGACGGACCCCTCACAGATCGCAGACGAGATGCAGCGAATGCTCAACGACTGGTACGCGAAGATGGGCCAACTGATTCAGGAGTTCGAGAACAAGTACGAACAGTCCGAGTCCGCAACCACTCCCGTCGATAGCTAACGCGGCCGTCTTCTCTGTATCAGACGCAGTCGCTCCCGACACGAAGCGGATTGCTGTGTATGAACGGATAGCTGCCCTCACCGACTCTATCCGGATATTGTTTCATAGTATTGTGTTTTATGGGCACAACTTCTGTTTGAAGCTAGCGCCTACAATCTGATGATGGCAACTGACATTGCATCCAAGGCCGGGACGACCGCGCCGAACGAACCCATTCGTATCGATGGAGAGGAGCAGCTCGAGACAGTCATCGACAAGCACGTACCGCTTCCCTGTCCGTATCCGGGGGAGGCTGGTCCTGCTGAACTCGTCGGACGGGAGCTTTCCGCTCTCGATCCACCCGGTGACCTGCTCAGTGAAGCCGAGTTCCCGATTGAGTGAGATGGGCCCGACAGCTCGTTTCGCCGATCAGCGATGACCTCGCTCGTCGTCGGTGGGTTCCTCGAAATCGATGTGGCGGTCGAGAGGGGGTCGGCTACACTGTTCCCCGCCTCGGACTGTCGGTGATTGACTCCGGGGGTGCATTTCCGCGGGCCTTTCTTGATGCTGGCTAGTGACAGGGACCATATGGACGACGTTGATTTCCTGGTTATCGGCTCCGGATCAGGCTTGGACGTGGCAAACGCCGCCGCGAACCGCGGGCAATCGGTCGCAGTCGTTGAGAAAGGCCCGCTCGGCGGGACGTGTCTGAACCGCGGGTGTATCCCGTCGAAGATGCTGCTGTACCACGCCGACGTGCTGGAAACTATCGAACGCGCTGGCGAGTTCGACATCGACGCCGAGGTCACCGGGGTCGACTTCGCAGACATCGTCCGGAAAGTAAACGAGGACGTCGAATCGGACTCGGAATGGATACGGAAGGGCCTCCGCTCGTCGTCGCGCCACGACCTGTTCGAGGGCGAGGGCCGTTTCGTCGACGACCGGACCGTCGAAGTCGTCAGCGGGCCGGACGAGGGCGTACAGGTTCGGGCCGAGACGGTGCTCATCGCCGCCGGCACGCGGCCGTCAGTTCCGAACATCGACGGCATCGACGACGTGGGGTACCTGACAAGCACCGAGGCACTCCAACTGGAAACGCCACCGGACCACCTCGTCGTCGTCGGCGGGGGGTACATCGCGGCCGAGCTCGGCCACTTCTTCGGGACGTTCGGCAGCGACGTGACGATCATCGGGCGGCGACCGAACCTTCTGCCGGAAGCCGACGAGGAGATAGCCCAGGCGTTCACCGAGCGGTACGCCGACCGCTTCACCGTCCACACCGGCCACGCGGCCACCGCCGTCTCAGAGGATGACGGGGCGGTCACCGTCAAGGCAAAGCCCTACGAGTACGGCGACGACGGCGGCGTTCAGGACGACGGCGGCGTGACCGTCACCGGGGACGAACTGCTCGTCGCTGCGGGGCGCAGACCCAACACGGACCTCCTGAATCTCGACGCGGCGGGCGTCGAGACAGACGACCGCGGCTTCGTCGACACTGACGAGTACCTGCGGACGACCGCCGACGGCGTCTGGGCGTTGGGCGACATCGTCGGGGAGTACCTGCTGAAACACAGCGCGAACCACGAGGCACAGGCCGTCGCTCGCAACCTCTTCGGCGACGACCTCGAACCGGTGGACTACTCCGCCATGCCGTTTGCCGTGTTCGCCTCACCCGAAGTGGCCGGCGTCGGCGCGCGCGAAGAGGAACTCAGAAACGCCGGCCGCGAGTACGCGACTCGAACGTACCAGTTCGACCAGACCGCTCGCGGCAGCGCGATGAAAGCCGACGGCTTCCTCAAGGCCATCATCGACCTCGACGGCGAGATACTCGGCTGTCACATCATGGGGCCAGAGGCCTCTGACCTGATTCAGGAGGTCGTCGTGGCGATGACGGCAGGGTCGGGCACGGTACAGGATATCCGCGAGTCAATCCACATCCACCCCGCGCTCTCGGAGGTCGTCCAGCGTGGGTTTTCCGGGCAGTTCAGCCGCGGCGACAGCGGACACTCGCACTGACCGGGGTACGTACGAGAGTCCCGCTGGGCGCGTTCGGTACACGTTCACAGTGCCTATTTATGCGGTACGTCCGTGGGAGGCGGTGTAATGCTCGTCGTTCACGCGGAGTTCCCCATCGACCCGGCAAAGCGCGAGGAAGCACTCGAACTGGTTCGAGAGCTAGCCGAACACTCGCGGGCGGAGGACGGCGTCATCGACTATCAGGTCGCGACGGACGTCGACGACCCGAACCTGTTCCGGTTCACCGAACAGTACGAGGACGAGGCGGCGTTCGGCGCCCACGGCGAAACCGACCACTTCGGGACATTCGAGGCGGCCTTGCCGGGCCTGCTCGCCGGTGAACCGGCGGTCACCCGGTTCGATGTCGACTCCGCGTCCGAAGTCGACCTGTAACAGCGCCGTCGCACCCGCCACGTAGGACCGCTGGCCCCCCGTCTAAGAGGGCGTCTTCAGCCACCACTGATAAACACTTGGTGCGAGCCCACCGCCGCTGCACGGGCCCGCTTGTAATATATCCCCAGGGGTGGTATTACGATACGTAATGACGAAAGCAGCCATCATCATCCTCGCAGGGACAGAGGGACACGAGAACCTCGGCCGCCTCGCAAACGGCCTCGAAGCGGCAAAGGAGTTCGCGGAGAACGACGAGGACGAGCTCGAACTTATCTTCGACGGGGCCGGAACGCAGTGGATTCCGGAACTCGAAGACGAGGACAGCGACTACCACGACCTGTACCAGACCGTCAAGGACGACACCGCCGTCTGTGACTACTGTTCCGGTGCGTTCGGCGTCGAAGACGCGGTCGCCGACTCCGGGCTTGTCACGCTGGACGACCACGACGGTCACCCCAGCATCCGCTCGCTCGTCGACGACGACTACGAAGTCATCACGTTCTAACCCCCGATAGGGGGGCGGTCACGTTCGATCACGCTGTGGCGAAACACGATGCGGCTTTATTCGAAGCCGTGCAAGTGCTTCACAATCCAGGGTTCGCTCCGACTTGAACCTCGGGGCGCTGTGGAGTCCATCTAAAACTTGACACCATATGATTCTGCCAGCCTCATGGACGTTCGTCGTGATAGTGACGGGAATCGTCCTCGTCGCCGGGGCGACCAACGGGCTCGCCGGGTTCGGTTTCGCCGTTGTCGGGACGATGGCGCTCGCGACGCTTGTTGACCCAGCGACCGCCGTCGTGTTCATGATTCTCCCGATCCTCGCGGTCAACATCTCGCTGGTTCGGGACCTCTCCCGGCGTGAACTACGGACCTGTAGCCAGCGGTTCGGACCCCTGATCGGCGCAGCGCTGATCGGGACCGTTGTCGGGATGGCTGTCCTCGATAGACTCCCGGAAGCACCGCTCCGTGTCGGACTCGGCCTGCTGACCCTGGGATTCGTCGCGACCGCACAGCAGCGGGTGCCCCTTCCCGGATGGGTGACAGTCGGCGGCAGTGACCTCGGGAAGACACCGCTGGCGATGGTCGGTATCGGCGGCGTTTCGGGGGCGCTGTTCGGCGGAACGAACGTCGGCGTCCAGCTCGTCGCGTATCTCCGGAGTTTCGGTCTTTCCCACAGCCTGTTCGTCGGCGTCGTCGCGCTGGTGTTTCTGGGGCTCAGCGCCACTCGGGTCGTCTTTGCCGGCGTATTCGGGCTCTATCCCAGCATGGCTATCGCTGGAGCGTCCCTCCTTGCGGCCGTGCCGGCCGTTGCCGGTGTCGTAGTCGGGAAGCGACTCAGGGTCGCTGTCAGTGAACGCGGTCGTCGCGCCGCCGTTCTGACTCTCCTATCGATTATCGGCTTCAAACTGATCGCCGATGGGCTTGGAATCGCGTAAGAAGCGGTATCATTTGTCCCTATCTCTGACAATCAACGAACGCGCGAAATTCGGTATGGCCCAGTAAGCGGCCGTCTGTCCGCTTCTTTCTCGATACGAGCGCATCATCGAAACGCCGTGGCCTTGCCAGAGTTGCATCTTATATGAGTCTATGGACCGTAACCGGGGCAATGAAAAACAGGTCTTCGACGCTTTCTCGACGGCGGTACTTGGCGGGGGCCGGTACAGCCGCGACACTGGGTCTGGGCGGCTGCCTTGGCCTCGGCGGCAGTGACGAAATAACGGTCGCATATATGCCGATATTCCCGGATCTCCAGTGGTTCGTGATGGAGGAGCAGGGGTACCTCGACGAGGTCGGCGCAACTATCGACGGCCGGGAGTTCACCGATGGCCCGGCCATCGTCCAGGCCTACGGCAGCGGCGAACTGGACGTGGCGATGTTCGGCATCGTCCCGTCGATGATCGTCATCGACAGGGGGCTCCCGGCGAAGGTGACGGCTGCGAACATCAAGGAGCCGATGGCGATCATGGTCCACGACGACCTCCGGTCGCTCTGGGACGAACACGGCAGCGACGCGTTCGAAGTCTGGGAGTCGGAACGGGGCCAGAAATTCCGCTTCGGGACCTTCCCACAGGGATCCGTTCCGGATGTGCTGTTGCGCTACTGGCTCCAGCAGGAAGACATCGACGAGTCGACCGTCGAGATTACCGAGATCAGCGGCGCAAACGCGGTGTGGCAAGCCATCGCCAACGATGAGATTGACGGCTCTTCGATCATGGAACCGGTCCCGACCCGTGCCGCGCAGGAAGACGTCCCCGTTCGGACGTTCAGGACTGCCGCCGACGTGATGCCGGGTCAGCCGGCCGCAGTGACGCTGATGAGCGACGAAGTCCGCGATTCGGACGTTGCAACGCAGTTCCTCGAACAGCACGTCCGAGCGACGGAGTTCATCCGGAACAACACCGAAGCGACGGCTGACATCGTCGAGTCCGGCATCGGGATGGCCGCCGACCAGGCGCAGTCGGCGCTCGAAGGCCCGCTCTCGAATTTCGTCACCGATCCGCGTGAAATCGAGAACGGGACGGAGGTCTTCTCGGAGTTCGCCAACCAGAACGGCCAGATCGACGAACGGCTCTCGCTCGACCAGATATTCGACTACAGCGTCTACGACACCCTATGATCGGGCGAGACGGAGGGCGCGACGATGGCAGTTGACTTCGGGGACGACGGCGAGTACGCCGACGTGGGTGACTCGCCGCTGTTCGACATCGACACGCAGCGGGCGCTCCGCGGTGGGGCCGGAGTGCTCGGGTTTCTCGTGCTCTGGTGGCTCGTGGCCCTGACCCAGCCGAGCTACATCCTCCCGACGCCGGCAGCCGTCGCGGAGACGTTCGTGTCCGAGGCCGCCTCCGGCGACATGGCGGTTGCGCTTCTCAGCAGCATCATCCACTGGCTTCCTGGCGCGGTCATCGGGACCGGACTCGGCGTCGCTGCGGGACTCGCGCTCGGCTGGAGTCCGTATCTCGACGATATCTCCGCCCCCGTCGTGCGGCTCCTCCGACCGGTGCCGCCGCTCGCGCTCATCGGCTTCGCGATTGCCTGGCTGGGGATCAACCACGCCGGGGCCGCGTTCATCATCGCTATCGGCGCGTTCTGGATCAACTTCTACGGTGCCTACGGCGGTGTCGAGGGCGTCTCGGACGACCTGCTGGATGTCGCCCGGAGCCTCGGCGTCCAGGGAGACCTCGAACTGATTCGGTCGGTCGTGATTCCGGCGTCGCTCCCGGAGATCACCACCGGCATCCGGACCGGCATCGGTCGCTGCTGGATGCTCGTCGTCGCCTCCGAAATCTTCGGCGTCGCCGGTATCGGACGTGAAATCCTTCGGGCGTCAAACAACCTCCGGGTCGACGTCGTCATCACCTACATCCTCGTGTTGAGTGCGATGTTCCTGCTGGTCGACACCGCCTTCAGGGCAGTTCAACGGAGGGCGCTCGCGTGGCGCTGACCGACGAAGCCGACCAGCCGCGGGTCCGCGTCGACGGCGTCGGCCGGCGGTACGACACGCCACAGGGCGGCGTCCAGGCGCTACAGGACGTGAACTTCGAGGTCACCGCCGGTGAGTTCGTCTGCATCGTCGGCCCTTCGGGCAGCGGGAAGACGACGCTGTTTCGCATCATCGCGGGGCTCGAATCCGCGACGGCAGGGACGGTGTATCTCGCCGGTGACCCGGTGGAGGGACCCGGGCCAGAACTCGGGCTCGTATTCCAGGAGTACCACCTGTTCCCGTGGCGCACTGTCTCCGGCAACGTCGGGTTCGGGCTGGAGAAGCAGGGCGTCGACAGCGAGCAACGAAAGCAGCGGGTCGGTGAACTGCTCGAACTGGTCGGCCTCGACGGGTTCGCGGACAGCTACCCCCGCGACCTCTCCGGCGGGATGAAACAGCGGGTCGCACTGGCTCGCGCGCTGGCTATGGATCCCGACCTCCTGCTGATGGACGAGCCATTCGGGGCCGTCGACGCCCAGACCAAGCGGATGCTACAGGACGAACTGCTCGACATCTGGTCGGAGACGGAGAAGACGATCCTCTTTGTCACCCACGACGTGGAGGAAGCGGTGAAACTCGCGGACCGGGTCATCGTTATGGGAACGGAGCCGGGCCACGTCCGAGAGATCGTCGCCATCGACATGGACCGGCCGCGGTCCCGGTCCGATGCCGCGTTCGGGGACTACTACGAGCGTGTCCTCGATCTCATTCATACGGATTAGTGTTGATTATCTTCGGATCACGCCGACCACGGGGTCGGGAGACACCGGTACATTGCGACACTAATCCGTATCAGTCGTGACCGCAGTACTGGGAACGGTAGCCAGTGACGCAGTTACCCGGAGGTCACTCAATCCTTAGTACCGTAGCGACACGAGGGCCTGTATGACGGATCCGTTCGTAGTCATCGGTGGCGACGCGGCCGGACTGAGCGCCGCAAGCAAGTTCAAACGCGAGGCACCGGACCGTGACGTGATTGTCTTCGAGAAAGGCGAGTGGGTGTCCTACGCCCACTGCGGAACGCCCTACTACGTGAAAGGGACCGTCGAGCGGCTGACGGACCTCCTCTCGCTGTCGCCCGAGAAGGCGGTCGAACGAGGTATCGACCTCCGTCGGAACCACGAAGTCGTCGGCGTCGACACCGACGCGGAAACGGTCACCGTCGCCCACAACGGCGAGTCGTTCAGCCAGCCCTACGGCGACCTGCTGGTCGCGACGGGCGCACACGCGGTGACCGGTCCGATACCGGGAGCGGAACTCGATGGGGCGTTCACCATGCACGGGCTCGATTCGGCCGCCGCGGTCCGCGCCGCGCTGTCCAAGCCTGGCGACTCTGCTGTCGACACGAGTATCGAGTACGTCGATACGTCGCTCGTCGAAAAGTACACGGACTGGGAGCCACCGGAGCGAGTCGCCGTCGTCGGCGGCGGCTACGTCGGCGTTGAGATGGCCGAGGCGTTCCGGGCCCACGATGTCGAAACGCACCTCTTCCAGCGGTCGGGCCATCTCCTGCCGCCGTTCGGGGAAGCGGTCGGTGAGCGCGTTGCCGACCACCTCCGAGAACATGGCGTACGGCTACATCTGAACACCGCAGTCGAGGAACTCGTCGGCGACGACCGTGAGCGCGTTTCGGCGGTTGTCCACGGCGACGGCACTACCGATGTGGACCTCGCGCTGGTCGGTATCGGCATCAGGCCGAACACAGCCCTCGTGGCGGACACGCCAGTCGAACTCGGGCCCTCCGGTGCGATAGCGGTCGACGAGTACGGGGCCACAAACGTCGACGGCGTCTACGCCGCCGGAGACTGCGCCGAGGACAGCCACGCCGTGACCGGCAAACCTGACTGGGTGCCGCTCGGACTGACCGCAAACCGGGCCGGTCGGGCCATCGGGCAGACCGTCGCGGGCGACCCCTCGCCCATCGGCGACATCGCCGGGACGGCCGTGGTCAAGGCGTTCGACCTCGAATGCGGTCGCGTCGGGCTCCTCGACCGCGAGCAGGCCAGCGCCGCCGGCTTCGACCCGGTGACTGCGACGGTCACAGCCGGCTCCCGGTCGGGGTACTACCCCGGCGGCGACGACACCGACGTGACACTCGTCGCCGACCGGGGGAGCGGTCGCCTGCTGGGCGGCGGGATCGTCGGGGAAGACCGGGCGGCGATACGTATCGATACGCTCGCGACGGCCATCGAAGCAGACATGACCATCGACGAGCTCGAACGGCTGGACCTGGCCTATGCACCGCCGTTCAGCCCCGTCTGGGATCCGGTGCTGGTCGCCGCGAAAGTGCTCAACGGACAGTTGGACTGATACGGACTGGTGTGACTGTGTCCCAAACGTACGCAGTAGTGCCATCAGTACCGATATGATGCCCGCCCATCCGACGCTGAACGAGGTCGTCGGCTTTGCCTTCCGGGATGTCCCGTCGTGGCTGTCTTCCTCCGTGCGGTCTACATCGGCTTCGGCCGCTCTGTTCGCGAGGGGCCTCAGCGAACGCCGAAGACCGCCCCGCAGCCCTTGCACCGCCAGATGTCGCGGAGCCCCGTTCCGATCCGAATCTGCGGCGGACCCTCGTCAGTCTCTTCGACCCCCATCTCGGGGACTTCCTCGTGCTCAACCTCGTCTGCGGTTTCGAAAAGCCTGTCACAGTTCTCACAACGTGGCATGCCCATTGGTAGCATTACACGTGTAATAAATTGCTAGTAACCCTCCACTCACCCGATTCCGGTTTTTCAGAGCCACATGGTGACGTAATCGGGAGCGAGGAAGCGAGGAGTGCAGACTGAACGGCCGGGATTACTCGGCTCGGAGCGTCACAGTCGCTTCACACCACTGGCAACAGCGAGATACAGCGGCAAGGCGAGTACGAGGACGCCACCGATCAACCCCCAATCGGTGAGTCCGAGCGGAACCGTCCCGAAGTAGGCGTTGAGGGGGGTGTACAGGACGGCGAGTTGGAGGAGTATCGACCCGCCCACTGCAAACGCCAGCCACCGATTGGACAGCGTCGGTGTCTCCCGGAGCCAGCGGATCACGTACAGCTTCTCGAATTCCAGGAACACGAACCCGGTGAATACCATCGTCATCGCGTACGGAGTGACTGCGGGTGCGCCGGCAAGCGAGAACAAGAGCAGTCCGAGCATCACGACCGTCGAAATGATGCCCGTACCCCCGATGAGCGCGAGCATATCGTGGTCGACGATACCACGGTCCGGGTCCCTGGGCGGTCGCTGCATCACGTCACTACTCTTGGGGTCGGCCCCGAGCGCAAGTGCCGGCAGCCCGTCAGTCAGTAGGTTGATCCAAAGCAACTGGACTGCCGGCAGGACGAGATAGCCAAAGAGCGAGGCGATAAACACGATGGCGACTTCGGCAACGTTAGCACTCAGCAGGTAGCCGACGAACTTCCAGACGTTGTCGAAGATCGCTCGCCCGCGCTCGATTGCCCGCTCTATCGTCGCGTAGTTATCGTCCAGTAAGATGACATCGCTGGCCTGTTTGGCTACGTCAGTCCCGCGCACGCCCATCGCGACGCCGATGTCGGCGTTTTTCAGCGCCGGTGCGTCGTTGACCCCGTCGCCCGTCATCGCGACGGTGTGGCCGTTCGCCTGCAGCGCCTGCAGGATCCGGACCTTGTGCTCCGGAGACGTACGTGCGAACACGTCGACCGACTCGACGCGGTCGCGGAGCGCTTCCTCGGAACACTGTTCGACGTCGTGGCCTTCCATCACGCGTTGGCCCAGACCGAGTTCGCCGCCGATGGCTGCGGCGGTCCGGACGTTGTCGCCGGTCACCATCTTCACGGCAACGCCTGCACGCTCGGTCGCCGCAATCGCGTCGGCGACCTCCTCGCGGGCCGGGTCGATCATGCCGACCAGCCCGGCAAAGAGCAGGTCGTCACTGACGTCGTCAGCATCGCCAGTCGCGTCGTCACGTTCGACTACGGTAGTATCCTCCGTGTACGCCACGGCAAGTACCCTGAGGGCGTCGTCAGCGAACGCGTCGACCTGCGCTCTGATCTGCTCGGCGCTGTCGGGCGTCAGGTCCGTCGGACCAGTCTCGGTTAGCACGCGGGAGCACTTCGAGAGGACTACTTCAGGCGCGCCTTTTACGTAGACCGCGTCATCGTGGGCGGTTCCCATCCACTTGCGCTCCGACGAGAACGGGATTTCGCCCGTTCTCGGGTTCTCTTTCCGGAGGCGTTCCACGTCGATTCCGGACGCATCGGCCGCCGCGACGATGGCCTGCTCCGTCGGGTCGCCCTCGTCGAGGGTCGCATCGCTACACAGGGTTCCTGCGCGGAGGACCGTTGTAACGCGGTCCGACAACGGTTGGCCGTCCATCCCGTCACGGTCGACGACGGAGTCATTGACCCAGATCCGGCTGACTGACATTCGCCCCTCGGTCAGCGTCCCGGTCTTGTCGGTACAGATGACGTCGACGGAGCCCAGCGCCTCGACGGCGGGCAAGCGCCGCACGAGCGCGTTCTCGTCGGCCATTTTCCTGACACCGAGGGCCAGCGTTAGCGTCACAACCGCTGGCAGTCCTTCGGGAACTGCAGCCACAGCCAGCGAAATCGCTGTGAGTGCCGCCTGGACCAGTTCGGTCCCCCGGAAGACCAGGAGGGGAATCACGAGTGCAGCGAGCACCACCACGCCGACGCCGAGCGTCCGGCCGAGCGTGTCGAGTTCCGTCTGCAGTGGTGTGTCAGTCTCCTCCGTTCCTGCGAGTTGGCGCGCGATGGCCCCGACTTCGGTATCCATCCCAGTCGCCGTGAGGACGGCAACGCCCGACCCGCGCGTGACGTTCGTCCCCTTGTACACCATCGAGTCTCGCTCCGCGAGCGGTGCGTCGGCGTCGACCGGGTCGGTTCCCTTCGAGACCGGCGTACTCTCGCCGGTGAGCGCTGCTTCGTCGACCTCCAGGGACCGACAGTCAATCAATCGTCCGTCGGCTGGGACGACGTCGCCGCTCTCCAGTTCGATAACGTCACCCGGGACGAGTTCGGTCGCGTCGACCTCGACGGACTGTCCCTCGCGCCGGACAGTCGCGGTTGGGGCGGTCAGTTCCCGCAAGGATTCGAGCGTTCCCTCTGCGCGGTAATCCTGAACGAAGCCGAACAGGCCGTTCCCGACCACGATAACGGCTATCAGTACTGCGTCGACAGCGTGTCCTGCCCACACGGAAAGCAGTGCCGCCGCAACGAGAACCCAGATAAGGACGCTATCGAACTGCGCGACGAATATGTCGAATGGGGTCCGTTTGCTCCCCCGCGCGATCTCGTTTTTCCCGTGTTTGTCGCGCCGCTTTCGGGCTTCCGACGCCGACAGCCCCCCAGACTCGCTGTTGAGCCCCGAGAGGACGTCGGCAGTCGATTGTGTGTGGGCGGCCTCGGACATAGAGTGGTGATCTACCGCTATGTTGATATGAGTTGGCCTCGTCGTCAAGGTGGGTCTTCTTTGTGACGCTATTTGCGCCGGGAGAGTGAGGTGTGGAACTCAGGCCAAACGCGCCCGCGGTGAGCAGGTAACGACAGGCTTTGATCCGGTATTTGGGCACTATATCCGCGAGGATTGCCTGTTCACGGCACTAGTTGTCACGTTCTCGAAAACAACAGCTAATCTATTGCGCTCCCCAATGATGAGCAGGTGCCGTGAGGACGCGTCTCGCGTTAGGTTTCGGTCCGCCCCGTTAGCTCATCCGGTACGAGGCGGTAGAATTCGAAGTCCACTTCGCGGAGCGGGCGTTCGAAGATGTCAATCATGGGCATGTCGACGTGTTCGAGTCCTTCCAGCGTTTCCGTCTCGATTCCCTCCTGTTCGACGTCTTCGAGCCGCCCGTTCGCGACCACACTTTGCCAACCCGTATCTGTCTCGCGATACGTCACGAACGTCGCTGGGCGGTCTGCGAGCTCACCTTTCGACCGCTCCGCACCGACAGCCAACCGGAAGTAGAAGGTGGTAGTCGGCGCGTCGTACCCGTATGAAACCGGCACTGAGTGGGGCGGCGCGTCGCCGGCGGCGAGCGAGAGGACGCCCGTGCCCCCGTTGTCCAGAAACGCGTCTCGTTCCTCGTCCGTCATCGTGACAGGGTTGTCCGCGGACATAGTTATTGACACGACAGGAGCAGCAATAAGTGCATGGTCGTGTCGCGTCTGAGTGGTGCCTGGCTGAGGGCATGACAGACGCCGTACTCACAGGTGGGAAAGGGGCTGCGTCCTGTCAGGACTCATCTACTCCCCGGTCTCGGGCGTTGATTGCCAGGACAGGCATGTCGGCGTGTCTGATGATCCGTTCTGTCGTGCTTCCCATGAGGAACCGATTGAGCCCGGTTCGACCGGTCGTCCCCATCGCGATCAGATCGATATCGTTCTCCGCAGCGTAATCGAGAATGTCTGACGCCGGGAACCCACTGACGACCTCTGTGACGGCTTCTACTCCGAACTCGCGTGCCCTCGTTGCGACCCGCTCGGTCGTTTTCTCACCTTGTGATTCCAGGGTGTCGATCAGGTCTTTCGGCAGCGTGTATTCGGACCCAGTCGCGATATTGTTGAGATTGACGACGTTCAGAGCGTGAATACAGGAGTCAAACTGCGCCGCAATCTCGCATGCGGGCTCAACTGCGGCCGTTGCGGGCTCGCTTCCGTCCGTCGGGACGAGGATATCATCGTAGGGAGCGGTGTCGCGACTCAGCTCGGTCGCACGGACGGTGAAAACGGGGACATCGGCCTGCCGAACGACGCTCTCTGTCACGCTCCCGGCGACGTACCGTCCGATACCCGTACGGCCGTGTGTTCCCATTGCGATCAGGTCCACATCGTTGTCGTCGCGGTACGTGCATATCTCGTCGACTGGGTCACCCTTGCGGATAGTCGTCTGTATGTCCCCAGGGACGTCCACGGCGTCCGTGATGGCCGCAATGGTGTCTTCGGCATCAGCCGTCATGCGGTCGAGTATCTCGTCTTCGAGATCGCCGTCGCTGAATGGCCCGCCCGCTGTTCGCGTATCTATAACGGCCAAGACGTGCAGAGTCGCGCTGAATGCACTGGCCAGGGCCGCCCCGTGTTCAGCGGCCCGGGCCGCGTGTTCGCTGCCGTCGGTCGGGACCAGGATTGAATCGAGCATTGCTGTGTTTACAGATCGTTGGTGTCAGTAAATAAATGCCAGTCGCGATTCTCGCGATACTGGAACTCCGGGGGCTGAGGCCGGGCCCGGATATCTGACAGCGTTGCCAACGGTTCGCACGAGTCGCCACCCCCAGTATAAGGGGAGCCGTAACAACTGTACGGCTATTACCAGAACCAGTCGGAATTCAGTTGAAACACGCCGTGTGAACCGCTATGGGTGTAGATCCCCTGATATAGACTGGTATCGCATTGTACCGGTGTCCGCCGACCCCGGGGTTGGAAATTATCGACAATAATCCGTCTGCGCGCCCACAGCGGACTACTGCGGGCCACCGCCTGTTTGCGCCTCCTCCGCCTCGCCCCAGCCGCCCGCATCAACTATTCCGA
Source organism: Haloarcula sp. HT12 (assembly GCF_055271655.1). Lineage (NCBI taxonomy): Archaea > Methanobacteriati > Methanobacteriota > Halobacteria > Halobacteriales > Haloarculaceae > Haloarcula > Haloarcula sp. HT12. Next base: position 598,377 of record NZ_JBUXKW010000004.1, read on the forward strand.
AGAGTTCGCCCCAGTTCTCCTCGTCCTCGCCTTCGGGGAGTTGGCCGCGGAGGTCTTCGAAATCGGCGGGTGGGACAACCGTATGTATCAGGTCAACAACGACGCGTGCGTGATACGCCGCGTCCGACGGGTCGGCTCCCGATATGTCGGCGACGCGGTCGACGAACTTCGTCCAGTCAAACCGCTGGCCGTGGTCGTGGACCGCACCGGTCATGTACCACTTGATTTCCATCGGGAGGGAGGCAGCGAAGTCCTCGGCGTTCTCTTCGGGGATGCGCTGCCCCAGGGGTAGCAGTGTCGCGCGGATCGCGCGAACGGCCTCACCGGTGCCGGGTAGTTCAAGCCTGTGCTGTATCTCGCCGGTGAACTCATCAAAGTCCATGTGTTCGTGTTGGCAGCGCAACAATAAAGAGCCCCATGGGACTTCTTACTGGCTGAAAACGAGCCGGTACACGTACTACCGGCCCAAGAGTAATGGGCGACTTCGTCAGTGAGAGCGCATCTGTTTTGTACTCCCTGAAACCCCCCGCTCTACTTTTTTTAGCTTGGGGTTGCATTCGTGATACGTAACTGGATGATCAGACGCGACCTATGACAATCGACCAATTAGAGGAGTACGGACTCGAACAGATGGACGACGAAGAGATTCGGGAATTCCTCTCCAATCACTCGACCGGAGTTTTAGGGCTTCCGACGACGGATGTCCCGTATCTGCTGCCCCTCTCGTACGGCTTTGACGACGGGGCCTGTCTCTATTTCACCTATCTCCTGGGCGAATCGAGTCAGAAGGCGGAGCTGACTGAGCAGGCCGGCCGGGGCCGCTTTCTCGTCTACGACATCGACACCGCGTTTGAGTGGCAGAGCGTGATGCTCGCCGGCGATATCAGTAGGGTTCCGGAGGACGAGTGGTCGGATATCACGGCGATGACCCAGAACGCCTGGCGACCAAACACGCTCCAGACGGCTACCACCTCCGGTGGGGTCGCACTCTATGAATTCGAGATAACCGAACTGGCGGGGATTCGACAGACTGGACTGGCACCCGGATTCAGAGAGAACATCGAGCCGTGACTGCCGCCAGATTGTGACAATAGATTATTACTGTTTGAGAATGGTCAGTGGATTGAAATAGGTGCCGATGCTCTCCTCTAGTATGTACGACACGATTGTGGTCGCAACGGACGGCAGTGCTGATGCGAACCGCGCAGCGACGCACGCGCTTGAACAGGCCGAGCAACACGGTGCGGAGCTACACGCCGTCTTCGTTGTCGATACAGACCGACACGCCGAGCCAGCCCTGAGCAGTATGGAACTGGAAACCATCGAAGTCGAAGAATGGGGGAACGATGAGCTCGCGGAGATCGCTGAGAGAGGGGACGGGCTCGGCGTTGAGGTCACCACTCGATGCTGTCACGGGAAACCGTATGTCGAGATTATCAGCTATGCCGACGAAGTCGACGCCGATCTGATCGTGCTCGGATACCACGGCCACTCTCACACGGAGACCGACCAGATCGGAAGCGTGACCGACCGGGTCGTCCAGAACGCGGGACGGCCGGTTCTGGTGGCTACCTAAGCGACAGCTCCGTCCGTGCGACCAGCCCCCGGTAGAACTGTACTGTACCCGGGTGTCCGGCGTAGGTTTGGGTTCAGGCGCGACAGCGGCTTCTACCGAAACCGATTCCAGTGGACCCGACCGAACTGTGACCAGAGAGATGTTCCAACCCACGGCCGACTGGATTGGTCCCGGCCAGTCGGCAATCTTACTCGCCATCCTAGTCCTCTCCACGCTCGGAACGCTGGCGTTGTTTCTCGTCGCAGCGGCCAGTACGTCCCGACGCCGGTCTCGGCCGTACGTTCTGTTGACCGTCGCTATCGGGCTGCTGGTCCTTCGATCCGTGGTCGGCATCGGGACCGTACTCGGTGCTGTCCCGATGGTGGTACACCACCTCACCGAACACGGGTTCGACTTCCTCATCGCGCTGCTGGTGTTGAGTGCGATCTATGCAGTCGCGCCGCCGAGTGTCCCCGACTGACCGGCGTTTCGACGGTCGCACCATGAACCATTTGGTGTCGTTCAGTGTACTGCCTAGTATGTCTGAACATGCAATAGGTCTGACACGGCGGTGCTTTCTGGTCGGGACCGCGACGGTCGTGTCGCTCTCGGGGTGTCTGGGGACCAGCGAAGAGGTGGAGCCAGTCAGTATCGAGAGCGGACAGAACTGTGACCAGTGTGGGATGGTCATCGACCAGCACCCGGGTCCGGTCGGGCAAACGTACTACCAGGACAACACGCCGGAGGGGCATGACCCGCCGGCACGGTTCTGCAGCACGGTCTGTACGTACCGGCACCGGTTCGCCAAGGAACAATCGGGGTGGACCCCTGCGGAGACGTTCCTGACCGACTACAGCGTACCCGACTACGAGATCCGGACCGACGGGGGCAAGACGATCATCTCTCGACATCTGGAGGCTGGCGCCTTCGCCCCATCGGGGCAACTCACCGTCGTCGCGAACTCGGAGGTCGAGGGGGCGATGGGGACCGCTATCGTCCCGTTCAGCGACAGCGCGGACGCCGAGTCGTTTGCCGAGGAGTACGGGGGCCAGACCCTCCCCGCGGAGGATATCACGCGGGAACTGGTCGGGGGAATGTAGACGCGTTCCCGCGCGGTGAGAACGTCCGATACCCTGTTGTCTCGGTGGATATGAAGCTGTACTGAAGACCATGTCCACGGTTACCGAGCAGGTGCGTTCCCACGTCGAGACGAAGCCGGGAGTCCACTTCAACGCGCTTGCGGCAGACCTCGATATCGCGACGGGCCAGGCACAGTATCACCTGCGGAAGCTCCGCCGTGCTGGCGACATCGTCGTCGAGGAGATCCAGGGCAAAACCCACTATTACAGCCGGGAGTACGACCCTTGGGAGCGGCGTGTACTCGCGTTCGCTCGGCGTGAGACTGCGCGGACGATCATCCTTCACCTGCTGGAATCGGGGACCCTGTCGGCAGACGAGCTGTCCGACCGATTGGGAGTCGCCCGCAGTACCGTCTCCTGGCACGTTTCGGCGCTGGCTGAGGCCGGGATACTCGAGAAATCGTACGGCGAGCGGGGGCGTGTCGTCGTGTCCCTGACCGACCCTGACGAGACACGGCGGCTGCTTGCGGCGGTCCGTCCGTCGCTCACAGACCGCCTCATCGAACGGTTCACCCGGCTGGTCGACGACGGGCTTGGGGCCGCGCCGGACGACGGGTAAACACATACTCTCGGGTGTAACGATGGAGATGTCATGCAACGCTTCACAAGGTATTGTTTTCGGTGAATATAACAGGAAACAGCCGCTCAGTAGGTGTGCGAACACACCGTTACAAATCATGTTTTGAGGGGTTACAAAGTGCGATACGCACTTTATCGTTAGAGACGCTGACTATCACGACGGTTAACCCGTGTCTCTCGGCAATATTCCGTATGCGTTCCGGAGCGTTTTCGGGGTTCGCATTCACGGTAACACTGCCCGGTATGAGATCACAAATCCGTATTAAGAGCGACTGGTGCTCACGTTTCAGTTCCCCCTTCCGTGCAATCTCACCGGTCACCCATTCTCCGGAGAGTCCCGGTACAGCGGTCGTTCCGCTATCGAACTCGAACCCAGTATAGCCCGCGTCCCGTAGTTCCTTCTTCACCCCTTCCCAGTCCATCAATAGTTGTCTAATCGGGCGAAGATGGTAACTCCTTGTCCTGTACAGACCAACAGATGGCTTCTGTAGAGATTCGGTTGCTGGTCACAGAGACTGTAATGGGCCGTGGCCCGTGGTGTGGGACCCGGGGTTACCTGGCAAGGGTAACAATAATCCATGAGACCGATTGGCACGATAATCACGACCGGCACGAGGCAAGTCAGTTCAATCTCGTTCTGAGTCGCCTGGGAACCGGTCTGTGCCGCCTCTAATGCCTAAGAATCTATCCAACAGTACAGCCTGACCAAACCTGATATCTAATGTAGGTTGCGACGAAAGTCTCTCGTATCTCACAGGACTATCTAACATCCACTCACCTATGGTTACAGATACAGACGGCATTCATCATATCACGGGGATCGTTCGCAATGCTCAAAAAAACCTCGGCTTCTATAGAGATGTCCTCGGTTTACGTCTCGTCAAGCAAACGGTAAACTTCAACGAGAAGTTCACCCGGCACCTCTTCTATGGGGACAAAACCGGCTCGCCCGGCACCGTCTTGACGTACTTTCCGTATCCCGCCGAAGACGATGGTCGCCCCGGGAAGCCACAGATCAGCACCGCCTCGCTGACTATCCCGCCGAATTCAGTGTCATACTGGCGAGAGCGACTCACGTCACACGGTGTCTCGTTTGAGGGACCATTGGACCGATTCGACGAAACTGTCATCCAATTTTCCGACCCGGACGGCACGCAACTTGAACTCGTCACAGGCGAGTCAGACGTGACACCATGGACGGGCGGTCCGATACCGGCCCAGAACGCAATTCGTGGAATCCACGGCGTAACCTTGCTTTCGACACACGTCTACGTCACTGCCAGCGTACTAGATACATTGGGATTCGAACTCCTTGATCAAACGGGCAGTAGGGTCCGATATCAGGCACAAGGGAATCGTGCGACTGTCGTCGATCTCATAGACCAGGACGCTGAGTTTGGCCGTGAGGGTGCTGGATCCATCCATCACGTCGCTATGCGTGTCCCTACGGAAAATGAGCTCTACGAATGGCACGATCTCTTTCGAGAGCGTGGATATGACGTGTCACGAGTGAAGGACCGTCATTTCTTCCACTCGCTGTACGTCCGCGAACCCGGTGGAATTCTGTTCGAACTCGCCACGGAAGAGCCGGGACTCACAGATGGGGACGAACTCGACACGCTCGGGCAATCACTGTTTCTCCCGCCATGGCTCGAAGAGGACCGCGAGATGATTGAGGGACAACTACAGCCACTCGATCTCTCTCCTGTTATGGAGACTAACTAATGGGACAAGACGCTGGTCCAACCCGGTCACCCGAGAATCCGCATCATGGGCAGCCCATTGAGACGGCGGGCGCACCACCACCAGTAGCTGAGACCGCTGTCGTGATGCTCCACGGTCGGGGATCAACGGCAAAGCGTATTCTCACGCTCATCGATGAATTCCTGCATCATGGGGCTATGTATCTTGCCCCGCAAGCGGCAGAACGGTCTTGGTATCCTCGCTCAGGGTACACCCCGATCGATGACAATGAACCGTGGTTCTCCTCGGCACTCGATCACGTAGCGGGTACAATCGAAATGGCTGCTGCTGCTGGAATCGCACCCGAACGAACGCTTCTGTTCGGGTTTTCGCAAGGCGGATGTCTCGCGGGTGAATTCGTTGCCCGTAATCCCCGACGCTATGGCGGACTTATTGTATTATCTGGAAGCCTACTCGGAGAAAAAACTAACAAAGAGTACGAAGGCTCCATCGATGGAACCCCAGTATTTTTCGGCTGCAGTGCCGACGATCCCTACGTTTCTGCTGAGCGCGTCCAGGACTCGGCACGGGTATTCGAACACCTTGGGGGCGATGTGACAAGCAATTTCTACGATGGGCTAGGACACGAGATTAACGACGACGAGATCCGGACGATCAATACATTTATTGAACAACTGAGTGGTACACCACATTCCTAGACCCAGAAGGTTGTCTGATTTCGAAAGATACGCGACGCGAGGGTTTCGTGACCCCGGGGCGATTCATGGGAAACCCAAGTAAGTCCTCAAATATAACAAGTTGGTCCATACCACTGTATTTGCGTTGACCCTTCGGAAAACGGTACTAGCGAACCAGGACACAAATGAAAGGCCATAATACGTCTCAACTGTGATTTCCGACAATGATTAGCGATACTCGCTGGTGGAAATCCGATGAATGATTCACAAACAGATATTCGTGCTTACACCCTTCGGTTGGAGTTAGTGGACGAACCAGGAGAGCTGCTTCGCTCCCTCAAGCCAATCGCCGAAAATGGGGGGAACCTCCTTTCTATTTTCCATGAACGTGGAAACGTCACTCCCAGGGGACACATCCCTGTCGAAGTCGATGTTGAGGCAACACCAGACCGTTTTGAGACAATTGTTGACGGACTCCGTGACGCAGGAATAAACGTCATTCAGGCGGGCACTGAACGATATAGCGAGGGTTTGACTATAATACTATCTGGCCATCTCATCGATACTGATCTTTCAGATACGCTTTCACAGATTCAAGAGACCAAGTATGCAACAGTGACTGATATCTCGTTAACAGCGCCACAAGGAGCAACAGATATCTCCAGTGCCCGATTGAAATTGGCGACCGAATCGGGCTCAACATCGGACGTCTTGGAATCAATTCGCCATATTGCGGATGAGAAGGAACTGCGTTTAGTTGAACCACTGACTACTGGAGGCGACGTATGAGAGTTGGCCTTATCGGTGTTGGTGATGTTGGCTCTGCTGTCCTCGAACTCTCCAGTGAATATGGACATACAGTTACAGCCGTCGCTGACTCAACAAGTGCAGTCGTTGAGCCAGATGGGGTCAATGTTTCAGAAGTATTGTCTTCGAAGCGTACGGACGGTGTAGTTGGGAGTGAGAACCCTGAAGCGGCATTGGAAGGGCCTTATGATGTTCTTGTCGAATCAACGCCGACGACTCTCGGCGACGCTGAGCCCGGGTTTTCTCACGCCAGTATTGCTCTCCAACGGGATCGCCACGTTGTGCTTGCGAACAAAGGCCCAGTGGCAGAACGCTATCAAGATCTCAGGGATCTTGAAGCAGACAGTGAGGGTACTGTTCGGTTTGGAGCAACTGTTGGCGGCGCAATACCGGTCATCGCCACAATAGAGGATTTCGGGCCAGATCGGATCTCCTCGTTACGTGGCGTGTTGAACGGAACTGCAAACTTCATTTTATCCCGGATGGCTACCGAAGGACTTGATTACGAACACGTTCTTGCGGAAACACAAGATCTCGGTGTCGCAGAGGCGGATCCTAGTTTCGATGTGAATGGGATCGACGCCGCACTCAAAGGAGTAATCATTGCAAATGTCCTTGAGCAAGAACAGAGCTTCTCCCTGGAGGATGCAGAAATTGAAGGAATAGAAAACCTCCCCGGGACCATGCTGGATTTGGCTCAAGAAGATGGTCGCACCATCCGGCTTATCGTCGAAGTTACTAACGGAACAGTTCGAGTTGGTTCCCGTCTACTACCCGACAACGCTGACCTCGCTCCTGTTGGGACACGTAACGCGGTCGGAATTGAAACCAACTCCGCCGGGCAGCTCAATCTTTCAGGTCGAGGAGCAGGAGGGTTTGAGACAGCGAGTGCCGTCCTCTCAGATATTGAACGCCTCTCAGAATAGCTCTTTCAAATTTCGAGTGAACCAGCTCGTGCGTCTGCAGAGGCCGAATCTAGTCGGAGAGTGTGAGCTCCTTCGGAACTCGGACTTCCTCTTCCTCAAGCGTATTAATAACATGTTCTTCACCACTGGCTTCTTTTGTGGTCTCAATGAGTGACCGAAGTTTTTCTAGTGGAATCTGTCCCGGTGCGTAGTCATTATTATCGGCTGCCTGCGGAGCGTAGCCAAGTTTTGACCCGTACAGGTGCGCAACGGCTCGGGTGTGGCTGCCGATTTCACCCATTGAGATACCGGCCACATCGAGACCTTGCTTGTTCGCTGTGGAAATTGCCTCCAGTAATGTTAGCGCATCTGTGTTATTTTGTGGGAATGTCGCTACTTTAGCGATATCTCCATATTCTGCGCACTGCTTGATTATTGCATCCAGAATCTCTTTTTCCGGAGTAGCTTCGAAATCATGGTGTGAAATGATTAACTGAACATCGTTTTCCCGAAACTCAGTCAGTATCCACTCTTTTGCACGTGCCGTTTCGAGCTCTATATCTACAAATTTCACAGAATCAAACCGTGAGGCAGCAAACAAATCGTCCAAACGACCGGAATCGTTTGCTTTCCCACCGAACCATCGGGTCCGGTTCGTTGCGATGATCGGGAGTTCACCGTCGTACGCGGAAAGTTGCTCGACAGGGTTCTCGGCTTTATCCATCCGAAATTCGATGAGGTCTGCCACTCCTCGGGCGTCAGGCTCCCGTGTCAGGTCGTTTGTTGTAGCCGCAAGAGCGAAATCGTCTATTTTCATGGTATTCCTTATCATTCCAAGCTATATAAATTTGGTCATCGAAAGCACACGAATGTTCATACACATTCGGTGTTTTAAAATCATCAATCTGAAATACAGTCCGGGAATGCGAATTTTGGAGTTGTTTAGGTACATAACGCGAATATATTGGTCTAAATTGTATAATGCGGATACAGAAAGCCCATTTCTCAAGTATATCAGGCCGATATGTGGGGTGTGACACAGATATGGAAGAAATACCGATCCAATTGTCGCCTACTTATTCATTCGATGCATGCCGCCCTCGGTGGTTCCCTTAGAACTGGAGCCCTCGGTTTCGGGATGTTCCTCGCGGGTTGTAGCGTCGAACTGGTCGAGCAGCTCCAAGAGATCCGCGGCCTTCGAGGAGAGGGATTCGATGCTCTCGGTAACCTCGATGGTAGTCGTGGTCTGTTGCTGGGCAGTCGCGGAGACACTCTCAGCTTGAGTAGCGTTTTGCTGACTGATAGACCCGACTTGATCGACCATTGTGACGGTGTCTTCAGTTGTACTGGCCTGTTCATCGGTAATCTTGCTGATTGACTGCATCCCGTTATCGACAGTCCCAACGTGGTCGACGATACGCTCTAAGGAATCAACGGCCTCCTCAACAGTGTCAATACCATCAGAGACGCTGTTACCCATCTCTCGGATTTCAGTCACTGTATCCTCGGTTGCGGTTTGAACTTCCGAAATGACAGTCGCGATTTCTTCAGTCCCCTTGCTGGTCTCCGCTGCCAGCGCCTTGATCTCGTCAGCTACGACCCCGAATCCGTCTCCTGTTTCACCGGCCTGTGCGGCCTCGATAGAAGCGTTCAGCGCAAGCATGTTTGTCTGCTCGGCGATATCGTCAATCAGATCCACAATCTCACCGATACGATCCATCTCCTCATTTAACGCCTCGACGCGCTCGATGGCCTCATCGGCTCGTGACTCGATGTTGTTCATCACGCTTATCGCCTCGGTTGCACGTTCGCTACCCACCTCCCCGATCTCAGTAGCCTCGCTCGCGGTCTCGGCGACCTCATCCGCCTGTGCAGCCACCTCCTCAATGGTCGCCGAGAGGTCCGACATTTGATCGGCGGCCTGTTGGATATTCTCATTCTGGCGTTCGGCCCCATCGGCGATTGCCTGGACGGAGGTGCTGACTTCTTCGCTTGTTGTCCGAACTTCGTCAGCTCTGGCGGTTATCTGTTCAGCTGATTTGTCTACATTAACAGCGAACGTCTGGATATGATCGACCGCCTGCCCCAGTTGTGAGAGCATATCGTTGAATGCCGCTGCTATTTCCGCCATCGCTGCGTTATCGGTATCGGTCTCCAGTCGTTGTGTGAGATCCCCCTCGGCGGCGATTCGCATCACACTCGAAAATTCTTCAGCCTGTTGTTCCAGAGATTCAGCGAGGTTTTCAGCCTCATGCTGGGCTTGTTCGGCATCAGCCTTGGCCTGCTCTATTTCGTCGACGAACCCTTCCAGATCCTCTCCCATCGTATTCAGTGAGTCCCCAAGCCGGCCCGGCACCTGGGTGTCAAGCGCTGGATCATCGAACCGCCGGTTCGACAGCGCATCGGCCTGTTCACTGACGGTCCGCAGGTACGACTGTATATCGGCGAAGGCAGCCTTGACCTGTCCAATTTCGTCAACTCTGTTGGTCTCATCAATATCCTCACCTATCTGCCCTGAAGCGATAGCCTCGGCACGTTCTGTAACCTCGGTCAATGAGTTCCGAATATCTCTGCCCACGAACGCACCGAACGTAACGAGTCCGACGAGCGCCAAGCCGATAAGTACGGATAAATACTGCTGGATCTGGTCTCTCAGGGCATACGCATTGTTGACCGGGACTTGCTTGATAACGATCCAATCGGTCGATGCAATGGGGGCGTAGCTGTACACGTAGTCCTCGGTCTGGACAACCCCTGTCGAGCCATTTACTGCCGACGTGAGAATCGACGACGACACGGGAGCATCAAACCGATCGAAGACACGTGTCCGATTGTCGGCGAATAAGATTTCATTCCGGTTGCCCCGTGTCTCGACGACGAACGTCTCTTCACCCGGAACGGAGTTACGAAACTGTGCGGACCGGCTACTCACATTGTAGAACACGACAGTCATGTACTCCCGCTCTGGAACTGAACTGGCAAAGGCCATATAGTACTGTCCATCCTCTTCAAAGACATGTGACTGGACAACGTCATCATTGTCCCCAAAAACGAGATCTCCGCGCCGCCAAGATAGGGCGAAATCATCCAGTGTACGGCCGCGGTATTCGTTGACTGTGCTGCGTTCTATCGTTCTTGTGGTCGTGTTGACGTAGTTGATCGCGTGCACGCTCCGATTGAGGCGATCCTGCTCGTTAATGAACGTCATCTCCGCTCGTTGCCCTGACGCTGCGGCCACGAAGTAGTGATTCGAGAGGAGACGCGTCGTCCGGGTCTGTTGTTCAAGCCACCCGTTCAATGACTGGGATTCCTGAACCGTTGTTGTTATCAGTTCGCTTTCGCGTTGGTCGGTTAATTCAGCAGTAATCGCTCCCTGTGCAGCCAGGCCCGCAACCACGATGACGAATGTGATAGCAACAACCGCGAGGGCGAACTTGCGGAGATAGCTCTGGCGGACAACTTCGGGCAAGAGTTTGTCAGCTCTCATATGTTTGATGCTTCGGTAGCATGATGTTTTCTAACATAGTATATAAATGTGGCCGATCAGTTATCATAGCTGAATCTGTACCATCTCGATCCATGCTGACACTGGTACTACCGGACTTTAATTGCCCAGATAGGTCTTTCAACAGTGCCTCACAGTAAGTACGTCTGGTTTCATATCTACGCAACCCACACCTGTGGAGTCTGATCCAATAACCCGCAACGCGAATCAACCCCATCTTCACACGAGGAAAAGTAAACCCAGGTGAGAGTCTACGAGAAAACAAAACATGGATGAATAACCGATTCACGAAAAGTGGGTATACGACCGCTCAGATGCACTTCTCAATTATTACTGAACCAAAACCCCTCTGTCATAATGATCTGGTGGGCTGGTCAGTATTCGAGTTCCCATTCACGATCTAGGAGCCAGTCATTTAGCTTGCCAAGTGGTTGTTCATCGACGTGAGATCCATGGCTGACCAATATTGTCTCGATATCATAATCAAAGAGCTTCACTAAATTTCGTTCAGCTTGCGCATGCGAGAGATCGTTGAACTGCTCTGCTGGGGGGACCAAATAGCCTGCTGGAAGACCTCTCCTATCGGAGCCTTCGAGGATATCACCAGCGATGAAGACATTGTCATCGCTAATGTAAAGACCGCTGTTGGAAACGGTATGTCCGGGTACTTGAACAACCTCTAACCCCCCTTCAAGTTGGTCCCCATCACTAACGTGGTTGTCTACGGAGATGTCGAATGCGTCGTGGAATCCTCTGGCTCCACCAGGGACAATGAGTTCGGGATCGAACGCATCCACGAGTGCGGGAGTACCACCGAAGTGACCCTCATCACCGTGGGTGAGTATCAGCCGATCAATTCCGTCGAATTCCGCTTGTAACGTTTCGACCAGTTCAGGGCCATCACCAGGGAAACCTGCATCCACGAGCGTGGTCTTGCCTTCAGGCCGGTTCCGGAGTACGAACACTCGGACGTGCTCCAACTGGATGGTATACACATCGCTTGCTACTTCTGTAATTGACATCGCATTCTGAAAGGGGGTGAGAGAGTACTTAGTTGCCTGCACTGATTCTCAGAATCTTAGAACGAAATACCATTTGGATACACTGCATTTTAGCTATCATGACTATCGTTCGATCCGGAATCAGCAGCAGGACTGCGACACCCTCGATCTGGTAGGAGTCGCCCCCGAAATCCCCAGAGATAATCGATGAAAAACGGTACGAAACCGAAAGGAATCCCGGGCGACGTAACGTTGAAACCGCATCTGAAGAACCAGTCGGACTGGGAAAGCTTGCATATCAAATCCGAGTCCGAAAGTTCTTTAATGATTCTCTGAGGCTTTCTCGTCTTGATTCGATATGTGACAGAATGTCAGCGAGACGGATCCGCCCGGTTACCGCAACAGGACATCAACGAAAACGTAGTACGATTACGGTCAAAGCAGACTCAGAGGGGTATTCAATAAGCTTATGCGTCCATATTACAAACCCTGAAATACGATGGTTAGCCTTGATAGCGTGCCGAAGAGAGCAAAGTATCCGAACCCTGTAAGGGCCGACCACATCACGTACAATCCGTCGCTTAAGGATCTCCGTGAGTTCTCTACGGATGTTGAGACAACAACCGAGTACGATTCACCATCGTACGTTAGCGAATACCGCTCCCGTAGCGCTGACCGAACTAAGAATGCCATTGATGCCGACTTCGATGACGCTGACTTCGCGGTCTTCGAGGAAGGCCTCGATTGGGTTCGAAATACGGACAACGATGTCATCTGTGTCGACCGCGTCGTCGGTAACCAACCCGATTCGTCGTTCGTCTGTCGGCTGTACCTCCCCAAAGCCTACGGTCGAATCGCGTTGTCGTGGGCGAAACTCTTGGAACCATCTGACGGTACGGAGCCGGACTTCGTCACCGTCCAACTCCCCGATGCAGCCGACGATCCAAAGATTCGTGTCCACCCTAACTCCGGCGTCACAACGGTCCTCGGTAGCGACTACACCGGTGAGGCGAAGAAGTCGTTCCTCCGATTGTTCATGTTGCGTGCGAAGGAACAGGGTGGTCTTGGCCTCCACGCCGGCAGCAAGCGCGTCACGCTTCATGACGAAGACGGTCACCGTGAGATCGGACAACTGTTCCTCGGTCTGTCAGGCACTGGGAAGTCGACGTTGACCAGCCACGGGTTGTGGCTCGACGATCCAGAGGGCGTCGAAATGATACAGGACGATGTCTGCGCATTACTGCCCTCCGGCACTGTCGCTGGCAGCGAGGGCGGCGGCCTCTACATCAAGACTATTGGCCTGGACCCCAATGAGCAGCCCGAGCTCTACGATGCAGCGACTGACGAGAGTGCTGTCTTAGAAAATGTCGCTGTTGATGACGATGGCACCGTTCACTTCGAGGAACCCCGCTACGGCCGCAACGCTCGTGCCGTAGTCAGACGTGACCACCTCGAAAGCTCCGCGGACGACATCGGCCTTGACAGCGTCGACCAGGTGTTTTTCATCACACGGAATCCACTGATGCCGCCGGTAGCGAAACTTAGTGACGAGCAGGCAGCCGTCGCATTCATGCTTGGCGAGTCCATCGAAACCAGCGCTGGTGACCCATCTCGGGTCGGCGAATCCATCCGCGTCGTCGGCACTAACCCCTTTATTGTCGGCTCCAAGGGAAAAGAGGGGAATCGCTTCCGCGATCTCATCGCGGACCTTGATGTCCAGTGTTACGTTATCAACACCGGTACCGTCGGTACTGATACCCCCGCTGATGTCGGCGTTGCAGAAACCGTCGCCATCCTCGAAGGTGTCGCCCGCAATAGTATCCAGTGGACCCACGACGACACGCTTGGTCTAGTCGTTCCGAGTAACGTTCCTGGTATTGACTTCGAACAGTTCCGAATCCCTGACCGGGTTGAAGACTTTCAGGCTGCACGAGCGGAACTCCGTGAGGAGCGATTGACCTATCTCGAACAATTCGCCGACCTCGACGACGACATTATCAACGCGGCTTACTGATTACTGTAGCGAATCGAGCAGATTGTATCAAAAGCTCGTATCCTTCAGAGAATTATACGGTTGGTGACTTCGAAGATCTGGGGAAGCCTATTAGCGAGATAGGATGTAGTCAGTGAATATTGCCGGATGAAATAGAGGCCCCCAATCATAGGCACTACGTTGCCATGGTCGTGCGGGTTAGTCTGAAGATGGTATCCCATTCCAAACTCCTCACGGCAACAGTAAGGAGTGGCTGGGACGAGAGTGACGGCGTATCGAGGACAATGAATCAGTCAAAGGATCTTTTGTTCCTCCTTTGGGAGCCGTAAAATAGGTATTTAAATTGGAAAAAGCGTTCGATAGGCACGCTTGGAAGCGGACGGCAGTTCCGTGGCTCCTAGTTTCAAAAATATTGAAATGGCTTGATCCGACTAGTAGAACCAATCTAACAAGTGTACACCAGTTATTTTATCGCAAGACAACGGATATGAGCCCCATCAAGTGTTTCAATAGTTTTGAAACATTGGAGGGAAATTTCTCAGCCATAGCTATAATTCAATAGAACGAAGAGAGTCCCGAAATTGGAAACGGCTGGCTTTACGCGCCGCTACTGATGGCATCTTTGTTGATACCGGATGATTCGCTAACCTACACACAAGCTAACTTCGGGTACCGGACTCCTTTGACTGGGGTATCGTAGAGTTGTTGGAGGTTACACCAATCGGCGTGTTATGCTTCTGAGTTTTGTGCCACTAGCGAGACCACCGGACAGCTCGCGTTCAACAGGATTGACTGTGCAACACTCCCGAACAACATTTTGCCCGTGGCAGATTGTTTCTGTGGACTAACAACGATATACCGTGCATCACGATCATCGGCATAATCAACAACTTCTGATGCTGGATCCCCGATCCGTCCGATACTTTCGGATGAAGCCTTCGTAGGATGCGATTCTATTGCTTTTGCAGCCGTTCTTGATGCCCGTTCCCGTAATTCATCAATCGACACGACTTCATCTGGATTGGCACCCTCTTCTTCAAGTTGAATTGCCTCTGAACGTTTCATGACGTGAAGCACATGGATCGTATCACCGAATTTCTCGGCCAGAGTGTCGGCCTCTTCGAGGATGCTTGCTGCTCTATCTGATTCATCAACGGCTGCCACGATTACCATACGACGGATATCAACCGCTTCCGTATTATACTTTGTCAATATCTATGATACCCAATTTTACTGCCCACGTTATGATCGACACCACCAGTATGAATTTCAGGAGTAGAAGACCTTTTACTTACCCTGCTCGTGTATCCCCCAAATGGAGTCTATTACAAGAGTCATCGCCACCTCCATCCTGCCAATTTTCCTGATTATAAGTTCAGGTTTCTTACTTAGCCGCTCGAAAGAAATTGATTCAAGTCCGTTGAATACGTTATCTCTTTTTATTTTGAATCCAGCACTCATTGTCCATAGTATAACGCTCACGGAGTTAGGGACAGACGCTCTTTTCAAAGTCTCTTTGGGAGTCTGTATCTTTGTGACGGGTGTTCTCACAGCTAGCTGGATTTTGGGTAAAGCCCTCGGAAAGGGTGATTCGTTACTGTATTCATTCCTCCTGATTGCTACGTTCGGAAATACCGGTGCTCTTGGAATTCCGCTGGCTGATTTCGCGTTTGGGGATCTCGGACGACAGACTGCCGTGCTATTCGCGGCCGTCCACGGTGTACTGGTATTTACGATTGGTCTGGCAATTGCATCGAATTCAGGAGAGCAATCACGTATCGGGAGTCTCAAGCGAGTCTTCCGATATCCGCTCGTTTACGCGGTTCTTCTTGGAATAGTCGCCCGAGCGATGGATATAGTTCCACCTGCAGATTCAGCGGCGATGGAGACTCTTGGGCTTGTCGGCGATTCGGCTATTCCAGTCATGCTAGTCATTCTTGGGATTCAGCTTTCAGAGACTCAGTATCGGAGTGCACTGTCAATGACGATCACACCGACTCTCTTTCGGTTTTTGCTCTCACCATGTATCGGCCTCATCATAGCGATAGGATTGGGATTCGGGAATTCAACCGTAGCACAGGTGTTTGTTCTCCTGACGGCTATGCCAGTCGCAGTAGCACCCGTTATCTTTTCCGTAGAGTTTGCAAGCGATACGAGGGTCGGTGGTGTGACTATCCCAGAGTTCGTCTCTGCTACTGTGTTCGTATCAACGCTCGTTTCGATGCCAGTCCTGACAATTTTTGTTACGCTGTTGAAATCGGGTACGATAATCTAAGTTTAGCAGAAGACATAGATTGTATCGGATTTCGCCACTCTAGTTTACTCATTGCTGATTTTAAAGGGTACTGTAGAGATGCGTTCATACCGCTATAATTCCGTTTCGGATAGTCGCCATCTCATGGGTGATTGTGACCACGAAGCAAAGAAACAGTACTTGGATTGCGCAATGTCTCTACAGTTCATATCTTCTGCATCAGAGATGCACGCAGCGGAATATATTGTTAACCAGAAGGCTCAGTGAATCAGTGAAAAGCACTACTTGCGAGAAGATGGCAGAACCCGGCTTGGTTAGAGGAGCCCGAATGCTCTCGGGATCGCCAGGGATAATTCGGGCAAGAGGATGATCAGCAGGAGAGCCACTGCCAGTGGTAAGTAATACGGCACCATCGATTTCATTACCTTATCAAGCGATTCTTCAGTCACTCGCTCAAGTACAAAGAGTATCAATCCGAACGGTGGCGTGATCAGTCCGTACATCAGGGTTACCACCATCACGATTCCGAAATGAACCGGATCGATACCAAGTTCTGGGTAGAGGGGGACAAGCATGGGGACCATGATTAGGAGAACTGCGATCCCCTCCATGAAGGTTCCCAGGATTAGCAGTACCACAGCCAAGAGTAGCATCGTCATCACGGGAGTTAGGGAAAGTCCAACCACAATCTCACCGATTAGATCTGGAATGCCTGAGAGCGTCAGCCAGTACGCGTAGAGATTTGCGAAACCAAATATAACCACGATGCTTACAGTGTCTTCGAACGTTTCCTTGCTGACTTCATACAGATCCTCCAAGCTAATAGACCTGTAATACAGGAATCCGAGTAGTAGCGCGTACACAACTGCTACCAGCGCTGCCTCTGTCGCTGTGAAGATACCGCCAAGAATACCTCCAATAATAATCGTTGGCGTGATCAACCCAGGGACTGCTTTTATGAATGATTCAAAGAGGCGAGAGAGATTATAACTGCCCTCGTCTGGCCAGTTCCTCTTTCTTCCGAGATAGAAGGCTGTTCCAGCCATCGCTGTTGCGAGGAGGAGTCCTGGACCGATGCCGGCGATGAACAGTGTCCCTATCGATTCTTGTGCCAATACTGCGTAAATGACGATTGGGATGCTTGGCGGGATAATCGGCCCGATGATCGCCGAAGCGCCGGTAATCCCAACAGCTGATTCACCATCGTAGCCGTTGGAGGTCATCGCCTCGTATTCCACACTCCCAATCCCAGCTGCATCTGCAACCGCAGAACCACTCATTCCTGAGAAGATCAGACTCACGACGACGTTTACTTGCGCCAAGCCGCCCTGAATCGGACCGACCAGCTCGGTGGCGAAATTGAACATGTCGTCGGTGATCCCAGTGATATTCATAATACGGCCTGCCATGAGGAAGAATGGGACAGCTAAGAGCACCCACGAATTCATCCCGGCCCAGAATCGCTGGGTGATTACGATCAGGTTCAGCGGCGGACCGATCGGGAGTATCATTATCCCGAGAACAGTCAACCCAAGCGAATACGCTGCCGGCACACCGATCCCATAGAGCAGCATCAGCAGTCCGATGAAGATAACGAGGAGCAGTTCAGACATCAGTATCACCTTGAAAACCGCCAAGGCGGGTCTTTGTATCAAGGATAATGACTCCAAGAAGGAGAGCGGAGCTCACTCCGAGTAGCGTGTATCCCCAGCCGATTTTGAACCATCCGATCATTGGAAGGCTAACATCTCCTTCAAGTACTGTTGCAAGGTATGCTGATACAACGAGAATACCAGCTAAGAACGCCATGAACACGTTGCGTAGGAGAAGCAATTCATTAGTTCTTGTAGTAATCCGTCTTAGCACTGGCAGAAACGAGATATCTGATTCGTTCTTAAACATATACGGTAATGCGATGATTGTCATCAACGCCAGAACTGTCCTCGCTATCTCGTACGTCCAATATAGCGGTACCGGGAACGTGAAGTATCGACTGAGCACTTGGAGCAGTCCGACAACCAACATGATGTTTAACATGATTACCCCAATTGCGGCGGTAATTCTGTCAAACCATTCTCCGGTCATAACTGGTACTCACTCCGTCAGTTAAAAAACCTTGTGAGTTATTGTGGATAGATTTCGTCTTGAGGACAGCAACTTCCAGAAACTACAGTCTGAGATCGGAATTGAGAGCCGCGTAGCGACAGGTATTACCGTACAATCTAAATCACCGGTAAAAATGCTCGGTCAAACGTATAAAAGTGATCGTATCTAGAACAGTGCCTACGACCCTTAACCGCTGCATTCGACGACAGACAACGCTGAAAAAGCAAAAACCCGAAATGATGTTATTGCGAGTGGTTTGGAATCGCTCTATGCGAGGTCTTGTACGTCGGCAATGTTGACGGCCCAATTGTTCTCCGACAATTCTTCCAGCGCTGGCATCCCAGCCTCAACGAAGGCAGATCGATCGACATCTTCCGGAGGCACGACGGTAGTCCCTCTGTCTCTGGCCTCCTGATATAGTTCCTCTTCTTGGGCTTTGATATCACTTGTCATTGATTCGACGGCGTCACTCGCCGTCGAAGTGATAAGTTCACGATCTTCGGAGCTCAGACCCTGCATGAACTCATCGTTATAGAGGAAGTGCTTCGTGTCAAGGAGGTGGTTCGTGACACTGAAGTGTGATTGTACTTCGTTGAGGCTGACAGACAAGAACTGGGAGATCGGGCCTTCGGATGCATCGACAACACCGGTCTGCAGCGCAGAGTAGAGTTCGTCATACGCCACAGGTGTGACGTCTGCACCGATTTCGTTCCAAACGGCGGTCCACGTCTCATACTGTGGGAGACGGAGTTTCATACCCTGCACGTCCTCAGGTGAAGTGACGGGCGAATTACTGGTATAGCAACGGTTCCCGACGTAAAAGGCGTCACCCAGTCTGATACCGTTCTCTTTGAGAATTCCATTTAGGCCATCGTCAGGTTTCAGGAACTCTTCATTGACTGCACGGTAGTGCTCCATGTCTTCGATAACAAACGGATCACCTGCAAAGGAGTAATCTGAGGCGAACCGCTGTGCCAGGGCTGTCGGACTCTCGTGTAGTATGTCGACAGTCCCGGATTCGAGAGCAGCGAGGTTGTCTTCTGTCCCCCCCAGTGTACCGGCTTCAAGATTGACTGAAATACGTCCATCGGATTCTTCTTCTAGGGCATCGATGAAGTATTCCTGCGCAGTCTGGACCGAAATATTCTCAGGCGGCTGAGTCGTTGCGAAGGTGATCTCCAGTTCTTCGTTTCCAGAGTCTGCACTTGTCGATCCATCGTCTCCACCGCTTCCGCCATCGTTGTTGCTTCCGCCATCGCTACTGGTTCCACCGCTGCCTCCATCACCATTGCCGGAACAACCGGCCAAACCGGCGGTACCGATGGTCAGAAGGGCGCCACTAGTTTTCAAGACGTTTCTTCGTGATACTGGCCGCTTGTCACGCACCATACCTGGCATGACTTCCTAATATATAATAAAGATTGTGATGATCTCCCCGGACAGACCGGATTAGCCCGATAAAGAGACACCACAATCACCGCCACTCGATAGTCTGGAACAGAACTCTATGGAATAAACAATCGGATTTCAGAAAGCGAACTATGGTTGAATCAAAAATCCTCCCTCAACCGGTAGCGTTACTCCAGTTATTCGTGAAGAGAGGTCTGAACCTAAAAACAGGACTGCATTAGCAAGTTCTTTTGGTTCGGCACTTCCGGGCATGGCTTCGGAAATCTCGTATTGATCACTCTGTTCAGGTCGTTGGACAGCAACCCGGTTTTGCATTGACGTTTGGACTATCCCTGGTAGGACCGAATTCACACGAATGCCATCTTCTGCGTATTCCATCGCTGCTGCCCGTGTCATTCCATTGATTCCTGCTTTCGTAGCACTGTATCCGATTCTTCCCATTATCCCGGTCATACTGGCTACAGAGGACGTGTTAATGATCGATCCGCCATTATCCGCCAACATCGCTTGAATCCCGTATTTTATGCCATAGAATGTTCCAAACAAATTTACCGAGACTACGCGGTCGAAATCAGTAACGGAGTACTCGGCAGAGTCAGCTAATGCACCCTCGATACCCGCATTATTGAACAGTACATCTAACCCACCGTATTTTTTGACTGCAGTTCCGATTAGCTGTTTCACGTCACTCTCGTTGGATACATCGGTCTTCACGAACGTTGCTTCTCCACCTTGATCATTGAGTTTTGTGACGACTGCGTCCCCATTTTGCTCGTCGATATCGCCGACAACAACGTTGGCACCGTGTTCACAGTACTGTCTGGCTGTTGCTTCACCAATACCGGATGCGCCACCAGTGATTACTGCCACTTTATCTTTGACTAACATACACTCGATAGTTTGCTGTGTGTAGCTGTTATCAATTCCGGTCCCCCTAAACTGGAGATCTCATCACAGGCAACTATTCGTCCGCGGACTGTTCAGCATAGCATACCCTTTTTCATGATCTCCACTCAGCAGTTACACCGACAACTTTAATTGGATAATTTGAGAACGCTTAGCTGAAATGAGTGCAAGTAACGTAGTTGATGGAATCGATCAAATTCAGTTCGACCACGTGCGCGTACTAGTCCTGAAAGATGTCCCGGACGGAAAGATAACTCTCGTCGACACTGCATTCGACGAGAACGGCAAAGAGCTTGTAAAAACCCTCAAAGAGGAGTACGGCACAATAGATCGTGTAATCATTACTCACGGCGACCACGGACACCACGGTGGATTAAGTCACGTCATGGAAGCCTTTTCTCCTGAGCTTGCGATGCCTGCGGATGAGACCAAATTATACACGCATCTCGAAGAAGAGGGTCTGGATTTCGAACCCGACGTGAAATACGATGACGGTGACCTCCTCGCTGGAAATATACGCGTAATCCAGGTTCCAGGTCACACGGAAGCGACATCTGCATTGCTACTCGAGGACCGCGATATTTTGATCTCTGGAGATACGTTGGACGGCTCTGATCGTGGTGGGCTTCCGGCCGGATACCTTCTCCCGCCTCCAGCACTATTTAATGATGATCATAGGGCTGCCGAACTCAACCTCTATACACTACTCGAATATGACTTCGATACCCTACTCGTTTTCCACGGCTCGCATGTTTTCGAGAATCCCAAGGGGAAACTCGACGATTTCCTCGTCGAGCGCGAGTGGAACGAGTGGGATCCGCGCGCTGAATAGACGAACAAATCTACCGGAACTGCACTAATTCACGACTTGACTAGTGATACGATCAGAGCTAACTTGCAATTTTGGGTCCTAGCGTTCTTAGTACCAAGCTGATCGTGCTTTCGGGAGTCAGTTATTCACGGAGGACGGAGACGTCGAAAACCGGTTTACACGTTTCGCCCGCGAGAAATGCCTCGAAAGCTTCGTCCGCATCGAGCAAACTGAAACGGCTGTCCGAGAATGTCTCATGGTCAACATCACCTGAACCGATCAATCTGAGCGCTCGGTCGAAGTCTTGGTACATCGCACCGTAAGAGGTCTGCAAATCGATTTCGGCTCGGACGATTGGTGTGTAATCCATCTTCGCTTCACCTGTCTGTCCGACGAGGACAATCTGTCCACCCTTTCGAGCCTGCTCGGCTGCCATCGTTAGCCCTGATGGGTGTCCAGTTGTATCAAATACAACGTCGTAGCCGATCCCATTCGTGAATTCTTCACGATACCCTTCTATATCGTCTTCCTCGATATTGATCGTTGGATAGCCTAGTTCTTCTGCAAGAGGGAGACGGTATGCTGTGTCTTGTTCAACCCCGGCAACGACAACTTCACCCCCCTGTGCTTCTGCGACTTGGGCGGAGAGAAGTCCCATCGGTCCTGGTCCAGCTACGAGAACGTCATCGCCCGGACTGACACGTGAGTTTTCAATTACGGCACGGGTACAGATTGAAGTCGGTTCGACTAGTGCGGCGTGTTTTGGCTCGACTGCTTCCGGAACTTTCTGTAGCGCTTTCACAGGTACTGCAATGTATCCTGCGTATGCACCATGATGATCAATCCCTGTGAGTTCGGCATTTTGGCATATGTTCTCATTACCGATTTCACACTGATAACAGTCACCACAACCGCGGATGGGGCGCTCAACAACCTGATCCCCGATCTCGAATTTTGTTACACCGTCACCGGTTTCGATTACTGTACCAGTATACTCGTGGCCGATTATTGTCGGTAACTCCATCCGCTCAAATGCAGATTTGAACGCATAGATGCCTGCATCGCTGCCACAAAGTCCAGCATAGCTGATTTCGATTAATACCTCGTCAGATGCTGGTTTTGGAGCTTCAACATCCACCAGTTCCATCTGACCGTACTCACGACTGGTTTTGGCTAATCCCCGCATACGAACGCTATCACAATACAACGATTATAATGTTACGGAATTACACAGGCGATCATCTCAAGATATTCCCTGATCGTTACTACTGCGGGTAAGCATCATAGCTGCTTTTCCGAGTGAGTAGTACGGGGTTCAGAATTGTTCTTCATCAATCCGCTCAGCAAACTCGGAAGATCGGTAGTTTAAAATATAATGTCACCATCGCCTGATATATGCATACAATAGAGCATGAGATAGAGCGACCGGACCGTGATGTTGTCGAGGAATTTGAGGAGATACCGAGTACGATCGTATCGGATGTTACGGGCAACATCGGATTAACAATGGACTCAGGGATCACACCTGCATACGATGGGATTCAAATGGCAGGGACCGCAGTAACGGTGAACGCGTCTCCTGGTGATAATCTTATTATACATAAGGCAATCACCATGGCCGAACCCGGAGATGTTCTCGTAATCGATGCCAATGGATATACTGATACAGGACACATCGGAGAACTGATGTGCACCTCGTGTCAGGCGAACGATCTCGCAGGTCTCGTTATTGACGGAGGATATCGAGATAGTAGTGAAATCGCCGAAATGGAGTTCCCGGTATACGGACGTGGAACAAACCCACAAGGACCCCTCAAGCAGGACCCTGGCTCGATCAACGTCACAGTTTCATGTGGTGGGGTTAGCGTCGATCCTGGTGATATCGTCATCGGAGATGACGATGGATTAGCGGTTATTCCCCATGAGGGGGCAGCAGAAGTACTGGAACGATCACGTCAGAAACTCTCGGCAGAGGATTCAGTCCGCCAGGAAGTGCTAGAAGGCGAATATCTCTTCGAGCTTAATGGATATGATGAGCTATTTGAGAACTTGAACGTAGTTGGTCCTGAAGACTCCATCCAGTAGCTTGAGTCCTACTTGCACCTACAATAGATACATCAATCCCTCAGAGGGAGTTCAGTGACAAACCCGTTGCGTCTCACTACTGCTGTTCCAAACCGCAAACACAGAGCCGATCAGTAGGGGACACTGTTACTGTGTGATCAGACTTCTATGATCCACTGTGATACAGATCGAACTATTGTTTTATAGGTCTATATCTATTTTCTCATACTGAATATTAAAATGATAGTGGTGGCCTGGATTTCAACATAGTTGAAAATATCCACAGTACTTAAGAGAGTCCACAATAAAGTTCTACTATGACAGACAACGAAAATTCGGGTTCACGCCAGTTGAAGAGCGTTAACCAGGCTTTTCAAATCATCGAATACCTCCACGATAACGGAGGAGCGACACTCTCTGAAGTAGCTGAGGCATTTGATTTGCCTGCTAGTACTGCACATATTCATCTTGGCACGCTGGTGGAAACGAGCTACGTTGTCAGGAAAGAGAATGTATACGATACTAGTTTTCAATTCCTCCGGGTAGGAGGAGAAATGCAAGACGAGATGGCTCTCTATCAAGCGGCTAGACCTGAACTGGACGAACTACGTGAGATGACGGGAGAACACACAAATGTTACCGTTGAACAAAACGGATATGCGGTTCAGCTCTACAAATCGGAGAGCCCAGAATCAATAGATGATGAAGCACCATTGGGCGAACACCTGTTTCTTCACTCGACAGCCACAGGAAAGGCTATACTCGCAGAGCTGCCTGAGGAGCGGGTAAATCAAATCATAGAGCAACGAGGGCTACCCCCACAAACTGATGATACGATCACTGACAAGCAAACTCTCCGAGATGAACTGGATAAGATTCAGGAGCGTGGATATTCGATCAATCGAGGCGAGCACTTTCCTGGTGTCTGTGCGATTGCCACAGTAATTGTTTCTGAGCCTGATGACACCATTGGAGGGATCAGTATAAGTGGCCCACGTAGTCGATTAGATAATGAACGAATAAAAGACGAACTTGTGCCGAAGTTAATGAACAAGAAAAATATTATAGAATTGAAAATGCATCAATACGAGTGAATCATTTTGTGTCGGTCAGAGCTCCAGAGTCTGTGAGAGTAGATGAGATAGTATCAATACTATCTAAGGTTTTGACGTTTATCGGACTGTGGCAGCATCAATCGGATTTCTGTATTCACTCTGTTTTTTTACTCGGCGGTCCATCCCACTGCGAAGCATCATCCTTCGGCTCATAACCCAGGACAGCTTGTGCATGTTCAATATCGAACCACCGTGCAGCGTTCCCACTGACCGCATAGAACGCATCATAGGTGACCGAATCATCTTCGAGGCAGCATTCAAGCAGGTGAGCGAAATCCCGTTGTGATGTCCACGACGCTTTCAGTCGCTTTACCATCTTTTCGTACTCTTCACTATCACGTTCCCAAGAGCCGGTTTGTGACTGATCCCATACTTCATCCTCATCTACTTTATGCTCTTCTCCACGGTCTACACCGCGTTCGGCGTCACCGTATGGATGATCGTATTCTTCTGTCCGGACACTGGAGATCCGGAGTGAATACACTTGCTCTGGAAAACCATCACGTCGAGCATGTGATCGACACATATGCTCTCCAAACATCTTTGAGGCACCGTAGTATCCATCTGGTTTCGGTAGTGTCTCGTGAGTGAGACGGAACGGATCGAACTCACTTGGGTAATCCTCCTCATAGAGTTCGGGAGCATGATCTTCCTCATACAGACCCATTACGCGCTGTGAAGACGCATATATCAGCTTTTCAACTCCAGCGTCCTCCATCGCTTTGAGAACATTGTATGTGCCGATGATATTGGGTTCGATTATATCTTCAAACTCCGCACCTGCATCAGACTGAGCAGCTAGATGGATCACAGCATCTTGCCCTTCAAATGCTGGTCGGATTGCATCGTAATCAGCTATATCCGCTACGTGTGTCTCGTACTCGGGATGATCGGATCGGTTGAGATACGTAAACTCATATATCTCTTTTTCAGCAAGGTAGTTTAAGATTGCTTCCCCTGCTTCGCCAAACGGACCCGTAACGAGAACGTTTTGCTTGGTCATCGGTGAGGGATTCTACTTTACCATTCTATAAAAGCCTTCCCCAATAGTCTTATTCTTGAATCCCCAAGCACGGTGGAATAAGACATGCAGATCATATAACAAGAATGAACCATGGGCAAACGGTTTCAATATTATTGAAGCTGAAAGAGTGTTTAGAACCATTACAATAACGCATGTACGACTGTTATTTTTTCCGGCAATCTCTCTTATAGTAGCAACAGTGACGTAGATGTCCGGTTTCAATATAATTGAAGGTGACTCCTCTGTTTTCTTTCCAGAGTCCAATTCGAACATTGCCAGTTCTGTATGTATATTAACTATGGGACTTCGCCAGGTCCATTGAATAAAGTGATTCAAAACAAGTCAATTTGCTATTATGGTTTGATGTATATCAGTAACTTTCACGTTTTGCAGGTGGTTGCTGAAATGCATAAACGTCTGGTTTTTCGAGGGATGCTTGCATTTGTTTATACATTTTTGTCTCGCTTACGGTATGAAATCCAATCTTCCGATAGACATTTATGGCCCGTTTATTTGCTCTAGAAACATCTAACGCTAAGTTCGAATAGTCCATCGTCTCAGCGTGTGCAAGCACTTGTTTGACTAATTCCGTACCGATACCTCTATTCCGATATTTACGATGAACGAAGATAACGAACTCTGGTTCGTTTTCTGACTTCGGGGTAATCACTGCATGTCCCACAATACCGTTATCGTGAGTGGCGATAAGGCTCCAACCATCTGAGAGGATCTGATCCAACCACTGTTCGAGTGCTTCCTGTTTTTGTGGCGGGACCCCCATGGTTTGGTCCTCATCCTCAAGACTAGTGTACATCTTTATAAGCGATTCGTAGTCATCGTCCGTAAACTCACGAACGAGCATCGGCTCATCGTTTTTATCAAAAAACCTAGGGCATCTGGGTGGACAATCCTTCGTTCCCACACATTCAGAATTCTCCCAGATATTGCAAGCGTCTCTGAGGTTCATATTAGTGATATAGCAATCATTCCTATAACAAATTTTGCCGTACATCATCGGGAGGTGGTTGATAAATACATCACTTATCGTTACTGGGCGGACCAAGCCACTGCTGTATAGGAATGGCCTGCAAGCGGGTATGCCGGACAAGTTACATTTGAGTTATTTGAATAATCAACTCGTAAACCGAGGTAAAATAAGTATAGAACTTTTTATAGGTACCGTTGTTATATTGTATTATGAACAATATAGAATATGATATCGTCGGAACCACGCCCGACTTGAGCTATGAGCCCCAAGCTAGAGAAGATGCAAACTATGTGGAATTCCGAATGGACAGGGCGGCAGCCCCAAATGATCAACTAACTAACTACGACGGAGAGTTACCTATAATAGCATCAAATCGACCTGCGTGGTCGGGTGGTGATGCATCGGAATCCACTCGATTAGAAGAAATTCTCGCCGCCGCCAGCTCAGATTCAGTTGAAATGGTGGAGGTTGATCTCGAAACGGTGAGAAATGAAAAGTGGATTATTGATGAACTGCAAGAAAATGATGTTGATGTGATCGTTGCCTACTACAATTTCGAACAAACCCCTGAAAAATCAGAGCTTCTGGACCGTATATCGGATTGTGACAAATATGGAGATCTATCTAAAGTATCTGTGTTTGCGGAGGAACGAGAAGATGCACTGTTACTATTAGACTGTCTTAACGCAGCTTCACAACGAGATATTAGAGTTACTGGTCTCTCACTAGGTGAATTAGGGCGGCATACCCGTGTCATTGGAGTATTCTATGGATCCGAACTCTGCTTCGCACCAATTCAGCTAGATGGAGAGCCTGAAAACGGTGAGATCGAATTGGCTGAGCTCGCAAACCTCTTGGAAACGACTGTCCACGGTGGTGACCACGTCGAACTGATTGACCAATAGAAAGGGAAATTCTGACATCTATTCGGATATAGCGGTGCAGTCAGTTGTGATTGGTAATATATTTTATCTGTCAGTCGATCCTCTTGTACAGGTCGAGCTAACTGGTGAACGAGCATTTGCAGATTGTGACAGCTGACACCACGCTGACGCCGTCGAAGGAGGAAACTGGAATCGGATAGAGAGTGACTCAATTGGATGCAACGCGGAGTCTGAGTGTCTACACAATCGAAAATATTCTAAATCTGATAATACAATCGATAGTACAGACATGAAAGATCGGTTCCATTCGGCGATTTGACCAAATATACGCATTACAGCCCCGTTGACCCACTATAGCGTCAACTTCGACGGTCGACAGTAATTGAGACTAGCGCTCTCTATGTATACGGGTTAATCTTCCCATGATTTCCTACAGATAGATATTGGCAGGATCGGCTACTCCGTGGGTTTGCTTATTATCCGGTATGTTTCCATATCATGGAAAGGGGAAAAAATCCAGCACCATCAGGGATATCGTTCCGAGCAGAATAAGCGGATGATACGTTATTTCACAGCCGATACCGGAGACGATATCAATGTTCTGCCATCCGAAGATGACATATTGAAATCTACTGGACGGTGATTCGCTCTCTGAATACCCGGCTGGCCCACAGGACGCCACGAAATTGAAGAACAAGAATCCCAATCCGTTGAGTGGCCCAGCGATAGTGAGAATATAATGTGGAGTCATCGAGAACGATGGGCCATATGACATCACGAACTACCAGTTAGATGTATCTTCGGATGTTCCAAATTCAAATTTGAGTATATGATAAGATATTGACGTAGTTCACATGTATATTAAGCGTTTCACATCTTTTACCACGTCAAAAGATTTCGGATAGGTTTTTACTTTGAGTTGATGTGTCTCCTTTACTCGATCTGGCGAGCGGTAGATCTGCTCGTGCAGGTCGAGGTGACTGGTGAGTACGGTCATTCACCGGTCTTGACGGCAAATAATAGCTAACGTTGTTTCGAGGGTGACATAGAAAGTACCAAGCGAGGCCACAGGGTTTTGAAACTGTTTCCTGCAGTACCAACGCCCTGCAAGACGGAGTCTCGGTAGAGGAGTTCTGACTGCGGCGGGTATCGAGACAGGCCCGCTGTTCGAACACCTTGAGTTCGAGTTTCGCCCGGAGTACGACGTGTTTGCCCCCGCTTCGAGCGAGCGAACACGAATGCACTCCCGAGCGACGAGACGGAGCACTAACAACAACGGACACCGAAAATTCGGTGATAGCTGTCTCCGACGATCGCTGATCCACCACGCCCCGTGATAGCGTGATACCCGAGTCGGTGGCTGCCTGGCGCGGTCCTGTTGTTTTTTCTACTCGTGAACTGGGCCGGAGGACGGCCCTGTCGTACTAGGACAGATACTCGACGGGACAGAGTCTCTCCGGAATCACTGGTAAGCCCTCGTTGTCGGTCGGCGGTTCGCCGGGAAGCGGTTTTCTCGCTATCGTTGAATTTGAAACATCATCACAATGTCGTACGCTGGTCGTACGACCGATTGTGCAAACGCCCTCAAATGCACCTGTAGTACCGCAAACGGCTGCAGCGTCAATCCGGCAGCAGACTCTGGGGTCAGGGACTCGAGGACGCCGAAACGGCCGGTCCCGATTCGGGGGCCGATTTCACCTCATCGAGCTCGCCACGCGTCCCATTCCTGAGGTGCTGATAGATCTGGAGATGGTCTTTGCCGACTTGTTCGAAGCTATTGGCTTCTTTGTACGCCGCCATAATTTCAGCGAGTTGGCGGCGACGAGACGTATTCTCGAGCAGCTCCTTGACCTGGGCTACAATGGCACTCGTCTCCGAAATGTCGACTGTCTCTGGTGCGCCCCACGTCGACTGGATACGAGTGAAGTACTCGGCATCGCTGGCCAGGACAGGGAGTTCTCGCGTCGCACAGGCGTTGAACGTTCCGCTCTGGGAGACAACGCGGTACGGAAGCAAGGCCAGATCCGGCGCGGCGAGTGCGGTCCAGTAGCCCTCCTCGTCGAGGACGCCGGTGATAGTCACGTTGTCCGGTGCGTCCGCTGCGACCGATTCGGCAAAGTCGAAGTCCGCACCCTTCGGTCGTGCGCCACCTGCGATCATGAATTCGTACTCGGGCAAGGCTCTGGCGACCTCGATGAAGATGTCGTGGCCCTTCGGTGGTCGCATGAAACCAGGAATGGCGACGACCTTCTCATCCGGTTCGAACCCGAACGCCCGTTTGGCCTCGTCCTGAGAGATGGACGGCGAAACGTCCGTGTTCACGCCGTGTGAGAGCAGGGTGAAATCCTCGGACTCTAGGTCGATATCGCCCTGGAACTTCGACGCACAGTCCGGCGAGAGAAAAATGAGATGGGCGGAACACAGTACCATGAGCTTGTGCATCAGGAGGAGGTAGAGGCGAACCGAAAAGGGAGCCTCGTCCGGTTCGAACCGGATGACCGAGTGGAGAGTTATCACGATCTTCTGGGACCGAAGGGATGACAACAGGTACAGTAGCGGGAAGAATACAACGCCCATCACGCCCGGATACTGCGACCCGTCGCGTCGAAAGAGGCCGTACTCGTGCTGTACGTGGTTCACGTCCCCGCTCGTACGGGAGGCGCGCACTGCCAGCCGGATAAAGTTCCGGAGCGATCGATCGTCCTGCGGGATCGGTTCGATTTCGGCGGCGATACTATCCATCCCTTCGATGAGATCACACGTGTACGTACCGATCCCGCACGAACCATCGCCGGGAGTCGAAAGCATTGTGATGCGTTGTGAATCACTCTGCGACCGGTGTAATTCGGGAGTATAGTCAGCGAGGTGTTCTTGAATCATATGTTGAAAGTGGAAGTCGATGGTGCTGCGGCTAATCGAGCGTGGGGCCGGGCGCTCTTCACGAACGACAGCCGTCCCTCACGCACACCAAAGCTTCACAGCACTGACGACGTTCTAGGGTTTGAGGGGCCCACGTAATATGCTACTGCTTGCATAGTAAACAAGACGGATATACTCCTCGCCGGGGGCTCGGAAGCCGGCCATATCAACCCGCTTGACCTGCCGATAACCACGTCAGGCTACGGAGACCTACTAGGTAGGTTTCATATGTAGGCGTAGGGCGATATCGGTCGGCTACTATGTGCATCGCTATCCCAGGCGCCGCAGGAAGATCGGTCGCGTCATCCACACCGACTGGCTCATCACGGTGGACGAACCGCAAAACCTCGATGCCGAGTCCGCTAACCAGTGGCGGCATTTGGAACCGTCAGTCGGTCGCGTGGACCAGTGTGAACCCGAATGGCTCGACGGTTACGCTCACTTCGGTCCGCTCGGTAGGATCATCGCCCCGGCCGACGGTCGCCTCCCGACCGCGCACGACCCGTCCCTCCTCGTCGAGCGACTGCACGGTCACCGAATCATAGTCGTCGGCCTGGACGGGAATCGAGACGCTTCGGCGCTCGGGGACGACGCTTCGTGCGATGGCGGCCGAACTCGCGCCACCGTCGCCAACGATCGTTCGCCACGCCACTGCCGGGTGGAAGACGAGCGCGTCGACTCTTCCGTTCCGATCCTGATCGCCCTCGTAAGTCACCCTGACCGAATCGTCGGTCGCCACCTCGACCGGATCGAGTGGCAGCATCTCGTAGTACATTTCCGACCGGCCAGCGATGTCTGCGGTCCGGCGCTGGTCACCGATAGTGACGACTACCCTCGCCTCTGGAGCGATCGTCCCCTGTACGACGACATACGGGCGATACTCGCCCGGGGCGAGGTCCTGGTCGAGGCGCAAGCGCCCGGGCCGGAGTATTTTCACGATCCGACCGCTGGAAAACACCGCTTGCGCTCCCTCCGGGTCGAGACGCGAGGTCCATGAGTCCATCGCTCCGTGTTCGGCGTCATACAGCGTATAGGAATGGTCCTCGGTCGTGGCGACGGGTTCGTCCATGCACACCGGGTCTGGGTATCGCTCGACGTCGGTCATGGTCCGGACGGCAGCAACGGTCGATTCCGCACCGGCTTTCCAGTCGATTGCGTCCTGGTAGATCCCGTCGAACCCCCGCCCGGTCTCTCTGTCCCACATATCGGCGCCCTTGACGTTGTTGCCACAGTACCACGTTGAGAGCTGGGCACCGAGACGGGCGAACGCTGTCTCACCGGTGGCCTCCCAGAGCTCGGTACAGCAGTGGACGAGCGCGTCTGTGCCATACGAGAGCTGGTGGTACACCAGCGGTGCCGGCCCGAAACTCGCGATCTGTGCTTCCGAGCTGAGATGCAAGGTGTGGAGTGCCGAGACCTCGCGACGCGCTGATTCGACGTACTCGCGCTTGTCGAGCACGTCACCCGCTCGGGCGAGCGAAGCGGACTGCCGCAACCCCCATGTGTGCCACGGCGTTCCCGGCGGCGAGCCGAGATGTGTGCTGAACGGCGGGGAGACGGTATCGCCGCTCCGGCATTCGAAAATTCCATCCGCAAGCTGTTCGAGAATACGTTTCGCCCGGCCGTCGTCTGAGGCCCGATAGTAGGATGCCAGCCCGAGTACCGCTGGCGCGGTGCCGTAGGTATCGTTGTTCGGGAGCCACGACGGGATCTTTTTGCCCCGCTGTGTCTCGTATTCGCCGTATGAATCCAACGGCCCCGCCTCGAGGGCATCGAGAAAGCGATGAATCCCGTCCTCGAGGTCGTTGCAGAATTCCGCATCGACACCCGAAAACGTCTCATATCCCTCGCCGAGTGCCCAGCAGGCCCGCGACGACCAGAACTCCAGCGCTGGTATACTGGTCATCGACCCGTCGACCTTGATGCCGTCCACCACGTCCGGCGACGGGTCACCGAACACCGTCTCGTTCATCTCCGGGTCCGTAATGAAGTTGAGGAAGGTCCCGTCGGAGTGCTGCATGTACAGGACGTACTCGAGCGCCTGGCGCGCTCGCTTGCGACTGTGAGCGTCGTCCCGGCAGTCGTGGTGGTTGAGATAGGCGACCGCGATACGGGCGACGTCATCGACGCACGCGATCCCTTCGTTACTGGCGTGGAACGGGATGAAGGTAGCATCCGACGGGGGCCGCCCGTTGTAATCGCCGTCGGCAGCGGCATAGATCCACCAGAAATGGAGAGTGTCCTCAGTGTCGGGCGGTTCGATCGTATCGTGGAGCCGCTCAAGGTGGTCGAGACGCATCGCTGTATGTTACAGCCAAAGGTCAATAATAGTTGTCACTTATTCACAATTTCTCTACACAGAACAGCAACTGCACCGGTCGCACCTACAGTAGATGGTGATTTCCGAAGGGGGCCGGCAGCAACCAGGCGCAGATGATTAGGAGTCTCTGTCAGAACCAGTCGATAACGCCGCTTTGCTCGCCAGTTCCAGACGGGCCCACGTCACGGGGAGAACAGTCGGAAGCGTGCGCTTAATCGCTGGGGGTGGTCGTTTCCCTCCCGGAAGCCGGTGTCCCGGCCAGTCAATCGTCCGCGAGGACACCGTCAAGCGAAATCGTGTATCCGGTGGCCTCGTTCACTTCCTCGTCTTCGAACGTTGCTTCGAAGTCCCAGGTGTCCCCGGAACCGAGACCATCTAACTCTTCCTCACTGGTATCAGCCCACTCGCCAAGGATGGTGTCGCCGTCGTTTAGCGTCACCTCGACTTCGATGTACTCGTAGGACCTCTCGCCGGTGTTCGTTACGGTTCCCGTCACGCTGGCACCGCTGTCCGTTTCGCTCAGCTGGCTGTTCGAGACCTCGAGACCTTCCGGGGTCTCTTCGATCTCTTCAGAGGCGATTTCTCCCTCGCTGCCTTCTGTTTCGCTGTTCATTTCGTCGCCGGACTCAGCGCCGCCACCGGCATCGGTACTATCGCCGCCGTCATCGGTGACCTCGCCCTCATCGGGACCGTCCCCGCTACAACCCGCGAGTGCAGTACTGGCTACTGTAACTCCGAGGGACGTAACGAACGTGCGTCGTTTCATTGGTTTATCTACCACACCCCGTCGTAACTGTGTATGACAGATACGGCTTGGGCTTTCAATGGGAACTCCAACAGATATCGGCTGGTAGTGGCCGTCTGCGTACGGATTTCAGCTCCTCCAGATAGACGGTTCCCGTCTCTCCCCGTAATAAAGCGAGTGCACCGCTGGCTGCTGCCATCTGGCCTGGCAGGAGCCTGCAGCAGCATGCTTTCCCGAACGACCTCTTGAGTCATTGATAGCAGTTTTCAACGGTAACGACATCGATACATCCCCGCCATGGGTCTGGCGACGCCCACCGACGGGCATTCTGCGCCCGACGTGGTATCTCACGTCCATCTGGATACGTCGGTCGGCTGGCCGCTGAACTATCAAGCTATCAAGGCTCTTCCCCCCTCGCTAACACGTTAGTGTTTACTCTATTATATTACTTATCTACATTTGCTGAGACGGGTGAATATACTAACTGAGACGTTGATTCGGCGGCTCTCCTCTTCACGCCGCTGAACTGGGTGTTTCCGTCGGCACAGGTTTAATATCGGTTCGGTGTGGGGACTGAGTAATGCCCGAGCCGGCCATATCTGATCGACTCCGCGAGATACTCTCGGTTTTCGAGACGGCGGACCCGGGAGAGCCGCTGACGACGAGTGAAGTCGTCGAGACGATCTCCGAGTCCTACCGGCAGGCGCAAGAGGGACTCAGTCAGCTCGACGACAGTGGTTTTCTCGATAGCAAGGACATCGGTTCGTCCGACCGCATCTGGTGGCTCTCACGCGGAGCCGACGGCCCAGGGGACCGCGATCTGCCTACCGCCGACCAGCGGAGTTCGGGGCAGAGCGCGGCCGATTCATCCCCGAAACCAACGGCCAGCCAGCAGGGTCGAAGCGACGATGCCGTCCCAATGCCGGAGCGTTCCGACGTCGACTCCCTCAGTAACCTGTTCGACAAGGTCGAAGTCGGTATGTTCCTTCTCGATGCCGATTTCAATGTCGTCTGGGCAAACAGCGCCATCGGGAGGTACTTCGGTATCGACCGAGAGCGGGTGCTCGGACAGGACAAACGTGACCTCGTCGCTACTGAAATCGCACCCAGCGTCCAAAACGAGGACCGGTTTCGCGAACTCGTCCTGTCCACATACCAGAACAACACAAACGCGCGGGACTTTGAATGTCTTGTCAGCGCTGACGGGGAGCGAGCGGAACGATGGCTCGAGCATCGAAGCAGACCGATAGCGGACGGCCCGTACGCGGGCGGCCGCATCGAGCTGTACTACGACGTTACGGCTCAAAAACGGTCGCAGAAGGCCCACCAGAAGGAACAGACGCAACTCCAGACGCTCATCGACGCCGTCGAGGAGTACGCAATATTCCGACTCGACGCCGAGGGCCACGTTCGGAGTTGGAACAGTGGTGCCGAGCAGATCAAGGGCTACGAGGCCTCCGAGATTGTGGGCGAGCACATCTCGAAATTTTACACCGATGCGGACCGGGAGGCCGGCGTCCCAGAGGCGAACCTCCGAATAGCGGCAGAGACCGGCTCAACCGAAGACGAAGGGTGGCGTCTTCGGAAAGACGGCTCTCAGTTCTGGGCGACTGCCACAATCACCGCCGTCCACGACGACGACGGGGAGCTCACGGGATACGTGAAAGTCACACGAGACATGACGGAACGCCGCGAGCGGGTCCGCGAGTTACAGGAGGAGAAGGCATTCACCGACAGCGTCCTCAACCATCAGCGCGACATCCTCTATGCCCTTGACCCGGACGAGCGATTCCTGCGGTGGAACGATCGGTTCGGCGAGGTGACCGGGTATGAGGACGAGACGATCGAAGAGATGCGTCCCCAAGACTTCGTCGCAGACGAGGACGCCGACGCCCTTGACAATGCTATCCAGCAGGTGCTCGACGGGGAAAGCACCATCATCGAAGTGTCGGTGCTGACCAGCGACGGTGAGACGATTCCCTACGAGTTCAGCGGGAGTCCGCTCACTGACGAGGAGGGTTCGGTGATCGGGTTGACCGGCATCGCCAGGGACATCCGCGACCGGAAGGAGAAAGAGCGACGGCTCCAGCGCCAACGCGACGAGCTGGAACGGGAATTGAACGACGTCTTTTCGCGTATCGACGACGCGTTCTTCGGCCTCGACGACCGGTTCCGGTTCACGTATCTCAACGACAGTGCGGAGGACCTCTTCGACCAGTCTGAGGAAGCGCTCCTCGGGGCTGTCGTCTGGGAGGCGTTCCCCGAGATACGCGAGACAGAACTGTTCGACGCGCTCCATGAGGCGATGGACACGCAGTCGCAATCTCCCATCGAATTCTATTTGCCTCCGCTCGAACTGTGGGTGAGAGCCAGCATCTATCCGTCCGAAGACGGGCTCTCGGTCTCCCTTCGAGATGTGACCGACCGGAAAGAGCGGGAACAGCAACTCGTCCAGTACGAACAGATCGTAGAGACTGTCGACGACGGCATCTACGCCGTCGACGCGGACGGGAATTTCATCATGGTCAACGCCGCGTTCTGTTCGATGACGGGGTATTCCCGTTCGGAACTGCTCGGAGCACACGCGACGACGGTTCACGACGACGAGATCACGCCCCTCTCCGAATCGCTCTCGCAAGAGATCGCTGACGGCACCCGCGACATCGCGAACATCGAACTCGATATCCACACGAAGCACGGCGAGACGATTCCGTGTGAATCCCGCGTGGCAAGGTACCCGATCCAAAACGAGGAGTCCGGCCGGTGTGGCGTCATCCGTGATATCTCCGAGCGGGAAGCGCGCGAACGCGAGCTCGCACAGTTCAAGCAGGCCGTCGAAGCATCCGGCCACGCGATCTGTATGTTCGACACGAATGGGTCGGTCACCTACATCAACTCCGCATTCGAAGCGATCACCGGCTACGACGAAACAGAAGCGAAAGGCAAGTCCTTCTCGCTACTGGGTTCGGCCCGTGGCGACAGCTACCATCAAGAGCTTTGGGACGTGATCAGTGCCGGCGACGTTTGGGAAAACGAAGTGATCGAGCGGCGAAAGAACGGCGAGCTGTACTACGCCGAACAGACAATCGCGCCAGTGAGGAACGAAGACGGGTCGATCACACAATACATCGCCGTCCAGCGAGACATTACTGACCGGAAACAGTTCGAAAAGCAGCTCAAGGGCCTCAACGAGATGTCGAAACGCTTGCTCACCGTCGAGACGGCCGACGATGTCTCCCGGACAGCCATGGACACGGTCGCTGACCTGTTCCAGGGAGCTGAAGGCGTCATCTATCGCTACGACCAATCCTCGGAGCAGTTGCATCCGACGGCCACGACGATCGAGTCCCCGTCCGGAGACGCCGAGCTTCCGTCCATCCCGGCCGACGATACGACCTTCACTGGCACGGTCTATGTCGATGGCGCGACGCGATACTGCGAGGACGTGACCGATTGGTCCGAGTCCGAGGCGCAGTCACCGTTCTCGGAGTTCCGAACCTGTGTCTTCATGCCCCTCGGGCGGTTCGGCGTGCTCATCCTCGGTTCTCGGGACGTCGATGCGTTCGATACGGACAGCCAGCAGCTCATGGAACTGCTGGCGGCGACCACCGAGGCCGCGCTGTCCAAGGTCGCCCACGAACAGGAACTAGGGCGTCGAATAACCCAGCAGGAAGTCGTCACCGAACTCGGCCAGCATGCGCTCGAAGACCGCGATATCGACTCGCTCATGGAGGCGGCGGCAGAGAAACTGGCGGCGACGCTCGATACGACTCACTGTCAGATACTCCAGTGCTCGGACGACGGACAGTCGCTCGTGCTTCGCCACACCGTCGGGCTGGACGACGTTGTCGTGGATGAAACCACCGTTTCGGCGACCGACAGCGACTCCCAAGCGGCGTATACGCTGGCCAGAGACCAACCGGTGGTCGTGACTGACCTGGCTACGGAAACACGCTTTACCGGATGGGATCTACTCACGGATCACGACATACAAAGCGGCATCACCGTCACTATTGGCCCGGAGAACGACCCCTGGGGCATTCTCGGAATCTACGACACCAAACCCCAGTCGTTCTCCCATCGAGACGTCACGGTCGTCAGATCGGTGGTAAACATCCTCACGTCGGCGATCCAGCGCCACCGGGACGAACAGGAACTGGTCCGGCAGCGCGAGCAGCTCGCGGTGCTGAACAGCCTCAACGACATCGTCCGCGACATCAGCGACGCAGCGATCTCCCAGTCCTCGCGCGAGGAGATCGAATCCGTCGTCTGTGACCGACTGGTCGAGTCGGGCGCGTACGAGTTCGCCTGGATCGGCAAAGTCGATCACCGATCACAGGAAGTCACCGTCCAGGCCGAAGCGGGCGTCGGAAACTATCTCGAGGACATTACCATCTCGGTCAACTCGGACGACGACCACAGTGAGGGACCGACCGGGCGTGCGTTCCGCACAGGCAAACTCCAGCGGTGCCAGGACATCCGGAACGACGACACCTACGACCAGTGGCGAGACGAGGCCGAAGCATACGGTTACCGCTCCTCCGCCGCCATCCCGATCGTCCACGACGGGACCACCTACGGGGTCTTGAACATCTATGCCACCCGAACAGACGCATTCGGGGGGCGGGAAGGCGCGATCCTCGAACAACTCGGTGAGGTGGTCGGTCACGCAATCGCCGCGGTCGAGCGCAAGCGCGCGCTCCTGTCGGACGAGGTCGTCGAACTCGGGTTCCACGTGACGGGTCTCTTCTCCCTGCTGGACATCGAGGAGTCCGCGGGCACGGTCACGTTCGACGAAGCCGTCTCGATCTCCGAGGACGAGTTCATCATGTTCGGTACCGCGGCAGAAAACGCCGTGCCGGCGCTCCG
The DNA here is from genome assembly GCF_055271655.1 of Haloarcula sp. HT12. NCBI lineage: Archaea > Methanobacteriati > Methanobacteriota > Halobacteria > Halobacteriales > Haloarculaceae > Haloarcula > Haloarcula sp. HT12. The sequence continues at coordinate 636,657 of NZ_JBUXKW010000004.1, forward strand.
GTCCTTAGCTGAGCACATCCACTGGGATTCGATCACGTTCCGTGATGCTGACGAGACGGCCGAAACGCGGGACTTCGAGATCCACCTCTCGGACTCGCCGCTCCTCTCGACGATCACCGCTGTCGGCGGCACCATTGCCGACGCCGGAATCGAAGACGGGACCTACCACATGACCGTGCAGCTACCACCCGGGGACGGCGTTCGGACAGTTATCGATGCCGTTACCGAGACGTTTCCGTCCGCACAAATGGTCACGCGACAGCAAACTGAGCGCGAGACTCGGGTCTCTCCCTCAATGTCGTACGAACTGAGCGAATCGATGACCGACCGGCAGAAAGCGGCGCTCCAGGCCGCCTATTACGCTGGGTTCTTCGAGTGGCCGCGAGATGTCACGGGCCAAGAGGTCGCGGATTCGCTGCAGGTGTCGGCACCGACCTTCCACCAACACCTCAGAAAGGCCGAAAAAATGATCTTCGACTCGATCGTTCCGGCGTTGTAGGCAGCCAGCCAAGCCAGCTCTACGGCGTGATCCTCTTTATAACCTGGCTGTATCTGGGCTCCCTCGTCACCCTCTTGCGTGCCACCACGAACAGCATGCTCTCCAGCCGCACCCGATATACCGATCCCGAAAGTAGCCTCTAACAGCCTGCGTCACGTCATGCAAATCCACCGACACACATCATGAGTAACACCCGGGCTGGGGCCATCGTCGGTGCGGAACATCACCGACCCCGCGACCGACGGCGCCGCTCCCGTTGTCGACAGCGCCACGAAGAATCGACTTGTGATGTGATCTGAGGGTCCCGACCATCGTTACGCTGACCCCGCTTGGCGGCATCGGCTGTCCGTCCGAAACCGAGCAGGATCGAGTCGACGCGACGACCGAGTTCCGTCGTCGGACCGAGTAACTGCCTGACATCGGGGGCCACGGTTCAGGACGAGCTCATGCTCTTGATTTCCCGGGCGGTGTCGCGGGTGTCGTGAACGCTGACAGTCCCTGCGTCGGGGTCGTAATCGACGATGTCGGCGTCATCCAGCGTCGGGAGCAGCCCGCGGTGAAACCACGTCTCGACGCGCCGCAAGACGCCGTCGGAGACGCAGTCGGGTGGCGTCTCCGTAATCTGGGCGACGACGTTTCTGGCCGCCGCTGAGACAGCCACAGCCCCAGGCTCCTCCTGGAGGTAATCGAGCAGGTATCGGCAGTGGGGGTCCGAGTAGACATCGGCGGCGTCGGCTCCGTCGTGGCCGATGGTACTGTCGTTTACGTCTGTCGAGGGATTGGGCATGGTAGCGTAAGACGTATTCTCCATCGACCAGCATGAAATGTTGGCCTAAATGAATAGGGCAACTGACCGCTCTGGGCATCTAGAACAACCACTGACCCCGGGATTCTTTCCGTCCGGGCGGTGTACGAACCGTTATGGCACCTAGTCTCCGGCTCGCTCGTAACGCAGTGCAGTCTGCCAGTGAGCGCACAGACGATCCGACGGTCAAAGAGCAACTCGACTCCATCGAGCGGGGGTTAGCGCAGCTCTCCGGCGACGCGGAACTCGAGGACGATCAAGAGGAAGGCGAGCGTCTGCAGGAAATCGAGCGACAACTCACACAACTGGGTGACCACACGGATGGGACCATCCGCGAAAAACTCAAGCTTGCCCGAACGGAGATCGACGAGTTCCGGCAAGAACACGCACAGGACTGGCGCTAAGCGGGTTCCCGTCTCTCGCAAGCCTCGGGCTTATCACGTAATAGGTTAGAATAATACCCGATGTCACGAGATCCACGCGCCGAGAGTCACATCACGACAGATTCGCGGACCGTCGAGAAATGGGAAGATTCGGAACCACTCGTCCCCGTCCGATTCGAACAGGACGGACAGGAGCGACTCGCGGTCGTCCACGAGTCCGATGTCGAGTCCGACTACCAGGAGCTGTCCTGGGATGAGTTCGAGCGAGAGATACGAGCGGAGGACAAGCTCATCATCCAGCACAGCGACACCGGTACCATCGACGTTATTGATCGGTCAGATGCCGTGAGCCACGCAGCGGTCGACGAAGAGACGGTCGAGCAGAAACTCACCGAGGGCAAGACGGTCGAGACCGAACTCTCCGAGCGGACGGTCGTCGAACACGTAATCGTCGAGGAGGCGACCATCGAGAGTAAGGTGGTCGACAAGGAAGGGCTCCAGTCGGCCATCGTCGAGGCCCGTCTGCTCTCTACCGAGGTCGCGGACTGCTCGACCGAGCGGTCCGAGGTTCCCAACTCGACCGGCGCCGACGAGTCGTGGTTCGAGAGCGGGACACGCGTTTCTGCCCCCCATAACGTCGAGATCGACGTCGATGAGGAATGGGAACTCGAACGCGAGGTCGTCGAGCGCCTTACCGTCGAGAGCCGGATCGTCGACACGGACGTGGCAACAGAGGATACGATCGAGACGGAAACGCTGCGGGAGACGGTGGATATCGACGGCGTCACACGGACGATCCTTGACGGTGAACTGGTTGGTTCCCCCGAGACCGCCATCGACCACGGACACGTCGAGAGCCACTTCCGCGAAGACGATGTCATCGAAACCCGCCTATTCAGACGCCAGACGCGACAGGAGAAGATGCACGTCCAACGGACCCTGACAGGTGAGATCTTGGACACCGAAACAATGACTGCCGACACCATCTCACAGAGTATTGTCCAGAGCGAAGTCATCGAGGAAGGAGAGTACGACGTCGACCGGGGATCCAGCGAGCGAACCGTGGAGACGGAGACGTCTGCGAGAGACGAGACCGGTACCGAGAACGTCGCCGAGACGGCCCGGGCAGACGTAGATGAGAATTTGATGGTTACCGACCACGACGAAGGGAAACCCGTGGAAGACCGGAAGGGCACGAAACTCGGGATAGTCGTCGAGGTGGTCGATGGCGAGCTGTGGGTCGACCCCGACCCCTCAATCGCCGACCGAATCCAGACTGCGCTGGGCTGGGGTGAGCACGACGAGGACTCCTATCCGATCCACCCGGATCACATCGCCCGCATCGACGAGGACAAAGTCGTCCTCATGGTCGATGGCAAAGACCAGGGGTGAGGTAGCGCGCCGCCCGTCGACAGCGATCTGGCGTTCACCTTCTAAACGAACGTCATCTCCCCGCTCTCGAAAGGACTCGTCTTCGGAGCCACGGACTATGAATCGCCGTCGGGGAACTCGTCAATGGCGATCCGCTCACGCCACGAGTCCGCACCAAGGACCAAACGAATGTGATAGCACGTAGTGATAGCGCTAGATCGACCGAGGCTCCCCAAATAACTACTTCGACGTCTATCTACACGGCGTGGCACACCCCGACGCTCTCGCCATCGCTGCCGTCATAGTCGTCTTCTCCGTTCTCCTCACACGCTACTCCATCGCTTTGTTCAGACGGCCGCGCTTCTCAAGATGCTTCGTTCTCGTCACCGTAGGCGGGCAGTGGTGCCGTCCCATCCGCCATCATTGTTTGGCGACGAGCCGTATCTCGTCGTCCGTGACCTCGTCGACGAGTTCCCGCTGGAGTGGGAACGTCTCCTCGTTCGTCGTGGCCCACCCGAACTTCGATTTGACTACGTCACTGAGGTCTGGATCAGGATCGACGAAGGCTGTTTCCGCCTCGTACGTCACAACGCGTCCGATCGTGTCGCCGTCGTTAACGACTCGCTTGCCGACGTCCTCCGCTGAAATAGGAGTTCCCATACCACTATGTTCGGAGCGTTCTGCAAAAGCGTTGGCCCTGTATGGACAAGCAGCGGCCGGCCAAAGGCGACTTTCAAGAGCGCTCGGGCTGCTAGTCGCCGGATCCGCTTTCGAGTTCGTCGAGCTCACGCTGTTCGTTGTACTCTTCGGATCCGGCCGCCTCACCGGTCAACTCGCGGTAGACCACTTCCCGCGCCTCCTGGGGCGACGCGAACTCCTCGTCGACCAGTCGGTCAAACACCGATCCTAACGACTCCGTCTCGTTGGGAAGGTCGAGGATCTCATCGCCGTACTCGACTGCCAGTTCCTCGGCGGTCACCGGGTACTTTTCCTCCTCGAACAGCCCACTGACCCTCGATAGGGCGTCTTCGACTGTCTCCGTGCGTTCGTGCCGTCGTTCGACAGCCCGCTTTTGCGCACGCTCCGGCGAAGGTTCAGATGAATTTGGGTCGTCTGCCATACACCCGTTTGGCCAGCAACACGCAAAGGGATGTGGCAGGCACACGCCTGCGATCTCTCATCGCCGGCATCGTTTTCGAACGCTACTTCCGGCGGTTCAGCCTCGGGCAATCCCTGCAGCCAGCGCAGTGACAGCTGTCCGTCGATCGTCGCGTGGACGAAGCCGTCATCAGAGAACGCCGCGTCAAGAGTCGTCTTGAATTGCTATCGCTGAGCGCGCACACTGACCGGAACAATATATCCGCAATTGCGCTGATCAGCGCACGGTTGGTCGGCTCGGCGGGTCGAATATCCATCCGGGCGCAGTTCACACCCGAGCAAAAATGGGGGACTGCGGCTGGGACCGGGTCAGTCCGCAGTGGCCGATTCGCGGACGTCGGCGTACTCGAATTCCTCGGTAAGTGTCGCGAGCTTTTCCAGAGCCTCTTTCTCCTCCTCAAGGGTCTCGTGGAGGATATCGCCCGCATCGCTCATGTCGAGCCGATTGGCGAGCAACGCCAGATTCCCGTAAGCGGCGATTTCGTAGTGTTCGGTCTTCTGCCCCGCGATGAGATTGTGGAGGTCGAGTACCTCCGCGTCGGGATCCTGTTCGACGAAGTTTTCGTGTTCGGTAATCAGTCCCTCAATGCCGTCACATTCCTCCGTATCCGGTTCCTCGCCCAGCATGTCGAACACCTGTTCCAGCCGTTCGATGTGGGTTTGAGTCTCCTCCCGGTGGTCACGGAACGCCTGTGCGGCTTGCTCGTCGTCCGTCTGGTCGGCCAGTTCCGACAGTGCGTCGAGGAGCTCTCCCTCGGCGTAGTAGATGTCTTCGAGGTCGTGCACGAACAGTTCGCGGAGTGTGGACATTGTCATAGTGACTGCAGTCGGATTACTTCCTCCGCGGGCAAGAAATACCGGTCTGCAGGCGCAAGCCACGAGAGGGCGCGGGGACGAGGGCCACGGCGACGACGAATACCTCGGTATAGGTGATTCCGTGATGGGTGATCGGCAGCCCCGGCCGCAACATGAGGTCAACGTCTACCAACAGCAGCCGCCCATTCTAGTAACCCAGCGGACTATCACGTCTATAATAAATTATATTTTGTATAGATAGTTCGGTTCTTAAACTTCACAGCATACACCTCCGGCTCGCCACTGCCCAAACAGATTCTGTGGAGTGATTAATGGTGCTCCGCTGATAGCATAGGTACTGGCTAAAATGGGTTGGGAGAGCGTTTGCACAGTCGAACACGACTGCGTGCGATCATCTGGGCGATGCCTTTCAACTTCTACTATATCAAGTGTGCTATCACTCCGTGTGTGTCGTGTCGTATCTACAATACGTTTCTGTCCCACGATGGTTGGGATGGTTTAACACGGGAACGTCGTAGTAACAAGTGTACTGCTGTTATTTTTTCTCGAAAACACGACCACTTCCCATCGCGACTCGACTGTGCTATTTCTCGAAACCGAACGCCAATGGGAACGTTTCACAAGCCCGGCTTACCACACCCCGATCCGACCACTGTGAGGTAATTCCTACTTACCGGAAAACAGGCGATGCGACCGCTGCGCCGACTGAGACATCCGTTCTCTCTCGTGGCAATATACAGTGTGCTCAGTAAGACCATGGCTGGCACAAATGCTTCGCCGGATAGTCCCGACAGTAGAAGTGCGAGAGTATGAGCCGCCAAAGGGACTGAATAAGCACGGGGCTGTCGACCCAACGCAAGGACTCCCCGTCTCGGTGCACGTGGATGGGAACGCCGCCGCGGTAGCGTACGGCAGCGGGGGGACGAAGCTACTGTTGTTCAAACGCCTGTCCCGGGGAGTAAGCGGACAAGTGGGGCGGTAACGCATCGTTGCCGGTTGTGGCAGGGACTCCAGGCGCGTCTCGGGATTACGACGACATCTGTTCGACGTAATCTTCGAGTCTAGAGACGTTCCATTGGTTAGGCTTCCAGAAGGCGTCGAACACGACGCCGATGACGGGTATCGATCCGATCAGGAAATCAACGAGGAGGAGCGCCAGCATCTTCCCTATCGCCTTCCGCGGCATCCCAACTCTCACCGCCTCAAGGATAATGTACAGTGACGCACCTGCTGCGACGAGGTCGCCTGCGACCGGGAGAATCCCAAGGATCGGGTCGATCCCGATCCGAAAGTTCGTTCCCGGAACCTCGACGGCGTCATCCAGGAGACGACTTACGGTCCGCGCCCGATCGACACCTGGGTGGTCCTCTCGGCCGGTGGAAAGGGGTACTGCCGCTCCGTCCCCGGACGATTCCTCGCTCTGTTCAGGCTCTATTTTATATTCTAAATCGAGTTGTCCCTCGTCGGTCGCGTTGTCCATACAGTATCTGTGGGCGACGACTACTATAACGGCTCGGCAGGCAGGCGAAAGCCAGCCGGATCGCTCTGTCACCGGCCCAACTCCCTCCGGGAGTATGGCCCAATCGCGAGTCCCCGTCGGCTCTGTGAGTGACGAGGAAACGTGTGACTTGAAAAGGCAAACAGGGGGATTTTACTCCTCGTCGTCGTCTCTCTAAGAGATGGACATCCTTGAGGGATTTATGACGGTGTTTCCGTACGTGTTCCATCCCATCACTGTCCTCGGGGTGGGAACGCTGCTCCTCATCCGCTACGAATGGGCCTTACAGGACCGTAATCGGTCGGCTCTGTGGCGTCGCGTCGGCGTCTTTCTGGGCGCGGGGCTTGCGTCACTCCTCCCTGCAGCCGCATTCATGCTCGTCACAGGGTCCGGCGTGATGGAGACGACGAAAGGGAACGCCTGGGAAGTCGATGCGCTCGTGGCCGGCGGCCTGTTCATCACTAGCCTCGTGACGTGGCTCGTCTGGCGCCGGTATGACTGGGGACAGCTCGTCCCGACCGCGATGCAGGCGCTGCTGGTCGTGACGATACCGTACGCGCTGCTCTCGCCGTTCTGGAACGTCTCCGGCCATGTCATCACAGCCCTGATGCCGACGCTGTATCTTACGCTCGTCGACCGAAAATACTGGCCGCTTTTGATCATCCCAGTCGTGATGGTCCCCAATCGCATCTACCTCGACGCCCACACGTGGGCACAGGTCATCGGCGCGTTCGTGATAACGGTGGTCGTCGTACTCCCCGTCTACTGGTTCGCCAACAACAGATCGCTGCGGCCGGCCGTGACCACCTCACTCACCTGAGAGAGCCTATGAACAGTCACCCAAATCTAGCGGAGACCACCATGATCTGTCCTGCCCGGACAGCGTCACGGCTGGCCAAGATATCCTGGATCGGAGCATGACACGGTCGTCGAGCGCCAGTTTCGCGGCGTCGTGCAGAGTCCGCTACGCGACTGGCTGCCCTCAGCTCACTCGTCAGTCGTGAACTCGTCGATGTCGTACCGATCTAGATCCTCGACAGCCGGCGTGTGCAGGACGCTCCCGTCGTAGTCGAACCGTGACCCGTGGCAGGGACAGTCCCACGACCGGTCCCCGTCGTTCCACTCGACGCGACAGCCCATGTGCGGGCAGACCGCCGATACAAGATGGTACTCACCGTCTTCATCGTGGTAGACGCCGACGGACTCCCCGTCGAGTTCCATGACTTCCCCCGAACCGCGCGCGACGTCCGGAAGCGCAGCGGACGGCGGGTCCTTGATGTGATCCTCGAAGAAGTGACTCATGGCGTGTTTGTTGTGCGAGACGAGGTCGGTCTTCGATGCACCGAAGTTGAACCGCGTCGGTCGAAAGACGTCGTCCCAGTCCGTCTCCCGCCCGAGGATTCGGTCGGCGAGCAGCCGGCCAGCCGCGGTCCCGTTCGTCATCCCCCAGCCGCCAAAGCCCGTAGCAACATACACGTGGTCGCTTCGGGGCGAGTGCCGCCCGACGAACGGGACCGCGTCGACGGACACGTAGTCCTGGGTAGCCCACCGATACGCGACCGACTCGACGTCGAACCGGTCACGCGCACGGCGCTCGAGCGCCTGATAACGGTCCTGCGTGCTCCCGCCGTGTCCTGTCCGATGGTTCTGGCCGCCGACGAGCACCATCGGTCCCTCGCTCGTCGGGAGCGGCCGGACCGAGAGGTACGGTTCCGACGGGTCGTAGTAGAGCCCCGTCGGCGGGTCGTCGCGAAGTTTCAGCGCAAGCACATAGGAACGCTTCGGATAGAGCCGGGCGTGGTAGAACGCGTGGTCGTACATCGGGAAGTTCGTCGCCACGACGACATCGTCGGCGGCCACCTGGCCGCGATCGGTCGTCACGCGACAGGAGCGTCCCGGATCGATGTCTGTCGCCCGAGTCTGCTCGAACACGTGACTCGAACCGCCGTCGATCTCTCTGGCGAGCGCGAGCAGGTACCTGCGTGGGTGGAACTGTGCCTGGTCGTCGAACCGGATAGCGGCCGCAACATCGAAAGGCAACGCCGTCGACTCGACGTAGCTCGCTGGCAGTCCGAGCTGGCGAGCGGCCTCTACCTCGTCACGTATTTGCCCGCTCATGTCGGCCGACTCCGTGTAGGTGTACGCAGGGGTGCGCTCGAAGTTACAGTTGACGTCGAGCGTTTCGGCCGTGGTCTCAATCGCGTCGATAGCGGCCTCGTTGGCGTCCGCGTACTGCCGGGCCAGGTCTTCATCGAAGTGGTCCAGGAGGTGGTCGTAGACCAGACCGTGGAGCGAGGTGAGCTTGGCGGTCGTATAGCCAGTAACGCCGGTCAGGATGCGATCCCGTTCGAGAACCACGACGGATTGCCCGGCCTGGTCGAGCTGAAACGCCGTTGTCAGTCCGGCGATACCCCCGCCGATAATAACCGTATCGGCGTGGATGCCGTCCTCGAGTGCGTCGTAGTCCGTCGCCTCGCTTGTCGCGAGCCAGATCGACGTCGATTCGCCTGGTGGTTCGTCCGTCGTGTCGCTGGCATCTCTTGACATACTGTGAGCCTCCGGTCAGATACACCAACCCACACCGTACGGACACAAAAGGGCACGGCAGGCTCTGGCATGGCGACCTCCGGCCGCCAGTGAGTCGATTCCATCGAGCACTACATTGATGCAGGGTACGACCACGTCTATCTCCACCAGATCGGCGACAACCAGACGGAATTCCTTGAGTTCTACATAGAGGAAGACGCCCCGTCGTTCGACTGAGCGTCGGTGTCAGGGGCGGGCTTCGAAAAGCGCCAGGTGGCGGATGACGTTTCGGCTCTCGACGCCGCCGGCCAACGCCCCCGGGAGGACGCCCAGAGTGCTGATAACCACCGCGGTCCGGAGGAGGTCGATGACCGGATCGTTGGATCCGCCAGGCTGGGCCAGTTCGACATCAGGTTCGAGGGGAACACGAACAGTTCGATGACGAGGATAGGCTCTCATCACGACAGTCAGGATTCGATCTTGGCGACGATCTCTTCGGCGTTGTCTCTCGCCGACTGTTCGTCGGCGTCGCTGGGGATGAGGACGCTCTGGACCAGCCAGTCGTCAGAATCCTCCCGCTTGCCAGTACGGACTTCCGCTCCTTCCTCAACGCTCCCCGCAGCGTTCGCGGCCCAGTCTGGTGTTCGAATGGTATCGAACTTGTCGGGGTCCCGAAAGCGGACGTGCAGGAAGTCTTCACTCTCTTCAACGACGCTCGCATCTGGTGTCTGTGCCATACCGTACCTCTCGGGTGGGACGGCAAAAGTCATCCACCTGCAATCGCGTGCTCCGGCGGACAACTCCCGACCGCTGTCACAGCGCTCTATGGCATCTCGTCAACGGGCGTGAAGGCCCCGAAAGTCGTCGTCATCTTGGCTATTGTGCCCATACGGAGACCGTAAGCAAACAGGACGTTCAACGGCAGGAGCACGATACCCAGCCCGACGCTCACTGCCACGCGCATCGCCGTCTCGCCGAAGTAGACAGTGTCGGCGGAGTACAGGAGAGTGATACCGATGCTGACGAGGACAGCCGGGAGTCCCGTCAGGAGAAGCAGGCGGGAGACGGTGGCAAGTTCCTCGTGAATGGTCAGCGTCTTGAAATAGTGACGCGCGATGTTCACGTCTTCGAGCGTCTCGATGACTCGCTCCAGCGATTGCTGCTACTCGGCCGGCAACTTGCTAGACTGGGCGTTGGTCTCCCGAACAGTGTTGAGATGGGGGAAACTCGTTGGTCAAGCGTGGCGAGAGAGCGCGAAAGAGCCGGTGGTTGGACCGCTACAGATCCTTCCGTGCCTGCTCGCAGATGTTCTGGAGTGTCGACTGCAACTCCTCGATATCGTTCCTGCGGGAGCTGTGTGTGGCTCGTTTGAGGATCTCGAGTTCCGCAACGCGACTGCTGAGTGCGCGGAGCGGCGCGTTGCGGAAGTCGGCTGGTATGGTCGGGCTGACTTGCAGCGTGGGGTCGTTAGCCGCGACGTGTAACCGGAATCCCTCGACACTGTCGATCCAGTCTCGGATTTTCGACGGCGGTCCGATGACGCGGGAGAAAACGAATTGGGTGATCGAGATAGTGACGGCGACGATGGTGAACACTCCGGTGACTGCCAACGTCAATGTGGTGGCGACGAGACTCGCCGACGTGACGCCGATGAAACAGCGAGGCCAGGCGCGAAGTAGGTGGTCGTCGCGTCACCGCACATCCAGTAGCCCCTGTCCACGCACCGGGCCGCAGTGACACTGCAGTGACCTTCGTGTCGTCGCCTGTCATGGGAACCAGCTGGAAACACTCCGTTATAATATGCCGGGTAGCAGTTGCAGGGTCGCTCCCATCGCCCGCGCTTCCGCAGGCCACTCTCAGTTCGGCGACATCGCTGAATATCTCGTTAAGTAACATCAGCTTATTCGCGCCTTGTGCGTGGTTACTCGATATAATAGGAATATAGCGTCTCTGCGTGAAAATATGCTCCGTGTAGTAATACCCGTACTCGTCGAATGACTCTCGTATGGGAACCATTGTTGATGCAACGGTCTCAGCCAACCAGTTTGCCCTCCAGAAAACGTTCGACAGGATGCCGGAGACGGAGTTCGAGACCGCGCCGATTGTCGCCAACGATGGCGAATACGCCCTCCCCTTTGTCTGGGCGTCCGGGCCTGACATGGAGGGCCTCCACGAGACGCTCCAGGACGATCCGTCCACCAGTGACGTCACGCGGCTCGTCGAGCAGGACGAGAAAAGTCTCTACCGGATCCGCTGGCAGACCCGCATCCGACTCATCGTCCACATCCTGGAGCTGGAACACGGGCGGTTGCTGAACGCGTGTGGACAGAATGGCCAGTGGAACCTGCGAGTCCTGTTCCCGTCCCACGATTCAGTGTCCGAAATCTATGAAATCTGCCAGGACTACGGCATCGATCTTAAGATCCACCAGGTCAAAGGCATCGCACAATCGATCGACCGGAGCGGCTCAGACCTCACCGACAAGCAGCAGGAGGCCCTAAGCGCCGCGATCGACTCGGAATACTACCACATCCCACGGGAACGCAGTCTGGAGGAACTCGCAGCGGACCTCGACATCTCCCATCAGGCGCTCTCCGAGCGACTCCGCCGCGGTCACCGAACGTTGATCGAACAGACCCTGCGATAATCAGTCCGAATGGCTCGACCGCACGCGGAGCCGACGGCGGCTATCCTCCCCGTGGACGGGTTATTCGCCCACATCGATTCGCGCCTCCAGGATATCGTTCGTGAGTGAGACGTCAGTGATGGTCGTCCGGTCGTCCTCGATCGGGACCCGCCAGACGAACCTGTCGTCGATCGTGAGCACGAGCGAATCGTCGGCAAGGTCGACTTCAGTCGCGTGGTCGTTCCTGACGACGCCCTGAAGATCGGCGATGACGATTAAACCACTCTCCGTCTCGCGGGAGTCGAACAACGGTTCCCCACCGTCACTGGCTATTGGCCGCCTCGTCGAAGACTCGGCCGACTCGTCAAGCGAGGGGTGTGGAATCGTCGTGTAAATGACGGTTTGTCCGTCGCGTTCGCACTGGCTCGCACCTCGATACAGCTGGATGCACTGTCGGATTGTAAGCAATAGTGCAACGAACGAGGCCACGTCGGGAACCTCTCGACTGGCATCGCACCCGGCATCGGGCGAGATTCTCGGTCGCGCCGCGTGATATTTGGGCGATTGAGTCATAACTACCTCCTGGGTAACGGTTGGCCACAGTAATACTCCCCCCGTGGGCATGCAAGGTGGCGGTGGGGAGTAGGAGCGAATATCACGACACTGTCGGATATGGCGACTATGCCGTCGACGCCTCTGCTCGAGAGCCGGGGTTTTCTACGCTTCACAGCCCCGATCAGACGTTACGGATGCGGACCTCGTGGTCAGTTATCACACCCATCGGGCGGCTGCAAGCCTGCCGCGTCGGACGTACCAGCGGCGACCCCGCCGCGAAACCGAGGGCGGTCGTCCCGGTCACGCAGCGCGGCCAGCGGTTTCGTAGCGGTTTACTCGTACTCCGCCTGGGCGAGGGGCAGTCCGTCTACCTGTCTCTCGGACGCGGACTCGGTATCGATGGGGCCGCCGAAGTCCTTCCCGAGACTGTTTATCGTCAATTCCTCGTGGGCGCGCCGCAACCGTTCGGAGAGCGCCTGGTGAGAGATCCCCAGCTGTCGGGCGAGTTCTTTCAGTTTGATCTTCCGAGGAATGTCGTAGTATCCTGCTTCGTAGGCAGCCATGACTGTCTCGTACTGCTTCTCGGTGAGATGGAATCGGTCAGGGGCGAACGCCTCCGAAAGCGAGTAGATGCGTTCGACCTCGAAATCCCTCCCCAGATCGGCACACTCCTGCTCGACCGCATCGAAACATTCCGTGCACGGATAGACAAGTCGTAACTGCCACTCGCTGCCGCTGGAGTACGCGTCTAAAAGCGCCGAATCAGCTCTGTTCAGGAGGGTCTTGAACAGCACCTGCACACTCGTCGCCCAATGGATTTTGAACAGGTACTCGTCGTCAAACTTGCTTATGACCTCCGCATCGGCGACGGTCGGGTCATCCTGTAGCGACTCGAAAACGCCGTCGAGGTCCATCCCCGACCCCCACAGGAACGATATGCTGTCCTCGGACGTCGTCGCGATGGCCCGACCGATTTCGAAGCCTGCGCGGGGGTTGTCCGCCAGGGACTGGGCCAGTGCGAACTCTTCGGCCGGGATCCGAAGATTGACTACAGTATTCATGATTCTATATTTACAAGACCGTCAGCTTGCATAACGATGCTGCCTAATCGTTAAGCGTCTAACAGCGGCTCACACGGAACGGGCTACCTCGCTTCTGGAATAGTCCTCGCGAGCTGTGCCATCGCTGCAGCCGCCCTGAGACTGACCTGCTTAGTCTCTTCGTCGTAGTCGATGAGCCCGGCGTCGTCCAGCAGCGGAAGGTGAACGTGGTGTAACCGGACCAGAATCGTCTGAGAGCTCCAGTTGCCGGTACCGGAATAGTATCGGTCGATGTCGTTCGCCAGTTCGCCCAGCGTACTCTCGATTGGGCCGTGTGTGACGCCGAAGATCTCGATGACACACCGGCGCATCTCGCTTGCGAGTATCTCGTGTCTCAGCGTTTCGGTGAGGTTCTCGGGGATGTGGTGGATCATAGTCCTCTCCGTCTCGGGCGCTGACCCGATACGTAATCCCTGTCGCACCACTATTTTACAACCTTCGGCTAAAGTATTAGGGACCGACCCGGAGGGTTGGTCCCCAGACGTGACAGCGCCGATACTGCGACGTACGGCTTTCTCGCGGACCTGGAGTTGCGGTCAACTACGAGAGTCCTCCTACTGTTTCATCAGTGAGCTTGACGCTTAGAACCAGTCATTCGAGGATGCTTTCTGAGGGACTGATACTCAGGGAATCGCTTCGTTCATGCACGCTAAGAAACAGAGAGCACCGACACGGCTATGCTTCCGATGTCCTGCCGGAGATTGCTGGCCTGTTCGAGACGTAACTTCCGTGCCACCGATTTCCCGGCACCGGGATCGCCTCGAAATTCCGGTGAGACTGGCTCGTTCGTCAACATCTCGAATCCTATCTTTTGCAGTAGGTTTCGACCGGCTTCGATCCCAGGCTGAATTGGATCGACTGTTGGCCGAGTTCCTCCAGGGCGGCAAACTCCAGAACTCTGCTCTGACCGGGTACACACCGGGACGTCCGCTGTAGGGTGACTTCGTTTCGGTCTAGGAAACCAAATCCCCGAGTCCACTGCCAGTTTAATCACGTCACTTGGCAGTACAGCGTCAGAGGGTCGCCACTCGACGGTGAGCTGGCACTCCGGCAGTCTGCTCACCCGTCACAGGACTGGTAGCGTCTATACGCCTCAGACAAAGCAACGGCCTATAGTTAGGGGCGAAGTATCCGCTGGGGGTGATTTCAGATGCTTTGCTCATTGGCAGAGCGGCACCTACCGGCCCCACAAATTGAACCTTACACCCCCGCGTTTAAACACTGTGTGTTATGTAATTGATCTTGGAAAAATTGCACTCGGTTGCGACTCCCGCCACAGATAGGCTTGCCCAGCAGTACCGACGCAAGTTTCGGACACTTTGAATTCGCCTCGACAATCGGAGAACGAACCCTTTTCATGCGAGGCATGGTCCGTCACTGCTGGCACAGTCAGTAAGCGCGTGCTGGACACAGACTGTCGTAGCAAGGTATCACGGTACAGGTCGCCCTGTTCGCCGTAGACTGGTCGCTATTCGAGGACGGCCGCCGAATCGTTCTGTGGTCGGTAATCCAGTTCCTGCATCGTTTCTGTAAGAGTCAGATATCGGTCGCTGTTGGCGGAGATCCCGTGCGCGATAACCGGCGAGTGACTGATCGAGGTCCGGGTGGCCGCACGCAACAACGCTTTACAGTCCCGGTGACTGAGCCACATCGCGCGGGCGAAGCGCAAACGGTCCGCGGGCTCTGACTCCAGATCCTGCAACTCCTCCCGTGACATCAGCCATCCGATTCGAACGACGACGATGTCGAGGTCGTACCGATCAGCGTTATAAGAGCAGAGGGCTTCCGTGGCGACTTTAGCGACGCCGTAGTAGGAGTCCGGTCGCGGCGGGGTCTCCGTGTCGACGACCGCCGTCGGATGCTCGACGGTCGATTCGAACTTCGACGGATGGTCGCGATTGTACATCCCGTGGACGTGCGCCGAGCTGGCCATGACGACCCGGTCGAGGTCGTTCTCACGAGCAGCCGCCATCGCGTTCGTCACAATCCGGAGGTCCGCCTCCTCACTCTCACTCCAGTCCGAACGATCATCCGTCATCCACGCGAGGTGAATGAGCACGTCTACACCGTCGAGTGCATCGACGAAGGCGTCTCGATCCGTAGCATCGAGCAACTCACTGTTCATCCCGTCGTGATCATGGTGTGTCAACAAGGTGAGTTGCTCTCGGTCGAACGCGTCGGCGGCGACGCGGCCGACTTGGCCGGCCGCGCCAGTAATCGCGACGTGCATGTCCATCCGGTTATCGTTCCAGCATTGTAACTTGATGGTGTGGCAACGAAACCACGAGTCAAAACGACCGAGGTATGCCCCGGAGATGACGCCCGTTTTCGGTGGATTTCCGTACTAAGTACTATATACTATTCAGTCGTTCCGGAAAGGCACTACTATGGAGAATCTTTCGGGTGTCGTCACCCTCAGCGAGGATGGCTGGACGGACGCTTTCCGACGGCTCGATGAACAGCAGGGCGGTATCGTCTGGGTCCCACCGGGAACCCACGACTGTGACCCGACGACTATCGACCTCGCCGACTACGACGCGCTCGGTGACAATGTCGCGATCCGCGGCGCAGGACTCGGGTCGAGCATCCTCGACTTCGGCATCGGTGAGGGCGACGGGTTCTCACTCGTCGATTCGAGCGGCGGCGACCGCTTTTACCTCGCGATTGAGGGCGTTCGGTTCCAGGGCGAGCGCGACGGCGTACTCTTCCGACTGGGGGCTGATTCGTGTGCCGACGCGTACAACAGCTGTCAGCTGTCGTTTGCGACGAACAATGGGTCGCCCGATGCGACCGCCGCCTGTCGGCTCAATCACGTCCTCAACACCCGCCACTTCGGGGTTCACAACTGCCTCGGCGGCACCGCACTCGAACTCAAACAGTTTCAGTTCGGAGGGATTACCGGATCGGTCAGCAGTAGACAGGGCCTCTCAATGGACTTCCAGGGGTACTCGATGGCGAACGTCGTGGAGTGGCTCAACGTCGAAGCCTGCGCCGACGGCGTCAGGATCGCCGGCGAAAATAGCGGTATCAACCGGTTCGGGATGCTATACGGTGCAAACGTCCATGGAACACTGTGGCGACACGAGGTACCGGTAGAGACGCGCATCGACGCGGCGTTTGTCGGGAGTAACATCGAGCGGGTCGGACAAACGACCGCGGGATCGGTCTCAGTCGGCATCACGAATGACTCGGCGTCGGCGTTCAAACGGGAGTGATAGTTCCCTGTCGGGTCAGTTCGCCGGCGAACCAGTTCTCTGCGCGTACGTGGTTTAACTGTCCCATAACTAACCGATAACGAGACAACACACTGACGATGCACTGCCAGGTATATTTACAGGCCTCAGAGCACGGACAGTCGTTCCGAGGGAAGCGATGAACGATCCAGCACGCCAGTACGAACTCGGCGTCCAGAGTTTCACATATCGTGATTTCAGTGTGCCCGAACTGTGCCGGGAACTCGGAGACACAGACGTCTCGGCTATCGAACTGTGCCACGAGCACGTCACGCCCGACGTCGAAGGCGAAGCACTTGATTCGATCCAGCAGGACCTCGCAGACGCCGGTCTCGACATCTGTGGCTACGGTGTCGTGGGGTTCGACGCTGACGACGACGAAGGAGACATCCGGGAAACTATGTCGATGATCGACCAGTTGGGGGGTGAGTACTGTTCACTCGAGTTCCCACCGGCTGATGACGCCGTGCGCAAGCGATTGCTCTCCGTCGGCGCGGAGTTTGACCTCGATCTGGCGATCCACAATCACGGTCCGGGTGAGACCTACTCGACTGTAACCGATGTCACACGTGTCCTCGACAAGACGGACGATACCCGGCTGGGGGCCTGTGTCGACACCGGTCACTTCTTCCGATCCGGGGAGGCCCCCGCCGACGTGTTCCCACGTCTCGGCGAGCGCGTCCTCGCGCTCCACGTGAAAGACTTCGTTGATGAAGAAACAGAGGTCGTTCCAGGGACCGGGCAACTGGATATCCCTGAGTTGCTCGACATGCTCGACGAAGAGACAGAGCTGGCACAGCCGCTCATCATCGAGTACGAGCTCGACCCGGACGATCCGACGCCGGCTGTCGTCGAAGCGGTCGAGGCGTTTCAGCGAGCAATGGACTAGCCGGTATTCGTCAAAGAAGCCCTACAAACCTGCTCACACGGAGTGCTGTAGATGATTTCCGAGCGTTGCCGACCCCAGAATCATCACATACTCGGAACTTGCTACACCAATCCCTCTCAGTTGCTGCTCGAAGAGGCGGGCGAAAGCTGTCCGTCCGCGACCATCGATTCAAGCGGATTGTCGTCGATATCCAGCGGCAGATCGACACGACCGCGGCGACGCGCGGACTCGTAGCCGGCAAAGATGATCTCGGTCGCATTGAGTGCGTTCTTCGCGTCGAGTTCCGAGCGACGCCCGGAGTCGAGTGCGTCGACGATGTCTTCGATCGCCCGGGCGATACAGTTCGTTCCTGGGGCCATTTCCTCGAACGTCAGTTCCTCACAGGTGTCCGAATCAGTGGTGTAAACATTGACAGCGAGCTTGTCGGTCAGATGCACATCGATGAAACCTTCGCTGCCGACAAGTCGCCAGTCACTCTCGGCGATGTCGGCGGCGGGACCGGTCGCGGCCCTCCCGTAGACGCCGTTATCGTACTCCCAGCACGCGAGAACTTGATTCTCATTGTGCGTGCCAAACCGGATATCCTCTTCCTGGTAGTCCAGCTGGCCGATGACCCACTTCGCGCCGTGTTCATCGTTGAAGTAGTTACACATGTCAACGGCGTGGGTGCCGTTGTCGAAGAAGTTGCCCCAGTTGTACTCGATACTACGGAGGTCACCGATCACACCGTCGTCGAGTCGCTGTTTCGCGACCCGGAAGGGATCGCCGAAACGACGCATGTGGTTGAACGTAAGCTGGACGCCCTCGCGCTCGCAGGTCTCTGCCATTCGGCGGCTGCCGCCCCATGTGAGCGACATCGGTTTCTCGCAGTGGATCGCATCGACGACGCCGCTCTCTGCGGTCCCGATGACGAGATCTGCGTGGGTCGCGGGCGGCGTGCAGATGCTGACAATGTCGGGTTCCAACGCGGCAAGCATTTCTTCGTAGTCGGTGAACTCGCCATCAGCCGGAATACCGAACTGCTCGGCGAACGCACTGGCGTTCTCCGCAACGATGTCCGCACAGCCGACAAGTCGACAGTTGTCAAGTTGCTCGTAGGCTTCGGCGTGACGGTAAGCCATCGCAAACCCATCGACGGAGGGTTCATCAGGGTTGGCTCCCGTTCCGATAAAGGCAATGTCGAACGTCGTCATGATTGGGTCACCCCTTTCTTAAATTGCGAAGAGAACTGTGGTACTCCCCAGCGCGGTACTGATTTCTCGGTTAATGTCGTATTTATCGTCGCGGCCAACGGTTGGTTGCTGTTCATACTACCGCCGAAGGGGTTTCTAAATATACTCATTATTTCCGTGTGCCATCTATTCACATCTGACTAGTGGTCAGTTACTATCCAATTATACTCTCTGACAGTGGTGAGTAAGGCAACCCAAGGTTCACTTTGGATTAGATTACCAATACTATCAATTTGGTAATTAATTCTTATCAATCAATTAGCGAAGAGCCACACCGAGCCGGAACTCAGAGTGAATTTAGATAGGGTCTACGAATGTATGAATCAGGGTTGGCGAACAAAATCCTTCGTTACGGAGTGTCACATATGATCCTGTTCGTCCTGGGTACGAGCGTACTTGGTGCAGTGCTGGTGACCAGTGTGTTTTCGGAGCGGATCGACAGGTGGGTCGCGGCGTACGCGATGACACGTTGGCATCAAATATCACTGCTGTCGCCCCACAGAGAAGCCTTCGACCTCGATAGACGGGGTATTCGGCGAGAACTACGCCGCTCCGAAAGATCCACTGGAGCATGTCCCCCAAAGTATGATATGTCTCCGTCTTGAATTGACGATATGGCACTCGCACAGCTAGCCACCGGTAGCCTGCTCACAGTACAGAACGTATTCCTCCAGTTTAGCGGTGACCTCATCGGTCTCGCGATACTATTCCTGGTTCTCGCGCTCGTCGCGGGAGTACTAGGCGCGAGTGGTGTCGCTGGACTCAGTATGGACATTGCGAAGTGGCTCGTCATCATCTTCGTCGTGCTCGCTGTCGTCAGCTTCCTCTTCTGACCAGAACGGAATTGGATTCGAAGCAGCCGTGGGAAGTTAGTCAAGACACCTCGTGTAACGGCGTATCGAGGCTTCTTTTCGAGAGAATAGGAGGACAGTGATGGGTTTTCAATCATCAGCAATACGAGCCATCCCATTCGTCGGCGAGGCGGAGGTTGCCACACCCGCTGCACTGATGCGGTCCGTCGCTCGTTCGAATACTGCAGGCGTCATCCGCCAGTCGGTGGATCGGCCGACGACGAAATGGGATTCAGGTCAACCCTGGGCCGAATCCAACTCATCAGTATCCGATGTGCCCGTGTCGGTATCGTCTTCCTGTATCTCCTCCGCGTCCGCACCGGTTCCTTCAGCAATGCCGGGTTCCGACTTGATAGGGTCGCCGTGGAGGAGTTCGGGAAGGACGATCCGAACCGCTTCAAGTATGAGAACGAACACGATTGGCAAAAAGAAGAATCCGTACCACCCGAACAGGATGGGACCGAGTATATACGCGAAGAGAAGGACCATCGGGTTCAGTTGTCGCCCAGAGATGTACGGCTGGATGAACGACTGCGGGAGGATGTCGAGTACGAGAAAGTAGCCGACGAGGACGGCCCCAACGAAAACGAAGCGGCTACTTCCGGTCTGTGTTGTACTGATGGCGAGGTACCCAACAACGGGGAGATACACCACTTTGCTCACGACGATGGGGATGAGGCTAGTGACCCCTGTCAACACTCCGAGCGTAAACACCATCGGAATCTGAGCCTCTTGTGGCGCAACGAGGTTGGTCGTCGCGTAGACCGCTATTGCCAATCCTGACATGAAGAGGACGAACAGGAAGTTACCGAAAAATATGGATTCGAGATCAGTATCCACTGCCAGCGCGTAGGAGTAGATGGTCTCGTCCGGCCCACCGACGAGTTCGGCGAACGCCTCCGAGAGCGCATCGTCGTACACGAGCAACGCATACGCCAGGGTCACGATGAGCCCAAGTACGAGGGCCGTCCCGAACAGCAGGTCGAGGACGTGTAACCCCTGCTCGACAGCAGTCCCGAAAAGCAAATCCGTGAGTTGGTCGGCGGACGGCGGATCTCTGAGCAACTCCCCTGGACTGCTCTCTTCGACGTCGACGCCGACGACTCGCGACGCGAGCCTCGAAAGGACACTCCCCTCAAACTGCCGCTGAACTTGCTGGAACATCCGAACACCAGCATAGAGTGTGAGCAGTAATATCGGAATAAGAACGGTGAGTACCGTTAGCCCGGCGGCCATGCGCTTGGATTCGACGACCCTCTTGAAGCGAGAGCGTATCGGCCGGGTCGCGTAGTATCCGAACAGACCGAGAACGAGTATCTCGATGAACGAGTATGCGATAAAAATCGCTGCAGCCGCCAGCACAGCCACATAGATCCACCAGAAGACGATGTTTCGATCCGGACCCGTCATAGATTGGTCGCCTCGACCTGTGGGTTCTCAGATATACTCTGATTGTCTCGGTTCGGATTGCGGGCAAAAAAGGTGCCATCGAAAAACGGTCGATAGGAGACCGCTTCTCCCACGGCGAGATGCTGTTTCAATCGCCGGACGTTCGTGCTTCCGGCAGGGTTCGTGCTTTCGATATCCATCCCCGATACTTCTTATCGTCGTGGTTGGAGGTGAAGCTCGTTGTCCTCGTACCGATCCACATGGTCCCGGCGAATTTCGTGGGTTTCGTCATCGTCGGACCAGCCAAGCAGGTCTTTGATTTCGTCAGTCAGACTATCGTCGTCGCTGGACCGCTCTACGGTTGCTCGGTCGTTATCGACCTCCCGGACCCGTCCGATCCGCTGTCCGTCGGATGTAACTACACGACTCTCTCGGTCGTCGTCGTTGAATGGTCGGTCCATGCCCTTGGTAGTACACATCGAGGGGTCTTGAACCCGGTGGGAAATTGTCGAGTTGGATAAATTAATGACACTTCCCAGGCGGACCCCATGTATCCAGAACCCGGGACGATCTTCGCGAAAGTATACGTCGTTCGTTTCACGCGGACTCGTTCTTGTCGTCCCCAGAATTCCGAAGCGACCAACTGGTAATCTCTCCACCGCTGTTGGCGTCCCGTTCCCCGACCGTTTCGAGAACAGAGGTTCAACCGTCTTAAACGGGCCGTGCTGAAGTGCTGGTGGGTCGGCGGTGAGCGGTGTACCGACGTGGCGATATCTCCTACTGAGGCGTCGCCCGACGACGTGAAGAACCCCACGACGTAGGCGACTGATATCCGAGAAACACGCAGTATCATGCCGAACGTTCAAGCGGCTTCCTCTCCGCATCTAGACGTGACTATCACAGTCGACCTTCACGCACACACGAGATTCTTTCATGGATTCGGCAATCTTGCACCGGTCTACGACCCTCTTGGTGCTCAGATGCTAGCCTGGATGGCCCAGCGTCGGGGGCTAGACGCCGTCGCCACAACCAACCACGACTACTATCGCGAGCTGAGCGCCGGCGGAGCTGGCACGTCGCTTATCCCGGGAATTGAAGTGACAACCACCCGGGGCCACGTCCTCGTCGTCGGGCCGTCGCCGCCGAGACTGACCGAAGCGGGAACCCTCACCCCCGAACAGGTCGTCGACATCGCCCACGATCGGGGTTGTGCGGCCATCATCGCCCACCCGTTTCGGAACAGCACCGTCCGGGAGACTGACGCCGACTTCGACGCGGTCGAACTCAATGGGAAGGGCACGGAATCCCTTGCCAAGGTGCGCCGGTTCGCCGAAGCGCGTGATCTCCCGCTCGTCGGGGGAAGCGACGCTCATTATCCCATCGAGGTGGGACGCGCGTACACGACCGTCGACGCCGTCGAAGCCACGCCCGAAGCCGTCGTGGACGCGATCCGCAACGGACGGGTCGACGCACACGTCGAGGACACGGGTCTGCATCGCATGCTTCGAGCAGCGTACCGGTTCCTGCACACTCAGAAGGGATGGCTCGATCATCAAGGGGCCCCCCCAACCCCTGGAGTCGGTGTGCCGCCGGGCGAGATCGAGAATCAGGGCGGATCACTTTCACAAGATGGAACCGAAGACGGCGAGATGGATACGGTTCCCTCCGGTAACTCCCCCTGACTGATTGGCGAACGGTGAGGCTCTCCCGGCCCACACGTCATCGGCGAGAAACGAGACCCCTGTATGAGGTTCCAGTACCTCCGTTGGGGTCACTGTTCGCACCCGTCGACACTCGCTGGGAGAGCCAGTAGTAGAAACCAGACCGCGAACTCAAACTAAATCTTCAGAGTGATAGCCCAGTGTCCGCTCGTCGGGAGTCATCGTGACTGGGCAGCTACATTTGGGGCATACACTCATCACGTCCGTGAGGAACGTTGTCTCACACTCTGGACACCAGTATAGCTGCACCGCGCTGCCACTGTGGACCCGATCAGCCGATTCATCCAGTCGCTCGGCTACGTGCGACTGAACGTGTTGGACATATTTCACAATTTTTCTTTTTATTGGTATTCGTTTAACCGTTCGGCCTAATTGGTTAGCCTTGGCATCCAGGCGTGCACTCGGTCCATGGAAGCGGCCGGCCGTTGAGCAATCTCCCGGTGATCAGTTTCCATAGCAGTTTGCTTTCAGATGCCGGCACTACACTTTTCAGCGTTCCTCACACATCTCGGCGATGAGCGTCATCGGCGGTTTTCAAATATCAGCGGCAGTGTTTGCTCTGTCGCATTCGCTTACTGCGGTCCCAAATATCACTATCCAGGTGGAACGGTTCGCCTCCTCTAGTCGTCAGCAGTGTCCCCTCTTGTGGGCGGCAGGCAGGGATTCTGAGCAGGGTGTGCAGTCCTCCTGCGACGATTCGTCCGTCACAGAAGCGACACCATGATTGTCGATGGAACCTCGTCCAATGCATTACGACCGATCTGTTTCGAGGTACTTTCGTTATTACGATCGAGGATCCGACGCTCAACCGTGAACCACGGAATCGTGAACCCCCATCTTAGTCTTCACGGAGTGCTCCGGGGCGCATTCGAAGCCGCCGTGAAATCGAGGGTGGAGCGCTCGCCACGCTCGCGATGCCCGTTTAGGGGCTGCCGTCACAGGATCACTGTCATTAACAGTAGAATTTTATCCTCGATACGGAAGTAGCGGCCAAACGACCAATCATCCTCCTGAGCCTGGCCCTTAGAAATAATGTGTGTACAGTTGTTATCTCATTTCTGGCAGTCGATTACCAGGGTTCCAGTAATCCGAACGAATCATCAATATGACCATATGTACGTCGACTGATCAGATGAGCGAGTTTATGATATCCGCGTGGGTGACGACCTGCCTGAACTACCCGAGTGCACGGTAGCCGCTTGCCGCTAAGCACAGTGCCGACGAGAACGTGTTCGGAGAACGGACAGGCAAATGATTGCTTTCTGATACTGTCGGCTGTAACTATTTCAAGATAGTCGCCATCCCGGGGTGGCGAAATTCTTCACAGACTTACAGCCGACAGTATGACTATGGTAACAGTATCGGGCGAACCGATACTGTTGGGGGAATGGGGTCGGGGGCTGAATGGACACCGAAACAGGACGTCAAACGGTGCCCGTTACAGGCCTACTCGGTTTCCGCGATTGAACGTTCGGCCTAACTATTTAACTCTCGCCTGGGTCAGTAGAAACATCGTCTCCAACCAAGCGTCCATGTCAGATGGCGTCCTTGCTTTCAGTCTGATACTTCTCGCGGGTGAAGTGGTGCTCGTCCTTTTTCAGGGTGTTTCACGGATACAGTTCCGAGAGGCCGCTCCCTCCACGTGACGGGAGACATGTGTACGCGAACCTAGTACGGTGAATTTCGGAAAATGAAGGTGCGCAGTATATCTCTATCAAGACTATATGGATGTGAATTTTCCCATAAATCATATATTCTCGTCAGAATAAAATAGTTAGATAGGTTTCTGTGATGTGTACAAAGGATCGGTCAGAAATATACATTCACATGCTCCATTAATAATTATATATTTGATTTTATGTACGTACCTATCGGCTAACGGGTTGTATTGAGGCCTATATTTGGATAGGTGACTCTTTCATCTGTCAAAAGTCCGATTTCTGCAACTGGGATGGCCATTAACATCTCGCTTGCGCGTTCAGGTACAGCTCGATAGCAGCAAGAGAGACTCAGTCCCCGACGACCATCATGCTGTTTCATCGGCTCGTCGACGGGGAGATACTGGGCGACCCGGCAGTGGTGATTGTTTGTGCTCAGCCACTGAGATGGGAGCCGGCAGTCGGTTCGATAGTTCGGGCGCGGTGGGACGAGCTACCACTTGGACGGCCATCTGTTGCAGGTCGCTAACGAAGTCTATGGCCGAAGTTTCGTACTCATTGGGGTGTAGGATTGGCAGCCGACGAGAGAGTGGTTTCTCTGTACGACGGTTCCTGAGCCGCCGCCCGGTGTCGGGCCCAAATCTCGGCGCGGAGCGCGACACCCAAGGTCAGACTATCCACTTGCAGAAAAGCTGGGAAGCTTTTGTGCAGGTGTGACTCGTGTTTTCGTTCAGATCGGTCCTCGACCCTTCGTTCCCGAATCTAGAGAACAGGGTATTATCAATCCAGTCTACATTTTGTGTTCTTTAGCGAAGGGATCACCGACGTGGAGCGGTGTAATCTCGTTTCGAGAGTACGGAGAGTCAGCGAATGCTCGCTCTGCAGCGACTATCGCTTGTTCAAGGATCGGTTGCGCAGCCTCGGTTCGAATTCATCCCAGCGTCAGAGAAGCAGGCGTCGGGTGCCTACTCCTCATCGTCTGCAGAGCCGAACACGCCAGCGTTTGCCAGCGCCTCGATTTCCGCCTCGGAATACCCGAGTTCGCGGAATACCTCACGGTTGTGCTCACCGAGCAGCGGCGGTGCGGAGTCGAATCCGCTATCCGCGTTGTCATACCGGAGCGGGTGTTCGATGACCGGAACTTCGCCGAGCTCCGGATGCTCGATCTCGGTGATCGTCCCCCGTGCGTCTATCTGTGGGTTGTTCAGGGCTTCTTCAACGTCGTAGACCGGCCCGGCCGGGACGCCGGCGTCCTCCGCGATGATTTCGATCCATTCGTCCGTGGTCTTTTCTGTGAGGGTATCCTCGATTTCTGCCTCCAGTTCGTCTATGTGCTCGACGCGGTCTTTGTTCATTTCGAAACGGTCGTCAGCCGGTAGATCAGGCCGGCTGAGTGCCTCGCAGAGCTCGCCCCAGAGCTTCTCGTTGAGGATGCAGATGTTGAGGTACCCGTCCTTCGTCTCAAACGTCTGGTACGGCGCGAGTACCGGATCTTTGGTTCCCATCCGCCGCGTCTCCTCGCCAGCGAACACCATACCGGCCTGTTTCGTCAGCCACGGGAGCGTCGCCTCGAGCATTCCCAGGTCAATGTACTCACCCTCACCGGTCTGTTCCCGGCGATAGAGTGCGGTCATCGTTCCAAAGGCAGCCCACATAGCCGTGATAAGGTCGGTCATCGGTAAACCGACTTTGACCGGCTGGCGGCCCTCTTCGCCAGTCACGTCCATGATTCCACCCATTCCCTGAATGAGCAGGTCGTATCCCGAGCGCTTATTCCAGGGCCCCGTTTGTCCGAACGCGGAGATCGCGAGGTAGATGAGGTCGTCGTTGTATTCCGATAGGGTCTCGTAGTCGACATCGAGGCGCTCTGCAGTCCCGGGCCGGAAGTTCTGGATGAAAACGTCGGCTTCGGCGACGAGTTCGTACAGCGCTTCCTTCGCTCTCTGGTTTTTTAAGTCGAGTTCGAGGCTCTTTTTACCATAGTTCAATGTCCAGTAGTACGGCGATTGACCGTCGATGAACGGCGGCCCCGAGTGTCTGACTGCGTCTCCATAGCCGGGCTGTTCCACCTTGACGACCTCCGCCCCTTGATTGGCGAGCATCGCTGAACAGAAGCCGCCGGTGACGAACGTCGAGAGGTCGACCACCTTGACGCCTTCCAGAATCTTTCCGGTGGCAGTCATACTTGGTCCCCCAGTACCACGTTTGTGTACGGTGATGGTATCCAGTGAAGATCCGAAACAGCCAGCACAGTGGGCGCTCGGCTGTCGTACTCGGCTGACGTGTGTTTGGAACTCATCCGTGATAGGTCATCGCATTACCGGTGCGTAAAACCTTCGCAAGGTCGGGTTGGCGTTTCGGGAGATCGGGTGATCAGGAGCGAGTTCGATACGACTAGCTATGCGTCGATTTCAGGCTCAACGGATAGGAGGTCTTCGTGACGAGACTGTAGAGGATACGACTATAATCCAGTGCGCTGTCCCCGAACACGAGGCGATAACGGACCTAACGGCGAGGAACCAGTGACATCCTCGGTACGGTGAACAGCAGAAAACTCACGTCGAATCGAGATAGTAACCTGCCGGTGACGGAGTTGGTCTCAGGGCAAAACAGGACAATTACGACCGGCGTCAGTAGTCGAACCCGAACACATCGGACGGGTTCGTCAGCACGACCTGTCGGATATCATCCTCGTCAACGCCCAGGCGGTACAGCTCCAGGATGGCCCGTTTGACCGATCGGACATCGGTGCGGAGGACATTCGCGCAGTCCGTCTCGACGAGAATCCGGTCGGGTCCGTATCGGTCGATTGCATCGGCGACATCGGCGGCAGTGACACCAGTCAACCACGGGTATCCGAGCGTGAAACTGGCGTAGCAGTCCGTCTCCGACAACAAGAAGTCGACGTTGTTCGGGTCGGCGTGCGATGCGACGATTTGGTCCTCGGGGAGCCCCACTTCGTTGGCGACGTCGATATCCATCCGAACCGCTTCGAGGGCCGGATTCTCTCCCGTGAGTACCGGGGCTTGGGTCAGGTCAGTGTTCTTTTCGTAGCCGGGGGTCCCGACGCCCGGCCGGTAGGTCGGTCGGTCCGCGGGCCGTTGGTTCGGCGTGTGTAAGATAATGGGTAGGTCGTGGTCGGCGGCGAGTTCCATCTGTGTCGCGACGACCGTGCGCTGTTCGTCGAGCCCCCAGGACTGAACGTGCTGTGTGGGCGTGATGCCCGTTTCGCCGAGAGCAACAACTGGCTCCACACGACAGTACTCGTCCATCGCCGCGAAGAGGGCGTCAGGATTGGCTATCGGAACGCCGGTGTGAACACCGAAAGCGAGCCGGGCATCGAAGAAGTGGTTCCGTTCGATCGTCCGGCGTCGGTTGATCACATCGTCCCAGAGAAAGCGGATGTCCTCGGCTTCGACCGGTTTGTACGGCGTCCAGTGATACCCTGACGCAACCATAACCATCCCCTGACAGCCGGTAAGTGAGTACCGCTCCCGGTCCTCCCACGAAAGCGTCTGTGCGTGATTATGACAATCTATCCAGGGGAGGTTCAGAAGCGACGGTGGCGGGGAGAATTCACCGTCGGTGAGGTGAGCTTCGTCGGTCGGCCGGCGGGTCGGCTGCTGTGTCATATCGGATATGAGGGCGAGAGGGATTTGAAGATTGGCACCGGATGGCGCCCCCACGACCAACGAAATAAGAGATCTCCCAACGTACGGCCTGGAGAAACCGGACGAGCCGCGACCGCATTCAGAGAATCCCTCGTCTACCTCCGGGCCCACAGCCCGGTTGGGAGCGGGTATTGGAAGCCGAACGCTTCCGAGAACTCGACGTCGCAACCGTCGTCATGCGGGCGACAACATGACCCAGTATTCGACTGGCAGAACTGGTTGTCGACCACCGCCCTACCACATCTGCTCAAACACGGCTTCGATATCTGCCTGTGCGGCCTCGAGGTCTTCTGGCCCTGCGTCCATGAACGGGTCCTCGATGACCGCCTTCGCGAGGGCTGGGAAATCCTTCTTCTCGGTTCCGTCGACTGAGCGGAGTTGCGACGGAAGGTCAAGCGCATCACGTGTCTCGGCAACAGCGTTGACGATGGCAGCAGCAGTCTCATCCGGTGTCGTGGCCGCATCCCGTACATCGAAGGCCTCGGCGAGCAAGTCACGACGCCCGTCCAGTTGCTCGAACAGATAGCGAAGCACGTGGGGGGCAGCGATAGCGTGGGCGACCCCCTGCTGAACCTCGTAGTTCCGGGCGATTGCGTGACCGAACGAGTGAATTACCGACGCCCGGTACGCATTTGGCGTCGACAGGCCGTACTGAGCGGCAGCGATACCCTGCAAGATCCGTGAGAGATCCTCTTCACTAGTGGAATCGTTGCCGAGTGCGGGGAGGTTCTCGTGAAGTAATCTGACGCCGCGAATCGCAGTACCGTCGGTAAGCGGGTTGTGGTGCCGGGTATACAGCATCTCGATGCCCTTATCGAAGCCGTTCATCGCTGACCGCGCGAGGATCGGGTTCGGTGTCGTCGCAAACAGGTCAAGATCGTGGAAGACCGCAGCCGGCATTAGCCTGCTATCGGAGACACCAGCACTTGGAATCTCGTCCTTGGCCTCCCCTTCGGGAGCCAGGCTCAATTTGATGCCTGCGACCTGAGAGAGGTCAGCGCCGGGGAGTGTCGTTGGAACGGCGAAGATGTCCGTGAGAGCCACCTCATCGTCCGGGAGAATCATCGCCCGCCGGTCGAGAATTTCGTCCGTGACATCATCGAGTGGTCGATCGTGCCCCGCGAGTACGCTGATCTGTTTGGCCATGTCGAGGCTGCTGCCGCCCCCGAGCGGGACCAGTGCGTCGATGTCCTCATCACGAACGAGACGGGCTCCGGCGGCGGCGTCTCGGAGGTACTTTTCAGGTGTGATATCGTCGAAGACGCCATGCAGTCGGTCGCTGAGGCCATCACGGAGCGGATCCATGACCGCAGGTACGTCAGCGAGCGTGGCGTCGGTAACGATGAGCGCACGTGAAGCATTTCGTCGCTGCAGTTCGGACCCAATCTCTGCAACTACTCCGGGACCGTGATGAATCGCACCCGGTTGGTACTCGAAACTGTAGGCGTTGCCGTCCATTCTACTGCTTTCGACTTGCACACGTATCCATATAATAGTGTCTCCACAACCAGGTCAGCTAGAAGTGGATGATGACACGGAACTGGAAACATGTACTCCAACTGGTAAAAAATATTAATACGCGATGCAAGTATTGCCGTATAAGAATGAAAGCATCGGACTTCGACCTGATCCGCGACCTCGAATTCGACCTCGAACGGGGGATAACGACCTACGGGAGCGACCGCATGGTTATCCTCCACGCGGACGCCCTCGGGCTCTTACGCTATCAAATCATCGAAGAAATAGGATTCGAGCGTGCGCGGGAGATTTTCCTCCGGTTCGGGTTCCGGGCGGGGTTCTCCGATGCTTTAGAGATGAGGGTCGCCTACGACTGGGACACTGACCGCGATCTGCTCGAGATGGCACCGCGCTTGCATACCTATCAAGGCATCTGCCGCGCGGAGACAACCCATGTGGAGATCGATATTGACGAAGGGATCCTCCACGTCAGGGGGCACTGGTACAACTCCTACGAGGGGAGTCAGCACCGGATGTTCTACGAGGAGTCCGTTGAGCCAGTCTGCTGGTCACAAATAGGATATGCCGCGGGGTACGGGACGGGGATGATGGATACCCCCGTTATTTCGGTGGAAAAGCAATGTATCGGTGCGGGCCACGAATACTGTACAATGGAGTCACGAATTGCCGACGAGTGGGGCGCAGAAGCAGACATGTACCGCGAGGCGTACGGCGATTTGCTCGATGTATAACAATGGCTGAGAAACTACTCGAATACTACCACTACGTCGAAAGCGAGTACGGTATCGAGACGAAACAAGAACTCGCGCGCGCGACCAGCCTTCCAATCCTCAGGGCTTCGGTCGAGGCCGACTCGGATGAAAACATCGAGCGGCTCCGCTCAGCTATTGAGCGTATCACCGGCGAGGAACCGCCGAGATTCTGACCGACGGTACTGTTGTACGGACTGGAGAGGACACAGTAGGCAACCTTCGTGGCGTCCGAGAGGATGAAACGATGTGTAACGGTTAGTTGGCACAGCCCGGCGTGCTCCTGTTCAACCGCGAGAACGGACGGTTCCCATCAGGTGCAGGCCCAGGCAGTCCGAACCGATTATCGAATGCCTCAGCCGCAACAGGACTACTCTCCTAGCACTTCGTCTATGATAGTCGATTCGTCAAGCAGGACGAAGTCGTTCTCACCGGCGTAGGCAGCGGCGTTGGTCCGGGAGAGCGCGCCACCGGTCTCGTCGTCAAGCATCTCACAGACGACGGCAGCAGGGGGTACGTCTGCCAGCTCGGCGAGAGCGACACCCAGTTCCGTGTGTCCCTGCCTGTCCTCAAGGAGATTCGGGGCGGCTTTGAGCAGATGGACGTGCCCGGGAGTGTCGAATTCGGCTGCGAAGTCGACATCGTCAGGATTTCGTGCCGCTTCACCAAGCATAGAAATCGTCTGTGCACGGTCGTTGTCGACGATACCGGTGAACGTATCCCGGTGGTTGACTGTCAGCGAAAACGACGACCGGTCGTCGTACTCGATGCCGATCTCGGATCCAGCCGGGTGGCTCAGTTCCTCCGCCGCAAACGGGAGGGCGAACGTCTCTGCCACGTCGTACGAGAGCGCGACACAGATGAGGCCGCCGGCGTCGTTCCGGAGTCGGGCGACGTCAGACGATGTCACGGTATGAGCCGGGTAGACGAGGTCGACTTCGTTCTCGCGGTCGGCTGCATCGTGAATGAGAACCGGATCCCCCTGCTGGAACGCCGCTATCGCATTGTCAAGCCCGTCGGCAGGCTCGTTGTGCCTGTAACTTCGACTATCCGGGAGCATGCTGTCACTCCACACGGAGGGTCACCTCTCGAAAACGCACACTGTGATTGCGCATGAACTATTATTGGATAGTACGTCTAATAAATATTCCTCCGAGATGCCATGTGATACAGGGAAAACTGCTACTAGAGGGTATATCGATGGTCTCACGGCAGTCAGAAGCGTATAGCCGGGTCTGTTCTACCAGACGTTTTATTATGGGTTCAGCCGAACGTAACGCCGATGGACGCCTTGTTCGCCCCATGGCGGATGCAATGGGTCACGAGAGACCGCCCCGAGGATCATAGTGGTCCGGAGTGTCCGTTCTGTCGGTTGCCGGCGGCAGACGACGACCGCGAGAATAACATCGTCGCCCGGAGCGATTCGTCGTACGTGTTGCTCAACAATAGACCCTACAACCCGGGACACGTGATGGCGATCCCGTACGAGCACACCGGTGCGTTCCAGGCATTGGACGAGCACACCCTACTCGATTATATGCAGACGGCACAGGTAGCGATGCAGGCAGTAACTGACGGCCTCTCGCCGGACGGATTCAACCTCGGGTGTAACATCGGGAGTGCGGGTGGGGCATCGATAAACAACCACCTCCACCTACACGTCATCCCGCGGTGGGAGAGCGATACGTCGTTCATGCCACTGACGGCAAACACCGCTATCGTTGAAGAAGCAGTCGACGAGACATACGTCCGCCTTCGAGATGCGTTACTCGACTTGGACAGCGTCCAGGCGGAGGGCGAGGAGGGAGCCGTAGAAATCAATCATGGCTGAACTCTTTCCGTTCTCCCCCCTGCGTCACTTACCGTGGTGAAGAGATCGAGACTTCGAGTTCTTCATCGTCTACGAGATCGAACTGGTCACGTAACCGGACCGGTGAGATGAGTTCGATTGTGGACGTATCGTGGTCGGTCTTGTCGGGAACAATGGCGTGTACCCGAAGCGAGTCATCAGCCGGACCTAGTGAGGCTGGATAACAATCAACCGCACCGAACGTGCTGGTATCGGTCTCCCATTCGGTCACACGAATGGATTCGAGTGTGTCAAGATCCTCGCCGATATCCGAGTCGAGATCAAGGTTCAGCGTGCCCGGATACGGCGCGTAGCCCAGTAACTCCGAGAACTGGTCGGCGTACCCCTCCATCGTAACGAACTCTTTGCCTCGCCCGAAACCGCTGGTCACCGTGCCCGAAACCGTCAGACTCATCGACACCCCCTCCAGGGAAATTTCGCTGTCCACACTCGACGGTGGGGCGGTATGTCTACTCGTGGCATGTCGCCTGTTCGTTCATCACAACGGGCGATAATATATCTTACCCATAGATCACCGTCGAGGTATTGACACCAGTGACGTCTCGTGTAGATCAGTTCAGTCGGTACCAGCGTCGTTGTTTCGCTCAGTCAGCGAGCGGAGCCGAGATCTCGACCGTGTACCCGTCCGGGTCGGCCAGAAGTGCCATACGCCGGCCCCAGTCCACGTTGGTCGGATCCATCCGGACCGCCCTCCCAGAGTCGTACGCCCGCTGGCAGACAGCGTCAACTTCGTCTGGACCATCGACCTCGATTGCGACGATCACACCGTCACCGCGGTCGTCGCCGGGTTCCTCAAGGCCAAAGGCGTCGAGCACGTCCGGGCCGAAATCCGACTCCAAGACGAGCGTGGCCTGGCCGTTGTCGTATTCGATGTTGCCGTCGCTGACCACGTCTGGTTCAACGCCGACGATGTCCTCGTAGAACTCGCTCGATGCATCCAGGTCAGTCACCATCAGCAGCGACTGGTGCAGTGATGGGCTCATGCATCATTACAACCGGGTCGCTATCGTTTAAGACTATCTCAAAAAAAGTGCGAAGCAAAGCCGCGAACGGCTGACGACGATTGGTGAAGGCGGGAAGTCAGTCGTCTGCGCCGGCTGTCTGCGCGGTACCGCCAGTGACCTGCCCCATACGCCGGAGTTCAGGCATGACCTCGTCCGCGAAGAGTTCGCGGTTCCTGATCGCCTTCTCGTGGCTGAGGTTGCCGAAAGTGAACTGGCCGGCAAAGCGGCCAAAGCCACCGACGACCTCGTACTGCCGTTCGATTTCGGCGGCGACGGTCTCGGGACTCCCGACGATAACCTCGCCGCGGTCGGCGAATTCCTCGAAGTCGAAATTCCACGCAAGTTCGCCGTGGGGATGGAGGTTCTCGATGTAGGTCTCCTCCTTTTCGGGGTCGTACTCGTCGTCGCCCATCATCCATGCGGTCGCTCCTTTGTGGACCCCCGCAGTGATGTTCTTGTAGTGATATTCAAGCGCCTCTTTGGCCTCTTCAGCGGCCTTCTCGTCGGTCTCGGCAACGTAGACCGTCCGACTGACAGTGAACTTGTCGTCGCCAACCGAGTTGCCCTCCTCGTTGGCGTACTCACGGTACTCGTCGAATATCTCCCGCATCTCCTGTGGGGAGTTGAAGACGGAACCGATTCCGACGTCTTTCTCGGCGGCCCAGCGTAGCGATTCCTCGCTTTCGGCTGGCATCCAGAGCTGGGGATGTGGATCCTGGTAGGGGCGTGGCCATGTGTAGACGTTGTCGTACTGCCAGTACTCGCCATCCCAGTCGAAGGGTTCGTCTGCCGTCCACGTCTTGAGGATGAGTTCCCAGGCCTCCTCGAAGCGGTCACGCGACTCCTCCATGGGGACACTCCAGGAGGCATACTCGGTGGGGATACCACGGGCGAAGCCACTGATGATGCGGCCCTCAGTCATGTTGTCGAGCATCGCGATCTCCTCGGCGAGTCGTACCGGGTTCTCCCGTGTCGGGATGACGTTCGCGAAGAAGGCGATGGTCGCGTCCTCCGTCCGGGCCGCGAGATTCGAGGCCATGATGTTCGGCGAGGGCATCAAGCCGTACGCCGAGAAGTGGTGCTCGTTGACGCCGAGACCGTCGAAGCCGAGTTCGTCACTATACTCCAACTGGTTGAGGTAGTCTTTGTACAGCTTGGACCCCTTCTCTCTGTCCCATTTATCGTTGGGGAACGGCCAGGCATGGTCGTTCACCCACTGGTACGGCATGATATGGAAGTCGAACAACTCCATACCAGCCATTGAAGATTCCACTCACTTAATACTAGCCCAGGGGTTAACATTCCACATCCTGCGATGCGGCCCCCGAGGGCGGGAGAAGTGTCGCGCCGGAAGTATTATAGAAATACGACCGTATCGGATATGGTATGGGTGACACAGCAGACCCAGCTATCGAACGGAAGAGCATCGTTCTCGAATACTTCCAGCGCCTCGACCGTGGCGAGGACTTCCTCGGACTGTTCGCCGACGATGCGCGTGTGTTCTACCCGAAGTGGGGTATCGCAACTGGGCACGACGAAATCGGCGAGATGTTCGGTGACGTCGGCTCGCTCGTGACGGCGATGTCGCACGACTACGAGACGTTCAACTACGTGATCGACGGTGACACAGTCGTCGTGGAGGGGACGAGCACTGGTGAGACAGCCGAGGGAATCGAATGGCAGCCGGACGGTACACCTGGCGGCGGCCGTTGGTGTGACGTCTTCGAGGTCCGTGACGGCGAGATCCAGCGCCTGTTCATATACCTCGACCCCGATTACGCTGGGAAGGACACGGACCAGTACCCCTGGCTCTGAGGAGACACCTCGACCGAACAGGCCGGAAAGATGCCGACACAATCACGGGGGAGGGCTGCAGTCGTTTTCCCGAAATCGCTCAGGCGTCCGGCCAGCGCTCGATGTAGACCGTTTCGTCGGTGTAGAAACGGACGACATCTTCGGCCTGTGCGTGCAGGTCCCCGAAGAAAGAATCCTTCTGGCCACCGAAGTGGAAGAAGGCCATCGGGGCGGCCGTGCCCGCGTTGACCGCGAGGTTGCCCGCCTGCGCGTTGTGACGGAAGTTCCGTGCCTCGGAGCCCGCACCCGTAAAGAGGCTCGCGGCGTTCCCGAAGTCCGAGCTGTTCAGCACCTCGATGCCCTGTTCGATGTCGGCGACGGGCATAAGACTGAGGACCGGTCCGAATATCTCCTCCCGGGCGATGACCATGTCCGACGTGACATCGGTGAAAATGCAGGGACCGAGGAAGTTGCCGTCCTCGTACCCGTCGGCGGACACGTCGCGGCCGTCGAGGACGAGGTTAGCACCCTCCTGTACGCCCGTCTCGATGTAGTTCCGGACGGTTTTCTCGTGTTCGGGCGTAATGAGCGCGCCGACGTCGGTTCCCTCGTCGAGACCGTAGCCGACGACCTGGTCGGCGGCGATATCGACGACGAGATCCGTGAACTCCTCGTAGACGCTCTCTTCGACACAGACAACATCGTTGGCGAGACACCGCTCGCCACTGCAGGCGAGTGCTGATGAAACACTCTTCCGGGCAGCAAACTCCAGGTCAGCCGTCTCCGAGACGATGATGTGGTTTTTCGCGCCACCCTGTGCCTGGACCCGCTTTCCGTTCGCAGCGGCCTTCTCGTAGATGGTCTTCGCGACGGGGGTGCTCCCGACGAAAGATATGCCCTCGATACCGTCGTGTTCGATGAGCGCGTCGACAGTGTCGACACTACCGTTGACCAGTTGGACAACGCCGTCGGGAAATCCAGCCTCGTCGATGAGTTCGAACATGAACTCCGCCGTGAGCGGGTCCCGCTCGCTGGGCTTAAGAATAAACGAGTTGCCCGAGGCGACAGCATAGGGCAGGAACCAGAGCGGAATCATTCCGGGGAAATTAAACGGCGTGACGGCCGCGAAGACACCAAGCGGCTTCCGGACGGCCGTCTCGTCGATCTCCGGGGCGGCGTTCTCAACGTGACCGGCCTGCATCAGCGTCGGCATCCCACAGGCCGTCTCGACGTTCTCAATGCCCCGGCGGAGTTCGCCCCGTGCCTCACCGAGTGTCTTCCCGTGTTCCTCGACGAGTACCTCTGCGAGATCGTCGAGATGCTCCTCAAGCAGTTGCTTCAGTTCGAACAGCGGTTGGATGCGTTCCTCTATAGGGCGTCCGCTCCACGACTCGAAGGCCTCCTGCCCGCGCT
Source organism: Haloarcula sp. HT12 (assembly GCF_055271655.1). Lineage (NCBI taxonomy): Archaea > Methanobacteriati > Methanobacteriota > Halobacteria > Halobacteriales > Haloarculaceae > Haloarcula > Haloarcula sp. HT12. Next base: position 672,947 of record NZ_JBUXKW010000004.1, read on the forward strand.
GGACGGCCTCATCGACATCGGCTTCAGTGCTGAATCCGACGAAGGAGAGCGTCTCCCCCGTTGCGGGATTGACGACATCCATGCCATCCGTGCCCGTGGCGTCCGTCCACTGGCCGCCGATGTAGTTCTGTACTCGGTTTTCTCCGCTTTGCTGTGGGTCGGACATACCCAGCAGTTCCAAAGCATTCCAATTAGTAGTTTGGATTCGACAGTTCCGGTGCTCCAGGTCGACGCCAGCAGCCAGTCAGGCCTAGTACTCTCAGGAGCGGCGGGGGCTGTCGGGAGCGAGGGCGTCGTCGTAGATATCGACGTAGAGGTCGTGAATCTCGTCGGCAGTTGGCTTTCGCGGGTTGTTGGCCGGCGAGCCGGAGTCGATCGCATCCTGCGTCATCTCGTCGACGACCGAGAGGTACCTCTCCCGGGACGGGACCTCGCCGAAGTCGTCGAGGTAGCCGGTGAGGTCCAGGTCTTCACAGAGCTGAAGAATCCCCTCGGCAGCTTTGTCCGCGGCCTCACGGGTGTTATCCGACTCGTCAGCAACACCGAGGATGCGAGCAACCGTCGCGTACTTTTCCGGCGCGGCCATCGCGGAGAACTCGACCACGTAGGGCAGTATGAGCGCGTTCGCCAGGCCGTGCGGTATGTGAAGTTGTGCGCCCAGCGGCCGCGCGAGCCCGTGGACAAGTGCGACAGAGGAGTTGGTGAAGGCCTGACCGGCCTGGAGCTGGCCGATGAGCATGTCCGCGCGGGCGTCGAGGTCGTCGCCGTTGGCCCAGGCGACGGGCAGCGAACGGGCGATGCGCTCCATGGCCTCCTCGGCATAGCCATCGGGGATGTCGTAGGCGTTGACCGACACGTAGGCTTCGATAGCGTGAGTCAGCGCGTCGATGCCAGTGAAGGCAGTGTGGCTACGGGGCAGCGAGACGGTGAGCTCCGGGTCCTCGATGGCAACATCTGGAACGACATTCTCCGAGACGATGAGGAACTTCGTTGACGTCGACTCGTCGCTGACGACGACCGACCGTGTCGCCTCGCTCCCGGTCCCGGCGGTCGTATTGACGGCGATGAGCGGCGGCGTCGGCTCGGACACGCCCTCATAGCCGGCCCTGTCGACGCCGAAATCACGGATGTGGCCGTCGTTACTGGCGAGAATACCGACTCCCTTGCCCGTATCAATCGACGACCCGCCACCAAGCGTGACGATGACATCGCACTCGTGGCGATTCCACAGTTCGTATGCTGACTCGATGTTCTCGACCGTCGGGTCTGGCCTGACGTCAGTGTAGGTGACAGATTCGACGCCGGCGGCGTCGAGTGCATCGATGACCCTGTCGCCGTGGAATTCGAAGATCTGGTCGGTCGCAACGAGCAACGCAGTGGTCCCGTGACGGACGGCGTACTCGCCGACTTGCTCGACAGCGCCGGCACCGACCACGACGCTACTCGGTGATACGACTGTTCGTGTCTCTCGCGAGAGCGGGGTCTCGTACGTCACACCGTACTCAATTTCGGGTTTCCCATTAATTCTTCCGGGTGCACGAACATGAGACCTCCCGCTGTCTCGGCCCGTCAGAGCGCGGGAAATCGTACGTCGACAGGCGGCAGTTCCTGCGAGAACAGGCTACGGACCCTATGTTTTATGTTGGCATGCGGGATATGGCAGTCTATGTTAACAGCTAGCGGAGTGACCAAACGGTTCGGCGGCCTCACCGCCGTCGACAACGTAGACCTCAGTATCGACGACAGCGAGATAGTCGGCCTCATCGGGCCCAACGGCGCCGGGAAGACGACCCTGTTCAACTCCATCGCTGGCGTATACACACCCGAGAAGGGGTCGATTACGTTTGACGGGACAGAGCTCGTCGGGAAGGCACCCCACGAAATCGCACGCCAGGGTATCACGCGGACGTTCCAGACGGCGCGGACTTTCAACGAGTCGACGGTAGTCGACAACGTCCTCGCAGGGGCGATGTTCGGCAAGGAGGATTCGGGTTCGCTCGCGGAAGAACGCGAGAACGTGTGGGAATATCTCGAGTTCATCGGTCTCAAAGACAAGGCCAACGAGGACGCCAGCAGCCTCACAATCGCCCACCGGAAGCAACTCGAACTCGCTCGCGCGCTCGCCTCGGAACCGAAGCTCATCCTCGTCGACGAAATCGGAAGCGGACTCACGCCGACGGAACTCGACGAGCTCTCCAGAAATCTCCAACGGACGCGCGACGAGTTCGGCATCTCGGTGTTTTGGATCGAACACGTCATGGACGCCATCATGAACTCGACCGACCGGATCATCGTTCTCAACCAGGGACAGAAAATCGCTGAGGGACCGCCGAGTCAGATCCAGCAGAACCGACAGGTGGCGGACGCATACCTCGGTGGGGCGGAGGCCTGACATGATCACAGTAGACGACATCAACGTCCACTACGGCGACCTACAGGTGTTGTGGGACCTCTCGCTGGAGATCCGGGACGACGACTCCGTCGTCGCCATCGTAGGCCCCAACGGTGCCGGCAAAACGACGCTTCTGAAGTCGATGTCGGGCGTTCTCAGACCGACCAGTGGCCGCATCGAACTGTTCGGGAAAGAGGCGACAGCACTGTCTCCCAGCAAAATCGTCGAAGAAGGGTTCGTCCACGTCTCCGAGAAGCGGAACCTGTTCAACGACCTCACTGTCTACGAAAACCTCAAGATGGGCGCCTATACGGAACGCGAGCAGTTCAGGGTGACCTTCGAGGAAGTCATCGACATGTTCCCGGTGCTCGACGACCGCCGGGAGCAAAAGGCCGGCACTCTCAGCGGCGGCGAGCAGCAGATGCTTGCCATCGGTCGTGGCCTCATGGCACAGCCGGAGATACTGGCGCTTGACGAGCCCTCCGGCGCGCTTGCACCACAGTTAGCCGAGCGCGTATTCGACAAAATCGAGGAGATTAGCGAGGACACGACCGTGATTCTCATCGAACAGCACGTCGACCGGGCATTGGACCTCTCGGACCGGGCGTACCTCCTCGAGAACGGTCGCATCGCAACGGAGGGAAGCGGAACCGAACTGCTCGAGAGCGACCACGTCAAGGAAAGCTACCTGAGCGGGTGAAGCTGTACGGCCTTCGGCGACAAACCCCGATGTAGTATCGGAAACTGTCTGCCAGACGAAGCAACGCTATCGCTCTGGTGCCCGCGAACCCGGCATCAGGCCCTGTGCGCGTCGTTTGACATCCCACTTGTCGAGGTACTCATCGACAAACGGCACGACCCCGTCACGGAAGTACAGGAACAGGACGACGAGCAGGATGCCGAACAGGATGGAGCGAAACTCGGCAAACGACCGGAGTTGCTCGTTCAGCAGGATGATGATGGCTGCACCGACGAGCGGGCCGTACATCGTCCGGAGGCCACCGACGATGAGCATGATGAGGATGAGCACGTCGATGTTGTTGAATTGGTACGTCCCCGGAGAGACGAACCCGGAGAGCTGCGCGAAGAATGGCCCGACGAGACCGATGGCGAACGTGGCGACAAAGCCGGCGATGACTTTGTACTTCACGGCGTTCAGACCGACCGACTTTGCCGCAGTCTCGTCCTGGCGAATCATCTCGAAGGCCAATCCATATCGGGTGTTCATCAAGTACTGGTAGACCGCCAGCGTGCCGAGCAGCACGACGCCGAGCGTGTAGAAGAGGACGATATCTTCGGTGAACCACGGCAGGTTCACCAGCGGCGAGATCGTGAGCCCATCGAAGGGTAACCCCGTGACGCCGCCGGTAATGTCTCGGAGGCTGTTGACCAGTTCAATGATAGAGAACTGCAGCGCCAGGGTCAGAATCGAGATGACGATGACGGTGAGCTCTCGAATCGCTGCTACGTAGGTCACGACGACACCGACAACACCCGCAAGCAACGCACCGAGAAGGAGTGAGAACCACGGCGAGATTCCGAGCCACTGTGCCGTCAACGCTGTCGTATAGGCCCCGATGGCTGCGACCGCACCCGTAAACAGAAGCAACTGGTCCGTGTGACCGAAGACGAGATTCAGTGCCGTCGTGAGGATGGCATAGAGGACCATCAGAATAAAGACACGCGCGAGGTAGGTCTCTCCCGGTGCGAAGAAGGCGGGTGGAATGACCGCGAGAACAGCGGCGACAGGTAGAAGGTAATACCAGTTCCGGTTCATTGGATTCCCTCCGGTTTGAGGACCAGAGTGACAATCGCGGCCCCAAACAGCGCAATCGTCGAGATATACGAACCGAGATACGCGCTCAGGAACGTCGTGAGGATTCCCAGACCGACGCCCGCGACGACCACACCGAGGATACTCGTGACGCCGCCGACGATGGAGACGATAACCGCAGTGATGGTCAGGTTGAACGCCCCGGCGACGTTCGTCTCGAAGGAGAGCCCATAGAGGACGCCCGCGGCGGCGGCGATGACGATGCTCAACACGAAGACGAACGTCCGCATCCGGCTCGTGTCGATACCGCAGTAGACCGCGCCGGTTTCGTCTTGCATGATGGTCCGCGTCGCGAGCCCAGTGTAGGTTCTGCTGAAAAACAGGTACATCGCGAGCAGAATCACCAGCGAGAGAACGATGATGACGATGGAACTTCCCCGGATGAACGCACCGAAGACCTCGATGGAGGGGATCTCCACTGGGACGGCGAACTCACCGGTGTAGCGAAGCGAAAGCGCACCCTGAAGAGCGATTGAGAGGCCAAGCGTCGTGAAAATACCCAGCAGGAGCCGTTCGTCGCCTTCGGAGCGGTAGACCAGTTGCAGCACTGACCGTTCGAGAGCCATTCCCAAACCGCCGGTAACTGCGATTGCGAACACGGCTGCGATTGCGACCGGGAGGCTCGCAGTGAGTTCGACGACGAGCAGGATGGCGATAACGGTGAAAACGCCCAGCGCCAGATTCAGGATGCCACCGAGGCCGAAGACGAGCGTGATTCCGAGGCCCAGCATCGCGTACAGGAGGCCCAGGCTCAGCCCATCAACTGCTAATGCACCTATGCGTACGAGTGTATTGGCGACCATAATCTATCGGATCCTAATCAGTTGTGTGACGAGGCGTTTCTTATACTTTTTGGTGACTGGTATCATGCGTCAATCCGGCCGGAACTTCGCGCCGTACCGGGTGATGCCTTCCTGCTCGTAGATGCGGCGCACGACCGCTGTGACGCGGTCGCCGCGCCCGATATCGTGTGGGTCACAGTCCGTCAGCATGCCTGGGACGCGGACACCTTCATCGAGTTCTACGAGAACGACGCCGATTGCCCCTTCGGCGTCGAGCAGGGTAGTGAACTCCGGCGGCGCACCGCTCTCGATGATCGTCTGTGCGACCACCGTTCCGGTACCTTCGGGCTCAACCGGAGTCAGCGCATCGATGGCGTTACACTCGACGCAGGCCCCTTCAGCCGGGAACGTGTACCCACCACACTCCCCGCATTCGCCGACGACTAGCCGGTACCGGCCGTCGAGGTTGCGCCACCACGTCGGGACACTCAGGTACGCCCCCATCAGTGGTCACCCCCCTCCGACAGCACGTGTCCACGTTTTCGGAGGTACTCCGGGTAGGAGATATCTGTCGCTGGGCGCGCCCAGTCAACATCAAGCGTTCCCTCGACCACGACTGCGTCGACAGACGCCCCTGCGCCGTAGCCAAGCACTGCCGTGGTCTCCTCGCCTGCCTCCCACGCAGCCAGGAGGCCGAACAGCGGGCTCGCTGCGCCGGTGTCCCCGAGTTCCGCAGCGAGGTGATAGACAGAACCGTCGTCGACCAATCTGCCGACGCGTCCCGGAAGACTCCCGTCCGGCGCGGTCGGTGCGAGCGCGGCGGGCACGTCGTCGAGTGCCCCCAGCGCACTGTCGATGGTCGACGTGTACGCCTCGCGTTCGTAGGCAGTCGCGTCGTACGTCTCGACGGACTCGGATCCCCGTTGCCGGAACCTTGTACCGGGGAATTCACGGGTGTAACTCGCGGTCTCTCGAACGGTCGGGCCGCTGTCACCGGTCACGGCGGCGACTGCGCCAGCGCCCGCAGCGTGGTCGATTGCGTCATCTGGATCCCCGCGCGGGCAGTCTGCCGCCACCGCCAGCGCCGGATCGTCGGCCCGAACTGCCGCCAGTAGTGCTCGCGTTCCGGCACGAGTCGACTGCGTGTGGACCGACACCTCGACATCGTCCTCCAGCCCGAGAATTTCGGCGATAGTGGTCCCGATGTCACCCTCCTCCCGCGGCGGCGTCGTCGTTCCCACACTCAGCGTCGTCAGTGAGTCTCGGTCAACCGATGCGTCGGCAAGCGCGTCCTTGCAGGCCGCGACAGCCATCGTCACTGCATCCTCGTCGGCGCCAGGGACACGCTTTTCCTGAATGCCACGGGCGCGAAACCCGTCCCAGGCCTCGCCGATTTCCTGGGCCGTGATACGGTAGGTCGGCAGGTAGGAGCCGACATTCTCAATTGCGGTCATGCCCATCCCCCCTCGTAGACGTGGACGGCAACGGCGCCGCCGGAGCCACCAACGTTGTGCGTAAGCCCGCGTTCGAGCCCGTCGGCTTGGCGGTCGCCCGCCTCACCCCGAAGCTGTTTGAACACTTCCACGGCCTGGCCGATGCCCGTTGCGCCGATGGGGTGGCCCTTGGACTTGAGGCCACCGGAGAGGTTCACCGGCCGCTCCCCATCGGGCTCGGTCGCACCACTCTCGATGTACGCACCGGCCTCGCCGGGGGCACAGAAACCCAGGTCCTCGTAGGCGAGAAGCTCCGCGATGGAGAAACAGTCGTGAACCTCGGCGAAATCCACATCTTCGGCACCGATGCCAGCGTCGTCGTAGGCCTCCTCGGCGGCCCCCTGTGAGGCTGGAATACTTGTCAAGGACGGCCGCTGAAACAGGCCGACACGGCTGCTGGCCTGGCCGCTCCCGGTGATTCGGACCGGTTCGTCGGTCAGCTCTTCGGCAACCTCGCGGCTCGCGAGGATGGCTGCGCCCGCCCCGTCGGACGTCGGGCAGCAGTCATAGAGGTTCAGGGGGTCTGCAACGACGGTCCCGTTGACGGCGTCCTCCAGTGAGCATTCGAATCGGAGGTGTGCGTGGGGGTTTTTCGCACCGTTTTTGTGGTTCTTCACGGCAACGGTGGAGAGTTGTTCCCGCGTCGTCCCGTATTTGCCCATATGAGCGTCGGCCATCTGTGCGTAGACGCCCGCGAAGGTCGTCCCGGCCATTCGCTCCCACTCGGTCTCGCCAGAGACGCCGAGCCAGTAGCGGGTCCGATCGCCGCTCATGTCAGTCATGATTTCGACACCGCCAGCCAGCGCGACGTCTGCCATACCAGCACGGATTGACTGGACCGCCTGGCGCAGGGCGGAGCCCCCAGCCGCGCAAGCGTTCTCGACGCGGGTCGCGGATGTCCCGTCGAGCCCCGCGTACTCGGTGACGCTCGGCGCGCTCAGCCCCAATTGGCGGCCGCCGACGCCGAGCGTCCCGAGGAACGCCTCATCGATGTCAGTTCGGTCGAGCTGGCCGTCCACACTGTCGAGCGCGTGTTCGAAGGCCGTCGCGAACAGCGAGCGGTACGATTCCTCCGGGAATGCACCGAAGTCGGATTGCGCCGCTCCGACGACGTATACGTCTTGCATAGCACTGACCTGTACGTCCTGGGAGTAAAACAGTTTCCATCAGGAGGGTCGCGCTCCGCTCTCAACCCGAGCGAAACGACAGTTCGGGAAAGCGCGGTGTGCTGTGGTCAGGCTGGACCGAAGCTCTCGATTTCGACGGCGCCGAGGTCGATGCCGGCAGCAGTCAGTGCCGCCTTCGTCTCGTCGACGAAATCCTGGAAACCGAACACGTAGGTGGGAACCGATTCGAAGGACAGTGACTCGACAGTCGAGTCGAGGTCTTTCGAGCGAATGACGGTCGCGCCGCGGTCTTCCAGCATAGCGAGCCGCTTCCCGTGGGGTGGGTTGGGTCCGCTGTGGACGATAGTCACGTCGTGGCCGAACTCTCGGGCCCGTTCAGCGATACCGACTGCTGGCCCGATGCCCGGCCCGCGTGCAAACACGAACGCGTCGCTCTCTCCGGTATACTGTATATCCCCGAACGGACCCTCGACCGTAATCTCCTCTCCGAGCGTCCGCTCGACGAGCCAGGGGCCGAGCGTCCCGTCGGGATCGACTGCGACGGTCATCTCAAAGGACCCGGCGACATCCGGCGAGGATATCGTGTAGTAGCCCGTCTCCTCCTCGCCGTCGACGGTCGCCCGAACGAGGACGAACTGGCCCGGATAGGCCTCGAAGTCCGCCGGCGTCTCGACTTCGATGGCGACGGTCCGCTCACCGACGGTCTCGATTCTCGTGATCGGTAGTGGTGGCATACACTACCATCCCGCCGACCGGAGTAAAAAAGATTCTGCCCTACAGGTCGCGTGCGAACTGCCGGAGGTCACGATTATACCGGTCTGGCGACTCCCAGAACGGCGTATGGCCAGTCTCCGGATACATAGACAGTGTCGCGTCGTCAGCGAGGGCCTCGTATTCCCGCGCGGATTTTGGGAGCATGACGGCGTCTTCTTCGCCATGAACGATCAGGACCGGGATGTCGAGGGCGGCGAGCGTCGAATCGTGTCGCACGGTTCGGTCCCGCAGACTATCTCGGACGCGGGGCGGCACGACGACATTGTATCCGAGCATGTAGGCCCGGTCGGCCGATGAGAGATCGTCGTAGACACAGAGATCGACGAACTCCTGTAAGGTCCGGACGCTCTCCGTAACGTCGGTCGAGACGAATCCCTCCATGAGATCGAGGTACGACTGCCCGAGGCGCGCGTTGCCGGCCGCTGTCCCGATCTCGGAGACGCCGCCGACGAGGTTGAGCCCGGCGACCCGGTCGGTGCCAAAGGCCTCGAGATAGTCGAGAACGGCCAGCCCGCCGTAGGACCAACCCACCAAGATAGCGTCGTCGACATCGAGTTCCGTGAACACCGCGTCGAGGTCCCGTGCCCACAGGTCCGAGTCTTCGTAGGCATCATGTGGCTTGTCCGACTCTCCGTGGCCACGGTTGTCCGGTGCGATCAGCCGGAAGTCTTCCGTCAGATCGGACTCGAACTGGTTGCGCCACGACAGCCGACTCTGCGAGTAGCCGTGGATCAAGACGACTGGCCGGCCGCTTCCGACCTCCTCAACTGCCAGCGAGACCCCGTCGGCACCGTCGATAGTGTGCGTTACCATGCTACTGTATAACAAAACGGGAGCCCATAGATGTTTTCGTCGGGGTACTGGTAGTGTTTAGTTTGGAGCATTATACCAGCGAGCGAAACTCTGGAGCCACTTTTCGGCTGTTTTCGGTTCGACGTGGCTGAAGCAATTCGAAAACGACGAGGTTCGTCGTTTCAGTTCTCGGAAAATTCGTTCGACAGCGTTTCGATTTCCGTGGCGACACATCTGAAATCGGAGCCCGGCTCGTTGAAGCGCAGTTTGGAGGTGTTGAGCGCCATCCACGAGAAACACGGCGGATTCGACATCGTGCTTTTGACGCAGTTCGCGCAAGAAAATTTCTGTAAGAGTGGTCGTAGTTGTCGCAAATAACCGGATGTGAAGCAGTTTGTTCGACTGAGGATCGGCGGCAGCGTACAGCCAGAATTGGTCGTCGTTGATCCGAATCACCGTTTCGTCGAGCGCGATCTGATTCGGTGATTGTCCAGATTTGGGCTGTAAATCGGCTTTCTGCACCCAATCGTGAATGGCTTTCCGACTGCGTTGGACACCCAGACAATCGAGTAATTCGACGGTATTCGACAGCGAAAGGCCCGCAACATGCGATTGAATACCCAACGCCATCGCTGGCTCGGGTGTCCGCTCGCGCTCCACAAAATCCAAATCAATCCAGTCTCTACTACCGCTGAGGCGGGCGATTTCTGGCATAGAGCACCAAGAAATTCTCCCGCCTCACTTTTCACGCTTAACTAAACACGACCGGGGTACTGCGACCGTAGTTTTAATACCTGAACCAATGGATTGTGAACGTATGTCAGACCTTCTGACCGGCAAGACCGCCGTCGTCACCGGCGGTGCGAGCGGTATCGGACGCGGAATCGCACTGCAATTGGCCGACCACGGCGCCGACATCGTCGTCGCTGACATTCAGGACACCCCGAACACGGCAAACACCACGCCGACGCTCGAGGCCATCGAGGACGATACCGACTCCCGTGGATTGTTCGTCGATTGCGACGTGACCGACTACGACGATTTGGTCGGGGCGGTCGACGCGGCCGAAGAGTTCGGCGGCATCGACGTGATGGTCAACAACGCCGGCATCGTCCACCCGGTCGAGTTTTTCGAGACAACCGACGAGGACTTCGCAACGCTCGTCGACATAAATCTCAAGGGTGCGTACTACGGCTGTCAGGCCGCCGGCGAGCGGATGGTTGAACGCGGCAGCGGCTCTATCATCAACATCGCCAGCACGGCGGCGGAGCAGGGATTCGTCGAGCCCGGGTCTATCCTCTACAGCGCCGCGAAAGGTGGGATGAAGTCGATGACCTTCGGCATCGCGGAACTGCTCGGGCCGGACGTCCGGGTGAACGCAATCCAACCCGGCTTTACCGACGAAACGGGGCTGGCCGAAAACCACCCCGAGGAGGCAGCCCGTGCCCGGGCAGCCGAAACCTCGCTCGACCGGCTCGGGACACCGGCAGACATCGGGAACGTCGCCGTCTTCCTGGCCAGCGACCTCTCGTCGTACGTCACAGCAGAGGGGATTCTCGTCGACGGCGGGTGGGTCAACACCGGCGGTCCCTGATCGGTTCCGAATCCCAGTAGCGCTTCCCGATCCCTGATCTGCTCCCGCCTCGCAGTTCGTCGCCAGCACGATAGGGAATGCTACCTCAGCCGGAGCGACTGCCACGAACACGCTCTCGGGGAATCTCAGCGAGCGGGACGCCCATTGCGGACCAGCCCGACCGGAACAAACGTCAACGATCTCCGCATCCTTCTCGTCGGAACGGCGTAAGCACCGAACGGTCGGGTCAGCCCCCGAGGTTTATTGTACCAGAAAAGATACCGTCAACTATGGTGTTCGCAGACGGCTGGCCAACGGTACTAATGGAGTCGATAACATGACGAAGGTGACAGACATGGCAGGGGCAGTGTCGGCGGCTATCGAGGACGGACAATCAGTCTATCTCGGTGGCTTCACCCACCTCATCCCATTCGCTGCCGGGCACGAAATAATCAGACAGGGATACAGCGATCTCACGCTGGCGCGGGCGACGCCGGACCTCATCTACGACCAGATGATCGCCGCGGGCTGTGCCAGCAGCGTCACGTTCTCTTGGGCAGGCAACCCCGGCGTCGGTAGTCTCCGCGCCTTTCGGCGTGCGATCGAAGACGGTGTTCCGACCGAACTTGATATCGACGAGTACTCCCACTTCGGCCTCGTCTCGCGACTCGCAGCGGGCGCGCAGAATCTCCCGTTCCTCCCGCTTCGGACGTTCATCGGGTCGGACTACCCGGAGCACAACGATAATATCCAGTTCGTCGAGAACCCCTTTGGCGACACGCCGGGAGAAATTCCGGTGGTGCCACCGCTGAACCCAGATGTCGCGGTCGTTCGTGCCCAGCGGGCCGATACCGAGGGGAGCGCCCAGCTATGGGGTATCGTCGGTGAGATGGTCGAGGCGGCCTTCGCCGCGGACACTGTCATCTTAAGCGTCGAGGAACTCGTCGACACTGAAGTTATCCGGAGCGATCCCAACCGGACGCTCATCCCCCAGACCGTTGTCGACCACGTCGTCGAGGAGCCCTATGGCTCACACCCCTCCTACGCACAGGGCTACTACGACAGAGACAACGAAGCGTACCTCGCGTGGGACCGGCAGACAGAGACCCACGAATCAACCAAAGAATGGCTCGAAGAGTGGGTCTATGGCGTCGATGACCGGACGGAATACCTGGAGAAACTCGAGGTCGAGCGGTTCCTCGACCTGCAGCCACAGACGAGCTACGGAACACCTATCGACATGGGAGAGTACTGACGATGTCAGACTACACGGACACTGAATTGATGATAACGCGGGCAGCACAGGAACTCCAGAACGACGACACGACGCTCGTCGGGGTCGGCATCCCGAACCTCGCCTGCAATCTGGCGAAACAGACCCACGCCCCAGATCTTGAGATGGTCTACGAGTCGGGGACCATCGATTCGAACCCCTCAAAGCTCCCGCTGTCCATCGGCGATCCGGTGCTCGCCACCGACGCCCAGAGCATCGTCCCGATGATTCAGGGCTTCGGCTACTATCTCCAGGCCGGTCGCATCGACGTCGGCTTTCTCGGCGGCGCACAGATCGACCGCTACGGCAACATCAATTCAACAGTCATCGGTGACTACGACGACCCCAAAGTCCGGCTCCCTGGAAGCGGCGGGGCCTGCGAAATAGCCAGCAACACCCACCGCACAATAATCATCACACCACACACCCAGCGTCGCTTCCCCGAGGAAGTCGATTTCGTCACGAGCCCCGGGTACATCGACGGAGAAACGACCCGGGAAGAGTTGGGCCTGCGCGGCGGTCCTGACGCGGTCATCACCGACAAGGCAGTCATGCGGTTCGACGACGGCGAGATGTACCTCGATTCGGTCCACCCCGGCGTCACCGAGGATGCTGTCCAGGAAGCGACCGGCTGGAACCTGCAGTTCGGGCCTGATATCGTCGAGACGGAGCCACCGGGTGAAGAAGAAATCGACCTCATCCGGAACGAACTCGACCCCGATGGCGTCTACACGCAGTGAACTGCCGTCAGTACGGCACACGAGCTGGCCAATCAATGTTGAACGGCCCCGCTCGGTGAATATACCGAGAACTAACCAAAAGGCCAACAAAAAGTATTTTTTACGTGTCTTCTGTAGGGGTTGCTGTATCATACCATGCCAGAGATACCAGGCATTCACCACGTGACAGCCTTCTGTGACGATCCACAGGAGAACTACGACTTCTTCACGAACGTTCTCGGTATGCGCTTCGTGAAACGCACCGTTCGCTTCGACGTCCCCGAGAAAATCTATCACCTCTACTACGGTGACGAACACGGCACCCCCGGGACCATTGTAACGTACTTCCCCATGACCAACATGCCCATGGAAGAGGGTATGGTCGGCAAGGGCATGATGAGCGCCGTCGGTCTGACTATCCCCGAAGGGTCGGTCAGTTACTGGACGGACCGCTTCGGCGAATACGACGTCGACTACACTGTCGAAGAACGCTTCGACGAAACCGCAATCGCGTTCACAGATCCCGACGGTCTGCCATTCGAACTGGTCACCGGCGAGTCCGACATCGAACCCTACACGGACGGTAATGACGTCCCCGAAGAACACGCCGTCCGAGGCATGTTCAACACGACCCTGCACTCCAACGACCCCGCCGGGACGATGGACGTCTTGGAGACGATGGGCTGGGACCGCGTCGGCGAAGCCACTCACCCACAGGCCGGCGACCGCATCCGCTACGAAGCCCCCGGCGACGCACCCTGTGCCACGACCGTCGACGTCCTGATTCGACCCAACGCTCCTCAAGGGAAAATGGGCATCGGCACGTACCTCCACGTCGCGTACCGCGTGGCCAACGACTGGGAACAGGACGAAGTCAGCGACACCCTCCGCGAGAACGGCTACATCACCACCTCGACGAAGGATCGGGACTACTTCCACTCGCGGTACATCACCGAACCCGGCGGCGCCGTCTTCGAGTATGCCACCGACGGCCCCGGTTTCGACATCGACCAAGACCCCGAAAACTATGGCGAGGAACTCAAAGCCCCCGACTGGCTCGAAGTCGACGTCGAACGCATCGCCGAAATGCTCCCACCGCTCGACACTAACTGATTTGCGACGGTCGGGTTTCTAACGTCGCGTCGTATTCTTTGCTGTCCTGTCAGTAGCTCACAGAAGAATCCAGTTCTGGAAGCGTCAAGTTGCACCTTGATTTATATAACGGAGGAGGATATTTGTTAACGTGATGCGAGCCCAAGAACCACATCCGCAGTTACAGGCGTTCATGGAAGAGACGGAAGACGCACCGGCGTTCCACGAACTCCCCGTCGAGGAAGTACGGGCGATTACAGCCGACGTCTTCTCGGTCGAGGAATCGGAACCGGTCGGAGAGGTAATCGACGAGACAATCGACGGACCGGGTGGTGACCTCGACGTTCGCATCTACCTCCCGGAGGGAGACCAGCCGTTCCCGGTCACGATGTTCTTCCACGGTGGCGGCTTCGTCTCCGGAAGCCTCGACAGTCACGACGAGTTCTGTCGACGGATCGCAAACACCGTCGAGATCGGTGTCGTCGCCGTCGAGTACAGACTCGCACCCGAACATCCATTCCCAGCAGCCGTCGAAGACGCGTACGCGGCAACGGAATGGGTAGCCGAATCCGGGAGCGAATACGGCCTTGATACTGACAACTTGGCCGTCGCCGGCGACTCCGCCGGTGGGAACCTCGCTGCCGTCGTCTCGCAAATGGCACGGGACAGGAACGGACCGTCCATCGCACAGCAGGTCCTGCTGTACCCACCTGTCTCTGCCGATCAGGACTGGGAATCCATCGATGAGAACGGCCACGGCTACTTCATCACAACCGAGGACCTGGCGTGGTTCGACGAGCAATACTTCGAAGACGACATCGACCGGATGAACGTCTATGCGTCGCCACTCCTGGCTGCCGACCTGAGCGACCTCCCACCCGCGACACTCGTCACAGGTGGGTTCGACCCGCTCCGTGACGAGGGGATCGCCTATGGCGAGCGACTCCAAGAGGCTGGGGTCGAGGTGTCACACTACCATTACGACGACGTGATTCACGCGTTCGTCCAGATGGCGGCGGCACCGTTCGAGTTCGACCCCTCGCAGGAGGCACTCGCCGACGTCGGTGCTGACCTGGAGTCAGCACTGAAGTAGAGTGTAGCGTACTCGGGGAACGGTTCCCATTTCAAGCGAGGAAAACAGGATCAATCCACGTTTTTCAGCCGATCACTCGTGTCGGCAGGTGTTCGTGAGTTCACCGACGCCTTCGACGCCGACGGTGACCGTCGTCCCGTCGTCGAGGAGTACCGGTGGGTCGCGGTAGACGCCGACACCAGGCGGTGTCCCCGTAAAGAGGAGGTCGCCAGGCTTCAGCGTAAACGCCTGGCTGCAGAACGAGACCAGCGTGTCGATATCGAAACTGAGGTTTGCCGTCGTGGAATCCTGCAGTCGCTCGCCGTCGATTTCGGTCCAGATATTCAGATCGTGGACATCCTCGACCTCGTCGAGGGTGACCAGTTCGGGGCCCGTCGGCGCGAAGGAGTCTAGGCTCTTCCCACGGACCCACTGCCCGTCGCTGTGCTGGAGATCCCGGGCGGACACGTCGTTCCCGACCGTCACGCCGGCTACGTAGTCTCTCGCGTCTTCCTCGTCGACGTGTCGTGCCTCGTCGCCGATAACGACGACGAGTTCGGACTCGTAGTCCACCTGCTCTGTATAGTCCGGATCCCAGGTGATTTCATCGTCTGGTCCGCGCACGGTCGTCGGGAACTTCGAGAAGAGAACCGGTTCGTCGGGAATCGGATTGTCGCCCTCCTCGGCGTGATCCTCGTAGTTCAGGCCGACACAGACCACTTTCTCCGGGTCGTCGACCGGTGCATGCCGGGTCACTTCATCGGTAGTGTATCGATGTTCGTCTGTCTCGCTCGCATACTCCGTGACGAGGGCAACCCGCTCCTGCCAGTTCCACGTCTCAAGCACTGCCGACAGCCGACGTGGAATCTCGACACCGATAGCGTCGCCGGCAGCGTGAAGATCGAGAACTGTGCCGTCAGCCGTGCGTGTCCCACACCAGACCTGTTCCGTCTCGTCCGTGCTGTATTGTCCGAGTCGCATTGCCACACGGTACCGCGTGAGCGTACTTAACACCGATGATGTAATAAACGACAGTGTGACAGACTTGGCTATGCTGCCGTTGGTTACGGCGGGTGAGCACCACGGAGAACAGACGTTCTCAGTAGGACGCTTCGAGTGAGAGTGGCATTCCCTCTCATACGTTAAAATCATATGACAATATGCAAAACGCCTATCATCCGACCCTGAGTATCGAACGATGATGTTCACAAGTACTACTGTCGCAGTCCGTGCAAATGGCACAGTCTTCGGAGGGAGCCGATAATGGCGCTCGAAGGAGAATTCATGCTCGTGGGTCGAATCCTGCTCGGCTCCCTCTTTCTGTACAATGGATACAATCACTTCGTAGGCTACGAGGGACGCGTCGGGTACGCACAGTACAAAGGGATCCCGGCACCGTCGCTGTCAGTCATCTCGTCGGGTGTCTTGCTGGTGCTGGCGTCAATCGGGATCATCGCCGGTATCTATCCGGTCATCTCGGCAGGCGCACTCGCCGTCTTCCTCCTCGTGGCGACACCGATGTTTCACGACTTCTGGTCGCTCGAGGGAGATGACCGCCAGAACGAACTGAACCACTTCCTCAAGAACGTCGGTCTCCTCGGCGGGACGCTCGTGCTTCTGGCAGTCGGAGGGGAGACGTGGACGTATGCTGTCGGTATTGGACTGTTCTAAGCGTTCACACGACCGATGTGTAACAATACATGAAACTCGGACAATTCAGAGAGACGGCAGCAGAGGAACCGTGGCCAGGCGTTGTCATCGACGACGGAATCGTCGACCTGCCTGCGGCCGGTAGCGAAGCCGGTGTCGACCTCCCGGCTACAACTCACGAAGTACTGGAAAGCTGGAACTGGAAGCGAAAGGTCCAGCTAGCAGTCGAGTACGCTGAAGAGACCGGGACGGCACTCCACGCAGAAGACGACGTCGAGACAGTCGCCCCGATTACCGATCCGGGGAAGGTCGTGGCAATCGGTCTGAATTACAGTGACCACGCCGAGGAAGGCGACCAGGAGATACCGGAGCGACCGCTGGTCTTCTCGAAGTTCCCGAGTACTATCGTCGGCCCCGACGAGGCGGTCGAGTGGGACCCGAACTACACCGAGGCTGTCGACTACGAGGGCGAACTCGTTGCGGTCATCGGCGACGAGGCACGCAACGTCGACGAGGAGGACGCTCTCGAGTACGTCGCGGGCTACACCATCGGCAACGACGTGTCCGCCCGGGACCTGCAGCTATCGGACGACCAGTGGGTTCGCGGGAAGAGCCTCGACACGTTCGCCCCCCTCGGCCCGTACATCCACACGCCCGAGGAAATCGATGACATCGGGTCACTGGATATCTGGACGGCGGTCAACGGCGAACAGCTGCAGGAGTCGAACACGGAACACCTCATCTTCCCAGTCGCCGAACTGGTGGCCTTCTGCAGCCGGGCGTTTACGCTCGAACCTGGTGACGTAATATTCACCGGAACGCCCGACGGTGTCGGGTACTTCCGTGACCCGCAGATTCTCCTAGAGGACGGGGACACAATGACGGTCGGAGTCGACGGAATAGGGGAGCTTACAAACACGTGTAGGCACACTGAGTAAGCATGCCCCACGAATACCCGACGCAGCGACCGACCGACCTCGAACACGGCGACGACGAGGAGTCGATCCCCACAGAGCTGAACAGCATCCCGTGGATCGACATCCACAACCACGCGCAGACGCTCTCCTGGAACGACCGGGAGAGGTTCACGCTCAGTGGCTGTGAGTCGATGGTGATGATGGGCGCAGGGTACTACTGGACGCCGTACAAGCCTGTCGAGCCCGAAGACGTCCGCTACCTCTGGGATGATGCGCTCAACAGACTCCCGCAGATTCGACAGTCCCACCTGCTCGATGCGAAAGTCGGCATCGGAATCCATACTGGAGCCCGCGTCAAAGACTACGAGCAGTTGCTGGAAGTCATCCCGGAGTACGCCGATCTCGACGAGGTCGCCGCCATCGGTGAAATCGGACTCACGGAGGCCCAGCACGTCTCCGGCTGGTCGCTCGAGGAACAGAAGGACGTGACCCGGCGGCAGCTCGAAATCGCAGCCGATCACGACCTCCCGGCGATCCTGCACACTCCTGCCGACCTCGAAGACGTCGAGTTCCCGGAGCGGATTCGCGGGAACATTCCGGGGTACGAACTGGACCTGAGCCTCCAACAAGAGCCCGTGTTGACATCAGACTATCCGAAGCGGGAGGCCGTCGAGATCGACGCCGAACTGAAAGACGACGCCGGGCTCCCCGGCGACCAGATGGTGCTCTCGCACATGGACAAGAAAATCGCGCCGTACGTCCTCGAGAACACGGACTGTTACCTGAGCTTCACCGTCAGTTATCCGTGGCTCCTCGGGGTTTCGCCGACGGACGTCGCGGAAATCGTCGCAGAGTATGGTCCCGACAGGATTCTGGTCGAGACGGACAGCGCCGGCGTGTTGCGAAGCGATATCTTCGCGTTCAAGCGGACGATCCTCGAGATGTACCGGATGGGCGTCGACGTTGCCGACATCCGCCAGGTCGTCTACGAGAACCCACGAGAACTGCTCGGCTGACCTCGCGCTAGCGTATTTTTAAGTACAGGTAAGCCACACGTAGAGCCATGCGTTCCGAATCGTCGTACGGTGTACAGTCGCAGTTCGACGTGATGGTCGAAACCCGCGACGGAGTCGAACTCGCGACGGATATCTACCGGCCGACAGAAGACGGCGACGCCGTCAGAGAACCGTTACCGGCACTGCTCAGTCGGACGCCGTACAACAAGCGGGGGGAGATGGAACGACACGGCGAATGGTTCGCGAAGCGCGGCTACGTCGTCGCCATTCAGGACTGTCGCGGACGGTTCAACAGCGGCGGGACGTTCGAAATGTTCGTCAACGAGCCCGAGGACGGCTACGACACGGTCGAGTGGCTCGCGGACCGGCCGTACTGTAACGGCAACGTCGGGACGATAGGGTCCTCGTACGGAGCGTGGGTCCAGAGTGGACTCGCGACGCAGGACCCGCCACACCTCGAGGCGATGTTCGTCAACCAGGGGCCGGCCAACGGGCGGGAGGCGACGCTCCGGCACAACGGCGCCTTCGAGTTGCGCTGGCTCTGCTGGGCGCTCACGCTCGGCGGTGGCTTCGCCAAGCAAGTGCTGGGAGACCTTGACCTGCAGCAGCACTTCGCTGACATCGACGTTCGTGACGTCCTCGCTGAGGCGCCAGTCCAGCGCGGACAGTCCCCGCTGAAGCACCTCCCGGAGTACGAAGAGTGGCTGTTCGAGATGCTCACGACTGGAGACGGCGAAGACGACCTGTGGAACGCACCCGGCACCAATCCCGAGGCGTACTACGACGGAATGGCGGACGTGCCGACTGTGTACTCCGGGGCGTGGTACGATTCCTACACTCTCGGGACCTGCAAGAACTTCGAAGCGCTGTCCGAGCGGAAATCGTCCGACCAGTTCCTCATCGCGGGCCCGTGGACCCACGGGTGGAACGAGTATCCGCTCTCATCGTGGAACAAGACCTACTCCGGGGAAGTCGAGTTCGGCACGCACTGTCTCCGGAACTATCAGGAAACCCGATTGCGGTTCTTCGACCACTACCTCAAGGGGCAGGAGACATGGGACGAACCACCGGTCCAGTACTTCCAGATGGGGACCGGCGACGGGTCACGCGAAGCCGAGGGACGGCTCTACCACGGCGGCGAGTGGCGAACGGCAGCTGACTGGCCGCCCCCCGAGAGCGAGCCGGTGCGGTTCTACGCACAGCCGGGTGGTTCGCTCGACCGGACGGTGCCGGTAGCGACATCGTCGGAGACAACGTACCAGTTCGACCCCAGCGACCCGGTCCCAACTATCGGCGGGAACTGCTCGTCGTATGTCACCTTCGAGCAACGCGAGGAGTCACTGCTCGAGTACCCACTCGAAGAGCGCCACCTGATAAACATCACGGGCAGCGGCGGGTACGACCAGCGGACGCGGCCGGAGACGTTCGGTGCGGACCCACCGTATGGCCCGCTCGAACGCCGTGATGACGTGGTCGTCTTCCGGACCGAACCACTGACCGAGGACCTCGAAATCGCGGGCCCAATTCGCGTGACGTTGTACGCCTCGACGACGGCTCCGGACACGGACTTCACTGCAAAGCTCATCGACGAGTATCCGTCAAATGACGAATTCACAGACGGGTTCGCACTCAATCTGACGGACTCGATCTGCCGTGCTCGATACCGTGGGAACCGGGCCGAGCCGGACTTCGTCGAGCCGGGAGAAGTCTACGAGTACGAATTCGAACTCTACCCGACAGCGAACGTATTCAAGCAGGGCCACCGGATCCGGCTAGACCTCTCCTCCTCAAACTTCCCCCGGTACGACGTGAATCGGAACACGGGAGAGGAACTCTATGGGGACAGGACCGTCGAGATCGCCGAGAATACGCTGTATCACAACAGCGAGTACCCGACGCACATCGAACTGCCAGTGCTATCGGAGTAGTGGAGCATCCGTGGTGCGATTTCCGAGGCTTCGGTTTTCTCCGAAGAGTGGCTCAGCGTCCAGGTTCCGTCCAAGACTGCGACACCCCGGGCGCTCTCGGAAAGAACAGGGCATTGGAAGAGGCGACATCGGACGCGATACCGCGTCTTTCGTCTGCACCTTCCCAACCATTAGGCTGTCCCTCACCAATGATAATCTATATTTCCCAAATATTATGTCGGAATTATACAAAATTATAAATACTTGCCGTCTCGCGGTAGAAAGGAGCAGTATGACCAGAGATAGCCATTCAGGCTCGAAGAGGCGTAAGTTTTTGAAAACGACAGGTGCGGGCATGGCAGCGACGTTAGCTGCAGGCTGTCTCACCGGCAATGGCGGTGACAACGGCGGGAGCAGCAACGGCGGTGATAGCGGCGACAGCGGCGACAGCAGCGACAGCAGCGACAGCGGCGAGCCGATCGTAATTTCCTCACTGCAGCCGCTTTCCGGCCCGTTTTCAGTCTACGGGCCGCGTCACCAGGCAGGCGCGGAGTTCGCAGCAGAGCAAATCAACGCGGACGGCGGCGTCCGGGGCCGCGAGATTGAGATTCAGAGCGTGGACACCGAAAGTAGCGGACAAGCGGCTGCAAACTCGTTTACAGAGGCTATCGAACAGAACAACGCGGTGGCTGGTATCGGCCCGGGCGCATCCGAGGCGGCAATCCAAGCGAGCAGGGTCGCCGAACAAAACGAAGTGCCGATGTACCTGCACGCGGCCGGTGCCGTCGAGGTCGTCCCACAAGAGTCCCAGTACACGTTCCGGACAGCACTCCCAGCGACGCCGACCGTTGGCAGGGCACAGGCACAGATTATCGAAGACGAGGGGTACAACAACATCGGTGTCATTTACGAGGACGGAGTCTGGGGCGACGAGTATAGCGCCGCGATAGAGGAGTACTTCCCCGACGGCATCAACCTCGAGACCGACACAGCGCCCATTCCGGAGACGGACTTCGTCCCGCTGTTGCGGCAGTTCTCCGACGACATCGAAGTGTTCCTCGGTTCCGGTCATCCGGCAGGAGTCAGCTCGCTGTATCCCCAGATGAACGAGATCGGACTTGATGTCGACCTGTTCCTCGGGGCGATTACGCCGATGGAAGCGGACTACAACGCCATCGGTGAGAGCATTGGCGACTCCTTCGCCTCGTTCAATTCGACAGACATGTACAGCGACGAATACGCCGAGATTGCGACGACATTCAACGAGGAACACGGTGGCTTGTTCGACCACGCGCAAGTTAACGGATATACCGCCGTGCAACTCATCGCCCAATCCATCGAGGCTGCGGGCTCCGCTGCCCCCACAGATATTGCCGAGTCGACGCGGACTGGGACATTCGACCTCCTGTACGGTGCAGATATCGAGTACGCCGAGTGGGGCGAACCGGAGGGGGCAGTCCAGATACACAACGGGTTCAACCTCGAAGAGTCGCCGGAGTACTGGCCCGACGGTGACTTCGCACCCGAAGAGGTTCATCGTACCGACCCCCTGCCCGCGTATGAACCCGGTTCGCTCGATATCTAAGTCGACCTTACGACAGACGACACCGGCATAGCCGAGTGGTCCCCAGCGACAGTCGGTCCGGGTTCGCCCGACCAGACGAAACGACACCGAAAACGAACTGGCGGCCGCTACTAGCTGATAAAAAGTATTATTAACTATCAATCACAACGTTGTGCTGTATCATACCATGCCAGAGATACCAGGCATTCACCACGTGACAGCCTTCTGTGACGACCCACAGGAGAACTACGACTTCTTCACGAACGTCCTCGGCATGCGCTTCGTGAAACGCACCGTTCGCTTCGACGTCCCCGAGAAGATCTATCACCTCTACTACGGTGACGAACACGGCACCCCCGGGACCATTGTAACGTACTTCCCGATGACCAACATGCCCATGGAAGAGGGCATGGTCGGCAAGGGCATGATGAGCGCCGTCGGCCTCACAATTCCGGAAGGCTCCGTCGACTACTGGACGGACCGCTTCGGCGAACACGACGTCGACTACACTGTCGAAGAACGGTTCGATGAGACGGCCATCTCCTTTACCGACCCTGATGGCCTGCCATTCGAACTGGTCACCGGCGAGTCCGACATCGAACCCTACACGGACGGCAACGACGTCCCCGAAGAACACGCCGTCCGGGGCATGTTTAACACGACTCTGCACTCCAACGACCCCGCCGGGACGATGGACGTCTTGGAGACGATGGGCTGGGACCGCGTCGGCGAAGCCACTCACCCACAGGCCGGCGACCGCATCCGCTACGAAGCCCCCGGCGACGCACCCTGTGCCACCACCGTCGACGTCCTGATCCGGCCCAACGCTCCTCAAGGGAAAATGGGCATCGGGACCTATCTCCACGTCGCGTACCGCGTGGCCAACGACTGGGAACAGGACGAAGTCAGCGACACCCTCCGCGAGAACGGCTACATCACCACCTCGACGAAGGATCGGGACTACTTCCACTCGCGGTACATCACCGAACCCGGCGGCGCCGTCTTCGAGTA